>DATIDV010000039.1:0-75141 GCA_035456105.1 Rhodocyclaceae bacterium | reverse complement strand
CAGCCCCAAGAATGGCAAGGCCGAGGACTGGCTGGCGGCGATGCGCAGCCAGGGCCACGAATTCGCGGCCTATCCCTGCGACGTCGCCGACTTCGACGATTGTGCGACCTGCGTTGCCAGGGTGACGGCGGAGGTCGGCGCGATCGACGTGCTGGTCAACAACGCCGGCATTACGCGCGACGTGACCTTCCGCAAGATGACGAAGTCCGACTGGGACAGCGTGATCCATACCAATCTCGATTCCGTCTTCAACATGACCAAGCAGGTCATGGACGGCATGGTTGAACGCCGCTGGGGGCGCGTCATCAACGTCGCTTCGGTGAACGGGCAGAAGGGGGCTTTCGGCCAGACCAATTACTCGGCGGCCAAGGCCGGCATGCACGGCTTCACCAAGGCGCTGGCGCTTGAAGTGGCCAAGCATGGCGTGACCGTCAACACGATTTCGCCGGGTTACATCGGCACAAAGATGGTGACCTCGATTCCGCAGGAAATCCTCGAATCGAAGATCCTGCCGCAGATCCCGATGAGCCGTCTTGGTAAACCGGAAGAGATTGCAGGTCTCGTGGCCTACCTCGCATCAGATGAGGCGGCCTTCCTTACGGGCGCCAACATTTCGATCAACGGCGGCCAGCACATGTATTGATGTATCGCCCTTCCCGCGTGGAAGGGCAAGGGACGGCCGATCCGACATCCCCCGTCGGTGCTGGTCTGGATTTTGATCAGAAGAGAGAGGTGAATCATGTCGAAGAATGTCGCATTGGTAACAGGTGGCATGGGCGGTCTGGGCACGGCTATCTGCAAGTCGCTGGCTAAGGAGGGCTACAAGGTCGTGGCCAATTGCCTGCCGGATTTTCCTCCCAAGGATGAGTGGCTTGCCACGATGAAGGCCGAGGGCTTCGACGTGTATGCGGGTGAGGCCGATGTCACCGACTACGAACAGTGCGGCGCAATGGTTAAGAAGATCGAAGCCGAAATCGGCCAGATCGACGTGCTGGTGAACAACGCGGGTATTACGCGTGACGGCATGTTCCGCAAGATGGAAAAGGCCAATTGGGATGCAGTGCTCTCGACCAATCTCGACAGTGTATTCAATGTCACGCATTACATTCTGCCGGCCATGGCAGAGCGCGGGTATGGCCGCGTCATCAATATCTCTTCGGTCAATGGCGTGAAGGGCCAGTTCGGCCAAGCCAATTATTCGGCTGCGAAGGCCGGTATTCTCGGCCTGACCAAGGCGTTGGCGCAGGAAGTTGCCAAGAAGGGTGTGACCGTCAACGCGATTGCGCCAGGCTACATCGGCACGGACATGGTCATGGCGATCAAGGAAGAAGTGCGCGACGCGATCATCGCCACCGTGCCCGCTGGCCGCCTCGGCAAACCCGAGGAAATCGGTGATCTGTGCGCCTATCTGGCTTCCGACAAGGCCGGATACATCACCGGTGCAACCATCAATATCAACGGCGGTTTGCACATGGGGTAATAGGGGTTTACCCCGCAGCAAAAGTGGTTACGGCGGCGCACAAAAAGGCTGCCGCCGTAGTGTATGCTGCAAAGCGAGAACTAGTTCCTAAGTAGTAGGGGGTTTCCTTTGCGGCATGCTGGTTTTCAGGTTGTCATGAGCGCAGCAAATCCATAGAAGACGGTGCAGGCGCGTGATAGTCTGGCTGTAACGCGCGTCTCGCAAAACGTCATAATCAGCAGGCCTCCGGAGGACGACATGGCGGAGCATCACTCTCGACTCATCAAGAAATACCCGAATCGACGGCTGTACGACACCGCATCAAGTTGCTACATCACGCTCGCTGATGTGCGTGACCTGGTTCTCGGTCAGGAAGATTTCCAGGTTATCGACGCCAAGACTGGCGACGACCTAACCCGGACGATTTTGCTGCAAATTATTCTCGAAGAAGAGAACGGCGGCTCGCCGATGTTTACCAGCGATCTGCTGTCGCAGATGATTCGTTTCTATGGCAACGCCATGCAGGGTTTCATGGGACGTTACCTGGAGAACAACATCACGGCCTTTACCGACATGCAGGCCAAGTTGCAGGATCAGACCAAGTCGCTCTACGGCGAAAACAGCCCGATGAGCAAGGACTTGTGGGCGCAATTCCTTAATTTTCAGGGCCCCGCGCTCAATAGCATGATGACGGCTTACGTGGATCAGAGTCGCCGCATGTTCTCGCAGATGCAGGAGCAGATTGAGTCGCAAACGCGCAATCTGTTCACCGGGTTTCCATTTCCCGGTAAAACTCCTGACGAGAAGAAGTAGGCGTTTGCTGTTGGTGATCGAAAGCGGCGCATATGCGCCGCTTTTGTTTTGTGCGGCAACGGCGTAAGCAATTCTTGCAGACCGCGTGCCTAACCCCTGCTAAAATAAGAACTTACGTGTAGTACGACGCATCACATACAGGGCGCAGCCTCGGCTGCGCCCGCTGTCTTTCTGGAAGGTTCTTCGTTTTGAGTTCAATCATTCTCCCTCGGTCCGCATCTGGCGCCGTGCCTAAAGTTGGCTTCGTTTCACTTGGTTGCCCGAAGGCAACGGTCGATTCGGAGAACATCCTGACGCGCCTGCGCGCCGAGGGTTATGACATCTCCAACAACTACGAAGGTGCGGACATCGTCGTGGTTAACACCTGCGGCTTCATCGATGCTGCGGTGGAAGAGTCGCTGGATGCGATCGGTGAAGCGCTCAAGGAAAATGGCAAGGTGATCGTGACCGGCTGCCTCGGCGCGAAGAAAGACGCCAGCGGGCAGGGCATCGTGCAGATGGCGCACCCCAAGGTCCTTGCGGTCACCGGCCCGCATGCAACCGATGAAGTCATGGACGTAGTGCACCAGCATCTGCCAAAACCGCATGACCCCTTCACCGATCTGGTTCCGCCGCAGGGCGTGCGCCTTACGCCGGGTCATTTCGCCTATCTGAAGATTTCCGAAGGCTGCAACCATCGCTGCACTTTCTGCATCATTCCTTCGATGCGTGGCGATCTCGTGTCGCGCCCGATTCACGACGTCATGCGTGAAGCCGAAGCACTCGTTGATGCCGGTGTGAAGGAAATCCTGGTCATCTCGCAAGACACCAGCGCTTACGGCGTCGATGTCAAATACCGCACCGGCTTCGTCAATGGCAAGCCGGTCAAGACCAAGCTTTATGATCTGTGCAATGCCCTGTCCGAGCTCGACGTATGGGTGCGTCTGCACTACGTCTATCCTTACCCGAGCGTCGATGACATCATTCCACTGATGGCCGAGGGCAAGATTCTGCCGTACCTGGATGTGCCGTTCCAGCACGCCAACAAACGCATTCTCAAGCTCATGAAGCGCCCTGCGAGTGCCGAGAACAATCTCGAGAGCATTCGTCGCTGGCGCAATATCTGTCCTGATCTAACGATCCGCAGCACCTTCATCGCCGGCTTTCCAGGCGAGACCGATGCTGAATTCGAAGAGCTGATCGACTTCCTTGGCGAGGCGCAGTTGGATCGCGTCGGCTGCTTCCCGTATTCACCGGTAGAAGGTGCGACGGCCAATGAGTTGCCCGATCCTGTGCCGGAAGAAGTGCGCCAGGAGCGCAAGTCGCGCCTCATGGAATTCCAGGAAGACATCAGCACGCAGCGCCTCGAAGCCAAGATCGGCAAGGAAATCGTCGTGCTGGTTGATGACGTGGATGAGGAGGGGGCCGTTGCGCGTTCCGAAGGCGATGCGCCGGACATCGACGGCCTCGTCATGATTCCCGATGGCCACGACATGGAGCCGGGTGGCTTCTATCGTGTCCGCGTTACGGATTGCGATGTGCACGATCTCTACGCCGAGCCTATCTACGCCGACGAGGGCGGCTGCGCCTGACGCCTTCCGTCCATGACTGATCTGCTTGCCGCACTTCGCGCCATCGTTGGCGACAGTCATGTGCTGACGGACGAACCGGATCGCGCGCCTTATGAAGCGGATTGGCGCGGTCGCTACAAGGGCCGCGCCCTCTGCGTGGTGCGTCCTGCTCATACCCAAGAAGTGGCCGCTGTCGTTAGTGCCTGCGCCGCCAACGGCGTGGCGATGGTGCCGCAGGGCGGCAATACGGGGCTTGTGGGTGGTGGCGTGCCGCACGCGACTGGCAATGAAGTCGTAATCAATCTTTCGCGCCTCAATCGTGTACGCGCCATTGATCCTGCCAATAACACCCTCACGGTAGAGGCGGGTTGCACGCTCGCTGCCGTGCAGGCCGCTGCGGCGGAGCATGATCGTCTCTTTCCCCTTTCGCTGGCATCCGAAGGCTCATGCCAGATCGGCGGCAATCTCTCCTCGAATGCGGGCGGCGTGCAGGTGCTGCGCTATGGCAATACGCGTGAGCTGGCGCTGGGGCTGGAGGTCGTGCTCGCCGACGGCCAGATATGGAATGGTCTGCGTGGTCTGCGCAAGGACAACACGGGTTACGACCTCAAGCATCTTTTCATCGGGGCGGAAGGCACGCTGGGCATCATTACTGCGGCGGTTGTGAAGCTGTTTCCATTGCCACGTAGTCGTGCTGTCGCCTGGGTTGCGCTGGCCAGTGCGGCAGAGGCCGTCAATTTATTGAGTAGCGTGCGTGCGGCCTGTGGCGAACGACTGACCGCTTTCGAGATCGTCGGGCGCCCGGCGCTTGAGCTTGTGCTGAAACACATTCCCGGCTGCAGCGACCCGTTGCGCACGTCTGCGGACTGTTACGCCCTGATCGAGCTGACGGATCCTGCGGCCGATGCCGATCTGCAAGAGATCTTGCAAGCGGCCTTGTCGGCGCAAATGGAAGTGGGGCGCATCAGCGATGCCGTCCTTGCTGCCAGCGAAACGCAGGAGCAGTCCCTGTGGGCCCTGCGCGAAAACATCTCCGAAGCGCAGCGCATCGAAGGCATCAGCATCAAGCACGACGTCTCCGTGCCAGTGAGCAGCATTCCAGCGTTTCTAGCGCGTGCCGACCTTGCCTTGCACGATGCTTTTCCGGATCTGCGTATTGTGTCTTTTGGTCACGTCGGTGATGGCAATCTGCACTACAACATTTCCAAGCCCGCCGCAGCCGAAAATGCCGATTTCATAGCGCAGACGCCTGCGGTCAATCGCATCGTGCACGATATCGTCGCTGACCTCGGTGGCTCGATTTCGGCGGAGCACGGGCTGGGGCAACTCAAGCGCGAAGAAATCACGCGTTACAAATCGCCAGTGGAAATGGCTCTGATGCGTTCAATCAAGCAGGCGCTCGACCCGCGTGGCCTGATGAATCCGGGCAAGGTGCTCTGAAGAAAAAAGCGTTGCTGTCTCAATTGCGACACAAGACAGGCACAGACTGCGAAATACCGTCGTAAATGGCAAATTAGAGTTGACGCAGCCATAGGTCATTTCTATAATTCTGCTTCTTCGCTGTCGGGGGTATAGCTCAGCTGGGAGAGCGCTTGCATGGCATGCAAGAGGTCAGCGGTTCGATCCCGCTTACCTCCACCAAAAAAGCGGCGAAGAAAGTGCAGTAACGGTAACGCAGGTCCCCATCGTCTAGAGGCCTAGGACATTACCCTTTCACGGTAAGTACCGGGGTTCGAATCCCCGTGGGGACGCCAGGTTTTGAAGCGCGGCTGATTGAAAAGTCAGGTGCGCATGGAGTGGTAGTTCAGTTGGTTAGAATACCGGCCTGTCACGCCGGGGGTCGCGGGTTCGAGTCCCGTCCACTCCGCCAACAAAAGCAGAAAGCCGCCTTCGGGCGGCTTTCTGCTTTTCCGCGCCGGTACTTGCATGAGGGCGAGCAATGCAGGTTTCCAGCCGTCCGCCCGTAAGTTGAATCCACGCCTCGTTGAAGGGATGATTCCGCTGCGCGAAGCGTGAGAAATGCCGTGAGGCTTCTCCGGATACGCTACATTTGCAGGCTGATCCGGGGCGCTTGATGGCGCGAAGCCCGGCAACGACGACAATTCAAGCAAGCGATTGATGCATACGAAGGTTTTCGGATTTGCCGGATACTCCGGCGCAGGCAAGACGACGCTCATAGAACAGCTCATTCCGCTGCTGGCAGCGGGTGGTTTGCGCGTATCCCTCGTCAAGCATACGCACCATGGTTTCGACATCGACAAGCCGGGCAAGGACTCCTACCGTTTCCGAGAAGCGGGCGCGCAGGAGGTCATGCTGGCGGGTGCGCAGCGTTGGGCGCTGATGCATGAGTTGTCCAATGAAGCCGAGCCGGTGCTGGCAGATCTGCTGACACACATGTCACCGTGCGACGTGGTGCTGGTTGAGGGTTTTCGTTCCGTGGAAATTCCTAAAATGGAAGTGCACAGACCAAGCGCTGGGCATGCGCTGATCCATCCCGTTTTTCCGAATGTGGTGGCTGTTGCGAGCGATGAAAGCATTGATGTGCCTGCACATTTGTCGCTTTTGGATCTGAACGATGTGCCTGCGATTGCTGATTTCGTGAAGCGCTTTCTGCGCTTCCAATGAGTTCGAGTGAAAAGACATGCTGAGTTTTGAAGATGCCCGCACGACCCTGATCGCCGCCGCGCAGCCGCTGCAGCGTAGCGAGCGCGTGGATGTGCTGCACGCAGCAGCGCGTGTGCTTGCAGAGGATGTACTGGCGAGTCTGAACGTGCCGCCTGCAGACAATTCGGCAATGGATGGTTATGCCGTCAGGGCGGCCGATGTCGTTGCGGACATTCCTTTGCCGGTCAGCCAGCGCATCCCCGCAGGCAGCGTGCCGCAGCCTTTGTTGCCCGGCACGGCGGCGCGCATTTTCACCGGCGCGCAGATTCCGCCTGGGGCCGATGCGGTTGTCATGCAGGAGCGCTGTACGCCTGATGGCGAGAACGTGCGTATCGAAGTCGTGCCGCAAGCAGGTGACAACGTCCGTCGTATGGGCGAAGACATTCGCGATGGAAGCGAGGTGCTCAAGGCGGGTGCCGTGCTGCGTTCGCAGGAGCTGGGCTTGCTGGCTTCGCTGGGCGTCGCAAAGGTAACGGTTGTCGCGCGCCTGCGTGTGGCGGTTTTCTTCACCGGTGACGAATTACGCATGCCCGGCGAGCCCTTGGCGCAAGGGCAGATCTACAACTCCAATCGCTTTGTGTTGCACGGTCTGCTCGGCGAGATGGGTTGCGACATCGTCGATCTCGGTGTCGTGCGTGATGATTTGCAGGCGACACGTGCCGCGCTGCGTCAGGCTGCGCTGGATGTGGATCTGATCCTGACCTGTGGCGGGGTTTCCGTGGGCGAGGAAGACCATGTCAAGGCCGCCGTCGAGGCAGAGGGCGCATTGCAGAGCTGGCGCGTGGCGATCAAACCGGGCAAGCCGCTGGCCTTCGGGCGTGTCGGTGAGACGCCATTCATTGGCTTGCCGGGCAATCCGGTGTCGAGCTTCGTGACCTTCCAGATGCTGGTCAAACCTTATCTCCGGCGCATGCAGGGTAGTGCGGGGTCAATGCCATCGGCTTTGCCGATGCGAGCCGATTTCACTTGGAAGAAGTCCGTGCCGGTACGCGAGTTCCTGCGCGTGCGGCGCAATGCCGAGGGAGGTCTTGATCTTTTTCCGAATCAGGGCAGCGGTGTATTGACCTCGTGCACCTGGGCTGACGGTCTTGTCGAAAACGCGCCGGAGACGCTGATCAATGCTGGCGACGTGGTGCGCTACCTGCCGTTCGCGAGCCTTTAGGAAGTATCAGAAATGAGTATCACGATCCTGTATTTTGCGAGCCTGCGGGAAGCGCTGGGAGTGGAGCGCGAGCAGCTCGATCTGCCCAAGGGGATTGGTTCAGTCACGGCACTGCGCGCGTGGCTGGTGGCGCGCGGTAGCCAGTGGCAGCCCTTGTCGGCACCGCGTGTTCGCGCTGCGGTGAATCAAACCCTGGCGACAGAAGCGGCGGCAGTGAGCGACGGTGATGAAATCGCGTTTTTTCCTCCCGTAACAGGCGGCTGAGGAGAGGGCCGATGTCGACGCTCGAAGACATTAGTGTGCGGCATGAGGACTTCGATGTCGGAGCAGAGATTGCCGCGCTTTCAGGCGATGGCACGGCTGGTGCGGTGGCGAGTTTCGTCGGTGCCGTGCGCGGTGGCGGCAGTGAAAAAGACGCAATTTTCGCAATGACGCTCGAGCACTATCCCGGGATGACGGAACGTGCGCTGGCTGACATCGTCGCACTGGCTCGGCAGCGCTGGGCGCTGGGTGGCGTACGTGTCATTCATCGCATTGGTCGACTGCTGCCCGGTGAGCGCATTGTCTTCGTGGGCGTGGCTTGCAGGCATCGTGGAGAGGCGTTTGCTGCTTGCGAGTTCATCATGGATTACCTGAAAACGCAGGCGCCGTTCTGGAAGAAGGAAGAGACGGCACAGGGCGCGCGCTGGGTGGATGCGCGCGACAGCGACGATGCGGCTCTGGAGCGTTGGCAAGAAAAGCAATAAGGCTCAGGCCGTCGGCCTCTGGCAATCGTGCTTAGTCCTTGCCGTTTTCCCGGTTCGGCAACTCACAGCCTTCGTCGGTACACACCACACCGTACACGAACACCCAGCCGCGGTAATTTTTCTTGCCCCTGAAGTGGAAGAACTCGTCGGGAAAGTTGTCCTGGCGAATCGGTGTGCCTTGGGCCTTGCTGTAGACGCCCAGGATGCCGCCTTCGGTCGAGCGTACGATGCCCCAGTCCGGCTTGCCGGTCAGTGGGTCGTTGTAGATCTTGCGCAAATGGCGTTTGACGCTGGGGTATCGCGGGTCGCGCAGCAGGTCTTCAAGACTCATTGGTGCGCCGGAGGGGGTTCCGACAGGTGTTGATTCAAAATAGCTGCGTACGGCAGCTTTGAATTCAAGGCCGACGGCGAGCAACTCTTCCTCGGCGTAACGTCGCTGCGCAATTGATCCAACCTGTACTGCGCCTGCAGCAACGATGGCCATGATTGCGACAATGACCAGCAAGCCGATGTAGGTAAAGCCACGAGCCTTGGTCGAATTCCGCGATGGGGAGCTGGCGAGCGTGCTGCGCATGCGTGCCTTTACCAGCGCTTGTAGGGAATGCCGTTGAGCCCGATGCCTTCGGACTTGGAGTAGATATCGTAGACATCGTCCCCTTCGCGCGGATCTGCGGCATCGCTGGCGTAGCTACGCTTGCCCCAGGTTTCCACGTCCGGTATCGCAGGGTCGTCGCTGAGCGGGTCGCGCGGGATGCGGCGCAGGAAGTAGATCTTGCGGCCGGCCGAAGTGCGCTGGTCAACCTTGCCGAGAACAAGATCGTCCAGTGTCTTGGGGTAGCCGGGTGAGCCGACTTCGGAGGCGATCACGCCCTGGTCGGAAGCGGTCTTGTACTTATCGATAGCCAGACGTATCTCGCGCAACGCCAAGCGTAGTTCCTGTTCCTTGCCGCGCTGCACCGACACCTGTGCGATCGGCACTGCGATGCTGGCCAGCACTGCCAGGATGGCCAGCGTGATCAGCAATTCGATGAGGCTGAATCCGCTGCGGGGCCGCCGTAGGTTGCGACGGGAGGTGAGGGTCTGAAGCATCACGAGGCTTGGCGGGGACACGCGGAAGTGTTGGCGAGCGCGCATTTTGCATGTTGTGTCACCACGAGTCCATGTGCTGTGCCGCAATATTGGGCAAAGCAGGGCACTCAAGTAGACTGCAACGCAGCTTGCGCGCGCCGACATGGAATGGCATCGCGAACGCGATCACGCTCAGCCTTGCGCAGGCAGATCAGTCAGGCAGATTCAACCAAAAGAAAAGCGGGTCTTAAGACCCGACAGGAGACTTTAATGATTCGAGTGCCCACAACGCCGGCGCCGCTTTCGCGAAGGCTTTTTCTGCTGCTGTCGATTGCATTGACTGCCCTTGCCCTGAGCGCATGCGATCGCTCCGACGTATCGCGTACTGCGGTCGAGCTGGGTGACCAGCCTGGTGAGTATCGCGCGGTGGTGACCAATCCTTCGCTGTACAGCATTGTTGGTCTCGACAACGGCGTCGTGATGGCTGTCGGTACCGACGGAGCGGTGTGGCGTAGCGCCAATGGTGGAGACAACTGGAGTGTCGGCGAACCCGCTACGACGGCTTCGCTGCAACAGATCGTCAACGTGCCGGGCACAAAGCGATTGGTCGCAGTCGGCACCGAAGGCGCCCTGGTGTATTCGGAGGATGAGGGCAAGCACTGGACGGCGGTAAATACCGGCGCTACGTCGAATTTGCAAACAGCATATGCCGATCCGAAGGGCAAGTTCGTCATCGCAGCGGGTGTCGATGGCTTGATTCTGCGGTCGGAAGACGGTGGCGTGCATTGGCAGCGCGTGCCGTTGCCGGCGCCCGTCGGCCTGGGTCTGCTGGCGGCTGATGCGAAGCATGGCACCCTTGTGGCGCTGGGCGGCCAAGGCGTAGCACTGGTATCAAGTGATGAAGGTCGCAGCTGGAGTCCGGTGAAGAGTGGCACTGATGAGGCCTTCACGACCCTCATTGTCGAGCAACGCAGTGGCGACCTGATTGGCGGTGTCGCCAACGGCAAGATCCAGCGTTCGAGCGATGGCGGTCATGTCTGGCGCACCATTGAGTCGGGCACGGAGCACATCGTGCACATGCTGCAAGACTCCGCCAGCGGCACGCTCATCGCGCTGGCGACTGGCGGCAAGGTGGCGCGCTCGGAAGATGGGGGCAACACCTGGGCTACGCTGGGCACGCCAAATGGCGTGTCGTTCACGCGACTGGCACAGGTTTCCGCCACGACGCTGGTTGCGGTCGGCGATGGCGGCTTTACGATGCACTCCGAAGATCTTGGCAAGACCTGGCTGCTCGTGAGTGCCGGTGAAGCGCGTACCCTCAATGGCGTGGTCTACGACGCCAAGAGCGGGGCGCTTGTGGCCGTTGGCGGGACGGGCTGGGTCGTTGCTTCGCATGATGCAGGCAAGTCATGGAAAACCGTTTCAGCCGGTGTTCCGGAGTATGTGCATGGCATTGCTCTGGAGCCTGTCTCGAGCGACCTGATTGCGGTGGGCGCGAATCGCATGCTGGCGCGGTCACGTGATGGTGGTCGTACCTGGGAGTCCTCGGTCATGAAGCAGCTCATCGAGCCTGCCTACCTGTTCAAGGTGGGTTACGAACCGGTGAGCAAGTCTGTTGTTGCCGTTGGCGGCCAGAGTTCGTGGTTGCTGTCCGATGATGGTGGCAAGTCCTGGAAGTTCGGTAGCAAGCAGGGCCCGGTGTATCAAGGTTTCATCACGCACCCGAAGAGCGGTGCCGTCGTGATGTTTGGTGACAGTGGCGCGATGGCCTTGCTTGAAGACGAAGGCAAGCGCGAAACGGCATTGCCGGTGCTGGTCGATGCGGCCTTCTTCCGCGGCGAGGTGGATGCCAGGTCCGGCACGATGTGGGTATATGGCGCAGATGGTGCGCTGGCGCGTTCGGATGATGCAGGCAAGAGCTGGGCGCTGGTGCCGACCGGCACGACATCCACCTTGTATGGCGGCCTCTTCGATTCAGAGCGCAATGTCTTCGTACTGGTCGGCGCAAAGGGACTGATCCTGCGTTCGGCCGACGGAGGCAAGACCTGGGCCGGAGTCGAGAGCGGCAGCGTGCGCCTGCTCGGCTCCATCTTTGCCGACCCGAAAGGCAAGGCGCTGCTGGTGGCGGGGGATGGCGGCACGATCCTGCGTTCGGAAGACGAGGGCAAGAGCTGGCTGCCGGTGTCCACGGGTACCGAGGCGCTGGTGCGCTCTTTCTCCATCGAACCGGGCAGCAATGCCATCCTGCTTGCCGGGCGTGGTGGCGTGGTGCTGCGCTCGGTGGATTCGGGCCTGACCTGGGCGGCGCTGAAGACCAATACCGGTTCGCGCATCAAGTCGATCCTGCCGGACCCGATCACCGGCAATCTGGTGCTGTATGGCGATCGCATTACCTTGCTGGAGCGTCTGCCAGGAGAGGCCGCCAAACAGGCAAAGTAAGGGCGGCATAGCCCGCGCGGAAGTGTGGCAAAAGGAAAAAGCCGATCGGGAAACCTGATCGGCTTTCGTTCATCTGGCGAGGGTCTTTTTCAATTCCCGTGTCACCGTCTGGATAACGCTGCCCCAGTCACCGATTTCGGGCTGTCGATACAGGCGCATGCCGGGATACCACGGGCTGTCCTGACGTTGCAGCAGCCAGCGCCAGTCCGGCACGAAGGGCAGCAGCAGGGCTACCGGCGTGCCGAGCGCGCCCGCCAGATGCGTTACCGAGGTGTCCACCGTGACCAGCATGTCGAGTTGCGTCAGGGCTGCTGCCGTATCCGTGAAGTCGACCAGCGGGTTGCGCAGATCGTGGATTTTCAGTTGTTCGCGCAGGAAGGCTTCGTCCGCGGGGCGGCATTCCTTCTGTACGAGGAAGAAGCTCGCATCGCAGTCGAGCAGAGGCTGGAAGGCTGCAAGAGGAATCGAGCGGTTGCGGTCATTGGCGAGCTTCGGGTTGCCGGAGCAGGCGAGGCCGATGCGCGGTTTGCGTTGCTGGCCGTCCGCGGCAAGTGTCGCCATACGCTCTTGCCATGCTTCCAGCTTGTCGCCTGGGGCGGTCAGATAGGGCACGCTGGAGGGCACATTCTGCAGCGTCGTATTGCATGCCATAGGCATGCTCAGAAGTGGGAAATGAAAATCTGTCGGCGGCAGAGGCTCGCCGCGTGCAACAACCGTGGTTACGCTATCGAGTGAGCCGAGCAGGCGTGCCAGTAGGGCCTGCACTTCGAGCACGACGGTGACGCCGCGTTCGGCGAGCAGGGCGGCGTAGCGCGAGAACTGGATGGTGTCGCCCAAACCTTGCTCGGTCCAAAGCAGCAGGCGCTTGCCGCGCAGATCACTCACGCCGTCCCAGCGCGGACAATCGAAAGTACGGGGTGCTTCAGCACCCTTGACCCGCCAACGCCACTCGTACTGCGGCCAACCCGTAATCAGTTGCCCTTGCAGCAGGTGCGAGATGCCCTTGTTCCAGTGGGCGTCCGCGTGTGCAGGCTGCATGGCGAGCGCGGCGTCGTAGTTGATGATGGCTTGCGCATGCTGGTTCTGCGCGCCGAAGGTATTGCCACGGTTGTACAGAGCCTCGGCGTAGTCGGGTTTCAGGGCCAGGGCCTGATCGTAGTTCGCCAGCGCCTCGTCGAAGCGCCGCAGTTCCTTGAGGGAATTGCCGCGATTATTAAGCGCTTCCGGGTAGTTGGCACGCAGCGATATAGCCTTGTCGAAGGACGCGATAGCCTCGTCGAAACGGTGCAGCGCGTGTAACGCCAGACCGCGATTGTTCAGGGCCTCGGGGTAGGCGGCGCGCAGGGAAAGTGCTTTGTCATAGGCTGCCAGTGCTTCGTCGAAATGACCTAGCGCACGCAAGGCGTTGCCATGGTTGTTGAGGGCTTCGAGAAAGTCCGGGCGCAGTTGCAATGCACGAGCGTGCGAGGCGGCGGCTTCTTCAAGGCGGCCGAGTGCGCCGAGCGCGATGCCGCGATTGGTCAGCGCTTCAGGCTGCGCGGGCGACAGGGATAGGGAACGGTCCAGCCTGGTCAGCGCTTCTTCGTAGCGCCGTTCGCGTATCAAGCCATTCGACAGATTGGACAGGGCTTCCGCCGCATCCGGGCGAATCCGCAGCGCTTGTTCGATGAGTGCAATGCCGGGGTTAACCTGACCGAGTTGTAGCTTGACGATGCCGAGGTAGTGCAGCGCGTCGAAATGCTGCGGGTTCTTGTCGAGGATGAAAGCGTACCCACGCTCCGCGTCGGCCAGTTTGCCTTGCTGGTGGGCGGTCAGCGCCTGTACGAAAAAACCGGCATGTGGGTCGGGTTTGGTCGGAGTGCGCGGGGCATGGCTTGTCTGGCGTGGCGGCGTGCGTTTGCTCATGCCCCGATTTTAGGGCTTGTTCAGCGTGTCGACGCACGAAGCATGTGTTCGTCCGCAAAACGCTCGATCACCGTGCGCCAGTTGCCGCTTTCGCAAAAAAAAACCCCACACGAAGGCGGGGCGGAAACAGACCAAGAGACACTTCCGCAAACTGCTCCTTTTCGGGGACTCAAAAAGAAGCAACGTGCTTGGGAGGCGATGAGCTGCCAATTCATTGAAGCCGGCGTTTTTGTGGGTATGTATCTATTGTTACCGGTAACTTATGTGCAAATTTTGCACTTCGCTATTTCCACGCGTCAAGGTGAATTGCCGGTGCGGCGTGAAGAAAGTCCTTGAGGGTGCTGTGCGAAAAGCGTTCGATCGGGCCATGACAAGCGAGGAGCGGCTCTGGGTCTGGTATGCGGGGGATTGCCAGTTGTGCGCAAAGCCGAATCGGCAAATGATCTGGCCAACGACTCGACTAATGATTCAACGACTTCAAGGAGTTGGCCGTGAGACCTCAACGGATGGATGCCGCACAGATCAAAGCGGCCTTGCAGGATTTGCCCCTCTGGCAACACGTGGTGCTGGCGGGCAGGGACGCGTTGCAGCGTGATTTCAAATTTAGTGATTTCAACGCTGCCTTTGGTTTCATGACGCGCGTTGCCATGATGGCCGAGCGCCTTGACCATCACCCCGATTGGTCCAATGGCTACAACCGGGTCTCGATCGCCTTGTCCACTCACGATGCTGGGGGCGTAACGGAACTCGACCTGCGCCTGGCCAGGTTTTGTAATGCGACCTGCCCGACCTCGCCAACGGGAACCTAGGGCTTCCCCGAGGGCCGGAGTCCGGCGCGATCTGATATACCGCAGACTGGTTTCAAGATTGCAGTCTTGCATGCTCGCTGCCGTTGGGTTTCAGGGCGGGTCTGTTCAGACAGTGTGGAGCGCCAGATCCAATGAATGCGCGGCGATTGTGCGTGAATGTGCGACCAGATCGGGGAGGCAATAAAGATATGGTGCGGGACACGGTGCGACGACGGGTATTTGCGTCAGCCACGGATATGCCGGACGAGGCTGGCAATGACACGATCATGTTTGCCGCAGAGATCGATGCTGATGTAATGCCGATTGCCGACAAAGGCGCCTCCGTCTGGCGTGTGCTGCTGGCAGACGATGATGAAGAGGTGCATCGCGCGACTGCTTTTGCGTTGCGTGGCGTGAAGATCGATGGTGTGGCGTTGCACCTGCTCCATGCTCACAGCGCAGCCGAAGCCGAGGTTCTGTTGGCCCGGCACGATGACATCGCCGTGGCGATGCTGGATGTGGTGATGGAGACCACCGATGCCGGTCTGGTGCTCGTCGACACCATCCGCAATCGGCTGGGTCTGAAGACGCTGCGTATCGTCCTGCGTACCGGGCAACCCGGCTATGCGCCAGAACTCGAAGTCATCGAGCGCTATGACATCAATGACTACCGCACCAAATCCGAACTTACCCAGACGCGCCTGATCACGACTTTGACGTCTGCGGTGCGTGCCTATGCGCAGCTTGAACATATCGAACGCACCAATCATGGCCTCGGCGAAGTCTCGCGAGCGGCCAACACCATGTTCCGTATCCGCTCCGCCTCGGAGTTTGCCAAGCAGTTGCTGGCGCACGTGGGCAGCTTGCTGGGTTGCCCACTTAATGGTCTCGTTTGTGTGGACTTGCCCGCGTCACCCGATCGCACAGTCACCGGTATGTCCGTATTGCATGCGGTGGGGGATTACGCCGGGCTGCTCGGCATGCCGCTGGACAAGATTGTGGAGACGGACCTGCTGCGCGCAATCCAGCGCTGTGTGGCGGCGCGCTCGATGCTTTTTGAGGGTGGTCGCGTCTTTATCTGGATGGGGGGCGGCACGCGCGATGCCGTGTCGGTTTTCGATGTCGCTGGCAAAGACATCTCGCCGATATCGCGTCGCTTGCTGGAAATTCTGGCGGCCAACCTGACCGTGGGTTTTGAGAACGTAGATCTGTTCGAGCGCCTGGACTTTTTTGCCTTCTTTGATCCATTGACGCATTTGCCCAATCGCACGCGTTTCCTGTCCGATGTCGATCAGGATCTGTTTGCGCGATCGGGCAATTCGCGTTGCCTTGCGTTGGCGGATGTCGTGCGCTTTTCCGATATCAACGATGCGCTCGGGCACCGCTGTGGGGACACCTTATTGATCGGGGTTTCCCGGCGCTTGCGTGCTGCGGTCGGCCCGGAAGTTAGTTGCGCACGAATCTCTGGCGATGTGTTCGCGCTGTTCGGGCCGGAGAACGCGATTGATCCGGTGGCAATGCGTCGCGCTTTCGAGTCGCCGTTCTTCGTACATGGTCACGCGTTGTCGGTGCAGGTGCGTATGGGCATCGTGCGCGTGGCCGACAGCCGCGGGAGCGCGGTGGAACTGATGCGCAGCGCCAACCTTGCGCTCAGTCAGGCGCGTCAGTCAGGCGGAGGTGCCTGGAGTTATTTCACGCGTGCCATGTCGGAAGATGTGCAAAGCCGCGTCTCCATGCTTCACAGCCTGCGCGCAGCCATCGATTTCAAACGGGGCTTGAGCCTTGCTTACCAGCCGCTGATGAACGCTCGCAGTGGTGAGGTGCTTGGAGCCGAGGCGTTGCTGCGCTGGAGGAACGATTTCGGCGAGTCCGTCGCGCCGCTACGTTTTATCCCGTTGGCTGAACGTACGGGACTGATCAATGAACTTGGGCTGTGGGTGATTGAGACGGCTCTCGACCGGCTGGCTCGCTGGCGCGCCCAAGGGCTCGATGACATGGTCATGAGTATCAATGTGTCATCGGTCCAGTTCCGGGCTGAAGACTTTGCCAAACAGGTCAAACGCCTTATTGACTTGTGCGACGTGCCTGCCGCGGCAGTCACCCTGGAAATTACCGAATCGATTGCGCTAGAGGGGCATGTGCATGTCATGGAGCAGATCGAAGACCTGCGGCGCTTTGGGGTGCGTTTTGCCATTGACGACTTCGGCACCGGGTTTTCCTCATTGGGCCAGATCGCATTGCTGCCGGCTGACCAACTGAAAATAGATCGTGCCTTTGTCGACAAGGTCTGTAATTCATCTGCCGATCATTCGCTCGCAGCGACTGTGGTGATGCTGGCGCAAGGGCGCAGCCTCGATATGACGGCTGAAGGTGTCGAAACGGAAGACCAGAAGGATGCTTTGCTTGCCCTTGGCTGCGAGAGGATGCAGGGATATCTGTTTGCCCGCCCGATGAGCGCCGAGCAGTTTGACACCTGGCTACGCGAGCGCCCGGTTATGCACTGATCGGGGCTGCCGGCTCAGTGTGTTACGGCGGGAACCTCACGCGTACCCTGATCCGGATTTTCTTCCCCGCGACGCCGGTCGCTCAGAGGCAGCTTGCGAATATTGTTTGGCGCCTTGATTGCGCCTTCCGCGACCGCCGACCGGGTGCAGGTCGACATCGCAGTCGCAATCAGTGCCAATAGCAGTGTTCTCGGCATGAATTTCTCCTGCATTTGCGAAGGATCACAATCTTTGGCTTGAGTGTTGGGCGACCAAGGTTGATGAGTTGTTATTGTTCATATTTTTATAAAAATCCAGTATTTAGGCCCTGAAACTCGAAAAACCATCAGCTTGCTGACGACGATCAAACCTTTGTGCCGACTGCCGACACGACAGCATGCTCTATCATGGCGACCTTGACCCCTCGCATGGCCCGCCTCATGGACTATCTGCTGCAATTCGTCGACATCATTCTTCATCTGGACAAACACCTGTCCGAACTGGCCCTGCAATATGGTCCCTGGATTTACGCCATTCTGTTTGCCATCATTTTCTGTGAGACAGGGCTGGTCGTCATGCCATTCCTGCCTGGCGACTCATTGCTGTTCGTGGCGGGTGGGCTGGCGGCGACGGGCCATATGGATGTTCATCTGCTTGCGTTCCTCCTGTTTTGTGCGGCAGTGCTGGGCGACAACTTCAACTACTGGATCGGGCGTTTCGTCGGGCCGCGTGTTTTCCGCTGGGAACAATCTCGCCTGTTCAATCGTGCGGCCTTCGACAAGACGCACGCCTACTTTGAACATCACGGCGGCAAGACCATCATCATTGCGCGTTTCATGCCCATCGTTCGCAGCTTTGCCCCCTTTGTGGCTGGCGTCGCGAAGATGGATTGGCACCGTTTTCTGCCGCTGGACATTCTCGGTGGCGCTATCTGGATCGGCTCGCTGACTTATGCTGGTTATTTCTTCGCAAATATCCCGTTCGTGCGCAGCAATCTGAGCATTTTCATTCTGAGCATCATCGGCATTTCACTGTTGCCGGTGGTTATTGCCTGGCTCAAGTCGCGCGGCAAGCCGGCGTAGGTGCGTTATCCCCGTTTTGCATTCAATTAATCTGAGTAGCGCATCCTCATGAGCAAGAACGTCGTCATCCTCATCTCCGGCCGTGGCAGCAATATGGAAGCCATTGTGAACGCCGCCATTCCTGGGGCGCGCGTCGCGGCCGTGATTGCCAATCGTGCCGACGCCGCGGGGCTCGGTTTTGCGCAGGCTCATGGCATTGCGACGGCCGTCGTGGATCACAAGGGCTTTCCCAGCCGCGAAGCCTTTGATGCTGAGCTTGCCGCTGTCATCGACAGTCACGCGCCAGATCTCGTCGTGCTGGCCGGCTTCATGCGCGTACTGACTGCTGATTTCGTCGCGCATTACGCGGGCAGGTTGATCAACATCCATCCTTCCTTGCTGCCCGCGTTTCCCGGGTTGCATACTCATGCGCGTGCGCTGGAGAGTGGCGTCAAGCTGCATGGTGCCAGCGTGCATTTCGTGACGGCTGATCTCGACTGCGGCCCCATAGTCATCCAGGCGGCAGTGCCAGTGTTCGATGAGGATGACGAGAAAACCTTGTCGGCGCGCGTGCTTGCCCAAGAGCACCGCATCTATCCGCAGGCCGTGCGCTGGTTCGTCGAGGGCAGGGTCGCGCTCTCGGCGGGTCGCGCGAAGATCAGAGGTGCTGTATCCGGTGCAGAAGGCTGGTGCGTGCCGCTGGTCGAGGCGGACTCTCCCGGATGATGCGCACCCCGGCATGCACATAAAGGCCATCTCTCTTGCCGCCGGAATCTCGGTGCTGGCGCACGTCGTAGCGCTGGTGGCGCCCGGCTGGCAACTGCCGGAAAACGAAGACCTTGGCGGCAAACCGCTCACTGCGGTGCTGATGGCGCCGCCAGTCGCCGCACCGCAGATGCCTGCACCCAAGCCAGCCCCCAAACCGGCCAAGCCGAGGAAGCCCGCGCCACCGATTGCAAAGGCGCCGACCGCAGCACTTGGCAACGTGCCAACCGACAATAGTGCGTCACTGGCGGACGCTGGCCCGCCCTCAGAGCCGACAGAGCAGTCTGCGCCCGCGGTGGAAGTGGCGGCTTTAGCGCCTCTGCCGGAAGCGCAATCCCAAGCCGTGGCGGAGGCTAAAGCACCTTCGGCGCCACTGGCGGACATAAGTGGGTGGGCGAAGCAGGGGCGCGTGAGCTATGTGTCGAGCTACTACGGCATCATGATAACGGGCGTGCAGGAGTGGTCACGCGATGACGCGCAGTTTTCCGCATCTCTGCGCGGCTTTGTGCCCATCAAGGGCGAACTCATCAAGCAGGAATCCAGCGGGCGCATCGTCGCCGGTCGCCCGGTGTCGGACAGCTTCCTCGAGACCTTCAATTCATCGCAGTACGAGACGCAGTTCGATCCTGCCGGCAACGCGGTGAAGCAGGTGCGCAAGGGCAATCCCCGCGAAGTCGATACGGGAGGCTATGCCCTGGATATGCTGGCGCTGACGCACTTCATGTCGCTGCAGCCTGTAGGTGCGCCGAACTTCGACGTCTTTGTGGTGACCTTCCGTGGTTCGGTCAGCCGTGTGAGCATTGAACAACGCCCGGCGCAGGCCTTGCAGTTGCCGCTGGGTACGATCATGGCGCGCCAGTTTCACGCCGAAGCACGTAATGGGGCGTTGAAGATCGACATCTGGCTGGCACCGGACTGGAGCAATGCGCCAGTGCGTATTCGCGTCGAGGATAGCAACGGAAAATATGACCTTAGGGCGGAAAAGGTCGAATTAAATGGCCAGGTCGTTGGTTCTCGCCCAGGTTCGTCGGACAGCGACTGAAGTGCGATGGGATCGGGTCCGCGCGGGCCCGATTTCAGCTGCCATCACGGGGCATCAGGGCGCGTGCCGTATAATCCGGCCTCATTCCTCTGTCGCATGTTCTGCACCCCGAATCCATGGCACTCCGAATTACCGCCGAGCAACTTGACGCTGCTGGTCAGGCGCTCGACGAAGTCCTCGACTTCAAATATCCCGCCGACGGTGTTCTGTCCGGTTTTTTCCGTGGACAGCGTTCCATGGGCATGGCTGACCGCGCTTTTGTCGCCGAGTCGGTTTATGGCGTCGTGCGCCACATGCGCCAGCTACGCCGTGTCGCCGGTGACTCGGTGGGTGCGCGCAAGCTGCTCATCGCCTGGCTGACGCGTTACGACGGTCTGTCCATCCGCCAGCTTGAACCGCTGCTGTCATTGGCCGAGCGCAACTGGCTGGCCGAACTGAAAACCGCCGAAGTCGAAGCGCCGACGCTGGGTGAGCGCTGTGATCTGCCTGACTGGCTGACCGAGCGCCTGTTGGCGCAATACGGCGAAGAGCGTTTGATTGCCGTGGCGGATTCGCTGAATACGCCTGCGCCGCTCGATATGCGTGTGAATCCGCTCAAGATCGAGCGCGATGCGGCCATGGCGCGTCTCACCGCCGATGGTTTCGGCAGCACGGTCGGTAAGTATTCGCCGTATGCGATCCGCATGGACGATAAGGTGGCGCTGCAGAAACACCCGTTGTTCCTCGATGGCAGCATCGAAGTGCAGGACGAGGGCAGCCAGCTGCTGGCGATTCTCGTCGGCGCCAAACGCAGTGAAATGGTCGCGGACTTCTGTGCTGGTGCAGGCGGCAAGACGCTGTTGCTCGGCGCCTTGATGCGTTCGACGGGACGCCTGTATGCGTTCGACGTGTCGGAGAAGCGCTTGGCGCGCTTCAAGCCGCGCATGGCGCGCTCCGGTCTGTCCAACGTGCATCCGACGGCGATTGCGCACGAGAGCGACAAGCGTCTCAAGAAGCTGGCCGGCAAGATGGATCGCGTCTTGGTCGATGCACCTTGCAGCGGTATCGGCACCTTGCGCCGCAACCCCGATCTCAAGTGGCGTCAGACGCAGGTCGGCGTGTCGGAGCTCGTCGTCAAACAGGCGGCGATTCTCGCTGCAGCAGCAAAGCTCGTGAAGGTGGGTGGGCGTCTTGTCTATGCAACCTGCTCGCTGCTTGAGGAAGAGAACGATGCCATCGTCGACGCCTTCCTCGCGGCACATCCAGAGTTCGTCGAACAGCCGGTGAATGAATTGCTGGCCGCGCAGAAAATCGAACTGGATACCGGTTCGCGTCTGCGGCTCACGCCGCTTGAACATGGCACGGACGGATTCTTCGCGACCGTAATGACGCGCAAAAGCTGAGCGCACGGCGGACGCACAGCATGGATATCGCAAGCCTGTTTTCGGACCTCGTCGCGAATTTGCGCAATGCAGCCGTGCTGCGCCAGCTCATTGTCATTGCCGTAGTACTCGTTGTTTCGGCAGTACTTGCGCGTTTCGTGCGGCAGCGACACCAGCGCGCCGTCCTGCAGGAGCGGGGCGCCAGGCGTCTGGCCTTTCCTTTGACGGCCGCCTTGCTGTTGCTTGTCACGCGTTTCATTGCTCTGCACCTTGGCTGGAAACCGCATCTGATCGGCATTGCCATGCAGCTCATGCTGGCTATGGCCGGTGTGCGCGCAGTGGTGTTCGCGATGCGCAATGTTTTTGCATCGTCCGGTTGGCTGGCCAGCTTCGAGCGTTCGGTGGCAACGCTGGTTTGGTGCACCGTGGCACTCGACATCGTCGGGGTATTGCCGGACATCATCGACTGGCTCGACAACTATTCGCTGCACATCGGTAAGGGTCACATCTCGATCTGGCAGATCTTGCAGGGGCTGACCACCGTTGTCGTCACAGCAATCGTGGCGCTGTGGCTGGGGGGCGTCGTCGAGAGTCGCCTGCAGGCCGCACAAGGCCTCGACAGCAGCTTGCGCGTGGTGTTCTCGCGCATCATCAAGGCGGTTCTGCTGTTCATTGCCGTGTTGCTCGGCATGTCGCTGGTCGGTCTCGACATCACCACGCTGTCAGTTTTCAGTGGTGCGCTGGGTGTCGGGCTGGGCCTCGGCATGCAGAAAATCGCCAGCAACTACGTGTCAGGTTTCATCATTCTGCTCGATCGCTCTATCCGTATCGGCAACCTGATACAGGTCGGCGCCGACACGCGTGGAGAGGTGTTGCAAATCACCACGCGCTATACGGTGCTGCGGGGGGGCGGTGGTACGCACTTCATTGTTCCGAATGAGTTGCTCGTGGGTGCGGTCGTGCAAAACGAGACTTTCACTCGGCCGCGCATGCGCGTCGCCATCACAGTGCCAGTGGCATACGGTGAGGACACGGAGAAGGCGCTGCAGATTCTTGAAGAAGTTGCCAGAGCAGAGCCGCGCGTACTCGCGGAACCCGCGCCACGCGCTTGTCTGGCCGAGTTTGCCGACAACAGCATCAAGCTGGAGTTGGGGGTGTGGATTGAAGATCCGCTGCAAGGCACCCTGGGGGTGCGCTCGAACATCCAGCGCGCGGCGCTGGCGCGCTTCAATGCGGAAGGCATCGAAATGCCACAGCCCCAGAAGGCTGCGGCGAAGCTGCCTGCTTCACCCCAAATCAGTTGAAACGCAGCGCGGGTGCCGGCTAGTCGAAGAGGGCTGGCGCCTGTGAAAAGCCCAGTGTGCCTGCGCCCTGCTGATGCGCAAGCTCTGACCATGCCACAGCGATCGGCTTGTTTTCCGGCCGCATTTGCAGCACGAATACCTGGCGTGCCGGGCTGATAGCCGCGATCACACCGTTCCCTTGGCTGCCGTCCGGTAGCATGAAGCGTAGGCTCTGCCCGATTTCAAGTTTTGCCAATGCTGACGGGATTTCCGGTTCGCGCGGCAGGTAGCCGGGGCGTCGCAGTATTTGCAGACTCTCGATGCCAGAGACCTTGTCAAGGCGCGACACTTCTTCCGCCGGTGCTGAGACGCTTGGTTCGATAAGGCGCGGGTCGCGGCCATTCAAGGCTTCCGCGTGCAGCGTAGCGAAGCGTTCGAGCAGCTTGTCACGTGTTTCAGCTTTGACACGGATGGCATCCAGAGCATTCTGCAAGTGCTGTACGAGGCGCGGCAGCATGGCGGCAAGCCGATCACGTTCGGCTTGGTCAATCTTCGGCTGCATGCTCCAGATCAGACCGTCGGCGATCTTGAGCGCTTGCGTCCACTCTTCGCTGCGCTCGCCATAGGTGGTCAGCGTACGGCGCAGCAGCACACTCCAGTAATGTTCGAGGAAGAGCTTTACCGTGCGCGGCGGCTCCTGTGTACACAAGGCACGAATGGCTTTGGAAGCGTGGCGCCGCGAGAGTTCGCTACGCTCTTCGATGCGAATGCCTTCCGCATAAGATTCGACGCGCCGCGCAAGCGCGCCGAGGCGTTCGTGGCGCGCGTTTTCGAGCACGCCCAGCACCTCCGCAAACACCGCAGCATCTTCGTTGTACTCACGCGCCAGGCGGGACACACTGGCTTCGATCAGATTGAGCTGGGTCGTTCCGGGCGATGCGTCCTGCGGTAGCTCGCTGGCCTCGCGCGCGAGTGCAATCAGCAGTTTGCGTGCGGGGTGGTCTACCTGTGTGGAGAGTTCGGGGTCGCGCAGGGCGAGCTTGAGCAAGGGTACGCGCAGACCTTCAAGGGGCTGCTTCGCGGCGAGAGGAATGTCCGGGTGTGCGGCGAGACGATCGAGCACGCGTTCGATGTAATCAACCGCGTGTCGCGACTCGCTCGGCAGCAGCCCGGCCAGCTCTGTACGACCCAACTGGCGCGCTACCTGCGGCGTATTGCCACCGCTGGCGAGTTGTTCATCAAGCCAGGCAATCATGCGGTCGCGCAGGGCGCCCGCCAGCATCGGATCGAGCGCTGAGGCTTGCGGCGTAGCAGCTGCGGGCGTGCTGTCGATGCTGACCGCAGGACGGGCTGGCGGGCGCTCGGATGCTGCGCGCAATAGCGATTTCTGTTCAATACCGAGCTCGTCGAGTCGCGTGTTCAAGCTCTGATAAAGCGTGCGCAGGCGGAAGACGAGTTGGCTGCGCATGTCTTGCAACATGCGAATGCGCTCATCACCATTCAAACCGGCTTTGGAAGCCAGCGCGCGCAATGCGCTGCCGACAGTCTCGGGGCCCACGGGAAGTTGTTCCGGGGCGGCCTCCTGCTGATCGAGCAGAGTCATGAAGCGCAGATGCAGTTGCGCCAGTTGCAGTTCGCAACTCTCGCGCAGTTGCTGGGCGAGGTCAGAGAGGCGGATCGAGAATTCGAGATCGTCCTCATGAACGAGGCTGATACGCGACGCGGTGAGGCTGCGCTGGCTTTCAAACGTTTTGCGATCACGCAAACCCACCAGCTGGTCGAACTGTTCGCGCGCAGCGCTGAGCGTGGCATCGACGACACCAATGTCGATGTACTTGAAGTCACGCAGCACACCCCCTAGCGTATCGAGTAGGGCCTTGCGGCATTCATCGAGTGCCTGCCGCGACAGGTTGGGGGAAATCTTTGCAGATGGGGCGCCGGAGTCGCTCATGGGTCACAGACTGAATGAATCAGTCTGCAGTCTAGACGAAGCGGCGCTCGCGAGAGCGCCGGATAACGGGCGGCAACTCTGTCCTTTGCCGCCCATCAAAATCTTCAGGCTGCGCTGAGAGAGGTGTCGAGCGCTTCCCTGAGCTTCGTGTCACGAGCAACGAGGCGATTGGCTGCGGAGATCAGGGCTCGCAGCGAAGCCTCGACAATGCTCGAGGAGCAGCCGGCTCCGAACAGTGTGCCAGCCATCTCCGGGCTGGCAATTTCGAGGAAAGCCACGGCACGTGCGTCACCGCCGATGCCCAGCGAGCGCTCTTCGAAGCTGTGGATCGACAAGGGCAGACCGAGCGCGCGCAGGGCTGCATCGAGCGGGCCATTGCCCTCGCCACGCAGGCGACGCGGCTTGCCGTCGACCATCACATCAAGCTCAACGGCATGGTGATCGCGCGACTCTTCAAGGCGGTGGGCAAGCAAGGTCACGGGCAGATCTGCTTCGAGATAGGCGCGTTCGAAAATCGCCCAGATGTCCTGTGCGCTTTGCTCCTGGCCGGTGTCGTCCATGACCTGCTGCACCTCGGCAGAAAACTCCACCTGCATGCGGCGCGGCATCACGAGTCCGTAAGCGGACTCCATCAGGTAGGCGATACCACCTTTGCCGGACTGGCTGTTGACGCGAATGATGGAGTCATAAGTTCGGCCAAGATCAGCCGGGTCGACGGGCAGGTAAGGCACTTCCCAGAGTGCATTCGGATCCTGTGCGGCGAAGCCCTTCTTGATCGCATCCTGATGCGAACCGGAGAAGGCCGTGAAGACGAGATCTCCAACGTAGGGATGACGCGGGTGAATCGGCAACTGCGTGCATTCCTCAGCCGTGCGCGCAATGTGATTGATGCGCGAGAAGTCGAGTTGCGGATCGGTGCCTTGCGAGTAGAGGTTCAACGCGAGCGTCACAAGGTCGACATTGCCGGTGCGCTCGCCATTGCCGAACAGACAGCCCTCGACGCGATCCGCGCCGGCCATGACGGCAAGCTCGGCGGCAGCAACAGCTGTGCCGCGGTCGTTGTGCGGATGTACGCTGACGATGATCGCTTCGCGGTTCGACAGATTGCGGCACATCCATTCAACCTGATCAGCATAAACGTTCGGCGTTGCCGCCTCGACCGTTGCAGGCAGGTTGAGGATGGCGGGGCGTTCCTTGGTCGGCTGCCAGATTTCGAAAACACGCTCACTGATTTCCAATGCGAAATCGAGCTCGGTAGAAGAGAAGGTTTCCGGGCTGTACTGAAAGACCCATTCAGTCTCTGGTTGCGCTTCCGCGCATTCACGCACGAGCTTGGCCGCTTCGGTGGCGATCTTGATACAGCCGGCGCGATCGACGTTGAAGACGATGCGGCGGAAATTGGGGGCCGTCGCATTGTAAACATGCATGATGGCGCGTTTCGCGCCCTTGAGACTTTCGAAGCTGCGGCGGATGAGGTGGTCGCGCGCCTGCGTCAGCACTTCCACCGTTACATCGCTCGGAATGCGGTTCTCTTCAACGAGCTTGCGCACGAAATCGAAGTCGGTTTGCGAAGCGGAAGGAAACGCCACTTCGATTTCTTTGAAGCCGATCTCACAGAGCATCTCGAACATTGACAGCTTGCGTGCGGCAGACATCGGCTCGAACAAGGCCTGATTGCCATCACGCAGATCGGTGCTCATCCAGATCGGCGGGCGCGTGATTGTCTTGCTCGGCCAGGTTCTGTCGGCGAGCTGGATCGGGGGGAAAGCCTGATACTTGGTGTTGGGTTGCTTCAACATTTCATTGCTCCAATTGCGGTCGGGTGTCTGATTCGATTGCTGATTCAGCGGATGGCCTGAGCAAGGACGAGCGGCAGCCAGTTCAAGGCCGGTCGTCCGGTGGGCAGTCGTAGCAGGAGCAATAGAAAATTCATTTGAAATCCGGAATTTGGAGGCGTAGATGCGACGCAACGAATCGAACCATCGTTAGATGGTGCGGTCGAAGCCAAAGCGAGGGGAGTTTTTTATCTGCGCGCGGGGCGCAGCAGCCGACGTGCCAGCAGTGCGACAGTCAGCGAGGAGAGTACGGCGAGGGTGTAGAGCACAATGTGCTGCAACGAAATCATGCTCTGACATTAGCCGCCTCTATCGCAGCTTGTCAAGCCATGCAAACGATTAATCGTCAATTTGTGACAAACCGCTTCAGCGAAACCGGGGTGCGACGTAGACATCACGTACAATCGCGCGTCCAAATTCAGGTTCAGGCTCTAAACCTTTTTGGAATTCCAGCCAGCGAGCTGGCAAGAGAGCCGTACTGCTAAGGATTTTAATGTTTTCTGGTTTAGTGGATTTGACTTGGTGGGAGTACGTGCTTTGCGTACTGGTTCTCACGCATATCACGATCGCGTCGGTCACGATTTTCCTGCATCGCCATCAGGCTCACCGAGCGTTGGACCTGCATGCGCTGCCGAGCCTCTTTTTTCGCACGTGGCTGTGGCTGACCACCGGTATGGTCACCAAGCAATGGGCTGCCATTCACCGTAAGCACCACGCCAAGTGTGAAACGGCGGAAGACCCGCACAGCCCGCAGATTCTTGGCATCAAGCGTGTTTTGTTTGCCGGAGTTCTGCTGTACGTCAAGGAGACGCGCAACAAGGAAACCATGGAGCGTTATGGCCATGGCACGCCGGATGATTGGGCGGAGCGCAATATCTTCAGTCGCTATCAGAAGCTCGGCGTGGCGATCACGATGGTCGTCAATATGGCCGTGTTTGGCGTTGTGCCAGGTGTGCTCATCTGGGTAGTTCAGATGGCGTGGATTCCATTCTGGGCCGCGGGTGTGATCAACGGTGCCGGTCACTATTGGGGCTATCGCAACTACGAATGTGCTGATGCCTCGCGCAACCTGATCCCTTGGGGTATCTGGATTGGCGGGGAAGAGCTGCACAACAACCATCACACCTATGCCACCTCGGCCAAGCTGTCGTCGAAGTGGTATGAGTTCGATATCGGCTGGATGTACATCCGCATTCTGGAAATGCTCGGTCTGGCCAAGGTCAAGAAAACCATTCCTGTGCCGCGAATCGGCGAGACTCGTAATGTCGTTGATCTGGACATGTTGCAGAACGTCATTACGCATCGCTATGACGTGATGACGCGTTACGTGAAGTCGCTGCAGAAGGTGTATTCGGAAGAGCTCGCACGTTTGCGTTCCACCAACGGTGTGGACATGCGCAAGATGCGTGGCGCATTGCTGGCCGATGCACAGTCCCTGTCGGCCAATGCACGTGCTCAGCTGGCCGAAGCGCTGGCGCACAGCCCGAAGCTCGAAAAGCTGCACGCCATGCGTGAAGAGCTGTCGACGCTGTGGGCACGTTCCTCTGCGTCCAGCGAGCAACTGCTTAAGCATTTGCAGGACTGGTGCCATCGCGCGGAAGAAAGCGGTGTGCAGCAATTGCGCGACCTGTCGCTGCGCATGCGCTCGTACGCGGCCTGAGTTTTCCGGATCATGCCGACAAAGCCCGCTACGGCGGGCTTTGTCTTTGCGGCAAGGTATTCCGAAAGAGCATTTGCTAATGCAGTTTCTTGCTTTAAATCAAATGCTTGACTCTGATAACCTGCTGTTATGTCCAGATTAGCCATAAGTGCTTACGCAACCGGCTTCTGTGGAATATAAATACATCATTGACTAACAAAGCGAGTAGCCAAAAATGGCAGCCGTAGCCCCCGAAAAAGTCCTGAGCGTTCATCACTGGAACGACTCCCTGTTCAGCTTCAAGACGACGCGTGATTCGAGCTTCCGTTTCCGCAACGGTCACTTCGTGATGATCGGCCTGGAAGTCGAAGGCAAGCCGCTGCTGCGCGCTTACAGCATCGCCAGCGCCAACTACGAAGAGCATCTGGAATTCTTCAGCATCAAGGTGCAGAACGGCCCGCTGACGTCGCGCCTCCAGCATCTGAAGGAAGGCGACGAAATCCTGATCGGCAAGAAGCCCACCGGCACGCTGGTGCTGGACGATCTGAAGCCCGGCAAAAACCTGTACCTGTTCGGTACGGGCACGGGCCTGGCGCCGTTCATGAGCCTGATCCGCGATCCGGAAGCCTATGAGCGCTTTGAGAAAGTGGTGTTGTTCCATGGCGTGCGTACGGTCAGCGAACTCGCGTACCAGGAGTACATCAGCAAGGAACTGCACGACGACGAGTTCCTGGGCGAGATGGTGCGTGACAAGTTGCTGTACTACCCGAGCGTGACGCGCGAGCCGTACCGCAATCAGGGCCGTCTGACGGATCTGATCACCACCAACAAGATGACGAATGATCTTGGCCTTGAGCCACTGAATCCGGAAACGGACCGTGTGATGATCTGCGGCAGCCCGTCGATGAACAAGGACACGGCTGATCTGCTGGAAGAGCGCGGCTTCAAGATTTCGCCGAGCGTGGGTGTGCCAGGCGACTACGTGATCGAACGCGCTTTCGTGGAGCGCTGATCCGTTGCTGGCTCAGGCCAGCAACGTCCTCAAGAAACGGCTTGCATCTGCCTTTTTGTCAGGCGCTGATGTAAGCCGTTTTTACTTTGGTGTAGAACTCCGCAGCGTAGCGCCCTTGCTCGCGCGGCCCGTAGCTTGAGCCTTTGCTGCCGCCGAAAGGCACGTGGTAATCGACGCCCGCCGTTGGTAGATTGACCATCAACATGCCGGCCTGCGCATGGCGTTTGAAATGCGTCGCTTGCTTGAGCGACGTGGTGCAGATACCGGCACAGAGACCAAATGGCGTGTCGTTCGCCAGCGCGAGTCCGTGTTCGTAGTTATCTGCCTTGATGACGACGGCAACCGGTCCGAAGACTTCCTCTCGGCTGATACGCATCTCCGGCGAACCCAGGAATAGTGCGGGCGTGAGGAAATGGCCGCGCGTACTGCGCTCGACCTGTTCGCCACCTTCCAGCAACTCAGCACCTTCGCTGCGGCCGATACCGATGTAATCCAGGTCCTGCTTCAGCTGCGCGGCGTCGACCACAGGGCCGATTTCCGTTGTCTTCTCAAGTGCTGCGCCGACCGCGAGTTTTGTGGTGCGGGTGCGCATGGCATCAACGAAGCGATCATGAATGCCTGCAGTGACGATGATGCGGCTCGACGCCGTGCAGCGCTGGCCCGTCGAGAAGAAGGCGCCGTTGATGGCGGCGTTTATCGCGACATCAATGTCGGCGTCATCTAGCACCAGCAGCGGATTCTTGCCGCCCATTTCGAGCTGCACTTTTGCACGTCGACGTGTCGTGGTGAGCAGGACATGCTCGCCAGTTGCGACGGAGCCCGTGAAGCTGACGGCGTCGACTTTCGGGTTTTCGAGAATGCGTGCGCCGACTTCGCGGCCGCTGCCGATGACCAGATTGAACACGCCCGCCGGCAGGCCAGCGCGATGCAGCATGTCGGCGATCTGCCAGGCGCAGGCGGGCACGGCTTCGGCGGGTTTGAAGACGACCGTGTTGCCATAGGCCAGTGCAGGCGCAATCTTCCATGCCGGGATCGCCAGCGGGAAATTCCACGGCGCGATGATGCCGACCACGCCGATCGGCTCGCGCGTGATTTCGACGTCGATGCCGGGCCGCACGGAGGCCATGCGCTCTCCTGCGATGCGTAGCACTTCGCCAGCGAAGAACTTGAAGATGTGTCCGGCGCGCGTAGCTTCGCCGATGGCCTCTGGCAAGGACTTGCCTTCCTCACGCGCAAGCAGGATGCCGAGTTCTTCGCGACGCGCGACGATTTCGCTGCCGACCTGATCGAGGATGTCGGCGCGCCTTTGGATACCACTCACCGACCACGAGGGAAAGGCTGCGGCAGCCGCGTCGATGGCGATATCCGTCTGCGCAGCGTTGGCACGCGAGACTTCGGCAACCGGGTTGTCGAGGTCCGAGGGGTTATCGCTGTAGCTTGTGCTGCCGCCCACAGTCCATTCGCCGTTGATGTAACTACTGAGCTTGAGCACTGCGGACATGGTGTTTTCCCGTGAGTCGTGGTCAGAAGGTGATGAGGTGATCAGAGTGCGCGAACCTGGCCCGCGCGGATTTCGGTGGTGCGCTTGCCGAGGCGATTGCTGAGTGGCGTGCCGAATTCCGGAATTGAGATTTCGAAGACATCGCCTTCCTGAGTCTGGATGCCATCGGCAATGCTGACGGTCGCCGTGCCGAAGAAGTGCACATGAACATCGCCGGGCCGCAGGAACTGCGTGTACTTGAAGTGGTGATATTCCAGGTTGGCGATGTCGTGGCACATATTGTCCTCGCCGGTCAGGAAGGGTTTTTCCCAAAGCGTCTTGCCATTACGCAGGATGCGGCTCGTGCCATGCAGGCTGCGTGGTAATTCGCCGAGCAGCACTTCGGGCCCGATTGCGCACGGGCGCAGTTTGGAATGGGCGAGGTAGAGATAATTCTGGCGCTCTGTGACGTGATCGGAAAACTCATTGCCGAGCGCGAAGCCAAGGCGGTAAGGTAGCCGATCCATGCCGATCACATACAGACCGACGATCTCAGGTTCTTCGCCGCCATCGAGAGCAAAGTCCGGTGAGGGCAGGGCGGTGTCTGGTGCTGCAACGATGCTGCCATCGCCCTTGTAGAACCATTCCGGTTGCACGCCGGGTTGGCCGTTGACGCAGCGACCGCCTTCTACGCCGGCCTTGAAGATCTTCATGCTGTCGGTGAGTGTCGTTTCTGCAGCACCGAGTTTCTGATGCATCTGGTCGCGCGCTGCGGCGCTGCCGAGATGTGTCAGGCCAGTGCCGGTGACGTGGCAGTGCGCGGGGTCGTGATGTGCAAGCGGGGTTAGCAGGCGACCTTCGCTGCGGATCGCGACGAGGCTTTCACTCGTATCTGTTCCGAGCTGATCGATGTGCGTCGCAACACTGCGTCCGGCGGCAATGGCGTCGATGGCAAGTGCATAGGTGGAAGACGCACCGCGCACTGGTGCGACGCGCTCACCATCCTCGATGACGACGCCGACACGGCAATTGCCACTCTTCGATCTGTAATGAATCAAGCGCATACACCTGCCTCGCGAAGCAATCGAAACTCGATACTAGGGATTTAAGTGATACATTTCTAATGAAATATTTGGGTTGATTGATACCGTTTTTAATATTAATAAATTTGGTGATTAACGCACTATGTCCAGCCTCAATTCAAAGTGGTTCATTCGCGCTCGTCTGAAGATGCGACAGCTGCTGTTGCTCGTCGGGCTGGACGAAGAGCGCAACATCCATAAGACCGCCGAAGCGTTGGGCATGACGCAGCCTGCTGCGTCCAAGTTGCTCAAGGAACTGGAGGACATGCTTGGCGTGGAGCTCTTCGAGCGGCTGCCGCGTGGCATGCGGCCGACGTGGTATGGCGAAATCATGATCCGCCACGCGCGTATGGTCATCGCCAATCTCGGTCAGGCGCACGAGGAAATCAGCGCGCTGCAGATCGGCATGACGGGGCAGGTGAATATCGGCGTCATCATGTCGCCAGCAACCACCCTGATTCCGCATGCGATTGCGCAGGTGAAGGCAACACACCCACACCTGCGCATCGGCGTGCAGATGGATACGAGCGATATCCTGCAGCCGCGTCTGCAACAAGGCAAGTTGGACATCCTCGTCGCGCGCCTGTTCGAGGACAACGACAACGAGGGGCTGAGCTTCGAGCCGCTGGCGGAGGAGCGCGTCTGCGTTGCGGCCCGTCGCGACCATCCGCTCATGACACGCAAGGACTTGCAGCTTGCTGATGTGGCGAGCGCGGCCTGGGTGCTGCCACCGGCAGGCAGCGTGCTGCGTCACCGCTTTGATTTGAGCTTTCGCCAGAACGGTCTCGAGCCGCCGAAGAACCTGGTCGAGACCTTTGCCATGCCGGTGACAACCCAAGTGCTGGCGCAGTCCGACACGCTGGCCGTTTTGCCGGTAGCGGTAGCGAATTATCTGGCGAGCTTCGGCATGATTGCCATCGTGCCGCTGGAGCTGCCCTGTCACATGGATGAGTTCGGCATCATCACGCGGCGCGATCATCTGTTATCGCCGGGTGCTCAGATCTTGCTGGAGGCTCTGCGGGCAACGGCTGCGGCGGTTTACGCGTCGCCGGGCGGAACTCCACAGGAGATTCCGCCGGGCGGGGCTAAAACATACGCTGCGTAGAGCCGTCTCACGGCGGCTGGCGGAACCTCCTGCGGAGTTCCGCCTTACGACCAACCCGCGTCACACGTGAAGTCCTGCGCCGTGCACATGCTGGCGTCATCCGATGCGAGGAACAGCACCAGCCGCGCCAGATGCTCCGGCATCAATTCATCCTTGATGCACTGCCTACGCGCGATTTCCGCACGCGCTTCCTCGTCGACCCACATGCTCAGTTGCCGTTCGGTCATGACCCAGCCCGGTGTGACGGTGTTCACGCGGATCTTCGATGGGCCGAGATCGCGCGCCAGTGCGCGTGTCAGACCATGGGTCGCCGCCTTGGCGGTGGCGTAGGCAGGGTAGCCGCCACTGCCGATCTTCCAGCCGATCGAGCCGAAGTTGATGATGGCGCCGCCGCCGAGCTTTCGCATGCCGGCAATGACGGCCTGCGCGGCGAAGAACATGGGGCGCTGGTTAATGGCCATGCGCTCATCCCAGTATTCAGGCGTTACCTCTTCGATGGCATGGCGCTGGTCGTTGGCGGCGTTGTTCACCAGCACGCTGAAATCACCGAGCGTGTTCGCAGCGTCGCGAATGGTGGATTGCAGTGCGGCGATATCGCGCAAATCGCAGTGGGCATAGAGCGGAGTGGGCAGGCCCTGTTTGGTGAGCGATGCACAGAGGGTCTCGCTGGCTTCCCGCTGGATGTCGACAAAAGCCACTTTGGCGCCTTGCTCGGCAAATGCCGTTACGAGGGACGCACCGATGCCAGAGCCACCGCCGGTGATGAATACGGGCCGATCTTTAAGGGACGGATAGGTTGCATAGACGGGTTTTTTCATGCTCGCTCCGATGTGATTATTGCAATCAATTAATGATAAATACGCATTAGACGGTTATAGATTAGCACTGTTAGCATCCGCCCACAGTGACATGGGCGCGCCCTCCAGCGAGCCTCCGGCAAGCCCATCTGCATCGTTCGATCGCACAAGGACGTTCATGAGCAGCGCAAAGAAACTCCGTAGTCAGGCCTGGTTCGGCAAGCAGGATCGCGATGGTTTCATGCATCGCAGCTGGATGAAAAATCAGGGCTATCCGGACGACATGTTCGATGGTCGTCCCGTCATCGGTATCTGCAATACGTGGTCAGAGCTGACCCCCTGCAACGGACATTTTCGCGAGCTGGCGGAATTCGTCAAACGCGGCGTCTATGAAGCTGGCGGCTTCCCGCTGGAATTCCCCGTGATGTCGCTCGGCGAGACTCAGCTACGGCCCACGGCCATGCTGTTCCGTAATCTTGCGAGCATGGACGTTGAAGAGTCGATCCGCGGCAACCCTATGGATGGCGTGGTGCTGCTGATGGGCTGCGACAAGACCACGCCATCGCTGCTGATGGGTGCGGCGAGCTGCGACATCCCGACCATCGGCATTTCCGGCGGGCCGATGCTTAACGGCAAGTTCCGCGGGCAGGACATTGGCTCCGGCACCGGTGTGTGGCAGCTCTCCGAAGAGGTGCGCGGCGGCCGCATGAAGATGGAGGAATTCGTCTCCTGCGAATCGACCATGCATCGCTCGAAGGGCCACTGCATGACCATGGGTACGGCGTCGACGATGGCCAGCATGGTCGAGGCACTGGGCATGGCCTTGCCGGGCAATGCGGCGATTCCCGCCGTGGATGCGCATCGCAATCGCCTCGCACAGCTCACCGGGCGGCGCATCGTCGACATGGTCAAGGAAGACTTGCTGATGTCGAAGGTGCTCACGCGGGAGGCTTTCGAGAATGCCATTCGCGTGAATGCCGCAATAGGCGGCTCGACCAATTCCGTGCTACATCTGCTGGCGCTTGCAGGCCGCATTGGTGTCAAGCTCGAGCTCAACGACTGGGACAAGCTTGGTGCCGAACTGCCATGCCTGGTGAACCTGCAACCTTCCGGAAAATACCTGATGGAAGACTTTTATTACGCAGGCGGTTTGCCTGCGGTGATGCGCGAGATTCTTCCTTTTCTGCATCGCGATGTGCTGACGGTAAATGGCAAAAGTGTCGAAGAGAACGTGAAGGACGCGCCCTGCTATAACCGAGAGGTGATTACCACCGTTGAAGCGCCTTTCAAGGCGGCGGCTGGTATCGCCGTCGTGCGAGGCAATCTCGCGCCAAATGGCGCCGTGATCAAACCGTCAGCTGCGTCACCCCATTTGCTTAAACACAGCGGCCGGGCGGTGGTGTTCAAAAATATCGAGGACTTCCATGCACGCATCAACGATGAGGATCTCGACATCGACGAGCACTGCGTGATGGTGCTGCAGAACTGCGGCCCGCGCGGTTATCCGGGCATGGCCGAAGTGGGCAACATGCCTCTGCCGCCGAAAGTGCTGCGCAAGGGCATCACGGACATGGTGCGCATTTCCGATGCGCGCATGAGTGGCACGGCCTACGGCACGGTGGTGCTGCACACATCCCCCGAAGCGGCTGTGGGTGGCCCGCTGGCGCTGGTGCAGGATGGCGATGTCATCGAACTCGATGTGGCCCGCCGCAGCATCACGCTGAAAGTATCCGATGAAGAGCTGGCACGACGCCGCGCCGCGTGGGCACCGGCCGAGGCGCCTGAGCGCGGTTGGTGTCATCTCTATGTAAGCCGCGTGCAGCAGGCTCATCTTGGCGCAGATCTGGACTTCCTCGTTGGTGGCAGCGGCGCGCCCGTGCCACGGGATTCGCACTGATGATGCCTTCCTCGCTCGCTGCCGTTCGTTGTATCTGGCCCTTGGGCGCCCGTCTGGGCGAGGGACCTCTTTGGTCTGAGCGCGAACAGGCGCTGTACTGGACGGACATCCTGGGCTGTCAGTTGCATCGCTACACGCCCGAAAGCGGAGAGCAGCGCAGCTGGGTTTTCCATGAGTACATCTGTGCGGTGGCCGAGCGCGAACGCGTGGACAGTGCAGGAAGCCTGATCGTTACGCTCAAGTCGGGCTTCGCCTATTTCGATACCGTACATTCAGCGCTCACACGCCTGCATGATCCCGAACCGGAGTTGCACGGCAACCGCTTCAACGATGGCAAGGTTGATGCGGCCGGCCGTTTCTGGGCAGGCACCATGGATTTCGACTGCGAACAGCCGACGGGCAGCCTCTACCGCTTCGATGCGGACGGCAGCTGCACGCATATTGAGGGCGGCTATGCCGTCAGCAATGGACCGGCCTGGTCGCTGGACGGGCGCACGATGTACCACAATGACACGGCAGCCGGCCGCGTCTATGCCTATGATTTTGATGTGCGCACTGGCGGGCTCGCCAATCGCCGCCTGTTTCTGCAGATTGATGCAGATGACGGCTACCCGGACGGCATGACGACGGATGCGCAGGGCGGCCTGTGGATCGCACGCTTCGGCGGCGGCAAGGTCGTGCGTCACCTGGCCGACGGTACGGCCGAGCGCAGTATCGAATTACCGGTCAGCAACGTGACGAGTTGCACATTCGGCGGGCGTGGCCTGAGCACGCTGTTCATCACTACGGCTACGCACAAGCTCGACGAAGCGGCGCGACTGCAGCAGCCACTCGCAGGCGGCCTGTTCTCGATAGAAATACCGGGTATTCACGGCTTGCCCGCGAATCGCTTTGCGGGATAGCGTGACAGCCCTTGGCAGGACCTGGGTTCAAGAACCAGCAATCAGCATCAGGCAGCAAGGCTTCAAGCAGCGCAAACAGTCTCGCATCTGTGGGACGGAGAGACGGCATCAACGTATGCCGCGATAACCATAGCAAAGGAGGTATCACCATGTTGATTCACCGCCGTACTGCTGTCATCAGCCTTTTGATGACATCGCTGTTTGCCTTGTCTGCACCGGGCGTATTCGCCGCCGACAAGAAGATCACGCTGGGTTTCTCGCAAGTGGGTGCGGAGAGCGAATGGCGCTCTGCCAATACCGTCTCCATCAAGGATGCAGCGAAGAAGGCAGGCTTTGACTTGAAGTTCTCCGACGCGCAGCAGAAGCAGGAGAACCAGATCAAGGCGATCCGTTCCTTCATCGCGCAGAAGGTTGATGTCATCGCCTTCTCGCCTGTCGTGGAGTCAGGCTGGGAGACCGTGCTTAAAGAAGCCAAGGCCGCCAAGATTCCGGTGGTGCTGACTGACCGTTCCGTCGACGTGAAGGATGACTCGCTATATGTCTCCTTCATCGGGTCCGACTTCACGGAAGAAGGCCGCAAGGCCGGGCGCTGGGTGGTCGACAAGTTCAAGGATGCCACGGGCGACGTGAATATCGTCGAGTTACAGGGCACGGTGGGTTCGGCGCCGGCGATCGACCGCAAGAAAGGCTTCGAAGAGATCATCAAGAGCAATGCGAAGCTCAAGGTGATTCGCTCACAGACGGGTGACTTCACGCGCGCCAAGGGCAAGGAAGTGATGGAAGCTTTCCTCAAGGCCGAGGGTAAGAAGATCAATGTTCTGTTTGCGCATAACGATGACATGGCCATCGGTGCCATTCAGGCCATCGAAGAAGCTGGCATGAAGCCGGGCAAGGACATCATCATCGTTTCCATCGATGGCGTGAAGGGTGCATTCGAGGCCATGATCGCAGGCAAGCTCAACGTGACAGTGGAGTGCAGCCCATTGCTGGGCCCGCAGCTGATGGACGTGGTCAAGAAGGTCAAGGCGGGCGAGAGCGTGCCGAAGCGCATCGTGACGCAGGAAAGCATCTTCCCGATGGAAGTTGCGGCCAAAGAGTTTCCGTCGCGGAAGTATTGAGCGTTCGGTGCTGCGCGGCTGACGCTGATAGCGCAACGCTCAGCAACTGCGTCATTCCCGCGCAAGCGGGAGTCCAGCGTCGTCAGGGCACGTGCCGACGTCACTGGATTCCCGCTTCCGCGGGAACGACGGTGCAGGTGGTGATTGTGAGGTTCGCAAGGCCGCCGCAGAGCGGCTCTTACAAAGTGAGAGGCAGACATGGACTTGCAGCGGCAACCCGTTCTCGAAATGCGCGGCATCTCGCGAAGCTTCCCCGGCGTGCGCGCGCTGCACGAAGCCAATCTGCGTCTGCATGCAGGCGAAATCCATTCCCTGATGGGACAGAACGGCGCGGGTAAATCCACGCTGATCAAGGTGCTCACCGGCGTGCATGCGCCTGACTCGGGCGAAATGCACCTTCATGGCCAATGCATACAACCCGTCAGCCCGCTCGCGGCACAGCGCCTTGGCATTGCCACCGTTTACCAGGAAGTAAATCTCTGCCCGAACCTGTCGGTGGCAGAGAATATTTTCATCGGGCGCTTTCCTGTCTCCCGCGGAAAAATTGACTGGGCTGAGCTCAATCGCGAGGCTCGCGATGAACTGGGCCGTCTCGGTCTCGAGATTGACGTTACTGCGTCGCTCGACTCGTTCCCGGTGGCGATCCAGCAGATGGTGGCGATTGCGCGCGCTGTGAGCATGGACTCGCGCGTCCTGATTCTCGATGAGCCTACCTCCAGCCTCGACGACGATGAAGTCGAGCAACTGTTTTCCATCATGCGCGGCCTCAAGGGTCGCGGTGTGGCCATCCTGTTCGTCACTCATTTTCTCGATCAGGTGTATGCGATTTCGGACCGCATCACCGTGATGCGCAATGGCGAGTGTGAAGGCGAGTATCTGCCCGCCGAACTGGACCGCATGGCGCTGATCAGCAAGATGATTGGCCGCGCCTATGTGGCACCCAGCGAGGCAGCCGCGGCAGAAGAGAAGCGCGCGGAGAACGCCAGGGACTCGCTGATGTCTGTCTGTGGCTTCGGCCGGCGCGGCTTGATGCAACCACTCGATCTGGATCTGCGGCGAGGCGAAGTGCTGGGCCTTGGCGGACTGCTTGGCTCGGGGCGCACGGAGACCGCACGATTGCTGTTCGGCGCGGACAAGGCCGACAGTGGCGACATCGAATTCAAGGATGGCATCCACAACAACACGCGGCCTTTCAGTTCGCCACGTGAAGCGATCCGTGCGGGCCTCGGCTACTGCCCTGAGGACAGAAAGACTGACGGCATCATTGCCGAGTTGTCGGTGCGCGAAAACATCGTTCTCGCGTTGCAGGCGCGACGTGGCTGGTTGCGTGGCATTCCATTGAAGCAGCAACGCACGATTGCCGATCGCTACATCAGCTTGCTGGGCATCAGCACGCCGGATGCGGAGAAACCCATCGGCAAGCTCTCCGGCGGCAACCAGCAGAAAGCCATGCTGGCGCGCTGGCTGGCGACTGACCCGAGCATCCTGATTCTCGACGAGCCCACACGCGGCATCGACGTGGCGGCCAAGCAGGAAATCATGGAACAGGTGCTGGCGCTGTGTCGCAAAGGGCTGAGCATCCTGTTCATTTCTTCCGATCTGGATGAGACCGTGCGCGTGAGTCACCGCGTGGCCGTGCTGCGCGATCGCAACAAGGTTGGCGAGTTGGCGGGCAGCGAAGTGGACGAGGGCTCCATCATGCAGGTGATTGCAGGAAGCGAGATATGAGGCGCGGCCCGCGAGCAATACTTGAACTGCGGCGTCATTCGCTGGTGTGGCCACTGCTCACCTTGCTTGCGATCATCATCGTCGATTGCTTCGTCAATCCCGGTTTCCTGCATGTCGGCAGCCGTGATGGTCATCTGTTCGGCGCGCTGGTTGATATTGCCAATCGCGCCGCACCACTGATGCTGGTGTCTCTGGGTATGACCCTGGTGATCGCCGTGCGTGGCATCGACATTTCCGTCGGTGCTGTCGTGGCGATTTCGGCGGCCGTGGCGGCGACGATGATCGGCGGCACGCTGGTCATCGAGAACGGCGCGCCGGTTTACATCAGCAAGTTTCCGATGGTGCTTGCGCTGCTCACCGCCGTGGTTGTGGCCGGCCTGTGCGGCATGTGGAACGGTGCGTTGGTGGCGGGCCTATCGATGCAGCCCATCATCGCCACGCTGATCCTCATGGTGGCGGGGCGCGGCATTGCGCAGCTCCTCACCGATGGGCAGATCGTTACGGTGTACTACCCTCCGTACTTCTTCCTCGGCAGCGGTTATCTGTTTGGCCTGCCGTTTTCGTTATTCATCGTTGCGTTTGTGCTGGCGATCCTGCTTGGCCTGACGCGCTTCACTGCGCTGCAGTTGTTCATCCAGTCCGTGGGCGTCAACCCCGTGGCGTCGCGTCTGGCGGGGCTCAACGCGCGCGCACTGACCTTCTGGGTCTATACCTTCTGCGGGGTGTGTGCGGGCATCGCGGGGCTCATCATCAGCTCCAACGTGAAGAGCGCGGACGGCAATAACGCCGGCCTGCTGCTTGAGCTTGATGCCATTCTTGCCGTGACACTGGGTGGCACTTCGCTGGCGGGTGGGCGTTACAACCTGTGGGGCAGCGTGATCGGTGCGCTGATCATCCAGACCCTGACCTATACAATTTATTCCATAGGCGTACCGCCGGAAGTGAATCTCGTCGTCAAGGCAATCGTCGTCTTCGCAGTGTGCCTGATGCAGTCGAGTGCCTTTCGCGCAATGGTGTTTCGTCGTGGCACTGCACTGGGAGCAGAGGCATGAGCGGGGCGGCCAGACGCAGGATCAATCTGCAGCGCGTGCCGATGATCGTCACGATGGTCCTGTTTGTGTTGATGTTCGGCAGCGGTACGTTCGCCTACAACTTCAGCGCACAGGTCTTCCTTAATCTGTTCATCGACAATGCCTTTCTGATAGTCACAGCCATGGGCATGACTTTCGTGATTCTTTCCGGCGGCATCGATCTGTCCGTGGGTTCGGTTATCGCGCTGACGACGATGATTTCCGCAGTGCTGATCGAGCATCATCACTGGTCGCCGTTTGCTGTGATTCCGCTGGTGCTTGTGCTTGGCGCAGGGTTCGGCGCGGTGATGGGCGCGGTCATCCACTACTTCAAGCTGCAGGCCTTTATCGTCACGCTGGCGGGCATGTTCCTCGCTCGCGGGCTTTGCTATCTGCTGAGCATTGATACGATCACGATCAATGAACCGCTCTATACGGCGATCTCGCAGCATCGCATCGAACTCTGGGGCGAGTTGTTCATTTCGTGGAATGTGATCATCGCGCTGGGCGTGGTCGCGCTGGCAGTTTTCATCGCGCATTTCACGAGCTTCGGTCGCAATGTTTACGCCATTGGTGGCAACGAACGCTCGGCCCTGCTGATGGGCTTGCCGGTCGCGCGCACGCGGGTGCTGGTCTATACCCTAAGTGGTTTCTGCTCCGCACTGGCCGGCGTGATCTTTACCTTCTACATGTTGTCCGGCTACGGTCTGCACGCGCAGGGTATGGAGCTGGATGCGATCGCAGCCGCCGTCATAGGCGGTACGCTGCTCAGCGGCGGAGCGGGTTACATGATCGGCACGGTGTTCGGTGTGCTCATCCTCGGCCTCATCCAGACCCTGATTACTTTTGACGGAAGCCTCAGTGCGTGGTGGACGAAGATTGCCATCGGCATATTGCTGTGCGTGTTCTGCGTGCTTCAGCGTGTCATCGAACATCGCGCTGCGGCAGACAAGCGTGGCGGTGGCAATGCCAGCGGCAAGCTTTCTGAAGCGAAATCCGCAGCTGACAAGACCGTGCAGCCCGTTGTCGTTTCGTCGCACGCCGCACCGATGAGCTCGCCCGTGTTCGCAGCGCCGCAGGGCAATCAGGCATGACGGTGAATGTGGTCTGGCCGCAGGATCTTGGCCGCATCAGCCTGCATGAAGGCAATACCACGCTTGAACTCGCGCCTGCCATTGGTGGTGCCATTGCGGCTTACTACTGTGTGCAGGACGGCAAGCGCTTCGACTGGTTGCGGCCAGCAAGCAGTGCGGCGCTAGAGTCACGTCTGCCGACCGGCATGGCGAGCTATCCCTTGCTGCCCTTTTGCAATCGCATCCGGCATGGCCGATTCACATTTCGCGGGCGCACGGTGCAGCTGCCCTTGAACGTAGCCGAGCCACATGCGTTGCATGGTTTCGCCTGGCAGCGCCCCTGGCAGTGTGTCGCGCAGAGCGCTACCTCGGCAACCCTGCGCATGGAGCACGCTGGTGGCGATTGGCCCTGGCCCTTCGTGGCGGAGCAGACCTATCGTCTTGAAAACGGGGCTCTGCACGTCAGCCTGCAGATCACCAATCGCAGCAGCGAAGCGATGCCCGTGGGATTGGGGCATCACCCTTACGTGTTGCACCGGCCCGGTACGCGCTTGCAGGTCGACGTCGAATCGATGTGGGAAGGCGATCACGAAGTGATGCCGACACAACTGTCACAGCCGACATTTCTTGACGACTTGCGTCGAGGCACGCTGCTGGCGCCGCTTGTGCGCGACAACAATTTCATCGGTTGGCGACGCAGCGCACGCGTTGAATGGCCGCACGAGAAGATGCAGATGACATTGACAGCGGAGTCGCCGCTCGACTTCTTCGTGCTTTATTCGCCAGATGACAAGGATCACTTCTGCATCGAAGGTGTCAGCAATTGCACGGACTGGCCCAATCTGCAGCATCTGCCCCAGGCGCAAATCGGTGGCCACGTTCTCGCACCCGGCGAAAGTCTCGACGTCCGGTTTTCGCTAGTGCCGGAAATGCCCAATCAGGCATCGACGTCCTGATCGGCGATCTGAACTTTCCCATCGCAGGCCGTGGGACTGATTTACGTTGAGTTGCTTGGCGCCGCATCTGTAATGCCGGCGCATTTCTTTAAGCAAATGCGATCGATGATGTGCTCAAACGGGCACAGCGTGCAGCGAGCAATGCCCCGTAGAAAATCGCCATGAAGGACCTGTGAAGGGCTATTCTAACTAGTCCGGACCGGTATCGTGGCTGGTCGAGAACTGTCTTCGATATTTGACGAAGCCTTGTTTTACCGATCCCGAGAAGCCGGCTTTTGTGAAAAATTCATGTGCCACAACCCGTTCTGATGAGCTGAGCAACATGCTCTTCGAGCAATCAACCGCGAGGCAGTACTGCTCGACCTCACGCATCAACGCCGAGCCAATACCGCATTTGCGGCAGTTGGCGTTCACGATGAAATTCTCCACGACGGCGAAGGGCTGAGCTTGAAACATCACATCCGCGCAAAAGGATACAAGCGCGGTACCGACGACATCTCCGTCTCGTTCGGCGATCAACAGCGCAGTGGCGGCGGCATCCGCCAGCTGTTCCACTCGCTCTGGCAGCACCCTCACCTGCGGATTGTTCACGAGCGCTCGGTATAGATCCTGTATTGAATTCGCGTCCGCAGCTCTGGCTTTCCTGATCACGATCATCGTGCCGTGCTTCTGGTTTTGCATCAAAGAACGTGACTAGCTAAGGGCCTTGAGAACATCGCGTACGCGCGCCACGCGGTCCTTCAGCGTCGCCGAGTAAACCGTCACCGACAGCTTGTCTTGCCCGTTAAGTTTGTAGTTTTTGTTCTTCTGGATCAGCTGGATGATCTTGATCGGCTCGATCGGCGGGTTCGGTTCGAACTGCAGATTGATGCGGCTCTCCGATGCTTCGATCTTCGTAATACCGAATGGCTTCGACGCTATGCGCAAGCGATGCGTTTCGATGAGCGCCTGTGTCTGCGCCGGCATTTCGCCGAAGCGGTCGATCAGCTCCTCCTGGATGTCCTGCAGCTCTTCCGCGCTATCGGCATTGGCCATGCGCTTGTAGAGCGTGAGGCGTTCCTGCACGTCACTGCAATAGGCGTTGGGCAGCAGGGCGGGTGTGTGCAGATTGATTTCCGATACCGCATCGAGTGGCTGTGCAAGATCGACATCCTTGCCGCTCTGCAGGGCCTTCACGGCACGCTTGAGCATCTGCGTGTAGAGCGAGAAGCCGACCTGCTGGATTTCGCCGGACTGCGAGTCGCCGAGCACTTCGCCCGCACCGCGGATTTCCAGATCGTGCATGGCAAGGAAGAAGCCGGAGCCGAGGTCTTCCATCATGGTGATGGCTTCGAGACGCTTCTGCGCGTTGGCGCTTGGCTTCACGCCGGCATCGGTGAGCAGGTAGGCGTAGGCCTGATGGTGTGAACGGCCGACACGGCCGCGCAACTGATGCAACTGCGCGAGGCCGAAACGATCGGCGCGGTTGATGACGATGGTATTCGCCGTCGGGATGTTGATACCTGTCTCGATGATGGTCGTACACAGCAGCAGATTGGCACGCTGCGTGGTGAAGTCCTTCATCACGCGTTCCAGCTCGCGTTCCGGCAACTGGCCGTGGCCGACGACGATGCGCGCTTCCGGCAGCAGCTCGGTCAGCGTCTCGCGCATGTTCTCGATGGTGTCGACCTCGTTGTGCAGGAAGTACACCTGGCCGCCGCGCTTGAATTCGCGCAGCACGGCTTCGCGCACGACGCCCTTCGACCAGCCTTGCACGAAGGTCTTGATGGAGAGGCGCTTCTGCGGCGCAGTGGCGATGACGGAGAACTCGCGCAGGCCTTCCATGGCCATGCCCAGCGTGCGCGGGATCGGCGTCGCGGTAAGCGTGAGGATGTCGACGTCCTTGCGCAGCGCCTTGAGTGCTTCCTTCTGGCGCACGCCAAAGCGGTGTTCCTCGTCGATGATGACGAGGCCCAGCTGCTTGAACTCGACGTCCTTCTGCAGCAGACGGTGCGTGCCGATGAGGATGTCGACCTTGCCTTCGGACAGCAGCTCGAGTGCTTCGGCCTGTTCCTTGGCGCTACGGAAACGCGAAATCTCGGCGATCTTCACCGGCCAGTCGGCGAAGCGGTCGCTGAAGGTCTGGAAGTGCTGCTCGGCGAGTAGCGTGGTGGGACACAGCACGGCAACCTGCTTGCCATCCGAGATGGCGATGAAGGCGGCGCGCAGCGCGACCTCGGTCTTGCCGAAGCCGACGTCGCCGCAGACGAGGCGATCCATCGGTCGGCCCGAGCGCATGTCTTCGACGACGGCATTGATGGCGCTGAGCTGGTCGCCCGTTTCCTCGAAGCCGAAGCCCTCCGCAAACGCATCCAGATCGTGCTGGGCGAAATCGAACTTGTGGCCAGGTCGCGCCGCGCGTTGCGCGTAGAGCTGCAACAACTCGACAGCCGTGTCGCGCACCTGCGCGGCGGCTTTCTTCTTGGCCTTTTCCCATTGACCACTGCCCAGCTTGTGTAGCTGGACAGCTTCTGGGTCAGCGCCGGCATAGCGCGTGATGACATGCAGCTGGGATACGGGCACGTAGAGCTTGGTGTCTTCTGCGTACTCCAGGTGCAGGAATTCCGTGTCGCCCTCGCCAAGATCCATGTGGATCAAGCCGTGGTAACGGCCGATACCGTGGCTGGCGTGCACGACGGGATCACCCGCCTTGAGTTCGGAAAGATCCTTGAGCCAGCCTTCCACCGAAGCCTTGCGTGCATCGCGGCCGCGGCTGCGCGGACGTGCTTGCGTGGCGTACAGCTCGTTCTCGGTGAGGATGGCGATGTTGGCGCCGGGCAGTACGAAGCCGTTGCTGAGCGGGCCGACTGACAGCGCCAGCTTGGCGTCGCTCGCGAGGAAACCACTCAGATCTGCGCTGCCTTCAGGCTTGAGACCGTACTCACCGAAGTACTCGTTGATGGTCTGCTGACGGCCCGCCGACTCGGCCATTACCAGCACGCGCCACGGGAAGTTGTTGAGATAGTTCTTGAGCTTGTGCAGCGGGTCGGTCGCCTTGCGCTCGACACCAAGGTCGGGCAGCGGCGATGTCGTTGGCATGCCGCCCGCACCGTCACCGATGGCCAGACGCGGCAACACCTTCGCCGCGGTGAAGAACTGCTCGGCGGGCAGGAAGAGCTGGTCCGGTGGCAGCAGTGGCCGTGCGCGGTCACCCGCCATCAGGCGATAGCGGCTGTTGGCTTCCACCCAGAAAGCGTCGACGGCGGCCGGCACATCCTTGTGCGTGACCAGCACGACATCCTTCGGCAGGTAATCGAAGATCGTCGCCGTCTCTTCGAAGAACAGCGTCAGGTAATACTCGATGCCCGGCGAGGCGATGCCGTTCGAAATGTCTTTGTAGATGACGGACTTGGTCGGGTCGCCCTCGAAGGCTTCGCGGAAGCGCTGGCGGAACGAGGTGCGCGCCTTGTCGTCGAGCGGGAATTCGCGCGCCGGCAGCATGCGGATTTCGGGTACCGGGAACAGCGTGCGCTGCGTGTCCGGATCGAAGGTGCGGATGGTGTCGATCTCGTCATCGAACAGGTCAATGCGGTACGGCATGGCCGCGCCCATGGGGAACAGATCGATCAGGCCGCCACGTACGGAGAATTCGCCGGGGCGGATCACCTGTGTGACATGGTCATAACCGGCGATGGTCATCTGGTTGCGCAATGCTTCCAGATTGAGCTTCGCCTTGGCCTTGAGGAAGAAGGTGTAGGCCGCCATGTATGAGGGCGGCGCCATGCGGTACAGCGCGGTGGAGGCGGGTACCAGCGTCAGGTCGGAATCGCCGCGCTGGATGGCGTGCAGCGTCGCCAGTCGCTCGGAGATCAGGTCCTGGTGCGGCGAGAAATTGTCGTAGGGCAGCGTTTCCCAGTCCGGCAGCAGGTGCGCTTTCACGTCCGGAGCGAACCACGCGATCTCTTCCTTGAGGCGTTGCGCGTCGAGCGGATTGGCCGTGATCACCAGCAGCTTCTGCCCGGTGCTGGCGAGCTGCGCCAGTGCGGCTGCGTCGGCCGAGCCGTGCAGCAGGGGCAGGTCCAGACGCTGGCCCGGCTTTGGCAGGACGGTCTTGTCGAGCGGGCGGAGCGTGTTCAAAGGCGCGGTAGGGGAAGACGAAGGGGCAGAGTCGGTCATCGGCTGATTTGCTGGGTAGTTCAATGCAGGACACCGCTCAGCAGCTTCAGGTGGGTTACCCGGGCCAGTGTGCGGTGAAGCGGCCATTATACGGACTATACGGGCCGACCCTGAGGAACGAAGCACAGGGCGGGTTGTCTGCAAACAAGTTGTCCGCAGCTCGTCCTTTGCCACATCATGCGTGCCATGCATTTCAAAAATATTCTATCCAGCGTCCGACTCTCCCTTTCCATGCTCCGCCGCGACCTGCGTGCCGGTGAGCTCACATTGCTTGGCGTCGCATTGCTGATTGCGGTGGCCAGTATCACAAGCGTGGAGTTCTTCACCGGGCGCGTACAGCAGGCGCTCAAGCGCGATGCCACGCAATTGCTGGGTGGCGATCTGCTGGTTTCCGGCGATGCGCCGCTGCCACACGCGTGGCAGCAGGAAGCGCAGCGCATGGGACTGCGCGTGACGAATACGACCACCTTCTCCAGCATGGTCAGCACGGATGACGTGGCCCAGCTCTCCGCCGTGAAATTCGTGGAGCCGCAATATCCCTTGCGCGGTAGTCTGAAGATCGCCGACGGCATGGGGCAGGAGGCGCGTGAAGCGGGGCGCATTCCCGCGCGGGGCGAAGCCTGGGTGGAAGAGCGCTTGCTCACAGCGCTGCAGATCAAACCCGGCGACATGATCAATCTCGGCAACATCCAGTTGCGGGTCGGTGCGCTGATCACCTTCGAGTCTGATCGCGGCACCGGTTTCTTCAATTTCATTCCGCGCATCATGGTGAATGCCGCCGATCTGGCGCGGACCGGTTTGATTCAGGAAGGCAGCCGCGTGCGCTATCGCATGCAGATCGCAGCGGACGGCACTGATGCCAAGGCGCGCAAGCTTGTCGATCGATTCGAAGCCTGGGTCAAACCGCGGCTCGCAGGCGGTCAGCAACTCGAGAGCATCGACAACGTACGCCCCGAGGTGCGCGGCAATCTTGAACGCATCGAGCATTTCCTGAGCCTTGCCGCGATGCTGTCGGTCGTGCTTGCGGCCGTGGCGATCGGCCTGTGCGCGCGGCGTTACCTGCAGCGGCATCTGGATGGCTGTGCGGCAATGCGTTGCTTCGGCGCGCGGCGCTCGCAATTGCTGGGCCTGTTCCTCACTGAGTTCGCTGTATTCGGTCTGGCCGTTGCTGTCGTCGGCTGCGTGGTCGGCTTTGGTGTGCAGGCTGGCATCGCTGGGCTGGCCGGTTCGCTGATCAAGGCGGAGCTGCCTTTGCCTGGCTTGCTGCCGGTCGTGCATGGTTTGATCGTTGGCGTGGCGCTGGTCGTGGGGTTCGTCGGACCACAGTTGCTGCACATGACGCGTGTGCCGCCCGTGCATGTGTTCCGGCGCGAATGGGGCGGGCCGGAAGCAAGCACGCTGGGTGCATGGAGTGCCGGCGCCGTCGTGCTGTTCGGTTTGTTCCTGTGGGTGGCGGGTGACATCAAGCTCGGCGCCTGGGTGGCGCTCGGTTTCGCCGGCGCCTGTGTGGTGTTTGCACTGCTGGCGCGCGCGGGCCTGAGCCTGTTGGCCATGGCGCGTCATCGCGATGGCGGCATGCGCAGCACCTGGGGCTTGCGTTACGGCCTGGCTGCCATGCATCGCAGGCTATCGGCCAGCATCGTGCAGTCGGTGGGTCTGGGTCTGGGTCTGATGGCGATGTTGTTGCTCGGCCTCGTCTCCAGTGACTTGCTGCGTGGCTGGCAGCACAGCCTGCGGCCGGATGCGCCCAATCAGTTCGTGCTCAATATCCAGCCGGAGCAGCGTGAACCGCTACAGGCTTTCTTCCGCGAGCATCATCTGCCTGCGCTCGAACTGCTACCGATGATTCGCGGCCGCCTGGTCGAGTTGCGTGGTAATGCGGTGCGCGCCGATGCCTACAAGGAAGACCGGGCGCGCAATCTGGCGGACCGCGAGTTCAATCTGTCCTATTCGGCTGTCATTCAGGAAGGCAACAAGATTGTTGCCGGCAAGTGGCATGGCGATGAACCACAAGGCGGGCCGGTGTTCTCGATGGAAGAGGGCGTCGGCAAAACGCTGGGCGTCAAGCTTGGCGATAGCGTGGTGTTCGACATCGGCGGGCAGCGCGTCAGCGGTACGGTCGGCAGCATCCGCAAGCTGGACTGGGATTCGATGCGTGTGAATTTCTACTTCACCGCCGCGCCCGGCGTGCTCGAGCAGATGCCGACTTCATGGATTACCAGCTTCCTGTTGCCGCCCGGGCGTGGTGCCGACATCAATGCGCTCGTCGCGGCCTTTCCCAATCTCACGGTGATCGATGTCGGCGCAGTGATCGCGCAGATGCAGGATCTCACCGCCAAGCTGGTGCGCGTCGTGCAATTCGTGTTTGGGTTTGCGTTGATCGCCGGCGCCACCGTCTTGCTGGCTGCGCTGCGCGCCACGCATGATGAACGCATGCATGAACTGGCCGTGCTGCGCACGCTCGGCGCACGCAATCCGCAATTGCGCACGGCCATGCTGTCGGAGTTCGTCGTGCTGGGCGTGTTGGCGGCAATACTGGCGACGATTGGCGCTTTGGCGACCGGCTACATACTGGCCACCAAGGTGTTCGATATATTCTACGATCCGGACTGGCTGGCGCTGCTGGGCTATGCACTGCTTGCGGTGATCGGCATCGTGGCCTGCGGCTGGCTCGGTGTGCGCGGGCTGCTGCAGCGGACCGTGGTTGACGGTCTGCGGTCGGTGGCCTGATTGAATCCGGGATGCGTCCCGGCAATACCCGAAGAAGGGAATGAATGAGCAAGCTCGTAATTGCATGGACACGTGCCGCACGCAGCCTGATGCGGCCAGACATCATGTGGCACCTGTTGTGGCCAACCTTGCTTGCCTTCGTGCTGTGGCTTGTCGTGGCGATACTGGTATGGGGCAGGGCCGCCGACCTGTTGCTGCACTTCGCGCAAGGCTTGCCTTGGATGGGTGGCTGGTTCGTCACCGGCTCGACCTCCGCGATGCTGCTCGTCGGTTTTACGCATGTCTTGCTGGTCTTGCTGTTCCTGCCTTTGTCCCTGTTGACGGCGACGGTGCTGATCTCGCTGATTGCCTTGCCCCTGATGCTCGAACGTGTTGCTGCGACGGACTATCCCGATCTTGTCGAGCGGCGCGGTGGCAGTCAGGTCGGCAGCGCTGCAAACGCCGTGTGGGCACTGATGCTGTTCATCATGGTGGGTCTGTGCACTTTGCCGCTGTGGTTCATTCCCGGCATGGGCGTGGTGCTGTCGGTGTTCCTGAGCGCATGGCTTAACCAGCGCTGCTATCGCTATGACGCTTTGATGCGCCATGCTGATCGCAACGAATTGCGCGCGCTGCCGCGTCAGCATCGCGGCGGCTTGTACCTGATCGGCGCGACGGCCGGCGTGCTGGTCTTCGTACCGCTGTTCAATTTTTTCGTGCCGGCACTGAGCGGCCTGGCCTTCGTGCATTTCCTGTTGCAGGCGCTGCGTGAAGCGCGCGCCGGAGAGCACATCATCGACGTGCCCGAGGCACGTTTTTCCAACCCGCGGAGTCAGTGAAAATGGCCTTCGGTGTCCTCATCATCGGTGATGAAATCCTCTCCGGCAGGCGGCAGGACAAGCACCTACCCAAGGCCATCGAGCTGCTCAAGGCGCGTGGCCTGAGTCTGTCCTGGGCACGCTACTGCGGTGACGAGAGACCGCTGCTGACGGAAATGCTGCGCCAGACCTTTGCCAGTGGCGACGTGGTGTTTTCCTTTGGGGGTATTGGTGCCACGCCGGACGATCACACGCGTCAGTGTGCGGCTGCGGCGCTGGGTGTCGACATCGCGCTGCATGCCGATGCGGAGCGCGAGATTCGCGCGCGCTTTGGTGACGAGGTGAATCCACAGCGCCTGATGATGGGCGAGATTCCTGTCGGCAGCCAGATCATCCCGAATCCCTACAACCGCATCCCCGGCTTCGGCATTCGCGCGCACTGGTTCTTGCCGGGCTTCCCGGAAATGTCCTGGCCGATGATGGAGTGGGTGCTCGATACGCACTACAAGCACGTGCATCACGCCAGACCGTGGGCCGAGCAATCCATTGCCGTGCTGCACACACATGAGAGTCAGTTGCTCGATCTCATGAATGACTGGCAGACGCGTTTTGGCGTGACGATCTTCAGCCTGCCCAGCCTGGGCGGTGCAACAGGCCGTCGGCATATCGAACTGGGTGCCAAGGGCGCGCCAGAGGCTGTTGCGGCGGCCATGATAGCGATGCGCGAAGATATGACGCGTTGCGGCCACCCATGGTGCGAGATGGAGAATTTGCAGACGGCTTGAGCAGGGTGTCAGTGCATAAGCCGAAAGATCAGAATGGCGTACCTGACAAGCTTCTGCGCTGCTTTGCGTTCAATGCCTGAGTGAAGTGGCGTGGTCCCCGCCAAAACGAGGAGAGCTGCATGAAGTCGTGGTCCGGCAGTCTGGAACGGCGCTCGCTCAATCTCAAGCTCATGCTTGGTTTCTCGCTGATGCTGTTGGGATTGGTCACCGTCGGCGTAGCAGGCCTGCTTGTCCAGCGGGCGATGGTCGCCAATCTGCAGGTGCTCTACACCGAGGACATGCGGGGCGTCCTGCTGGGCAAGGACGTTCAGGTCACCTACACCACAATTGGTCGCACCGTTCGCGAGGCCGTGCTGGCGCCCGACTCATCGGATCGTGAACGCGCGCTCGAGCAGATTGCCATCGCCCGATCAAAGCTTGCGAAAAGCATTGAAAGCCTCCGCCCCACGCTGTTTCGCGGGACGAACACCGAGAAACTGAGCCGATTCGAAGAGGAGTTGGTGCGTTATCTGCGTGGCGTGGATACCGCGATAAGCCTGATGCAGAACGGCAAGGATGCCGAGGCCGCAGCCTTCGTTACGACGGACACATTCCGCCAGCCGGGTTTCGCTGCCAACGAGATACTCGAAGAGCTGGTCAACAGCAAGATCGATGGGGCTCACGAACAATTTGCGGCGGCCATCGCGGCGGCAGAGCGTAGCAGTACGTACTTGGCAATCCTGGTGACGATCATCTGTCTGACCGGACTTCTGCTCTGGGTGCTGTTCTCACGCTCAGTTCATGGCCCGCTTGATCGTCTGCGCAGGGCCGTTGAACAGCTGGCTTCCGGCCAGCTCGACCATGCCGTACCTCTGCTGGATTACAACAACGAAATCGGCGCCCTCGCGCGTGCCGTTGCGGTGTTGCAAACCGAAGCCCAGCAGATGGAAGCGCAGCGCTGGATCAAGACCCACGTTGCGGCCGTATCAGCCGCACTGCAGGCCGCGAGCAGCCTCACCGATCTGTCAAATCAGTTTCTGTCCGGCCTGGCGCCCTTGCTCAGGATCGGCCACGCGGCCTTTTACCTCTACAAGGAGGATGAGCGCAGGCTCAGCCTGCTGGGCGGCTATGCCCTGCGCGACAGCGAGCGTCGCGAGCAATCTTTCGCCCCCGGTGAGGGGCTGATCGGTCAGTGCGCACTGGAGCGGAAGCCCATCGTTCTGGAGCAGGCGCCCGCCGACTACATCCGGATCGGTTCAGGCCTTGGCAACGCGGACCCACATGCCATTTCCGTGCTACCAGTTTTGCATAACGACCGCCTGCTGGCGGTACTTGAACTGGCGAGCTTCGAGAGCTTCGAGAGCTTCGGGAGCAAGGAGCAGGCGCTGCTCGACGGCCTGATGCCGATCCTGGCGATGAACATCGAAATTCTTGAACGCAACGCGAAGACACGTTTGCTGCTGGAAGAAACCCAGCGTCAGGCTGAACACATGAAGCAACAAGCCGCCGCACTGGAAGAGCAGACGATCGAACTGGAAGCCCAGCAGCACTCGCTCAAGGCAAGCGCCGAGGAGCTTGCACGGCTCGAGGCACGCAGCCGCCTGATTCTCGGCTCGGTCAATGGCGGCATCGTCGGGCTCGATCGCGACTGTGCGATCGGCTTCGCGAACCCCGCTGCCCCTACCATCATTGCCAAGCCGCTTAGTGTGAGCGACATGTCCAACACCATGGCGCAGTCGATCAGGGGCGCGACAGCGCCGGATGCTGGAGCCGCTCAGCGCCCCGACGCTGGCGGCGAAATGCCAGATCTACCGCACCTGCCAGGCGTCGACATCAAGGCTGGCATGGCGATCTCGATGAACAGGCAGTCCCTCTACACGCGTTTGTTGTGCACCTTCCGCGACAGCCAGGGCAAGTTTGCCGAACTGTTCGTGGCGTCACAAACGGGTCCCGATCCGCTTGCTGCGACGCGCGCCGCGCACACGCTCAGGGGTGCCGCCGGCAACATCGGCGCCCGGAGGGTGCAAGCAGCCGCGGGCGAGCTCGAAGACGCTTGCAACGCACAAGCGCCTTCAGATCGAATCGCCGAATTGCTGGAGAAGACTTTGGCCGAACTTGCTCCAGTCATCGATGGCCTGCAGGGGATCGGTGCGGTGGCGAAGAGACCCGAAGTCGCAGAAGCTCCGGCAGCGCCCGCTATTGTTCTGGCCGAACACATTGCTGCACTGAAGAATTTGCAAGGATTGCTGGAGAACAGCGATGCGGAGGCTGGAGATCGCCTTGACGCATTGCTCGCCTCACTTGGGACCTCACCCCTTGGTCGCGCGCTCAGGCCTGTCAGCGCCGCGATTGCAGCTTTCGACTTCGATGCGGCGCTGGAAAAACTCAAAGGGGTTGCCATCGAATAGGGTTAGAAATAGGGCTAAAGTATCGCGTTGGCATGATCGATCGCGCGTGCCGGAGGCAGGAAGATCGCCATCTCATTGCGCAGACACGCAATGAACAACTGGAAGTGGAGAGTGCAATGGAATTCGACACCGACTACCTCGTCAAGCCAACCGTGCTGGTAGTGGATGACACGCCGGACAATCTCGCGCTGATGAGTGGAGTGCTGAAGGATACGTACAAGGTCAAGGTGGCCAGCAACGGCGAAAAGGCTCTTCAGATCGCCAGCATCCATCCGCCTCCAGATCTGTTGCTGCTTGACATCATGATGCCCGGCATCGACGGTTACGAAGTCTGCCGTCGCCTCAAGGCCGACCCGGCAACTTGTGATATCCCGATCATTTTCCTGACCGCGAAAGCGGAGGTGGAGGATGAAAAGCTGGGTCTGCAACTCGGGGCAGTCGACTACATTACCAAACCGATCAGCCCGCCCATCGTGCTGGCGCGGGTGGAAACGCATTTGTCACTGAAGGCTGTGTCTGACTTCTTCCGCTCGAAAGCCGACTATCTCGAACAGGAAGTTGGCAGGCGTACGCAAGAGGTAGAGGCGATCCAGGATGTCACGATCCTTGCCATGGCCTCGCTCGCCGAAACGCGGGACTCCGATACCGGCAACCACATCCGCCGCACCCAGCACTACGTCAAGGTGCTGGCGGAAAGGCTGCGCGACCATCCGCGCTTTTCGACCTACCTGACGGCGAAAACAATCAAGACCTTGTTCAAATCGGCGCCGCTCCATGACATTGGAAAGGTAGGTGTCCCCGATCGCATCCTGCTCAAACCCGGCAAGTACACACCGGAAGAGTTCGAGGTCATGAAGGAGCACCCCGCGCTGGGGCGCGATGCGATCGAGCACGCCGAGCTGGCCTTGGGAACCAGGGTCGAATTCCTCTCGATCGCCAAGGAAATGGCTTTCGGCCATCAGGAGAAATGGGATGGCTCGGGTTACCCGTGTGGGCTGGTCGGAGACGACATCCCCGTTTCAGCTCGTCTGATGGCAGTGGCTGACGTCTACGATGCCCTGATCAGCCGCCGCGTCTACAAGGACGGCATGTCTCACGAAAATGCCGTAGACGTCATCATTCAGGGCAAAGGCAGCCACTTTGATCCCGATATGGTGGATGCCTTTGTCGAGCAACAGGAAGAGTTTCGTGCGATTGCCCTGCGATTTGCCGACTCGGATTTCGATATGGCAAAAAAGAAGCAACAGTTTGATCGTCTCTCCGAAACGAAAAACTGATCGGCGGAGGGGTTGCTTCTGCTTGCTTTGCTGTGTTGCCGGCAGCGATAGCTGCAAGTTGCGTCCGGCCTGAGCCTCTCGTTAAACAATGAAAAAAGCCGCAATCTTTCCAGATTGCGGCTTTTCTATTCCGCGATGTTCTGCGGAGACCGTGAAAATCAAGCGGCCTTCTTTGCCTTCGTTGCTGCCGTACCTACAGCCTTGACGGTTGCGTCCGTTGCTGCCGTCACATTGGCTTCGGTGATTTCAGCAACTTGCTTGGCAGCCTTGCTGATGCTGTCGTAAGCCGAATTGGCGGCGGCGATAGCTGATTTGACTGCGGCTACTGCCACATCGGAACCAGCAGGCGCCGACTTTGCAACCTTGTCCAGCGTGGTCGCAATGCTTTGCTTGATTTCGGTGGCCTGACCTTCGGCGATCTTGGAAAACTGACCTTGCACTTCGGTCGCGATTTCATAGACGCTACGGCCATAGGCGACAGCCTTTTCCAGAGTCGGGCGTGCCAGGCTGGCTTGCAGCGCGGCGAACTCCTGTGGGTCCTTGGCGCTGAGCAGGGCCTTGGTATTTGCAACGCTATCTTCCAGCGCGCTACGGGCGGTGTTCAGGTTCAGGGCTGCCAGGCGTTCGACGCTGGCGAAAGTGGTGTTAGCAATGGTCAGCCAGGCTTCAACAGCCGACTTGTTAACACTGGCGAATTGTTCAGGGGTTGCAAACATTTTCTATCTCCTCAAAAGTGAGTGGGTGACACAGCCTACAAGCTAGCGCTACCGGGAAATATGTTGCGCTGCACAATCTGGATTCTAGGCCAACAAACGCCTTTGTCAAGCACTTTTTGTGCGCTGCACACAAAAGTGGTTGAATTGATAAAAACGCCAATCAATCAGGTGCTTGCGCCGAATTTTCAGTACAAATGATGCACTGCAACTATGGCACGAGGAGAGTCAGACGACAAGGGTGACTTGCCGTCTGAGGAGGAGGAAGTGTGCGCTGCGTCAAGGAAAGGTTGCGGGAGCTGTACGCGGAGCGCAGCGGGCGCTACTGGCGGACTATTTCTTGCGTTCGCAAGTGATCGTGGCGATCGGCGCGGATTGGGCGGCTTTGCCCGGGAGCACGATGGAAACCTGATCGCCCGGTTTGGCAGCGCTGCGGCTCTTCGAGGTTTCGGTCTGGCCGTTGTACTCGATCGTGTCAGCGCAGGTCTCATTGACGCCCTTGCGTACCCAGGCGCGCTTGATCAAGGTCGCAGTCTCCGTGCGTGCATCGTATTCAATGCGTTCGGCTTCGGCATACACCATCTCATCCTTGCCTTCGCTCTTTTGCTGAAAGCGCGCCAGACCACCTTCGCCGCCGGTTGCCACAGCAGTCTGGAAACCGTCCGCATCCTGGGTGATCACCGCCTTGTTGGAGACAATGACCAGCGTGCCTTGTGTGATCTTGACGTGTCCTTCAAGTATCACTGTCTTGGTCTTGTCGCTGACTGGCGAGTAGTCCGCCAGGATGCGCACGGGCTTTTCCCGATCGGCGCGTTCGGCATTTGCAGGTGAGGAGTGCAGGGTGACTGTGCCAGCGACGACGCTCAAGCTCAGGGCAAGCAGAATTCTCGGTTGGGACATGATCAGTTCGGCGTCACATTAGGCGTTCGTTGAAGAATGGCATCGACCTGCTTGAGTTGCAGCGAGCCGTCAATATTGTTCCATGCACCACTGGCGGCATTGATGCGGATAGCGCCTTGGGTCATGGTCAGGGGTTTGTCGATATGGACGATTTCGTCGTCAGTGAGCACCTTGGCTTCAGAGGTGGTCAACACCTGCTCGACGGAGTCCGTTGTCGCTACGCGCACACCACGTACATTGTCGACAAGCTGGATATGGTCACCACGGTCGGTGATGCGCGCCTTGTCGCTGCGCCAGGTGCTGTCGCGCCCTACCGAAATGAAGTGTACGCGTGGTTGTTTCAGGTCTGCCGAGTCATCCGCGGGGTAGTGCTTGAGTTCGTCGGCGTCGAGCGTCATGGCAAGCCTGCCCGTCTGGTCAAACTTGTCGACATGGAAGTTCTCGACGATCGCGTCGGGGTCGCCGCGATCATTGCCCAGACCGGTTGGACGCTCATTGCCGACCACGAATTGCAGCCAGTAGGTGGCCAGTGCCAGCAAGGCGGCTATGAGCAGGGGGAGGAGGGCGGGTAGGCGACGCATCAGCTTGTTTTCATTCCATCGATCAACGCGTCAGATAACTGGCCAGCATGGTATCGAGCTTACCCTGCGCATTCAGTATGAAGTCGCACAGCTCGCGTACCGCACCGCGACCGCCACCATGCGAGGCTACGAAGTCCACGTGCTTGTGAACAAACTGGTGTCCGTCTCGCACCGATGCCGAGAAACCGCAATCACGCAGGATCGGCAGATCGACGACATCATCGCCCATGTAACCGCTTTGTTCCGCCGACAGCCCAAGTTGCTCGCGCAGCGAGCGCATGACGGCGCGTTTGTCCTCGACGCCCTGGAAGAGGTGGGCGACGCCGAGATTGGCAGCGCGCAGCTCGACCATGGGTGACTTGCGGCCGGTGATGATGGCGACGGTGATGCCTGCTTCAGCCAGCATTTTCAGACCATGGCCGTCGAGGCTGGAAAAGGCCTTGATCTCGTCGCCAGCTGGCGTGAAGAACAAGGTGCCATCGGTGAGTACACCGTCGACGTCGAAAGCCATGAGCTTTAGTTTTTCTGCCTTGATGCGTGCAGATTCGAAGTGTTCGTCCTTGTTGGGGAATAGCATCAGATCACCTTGGCCGTCAGCAGGTCTTGTGTGTTCAGCGCTCCGACAAGCAGGCCTTGAGCGTCGATGACCAGCAAGCGCGTGATAGACAGCTGCTCCATCATGCTGGCTGCTTCGGCGGCAAGCGCATCGGGGGTGATGCAGCGTGGCGATGCATGCATGACATCGGCAATCTTCAGCCCGGTGATGTTGCCGGTGCGCTCCAGCAGGCGACGCAGGTCGCCGTCGGTGAAAACCCCCAGCAACTTGCCTGGCGTGCCGTTCGTAATATCGCAGATCGCCGTCATGCCCATGCCCTTGCGCGAGATTTCCAGCAGCGCTTCGGCGAAACTCGCCTCGGGTGTGACGCACGGAATAGCATCGCCGGTGCGCATCACGTCGCGCACATGGGTGAGCAGACGACGACCCAGTGCGCCGCCAGGATGCGAGCGGGCGAAGTCTTCCGGGCTGAAACCGCGCGCGTCGAGTAATACGACTGCCAGTGCGTCGCCCATGGCCAGCGCTGCAGTGGTACTCGCAGTCGGTGCCAGATTCAACGAGCAGGCCTCTTCGGCCACGCCAACGTCGAGATGTGCATCGCTCAGCTGAGCCAGCGGAGAATCCGCACGGCCGGTCATGGCAATTAGGCGTGCGCCCATGCGTTTGACGAAGGGCACTATGACCAGTAGCTCTTCCGTGCTGCCGGAGTTAGAGAGAGCGATCAGCACATCGTCCGGCTGGATCATGCCCAGATCACCGTGCGCGGCTTCGGCAGGATGCACGAAATAGGCGGGTGTGCCGGTACTGGCCAGCGTCGCAGCGATCTTGCGGCCGATATGCCCCGATTTGCCGACGCCGCTCACGATGACGCGGCCGCGGCTCTGCAGGATCATGTCGATGGCGCACACGAATTGCGCGCCGATGCGCGCGGCGAGGGCCGTTACAGCATTCGCTTCAATCGTCAGCACGGCACGTGCACGGGCAGTCAATGCCTGATCGTCGAGCGAGCGTGTGGGGAAGGAGTCTGTTGTGGAGCGGGGGGATTGGCTCATGCCGTTTGCCTAATGCCTGAACAACAATCAGTTGATCGAGTTTGGGAGGAAGCTTGATCGGGTAGCGAGCCAACAGGCCTGCGGGCCCCGGTCAATTTTGGGTTCATGCGACTGCAAGGTTAAACTGGGCGGACGTGGGCTCCGTGCCTCATCGGTGGGTGTGAGTCCGAAGACTTCATGAAGACTGCGAGCACCGCTGAGTTCGCAGATTGAGTAGCCCGGGTCAGCCTGACCGCTTACGGGCGCTGTACGCATCAGACTTCGCAGTATAACAAACCGTCGCTGACGTACTGAGCACCGACGTACGCCTTGAAATTGGTGCCCTGACTTGGGCCACTTACCGGTATTGACATGCATCATGCGCTGGAACTGATATTGCTGTTGCTCGCGGCCGCCGTTGGGGTCGTGATCTTGTTCCGCTCAATGAATTTGCCTCCGGTGCTTGGCTATCTGGCTATGGGGGCGGTGCTCGGCCCCAACGCAGCTGCATTGGTGCCGGATACGGCGCAGGCGCATTACCTTGCCGAGTTCGGCGTGGTATTCCTCATGTTTACCATCGGCCTGGAGTTCTCCCTCGGACGCCTGTTCGCCATGAAGCGGCTGGTATTCGGGCTCGGCGGGCTGCAGGTTGTACTCACCACCCTGATCGGCACGGTGCTGGGCGTACTGCTGGGCCTCAGCGCGCTGGCCAGCTTTGCACTGGCTTCGGCCATTTCCATGTCGTCGACGGCCGTGCTCAGCAAGCTGCTGGCCGATCGCATGCAGCTCGACACGCCGCATGGTCGCGAAGTACTCGGCGTGCTCCTGTTCCAGGACGTTGCCGTCGTGCCCTTGCTGATCCTGATTCCCGCGCTCGCGCAGAAGTCGGACGATCTTGCACCCATCCTCGCTTGGGCTGCCGTTAAGGCGGTGATCGTGCTCACCGTGCTGCTATTCCTCGGGCACCGCCTCATGCGCCCCTGGTTCCTGCTCGTTGCGCGGCGCCGCTCTTCCGAGTTGTTCATGCTCAACATCCTGCTGATCACGCTGGGTCTGGCCTGGGTGACGGAGCGGGCGGGACTGTCGCTGGCCCTCGGCGCTTTTCTGGCCGGCATGCTTATTTCGGAAACGGAGTTTCGTTTCCAGGTGGAAGAAGACATCAAGCCGTTCCGCGACGTCCTGCTCGGTTTCTTCATGGTCACGGTCGGCATGTTTCTCGACGTCGGCGTTATCTTCAAGCACTTCTTTGTCGTGTTCGGCGTGCTGGTGGCAATTCTCGTCATCAAGTTCGGCGTGGTGTTCGCCAGTTCGCGCCTGTTCAAAGCCACCCCTGGAACTGCTGTGCGCAGTGGCCTGTGGCTGTGTGCAGGGGGTGAATTTGGTTTCGTTCTGCTGACGCAGCTTGGAGATCTCGAAGGTGATCCCGCGCGTGTCTTGCAGATCGTCGTTGCAGCGCTGGTGCTGTCGCTGCTGATTGCCCCTCTCCTCGTACAGATGAGCGACCGCATCGTGATGCGTTTCGTCACATCAGAGTGGTTACTGCGTTCGATGGAGTTGACCAAGATTGCCGCGCAATCCATTGCTACGGAGAAGCACGTCATCATCTGTGGCTATGGTCGCAGCGGGCAGTACCTGGCACGTTTCCTCGAAAAGGAAGAGCTGACCTACGTGGCGCTCGATCTTGATCCGGATCGCGTTCGCAGTGCTGCTTCGGCAGGCGATACCGTGGTATTCGGCGACTGCTCACGACGCGAAACCTTGATCGCTGCCGGGCTCATGCGCGCCAGCGCCGTGGTCCTCTCCTTCAACGACGTGTCCGCTGCCATGCGCGTGCTCCATCACGTGCAGGCCCTGAGACCGGACGTACCCGTCGTGGCGCGCGCGGCGGACGATGCCGACATGGAGCTACTCATGGACGCTGGCGCGGTTGAAGTCGTGCCGGAAATGCTCGAGACCAGCATCATGCTTGCCAGCCACGTGCTGGCGCTGATCGGCATGCCGCTGTCACGCGTGATCCGCAGCGTAAGGGATATTCGCAATCAGCGTTACTCCGTCATGCGCGGCTTTTTCCACGGCGCGTCGGACGCGGCCGACCGGCCGGATGCCCTGCAGGAACGCCTGCACTCCATCGCTCTGCAGCCGGGCGCTTACGCCATTGGGAAACGCCTTGACCACTTGAAGCTGGAGTTGATCAACGTGACCGTGACGGCCATCCGCCGCCGCGGCATTCGCAGCGTCAACCCGGCATCGGACACGCAGCTTGAAGCGGGTGACGTGCTGGTGCTGTTGGGCGTGTCTGCGGATTTGTCAGTGGCTGAGTTGCGGTTGTTGAAGGGTGGGTAAACGCAAGACGGCCCTAGCTTGAGGGCCGCCGCTGCAATTATTTACTCGTGGAATCAAAAACCCATACACACGATATAGAAATCTCCGTCGGCAAGGGGCGCCGATGCAAAGCCACTTTTCAGTGAGTCCAGCACGAATACTGACCCCGCGGCTACATCTCGATCATTATCAACTGTTGCATCGACCTGCTGCGCGATTCGACCTGATATCTGGCTCTGGCAGGCAAAAATCCGCCCTTGTACTTTTGTCGCATCTGCGCCGGCGGGAGCCCCAGTTTGAAAACCGATCACGCCGCCATCTGCATTTTTCTGTTGATAGTCGGTCGCATCTATATCTGTGGCCCCATTTGACAGATTTGCCAACCTGAGGTGTTGCCAGGCCAAGTAAGTTTCATCAGTTTTTACCTTTGAATCCCACGCACCATCAATCTTGCCGTTGCCGACATTAGCTGGCGTAGTCGATGCCACTTTTGCGTTAGTCATTTCCTTGTCTGCTTTTGCATCGTCACCTGGCAGCGCACGAAATCTGTCTTGATATGAATTGATCATTACCGAGACGTTGCGAAAATCATTGATAACAGATTTTGCCTTGGCACTATTGATAAGCTCCTGCCCCTTGAGCACGCCGCCCAATAGCAAACCGATGATGACCAGCACGATGGCGATTTCGACGAGCGTGAAACCGGACTGTTGTGTTTTCATGTTCTTCGATCGACTCTTTGGTTTTTGTTTGTATGACTACTTGAGCAACTATGATGCCATCCGATAAACCCGAAGTAATGCCAATTACTGGCACTTGATGACGATGAAGTGTCGAATTTCTGACGATGCGTGGTGTATTTCACGGCAGCAGGCGTCACGATTTGCCCACCGCTGTTTATCCGGAACCTTGCATGAATGAATGGATTGCACGGCTCACCGCACACGCGGTGCGCCCCTGGCTGCTGGCGTTCAGCCTCTTGCTCCTGCATCTGGGTCTGCTGCAAGGAGTAGCTACCCCTGTCGGCCGTGGCCTCATCGTCGGTCATCTTGGTGCTGTGCTGCTATGGCAACCGCTGGTGCGCCCGGAACGCACACTGGGTACAGGTGCAGTGCTGGCGGCGCTTGCAATCGTGGCCGGTCTGGGCCTGTTCATGTCCTGGGGTATCGCGCTGCTGTGGATGCTGGTCCTGGCCGGGTTGGTCGGGGCCGAATTGTTCCGTCACCCCGAGGGCAAGGCACGTCTGTCTTTCTGGTGTGCCGAGGCCTACCTGATCATTGCGCTTGTGGCGCTGACCTTGCCGCAATTGCTGCCTGCTGATGCGCGTCCGACCGATCTGCTGCGCAATGCCATTGGCCTGAGTTCGCCGCTGCTGCTGTGCTTGGTGCCGGCGTTCGCTCGCAAGCTGGCGCGTACGCGTGAGCAGATGGCGCTGGATTTCGTCGGCGGGCTGGTGATTGTGCTGGTGTTGAGCGGCGTATTGCTCGGGGCGTTGGCGCTGATGTTTGTATCCGAGCTCGAATACATCCCGGCCTTGTTGCAGTCTCTCGGCATCATGGCAATGAGCCTGCTCTTGCTGGGCTGGGCGTGGAACCCGGGGCAGGGCGCAGGCCTGAGCCTGGCGATTGCGCGTCACGCCTTGTCGGGTGGCGCGCCGTTCAGCCACTGGTTGGACGAAGTGGCGCGGTTGGCTGCCGGAGACGATGGCCCCGAGGTGCTGTTGGAGGGGGCCGTAACGCGCATGCTGGCGTGGCCTGGCGTCGAAGGCGCGGACTGGCGCGTGATGGTTGAAGGGCTGGAGCAGGGAGGTTTCGTCGGTCGCATTTCGAATCGCCGCAGCCGCCTGCTGCATGGGTCGTTGGAAATCGGTGTTCACACGCGCTATGAACTGGCGCCCATGCATTTATGGCAAATGGATTTGATGGTGCGCTTGCTGGCCGAGTTTCATGCAGCCAAGGAGCAATCGCGCCGCATGCAGTCGCTCTCTTATCTGCGGGCCGTACATGAAACCGGTGCGCGCATGACGCATGAGGTGAAGAATCTGCTGCAGTCCATTGACACGCTGTGTTTCGCCATAGGACAGGCTGAACGCGATGGTCGCAATGAAGCGCTGCAAGGCTTGCTGAGCCGCCAGCTACCAGTGATCAGCCAGCGCCTGCACGATGCACTCGATCGCATCCGCCAACCGGTGGCGGCCGACGTGCGTGAAGGTGATGCGCAACAGTGGTGGACTGCGATTCAGGAGCGCCTGAGCGACGCCCGCGTGGTGTTTGCACTTACTGGCAGCCTGAGCGGCGCGAGCCTGCCGGTGCTGTTGTTCGACACCGTGACCGAGAATCTCGTGCGCAATGCACTGGACAAGATGAATGATGAAGGCGCGGCGAGCGGTGCTGACTTGCGCATCGTCGTCACTTTGAACGCCAATGAGTGCTCATGTGCATTGCAGGTCGAAGACAACGGCATACCGCTGGAGGGTGACCGGGCCGATCTGCTATTTGTGCGCCCGCTGCCTTCGGATCGTGGTCTGGGTATCGGCCTTTACCAGGCCCACCGTCTTGCCGAATCGCTGGACTACCGACTGGCCTTGGCCAACAACAAGCGTGGCAGCGTACGTTTTGAACTCGCGCGTGTGGCTGCCTCGCAAGCGTAGAGCAAGACCGAGTGCCGCTCAGGACTGTTCGCGAACAAGTTTTTGCTGCGTCTGTTCCGGTGTTGCAACGCGCCCGCTCAAACGCCACACCTCGACATTGCCCTTGCCCTTGAGATGCAGGCTCATCGGCGCCTCGAAGGTGAAGCGCCCCTTGAGCAACTCGTAGCTCGCACGGTCACACTGGATGCCATCCGGCACGCTTTCGTCCGTAATGCGGCTGGCGAGGTTTACTGTATCTCCCCACAAGTCGTAGATGAATTTCTTCTTGCCCACGACGCCGGCCACAACAGGACCGGTGCCGATGCCGATGCGTACATGCAGCGGTGCGTTGCGCGTGGTCTGGTCCCGGCGCAGCCAGTCGTGCATGTCGAGCGCCAGTTCGGCGACTGCGCAGCAGGCATCCGGCAAGGCGTCCGACAGGCCGCCCGCCACCATGTAGGCATCGCCGATGGTCTTGATCTTTTCCAGCCCATGCCGCTCGGCCAGTTCATCGAAGCTGCTGAACACGCGATTGAGCATCTCGAATACCTGATCGGCCTGCATGTCCGCAGCGAGTCCGGTGAAATTCACGATGTCGGCGAACATTACCGACACCTCTGCAAAGCCATCAGCAATCGTCGCGTCGGAGGCGCGCAGGCGATGTGCAATCGGCGCGGGCAGGATGTTCAGCAACAGACGCTCGGAGCGCTCCTGTTCGGCAGCAAGCTTCATGTGCGCTTCTTCAAGACCCGCCCGCGCCTTGGCGCGATCAAGCAGCGCGAAGCGCAGGAGCAGATAAACCAGCGTCGATAGCGTGACGAAGTTCAGTGCGAAGAACACCACCGAGGTCTGGCGTGAGATGGTGGTGTGATTGGCGGGCGCCATATCGGCCAGCACGTAGTCCGATGCGCCCGTCATCAGCGTCAGCACCACGTAGGCAAAAAACCAGGGCAGCGACTCGCGCACGCCCATGCACAGCAGCGCACAGATCGGTGCCAGCAAGCCCCACAAGATGAGGCCGGACGCCGAGACAAAGTCACCCAGCGCCCACTGCGCAACGAACGGGAAGAACAGCAACAAGCCGATTTGCGAGATACGGAACAGGTCGAAATTGCGGAACTGGATGTAGATCCATAAGTTGAAGGCGACCAGCACCTGCAGACTGAAAGGCAGGGACGATGACAGGTTGGGCCCCATCCAGCCATAGATCATCAGCCACAGCACAGAGGCCAGGCTGACGAGGCCGCTCATGAACACCAGCAGGGATTTCTGCTGGCGCTGGTCTTCGCTGTCGCCGGGTTCTATGCCTGCGTTGCGGAGGCGGGTGATGAAGGTGTTGGCGGGGCTGTTCATGTTCAGTTGAGCAACAGCGGTTGTCCTGCTTGCAGCATTCTTCCTGTGAGGGTGAAGCGTGAGCCCCAAGTGACGATGTCATCGGCTGGCGTAGCAGTTGAACCAATGGCAACTCTGTTGTCGCCGACGGAATAGGCTGCAGATGCGTCGACCCCGTCTGGCCCAATGGACCACACGGCGAATGCGCGAGCTGTCGGCACTGGGAGAGCCGTATCACTCATGACGCTGATATCGCCGTCTTGCGCCAGATTGTTGAGTGTGCCGACAACGAGGTTGGGCGAAACCAGATAGCGGAGTGATTGATGCCAGCCGTCGTCTCCATTCGTCAAGCCAAGCGTGCGCCAGGGCAGTTGTCCGCGACGATTGGCGCTGGAGCACGCATCGGAGATGCCATCTCCTGTCGTGTCCGGGCAGGGAAGGCCAACGCTGACCTCGGCATAGGCGTACAAGGCTTCTTTGGCTTCTTCCAGAGCATTGCGCGTATCTACGATGGCGGATCGTTCGGTCTGGACGCGCAGCATGCTTATGGCGCCTCCAGCCAGGATGGCGACGATGGTCAGAACGATGGCTAGCTCAGCCAGGCTGAAACCACGGGATCGGTAGGTCAGTTGACGCAAGTGAAGGCCCCGGAGGTGTATGGAGGCGCCAAGGAGCAGGTACGCGATGGCTTGGTTTTGTCAAGAGTCAGGCTGAGTGTATAGCCCACGCCTACGGCATTGAAAGCCAGGTACTGGTACCAGTTATTGAAGCACAGCCAGTCAGCAGGTTTGTTGGCGTTGTCGGTAGGACATTGATCGATGCCAGAAGTCGATGCGATGGTGGGATGGCTAGGCGCGACTGCCGAATCGAAGGCGCTGAAATTTGCCAGTCGATTCATGATGGAGGGTGATTTTTGCGATGCGCTGGAAGGTGTCGGAAACACATTCTTAACCAGGTCGGAAGGGCTGCTTGTCGTGTGTAAAAAGTAGTAAGGCAGGCCGTGGTTGCCTACGCCAGTGTCATCCGCGAACAGGCGCAGGATGGGAGCGATCAGCGGACGGAACACGTCTTCGCGCGAAATAGGGAGAATTTTGTCATTGAAGGTGTCGCTGCTGTTGGCGACGAGCAGCGGGCCGCTGCTGCTGGAATTGGTGATTGCGAGGCCACTGTTATCTGCACCGTTTTCCAAATATGCGGCAAAGTTTCCAGCGCACAGGCTGGCAAGTGAGACGGTGTCGCGGGCCTGTCCGGGCAAGGCTGGCCCTGCGGTAATGATTGCTGCGACCATTGTGACTGGGCTCGCATGTTCGGAATGTAAGTCTATGCTGCCTGAATTGCCGAGGTTGATTGGTCGGAAGCTGTTGCCGACTGATTCGTCGGCAGGTGTGCGTGAAGATGTAGGCACCTGACTTCGCCATGAGGTGGACAGTGCATACAGGAGCGGGGCGCCAGAGGCGTCCGTGTGCTGATCCAGGCCAAAGGTAAGCCAGGGAAGGCAGCCGGTAATGCGATCAGTAGTCAACGCTGCATTGGTGCAGAGGCCAGCGAGAGCATTCGACTTGCCTGAACCGTCTGGGTCGGGGCAAGGAAGTGAGCCGGGCGTGCTGCCCTTTGCCGCGGCATAACCAATCAGCGCCCATTTGGCTTCCTCTGCAAGGCGTTGTGTTTGGACGATACCGCTCTGTTCGAGCTCGCTGATTCGCATGGTAGAGGCGGATAGCCTTACGCCGACAATCATGCTTGCCGTGATCAGCAGGATTAGTGCCACAACCAGTACATAGCCCCGTTGCGACTTGACTGGTGTCAAGGTTTGACCTCAGGTTTGTCTGCGATGACGAGTCTTGCTGACTGCCCTACCTTTAATTCCACTCCCTTTTTTGTCCCCGAAATCACGCGTGCCGAGCTATCGTCCATTCGAGTGACCGGCGCATGATCTGTATAACTTTGGCCATTGATCCAGATGGTCTGTTTGCCCGAGGAGCGGCGCACGATGCCGTCCAGACGCACGCTGTCAAGATGTTGCGTGGAGTCGAGGCGGGAGTTGTTGTGACGAAGTTCATCAAGAAGGGCGCGTCTCTGCGGTCCGACGAAGAGGCGGCCGAGGCTGGTCCGCCAATCGGATTCAGCCGCCTGTGCGCCGGCAGTACACGCCATGAGAATTGCCAGAAGGGAATATCCGCGCAGCTTCATGGTCTTGATCCCCTCGCAGTAGTGACCGTCAGCCATTCAACGGTACATTCCGCGCGCAGGTTGATACCTTGGGCCGTACTTTCGCTGGACGGCGTGAGGGTGCAACGGCGTGGCGCGACGATGGCACTGACCGGGCGTGTGCGCAGGTCGGTGATCAGATCGAAGAAGTCGCCCTCATGCAGCAGACCGGCGCGTATCTGCATGCGGCTTGCAGCTAGCTGATAGTCGCCCGGCGTGGACAGTGGGCCGATGATGCGTTGTGGTGACAGTTCGAAATCCAGCTGCACGAAACGGTGGCGCTCCCGGATGGCGCGCATTCTGTCGGCCCAGTCCAGCCGGTGTTCGGGGCCGATGAGGCCACGCTGTTGCAGAGTCTCGAAACGATCAATCGTGCGGCGGATGAGCGACTCGTCATCCGCCGTGCGGCGCAGACGATCTGTCGCAGCCTGTGCTTCCTGGGTGGTACGGATGCGCTCCGCGACAGCTTTGCTGCGGGCGCTATGGGCAAACCACAGCATGGCGGCGCTGATCGCAAGCAGGCACAAGCTCAGCGCGACCGGGCCGGAGAAGGTGTTGGCGCGCTTGTGTTTCATGGCGTGCCTCCGGGCAGGGTGAGCTGCAGACGGAAGACGGGGCGTTTGCCGACGTTCTGCGCTTCGCTTCGGAGGGTCTTGTCGGACTCGGTGTCGAAGGGCTGTTGCACCAGCACGACGTCACCGCCACTCTGCCGACGCATGGCGTTGGCAAAGGCCTGGATGCGGGAGATGGCGGCGCGTGGGTCGGTTGCGCTGGTGGCATCCAGTGATGCGCTGGCGGTCAGCGTCTGGCGCGTCATGGGGGCATTTGCAGGAGCCGCGCGCGCATCGTCGCTCCAGCCCGCTTCCTGCCATTCGACGGCGTCCAGCGCGATGTCCGGGAAGGCATCGAGTGTCTTGCTTAGATGCTGCAGGGCTTGGCGCGGATCGACGATGCGTGCGGATGTTTGTTCGATGCCGTCGGCCGTGCTGAGCAAGACATCGAGCGAAGTCGGCATGTGTGGCAGGCTGGAGAGTAGTTGCTTGTAGCGCGACTCCTGCAGCTGGGCCCGGCTGCGCTGGCTGTCTGCCTCGATCTGCTCTGTGTGCGCTTCAAGCACCCACTTGAGCGACAACACGGCGCTGGCGGAAAGGGCAACGGCACCGGCTACGAGGATTGCAAAACGCGCCTGCCAGATGCGGTAGAAACGGCGCTCGTTTGCAGGAGCCAGTTGTATGCCGCTGCTCTCGCGTAATGCCAATTGCATGATGACGCCGCGGCTGTCCGAATGCCGGTGGCGAAGCGGGATTCTCAGCTTGTGCGCCAGTGTTTCCAGTGATGCTGCCTGGAACTGCAGATTGTCGACGGGCTGCGCCGTACCTGCCAGGTCGGCAAGCAGCGGCGTGGCGTCGCGGGAGGACAGGACAATATGTACTGGTAGCGCGGTGCCGCGTGCCAGCCAGCGTTGTGCGTTGAGGTACTGGTAGGTCTTCTGTGCTTCACGCAGGCAGTCCGGGCCCCAGTGCGAGAACGGCCCTTCCGGCGCTTGGGCCAGGCGTGAGAAGCGCAGGCGACCTTGCTCGAAATAGATCTGCCGGATGCCGGAATCGGACAGCAGCAGGATCAGGCCGCGTGGGCTGTGTGGGCTGACGTGCTTGACGAGCTTTTCCGTCAGCAAGGGCACCGTGTACAGCGCAGTGACAGCCGCTTCGGCGCGCCGAAGGGCAGACAGCCAGGGCTCGACAAGAGCTGGCCGCGTGATGGCGGTGAACAGCAGGCGTTCGTCGCGGCGACCGGTTTTTTCGCGCCCCAGCGACAGGGCCGTGGAGTAGGGTGATCCGAAGAAATGCTGAGTCAGCTTGCGCGTGATGAGGGCACGTCTATCCGGTCCCACGACATGCGGAATATTCTCAAGGTGGAAGCCTTCATCGGCCACATCCACCAGCAAGGTATGCAAGCCGTTGCTTGTTTCATGCAGCCAGGTTTCAAAGCCCGACACGCCCTCTTCGTCGTTGGGGAAGCTATGCAGGTGCTGCACATCATGCTGGCGCACGAGGTGGCCGTGCAAGCCTTCCTGGTTGATGAAATGGAGGTAGCGTTCAGGCATGTTCTGCAAGGTCTTGCTTGAAGTCTTGTCGGCGCTGCATCAGGTTTTCATCTTCGTGATGATGTCGTACACGGGGCCGAGAACCGACATCGCAACCCACAGCATCAGAGCACCGAGCACGATAGTGAGTGCGGGCTCAAGCAGGGTTTGCAGGCGCTCTACGGATTCCTTCACATCTCGCTCATAGAAGTAGCTGACGCCTTTCAGGGCCTGATCCAGCGAGCCGGTGTGTTCGCCTACGCGCAGCATGCGGATCACGAGTGGCGGGAACAACCGTGCAGATGAAAACGCGGCCGTCACATTCTGCCCTTCTGCAATGGCCTGCTCAACACGGATCAGCGCATCGCGCATCTCGCGGTTGCCGACGATGTCCTGCGCGACGCGAATGGTGTCGATGATTGCAATGCCGGATGAGTACATCATGGCGAACAGCGTCGCGAAGCGCGACAGGATGACTTTGCGGTAGACGTCGCCAACGACAGGCACGGCGAGTTTGAGCCGATCCCAGCGCAGCGCCGCACGCGGGCTGGTTCTGATCCACGCTGCCATGCCGATCGTGCCGCCAATCAGCAGTACCAACACCAGCGGCCAGAAATTTACGAGGAAGTTGGAGATGGCGATCAGCAGACGTGTCTGCAGAGGCAAGACCTGACCGGTGCTCTGGAACAGGCGCGAGAGTTGTGGCACGACGAAGATCATCGAAGTGGCGACCGCAGACAAGGTTACCAGCAGCACGATGGAAGGATAGATGATCAGCTTGGCGAGGAAGGAGCGCAGCTCGTCTTCACGCTTGAGTGATTCGGTCAGTTCGCGCAACACATCAGGCAGATTGCCGCTGGACTCACCCGCGCGAACCAGCGCGCAGAATACCGCATCGAATATCTGGCCCTGCTCGCCAAGGGCCTGCGACAGGCTGTGCCCACCTTCGATGCTTTCAACTACGGCTGCGATGACCTGACGGAAGCGCGGATTTTCCGTGGAATCGCGCAGATCCGAGAGGGCTTCAATCAGCGGTACGCCGGAGCGACTCAGCTGTTCGAGGTGAAAGCAGAAGTGGATGCGTTCGCGCAGTGGAATATGCGCTACGCCGAAACCGACATGCGGGCGTGCAGGCTTGCCGGTGATGAGATCGAGCTGCATGCGCTGCAGACGCATTTCCAGGTCAACGAGATTGAGTGCCTCGGTCTCGCCGCGCAGGATGCGGCCGCTGGTGTCCATGGCGCGATAGGCGAAGATGGCCATAGCGTGCGCCGTTTACATTTCCGCGCTGACCATCCGCTCGGTCAGATCGACCACGCGGGCCAGCTCGTCAAGAGAGGTGGTGCCATCGAGTACGCGGCGCACGCCATCTTCGGCCAGCGTGCGGAAGCCCTTGGCGCGTGCCGCATTGCGCAGCTCGCGCATGGTGGCGCGACGCGCGATGAGCTCGTCGATGTCGGCATCCAGGCGCAGCAGTTCCATGATCGCGGTGCGGCCCTTGTAGCCTTGAAAGTCACACTTCTCGCAGCCGACAGCGTCGTAGAGCACGGCCGCACCGCGCTCGGCGGGCAGGCTCAGCAGACGCAACTCATACGGCGCCGGTGGGCGAGCTTGCGCGCAGTGTGGGCACAGTTTGCGCACCAGTCGTTGCGCCACAACGCCAATGATATTGCCCGCCATGATGTCGGGCAGGATGCCGATATCGAGCAGGCGCGGAATGACACCGAGCGCCGAGTTCGTATGCAAGGTTGAATAGACCTGGTGGCCTGTCATGGCCGCGCGGAAGGCCATGTCGGCCGTTTCCGTGTCGCGCACTTCACCGACAAGGATCACGTCCGGATCCTGACGCATCATCGAACGTATGCCGTTGGCAAAGTCCAGCTTGGTCGATTCCGATACCGAGGTCTGGCGAATCATCGCCATCGGGTACTCGACGGGGTCTTCGAGGGTCATGATGTTGATGCCCTCGGTGTTGATGTGATTCAGGATCGAGTAAAGCGTCGTCGTCTTGCCGCTACCGGTGGGGCCGGTGAACAGCAAGATGCCTTCCGGTCGCGCGATCATCAGTTTGAGAATGTCGAGTTGCGAGTCGGTGAGGCCCAGATTGTCCAGCGCGACGATGCCTTTCTGGCGGTCGAGCACACGCAGCACGATGTTTTCACCGTGCAGCGTTGGTTGTGCGGAAACACGGTAGTCGACCGGGCGGCCGCGCACATTCAGCGAGATGCGCCCGTCCTGCGGCGCACGGCTTTCAGCGATGTTCAGGCTGGCCATCACCTTCAGGCGCACCGCCATGGCCGGCCAGTAAGACTTGTGCAGCACGCGGATCTGGCGCAACAGACCGTCGATGCGGTAGCGCACGCGCAGGAAGCTGGCTTCGGGCTCGAAGTGGATGTCGGAGGCTTCGCGTTTGACTGCGTCGGAGAGCAGGGCGTCGACCAGCCGCACGACGGGCTGGCTGTACTCATTGCTCGAGATGGCCAGTGAGCGATAGTCGATTTCGCCGGTTTCAATCTCGGTCAGGATGCCGTCGATCGACAGCTCGAAGCCATAGTGCTGGTCGATCGAGCGTTCGATCTCGCTCTCGCCAGCCAGCCAGGTTTCGATCTGGGCGTTGTCTGGCAGCAGCGCGCGCAGCTTGTCGAGCGCCACGATGTCATCGACGTCGGCCATTGCCACCACAAGGCGATGGGTGTCGGTTTCCCACAACAAGGGCAGCAGACGGTGACGCTTGGCGACATCCTCAGGCACCAGTGCCAGGGCTTCCGGCCCGGCGATGGTGTGGGTGAGATCAACGCTCTGCTTGCCGAGCGAGGCTGACAAAGCATCGCGCAAGGTGACTTCACTGACAAAGCCGAGCTTGACCAGCAGCTTGCCCAGCGGTTCGTTGGCACGCGATTGCTCATGCAGCGCAATGCGTAGCTGATCTTCGCTGAGAATGCCCTGATTGATGAGTTGCTGCCCGAGCGGCAGTCGATAAGCTGTTGCCATGAGCTTCTCAGCGCTCCCGCAGCGCTTGAATGCGGCTTTGCGCGACGCTCTTGTCAAAACCCGCCGGGCGGCGGCTCGATGCCTGCAGTGCGCGTTCGTAAAACTGCTGCGCCACGCCCAGCTGGGCAAGATGCTCCAGGCTGATCGCCAGATTGAAAAGAATGTCAGGGTTGTCGCTGTCCAGGGTATAGGCCTGAAACAGCGCCTGCTGCGACTCATTCCAGCGACCCTGGCGCGCCATCAGGCTGCCCAGCGAGTAGTAGGCCGCGGCTCCGGCTGGTTGCGATGCAATCAGATTGCGCAGTCGACCCTCGGCAGCCGTCGGATCGCCTTCTGCGTACAGCAAGGCCAGCTGCGCGTTTGCAGTGATGTCTTTCGGATCGGTCTGCACGGCCGTGCGGAACATGCGTTCGGCCACGTCGGGTTGGCCGCTGCGCCACGCGATCATGCCCAGCGCGTTCAACGCATCAACATTGCGCGGCTCTTGCCGCAATACGTCCTGGTAGCGCTGGCGGGCAAGAGCGTAATTGCCTTCGAGAAAAGCGGCATAGGCCGCCTGGATGCTGTTGCCATCCGTGACAACAGTACTGTTGCGCGTTTGTGGCTTGGGCTCTTCGGATGCGGATGGCTCGACGCGCGCGCGCGGTGATGGCTGGTACGCGGGTCGAGCTTCACGGACTGGCTGCGCAATGACAGTCGGGGTTGCCGTGACTGAAACCGGGGTGTCGACAATGCTGGGCGAGGGCGGCGTTACGGCCGGAGCGGTGTCGATCGGTGTCGGCGCCGCGATTGACGCAACCGGGGTCTGACTGGCGCCTTTGTCCGACTGCAAGCCCGGGGCAATCAGGCTGCTGTGCGGCTGGATCGCCCACCAGACATAACCTGCGCCGATCAGGAGCAATGCAACGCCCGCTGCCGCAAGAATCATGGGCAAACGATTGGGCGCCTGGCGTTTGACCTCGAACAGATCGCGAGCAGCCTGACTTGAGGCTGTGCTGGATGCCACGGCGCTGACCGGACGGCTGCTGCGTATATCGCGCGCCGGCGTCGGAGTATTGGCTTCGCGGGAGCTGCTAGCTGCTTGCGGTGCCGCACTGCGCGGCTCCGGCATGGGCTCAAGCTTGATGCTGTCTGCCGGGGCGGGAGTTTCGCTACCCTGCGCCTGCGCGCGCGCTGCTTCGGCTTTCTTCAGCGCGTCGATCAGCAGGCTCATTTCCCGACCCCAAGCGAAGGCAGCCCGGGCATGCCTGCAGGAGGTGTGAAGAAGCTCGATTGTGGCAAGTCGTTGACGCTGACGTTGGTCTCGCCGTCTCGTACAACCGTCGGGCGTATGAAGATCACCAGCTCAGTTTTTTTCTTTGAGTCGTTGCGGTTCTCGAACAATCCGCCAAATATGGGCGCTTGAGACAAGCCCGGCACGGTATCCGAAACATTGTTGAGCAGGTCTTCCATGAGGCCGCCCATGATGGCGATGTTGCCGCTATTAACGCGCAATACGGATTCGATCTCCCGCGAGCGTACGACAGGAATGCGATTGACGATGCCCACCAGCTTGAGCGCCGGATTCGGATCGATCGCGCCTTCTCCGATGGTGCGCGACAAGGTGGGGCGGATATTGAGCAAGACGGTGTTGCTCTCTCCGATCTGTGGCGTGACGTTCATCACCAGCCCGATCGGCACGGTATGTACTGTGCTTGTATACGTCGAAACGGTCTGCGTCTGATTCTGATTGGTCGTGGTCTCGATGGTGAAATACACCGTGTTGTCCACGACCTTCAATACCGCAGTCTGATTGTTCAGGACGCTCACTTTCGGGCTGGACAGCACCTTCACATTGCCGAAGGACTCGAGGAACTTCAGCGAACTCTTGAAGTTGCCGCCGCTGGAGTCATAGCCAACCTCCATCAGGGTTGAGGTGGGGCCCGAGATATTGCCCATGGCGCTTTGAATGATCCGCAGGCCGGTATCGAATACGTTCAGGGCACGCCAATCAATCCCTTGCTGATAGTTCTGTGACAGTTCGACTTCGGCAATGGTGGCTTCGATGAGCACCTGTCGCCGCGCGCTGTTCATGACTTGGCTCAGAAACTCCTGAACCTTCTCGTGCTGGCGGGCAGTGGCCCGGATAGACACAACACCTGTTTCGGGATTGGCAATGATGGAGGCCGCTTCGCGGAAAGTGACGGTCTTTTCCACCTGCGTTGATCTTTTCTCGATATCGGCGCTGCGTGTCAGTAAATCATCTGGCTTGCTCGACTTGACCGAAGTGGTTGTACTCCCACCCTGCGTGGTTGTTTCCACTGTCTTCTCGGCAGCCCCGTCCGGGAAAACCTTATCCGTTTCGCGCAGCAGATCCTTCATGTTTTGGATCAGCGTTTCCCAGAAATGATTGCGCGCGCTGTTGGTGATCAATGTGTTGGAGCTGTTCCCCGTGGCGCCAGAGCCGCTGCCGCCACTGGTTCCGCCATTCGAGCCGCTACCGATACTGCCACCGCCCGCCGTCGCAATCTGATTCGACACTGCAACTGAACCTGTTGTGTCGCGCGACATGTTTACATAGTCGATACGATAGGTTCGAAGGAAAGGGCTGTCCGGCATGACCGCCAGATTATTGCCATCCAGCTCGAAACGCATATCCACTTGCTTGGCAATGCGTGTGAGAAGTTGCGGCAGAGTCTGGTTCAGCGCATTTAGCGTAACGTTGCCGCTCAGCCCGGGATGGATGTCCACATTGACCTTGGCGTCGCGAGACAGTGAAAACAACAGGTCCTGCACGCGCAGGTTGTTGACGACGACAGAGTACGTTTCCGGTTTTGCCTGCTGACGCGGAGGCGGGAGACTGAAGCCTTGCTGGACTGGTGCAGGAATGTCGCGGCCTGTTGACGCTCCCGGGGGGGCTGTCGGCGCAGACAGGTGACGATCAGTGTCTAGTGGTACGCCACTCCTGGTGACGCATGCTGCAAGCAACAAAGTGGTCAGCAGCAAACCAAGAATAGACAACTTCACGTGCCAAGCCCGGGGAGATTATTGACGGTGCCTGATATTAACGCAAAAAGTAAATATGTCACGGCAAGGGAGGGGGCTACATATATATGAGCAGCAAGCCTGATCGACCGGGGCGCCATTTAGTATTTGTGTTCATGACACAAATACTTTGCCGCGATGCCGCAAAAGTTCTTGACGGGCCTCTGCAAGTTGTCCATAATTCTGCCTCTTCGCTGCGGTTTGGGCGGGGCGCTGAAGCAGATTTTGAAGGTGCGCAGTAGGGGGCTTTCAGGTGTGTGTCGGCGTGTTGCAGATCCATGTTTCGTGCGGGTTTGCGCTGAATTAAGAGGTCGAGTGATTCGCAAAAAATTAGTTTTGCAAATTGCTTGACTGGCTGAAAAGGGTGTGTAGAATGCGCCCCTCTCGCAGCGAAACGAACGCAGTT
>DATIDV010000038.1:0-27002 GCA_035456105.1 Rhodocyclaceae bacterium | reverse complement strand
GTAGTGGCGGTTTGCCGTTTCGTACTCGACGTGTGCGGTGTTGATCGTGATGCCGCGCGCTTTTTCTTCCGGCGCTGCGTCGATCTGGTCGTACGCCTTGGCGGCACCACCGAACTTGGCGGCGAGCACCGTGGTGATCGCTGCGGTCAGCGTGGTCTTGCCATGGTCAACGTGACCAATCGTGCCCACATTCACGTGCGGCTTTGTCCGCTCAAACTTTTCCTTGGCCATCGTTTAACCCCTTACCCAATCAATCCAGACTACGAATATGAATGAAAACAAAAACTCGCTTTTAAAATTCATGGTGCCCATGGCGTGGATTGAACACGCGACCTCTCCCTTACCAAGGGAGTGCTCTGCCACTGAGCTACATGGGCTTCCTTGTGGCCCTGCAGAACCTGCAAAACCCGACCTGCAAAACCGGCTAAAACACAAACCAGTTTCTAAAACAATTCTGGAGCGGGTGAAGGGAATCGAACCCTCGTCTTAAGCTTGGAAGGCTTCAGCTCTACCATTGAGCTACACCCGCAAACAACGAGTCGCTCCAAACTGACCACCAAGACCAGCAAGACGCGAGACTCACTCCATTCCAACCGCAAAACTTACCGCAACTAAACCCACGAACAAACCGTGGTGGAGGGGGAAGGATTCGAACCTTCGAAGGCAGAGCCGTCAGATTTACAGTCTGATCCCTTTGACCGCTCGGGAACCCCTCCAAGCGCGAGACCGGAAACTATAGAGATCGAACAACTCATAGTCAAGGTCTTTTTGGATACGAACACGCGGAATTTGCTGCTTGCTCAAAAGAAAAGTTCGGGCGGTTTGCGGTGCCACCGAAACGCGGACTAGCATTGCTCTTTTTCACCCGGCCCACCCCATGCCCGCGCTGAAGGCACTGATCGCTCAATTAGGCGGCCTGGCGCTGCTTTTCATGGGCGGCCAGAGCGGTAGTCTGCCATCCAGCAGCCCCATGGTGCTAGCTGCATTGCAGGGACTGATTGCCGCTTTTTTTTCCGTCGGCCTGCGCTCGGCGCGCTGGTGGACGCCCATCCACATCGCCTTCCTGCCCTGCGTGGTGCTTGCTGTAGAGAGCCGCCTCCCTCCTTGGGTTTATCTCAGCGGATTCGCTCTGCTGGTGCTGGTGTATTGGTCGAGCTTTCGCACTCAGGTGCCATTGTTTTTATCCAACAAACTGACAGTACACAGGCTCGCTGCCTGCCTGCCAGACAGACAACCACTGACGGTGCTCGATATTGGCAGCGGCACAGGCTCACTGGTCCAGAGACTTGCGCGACTGCGCCCGGACTGGCAGGTCCATGGCATCGAAACCGCCCCTGCCCCCTACTGGCTGGCGCGTCATCTGTGCCGCAAGCAGGCAAACACCCATCTGAGCCACGGCGATTTCTGGCAAGGCTCGCTGCACGGCTTCGACGTCGTGTACGCCTTCCTGTCACCTGTCCCCATGCCTGCCCTGTGGGCCAAGGCGCTGCGCGAAATGCGCCCAGGCTGCTGGCTGATCAGCAATTCATTTGAAATCGCTCGCGCTACGCCGGAGCGCGTAGTAAGCGTTGGCGACAAACGTGGCACGCATCTTTTCTGCTATCGCATTCCTGAAACCCCACGCTCCCGCAAATCAAGGCAATAGACCCGATTTCGCACGCCTTCTTTCGCCACCCCGAGACACCCCAAGTCGGCATGATGGGCTCGCTGGCAACATCGCAGCACAGAACCTATTTGTGACCTCAACGATGGCTCAGGAACATGGCTGAAATCATTTGCGTAATTGGCAACAAGGGTGGCACCGGCAAGACCACTCTGTCCCACATGCTTTGTCATGGATTGACACTGCTGGAGCGACGCGCCGCCTGCGTCATGACGGACGAACTGCGCGAACCTCTGCGTGCTGAAGGGCGACGCTATGTAGTGGCCGATGCGCGCTCAGCAAAGGCGCGCGAGCAGATGATGGACAAGCTGCGCAATCTGCCGGGCTGGGTCGGCGTGCTGGATGGCGGCGCCAATCGCACCGACACGGACATCGCTCTGTATGAACTATCGAATCTGGTGCTGCTGCCGTTCCGCGACTCGGCGGAAGACTTGCGCACGGTCATCCAGGACCTGGAACGCTTCCCGCGTGCTTACGCCCTGCCGTCACAATGGCCACACAATCGCTGGCAACTGGAAGCTGCAGATCGGCTCATCACAACCATGCCAGCCCACTTGCGCGCGCGCGTCTTACCGCCGGTAATGGCAGTATCCGCGTCGAAGTTATTGCTGCAGGCGACGGTGCCAGACCAGATCCCGACCGCCGTAAACAACGCCGCGCGCGCATTGGCCCGGATGATTCTGGATATGACGGAACACAAGGAAAGTTTTGCCTACAAGCCTGTCGCGCCGAACATACCGGCAACTCCTGCGACTACCAATCCAGCCGCAGCACCATACCAATCGACGGTGCGCCACTGAACGGCGAGCGTCGCCCCGCTCGCTCAGCCACGCAGCCCTTGTCGCGCCAGCACGACGAGGGCTTGCGCGCGATTGGCCACCCCCAGCGCGCGCAGGATCGCTGAGCAGTGCACCTTGACCGTCCCCTCTGCGAGACCGAGCAACTCGGCTATCTCGCGATTGGTTCGCCCCTCAACCATCAACTCCATCACCCGCGTCTGGGCCGCCGTCAGGCTGAACTGCTCGGAAATTGATTCGACGCTGCGCTTACGCGGCAAGCGCGCAGGACTCATTTCCGACAACTCTGGCGTGACAACACCCCCGTCAAGCACAGTCTGGACGGCCCCAACGAGTTGTTCGGTGGACAAGGTTTTGGGAAGAAAACCCGACGCGCCCGCCTTGAGCGCGCGCTTGACGGAAGCCTCGTCAGCCAGCGCCGAAACGACAATCACAGGAATTGCGGGAAAGCGGTGCGCGAGAACCGACAAGAGGGAAAATCCACTCATGTCGGGCAACATCAGATCGACCAACACCAAGTCGAAATCTTTTTGAGCCTCGACAATCGCCAAGGCCTCCTGCCCGCAAGAGGCTTGCGAGAAGCTGCACTGCATACCCAAGCGATCCAGCGCACGCACCATCGCCTCTCGTACCAGCGCGTGATCTTCGATGACCAGAATGCGGCATTCTTTCATGCTATGCAGGGCCTATCGCAGCGATGTAACAAGTCCGAAAGAATAGCACAGCGGCAAGTCAACAAGCCGCGAATCCGCGCCGTTGCTGTGGTTCACACATCCGCCACTACAGCTTGAACACCTCTGAAAATGCCAAGCAGATTCGCGCTCTTGTGCGACAAGAACAAACATTTTTCGGCGTTATTGTCACCACGCGGCCAGCAATTCAGCGACTCTCCCAACGAGACGCTTATCCACAGCCCGCATTATTGCTATCGTCCGTAGCGCCTGCTCTTGAATATCAGACAACACCTTATTGCACGAATGCGTGGATTTGATTTTCGAAGACCATGACTCGCTCATTTCATTCAAACGGGAACGACACAGTGGCCCTCTCCTGCACATGGGTCGCAGGAAAACCACGGCTAGCGCGCTTTCTGAGCGCGCTATGCCTGTCGGGTGTGTGCCTCGGCGTCTTTGCCGAGGAAGAGTCGCCATTCCTGGATGAATCTCCCGTGGTGCTGTCTGCATCACGATTATCGCAACCTCTGCGCGACGCGCCGGCTTCCGTAAGCGTGCTCGACCGCGAACAGATACGCGCATCAGGCGCGCGTGACATCACAGAAGTCCTGCGCCTGGTACCAGGCTTCATAGCCACGATGGCATACGGCAGCTATCCGGTCGCGGGATATCACGGCCTCACACGCGACCGCTCCAATCGCATGCTGGTGTTGATTGACGGGAGATCGGCCTACTCACCCTACTTTCTGGGCGGCGTGGAATGGAACAATCTTGGCGTCAATATCGATGACATCGAACGCATCGAAGTCACTCGCGGCTCCAACTCAGCCACTTATGGCTCCAACGCCTTTCTCGGCGTAGTGAATATCACCACGCGCAAGGCAATGGACTCGGAACGCTTTTCCGTCAGTGCCCAGCAGGGCGAAGGCGGCATTGACGATGCCTCGGTTGCCGGTACGATCAAAAGCGGCGCTCTGGGTCTGCGTATGCGTGCGCAACAGCAACGCGACAGCGGTTTTTCAGGCTTTTACGATGGGCGCAATCTGCAGCTGCTCGATTTACGCGGCGACTATCAGATCAACAATCAGCTGGCGCTGGAAATGCATGCCGGCGCCAACAAGGCTAGCCTTGCACGCGGCAACTACGGCGACGATGGTGACCCACCGCGCTGGACGACCGTTCAGCAATCCTACGCTCTTGCCCGACTGCGCAAGAGCGAAGCCGACGGTGACGACTGGACCCTGTCTTACTACCACCAGCACGAGCTGGGGAAGGACTCGTTTACGCAGACGGTGCCCATCCCACCCCCGCTCAGAGCGGCGTTTGGCCTGCCCGCGTCGCTCGATCTAACAAGCGAGGCGGGCTACCAGACCAATCGCGATGACATAGAGTTCCAGCGTTTCGAGACTCTGTCGGCCACAGCGCGTGCCGTGTGGGGGCTTGGGTGGCGCGGCGACAGCGTGTATTCGCCACTGCATTTCTATGGTGTCGACACCGTCAGCACGCAGGTCTCCCGTATTTTCGGCAATCTGGAGTGGCGCCCCGCGGCAAGCTGGCTGCTTAACGCCGGCGCCATGGTCGAAAAAACTTCCCTTTCAGGCACAAACACCGCTCCGCGCCTGGCGCTCAATTACCATGCCAGTGACCAGCAGACCCTCCGCATTGCGTGGAGCCGTGCCTATCGCACACCCACACCATACGAGGTCTATTCGAACACCAAGTACATTTATGACGGAAAAGTGCTGCGCTGGACCGACCAGCCAGCAGGAAGTCTGCGCCCCGAGCGGCTTACGGCTTGGGAGCTGGGCTACCTCGCAGAGCTTCATCCGCTCGCGACAACTCTCGACGTGCGCATATTTGATGAAAAAATCGAGGACATGATCCAGGATCGAAAAGTCCCACTAAGCGTACCGACAGATCAGCTATCACCGATTCGCCCAGAAGCCCGTACCGCGGTGAACGGTGATAGCGCGCGCGCGGACGGGGTCGAATACCAGTTGATGTGGCGCCCTTCGCGTCGTAGCTGGTTGAGTCTGGCGCAGACCTTGATGAACATCCGGAGCAGCGAGGTGGGATCGCAATTTGAAGCCCGCAATCAGCGTTCCGCTCCACATCTTGCCACTGTCATTTCTGGCGCCTGGGAGCTTGGCCACGGCTTCAGTATCAGTGGTGCGCACTATCGCTACGGCCGCATGAACTGGGAGCAGACCGAGCAGGAGAATCTGCCGCCGTACCACCGTACGGATCTGCGCTTGGGGTATGAATTTCGCGCCGTAGGCGGCAAGGCCGAACTGTTCCTGACAGCCCAGAACCTCGGACAGGTCAATAAGGAATTCAAGAACCGCTACGAAACCGATCGCCGCATCTTCGGTGGCTTCCGCTGGGAATACTGAACAAGCCCATGCCGAGCCAATCCCTGCGCGCGCTGCTCCGCCTCTTGCTCACACTCCTCGTGTTACTGACCGCACTGGCGGGCAGCCAAGGTGTGCGTGCGGCCAGCATTGCCGTGGTGCTGAGCGAAGCGCGCGGCGCGTATCAGGAGTTTGCAGACGCCATGCGCGCAGAGTTGCGGCGCGACCCGGCGGGGCATGAGCTCATCGTCATCGATAGTGATCAGGCGGCAGCGCGCAATTTCGCCGACGTGCAGCTGGTCGTGGGCGTGGGCGGCAAAGCAATGGAGGTGCTCGCGAGCAAGGACTTCAAGGCGCCGCTGCTGCTGACGCTCATCCCGCGCAGCTCCTACGAAAAGCTTCCTGCGGCGCGGCGCGACGACCACAAAACCACCGGCCTGTTCATTGACCAACCTCCGGCGCGCTACGTCGACCTGGTACGCGCCGCCCTGCCCGACGCCGACCGCATCGGCATGCTGGCGGGTCGCGACAGCCGTGACAATGTGGCACGGTTGGCGCAGGTGGCACGCGACCGCAAACTGCGCCCGGGCGTGGAGAATGTCAGCACCGAAGGGGAGATCTATCCGGCGATCCAGCGCCTGTTCCCGGACGGAGGGGTCCTGCTGGCGACACCGGACACCTCCATCTTCAACTCGCAGACCATCCCTAACATCATTCTCAGTGCCTACCGCTTCCGTGTCCCGGTAGTCGGCTTCTCGCAAGGCTCGGTGAAGTCCGGAGCCCTGATCGCTTTGTTCTCCACCCCGGTGCACCTCGGCATCCAGTCAGCAGAAATCACTAGCAAGCTGCTTGGTGGCTCGCCGCTGCCCGCGCCACAGTATCCACGCCTGTTCTCTGTCGGCATCAATGCGGTGGTTGCACGCTCTCTGGGAATCGAACTGGAAAGCGAGACGATCATTCATGATCGCCTTGAGCGCATGGAACGGACGGATCGCCCGTGATCTGGCTGAACTGGGATATCCGTACGCGCGTCTTGCTGGTCGCCCTGGTGCCGACGGCAGTACTTGGTGTTCTGCTGACTATCCTGCTGACTTTCTCGCGCCTGCATGATCTTGAGGATGCGCTGGTCCAGCGGGGCCAGGCCCTCGCACGGCAATTGGCGTCGGCTTCGGAGTTCGGCCTGTTCTCGGGCAACACCGATGCACTGACTCAATTGGCCAGCTCGGCTCTCGCAAACTCGGACCTGCAGGGCGTATCGATTTTCGATCGTGATCACAAGCTCGTCGCGGTCGCCGGTTTACAGACCCATACGGCCAGCGCGGTCGACAGTACGTCACGCATCGAACAGGTCGGCAGCAATATGCTGCGCATTGCCGAGCCCGTGCGCTACACGCCGACAACCGAGGAGGATCTGTACACACTCACCTCGGACGAGCAGCGCGCCACGGCCCCCTCACTCGGCGAGATCGTTGTGCTGCTGTCGCTGGAGCCTTTGCAGAGCCGCAAACGTTCGCAAATGCTCGCAGCCATCGGCACCCTCCTGATCGTGCTGGCCGCCACGGCGGCACTCGCGGCGCTCATGAGCCGATCCGTCAGCCAGCCGATTCGCCATATCGCCCGTGCTGTGACGGACATCGGTCGTGGCCGCCTCGACATCAGTGTGCCCGTCATAGGCGGCGGCTCACTGCGACAACTGGCGGAAGGCCTCAACGACATGGCGCAACACCTAAAACTGTCGCGCGAAGGGCTGGAGCAACAGGTTTCAGGGGCTACCTCGGAACTGCGCGAGCGCAAGGAAGAAGCAGAGCGCGCCAATCTTGCCAAATCACGCTTTCTCGCCGCCGCCAGTCACGACTTGCGCCAGCCAATGCACGCGCTCGGCCTGTTCATCGCCGAGTTGGCAGACAAGCCGCACAACGCCGACACGCGCCTGCTTATCGAGCGTATCTCGGCTTCGGCCGAAGCCATGGAGAACCTGCTTGACAGCCTGCTCGACATCTCCAAACTCGACGCTGGCGTCGTTACCGCCAATCCACGTCCATTTGCGCTGGGACCATTGTTCGAGCGCATTGCCAACGAATATCAACATAGCGCGCAGGACAAGGGCCTGATCCTGCGCGTTCGGCCCAGCACCTACTGGATCGACAGTGACCCACTCCTGTTCGAACGCATCCTGCTCAATCTCGTCACCAATGCCCTGCGTTATACGCCCCGCGGGGCCGTGATGGTCACAGCCCGCAAACGTGGCACACGAATCCACATCGAAGTGCGCGACAGCGGCATCGGCATTCCGCAGGAGGCGCAGGACAGTGTCTTCCAGGAATTCGTCCAGCTCGACAATGCTGCGCGAGACCGCAGCAAGGGACTGGGCCTGGGGCTCGCCATCGTGCGCCGCCTGGCCGAACTGCTGGGCCACCACATCACCCTCAGCTCGCAACCAGATCGAGGCTCCATTTTCAGCGTCGAAGTCCGCGCGGCTCGTCCGATCGAAAGTAAGGCCAAGGATGAAAGAGCGGGAGCGGATCTGGTCGGGCTCGTCGTCGCCATCGTCGACGACGACGCGCTGGCCATGGAAAGCCTGGCCGGTTTGCTGCGAGCCTGGGGTTGTTACGTGGTCTCGGGTGAAAGCCTCGAAGCCCTGCAGGACGCATTGGCCGACAACGACGTCACGCCACAGATACTGATCAGCGACTTCCGCCTGCCAGGCCCACGCAACGGTCTGGAAGTCATTGCCGCGCTGCGCCAGCAATTTGGCCCTGCGCTGCCGGGCCTGCTGCTGTCCGGCGATACGGGCCCCGAGGTACTGCGCCAAGCGACGGATCTGGGAATCCCCCTCCTACACAAACCGGTGCGCCCGGCGAAGCTGCGCGCGGCCATTTCGCACCTTGCCGTATCGCACCTGCCGGACGCACATCTGCCCGATGTCCGTCCTGACAACGGCCCACGTACGGACGACATTACGTCCACCTGACAGGACATCAGGCCTCGCACCGGAACGCACAATCGCTACACCACTAAGCGGTACTATTACAGCTTGCACTGCAGCATGCATGTGCATGCGCCCGCATTCGCAAATCCGGCCACCCTCTCACCGGATCGCAGGAGAAAACAATGACCAACCCCCAAGACAGCAATATGGATTTCATGCGGCAGATGTGGAGCAATATGGGCTTCGGCTTGCCCGGCATGATCACGCCGACGCTGGACGTTGACGAGATCACCAAACGCATTGCTGACCTGCGTGCCGTCGAGGGCTGGCTCAAGATGAATCTGTCGATGCTGCAGATGACCATTCAGGGTCTCGAAGTCCAGAGCGCAGCCCTGTCTGCCGTACGTGCCATGAGCCAGCCCGGCGAAAACGGCGAACTGCCGACCAACCCCTTTGCCAATCCGGCACTTTGGTCCTGGCCATTCGCACAAACAACGTCTGCTGCAGATGCGGGCCCATCACAGTCCGACGATCCCCCTCCTCCCGACACCGGCGCGCGTTCGGCTCCGCGCAAAAGCACCAAAAAATGACGTACGGAATCATTCCTGAGCTCAGCCACTCTCCTCGCACCATGAGGCTTGCATGAGCAATGTCGTAGCCAGCAGTGCCTATGCGCAGTCCAACGACTGGCGACTGGCGCTGGAGCATGCCATCCACCGCCTGCAGCGCATCGACGGCGCCAACCTCGGCTTCGTCTACCTCTCCGATCGCTTCAGCGCGAATTGCGGTGAGATTCTCGACCGACTACGCGCTGCGACGCCTGTGCGTCACTGGGTCGGTGCCAGTGGCATAGGCGTACTGGGTTCCGAGCAGGCCGAACTTGATGCCCCTGGCATATCGCTGATGCTGTGCCGCCTGCCCAAGGACAGCTTCCGCGTGTTCTCCGGCCGCAGCCCGCTGCCGCGCGAATTTTCTGCCTATGGCGCAATCGTGCATGGAGACCCGGCGACGCCCGACATGAGCGAGCTGGTGCAGGACATGGCCAGCAAGGTGCGCGCAGGCAGTATCAGCGGCGGTCTGGCCAGCGCGCGTCAGCAGCCAATCCAGATTGCCGATACGGCGCTCCAGGGCGGCATGTCTGGCGTCGCCTTCGACGAGCGCATCCGTCTGGTGACCGGTGTCAGCCAGGGCTGTCTGCCATTGCCCGGCGGCTGGCGCGTGACGGATGCGGATGAACACATCATCACCGAACTGGACGGCCGCCCTGCCCTGCAGGTTTTCCGTGAAGCCGCCGGCCCCGCGCTGGGTGCCGACCTGCGCCGCGCGACACGCAACCTGCGCGTCGGCCTCACTGACGCCGAACAGGACAGACGCATGTTTGCCGTACGCAATATCGTTGGCGTCGACCTGCGGCGAGGTCACCTGGCCATCAACGACAACGTCAGCGAAGGCCAGCATGTCGTCTTCGTACGGCAGGATGCCGACAGCGCTTCCGAGGACTTCCGCCAGATGCTGCAGCGCCTGCTGCAAGCCTGCCCCGAGCCACCCGTTTGCGGCATCTACGTCAGCTGTAGAGGTCGCGGGGGCGCGCTCTTCGACAGCGACGATAGCGAAGTGGCCATGATCGCCGAGGTCTTCGACAATCTGCCGCTGGCCGGTTTTTTCTCTTCTGGCGAAATCGCAGGCGACCGCCTTTACGGTTTCACCGGAACACTCACGCTTTTTTTCTAACCTCTTTTACCTTTAGTTTCTTCAACCTTGGGAGCCTGTACTCATGACCCTGACAGCATCGCCAGCTGCAGAAATCTTCAAGGCCTACGACATCCGCGGCATCGTCGACAAGAGCCTTACCATCCAAACCGTGCGAGCCATCGGACATGCGCTTGGCACGGAAGCAAAAGTACGTAAACAGAAGACTATCGTCATCGGCCGCGACGGCCGTCACTCCGGCCCGGCCTTTGCTGCAGCCCTCGCTGAAGGCATCACGGCCGCAGGCATCGACGTCATCGATATCGGTTGTGTAGCGACGCCCATCACCTACTTCGCCGCCTACCATCTCGAAACGCATAGCTGCGTGTCGATCACCGGCAGCCACAATCCGCCGGAATACAACGGTCTGAAGATGGTGCTTGCCGGACAGACGCTTTACGGCAACATGATTCAGGATCTGCGCCGCCGCATCGTCGAAAACGACCTTGCCCAAGGTGCCGGCAAGGTCACGCACACCGACGTACGCGGCGCCTACATCGAGCGCATCGTCGCCGACGTCAAGCTCGCGCGCCCGATGAAGATCGTCCTCGATAGCGGCAATGGCGTGGCGGGCAATACCGCTCCGGAGTTGTTCAAGAAGCTCCGCTGCGAACTCGTCGAACTGTTCTCCGAAGTCGATGGCGATTTCCCGAATCACCACCCAGACCCATCCAAGCCCGAGAACCTCGAAGACGTCATCCACGCCCTGAAGACCTCCGATGCTGAAATCGGCCTCGCCTTCGACGGCGACGGCGATCGCCTCGGCGTCGTCACCAAGGATGGCGAGATCATCTACCCGGATCGCCAACTCATGCTCTTCGCTGCCGACGTGCTGTCGCGCGTACCCGGCGGCCAGATCATTTATGACGTCAAATGCACGCGCAACCTTGCCCCGTGGATCCGCAAGCATGGCGGCACGCCCGTCATGTGGAACACTGGCCACGCGCTCGTCAAGGCCAAGCTACGCGAGACAGGTGCACCACTGGCGGGTGAAATGAGCGGGCATATGTTCTTCAAGGAACGCTGGTTCGGCTTCGACGACGGTCTGTACACCGGCGTACGTCTGCTTGAGATCCTCTCCAGAAGCCCGGATGCCAACGCCATTCTCAAGGCGCTGCCAAACGCGACCAGCACTCCCGAGCTGAACATCAAGATGAACGAGGGCGAACCTGTGCAACTCGTCGAGAAGCTCAAGGCGGCAAAGTTTGACGGCGAAGTCGAACGCATCACCATCGACGGTCTGCGTGTCGAATATGCCGATGGCTTTGGCCTCGCCCGCTCGTCGAATACCACACCAGTGGTGGTACTGCGCTTCGAGGCAGACAACGCGGTCGCGCTGGAGCGGATTCAAGCAGGCTTCCGCCGCACGATTGGCGCTGCTTGGCCGGGCATTGAACTGCCGTTCTGATTGCCAGCGTCATGAAAGAGACAAAGGGCCCGAGGGCCCTTTTTCTTTTGTGCTGGCGACTAATCAAGCGGCCTTGGCCGGCTTGTCAAAGAACTGCTCGTCTTCGGTCGAACCATGCAGCGCGGTGGTGGAAGACTGGCCCCCTTCGATGACCTGCGTAACCGCATCGAAGTAACCCGTTCCGACTTCACGCTGATGCTTGACCGCGGTGAAGCCGCGATCGGCCGCAGCAAACTCGGCCTGCTGCAGTTCCACGAAAGCCGTCATATTGTGGCGGGCATAACCGTAGGCGAGGTTGAACATGCTGTAGTTGAGGCTGTGGAAGCCGGCCAGCGTGATGAACTGGAACTTGTAGCCCATGGCGCCGAGTTCGCGCTGGAACCTGGCAATCGTCGCATCGTCGAGGTTCTTCTTCCAGTTGAATGATGGCGAACAGTTGTATGCCAGCAGCTTGCCAGGGAACTCGCGGTGAATCGCCTCGGCAAATGCCTTGGCATAAGCGAGATCCGGCTTGCCGGTTTCGCACCACACGAGGTCAGACCACGGCGCGTAGGCCAGTCCGCGTGAAATCGCCTGTTGCAAACCCGGTTTTGTGCGGAAGAAACCTTCCATCGTGCGCTCGCCCGTGCAGAAGGGTTTGTCGTTTTCATCCACGTCGGATGTCACCAGATCTGCCGCGTCGGCATCGGTACGTGCCACGACCAGAGTTGGCACCCCCATGACGTCGGCGGCGAGTCTCGCCGCAACAAGCTTGGCGACCGCTTCGCGCGTTGGCACCAGCACCTTGCCGCCCATGTGACCGCATTTCTTCACGGAAGCCAGTTGATCCTCGAAATGCACGCCTGCTGCACCAGCATCAATCATCGCCTTCATGAGTTCGAATGCGTTGAGCACGCCGCCAAAGCCCGCTTCGGCATCCGCCACAATGGGTGCGAAATAGTCGATGTAGTCGACATCGTTAGCGCATTTGCCTTCGGACCACTGAATCTGATCGGCACGCGTGAAAGTGTTGTTGATCCGCCTCACCACGGCAGGCACAGAGTTGGCCGGATAGAGCGACTGGTCGGGATACATCTCGCCCGCGATGTTCGCATCGCCCGCCACCTGCCACCCGGAAAGGTAGATGGCTTTGAGCCCCGCCTTGACCTGCTGCATGGCCTGATTGCCGGTCAGCGCACCCAACGCATGGACGAAAGACGGCTCGTTGAGCAATTGCCACAGCTTCTCTGCTCCACGCTTGGCGAGCGTATGCTCAACCTGCAACGAACCGCGCAGTCTCACCACCTCTTCGGCGCTGTAGCCACGCTTGATACCTTTCCAACGCGGATTCTCGGACCACTCCTTCTTCAACATCTGTGCTTGCTGCGTGCTGCTGCTCATGGTTACGTCTCCTGGTCAGGGTCAGATTGATGTTCGGTAATCCGTAGAGCGGAATCGCACAACAGAAAACCGACAAGCCAGTATAGGCACGTCACTGCATGGCAGCATTTTTCCAGGCGCCAAAACTAATATTTTTATTCTTATAAATAACAATAGCTTGCGCAGCGTGTTTTATATTGTGAAATGAAAAAATAGCCCCTGAAATTCCATTTAGCTATTTTTTGACCGCAACGCAGCAATCTAGGGTTTTCATCAGGTAAAAAAATGGCCCGGTTTCCCGGGCCATTCGCTTTCAAATTGGTACGCATCAAAACTGCAGCATCAGGCGTGCGCTTCCTCGAGTTCATCGAAATGCAGCCCCACTTTGCCCGCCTCGTCGACGTCGATCGTCACGCGGCCACCGCCCGCCAGACGCCCGAACAACAGCTCGTCGGCGAGCACGGAGCGGATGGTGTCCTGGATAAGGCGGGCCATCGGGCGCGCGCCCATGAGCGGATCGAAGCCCTTCTCGCACAGCCAGGCACGCAGGCCATCGGTGAATGTGACTTCGACCTTCTTCTCCTGCAGCTGGGCTTCCAGCTGCAACAGGAACTTGTCGACCACACGCATGATGATTTCGCGGTCCAAGGCACGGAAGGAAATCGTTGCATCCAGACGATTGCGGAATTCCGGCGTGAACAGACGCTTGATCTCAGCCATCTCGTCACCCAGCGCCTTGTTCGACGTGAAGCCCATCGTCGACTTCTGCAGCGCTTCCTGACCGGCATTCGTCGTCATGATCATGATGACGTTGCGGAAGTCCGCCTGACGACCATTGTTGTCCGTCAGCTTGCCGTGATCCATCACCTGCAACAGGATGTTGTAGATGTCCGGATGCGCTTTCTCGATTTCGTCGAGCAGCAGCACGCAATGCGGCTTCTTGTTGACCGCCTCGGTCAGCAAACCGCCCTGATCGAAACCGACGTAGCCCGGCGGCGCACCGATCAGACGACTGACCGCATGGCGTTCCATGTATTCCGACATGTCGAAACGCACGAGTTCAATGCCAAGCGTATAAGCCAGCTGACGTGCAACTTCGGTCTTGCCAACACCGGTCGGGCCGCTGAACAGGAAGGCGCCGATCGGTTTGAGCGGATTACCCAACCCCGAACGCGACATCTTGATCGCTTTCGCAAGCGCATCGATGGCCGGATCCTGACCGAAGACCATGTTCTTCAGGTCGCGATCCAGTGTCGCCAGCGCGGCACGGTCATCATTGGAAACCGAACGCGGTGGAATGCGCGCGATCTTGGCGACGATGTCCTCGATCTCGTTCTTGCCGATGGTCTTCTTCTGGCGCGATTTCGGCAGGATGCGCTGCGCGGCGCCAGCTTCATCGATCACATCGATGGCCTTGTCCGGCAAATGGCGATCATTGATGAAGCGTGCTGACAATTCCGCAGCACTGGTGATTGCGGCCGATGAATACTTGATGCCGTGATGCTCTTCGAAGCGCGACTTGAGGCCCTTCAGGATTTCGATCGTCTCAGGCACGGTCGGCTCGTTCACCTCCACCTTCTGGAAGCGGCGTGACAGCGCATGATCCTTCTCGAAGATAGAGCGATATTCGTTGTAGGTCGTCGCGCCAATGCATTTCAGCTGACCCGACGACAATGCAGGCTTGAGCAGGTTGCTGGCGTCCAGCGTACCGCCCGAAGCTGCGCCCGCTCCGATCAATGTGTGGATTTCGTCGATGAACAGAATTGCATTCTGATTCTCGACGAGTTGCTTCAACACAGCCTTGAGACGTTGCTCGAAGTCACCGCGATACTTGGTGCCTGCCAGCAGCGCGCCCATGTCAAGTGAATAGACCTGCGCGTTCTCCAGCACCTCGGGCACACGACCTTCGATAATGCGGCGTGCAAGGCCTTCGGCAATCGCCGTCTTGCCCACGCCAGCTTCGCCGACGAGCAGCGGGTTGTTCTTGCGACGACGGCACAGCGTCTGGATGACGCGTTCAAGTTCCTTGTCGCGGCCAATCAGAGGATCGATCTTGCCGACCAAGGCTTGCTGATTGAGATTCTGTGTATAGCTTTCGAGCGCACCACCCGCACCGGCGGCTTCACCTTCGCTGCTCTCACCCGGCTCTTCACCGGACTTGCCCGGCGTCTGCGAAGGATGGCTTTGCGTCGGCGCCTTGGCAATGCCGTGTGAAATGAAGTTCACGACATCGAGACGCGTGACACCCTGGCGCTGCAGGAAGTACACGGCGTGCGAATCCTTCTCGCCAAAGATGGCGACGAGCACGTTGGCGCCTGTCACTTCCTTCTTGCCGGAGGACTGCACATGCAGGATCGCTCGCTGGATCACGCGCTGGAAACCCAGAGTCGGCTGCGTGTCGATTTCGTCCGAACCGGAAACGGTCGGCGTGTGTTCGGTAATGAAATTGTTGAGCTCGCGGCGCAGCTCGTCGATGTTGACCGCGCATGCGCGCAGCACTTCGGCTGCGGAGGGGTTGTCGAGCAAAGCCAACAGCAAATGTTCGACCGTAATGAACTCGTGCCGCTTCTGCCGTGCTTCGACGAAGGCCATGTGGAGACTGACTTCCAGCTCTTGCGCAATCATTTAATCTTCCTCCATCACACAGGCCAAAGGGTGTTGATGCTGCCTTGCGAAACTGCTGACCTGCTCAACCTTGGTTGCTGCTACATCACGTGGAAACACACCACAAACGCCTTGTCCGTTGCGATGCACGTCGAGCATGACGCGAGTTGCCTGCTCCCGATCCATCGCAAAAAAACGCTGTAAAACCGTGACAACAAAGTCCATCGGGGTGAAGTCGTCGTTAAGCAACATCACCTTGAAAAGACGTGGCGGTTGCAACTTCGTGCGTTCCGCTTCCAGTATCGAATTCGATTGCTTGCGAGTTGGCATGCGACCCATTCTAATCGCTTCGAACCAGACTTCAAGGCCGAGTTTCCCGACCCAAAACCCATTCTTTTCCAGCCGTGCGTCACGCGCACGCCAAGTCGCGCACGGACCCCACGAAAAATTTCCTGAACCGTCGCAGCTTGCAGTGCACAACGCGCTGCCGATCGCCCACAAAACAGCACCGCAATTCGCACAAATGCTCAAAAACCAGCAATCACGAGCCTGTTTTCGCCCCACACCCGAATCACATAGCAACTCATGTGCCGAGAGTGAATCTGACCATTTCCAAATTTAATAATTCCTTGTGCGGCGCGCCATCCGTAGAAAACCCCAACCTCTTGACGACATTCTGTGCATGACGTAAAAGCGCGCTGTGCCCAAAGGGCGGCCTTGAGGCACGCAATTGGGGCGCACTGGTGCAGTTGACCAGGATTTCCCCAGTGGCGCTTTCGCACGACGCCCATGTTTGCAACCAGGACATCAAGAAGAGTCAGAGGAAGACAAGATGGCAATCGGAACAGTTAAATGGTTTAACGACGCAAAAGGCTTCGGCTTTATTACGCCGGACGATGGCAGCGAAGATCTGTTCGCACACTTCTCCGCCATAACAATGAACGGCTTCAAGTCACTGAAAGAGGGCGAAAAAGTCTCTTTCGATGTACTGCAGGGCCCCAAAGGCAAACAGGCTTCGAACATCCAGCGCGCCTCGTGAGTTTGGCCGGCGACAGCGCAAGCTGTCGATGGCACACTGTAAGGCCCGCCTCGTGCGGGCCTTTTTCATTTCCACTTCACTGTTGGCAAGTGCGCTCGATGCTGAAGCAACAATATGCAGATACGGTCGGTCGTCACAACTTCAAGAGTGCGTCGGTCAGATTGTTGATGCGGGGCAACCGGTACAGATGGCAACACGCGTGATCCTGTTGAACAAGCCCTTCGGCGTGCTGAGCCAATTCACCGGCGAGCCGGGGCAACGAACGCTGGCCGAGCTCGTGAAAGTGCCTCACGTATATGCCGCCGGACGTCTGGATGCGGATAGTGAAGGACTGCTGCTGCTAACGGACGATGGCCGCATGCAGAACGAACTGGCCGATCCACGCCACAAGCAGCCGAAGACTTACGTCGTGCAGGTCGAAGGAGCCCCTTCCGAAGCTGCGCTGGAACAATTGCGCGATGGCGTCACGCTAAAGGATGGCGCTACCCGCCCCTGCCAGGTCACTCAGATTGAAGAGCCGGCATGGCTGTGGGAGCGAACACCTCCGGTCCGCTTTCGCAAGAACGTACCGACAGCCTGGCTGGAGATCGTGATCACCGAAGGCCGCAACCGACAGGTGCGGCGCATGACGGCCGCTGTCGGCCTGCCCACGCTGAGATTGATTCGCGTGGCAATCGGATCATGGAAGCTGGGCGACATCGCGCCGGGAGAATGGCGCGATGGTCTGCCGCCGCCCGAGGTCAAACGCAGCTGGCGCTACAAGGCCAGCGACGCTTGAACACGGAATAACTCAGGCTTCAGACACCCGCTTGGCGATGTGAGCCAGTGCTTCGTCAATCTGGTCGATCAGGATCAGGCTTAGATCGCCTTCCTTGAGCAATGCCAAGGCCGTATCAATCGCCACGAACTCGCCCTGGATTTCCTTAACCTGGGTGGTCCGTTGCGCACCTACCAGGCCCTGGCGCAGCAGCGCCACGACTTCACCATCGGCACGGCCACGCTGACAGGCGTCCTGATAGAGGATCACGTCATCGAAGGCATCGCCGAGGATTTCAGTTTGCTGACGGATGTCTTCGTCGCGCCGGTCGCCAGCCCCGCTGATGACCACGGAACGACGTTTGGCAGGCATCGCCTCGACGGCCTTGACGAGGGCGGCAATGGCATCGGGGTTATGGCCGTAGTCAGCGATGACGGTAGCACCGCGATAGTCGAAGACGTTAAAGCGCCCAGGCGCGTTATCACTGTCGCTGACGAAGCTGGCAAGGCCTTCGGCAATCGCATTCCAGTCGATGCCGGCGCCCCACGCTGCGGCGACGGAAGCCATGACGTTCTCGACCTGGAAGCCGATCGTTCCGTTGCGTGTCAGTGGCACTTGTGCCAACGGGATGCGCGCACTGAAGTGACCTTCGGCAGCGACGACATGACCATCTTCGACGAAGACCACGCGCTTGCCCTGCGCACGATGCGTGACGATGACAGGGTGATGATGATCGGCCGCGAAGTAGATGACGTGGCCGGGGCAGCTGGCTGCCATGCCGGCGACGATGGGATCGGCGGCGTTGAGCACGGCGTAGCCATCGGTCGACACGTTGTGCACGATGACGCGCTTGAGCACGGCGAGATCTTCGACCGTGGTGATGTAGTTGAGGCCGAGGTGATCGCCGAGACCGACGTTGGTCACAACCGCCACCTTGCAGCGGTCGAAGGCCAGGCCCTCGCGCAGCATGCCACCGCGCGCGGTTTCGAATACGGCCGCATCGACGTCAGGGTGCATCAGCACATTGCGCGCGCTGCGCGGGCCGCTGCAGTCGCCGGTGTCGACGCGCTTGCCCTGAATGTACACGCCATCGGTATTGGTCATGCCGACACGCAGGCCGCTCTTGCCGAGGATGTGCGCAGTGAGGCGCACGGTCGTGGTCTTGCCGTTGGTGCCTGTAATGGCGATCACGGGAATGCGCCCGTCATCACCCGCTGCGTAGACTTCGCTGATGATGGCCGAGCCGACATCACGGCCCTTGCCGAATGATGGTGACAGGTGCATGCGCAAACCCGGTGCAGCATTCACTTCGACGATACCGCCCGATTGTTCCTCCAGCGGGCGCAACACGGATTCGCACACCACATCCACGCCGCATACATCCAGCCCCACCATATGCGCAGCCGCCACGGCTCGCGCGGCGAGATCGGGATGCACATCGTCGGTCACGTCGGTGGCGGTGCCACCCGTCGACAGATTTGCGTTGTTGCGCAGGATCACGCGCATGCCCTTGGGCGGTACCGAGTCGGGCTTCAGATCCTGAGTACTCAGACGCGCCACAGCGATATCGTCGAAGCGGATTTTGGTCAATGAGGTGGCGTGACCATCACCACGACGCGGATCGCGATTCACGGCATCGACCAGTTCGCGCACAGTGAGCACGCCGTCACCGACAACCAGCGGTGGTTCGCGACGGGCTGCTGCAATGAGGCGGCTACCGACTACCAGCATGCGGAAATCGGCACCGGGCAGGAAGCGTTCAACGAGCACTTCGTCACTGATGTCGGCAGCCGCCTTGTATGCCACGGACATTTGCTCGCGGCTGACGATATTGACCGTCACTCCCTTGCCCTGATTACCGTCCTGCGGCTTGACGACCACGGGCAGGCCGATCTCTTCGGCGGCACGCCAGGCGTCTTCCTCGTCCGTGACAGGACGCCCTCTCGGTACCGGCACGCCAGCCGCTTCGAGCAGCTTCTTGGTGAGCTCCTTGTCCTGCGCGATCGTCTCCGAAATCGCGCTGGTGCGGTCGATCTCTGCGGCCTGGATGCGACGCTGTTTGCTGCCCCAGCCAAACTGCACCATGCTGCCCGATGTCAGGCGGCGAAACGGGATGCCGCGCGACACGGCGGCCTGCACGATAGAGCCTGTCGATGGCCCGAGTCGGATGTCTTCATCGAGTTCGCGCAGGGACCTCAAGGCGACGTCGAGATCGAAACCCGTGCCGTCGGCAGCCGCACGGATCAGTTCCTGCGCGAGGTCCAGGGCCAGCCGGCCAACAGCCTCTTCGCTATATTCGACAACGACCTGATAGACGCCCGCTTCATCCGTCGAATTCGTACGGCTGAAAGTCACCGGGCAACCTGCCTGTGCCTGCAGGCCGAGGGCCGCGTATTCGAGCACGTGCGCCATCGAGAGCTCGTCGTCGTGCTTGGTCGGGCGGATCGCACCGATCTGCGGAAACAGCGCACGCAGGCGCACATCGAAGCCCGGCAAACACGCCAGCGACGATTCTTCTTCGGTGCACGTCACGACGCTCTCGATCGAGAGGTGACGGCTCCACAGATTGGGGCCACGCAAGGCGCGAATACGTGAGACTTCCATCAAGCTTTTCCTGTCGTAATGCTGTCTGTTTTTTTACTGGATACCGGCTGCGCGATTTGCTCAGCGCCGCGCACGTTTGCGTGCGGCATTCACATCAGATGCGCCACCGAAACCAGTTTCGAAACTGTCGATACCGGTATTGATCAGGTCCGGCGCGAGCCCCAGCGCCCAGGCCGCTGCCACGGCGGCCAGCGTGGCACAGGCGGGAGTCATGGGCTTGGCACCAAGCTGATGCGCCGTCTGCCCCTTGAGCAGCACGATGGCGCCCTCGCGCAGGACGACAGCGCGACCATCGCGGCCAAGGTGCGCCGCGATGACTTCCTTTGTTTCGTCGAGGCCGTAGAAAATCACCTCGCCATCGCTGTAATCCGCCATGGCGGCTACGCCCGCGTCATCGGCATTAAGCACGGCCGCGCCTTCATCGAGCACGACGTCGACCTGGGTACGCAGCACATTGACCATCTGCTCGTCATCACGAATGTCGTAACGCTCGACATCTTCAGTATGGCGCAGCGAGGTCACCACACCGACATTGCATCTGTCATACGGCAGACCTTCGTGCAGGATGGCTGCTGCCGGCGTTTCGAACACGGCAGCCTGCATGGTGCGATTGATGAGCAGGCGCTGACCGGCATGCCAGTTGGCGCAATCATTGCGCTCGACCTGGCGCTGATCGAAGAAAAGACCGTCGCGACAGGCGACGCCGGCATGACGGCCGTCGATGTGCAGCAGCCACGCAATCAGACGTGCGATGCGGGTCGTGTCGTCACTGCCCGTGACGCCGACAATGGGAATGCGGCCGTTGTTGTCCTCGGGGAAGAGGTGGTCAACGATGGGCTGACCCACGGGGCGCGGGGAGCCTTCGGCCGGACGCAGATGCATCAGCAGGCCCGGTCCGGCATTCACTTCAACGATGGCGCCACGTTGCGCTTCGAGCGGCTTCGAGATGTCCTCCGCAACGAGGTCGACACCGGCGATGTCGAGACCGACGATGCGCGCGGCCAGCGACACGGCGGCAGCCACTTCGGGATGCACCTTGTCGGTCACATCGATCGACACGTTGCCATTGCGCTGGATCAGCACGCGCTGACCTGCAGTGGGTACGGATTGCGGTGTGAGCCCCTGACGCACCAGCTCCAGCTCGATGGCTGCATCGTTGGCAATGATGATGCGGTTGAGCGGAAAGTCCTCGGTCTCGCCACGACGCGGATCGGTATTGATCTGCTGGTCGACGAGTTCGACGATGCTCGCCTTGCCGTCGCCGGTGACCCACGCCGCTTCACCACGTGCGGCCGCTACGACACGCTTGCCGACGACCAACAGGCGGTGTTCGTCGCCGAGCACGAAGCGCTCGACAAGCACTTCGCTACCCTCAACCTCCGCAAGGCGGAAAGCCGCTTCCACTTCTTCGCGCGTGTTGAGGTTGAGCGATACACCACGGCCATGATTGGCATCGGTCGGCTTGACGACGACGGGCAGGCCGATGTCCTCGGCTGCACTCCAGGCTGCCGCCTCGTTCTCGACGACCTGGCCTTCAGGCACTGGCACGCCGCAGGCGGCCAGCAGGCTCTTGGTCAGATCCTTGTCACCCGCAATACTCTCGGCAATGGCACTGGTGCGGTCGGTCTCCGCCGTCCAGACACGACGCTGACGTGCGCCGTAGCCAAGCTGAACGAGATTGCCGCTGGTGAGACGAATCGATGGAATGCGACGTTCGGTCGCGGCATCGACGATACAAGCAGTACTCGGGCCGAGGCACAGTGAATCGGCGAGGTCGGTGAGACGCGCCACATTGGCGGCGACATCGAAAGTTTTGTCTTCGATTGCGGCCATGACGAGATCGCGTGCGGCCAGAAGGCAGGCCCGCGTCACTTCTTCCTGGCGCGAGCGCACGACAACTTTGTACACCCCACGTTTCGAGGTGCTGCGCGCCTTGCCGAACCCGGCGCGCTGGCCTGCCATGTTCTGCAACTCCAGCGTCACGTGTTCGAGGATATGGCCGGGCCAGGTGCCTTCCTGCACGCGGCGCAGGAAGCCGCCGGGCTCACCGTAGCTGCAGCGGTGCTCGGCAAGGCCGGGCAGCCAGGCCGAGAGGCGCTCGTAAAACCCCGGCAGGGTGTTGGACGGATAATCTTCCAGCTCGCCAATATCGATCAGCGCTTCAAGCGCCGGGCGGTAGGTCCAGATGTTCGGGCCGCGCAGCGGACGTACATCGAGTATCTGAATGTCTTTTTTGTTCATCTATCGCTGGTTCGGGTGGACTTCGCGTGCGGCCTGCCCGCCGTCCGGGCAATTCCGCAGAGAGGCGTACGCAGCATTGTGCGGCAACGCATCGCTGCAGGGTTTAACGCGGCTCACGGGTCTGTGGTTTACCAAAGCCGGGATTATCGTCCCAGCGGTCGCCTTGCGGTGGACGGGATGGCACACTATCAACCCTGCCACGCCCAGCAAAATCAGCAAAATCACAATAAACGCCAACATTTCAATGGCTTATAGTGAACAATCCAGATTTGCAAAAAATTCCGCGAACAAGGCTTCGCCAATCCGGACTGCCCGACGGACAACTTTGAGCAGGATTGCGCGTTGATAGCCAAGGCCGATGTGTCCCCATCGGCCCACGCCGCTCCACTCACAACAAGCATTCAATACGAAGACACAGATGAAGCGCGACACCCTTCTGGATCTTTCCACCAACAGCCGCCTGCCACACACCTGGCGCAGCTCGCTGGCAGCGCGTCTGTCGCATGGTGAAGACAGCATCCTCGCCACGCTCGAAACCGACCTCGATGCGCGCCTGCACTTTGCACACGGCATGGTGATCCTGACTGGCCGGCAATTGCTGGCGCGCTCGCCGGTCGGCGAAGCAAGCGAGGATGACTGGCAGCACTGGCCACTGACGGCCGAGCTGTCCCTGCAGCATTTCGATCACGCCGGCGTCGGTACGCTGGAGCTGTTTGACGGCACGCGCCGCCTCGCCCACTGGCGCTATACGCTGGCGCAAAACCTGGCCGCGCTGCGCCTGATCAGCGAATTCGCCAAGCAGATCGAACGCCTGCAGGGCCGCAGCGAAGACGAACCCGTCGACAGCGCCGAGCTGTGCCCGCAATGCCGCGCTCCCTTGAATCCGGACGATGACGAATGTCCGGTGTGTGCCAAGGAAATCCACACGCCGCCGTCGACCTGGACGCTGTTCCGGCTGGGACGTTTTGCCAAGCCCTACAACGGCCAACTGCTACTTGGCTTCGTGCTGATGCTGGCGGGTACGGCCGCCACGCTGGTGCCGCCCTACATCACCATGCCCTTGATGGACAAGGTGCTGATCCCGTTCCAGAACGGTCAGCAGATCGACACCATGCTGGTGGCATTGTGCCTTGGCGGCCTGCTCGGGGCGGCGCTGTTGGCCTGGTCGCTGGGCTGGGCGCGCACATACATCCTGGCGCTGGTATCGGAACGCATCAGCGCCGATCTGCGCACCACCACGTACGAACATCTGCTCGGCTTGTCGCTCGAATACTTCGGTGGCAAGCGCACCGGCGACCTGATGGCGCGCATCGGCTCGGAGTCGGACCGCATCAGCGTCTTCCTGTCGATGCATGCGCTGGACTTCATCACCGACGTGCTGATGATCGTCATGACTTCGGTCATCCTGTTCAGCATCAACCCCTGGCTGGCGCTGGTCACGCTGCTGCCCCTGCCCTTCATCGCATGGATGATCCACATCGTGCGCGACAGGTTGCGCACAGGCTTCGAGAAGATTGACCGCGTATGGGGCGAAGTCACCAATGTGCTCGCCGACACCATTCCCGGCATTCGCGTGGTCAAGGCCTTCGCGCAGGAGACGCGCGAGACAAAGCGTTTCCGCGATGCCAATCATCACAACCTGATGATCAACGACCGCATCAACAAGACCTGGTCACTGTTCTCACCGACTGTTTCGCTGCTCACCGAAGTCGGCCTGCTGGTGGTGTGGGCCTTCGGCATCTGGCAGGTCTCCCATCACTCGATCACGGTCGGTACGCTCACAGCCTTCCTCGCCTACATCGGCCGCTTCTACGGCAGGCTCGATTCGATGAGCCGCATCGTCTCCGTGACGCAAAAAGCTGCGGCTGGCGCCAAGCGCATTTTCGACATTCTTGATCACGTCTCCAGCGTGCCGGAGCCTAGCAACCCCGTGCACCTCGAGTCGGTGCGCGGCCAGATCACGATCAGCAACGCCGGTTTCCGCTACGGCAATCGCGCTGTGCTGCGTGGCGTGAGCCTCGACATCCAGCCAGGTGAAATGATCGGCCTCGTGGGTCATAGCGGCTCTGGCAAGAGCACGCTGGTGAACCTCATCTGCCGCTTCTACGACGTGACGGAAGGTGCGATCCGCATTGATGGCGTGGATACGCGTTCGGTGCCCGTCGCTGAATACCGTCGGAATATCGGTCTGGTGCTGCAGGAGCCTTTCCTGTTCTTCGGCACGATTGCCGAAAACATCGCTTACGGCAAACCCGGGGCGACGCGCGACGAGATCGTTTCTGCGGCACGCGCGGCGCATGCGCATGAGTTCATCCTGCGCCTGCCACAAGGCTATGACTCGCTGGTCGGCGAGCGCGGCCAAGGCCTGTCAGGCGGCGAGCGCCAGCGCATCTCTATTGCACGCGCCCTGCTGATCAACCCGCGCGTGCTGATTCTTGACGAAGCAACCTCCTCGGTCGATACCGAGACGGAGAAGGAAATCCAGCGCGCGCTCGACAACCTCGTGCAGGGCCGCACGACGATTGCCATTGCGCACCGTCTATCCACATTGCGTAAGGCGGATCGGCTGGTCGTGATGGACCGCGGCCAGATCGTCGAAATCGGCAATCACGATGAGTTGATGGCCGCCGAAGGCGCCTACTACCGTCTGTATCAGGCGCAAGCACGAAACGCAGAAAGTGCAGCTGAAGCTCTAGAAGAAGGCAGCGCAGGAGACAACAATGAATAACCAGCACCTGAATCTGTCACGCAATGCCTTCGGGCGCCTGCGCCTCGTCACCGATGACGGCACCGCGCATGACCAGGTCGTGCCGGTACGTGCCTTCCCGATTTCCAACCCCCACGAAGGCATTTCGCTGGTGAGCCCGGACGGGCACGAACTGGCGTGGATTGAGCGCCTCGACGCGCTGTCGGCCGAATCGCGCACGCTTGTCGAAGAAGAACTCGGTGCGCGCGAATTCATGCCGGTGATTCGCAGCATCCGCAAGGTGTCGACTTTTGCCACGCCCAGCAACTGGAGCGTGGAAACCGACCGTGGCGACTTCAGCTTCGTGCTCAAGGGCGAGGAAGACATCCGCCGCATTGCCGGTGGCACCCTGCTGATCGCCGACAGCCATGGCGTGCAGTTCCTTATCCGCGATCAGTACTCACTCGATCGTGCCAGCCGCCGCATCCTCGACCGTTTCCTGTAATGGAGAAAACTGCATGTTCCGCACCGCATTGAACGCTGCCCTGCTGGCAACCCTGTTCTCGCTGGCGCTGCCTGCCGCGGCTCAGGCGCCAGCACCGAACTTTCCGCGCACCGAACTTTCCATCGGCATGTTCCGCGTGAATGCCGAAGTCGCTGCCAGTGAAGACCTGCGCATGTACGGCCTGATGTATCGCAAGGAGCTGCCCAGTAATGCCGGCATGGTCTTCATCTTCGAAACCTCGCAGCAATACTGCATGTGGATGAAGAACACGCTGCTGCCACTGTCAGTGGCCTTCATCGACGACGCCGGCAAGATCATCAACGTCGAGGAAATGCAGCCACAAACGGAAGACTCGCATTGCGCTGAACGGCCGGCGCGATTCGCGCTGGAGATGAACAAGGGCTGGTTCAAGGACAAGCATTTCAAGGCAGGCACGAAGGTGGGCGGCCTGGAGCGCTTCGGTGCCGCATCGCAAACCAAGGCCCCATAAATTCGTTATCTCGTGACGAACAGCCGCGCTTTGGTAAATTTGTGAAATTTTGTGCAGCGCGTCTTGCTGTTGTTCTGACTCTGGGTATTAATTGCTCTCTCATACGAATCTTAATGCGTATGAGAGTCGGCCTTATCGAATCGTCAGATTCGAAGCCTTCATCAAAAAAGAGACCCAGGAGACAAGATGACTTTCAAGATTAAGGCGACAGCCTTGGCTGTTGCATTGCTCGCCGGCGGCAGCGCTTTCGCCGCAAACACAGGCGGTTTCGCCACCGCCGACGGTGGCAACCTCACCGGCGCCCGCTCTTTCACGGCATCCACCTTCGAACAAATCAACACCATCATCGCCAACGCTCGCATCAATGATGCGGGCACCAAGGTGTCGACCGGCGCATACCCGCTGATCATTACCTACACGGGCAATGAAGATGCGCTGATCGCCAATGTCGTCAAGGGTTCGACGAAGGATGCTTCGGGCAACTGCCCCTCACCGCACTGGAGCGACACCTACCGCTACGTCGAGGTGAAGAACTACACGGCCGGTATCACCATCCAGGGGGCGAACGGCTCTTCGGCCAACTTCGGTATCGTCGTCAATGGCGGTTCGAGCAACGTGATCGTCAAGAACATGAAGATCGGTGCTCTGGGCGGCGCCAGCAACGACGCCGACATGTTCCGCATCGACAGCGCTTCCAACGTGTGGATCGACCACAACGAAATGTTCGCGGTAAACAATGAGTGCAATGGCTCGCCTGATGGCGACCTGACCTTCGAGTCGGCCATCGACATCAAGAAGGCTTCGCACAACATCACCGTGTCGTACAACTACATCCACGACAGCAAGAAGGTCGGCCTGGATGGCTCGTCCGCCAGCGACATCGATGGTGGCCGCGAAATCACCTACCACCACAACGTTTACTACAACGTAAATGGTCGTCTGCCGCTGCAACGTGGTGGCTGGACGCATATCTACAACAACTCCTACGACAAGGTCACCGAGTCGGGCATCAACGTTCGCACCGGCGGTTACTCGCTGATCGAGAAGAACTGGTTCCAGAACGCCTTCAACCCGGTGACCTGCCGCTACGACGTGGTGAACTGCGGCAAGTGGGATCTGCGTGGCAACAACACCACCAGCGCAGCC
>DATIDV010000037.1:0-65477 GCA_035456105.1 Rhodocyclaceae bacterium | reverse complement strand
GAGCAGGGGAATGCCCCGAAAATCGTCGAGCGTGCGCAGATATCCCGATGCGCGAACCATGTACTCGGCCTCCCCCAGCTCCAGCACCGATCCGCCCGCCTCCTGGTTCGACTTCTGGATCGCTTCGACGACCTTGGTGTGCGGGATGCGAAAGGCCGCGAGCTTGTCGGGATCGAGCACCACCTGGTACTGGCGCACCATGCCGCCGACGGTCGCGACCTCCGCGACGTTGGGAATCGTCTTGAGCTCGTAGCGCAGGAACCAGTCCTGCAACGCGCGAAGCTGGCTGATGTCCTGCGTGCCGCCGTTGTCGACCAGTGCGTATTGGTAGATCCAGCCCACGCCCGTCGCGTCGGGCCCGAGCGCCGTCTTGGCGCCGGCGGGCAGTCGCGACTGGACCTGGTTCAGGTATTCGAGCACGCGCGAGCGCGCCCAGTAGAGGTCCGTGCCGTCCTCGAAGATCACGTAGACGAAGCTGTCGCCGAAGAACGAATAGCCGCGCACCGCTTTTGCTCCGGGCACCGACAGCATCGTGGTCGTCAGCGGATAGGTGACCTGGTTCTCGACGATCTGCGGCGCTTGCCCCGGGTAACTCGTGCGGATGATGACCTGCACATCGGACAGATCGGGCAAGGCATCCAGTGGCGTATGCTGCACCGACCAGATGCCCCAGCCCGTAACGACGAGCATCGCCAGCAACACCAGGAAGCGGTTGCCGATGGACCAGCGGATCAACCTGGCGATCATTGGTGACCTCCGTGCTGCTCGGCGTCGTGATGATGTGCGGCGCCCTGCTCACTGGACGCAATGGGCGTGATACTGGTGAGCTGCGGCCCTTCCGCACCCATCACAAATTCAAATTGCACACGCGCGCCTGTAGCCACCTTCGTCGGCAACCCTCCTTTCGGCAGAGCGAATTCCATCGTCATGGCACCCCACTTCAGCGCAGGGATGGCTTCATGCGACAGCATCAGCGCGTCCTTCTGCACCTCCTCGACGACACCGACGCCCTGATAGGTCTGCGCAGGCGCAACCGGGGCCGATTGACCCTTGCTGGTATCCGCGTTCGCACCGCCGCCCTGCATGCGCTCGCCACTCGCCGTCACGCTGGCTTCCGAATCGAGCAGGAACTGACCAGACGCCACCACACGCTGACCGGCCGTGAGGCCGCTGCGAATCTCGGTCTCCCCGTTGCTGTCCGCACCGATCTCCACATCCACCGGGCGGAACTTGCCCTCGCCTTCAGCCAGCATCACGACTGTGCGCTTGCCGGTCTGGATCACTGCCTCGCTCGGCACCAGCAGCACCGTACGCGCAGCGCCACCGGCAACAGCCATATTCACGAACATGCCCGGCGCCAGCATGCCATTCGGGTTAGCCAGCTCGACGCGTGCCTTGAGCGTGCGCGTGGCGGCATTCACCTCCGGCAGGATGGCCTGCACACGGCCCTTGAACAGCGTGCCCGGCAATGCGGGCGAACGCGCTTCCACCGCCACGCCGGGGCGCACCAGCGCCGCCTGACTTTCCGGCACCTCGGCATTGGCCCACATGGTGGCCGTGCCGTTCAGGCGGAACAGCGTCGCCCCAGGCGCCACCGTCATGCCTTCACGCACCAGCAACTCCACTACCACCCCGCCGATGGGCGCACGCAGCGTGATGCGCGCCTGCACCTTGCCACTGGTTTCAACGGCGCGGATCTGTTCGTCATTCATGCCGACCTGCCGCATGCGGTTGCGTGCCGCGTCAACAAGGCTGCTCAGATCACTACCTTGCATGCGGCGAACGGACAGGAACTCCTCCTGCGCTGCCACCCAGTCCGGCACGTACAGCTCGACCAGCGCTTGCCCTCTGGCGACGCGGTCCAGCGTGGCGCGCACATTCAGGCGTTCGACATAGGCCGCCGTGCGCGCCTGGATCACCACCTGGTCGCGCTCGTCATAGGCGATGCTACCCACCGCCTGTACGCTGCTGGCGAGCGAACCGCTAAGCACCTCCACCGTGCGGATGCCGAGGTTCTGCTGCACGCGGGGGCTGATGTTCACCGTGCCGGTATCCGCCGCGCCACCACCTGCGTCCGCATAGACGGGCCATAGCATCATGTCCATGAAAGGCGATTTGCCCGGCGCGTCGAAGCGTTTTCCAGGCGCCATCGGGTCGTGGTAGTACAGCACGCGTTTGCCGTTTGCCGGATCAATATCGCCGGCCTTTATGCCTTGCTTGATGTGGCGCCGTGTCGCGTCCTCACCTGACTCATTCGCTGCGGCGCTCATGTCGGTAGTTGCTACCGCGGGCTTGTCTGCTGTCACGCTGCCCATGCCGCGTTTCACGCCGAGGGCATAGAGTCCGTAGCCAGCCGTAGCCAGCACAGCTACGGCCAACAGGGACAGGACAATCGATTTCTGTTTCATGGTGTGCTCCCGGCTTCAATGGCGGGTTTGTGTTCAGTGGGTAACAGGAAGTTGAGTTGCGACCACAGGCGGGCGGTCTCCATCTCCAGCTTGATGCGCTCGACCTGGAGATCGATCTGCGCACGGCGTGCGTCGAGCACCGCGGCGAGAGAACCACCACCCGTGCCGTAAGTCGTCGTCGCGGCACGCGTGCGTTCGGCCGTGAGCGGAATGAGATTGGCGTCGTAACGCGCCAGGCGATCGCGGTTCCCCTGCCAGGCTTGCTGCAGGCTGCGTACCTCCGCCATGCGGGTGCGCGTCTCCTCCTCGCGTTCGGCGCGCAACTGCTCGGCCTGCGCGAGTTTTGCACTCAGCTCGCGGTCCTGCCGGTCCTTCTGATTCCACTGCAGCGGAATCGAGATATTGAGTGCCACCATGTTCGAATACGCGCTACTGCGCTGGTTGTACATGAACTCCGCGCTCCAGTCGGTCTGCTTGTTGGCGCGCGCGACCTGCACATCCGCTTTCGCCAACGCCTCCTGCTTCGCCATGAACGTGATACCGGGATGCTGTGCCAGCTGCGCATCGAGATCCGCGTCACTGCCCTGCCCGACATGCATGTTGACGACACTCATATCCGGCATGCCCGCCAGCGGGCTCTGCGCCGCCTCACCCACCCAGCGCGACAGCACCGTCATCGCCGTGGCGACCTGACGATCCGCCAAGGCAATCTGGTCATCCAGTTGCGCCACCGCCAGGCGCGCGGCGAACACGTCCGCCTGCGCGCCGCGGCCGGCGCGATAGCTCGCCTCCGCCGCATTGATCTGCAGCCGCACTTCCTCACGCTGGCGCAGCAGCAACTCCCGTATCTCCTCCTGATAGTGGCGATCCAGCCAGGCCTGCGCCGTGTCGCGCTCGAGATTGGCGATGATCAGCGACTTGCTTGCCTCGGCCACTTCCGCCTCACGTTCATAGCGCGCCGACCGCGCCCGCAGCTTGTCGCCGCGCGTGAATTCCTGCATCACGCCCACCGAACCCATCGTCATGGGTTCTGCCTTCGTGCTGAAGGCATCGGGCCCCGTGACAGGCAGATTGCTGATACCGAACTTGAGCACCGGATCGGGCAACTGCCGAGCCGCCACCCCCATCTCGCGCGAAGCGGTCGCCGATGCCCCCTGCGCAACCAGCTGACGCGATCGCGTGCGTGCGAGGTCAAGTGCCTGGCCGAAAGTCAGTGGCTCTGCCGACGCAGGTGATGGCAAAAGGATAGGCAGCAAGGCTGCCAGAAGAATTGAATAGCGCATGAAGAACTCCGGACTACGAGACGCAGCAATGGATCAAAACGCGGCGGCAATCGTCAGATTGCAGGCGCGAAAGTCGAGACGCCACTCAGGGCGTCATCTGGCAGATCAAATGCGAAAGCAGCAGTGCAGGATGGAGTGGGGAGGAGAGCTTGCCAACGTGAGCACATCGGCATATCGCGCTGCGGGCGGCGCGGGAGAGAAGTCGTGGGCGGGCAACACCACGAAGAACCCCACCGGCAAGGCCAGCGGTACCGACGGCACATCGGCATGCGGCGTCAGCTGCTGCCCCGGATGGCAATGCTCGGCGCACAGATTCGGCATGTCCTTGTCGTGCTGCGACATATATGGACAGTCCTGCATGCCCGCCATTTCCGCGCTCGCAATCTCGGCCGCATCCTCTGGGCACGCATACGCCGACACAGCCAGCTGTGCGAACAGCAGGCTGGCAACGAGGAGGCGTGCAAGGAAGCGGTAAAGAGACCGGCTCATCAGGGCAGCTTACGAGAGTTGGAAGACAACAGCTGATCTATAGCATGATCCATAGCAGATGGAGGCACCAACAATCAAGCCTTCGAAGGGTTGATCAGGTACTTCGCCCCGGTGCTGCGTTTGCCATAGGCTGTAATGACGTCGAGCGCCAGCGCTTCCGCGAGCGATATTTCTTTCGTGTAATGACTGGCGAAAGTCGTCTTCAGCTCGGCCGCGACGCGCTGTTTCAGTCGCGCAACCGTTGCGGGCCCGGCCTTCTGCATGAATGGCATCAGCAGCCAGCCTCCCATGCTCCAGGTCATGCCGAAATTCCGGACAAGCTCTGTTGGCCGCGTATCCAGCCCGCCATAGATGTAGACCTGCTTGAACGTGGTCGAGCCATAGCGGCTGTACTCCTTGGCGCTCCTGTTTGCAGCCGCTTCCATGCCACTCAGGATCTGTCCGGCAAGCGTGCCACCGCCGATGGCATCAAAAGCGATGGTCGCTCCAGTCGCCGCCAATGCGTCAGTCAGCTCCTGCATGAACGTGTCGGAACTCGAGTTGCATACGTATTTCGCACCGATCTTCCGCAGCAGATCTACCTGCTCCTGCGAGCGCACGATATTGACCAGCTCGATACCATCGTTCAAACAAATCCGGTTCAACATCTGGCCAAGGTTCGATGCTGCGGCCGTGTGTACGAGCGCCTTGTGCCCTTCCGCACGCATCGTTTCAACCATACCCAGCGCGGTAAGCGGGTTGACGAAACAAGAGGCGCCTTCTGCTGCGGTGACGTCTGGCGGCAAGAGCAAACATTGCTCCACCGGAACGCAGCGATACTGCGAATACATTGCACCGCCCAGCACGGCGATCGTCTTGCCCAGCAGCCGTTGCGCGGCGTCGGATGCGCCAGCCCCCACCACCAAACCAGCGCCTTCGTTACCAACTGGCATGGACACATTCAGCCGGGCAGCCAGGTTTTTCATTGCCGTGTCGGGAATGCGGGCACTGACGACCGGGCCGCCAGCTCTTTCGACAAGGGTAGCGGTGCTCATGTCGGCGGGGCCAAACAGGAGAGCGATATCGGAAGGATTGACTGGCGCAGCTTCGATGCGCACCAGCACTTCGTTCGCCTCAGGTGTCGGCACGGGCACATCAACCAGTGACAACTCCAACTCGCCGCTGTCCTTGACGAGGGAACGAAGCTGCAAACCGGTTTTTTCGTTGCTGGAACTCATTTGCTCTCTCCTGAGTGGGCTGAATCGGCCCTGGTTTTCCAATCAGACGACGGACTTTTCTGCCCAACACTTTTCCGTGATCCCAAGTTCGACTTCAAAGGTCGAGCACTTCAATGCAGAACAGCACCATGTTCGGAAGTCTAGTCGTCTGATCGGAGACTCCTACCAATTTAGTCGAGAGTGCGGCCACAAGCTGCGTTTATGATTCCTTTCGCTTCGCTCCCGGCCACGGCTCACGCAAGGTCCTGAGCTCGCGCCCTGGCTAATTCGCAGCCTCGATCGCCGTGACGGTAAGCCCGTCTTTCAAGTCCTCTGCTACAAACCGCACCTTGTCGCCCACCTTGACCTTGTCGAGCATGGCGTCGTTTTTGACGCGAAATACCATGGTCATGGCCGGCATGCCGAGGTTCTTGAGCTCTCCGTGCTTGAGCGTGATCTTCTTCGCGCTTTTGTCCACCTTGCGCACTTCGCCCTGACTCATGGAGGCAAGCTGCGAGCTGCCCTGATCCGCCGCGGTTTTCCCCGGCGTTTCGGCCGCTGCGATGGATACGCCGAGTACGCAGAACGATGCCATAAGGATTGATCGTGTTTTCACGCTGACTCCTGAAAATTGAAACTGGATGACGAGGCCGTTACTTGCTCGCCACCGTGACCTGGCCTTTCATGCCCGCCTGAGAGTGCCCGGCGATGAGGCAAGCGAAGTCGAAAGTACCAGGACGGTTGAAGGTCCACACCAGGTCTTGCGTTATGCCGATACCGACGTGAGCCACGTATGGCCCGCCATGCGCCATGTCGGGAAATTTCGCCATCAGCGCCGCGTGTTCGTCGAGCAGCTTGCAAGTGCCGAGGGCAAGCTCGTGCCGCACCTCCCCTTCCTTGCAGGCACCTCTGGTCGAAGCCGACGTCATCATGCGACGGGAAAGCCGGCCTCGGCGAGGCAGGCCGTTATCGCTTCGCGCGTGGCAGCCGTCTCGACGGTTACATGCTTGTCAGCTACCGACACGGTCACCGTCGCATCGGGATACTGTGCCTTGATGGCCTTGGTGACCGAGCCCGCGCAACCGCCGCAGCTGATGTCGGGAACGTTCAGTTCCAGTGTCTGTGTGCCCATGTTTGGCTCCTTCAGTCTCGATGAATGCGATGTTGCACTCTCCCCCTGTGGGAAGGTCAACACAAGTGAAAACCCGGCTCGCCTTGCGATGGATCATTGCAATGTCCGCTTGACCCTCCCATGATGGCAGGGTCGAAGATGGGCTCATCCGATGAACAATCCCCGAGCCGCATAGGGTATCCGCACTGATGACCACACTCGTTGCACGTCCTGCCCCCCTTACGCTGACCCTGCCTGTCTCCGGCATGAGCTGCGCGTCCTGCGCTGGCCGCGTCGAGAAAGCCTTGCGCGCGGTAAACGGCGTGGCTGACGCCAATGTGAACCTCGCGACGGAACAGGTCACGGTAAGCCTCGACATTCAGGGACGCACTGACGAACTCGTACAAGCCATCAAACGCGCGGGCTACGACGTGCCTGAGACAACACTCGACCTGTCGATCGGCGGCATGACCTGCGCGAGTTGCGTGGCACGCGTCGAGAAGGCGCTGCTCAAGGTTGCAGGTGTTGAGGCGGTCGAGGTGAACCTCGCAACCGAACGCGCACACGTGGTTTCGCACGGCGTGAATGAAGATGCGCTGATCGCTGCCGTGAGCAAGGCGGGCTACGAGGCCTCGGTGTGCTCGGAGGATGCCGAGACCGTACCCGCCGCGCGCGACTGGCAGAAATGGATGCTGCTGGCGAGCGTCCTGCTCACCCTGCCCTTGATCCTGCCGATGCTCCTGGCCGCGTTCGGCGCAGGTGACTGGATGCTGCCCGCCTGGTGGCAATGGCTGCTCGCCACGCCGGTGCAGTTCGCCTGTGGCGCGCGCTTCTACAAGGCGGGCTGGCGTGCGCTCAAGGCGGGCGCGGGCAATATGGATCTGCTGGTCGCGCTGGGCACCAGCGCCGCGTATGGGCTCAGTGTCTACCAGTTGTTTGCCAACGTCTCGCACGCTGGCCACACGATGCATCTCTACTTCGAGGCCTCTGCCGCTGTCATCACCCTGGTACTGCTCGGAAAGTGGCTGGAGACGCGCGCCAAGCGTCAGACCACGGCCGCTATCCGCGCGCTGCAAGCCTTGCGCCCGGCCACGGCACGCGTGCGCAAGGACGGCGTGGAGAAGGAGGTGCCTGCGGCTCAGCTGCGCGTCGGTGACATTGTCATCGTGCGGGCTGGTGAGCGCATTGCCGCTGACGGCAGGATTCTCGAAGGCAATACGCATGTCGACGAATCCTTGCTCACCGGCGAGAGTCTGCCGCTTGCCAAGGGCATCGGCGACAGCGTGACCGGCGGCGCGGTGAATGCCGAGGGCCTGATCGCGGTGGAAGCGACTGCCGTCGGCAAGCAATCGCAGCTCGCACACATCATCTCGCTGGTCGAGAACGCGCAGGCCCAAAAGGCGCCGATACAGCGGCTGGTCGATAAAGTCAGCGCCATCTTCGTGCCTGTCGTGCTGGGCCTTGCCCTGCTCACCTTGTTGGGCTGGGGCTTGTTCGGACACGACTGGGAACACGCCATTCTCAACGCTGTGGCCGTGCTGGTCATCGCCTGCCCCTGTGCGCTGGGCCTGGCGACGCCGACGGCAATCATGGCCGGCACGGGCGTGGCGGCGAAGCGCGGCATCCTGATCAAGGACGCCGAAGCGCTGGAGGTCGCCCATGACGTTCGGGTTATCGCTTTCGACAAGACCGGCACCTTGACGGCAGGCAAGCCGACGCTGGTCGCCATCGAATGCAACGGCGAGGAGCACAACACAGCGCTGGCCATCGCGGCTGCTGTTCAGGCAGGCAGCAGTCACCCGCTGGGGTCAGCGGTGGTGCGCGAAGCACAGGCACTCGCGCTGAAGCTGCCGCTTGCGAGCGAGGTGAAAGTGGAAGCCGGGCGCGGCATCCGCGCGACGGTCGAGGGCAGGAAGGTCGTCATCGGCAGCCCGCGCTGGATGAGTGAGCTGCACGTAAGCCTCGGCGCGCTCAGCGCAAAGGCTACGCACCTTCAGGCCGAGGGCCGCACTGTTTCGTGGATGGCGGATGTCTCCGGCACGCCGAGGGTGATCGCGCTACTGGCCTTCGGTGACGAACCGCGCGCTGAAGCCGTCGCGGCAATCCACGCGCTGACCGCGCGCGGCATCACGTCGGTGCTCGTCACGGGCGATCACGCCAGCAGCGCGACTGCCATTGCGCAGCGTCTCGGCATCAGCGAAGTGCGGGCGGAGATACTCCCTGCGGACAAGGCGGCCATCGTCACCGAGCTGCGGCAGAAGTACGGCACGGTGGCGATGGTGGGCGACGGCATCAACGATGCACCGGCCCTCGTTGCCGCCGATGTCGGCTTCGCCATGGGCGGCGGCACGGATGTGGCCATGCAGGCGGCGGGCGTGACGCTGATGCGCAGCGACCCGCGCCTTGTCGCCGATGCCATCGACATCTCGCAACGCACCTGGCGCAAGATTCACCAGAACCTGTTCTGGGCTTTCATCTACAACATCATCGGCATCCCGCTGGCGGCGGCGGGGATGCTCGACCCGGTGATCGCCGGCGCGGCGATGGCGCTCTCCAGCGTGAGCGTGGTCAGCAATGCATTGCTGCTCAAGCGCTGGCGTGGCAGCGCCATGAATAGGGAGAAACAATAATGGGAACTAGCGTGCACAAACCTCTCCCCGAACGTGCCGAGGCCATTGAGAACGGCCTGGTCGACATCGGTCAGGCCACGCGCGCCAGTGGCGTTTCGGTGAAGATGATCCGTCACTACGAAGAGCTCGGCCTGCTGAAAAACGTGTCGCGCACGGTCGCCAACTATCGGCTCTACAACGCGCAGCACATCCACACGCTGCGCTTCATCAAGCGCTCACGCACGCTGGGCTTTTCGATGGAAGAGATCCAGGAACTGCTGAGCCTGTGGCAGGACAGGCGCCGCTCGAGCGCATCGGTGAAGAAAATCGCCGCGCGTCACGTCGAGGATCTGCAGACCAAGATCAGCGAACTGCAGGGCATGGTCAACACGCTGCAGCACCTCACGCACTGCTGCGCCGGCGACAACCGTCCTGACTGCCCGATACTGGATGATCTGGCCGGCGGACCAGCGGACGCATCGTAAGTCGGGTTACGCTGCGCTAACCCGACCTGCGTCTTTGAATGCTCCGGCAGGAGCGCTCGTATCAGGTCAGCAGCGCGACACTCTTCACCTGCGCGAACACGTGCTGACCCACCTGCAGAGCGAGCAGATCGCGCGAGCGGCGGGTGATGCGCGAGATGAGCACCGCATTGTTCTTCAGTGCCTCACCCTGCCCTGCAGCCTGCAGAAGCAGGCGCACATTCACCTTGTCTGCGCCCGCATCGCCGATCTCCAACACGGTTGCAGGCAGCACATTGAGGATGCTCGACGCTCCAGGGACATCCACTGCGATACTCACGTCACGCGCCAGCAGGCGTGCGCGCACTGCAGTGCCGATCGGCCGCTCGAGCCCACCCACCAGCAAGTCGCCGCCGGGGAAAGCGATGCGGCTCAGACTATAGGCCTCGTCGCGCTCGATGACTTCGGCATCAATGACAGCACCCATGTCGTCACTGAAAGCCGTCTGCAGATCGAGCCGGGTCAGCACTTCCTGCAGAGGCCCGGCCGCCATGACCTGTCCGGCATCAAGCAGCACGATGTGATCGGCCAGTCGCGCCACTTCATCAATCGCATGACTGACGTACAGCACGGGAATGTCCAGCTCGCGATGCAGGCGCTCGAGATACGGCAGGATCGCTTCCTTGCTGAGCGCATCCAGCGCGGCGAGCGGCTCATCCATCAGCAGCAGGCGCGGGCTGGTCAGCAGGGCGCGGGCAATCGCCACGCGCTGGCGCTCGCCCCCGGACAGTTGATCGGGTTTGCGGTCGAGCAAGGCGCCCACGCCCAGCCAGTCCACTGCCTGCTCCCAGCTGACGCGTCGCAGCGCAGCGGGGACACGCTTCATGCCGTAGGCCATATTGGCTCGCACATCGAGATGCGCGAACAGGCTTGCTTCCTGAAATACGTAGCCAAGGGCACGCTGGTGCACCGGCACGAAGATGCCTTTGGCATCGTCCTGCCAGAGTTCGCTGCCGATGGCGATGCGCGCGGAAGCGGGGCGATGCAGGCCGGCGATGGCACGCAGTGCCGTCGTCTTGCCGGAACCCGAGCGACCGAAGATGGCCGTGACGCCGCGCGCCGGCACGTCGAGTGCGAGTTGCAGCACGAAGTCCGCGTGCTGCACGCTCAGTTGCGCAATCAGGCGCTCGTCAGAAACTGCGGGCCTGGAATGAATGGGCTTAGAAACTGCGTGGCTTGGCATGGAAGGAGTAGAGGATCAGCAACACGATGAACGAGAACAGCAGCATGCCGCCTGCCAGCCAGTGCGCCTGCGCATATTCCAGCGCCTCGACGTGGTTGTAGATGTCGACCGACAGCACGCGCGTCCGGTTCGGGATATTGCCGCCGATCATCAGCACCAGCCCGAACTCGCCAACCGTATGCGCAAAACCGAGCACGGCGGCCGTAATGAACCCGGGGCGTGCCAGCGGCAGGGCCACGCTGAGAAAGCGATCCCACGGCCCGGCACGCAGACTGGCCGCGACTTCCAGTGGACGCTGGCCGATGGCCTCGAAAGCGTTCTGCAGCGGCTGCACGACGAAGGGCATCGAATACAGCACCGAACCGAATACGAGACCTGTGAAGGTGAACGGCAGCGTGCCCAGTCCCAGCGCTTGCGTGAGCTTGCCGCCGATACCTTGCGGTCCGAGAAACACCAGCAGGTAGAAACCAAGCACGGTCGGCGGCAGCACCAGCGGCAGGGCCACCACCGCACCGATGACGCCTTTCAAGCGCGAGCGCGTATGCGCCAGCCACCAGGCGATGGGCGTGCCGATCAGCAGCAGCACGCACACCGTCAGGGCCGAGAGCTTGAGCGTCAGCCAGACGGAGGAAAGGTCGAGTTCAGACAGGTTCATGCGGAGACGATATCTTGTAGGTCGGAAAAGCGCAGCGCCTTCCGACATTCAGGCTGTCGGATGCGCTGCGCCGAGCTTGCGTGACTTGGCGCCCTACGCCTTCATTGCAGCTCGTAGCCATACGCCTTGATCACCGCCCGCGCCTTGTCGCCCTTGAGGAATTTGAGCAGCGCTGCAGCCGCAGGATTGGCCTCGCCTTTCTTCAGCAGCACGGCATCCTGCAGGATGGGCGAATAGAGATTCGCCGGCACGATCCATGCGGAACCCTCCACCGCCTTGCCCGGCGCCGCGATCTGCGACAAGGCCACAAAGCCGATCTCGGCATTGCCGGTAGCAACGAATTGATAGGCCTGCGTGATGCTCTCGCCCATCACGAGTTTTGGCTTCACGGCGTCGTAGATCTTGCCTGCCTTGAGCGTTTCTTCAGCGGCGAGACCATAGGGCGCAAGCTTCGGATTGGCGAGCGCGATGTGCGCGATATCGTCACGCAGCAGCACGGCGCCCTTCTCATCCACCAGCCCCGGCTTGGCAGACCACAGCACGAGTTTGCCTTTGGCATAGGTGAACTGGCTGCCCGTGACTGCGTCACCTTCGACAATGAGTTTGCGCGGCGTTTCGTCGTCGGCCGAGAGCAGCACTTCGAAAGGCGCACCGCTCTTGATCTGTGCGTAGAACTTGCCGGTCGCGCCCACCGCGACGACGGCCTTGTGGCCCGTCTCGGCCGCGAATTCTGCAGCGATCTTCTCGAACGGTCCCGAGAAATTGGCCGCCACCGCGACCTGCACTTCTGCGGCATGGGTGGAGCCTATAGCGCAGGCCATCAGCAAGGCACTGGCAAGCGCAGCTCTGCGCGAAATCCTCTTCATGACATTCATGTTTTCCGACCTTTCAACGAGCGAATTGGAAAGACCCTCAGCCAGGCACACTGAGGATGATGCTGGAAGCCTTGAACGTGGCGCAGGCGGGCTTACCGACTTCGATGCCGAGGCTGCTCACACTCTCGCGCGTCGTCACGGCGGTGAGGACCTTTCCGCCATCGAGATCGATCACCACTTCTGAATTCACACTGCCTTCATGCACGCGGCTGACGATGCCCGACAACTGATTGCGCACGCCCGCGCGCAGCTTGCTCATCGGCAGCAGCGACACGGCAGATGCCTTCATCAAGGCGAAGACCTCGGTACCAATGGCCAGCCCCAGCGTCTCGACCGACTCGCGCGTAACGATTGCCACCAGTTCCGTCTGTGCATTGAGGCGCAGGAAGATCTCGAACTCGACATCGGCTTCACGCAAGCCGGAGACCGTGCAAGCGAACTGGTTGCGCGCACTGGTGCGCAGGTTCATGCGTCGCAGCAGTTGCTGGAACTGGCGCAGCCTGTCGGGCGCTTGTTCGCCTGCTGCACCCGCCGCGCCGCCAAGCTGCTGCGACAGCCGATCCAGCGCGAGCTGGTATTCCTGCTCCACCGCGCGATACATGGCAATGACGCGCTCGCCGTATTCCGTGAGCTGCGTGCCGCCGCCCTGGCGCCCGCCGGTTGTGCGCGCCACCACGGGCTGCTCGGCAAGGTTGTTCATCGCGTCGACAGCATCCCAAGCCGCCTTGTACGACATGGGCACGTGCCGCGCCGCCTGCGAGATGGAGCCGTGCTGCGCGATGGCTTCCAGCAACAGGATGCGCGTACCGCCGAGGAAGCTGCCTGACTCGGTGGATACGTCGAGCTTGCCGATGAGCCGCGTGGCTGCGCTTTTCGCCATGTTTTCGATATATAACGGTATACAGCGAATCATAAGGCAAAAGCCTGTGTCTGCACTGGTCAGGCTTCTGTGTCAGCCCGCATACTCTTGCGATCGAGCCAAAGAACGCCTCACGAACCCTCACGCGAAAGCAAAAATGATTCTTCTGTTGCTGGCCTACGTCGGCGGTGTGCTGACGATCCTGAGCCCCTGCATCCTCCCTGTCCTGCCCTTTGTTTTTGCGCGCGCGGGGCAGCCCTTCATGCGCAGCAGCCTGCCACTGCTGCTCGGCATGGCGGTCACCTTTGCACTGATCGCGACCCTGGCTGCGGTAGGCGGGGGCTGGGCAGTCGAGGTCAACAAGTACGGGCGTCTGGCGGCGATTCTGCTGCTCGGTTTCTTCGGACTCACACTGCTGTTCCCGGCACTGTCGGAGCGCATGACCCGGCCGCTCGTGGCACTCGGCACGCGTCTTTCCGAATCCTCTTCGCAGGCGACGCGTGAAGGGCGTTCGTCGATCATCCCCTCCCTGCTGCTGGGCTTCGCCACCGGCCTGCTGTGGGCGCCCTGCGCCGGCCCCATCCTCGGTCTGATTCTGACCGGCGCGGCCCTGCAGGGCGCGAACGCGCAGACCTCATTGCTGCTGCTGGCTTACGCCCTGGGCGCAGCAACGTCTCTGGCGCTGGCGCTGCTGGTCGGCGGCAAGGTGTTCGCAGCCCTCAAGCGCAGCCTGGGCGCTGGCGAATGGATCCGGCGCGGGCTGGGTGTTGCAGTGCTCGCCGGTGTGGTCGCCATCGCGCTGGGGCTGGATACCGGTGTGCTCGCGCAGCTCTCGCTCACGCGCACCACCAGCATCGAGCAGACACTGCTGGAACGCATTGCGCCGAAACATGCGGCTAGCACGGTACAAGCGCCCGCAAGTGCCGCACCCGGTGAGACGCTGCCCGTGGAAGGACCCATGCCCTCCATCGCGGGCGCGGTCGAGTGGCTGAATTCGCCGCCGCTCAGCAACGAATCCCTGCGTGGCAAGGTGGTGCTGATCGACTTCTGGACCTACTCCTGCATCAACTGCCTGCGCACCCTGCCCTACCTGCGCGCTTGGGCAGACAAGTATCGCGATCAGGGGCTGGTAATCATCGGCGTGCACGCGCCTGAATTCGCCTTTGAAAAAGACATCGCCAATGTTCGCAGCGCGACCAAAGAACTGGGTATCACCTACCCGGTTGCCATCGACAACAAGTTCGCGATCTGGCGTGCGTTCGAAAACAACTTCTGGCCCGCGCACTATTTCGCCGACGCGCAAGGGCGCATCCGCCATCACCACTTCGGCGAGGGTGAATACGACGAGTCGGAAAAAGTCATCCAGCAATTGCTGGCCGAGGCCGGCCACACAAACGTGAAAGGAGGTCTCGTCAACGCAGTCGCCGATGGTGTCGGGCTGCAGTCAGACTGGAAAAGCGTGCGCTCACCCGAAACCTTTGTCGGCTACGCGCGTGCCGAGAATTTCGTCTCGCACGGCGGGCAGGTAAAGGACAAGGCGCACGTCTATGTACCCGCCACCGCCTTCGCCCTGAACGACTGGAGCCTCGCCGGCAACTGGAAAGTCGGTCGCGAAGAAGCAAGCCTGCTCGGCAACACCGGCAAGATCATTTACCGCTTCAAGGCGCGTGATCTGCACCTTGTGCTCGGGCCAGGACCGAACGGAAAACCCGTGCGCTTCCGCGTGCGGCTGGATGGCGCGGCGCCCGCCGATGCCCACGGTGGCGACATCGACAAGACTGGCGCCGGCTCGGTGACTGAACAGCGCCTCTACCAGTTGATCCGTCAAAGCGGCGAGATGAAGGAAATGACGTTCGAGATCGAGTTCCTCGATCCGGGCGTGCAGGCCTTTGCGTTCACCTTCGGCTGAAGCCGGGGAAAAGTACCGTCCGGGCAGTTGCGGGCCGAAACAGTCTCGACGCTGCGAAAACCGGATGCTGATCCATCCCGGTTCAGGTTTGCAGGACGGGCGTTTCCGGCGCGGTGACCAGCGCCTTTGCGTCCTCAGCCCTGCTGCCGGAGAGCACGCGCACGACAACCTGATGCTCCTGCCGGTCGTGGACGAGGGGAATCGCACCGTCAGGCATGTCGACACCATCCACGCTGACGATCACTTTCTGGCCGGTCTGATGTTCGACACGCTCTTGCGTGACACTCAGAAAATAAGGCGTCTCGCGATAGCGATATGTCATGTTGAAAACCTGCCAGTCCGCAGGCAGGCAAGGCGCAAGGCTCAGGCTCTCGCCTGCCAACCTGAGCCCCAGCAATGACTCGACGATGAGCCGGTACATCCAGCCTGCGGAGCCGGTGTACCAACTCCAGCCACCACGTCCGGTATGGGGCGCCATGGCGTACACATCGGCCGTCACCACATAGGGCTCCACCTTGTAGATAGTCACGCCCTCCGGCGTCAGCGCGTGATTGACAGGGTTGATCATGCGGAACAGCTCCCAGGCGCGCTCGTGCTCGCCGAGCGCGGCGAAAGCCATCGTCGTCCAGATCGCCGCATGCGTGTATTGACCGCCGTTCTCGCGCACACCCGGCACGTAGCCGCGGATGTAACCGGGGTTCAGATCGGACGTGTCAAAAGGCGGATCGAGCAACTGGATGAGCCCGTGATCGCGGCGCACGAGGTGCGTATTGACCGCCTGCATGGCCTGCCGCGAGCGCACGGGATTGCCGACCCCCTCCTCTGTCGCCGACAGCACGGACCAGCTCTGCGAAATAGAGTCGATGCGGCATTCCGCATTGCTGGCCGAGCCCAGCGGCCGGCCGTCGTCGAAGTAGGCGCGGCGATACCAGTCACCGTCCCAGCCGTGTTGCTCGATGTTCTGACGCAGACGTGCGCCTTCCTCCGCGCACAGATCGGCGGAGTCCTCATCGCCAACCCGTCGCGCGAGACTGGCGAACTCGCGGAGCACTTCGCACAGGAAGAAGCCCAGCCAGATGCTCTCGCCCTTGTCGTGCATGCCCACCAGATTCATGCCGTCATTCCAGTCGCCGGTGCCCATCAACGGCAAACCATGTTCGCCGAAACGCAAACCGTGGCGGATGGCGCGCATGCAATGTTCATACAGCGTGGTGATGTCGCTGGAGCGACCGGGCAGATCGTAGTAGGAGTCGTCCTCCGGATTCACCGCGCGCCCTTCGAGGTAGCCCACGAGCTCCTCCAGCACGCCGGTGTCGGCCGTGCTGTGCACGTAGCGGCATACCGCAAGCGGCAACCACAGGTAGTCGTCGGAACAACGCGTGCGCACACCGCGGCCCGACGGGGGATGCCACCAGTGCTGCACATCGCCCTCGCGGAACTGGCGGCTGGCACACAGCAGGATATGCGTGCGCAGCAGTTCGGGCCGCGTGTGAATCAGCGCCATGGCGTCCTGCAACTGGTCGCGGAAACCGAAGGCGCCGCCCGACTGGTAGTAACCGCTGCGCGCCCAGATGCGGCATGCCAGCGTCTGGTACACGAGCCAGCCATTGGCGAGTACGTTGAGTGCCGGGTCGGGTGTTTCCACCTGCACCGCAGTCAGCGTATTGAGCCAGTGCTGCTTGACTGCTTCCAGCGCGCTGCGCGCACCGATGGGGCCACGGAATCGGCGCACGAGCTTGCTTGCGTCCTCCACATTGCTGCCGACACCGAGGCGGAAAACGATCTCGCGTTCTTGCCCTTCCTGTAGTTCGAAGCTGACCTGGATCGCACCGCACGGGTCGAGCCCCGCGCCGACCTTGCCTGACAGGCGCGTGCGCTGCATGGCGGCCGGATTGCGCAACGAGCCATTGCGCCCGACGAATTCCGCGCGGTCACCACTCAGGGTGCGCATCGGGTCGTCGACATCAAAGAAGGCGACGCGCTCGGCGAACTCGGTGCTGTAGGGATTGCGTGCGTAGAGCGCACCGCTCTGGGCGGCGATCTCGGTGCTGACGTGCATGGCCGACTTCTCGCGCAGATCACCGAGAACCCATTCGACATAACCGGTGGCGGACAGCCTGCGCGGCCTGCCCGACTCGTTCTTCACTTTCAGGACCGAGAACTTGATCGATGCATCCAGTGCCACATACACCCACAACTCCGAGCGGATGCCGCCAGACACGGTCTCGAACACGCTGTAGCCGAAGCCATGGCGCACGGTATAAGCCGACGTGGCGTGGCACGGTGCAGGCGTCGGCGACCAGAAGCTGCCGCTCTCCTCATCACGCAGATAGATCACTTCGCCATTGGCGTCGCTGACCGGATCGTTATGCCAGGGTGTGAGGCGGAATTCGTGGGCGTTCTCGCTCCAGGTATAGGCCACGCCGCTTTCCGAAATGATGCTGCCGAAAAACGGGTTGGCCAGTACATTGCTCCACGGTGCCGGCGTCACCTTGCCGGGGCTCAGTTCAATGACGTACTCACGCCCGTCCGGGGCGAAGCCGCCCAGCCCGTTGGACAGGATCAGGTCACGACGTGGCGACGAAGAGAACGTCGGAATGGCAGGAGCGTCCGCACGCACAGCCCGTGTCGGCACCAGCATGGGCACACGCGCTTCAGCAAGATTTCTATCGTCGAGCTGTTCAGCCAGCGTGCCGCGCGTATCGAGAATGACGGCGCGCGCGACCGAGTGAAACAGGATGCGGTCCTCGCTGGAAATCTGCTCGGCGGGTCGCACGAACACGCCGCCCGGCCGGTCGATGACATTTGCATCCACACCGGAAGCGATCAGGGCCATGATCTGCTCTTGCAGGCGCTGGCGATAACCGGCGTGATCCTCGTTCCAGATCACCAGATCCACCGCCAGCCCTTTCAGGCGCCAGTAGGCGTGAGCCTGCACGAGCTGACGTGCAAGATCGATATTGGCGGCGTCTGTGATCTGCAGCAGGACGATCGGCAAGTCGCCGGAGATGGCATAGCCCCACAGCCCGGACTGGCCGCGGCGATTCTTCAGCAGCACGGCGGCGTCCGCACGCAGGGAAGCATTGGCGTAGATGATGGAACTGGCCAGGCGCGCATAGAGCTGCGTGTCGGTCTCGTTGGCATTGAGTTGCTGCAGCACGATCTGGCTGTGCGTCCACGCCACGTCGAAGACGCGATCGGCCAGATGCTTGTCGCGATACTTGTCGATGAGACTCACGGCGATCTCGCGCGTCTCGGCGATGCCCGTCACGATGTCGATGACGATCGACTCTTCTGCATCGAGCGCAATGCGGTGGCGGATCGCCACGATGGGATCGAGCACCGAACCCTCACTACCCGACAGCGCAGCGTTGCCGCTCATCGCCAGGGGTGCCGCGGTGTTGCGCGAGCGGCCGATGAAACGCGCACGGTCCGTCTCATACGAAGCTTCACCGATATGCGCGCCACGTACGGCCATCTGGTGCAGCATCCACGGCGATTGCTGACCCGGCGAGCGTGGCCGCCGCGCGCACAGGATGGCGCGCTGCTCCGGCAGGATGCTCGTCTGTACGAACAGATTGCTGAAGGCCGGATGCAAGGCATCTTCCGCCGCACCGGCAATTACCACTTCGGCGTAGCTCGTGACCTCGATCTCGCGACGCAGACGCGAGCGGTTGGTGATGCGCACACGGCGCAACTCGATATCGTCCTCCGGCGAGACAACGATCTCGGTATGCGTTTCGAAGGCGCCGGCATCAGCACCCTCGGCAACCGCATCACGACGCCGGAACTCGGCGCGCCCTTCGGAGAAGATTGCTTCATAGCTCTCGGGGCGCGCCAGCGTCGGCTGATGGCTGGTGGACCAGAACGCCTCGCTCGCGCCGAGCTCGCGGATATAGCAGAAGCTGCCCCAGTTATCGCGCGTGGCATCTTCGTGCCAGCGCGTGACAGCCAGGTCCTTCCAGCGGCTATAGCCACCGCCTGCGTTGGTGAGCATGACGTGGTAGCGACCGTTCGACAGCAGCTGCACTTCCGGCGTCGGCGTGTCAGGGCTCGGGAAAACACGCAAGGGCGTCTCGGTTCCGCTCAAGCCGACGTCGGCTTCGAAGCGTTGCGCCGTGTGCGAGAACAGCATCGTCGAGCGCGGTATGCGCTCCTGCAGCAGCAACATGCTGGCCTGGAACAGGCGGTCGGATTCGAAGCGCCGCTGCATCGGCCTGTCGAGCAGCAGGTAGGTCAGAGACAGCAAGCTCATGCCCTGGTGATGCGCCATGAAGGAGCGCACGACCGTACTGATCTGGCCGCGCGACTGCCGCACCGGCGTGTAGTCGATTGCCTCGAAGAAGCCGAACTTGCCAAGAAACGCGTCGCCAGCGAGGCGTTGCAAATTGCTGCAGGCCTCCTCGGGCGCGACCATCAATGCCATTACGCTGGCATAGGGTGCAATGACCAGATCTTCGGACAGGCCACGCTTGAGCCCCAGCCCCGGCACGCCGAAGGCGCGATATTGATAGTTGAGCTGCCCATCCACCGTGTTGTAGCCGCACTCCGACATGCCCCACGGCACGCCGCGCTGCCTGCCGTACTCGATCTGCCGCGCCACGGCGGCCTTGCCGGTCTGGTCGAGCAGCGTATTGTCATAATTCGGCATGACCAGCTGCGGCATCAGGTACTCGAACATCGAGCCACTCCACGACAGCAATACGGGCTCGCCCGCAGTGCTGGTCAGCAGGCGACCGAGCGCGAACCAGCTCTCCTGCGGAATCTGCCCCTGTGCAATGGCGACGAAGGTGCACAGGCGTGCCTCGGAAGCCAGCAGGTCGTAGTAGCCGGCGTCCGCACGATGTGCACTGACGTCGTAACCGATGCGCAACAGATGGCGCGTGCTGTCGTAGAGGAAGTCATACTCCATGTGCGCCAGCACGTCGGCCTGTGCAGCAAGGTCGTCGATGGCAGCGATGCGCGCACGCGCACGCGCGCTGCCGACAGCGATCTGACGCTGCAGATCAAGCAGCCATTCGCGCTGCGCTTCGAGCTTGCTCGTCGCGATGCGCCGCTGGATCGCCGGGAACAGTTCGACATCCAGTACGGCCAATCTGCGCAGGCTTGGAATGCCGATGCTGCTGGCCAGCGAGGCCACGTAGTTACCAAGCTCGCGCGGCGCGATGGACTGACGCAGCCAGGGCGCGAGGAAATCAATCTCGTCGAGGGCTTCGCGGCATTGGCGCACCAGCGCCACGGCCCAGCCTTTGACGTCAATCGAAAACTCGGCGCTCTCCACGGCCGGCGAACTCAGCGCCAGCTGATTCGCGCGCATCAGGATGGCTGCTGCGCCATTGGCCAGACGTTCCAGCGATACATGGGCCGCAACGAGTGTCACCGGCACCGTGGCTGCGCCAAAATCCAGCGCCTGCTGGAAGGCCGTAGACAGGCTGCGCGTGCTGCTGTCCGTTGCGCCCTGCTCGGCGACGAAGATACGCAAGGTGTCGTCGAGCCCTTCCAGCACGCGCGGATTGAGAATGCGTTCATCGGCCAGCGTCAACAAGCCGGCACGCAAGGTCAGCAGGTGCCCGGCAAGATTGCCGCTATCCACCGACGACACGTACAGCGGCGGCAGCGGCTGCAGGGTCTGCGTGTCGTACCAGTTGTAGAAGTGTCCGCGATAGCGCTCCAGCCTCTGCATCGTGCCCAGCGTGTTGGCCGTGCGTTCGATGAGCAGTCCGGTCGGGATATAGCCGAAATCGCGCGCGGCCAGATTTGCCAGCAAGGCCAAGCCCATATTCGTTGGCGAGGTGCGATGTGCGACCGCATCGGCGCGCCGTGCCTGCACATTGTCAGGCGGCAGCCAGTGATCGCCTGCAACCACGAATTGATGAAAGAACTCCCAGGTACGCCGAGACAGCATGCGCAGAAAAAGGGTTTGCTCCTGGCTCAGGTGAGCCTTGCTGCGCACCAGGGGACGGCTCACCCACCATGCAATGAGCGGCGATGCGAACCACATCAGCAGTATCGGCGTGGCGCCAGGCATAGCCAGCGGATTGATGCTGACAACACCGACTGCCGTTGCAACCGCCAACACAGGGCCGATCCACATCGCGCCAACACTTGCCACGATGCTGTCGGCGCCGCGCCGCTTCGCCTTGCGCTCGACCTCGCTCGAAGGGCTCCATTCCAGCAGCCTTCTGTGCGAGATGAGCAAGCGCCAGTGGGTGCGCAGGATCGCGCCGCAACTGTAATAAGCCTCGTAAGGCAGGCAAGCCAGCTCGAATGCCGTCTGCATGACGCGCCGCGAGCTTGAACGCCACAGCGCTGTTGCGTGCTGGCGTAACAATACTTCGTCAGGCTTGCGCACCAGATCGAGAATCAGGCTGCAGACAGCGGGCAGCAACAGGATGCCGACCATGCACAGGGTCCACCCGAAAGCGCTGCGCATGCCGAGCCAACCCACCACAAATAGCGTGGTCAACGCAGCGGGCACGAGGCTGCGGCGAAGATTGTCGCTGAGCTTCCATTGCGACAGGGTCGATAGCGGATTGTTCTCGGCCTTGCGAGCGTGGCCTTCATCCGCTTTGGCAGGCACGTGCGACAGCAGCCAGCTGGCGAGTTGCCAGTCGCCGCGAATCCAGCGATGCCGACGACTCACATCGGCGCTGTAACGCGGCGGGCAATCTTCGTAGAGTTGCACATCACTCAACAGCCCGGCGCGCGCGAAACAACCTTCCAGCAAGTCGTGACTGAGGATGCGGTTCTCCGGCAAACGCCCGCCAAGCGCCTGCTCGAAGGCGTCGACGTCGTAGATGCCTTTACCGACAAAGGAACCCTCGCCGAACACATCCTGATACACGTCGGAGACAGCACGCGTATAGGGGTCGATGCCGGGCTCGCCACCATAGAGCCGCGCGTAGCGTGAGCGGTTGGTGCCCGGCAGGCTGATCGCCACGCCCGGCTGCAGGATGCCGTAGCCCTCGGTGACGCGCCTCTTGCTGACGTCGTAGAAGGGGCGATTGAGCGGGTGCGACATGGCGCCTACCAGTTCCCGCGCCGCATCGCGTGGCAACTGCGTATCCGTGTCCAGCGTGATGACGTACTTCACGCCCGCAAGGGCCGCCGTGTTGCCGACAATGAGCGAGAAGGCCGAGGTGCCCGCCGCCTGACTGCGTAACAGCGCATTCAGATCGGCCAGCTTGCCGCGCTTGCGCTCGTAACCCATCCAGACTTTTTCCTGCGGGTTCCAGCGGCGCGAACGATGAAACAGAAAGAAGCTGTCACAGCTGGAAACCACTGCATCGCCATCAGCCGGCTGGTCTGCGTACTTCCGGTTCAGCTCTTCAATGCGCATCTGCGCCAGACGCAGCAAGGGTTCGTCCTCAGGCAGTGATGCTTCCTTCGCGTCGAGAAAATCCGTCAGCAAGGCGAAGTGCAGATGCGCATCGCGATTGGCGAGGAACCTGACTTCCAGCCCCTCGATCAGATCCTCGACATTGGCCGCGCTGGTCAGCATGGTGGGCACCACTACCAGCGTGCGCGAACTTTCCGGAATGCCCTTCGAGAAGTCCATGCGTGGCAGCGGGTGCGGCTGCACCAGAAGACTGGCCTGCCAGTTGACCAGGGCGACGGACAGCTGGCCGGTGGCCAGCAACAAGAGTACGCCCAACGGCCACAGCGCCCAGTACGGCACGCCACCGGAAATCCAGTTGGCATTCATCCACCAAAGAATGGAGGCTGCGAGAAGTACCGTCAGTAAGCCGATGGGGCCGAGGTATAGCAGCACCGGCGAACGCGCCGCTGCAGCACGCATTTTTTCGGCGCGCGAGGACTTGATGCTCGCCTCACGCTGGAGTTCGGGCAAACCCTTGTCGATCAGGTAATAGCCCACATGCGCTTCGCGGCTGCCTGGCGTCGCTGACAGGGTCGATGTCGCCGATGTGGCTGAAGCCGCTGTCGTCGCCGCCTGCGATTGTGCCCGCTGTTGCGCGAGCTCCACGGCCTTGCGCGCAACCTCAACTTCGGAGAGCGCGCCCTGCTTGGCAAGCTTCTCGGTGGCGTGGCGATAGCGATCACGCGTGCCGAAATCCATGCCCGCATAAATGCCACTCGGGTCTTCCAGCAAGGTCTGCTCGACGACGCTCATGCTTTCAACAAACTCGCGCCAGTCCACCGCTTCGAGCACGCGCAGACTGCCGATGCTATTGCTGATGGAAACCTGGTTGGCAGCTTGTTGCTGGTTCTCCGACTGCACCAGCTGCTCTATCGTCAGACCGGATTCCGACAGGCGCTGCTCGATCCAGGTCAGGGGCAAGGCCAATGCGGGGCCCCTGCCCTGCAGGCGGCGTGCAAGCTCCGCCACGAAAGGGCCCATCAGCGGCGGCAACGAGCGCGCCATGTCGGCGATCACCAGGATCAGACTCTTCGGGTCCGTCTCGGCGATGTCAATCATCTGGTCTGCCCATGACGCGGCCAGGCTGCGCTCGCTCCAGCTATCGGCGATACGCACGCTGACGCGGCGCAGGTTCTCGATGATCGCCAGACGCAGCATGATAGGGATAGCCCACAGCTCGCCGAGCTTGAGGCTGGTCACGCTCTGATAGGACGTCACAAAGCCGCGCAAGCCATCGGTATCCACGCGGCCATCGCCGTGCGAAATGATCTCCAGCGCAATGTCATAAACGCGCGGGCGCCCCGCAGAGGGGCCGCGCGCCAGGCGCGGCAGCTCACGGCTGTAACCCTTCGGCAGGTGGCGCTTTGCCGTGAGAATCTGTTCTTCGATGAGGTAGAAATTGTCGAGCAGCCAGCCCCCTGCTGGCGTGATGCGGCGTTTTGCCGTGACCTCGTCGGTCAGCAGATTGCATACGCCGATGAGAACGTTCTCGTTCTCGGCGAGACGGGCTAGAAGCTGGTCCGGCGCACGCCCCGAAACCAACTGGTGCGATACCGCCAGCGCGTTCCCGTGCAATTCCATCTGCCCCGAGCTGAACAACTCCGTGCGCAGCGGCAGCTCTTCACTTGAGACGCGTGGCCAGGCGCTGCCGTGCATTCTTCCGAATGCGTTTCCAGAAACGCCACCGAAGGCCTGCGCCCACCACTGACGAAGTTTCCCGATGATGCTGGAGCCGATGGTCACTTTGAGGCGTCCTTGGGTGGGGTCTGAGATACGGAAACATCAGGGGAAGAACGAACAAGAAAACGCGCCAGGAAAGAACCGTGACGCGCTTGCTTGCCGAAAGGATTCTCCGTGACCCCGTGCGTCATGCTCCCTGGTTCATGACGTACTGGGTCACCGAGAGCCCACTGCGATCGCGACAAATATCTCGCAATCGCAGCTCATGGATCAGTGGCGACTCTTTGCCGACTCATCCTTGAAGTCGGCTTCGAAGCTGGAAATCTGCTTCTCGGCGTCGTCCCTGCTGACGCCATAGGCTTCCTGAATCTTGCCGGCCAGCTCGGTGCGACGCCCCGCGATCACATCCAGATGATCGTCAGTCAGCTTGCCCCATTGAGCCTTGACCTTGCCTTTGTACTGTTTCCAGTTGCCTTCGATGATGTCCCAGTTCATATCAATTCTCCTGAGTAAAAATATCTTTGGCATATCGCTGCACAGACAATTTCCTGCGCTTGCGACAGGCCGCTTGATCAACCCGCATTCGCTGCCGACCTGCGAGCGCTTTGGCACGTGTGGGCAGCAGCAAATCTCCGGGTGATGTGGCAAGCGTAGCGGCGGCGTCACGTACAGTCGGTGCGCTGGCACACGTAGTGCTGCCGCACAACGCTTTGTCGCCGCAGGGCTTGCGTTCGCAGCAGCTACTTTTTGTCGCCCTTTGCTGCGTCCTTCATTGCATCACCGGCCTGCTCAACTTTGTCGCCGACCTTGTCCGCTGCCTGATCGACCGATTTGCCCGCTTTCTCCATAGGGCCTTCTTTCTTCTGGCACGCTGCCATGCCGGCAACGAGCGTCATTGCGAGAAGGGCCGTACCGATACTCTTTGCAATTTTCGTCATCACAATCTCCCTGCAAAACTCATTACGTCGATAAAAATCCTGCGACCCGGCAAGCGCCAGAAATGTGACTTGCGCGTGCCTGGACGGCATGGATCTGGTCGCTTACTGCTTGCCGAAGCGTTCCTTGGCCTGTTTCAGACAGGTGTCCTTGGCAGCACCGGCCCAGGCATCGCACTTGGCCTTCTCGACCTCGTACTGCGCATCTGTCTTGTCTTCGGCAGCGTCCTTGCGGGCATCGCTGGCAGTGGCCTTGGCTGCATTGTTCGCGTCGGTGGTTTTGGTGCTGGCTTCAGCATTTGCACTGGCCGTCTTCTCTTTCACATCTGCGTTGGCTTTGGCTGAAGTCTCTTTCGCCTTGGCTTCCTTCAGGCAAACAGCCTTGGCGTTTCCGGCGAGGTCGTCGCAATGCTCTTTGGTCACGGCGTAATCAGCCTCGGCCTTGGCAACGAGTACGTTGTGATTTGCCTTGGCTGATGGTTTGTATGAGGCGTTAAGTTCAGCTTTGGCTACGCGGTCCTTACCCTTGGCCTCAGCAAGACAGATATCCTTCTTGTTGTCTTTGAAGGCGTCACATGCCTTCTTCGCCGACTTGTATTCCGTGGCGATCTTCTGCTCCGAGGCTTTGTATTCGTCCCGTGCCACGGCTTGTGCCATGGCACTGGAACTGAATGCGACGCCAAGCGCCAAAGCCATCAAATTCATGGTGAGTTTGTTCATGATTAATTCCTCTGTTTATTGAATTTCAAGGACTACCCGAGCAGTCGGAAAAGCGCTTCTCTGTACCAAGAAGCCATAGCCCGCCCTGCACGCCTTACATTGCGGACACGCTGGCCTGGATGACATCAGCGTATTGCTGGCGCACTACCGCGTCTGTTGGTTGGCACACATAGCCCGGCAGGCTTGATGAGCTGGCAAGTGCAACGCCTCAACCTTGCGCGCAAGCGCCTCCCCGCTTTCGTGCGCTGACGCACGAAGCGTGAGCTCGGACAAGCCGCATCGCCTGCCTTTGCGTTGGCGAACGCACAGAGCATCCAACGGCGATTTCATACCCTTCGGCGATCCGGTTCATACGAAGGCCGCCCGAACCTGCGTGGCAAATGAAGGACCGAACAGTCATCGGCTGTCAGGGGAATTGGCCGTCTGTTTCTCGATGTCATGCCGTGGGCAAGGTTCACGCCGCTGCAACTGCCCCCTCACCAAAGTCGACGCCGGCGAAATTCCGGGCGTTCATGGCGCTTCTCAGCCCCGACCAAGCACTTCGGCGCAACCCGCAAAGCGGCTTGCGGGGCGGCCAGGCCGCGCGCAGGCGCCGCCGGTTGCATACGGCATATCGAGCTGTGCGTCACGCAAATCCATGTGCACGCGAAGACCCCCTCGTTCCTGGCCCCCGTCGTTCCTGTTCCCATCGTTTGACAGCGCAAAACGTGCCGAAGGCCGGAACGCGTTGTTTTTTTGCACCACTTCAAGCGCGAATAAGGTCACGGCATGCCATGCCGGCCTTCATATTTTGCAGCTCTTATCTATGGTGAATAAGCGGCCTGCAAGTATTTCAGCACCTTCATGTCGCCGGATGGAACGCAGGTCTGGCGTCCCCCTCAAGAAAATCCAAGCGGAGGCTTTTCCATGCAACACGAGATCAGCACGATAGTCAGACCAATTGCCTTGTCTATTGCCTTGCTAGGGGCGAATGCCATGGCCCCCGTCAGCGCGCAGGATTCCCAGCCTGCATACAATCCGTCGTGGTACGGCTACCTGGGCGCCAACTACTTCGATCCCGAGGATCATTTCCACGCGGCGAAAAATGGCTGGGGTGCAACCGCGCGCCTCGGCAAGCCCGTTGCCCAATACTGGGATCTGCAGATCGGGACCGCATGGAGCCGCACCTGGGACGAGGGGGGCAGCTATCGGCAGAACACGCTCGGTGCAGACATGCTGCTCCTGTTCTCGCGTAGCAAGTTCCGCCCCTTCCTGCTCGCCGGCGCGGGTGCTCAGTTTGATATCCCGAGAACGGATATCCACGGAGCCGGCACGGCTCCGTTCATCACGGGCGGTCTGGGCTTCCAGTACCTGTTCACCGATCGGCTGGGCATGCAGGCCGACTACCGCTTGGCACATGCCTTCGTCGACCCGCGTGGCTATGGCTTCAGCCATGCCAATACAAAACTGTTCAACTTGGGACTGATCTGGGCCTTCGGCAAAACGCCGGCGCCTTATGTCGCCGCTGCGGCGCCCGCTGCCGCGCCTGCTCCGGCGCCCGCTCCGACGCCTGCACCACCACCCCCACCGCCCGCTCCGAAGTTCCAGAAGACCACCTTGTCAGCCAGCGAACTTTTCGCTTTCAACAGCGCCGCACTGCAGCCCGCTCAACCCAAGCTGGACGACCTCGCTTCAGCGTTGATCAAAGACACCAGCAATGCTTCCATCACCGTCAATGGCTATACCGATCGACTGGGTAGTCATAACTACAACATGAAGCTATCGCAGCAGCGCGCGGATGCGGTGAAGACCTATCTGGTCAGCAAGGGTGTGCCGGCAGAGCGCGTTACAGCGGTGGGGAAAGGCGAGGCGGATCCTGTCGTGACTTGCACACAAAAGGCACGCAAGGCACTGATCACGTGCCTGGAGCCGAATCGCCGCGTGGAGATCGAGGACGTGACCGTCACGCATGAGGTGAAATAGCGCGAGCGCAGAGCGAAAAAGCCAGCTAACGGTATTGATTCCGTTCAACTATGGATTTTCTAAAACACGTTCGTCATCCCGGCGAAGGCCGGGATCCAGATCCACGCGTAGTGACTGGATCCCGGCTTTCGCCGGGATGACGAGGTTTTTCCATGCGCGACGCTCAAGTGAACTGAATCAAGCCGCCGACAGGCTTTTCCTTTCTTGCTCGCAGGGGCATCAGGGCTCTGCGGAATTCCCGAACACGTTCCTTTGCGAGGCGCGTCGCGGACGCCTGCCTCACCCTCCAGGGCGCTTACGGTGCTGCCACAGGCGGCGCACTGACGCGCCAGATTACGTTGCCCACGTCATCAGCGACCAGCAGCGCGCCCTGCTTGTCGATCGCCACACCTACCGGGCGGCCGAAGGCGTTGCCCTTGTCGCTCAGGAAACCGGTCAGCACGTCGATGGGCGAGCCTGAAGGTTTGCCGTCCACAAAAGGCACGTAGATCACCTTGTAGCCGCTGTGCGGATTGCGGTTCCACGAACCGTGCTGGCCGATGAACATGCCGTGATCGAACGGCGGCAGCAACGTCGTGCCAACCGACGACACGAGCCCCAGCGAAGCGGTGTGCGGACCCAGCGCGTAGTCGGGCGCAATGGCTGCGGCCACCAGCGCCGGCTGTTGTGGCTTGACGCGATCGTCAACGTGCTGGCCGTAGTAGCTATAGGGCCAGCCATAGAAGCCGCCATCGCGCACCGAGGTCATGTAGTCCGGCACCAGATCGCTGCCGATTTCGTCGCGCTCGTTCACCACAGTCCACAGTGCGCCCGTCGTTGGCTCCCAGGCCATGCCATTCGGATTTCTCAGACCGGAGGCAAAGACGCGGTGCGCGCCGCTGTGCAGGTCCAGTTCCCAAATGGCGGCGCGATCGGCTTCGGCTTCCATGCCACGTTCGCCCACATTGCTGTTGGAGCCGACGGTGATGTAGAGCTTGTTGCCATCAGGACTGGCGATGATGTTCTTGGTCCAGTGGTGATTGATCGGCCCTCCCGGCAAGGCCACGACCTTGACACCCGGTGCGGTGATGCGTGTCTCACCTGTGACATAGGGAAATTTCAACACCGCGTCGGAGGCCGCGACATACAGGTCGGCGCCCACCAGTGCCATGCCGAAAGGTGAGTTCAGGCCCTGTATCAACACCGCGCTCAGATCCGCCACGCCGTCACCGTTCACATCTCGCAACAACGTGATGCGATTGGCACTTGGCGCCTGTGCGCCAGCCTGCTTCATCATCAACTTCATCACCCAGCCTCTGAAGCCATTGCCATCATCAGGCTTGCGAGGCGCGTTCGTTTCAGCCACGAGCACATCGCCATTGGGGAGGGCGTAAAGCCAGCGCGGATGGTCGAGCCCCGTGGCAAACGCCACCACGCGCATGCCCGCAGCGGCCTGCGGCGCCGACCCCGGCGACCAGCCCATGGCAGGCGCGACGTTCACGGTCGGAATCGTCGAGGTCTTTGGCGCTGGCAATGTCGGTTGAGGCCCCGTGCCAGCCGAGACGGGAAGTTTTGCCACATCGCCGCAGCCCGAAAGCGCCAGGGCGGCGGCGCCCATTACGACACAGAAAGCAGTTCTGGCCGTTGGTGCTCGCCGGGCGTTCATCACAGCCTCCCCATCAGAAGCAGCACAACGACAACAAGAAGAATCAGGCCAAGGCCACCACTGGGCGCATAGCCCCAGCTTCGGCTGTGGGCCCAACCAGGCGCAGCTCCGATCATCAGTACAACCAGGACGACCAGTAGAAGAGTTCCGATAGTCACGACGTGTCTCCTTTGTATTTTCAATTAAACGACAGGAGCGATATGGCCCGGTCGATGACGCATGAGTGGTGAATACACTCCCCGGCGTCCTTTGAGCGTAAGGCGGTTTCCTCAGCCACTCCGTGCGATCGCGCACATAGCACTCAGTGCGCGGCCCTGCTCTTTCTGCAGGCAGTGTTCGGCAGCGCACCGTCATAACGTGAGTCAGCCGTTACGGTGTGGTCACAGTGCGTCGTTGCACAACACAGGAGAGCTATCGTGAAGCTCAAAGAATCAGGCGTTATCGTTTTGATCAGGCGCTGCCTCAGCAGCGCGGCCGACGCTATTGCAGCGCTGGCCCGTGGCGTCCGGCCGGTGGGGTGCCTGTCATGAGCACGGTCATTTTTCCACCCCCTGAAACGGTGTGCCATGAGCGCATGCGGCGAACGACCGGCTATGCCATCAGCTACGGTGCGGCTTACACCCAGACCTGCCCCGTATGTCACGAGCTCGCTTATCGCATTCCGCGTCGCTTCATTGACCACATTGCCAGTCTGTTCTCGAACAGTCGTCGCTATCAATGTCGTTCATTTGCCTGCAACTGGGTCGGCAATTTGAAGCCCTATAGCGAACGGCCTGACAAGTAAGCGCGCGCTGAATTTGCACGGGCCGAAAAATATTCAGAGCTATGTACGGCAACGCACTGAGTCCCGCGAGTCGTGAATTTAAAGTTGTTTCCAGGCTCCTGATTCACGCGCGTCGGCAAGCGCATAGCGCATCGCCAGGAGGCCCTGAAATTGTCGTTGTCATTGTCCTGGTCTTGTTGCTGACCGGACGCCTTTGAGTCAGACCCCGGGAGCTCCCGAGTCATTCAGTTCTGAGTCATCCAGTTATTTCATTCAGCAGTTTTCCTCACCAGGAGTGCCATCATGAAAAACCTCAAAAAATCCCTCGCGGCCCCGCTTGTCTCGATTTTCCTCGGCGCAACATTGCTGACCGCCGTGGGCTGCTCGTCCACACCGACCAAGGAAGGGACAGGCGAATACATTGACGACAGCGTCATTACCACCAAGGTCAAGAGCCTGATCCTGAAGGACGAGAGTCTCAAGACGTCCACCGAAATCAGTGTTGAAACCTTCAAGGGCGTGGTGCAACTCAGTGGCTTCGTCAGCTCACAGGCCGCGGCGAACAAGGCCGTTTCCATTGCCTCCAGCGTCGGCGGCGTGAAGTCCGTCAAGAACGACATCCGGGTCAAGTAAATCATGTCGACCAATACGCAGATCACCGACGTACAGACGCTGCGTCTGCGCGCCCGGAAAGACGTTGATGAAGGCGCAGTCACGGCCGGATACAGCGCAGACCGGAGCGCAGTCGTGAGTCTGCTTAACGAAGCCCTCGCCACTGAACTGGTGTGCGTCATGCGCTATCGACGCCACCACTTCATGGCGCGCGGCATCCACTCGAAGAGTGTGGCTGACGAGTTCCTGATTCATGCGAACCAGGAGCTTGAGCATGCCGACATGATTGCCGAGCGCATTGTGCAGTTGGGAGGCGAACCGGACTTCGACCCCGACAGCTTGCGCGGCCGCAGCCATGCCGAGTATGTGAAAGGCACCACCCTCGAAAACATGATCAAGGAAAACCTGGTGGCGGAACGCATCGCCATCGACAGTTACCGCGACATGATCAACTACCTTGCTGACGACGATCCGACGACACGACGCATGCTGGAAGGCATCCTCGCCGTGGAGGAAGAACATGCCGACGAGATGGCTGATCTGTGGGCGATCCTGCCCAAAGAACAGGAGCACGAAACCCTGGCTTCTGTCATTGCCGATTGAGGCGACAAGCATCGATTTTCATCTGGCAACACTCAACCACAGCAACACCATCTGGAGAACATCATGGAATCAATCGTGAAATCAACCAACACCCTGGATCAGGCTGGTCAGTCCCTGCACGAAGCGATCAACCGTACCGCTGACGCAACCCGCCCGGCAGTTGACCGCCTCGCCCTCGGCGCACACAGCGCAGTGGACAAGGTCGCAGACGTCGCAGGCCACGCTGCCGAAATCTATGGCGCGAAAAGCGAGCAACTGAAGTACGCCACGGATAAGGCAATCGGCAGTGCGCGCGGTTATGTGCGTGACCATCCTCTGGCTACCATCGGCGTTGCCGTCGCGGCCGGGTATCTGGTGAGCCGTCTGCTGCGTGGTCGTTGATCCCGCTTCTGCAGACGCGGCCCAAAATGGAAACTCACTTCTCAAGCGCTGCAGACACTGCAGACGCAGCCGCGTTTGGCGCTGGTGCACCTGACGGAGCACCAGCGCCAAAGCACGAGTTGCTCGCCGATGCCATGTCGCTATGGCAATCGGTACGCGGCGTGGGCAGCGCACACCTGAAGCTGGCGACGCTGGAAATGCGCCTGACCGGCGAGAGTCTGGTCACCATGATCGCTGCAGGCGTGATGGCGGCCGTGCTGTTGGTCAGCGCATGGCTGGTGCTCGTCGCAGTCGCAGTGCTCGCTCTGGTCAATGGTGGCTTTTCTACCAGCATTGCCCTGCTGATCGCCGTCGCGATCAATCTTCTTCTGGCGTGGTTCCTGTATGGCATCGCACATCGCCGCAGCCAGCTTCTTGGCTTTCCGGCAACCGTACGGAGTCTCGAAAAATTCGGCTCAAGCGCGGAGGCTGTTGAATCATGAGCGCCAGCGACACGCATCACTCCTTCTGGCGCAACGCCTCGCACGGAACCTCATTGACACGGCAAATAGAGGATGCCGAGCGGGAGATCCTCGGCCGGAACGCGCTGGTGAGCGCACGCGCCAGCCTCCTGGGCGACACAGCGCGAAATGCACTGCGGCAACACCTCACCTCGCCCGGCACGCTACTGTGGGCTGCCGGCTTCGGCTTCTTCGCCGGCGAGCTCAGTCGCCCCAAGCCAATCAGGCGGCGAAAACACGCAGATCATGACGATGACGAAGAAGACGCTCCCGGCGTTTTCAGCACGCTCCTCCAATACGTCGCCATTGCCCGCTCCCTGGCGCCCATGCTGTCGGCGGTGTGGAATGAATTAGTGCCGCGCACGCCACATCCACAGGATGAGCCTCAAACGGACGAGCCGCAGTCCGAGCCGACGCTGAGCGCCCAAGTTGCAACGGCCCCGCCTGCTCCCACTTCTGTTCCCATGCAGAGTCACTAGTCGAGCGTAATCAGTCTTTTGCATCGGGCATCAGGCGCAGCAATTCCTTCCTGACCACCGCATAACACTCACACACGCGGCTCTCCAGCCCCGGGCGATCGAGTACGGCGATATGCCCACGGCGATAGCTGATGAAACCAGCCCGCTGCAGTTTTCCGGCCGCTTCCGTGATGCCCTCGCGCCGCACGCCTAGCATGCTGGCCACCAGTTCCTGCGTCATGATCAGCTCCCCGGAAGGCAGTCGATCCAGCGTCAGCAATAGCCAGCGACATAGCTGCTGTTCAACGGAGTGCTGTCGGTAGCAGGCTGTTGTCTGCGACATCTGCGTCATCAGGGCCTGGGTGTAACGCAGCATGAGATGTTGCAATGCGCCCGCACGCTCAAACTCTTTCTTGAGCAGATGACGCTCGAGGCGATAGGCGTGGCCCGCAGTCTGCACGACAGCCGAACTGGAAGTGGTGTCGCCGCCCATGAACAGCGAGATGCCGACAAGACCCTCATTGCCCACACCTGCTGACTCGGTGGATGAACCGTTCTCCATGACGTAGTGCAGGGACACGATGGAACTGGTCGGAAAATAGGCATGCTGCAACTGGGTGCCGGGTTCGTAGAGCATGTCGCCCAAGGCCAGCGTGACGAGCTCCAGTTGCCCGGCAAGCATGTCAAATTCTGCGCGCGGCAGGGCCGCGAGAAGATGATTCTGCCGGGGTTCGGGTCCCGCTGGCATGGTCAAGCGCCAAGCCCTGGCACATGGTGTTTCGACGCCAGCTCGACACCGATGCCGCGATACCCCGTGAAGCGCGACGCCGCATTGAACATCGGTTCGCCGCTTACCCTGAAACTACGTTGCGACCCGTCCTCCTCCATACGTTTAAAGATGAAATCGAGAAACGGTTTTCGCGCTGCAATGGTGGCGCGCAGAAACTCGCGCTCGTCCTCGTTCCATCCCGCCGCCTGTACGCCACTGGCATGGCGCGCCGAGGTATCCACCGCAATGCCGAGCATCTCCAGCACCGGGCCCGAGACGGTCGTGAAGTTGCCGCTCTCGTCCTGCTCCCAGTACCAATCTGAGGCCAGCTCGGTCAGGCTGCGATAGCGCGCCTCGCTTTCGCGCAGCTCGGCCGTACGCTCGTCCACCGTCTTCTCCAGCTCCTTGCTGTACTGCTCCAGCTGTTTGTAGAGCAGCCGCACCTCCAGCATGTTGTGGATGCGCGTCCTGATTTCGACGAGATCAAACGGCTTGCTGACGAAATCCTTGGCCCCGCTTTGCAAGGCGCGCAGCTTGTGGCCGGGCTCTGCCGTGATCACCAGCACCGGCATGTACGCATCGGGATCGTTCGCCTTGAGTTCGGCCATAACCTCGAAACCATCCATGCCGGGCATCTTCAGATCGAGCAGGATCAGGTCATAACGATTCTTGCGATGCAAGGCACCCACGTCGCGCGGGTTCATGGTCGAGGAAACCTGCCTGTAACCCGAGTCCGCGAGCATCTGCTCAAGCAGCATCACGTTGGCCTCCTGATCATCGACGATCAGGATGCCGGCATTCAGGATGTCGGCCGCATCGAGCCGGCCATGCATTTCGCGCGGCGTCCTGAGGCGCACCTCGCTCATGACATCTTCATCCCCCGCCACCCCGTCGGCTGTGTTTTTCATTTCGTCACTGGTCATGACAGTTCCTCTTCTTCGTCCGCAAGGTTCTTGCGTGTACTCGTGAATTTCAGGGCCTTGTCCAGCGTCTCCATGAACTCGCCGACCTTGATTGGTTTTGTCAGGTAACTGAAGAACCCGGCTTCCAGCGCTGCCTCGATGTCACGCGGCACGGCATTGGCGCTGAGCGCGATGATGGGAATGTGTGCGGTCAGCGGATCGGCACGCAGGATCTTCATCGCCTCAATGCCACTGATGCCGGGCAGATTGATGTCCATGAGGATGACCTGGGGCAGATGATCGCGGGCAAACTCGACCCCCAGATTGCCGTCCGCCGCGCTCAGCAGGCGCAGATCCGGGCGACGCGCAACAAGCTGCTCGACCAGCTCCAGATTCGCGGGGTTATCTTCAACATAGAGCAAGGTGAGCTGCTGTGTACCGTCGGCCAGCAAGGGCGTCCTGAATGCATCGTGCTCCGCGTCCGCAAACGTTCGTTGTGGCGCGGCGGCGAGGGTCAGCTCCAGCCAGAACACGCTGCCGACGCCCACAGCGCTATCGGCACCGATGCGCCCGCCCATCAGTTCGACGAGGCGCTTGGTGACCACGAGGCCGATACCGGTGCCCTCCTCCGTGCCGGACTCCTTGCCAAGACGATTGAAGGGCTGGAAGAGTTGCGCGACCTGTTCAGGCGACAAGCCCGCACCGGTGTCACGCACGCTGATGCGGATGCTCGTAGGGCTGACGGGCGTGCACTCCACGGCCACCGCACCACCTGTCACGTTGTACTTGATCGCGTTGAACAGCAGATTGATGAGCACCTGTTTGACGCGCGTCCGGTCGGCACTGACAAAGTACGGCGTACCGAAGCGCGGGAACGATATGACCACGCCACGCTTCAGCGCCTGCGGTTCCACCATGGCACGGCACTCGAGGATCACCTCGACGAGTGACACCGCCTCATGCGACAAGGTCACTTTGCCCGATTCGATCAGCGCCAGATCGAGTATCTCGTTGATCAATTCGAGCAGGTACCAACCGGCCTTGAGAATCTGTTCGAGATTGCGCTTTTGCGATGCTGTGGGTTCCGGCACACCCGACTCCATGAGCTGCGCAAAACCAAGGATGGCATTGAGCGGCGTGCGCAGCTCGTGACTCATGCTGGAGAGGAAATCCGACTTCGCCTGATTGGCCTTGTCCGCAAAGGCGCGGGCCGTTTGCAGTTCGGCATTCTTTTCCAGCAACACACTGTCCAGAAACTTGCTTTCGGTCACGTCACGCGCAGCGACGAATACGCCTTTGAGGACCCGGTCCCGGTCATAAAATGTCGTCGCGTTGCAGGACACCACGGTCTCGTGGCGGTCACGCGAACGCGCAGTGAGCTCGAAATTGGTCACCGTCTTTTCGCTCAGCACCTGATTGATGGCGAACTCGGCACGGTCCGCGTCGGTGAAGTAATTCTTGAAGGGCGTGCCGATCAGTTCATCGCGCGTGCAGCCGGTGAGCGCTTCCATCTGGCGGTTGACGTCGGTGAGGATGCCGGCCGGGTCCGTCGTCATCAGCGGATCGATATTCGATTCGATCAAGGAGCGCGTATAAAAATGCTGGTCGCGTAACAGCTGGTCAAGCTTCTGCTGCTCGGCCTCGACGGCCTTATGCTCAGTCTGGTCCGTGCCGAGCAGCAGGTAACCGATGATGCTGTTCTGTGCGTCGTGCAGGGCAGTGACCGACACAACGGCCGGAAAGCGGCTGCCGTCCTGGCGGATATGCGTCAGTTCATAGATATCTTCGAGGCCCTGCGAAGCCTTGAACACCAGCGCCTCAAAACCCGGCGGGATCGAGGCGGATTGATCGGCACTTAAAGTCCCGGCGCGCGCAACGATCTCCTGCGGGTCGAAAAGATCTGCAGGCGTGATCTTGTTGATGACGTCGGCGGCAGCGTAGCCCAGCATGCGCTCGGCACCGACATTGAAGACCTGGATGACACCCGCCGCGTCGGTGGCGATACTGGAAAAATTGGCGCTGTTGAAGATTGCGCTTTGCAGGGCCCCCGCCTTGACCAGCGCATCCTCCGCCTCCTTGCGCGCCGTGATATCGCGCAACATGGCCGTAAGGTAGCGCTTGCCGCCTAGCCACATATCGCTGACCGCCAGCTCCATCGGAAAGCGGCGCCCGTCCTTGCGCAAGCCCACCACCTCGCGTGCGCGACCGATGCCGGTCGCCGCATCGCCGCTGCCATCATTGCCGAAGACGCCATTGGGGAAGTGATAGTCGAAATCAGGGATCAGCGTTTCAAGGTTCAGCCCGATCAGCTCGTCACCGGTGTAGCCGAACATGCGCTCGGCCGCCGCGTTGACGGTCGCGACAATGCCGTCGCTGGCCTGCAGTGTGATGATGCCGTCCACCACCGTATTGAGAATGGTCTGGATCAGCGAAGCGCTATCGCGCAAGGCCGCCTGCGCCTCGAACTCACTGCTGACATCGCGGAACACCACCACGGCGCCGACGACTGCGCCGTCACGATCACGGATAGGCGCGTAGCTATGCGCAATGCCGTATTCCGCACCATCGCGTGCAATCAGGGTCGTGTGATTCGTGGGGCCCTGTATCGTGCCGTGGGTCAGCGTGTCCCTCACCAGGACGGTCGATGGGCTGCGGCTTTCCATGTCGATGATGTTGAACACTTCATCAACGCTGTGCCCCTGAGCCGCCTCCTGCGTCCAGCCGGTGAGTCGCTCGGCCAGCGGGTTGAGGAGTGTCACAAAGCCCTCGGCATCGGTGGCCATCACGGCATCGCCGATGGAGTTGAGCGTGACGGCGAGTTTCTCCTCACTCAACTGCAAGGTGGTGTTGGCTTCGCGCAGCTTGCGATTCATTTCCTCCTCGACCTGCAGCATGTGCTGCGTTTCGAGATGCGCCTGCTGCTTGCGCCGGTGCTGCGCCTCGCGGTAGATCAGCTGGGCGATCGACATTGCGAACAACAGGATGAAAGCGCTGGCTGCGGCGATGATGACAAACAGATTGCGCATCTTCGCCTGGAACTGCGCGTCGTCATCCGCCAGTTCGCCCTGCTCGAGCAGGATGTAGGCATTCATCTCGCCGCGGATGGCGTCCATGATGCGCCTGCCTTCGCGCATGCCGAGCAGCACCTGCGTGCTCAGCACGCCTTGCTCCCGGCGCATTTCGATCAAGGTCGCCAGGATTTCCATCCTGGCGTCGACCAGAGGGCGCAGCGTCTCCAGGTGAGTGCGGGCAGTCGGAAGTGTGGTGCGAGCGTGCAGCTCTTTCAGATGGCTGCTGATTTTGTCGCGTACAAGCATGTACGGCTCGAGGAAGGCGTCATCCCCGCTCAGCAGATAGCCGCGCTGGCCGGTTTCCGCATCTTTCAGTTCGGACAGCAAGGCGTTGGCATCGCTGATCACTGCGTACGTCTGCGTGCGCCCCTCAGCAGCCGTGGCTGTCTGCTTGAACGCCCAGAACGATGCCGCAACCACGAGGACCACCAGCAGCGCCACGACAATCAAGGGCGCGATAATTTTTTGTGTAGCTTTCAAGGAACATTTACCGCCTGCCTGATGCTGGTTTGTGACGGGGAAATCATGAGATGACAGCCTGGCTCACAGAGAGCGAGATAGTGCGCGCCAGAAGCCGGAGTCGAGACAATCGATGGTCCCTGGTGCTCGAGGACGCGTCTGTGCGCTGGCACACACAGTTGACGATAGCTGCCCGCAATAGCCTCCGAACAGCCGGAGCTGAATCGGAATCTCGCCTCAACCGCGCTTTGACTTGCCGACCAGAATCGCCCTGCGCTTTCTGATTTGGGTATCGCGCAGCGCAACGAAATTCGTGTGTCGCGAAGATTCACTGTACAACGCCCTTGTCGAAAGCGCCGATGACTCAAATTTCCGCTGGATTGACATCCTCATGCGTCTCTCTGGGTGCGTCACGTCATACTTCGTTGATTCGTTACTCCTGTCCCAACTTAAGCACCGGCCCACCCAACCCTTCGGTCAACTCGGGCTCTGTCGCCGCGAAAAGGCTATAGATCGGCGCTCGATCGCAGCTTCGTACTCAATCTAATAATCGTCTGCCGGGAAGTACCAAAATTAATTTCATGCCAAAAGCAATTGACCAGCATCTGTTCGGCCCACTCAAAGACCTTCGTCTGTTCAGGGCCCACGTAGCCTCCCCTTTGCAGGGGTGGCAGAAGCGAATTGTTACGGTAACAGCCATAGCAGGTTTGCTGATGACGGGAGCGCTTGCAACGGCTCAACCCAGCAATCTTGGGGATCATCAGGTCCTTCAGGTAAACAACGACCTGGCGCATGCAACCGCGAAGCTGAATTCGGCCTTGACCGACGCCAAACAGCATCCGGGTAGTGCAGATGCCCAGTATGTTCTGGCCGTGGCGCTCGATCACACAGGGGAACTTCACGCGCTGCGAGCTAGGCACAACTACCCCTACAACGCAGGCTACCAGGCAGCCCTCAAACTGGCTCGTAACAACCTGACGGCCCAACCGCGCAGCGACCTCATGAAAAAGGTTGACCGGCTCGAAACAACTGCGGCAGCAGACTCGGAGCAAACACTGTGGACGTTTCGTGATGCGGCCCGGCGTTACCACGGCAGGGCACGCGTTTTATACCAACGTCTCGCTGCATTGGAGCCCGACAACAATAAATGGCAACGTGCTCTCGCACTGAATCATCTAACAACAACCCCTGGCCATGTGAGTGTCATAGAAGTCAGAGTTCATTATCAGCCTGCACTGGATATTCTTCTTCACCTGGTAAAGTCAGAGCCGGACAATGATGAGTTTCAACGCGACCTCGCCACGGCATACGAGACAATTGCAGACAAAGTGGACTCCATGACGGGCTCACTGCCCGCTGAATACCATGACGCATTGGCGATACGAAAGAAGCTTTTCAGCAGCGATGAGACCAATGCGGTCTTCGTTCGCGAGCTGGCGATAACCTTCGGCAAGATCGGAACAGCCTTGGTGATCAGAGGAAAATGGAAAGCGGCTCGCGATGCAGTGACTGATGAATTTGGCTTGTACGAGGATTTGGCTGCCATGGACCCAGCCAATATGGATTGGCAACGAGACCTTGCAACAGCACATATGCATTTCGCGGCCATTAAGGACAATAACAATGGGCCGAGAGAAAAACTCGAGGGAGAGGTGCTGGATCATTATGAAAAAGCACTGAAAATACGGACCCATCTAATCGAGATTGATCCGGGAAATGCAGCGTGGCAGACGGATTTAGTGGCGAGCCACGCGACACTTGCCGAGTTTTACAAAAACAGAGGATTGGATGAGGAAACACTAAGCTCATACCTGGACGCACTGCGGAAAATGTCGCAGTTCGCACAGCGCTACCCTAAGGACCGAGGCTGGCTTTTTTACCAACTCTATTTTTATTTCAGTATCGGTGGCGAATATCGGAGAATTCAACGATGGGCGGCCCCCCTCTCACAAGGAGGACGTAATCCAGATCCTGATAAATTCAAAGCCGTTGCAGAAAAGCAGGAAGTCACGTTCAACAGCATGGTGGGAATAGTCGATACCTTGGTCAAAATGACCGATGCCCCCATGAAATGATGTCGCAGGAATTTTCTTGAAACGCCGAAAATGAGTTTGTCATCCCGGCGAAAGCCGGGATCCAGTACCGGGCGTGCGATCTGGATCCCGGCTTTCGCCGGGATGACGATGGTTTTACAGAGATCGTGAACAGTCTCTAAAGGCCCTAAGCCGTAGCCCGAACTGAAAATGAGCGCTAGCGTGGGCATGTGGCCGCCGCGTTCGATCTTGCCCATGTGCGAACGCTCGATCCCCGCTTTGTGGGCGAGCGTTTCTTGGGCGACGCCCTGTTCGGTTCTCATGGCACGCACGGTGGCGAACGTGTGGAACGCACCTACGCGCGTCGCAAGGCCTCGACGTCGCGTATCGGCGGCGCCCCGAACAGTCGGGCGTACTCGCGACTGAACTGCGACACGCTCTGATAGCCCACGCGATATGCAGCGCTCGCTGCATCCATGCCGCCGCCCAGCAACAGCCCGCGAGCCTCCGTGAGCCGCAGCCGTTTCTGGTATTGCAGCGGGCTCATCGCCGTCACGGCCTTGAAGTGCTGATGGAACGAGGACGGGCTCATATTTGCCTGCGACGCGAGTTCCGTCACGCTGATCGGCTCCGCATAGTGCGCGCGCATGCGCCGGATGATCTGTCCCATGTTGTGCGTGTTGCTCCCTGCGATCGCCATCTGCGCAACCGCCGGGCCGTACGGACCGCGCAGCAGTCGATAGTGAAACTCACGCAGCGCCAGCGGGGCCAGCACGGGGATGTCGCGCGGCGCATCGAGTAGGCGTGCGAGTCGAACGACCGATTCCAGCGTCGCGTCGTCGAGATCGCCGACGAACACGCCGCGCGCCGTTTCGCCGCGTGACCAACCCGCGTCGTCCGTCTGCGCAAGTAGATCGGCGATCGTGCTCGCGTCCAGGTCGATCGCAAGGCAAAGATACGGTGCCTCGGCGCTGGCGACGAGCACTTGGCCCAACAACGGCAAGTCGACCGACACGGCGAGGAATTGCTGCGGCGCATAGCGGTAGATCTCACCCTCGAGCAGAACCTGCTTCTCGCCCTGCACGATCACGCAGACGCAAGGGTTGTAGACGTGCGGCAGTTCGTCGTTCGGCGCCGACATGCGGATGCACTTGAGGCTATCGATCCCGACGGGGTGTATGCCATCCCCATTGGAGTTTTTGACGATCAGCCGGCCTAGCTCGGCGAGGCGATCCAAACTCAACTCATTGATTGGCTTGTCCATAGGTGCGGACGATACGCGCTGATTCCGTCCCACTCAATCGGCTCACCCAATGATTTGGAGGATCCGGCAATCACACAACAGCTTCGTGTATTCCCAGGCTAGCCCCTGGAGCCGATGCTCTCTCTCACGCGAAAGCGACCCATCTCACAACACGGAGAACTCTCATGAACAACAGAAAAGTCGTCCTCATCACCGGTGCCAGCAGCGGCATCGGAGAAGCCACCGCCCGCACGCTCGCCGCTGCCGGCCACACGGTCATCCTGGGCGCGCGCCGCACGGACCGTCTCGAAAAGATCACCGCCGAGATTCGCGCTGCCGGCGGCACCGCGGAATTCCGCGCGCTCGACGTTGTGAACCGCGCTGACGTCGCGGCTTTCGCGAACTTCGCCAACGACAAGTTTGGACGTGTCGACGTCATTTTCAACAACGCGGGCGTGATGCCCGTGTCGCCGATGAACGCGTTGAAGGTCGAGGAGTGGGATTCCATCGTCGATATCAACATCAAGGGTGTACTCAACGGCATCGCGGCCGTGCTGCCCATCATGGAGGCGCAGGGCAGTGGCCACATCTTGAGCACCGCATCGACGGGTGCGCACGCGGTCGGCGCCCAGTTCGGCGTGTACTGCGCAAGCAAATATGCTGTACGCGCGATCATGGAAGGCTTGCGGCAGGAGATGAAAGAGATTCGCGTGACGACAATCTCGCCGGGCGTCACGACCTCGGAACTCGGCCACGACATTTCGGTGGACGACACGAAGACGGCCGTGAACCAACTGCGCAGCATCGCGCTCGAAACCAATGCGATCGCTAACGCCGTGCTCTACGCGATCGAGCAGCCGGCGGACGTGGACGTCAACGAGATGATCATCCGCACAGTGCGCAGCTCCGGTCACGCGTTCTGACCGGCGATTTGAAGAAGCCGGCTCCGGACAATGACCGGAAGTGGCCGAGAGCCGGCACCCTACCGCCCGAGCTTGCAGCAAGTAGGGTGGGTTCGCGGAGCAACCCACCGCGAGCCTTGCCCAAGCGTTGACGGTGGGCTGCAGCTGCGCTCCGAACCCACCCTGCAAATGCCCACTTTTGACCGGGAACGGTCGCTCTCACTGTGGACGTTGACGGACCGCCTCGCCGAACTGCGAGCATTGGATCGATTATGCCAACTGGCTGATCATCGGCCGAAGTGGTTTGCGGCCGTGTGGAAAAGCGACGTTCGCTTCCAGCCCCGAACAGATGGCCTGGGGGCCTGATGATTCGAGCTGCCAAGGTGAGCACGCCAGCCACTCACCTCGGCGGGTTTTAAGCTCTTCTGCGGGCCGGGCTCACGAACCCAGGGCGAGGCGATAGGCCAGATCCGGCACGAAGCTGCCGGCCGCACCGGCGCAGCCATCGGATTCGCCGGGCGCCTTGAGCCACAGCGTCATCTCCTGGCCGGCGCCGGGGTTGAGCACCTGGCTCGGCGCGCCAACCTTGCGCCCGGCCGGGTCGCACCATTCGCTGTCCTTCGGCCCGTTGCCGTTGCGGCTGGAGTCGATCACGTAAGGCTTGGTGACGCTGCCCTGCGCCTGCAGTTGGTCGATCACGCTGCTGCCGTGACCCTGCAGCTCGCTGTCGCTGCGGTAGTTGGAGACGTTCAGGGCGAAGCCGCGCGCGCGCGCCACGCCGGCGCTGATCAGGCGGCGGGCGGTGTCGGCGGGGCTCTTCCAGTTGGAGTGGCCCGCATCCAGATACAGCCAGGCGCCAGGGGCCTTGGCGGCGAACTGGTCGACGGCGTAATTGAAGAGGGCCAGACGCGCCGTGCGATCAGCATCCGAGCGCAGGCAATCGAGCTGCATGAGGCCATCCGGCTCGAGGATCACGATGGCCGGCCGGGCGCCGATGGCGGCGGCGTAGGCGCTGATCCAGGCTTTGTAGGCGTCACCTCCGCTGGCGCCGCCCGCACTGTAGGCGCCACAGTCGCGGTTCGGGATGTTGTAGGCGATCAGCAGCGGGATCTTGCCGGCGCCCTGCGCAGCGCTGACGTAATTGCCCACCGCGCTGCCGATGTCGCCGCTCCACTCGCCGAACCACTTGCCCGCCGCCTGCTGGGCGATGGCACTGTTGATGGTGGCGGCGCGCGAATCGCCCGGGTTGGCAGCCACCCACTGGCGGGCCTGCGAGTTCGGGTCGGCATAGAAGGCCGTGAAACCCTTGCCCATGGCGGCGAGGCCGCTGACCGGGGAAGACTGCGCGGAGGAGGATTGCGAAGAGTTCTGCGAAGCGCTCGCGTTGCTGCTCTGGGAACTGCTTTGCGAGCTGGCGCTGGACGAGGATCGCACGACGCTCGAAGCGCTGCTGGAGCCGGCCGAGCCGGCCTTGCTGGAGGCCTGGCTCGCACTGCTCCTGGCGCTGGAGTTGCTGGAGTTGGCGCTGCTGACACCGCCGCTGGCCTCGCCGCCGCCACCACCACCGCAGGCCACCAGGGCCAGCAAGAGACTCAGGATTCCATATCGCATGCCACCACTCCCCGCTATGTGTCTTGTAATGGGGCGGCATGATAGGTGGATAGGTGCGACGAATTTCACGCTGCGCGACCGGCGGCCGTTGCGAGCCGCCCGCCATCGCCGACGCGCTGGGGCGGCTGTGCAAAGCGTTTTCCAGCTGTGGCCTCGGCGCCTGCCTCTGATGAAAGAGTCCCCTGCATCGAAATTGACTTCAGCGTGGACTACGCTCTGACGGACATCGCCGCTCAAGGTTTCGACGCCAGCGTCCGCGCAGGTGATCGTGTGGACAAGGCCACGGCGGCCGTTCGCATTGCACCGGATTTTCGAATGGCCGTCGCCGCGTCACCTCTTCCGCTGTGGCCGACAACTTGACGATGGCATGTCGCCACGAATGGCCGCAGTAAGTTGTACCCCGTCGGCGAGCGCAAGAGCCAAGGACCGCAACGGGGCGCAAGTAGCCGCTCAGCAACTCCATCAGATCGCTCAAGTCCCACCGGCGCACTGGTCAAGTTGGCCAGATACGTGCTCGCGAGTGAGCAGATTTTGCGATCCGATCCGGTGACTCTGGAGGTTGGTCGCCTTGTGGGTGCAGCTTTTCTTCGTCAGCCATGGCAACGCTATTTGCGTAAAAAATTCGCCAGCGTGACAGGCCTGGTCGAGACAGATTGCCCCGCGTGGGGTCTTGCTGTCTGACCGGGCTGAAACAGCTACTCTACTGACGCTGTCGGCAGCCTGAGGCGGAACACCGTTCCGCCGCTATCGGCGGGATCCACGGTCAACGTGCCGTCATGGGCCGTCGCGATGGACTGGCAGATGGCCAGGCCCATCCCCATCCCGTCCGCCTTGGTTGTGAAGAACGGCTGGAAGACGTTGGGTGCCACGGTGGGGTCGATGCCCGGGCCGTTGTCCTCGAACGAGATGACGAGGTGAGTTTCCTGTTCTGCATCCGTGCGGACCAGCAAACGCCGCTCGCCGACCTCGCTCTCCATGGCCTCGAGGCCGTTCATGACGAGGTTGACGAACACCTGCTGGAGTTGCGTGCGGTCACCCAGCACCGGCGGAAGCCCCGGCGCGAACAAGGTGTCGAGACGGACCGTGCGTTTGCGCGCTTCTCCGGCCAGCAGGACGACGACATCCCGCAATGCCGTGTTCACGTCAACGGGGTCGCGGGCGGGCAAGTTGTTGCGGGCCATCGAGCGGATGCTGTCGATGATGCCGGCGGCGCGATGGCCGTCCGCCACGATGCGACGCGCTGTCTCCCGCGCCCGCTCCAGGTTCGTGCGCTCCGGATCCAGCCACCTCACGCATGCGCTGCCGTTGGCCACCATGGCGGCCAGAGGCTGGTTGACCTCATGGGCGATCGATGCGGTCAGCTGGCCCATGGTGGTCAGCCGGCCGGCGTGTGCCAGCTTGGCCTGCGTCTCGCGCAGCGCCTCGTCCATCTGACGGCGCTCGGTCATGTCCATCACCACGCCGACATAATCGGCACCTGCGCTCAAGGGGTCGGGCTGGCCGATTCCCAATAGGTGCTTGATCGTGCCATCGGCCAGTAGGACTCTGTACTCGAGGCTGAAACTGCGGCCTTCGGCGACGGCCTTCGAGTGGGCGGCGAGGGTTTCGGCGCGCTCGTCGGGATGGACGCGGAGCAGGACGTCGTCGGCTTTTGGCGCGGGGCCGGCGGGGTCGAGGCCCATGATCGCGTACAGCTGCGCCGACCAGGTCGCGCGGCCCGAGGCGATGTTCCAGCGCCAGCTTGCTGTCTGGCTGATCGTCTGGCCGAGCGTCAACATCGCCTCGTTTTCGCGCAGCGCCGATTCCGCCTTCTTGCGCTCCTCGACCTCGGCCAGGAGATCTGCGTACAAGCGTGCGTTCTCGAGCGAGATGGCAACCTGGGGCGCCAGCAGATCGAGCATGGCGATGGCGCTCGGCGTGAAAACGTCGGATACCAGCGTATTTTCGACATAGAGCACGCCGATCAGCTCGCCCTGCTTCAGCAGCGGGATCGCGAGCGCCGAGCGCGGCCGGTGCGTCCGGATGTATGCATCCTGGCTGAGCGAATCGGCGCCAAGGTGGGGGTCGCTGAGTACCATGGTCTCGCGCGTACGGTGCACGAACAGGCCGACGGTTTCTGGATATGCGACATGCATTTGCAGCTGATCGCCAGTCTCCACCGAAACGTTCCCTGACGCCTTGCGGGCCTCCGCCAGCGGACGGAGCTCGCCGTCCCGGCACAGGATCAGCAGGGCGCGGTCGCCTCCTGCATGCTCGAGCACGATGCGCAGCAGCGTGCGGGTGATGTCGTCAACGAAGATCTCCCGCGAGAGTGCCTGCGAGGCGCGCAGAACGCTGGAGAGGTCCATCGAGCGCCAGCTCGCCTGAACCATGTGTTCGTCCGTGTGCAGTGCCGTCGTCGTCGACCGGGTGGCCGCGTTGAGGCTGTCGACCTTGCCGGATGCCCCCCACTGGGCATATGCCTCACGCGCGATGACGCGATAGGCCTCAGCTGCCGTGTGCAGGCCTTGCTCGGCGTGGTGCCGCCAGGCCGCTTCGGCAATGAGGGCCTGCATGTTGGGGAAGGCGCTGGCGCGCGCGGATGCGAGCGCCTCTTCGTAGAGGCGCTGCGCCGCACCGTCCTCGCCGGCCAAAGATGCGTGCTCGGCTGACAGCAGATTGGCGCGGCAGGCAAAGGTCGAGGGGCAGGTGCCGCTCCAGATCCGCAGCTTGCGGACATGCAGGTGCAGCACCTCGCATGCCTCGCTACGGGTGAGCAGGCCTGCGCGGGCTCCCTGTGCCAGCGCAAGCCCGCCGTAGAGATGGAACTCCGCCTCCTCCAGGAACTCCTCGGATGCCCAGACGAGCGGCTGCGCCCGCGCGCGGGCGGCGATGGCCCCGGCCGGATCGCCGGCGATGACACATGCCTGGAGCTTGCGGATCCAGTACCAGCCGAGCGGTAGCTCGAAGCACTGCGTGGTCTCCAGCATCTGGTGCAGCTCGTCCTCTGCGGCCTCGCTCTCCAGGAGGGTCGTCAGGTGTGGCGTCTCTCCGCGCAAGGCTGCGGCGAAGCCGCTCTGGACGCGCAGGATCACCTCTCCCAGCAGGAATTTGGAAGCGCGGCTGAAGGCAAGTCCGTCCTCCGCCACGCGCTGTGCTTCGGCCAGCCAGGTTCCCGAGACGATGTGGTTGGAGAAGAGATTGTTGTGGCCGTAGGTCGTGTAGGTCTGGTTGCCGCAGACGCGCGCCGCCGCGATCGCCTGATGCAGGATGGCAGCGCTTTCGCCGATCGGGTTCATCCAGCTGTTGCAGAAGACGGCGAAGCAGAGGCGGCCGATCGGTCGCATCGCATCCGTACCGTCTGCCTCGATCATGTCGTAGCCGAGGCGCCCGAAGCGAAAGCCAGTGTCATAGTCAAGGAAGGACGGGCCGAGAACGCGGCTCAGCATGATGAAGGCGATGGGCGATTCGGGGGTCCGGCCGCGCTGCAGTGTGCGGTTAGCCATCTGCAGTACGAGAAGGCTGTGCAGGTTGCGGCAGGTATAGAGCGCGGCGGGCAGCACGCAGGTGATGAGTTCCATGGTCGCGGCATGCGCGCGATCCGTCGTCAATGGCAAGTCCGCGAGCGCCTCGATCGGCCTGCCGGAGGTCCGCCGCATGAGCTCGCGTGCTTCGGCCGCCACGTCATCGAGCGAGGGATCGCGCGGGCAGTCGAACCCTGCGCGACGGAGATACTCGATGCCGACGGCCACGGCATCGTCGAAACTGCCCACCATGGTGAAGAGTTCCGCCTGCAGGCGGCACACCGTCGCCAGCGCCAGGAGGTCGTTCGCCGTGTCGGAGAGTTGCAATAGCAGGCTCTCGGCACCTGCGTGATCGCCCGTCAGCACGCGGCATTCAGCCTGGCGCATCGCAAAGGCGAAAACCAGGTCCGGGCGTTCCATGCGGCCCTGCGCGCCCAGGAAGGCGAGACCATGGGCGAGGAAGCCGTCGGCAGCGGCGTGGCCCATGGCCTCCATCGAGCGGCACGCGGCCGCGAGGTTCAGATCGGCGACGCGGTGACGCTCGTCCTTGTCCCGGACGGCATCACAGCCGGCGCGGTTGAACTGAAGTACGGTCTTGAACAGGAGATCAGGGTCGTCCAGGCGCGCAAGGCCGCGCGCGAGCGAGAGGTGCAGCGCACTACGCTCGTCCGGCGCGACCAGGGCGTAGGCCGCCTCGCGGATGCGGTCGTGGACGAAGCGCGTTTCGCCCTTGCGGAGGACGACCAGGCCTTCGTCGACGGCCGGCTGCAGGTCGATCGTGAGCGAGGCGGCGTCCGTCTCGAGAAGATCGGCCAACCCGGGCAGGGGATAGCGGCCGCCAAGACAGGCGAGCCGCTGCAGTACCTGTTGCGTACTGGCCGGCAGGGCGCGCGTGGCGTTCAGCATGACGGACAGGAGATTGTCCGTGAAGGCGAGGGCCTGGGCTGCGGCAATGTCGACGGTCCACGCGCCGGTCGCCTCCGAATAGATGACGAGCTCTTCCTCGATGAGGGTGGCCAGGAAGCGGGCCACCGCGAGCGGAACGCCCCCTGTCTTGCGGAACACGACCTCGGTGAGCGCCGCAACGGCGTGTGGCTCCATGCTGATGGCATCCGACAGCCAGGCTGTCAGGTCGCCGACATTCAGCGGCAGGAGGCGGACGTCGGTCGTCTGCGAGCCCGCCGTGCGGGTCGCGCGCGCGAGCCTGTGGAGATCGTGATGGCTGTCGACCTCGTCGCTGCGATAGGTGCCGGCGATCAGCAGATGCTTCACGTGCCGTCCCGAGAGGACGCGCTCGAGCAGCGCGGCGCTGGGCCGGTCGACCCATTGCAGATCGTCGAGCACGAGCAGGAGCGGGCCATCGACGGAGGCGGCGGCCGCCAGGAGGTCGGCGAACAGCAGCTCGAAGCGGTTCTTCGCTTCCAGTGGCGACAGTTCGGCGCTTTCCGCCAGCGGCCCAACGAGGTTCTCCAGGCCGGGCATCATTCCGGCCATCAGCTTGCCGTTGGCGCCAAGGGCCTGGCGCAGCCTGTCGCGCCACACATCGGCCCGCTCCGGCGGCAGGCTCAGCGCGCGGCCCACGATGCGCTTCAGGGCTTGCGTCAGGACGGCATAGGGGACCGTCTGCGTTTGCACATTGCATTTGCCCGCGGCCGTCACCCCGTCCTGAAGGGCCGACATCCTGAACTTGTGCAGGAGGGCGGACTTTCCTATACCCGCGGTGCCTGACACGAGGACCAGCTCCGAAGCCCCGGAGGCGTGCACGCGCCGCCATGCCGCCTCAAGCTCGGTCGTGGCGCTCCGCCGGCCAAAGAGGCCGCCTGGTCGAGCGAGCTTGTCGGGCGTATCCCGCTCGCCGATCGGGAACAGGGTGATGGCACCCGTGCGCGCCAGCGCGTCCTGACAAGCCCTGAGGTCTGCCTCCAGACCTGCTGCGGTCTGGTAGCGCTCCTCCGGCGCCTTGCGCAGCAGGCGGACAAGGATGTGGCCGATCTGCGCCGGACAGTGGTCGCTGTCGGGCGGCACGGAAGGCGCTTCGGCGATGTGGCAGTGAATCCAGCCGAGTGTGTCATTTGCCTGGAAGGGCAGGCGGCCGGTGAAAAGCTCGAACAGGACTATGCCGAGCGAGTAGAGGTCGCTGCGCGGGTCGATGGGGCGGCTCAGCCGACCGGTCTGCTCTGGCGCGATGTAGGGCAGCGTCCCGGAGACGAACTCGGTCGAGGCGGGGGCCGATCCGAGTGTGGATAGCCCGAAACCCGTGAGCCATGCAGTCCGCGCGGCGCCGATGAAGATGTTCTGCGGCTTGAGGTTCCGGTGCACCACGCCGCGCCGGTGCATGCGGCCCACGGAGTTGGTAATGGCGGCGGCGATCTGCAGGCGCTCGGACAGCGTGGAGATCGACGACCAGACCGCGTCGAGCGGATCAGCACCGGGATCTTCGAGCAGCAGGCGGCGCTCGCCGGCGCTGGTCTCGATGAGGATGGGGCGCAGCGCCCAGTCAGCATCGAGACGCAGTGCCAGCGCCATCTCCGCCTCAAGAAGAACCGGACGAAGCGGCGGTGGGCAGTTCGCGCCGATCGTGCGCACGAGGCGGGTCTCGGCGCCGACACCGGTGCCGAGTCGGTGGAGGTGGGTCTCGGCCCCCAACTGGAGTGCTTGAACGGGCTGAAGCGGCCGTAGCCCTGATTCGGCCGCTCGTTCCGTGGCATGCGGCCAGGACTCATCGGATGCATCATCGCGGCCATCCAGGCCACTCAAGCCGTGGGTTAGCGGCGTCGCGGGCCATCGAACATTCGTCGTCATCGCCGCTTCGCCGCGCCGATGCCAAGCTTTTCGGCTGCGAGCACGAGATCGGCAAGCGAGCGCGCCCCCATCTTCTCCATGACATGCCGCTTGTGGACCTTGGCGGTAATCTCGCTGGTGCCCAGCTCCGCGGCGAGCTGCTTGTTCATCAGCCCGCCGACCGCGAGCGCCATCACCTCGCACTCGCGCGGCGTCAGAGACGCGAAGCGCAGGCGCAGATCGGCGTCCACGGATTCTGCTTCGAGGCGAGCCGCGTCGATGACCAGTGCCGTGCGAACAGCCTGTATGAGGACATCGTCGGCAATGGGCTTGGTCAGGAACTCGATGGCACCGCCTTTCATGGCCTGGACCGTCATGGGAATGGTCCCGTAGCCGGTCATGAAGATAATCGGCGTTTCGCAGCGCCTTGCGCGCATCGACGCCTGAACGTCGAGCCCGCTGACTTTTTCCAGTCGCATATCGAGCAGTACGCACGACGCTTGGCGAGGCGTTTCAGCTTCGAGAAAGGCTTGTGCACTTTCAAAGCAGCGGGTCGTGAAGTCGGCAGATTCGAGAAGCTCCGCCAGCGCCTCGCGGACGGATGGGTCGTCGTCGACAATCTGAACCAGCGGTGGCGCTTTGCGGCCGGTGTCGGCGCTGAGGATGCGAGTGTCCGTCGTTGTCGTTGTCATCCGCGCTGCGCCCCCTTGACGGCCGCCGCGATGGACTGCAGCAGGTCGTCTTCCTGCACGGGCTTGCCGAAGAAGGCGAAGGCTCCTCCGCTCAGGGCGCGCGTTTTTGATTCCTGGTCGGAGTGGGCGGTCACAAAGATAACCGGCATCCCGGGGTGACGTTCAGCGAGGACCTGCTGCAGATCCAGCCCGCTCATCCCCGGCATATTGATGTCGAGCACGGCACAGTCCACGGCTTCGCGGAGACCGCTGCCCAGAAAGTCTTCTGCCGACTCAAAGCCGACAGCATGATGACCGGCGGATTCCAGCAGGTTTTGCAAGCCGTACCGGACGTTGCCGTCATCGTCAATGATCACTACGAAAGCCATTTCGCGATACCCCGCAATTCAGAATCAATGACGTTGAGCACAATAACGTCATACACCGCCGCCTGCCTATTATCTCTCCGGATAGGTCTGCTCTGGTCAGATACCCAAGCTATACGTTCGTATAGTTCCGGCCCATCCCTTCGCCTGTCAAAGTTCGCCCCGTCGCTGAGCAGGACTTGATACCTGCCGAGACGCTCGTTAGCAACGGGCATTTTCGAAGCGACAAAGCTGCGTCGCCGTTCGCGTCGCAAACCATCCGTTTGAACGGACGGCCCCTGAACAACTTCGTGAAAGAGAGAGCGGGATGAGCAATACGATCACCACACGTGACGACGTCGAAATCTACTACAAGGACTGGGGCCCGCGATCAGGTCGCCCCGTCATCCTGAGCCACGGTTGGCCACTGAATGCGGACAGCTGGGAGGCGCAGGCGCTCCACCTGGCCGACAACGGCTTCCGCGTAGTCACCCATGACCGCCGCGGCCATGGCCGCTCGAGCCAGCCATGGGATGGCAACGACATGGACCACTACGCTGACGACCTCGCGCAGCTGATCGAGGCGCTCGACCTGCGCGCGGTGTCGCTGTTCGGCTTTTCGACCGGTGGCGGCGAAGTCGCCCGCTATGTCGGCCGCCACGGTACCGGCCGCGTCGCCAGGCTTGGCCTGATTGCCGCCGTGCCGCCGCTGATGCTCCGCACCGAGGCCCATCCAGGCGGTTTGCCCCGCGAAGTCTTCGACGGGCTGCGCACAGCCTCGCTGGCTGACCGCTCGCAGTTGTACCGGGACATCGCTTCGGGCCCGTTCTTCGGCTTCAACCGGCCGGGGGCCAAGGTCTCCGCAGGGGCGATCGACAGCTTCTGGCGCCAGGGGATGATGGCCGGGCACAAGAGCGCCTATGACTGCATCAAGGCGTTCTCGGAAACCGACTTCACGGCAGACCTGGCGAAGTTCGACCGGCCGACGCTGATCGTGCATGGCGACGACGACCAGATCGTCCCGATCGATGCTGCAGCGCGTGCGGCAAAGCGACTCATCCCGCACGCCGAGCTGAAGGTTTATGCGGGCGCCCCACACGGCCTCGCGGACACCCACAAAGAGCAGCTCAACGCGGACCTGCTCGCCTTCCTCGCCGCCTGAGGCGCCGCTCACCTTGATACACGGCCGCGCATTGCGGCTGACCATGACTCAATGAAAAGGATCTGAACATGAAACCCCTGGTATCTGCCCTTATCTCCGTCGCTCTCCTGGCTGTGGCCGCACCGGCTCCGGTGCAAGCCGAGACCAAGACGCCATCCGTCCGCAATGTCGTGCTGGTGCACGGCGCCTTCGCCGACGGTGCCGGCTGGCGTGGCGTCTACAACCAGCTCACCTCCCGTGGCTACAAGGTCAGCGTTGTGCAGAATCCGCTGACTTCGCTGGAGGATGACGTTGCCGCCACCAACCGAGTGCTGGCGCGCCAGGACGGCCCGGCCATCCTCGTCGGTCACTCCTACGGCGGCGCCGTGATTACGCAGGCGGGTGACAATCCCGTCGTGGCGGGCCTGGTTTACGTGGCGGCCTTCGCGCCCGAGATCGGTCAGTCGGTGCTCGACCAGTACGCTGACATTCCTCCGCCACCGAATTTCAAGCCGGAAGAGCAGAAGGACGGCTTCGCGTTCCTGCAGGGCGAGAGCTTCCGCGCCGGATTCGCTGCCGACGTGAGTGCCAAGGATGCAGCCTTCCTGCGCGACTCCCAGGTGCCGGTGGCACTCGCAGCCCTCAAGGCCAAGATGACCACGGCCGCCTGGAAAACCAAGCCAAGCTGGTACGTCGTCGCCACCGAGGACGGTGCCATTTCGCCCGAGCTCCTGCGCAAGACCGCCAAGCGCATCAACGCCCGCACGACCGAGGTCAAGGGTAGTCACGTGGTGTTCCTCAGCCAGCCCAAGGCGGTTGCCGATGTCATCGACGCCGCAGCGCGTGGCGCGCTCGCTGCAGCACGCTGAGCTGATACGCGGAGACCCTTCATGAAAATCAACATCGGTATCGGCGAAGCGGATCGCGACGAGATTGCCAAAGGCTTGTCGCACCTGCTGGCGGACTCCTACACGCTCTATCTCAAGACCCACTATTTCCACTGGAACGTGACGGGGCCGATGTTCAACACCCTGCATCTGATGTTCGAGGCGCAATATAACGAGCTGTCGCTGGCGGTTGACCTGGTGGCAGAGCGCATCCGCGCACTCGGCCATGTCGCGCCGGGTACTTACTCGGCATATGCGAGGCTCAGCTCGATCAAGGAAGCGGAGGGCGTGCCCAAGGCCGCAGACATGATCCGCGAGCTGGTCGCAGGGCAGGAGTCGGTGGTGCGGACGGCGCGTTCGCTGTTCGCGGCCGTCGAGCGTGCCAGCGACGAGGCCAGTGCCGACTTGCTCACGCAGCGCATTCAGCTGCACGAGAAGACCGCCTGGATGCTGCGCAGCCTGCTGGAAGACTGAGCCTGGCCGGGCAGGGCGGCGGGGCTGGCGATGACGATCAGATCGTACCCGTCAGCCCCGCCACCCGGCTCGCCGCCAAGGCACTGCGCACGGACAGAGCACCCATACACATGTACCGACAAGGATCGCTTGAACGCGGCTATGCCTGCCTTCATCGCGCCTTAATCTATTCAATTTACATTCACACTTCAGGAGTTAGTCAGTCATGAAATTCACCCAGTTGCTTCTCGCCACCGGCCTCATCGCCGGCATGATCCACACCGGCGCGCAGGCCCAATCGTCAGGCGGCAAGGCCGCGTCGGACAAGCCCGGTACCAGCGCAGCGCTGGCGCCTGTGCAGCGCACCGCCAGCACCATCACCACGCGCGACGGCGTGCAGCTCTACTACAAGGATTGGGGCCCGAAGACGGGACCGGTGGTGGTATTCAGTCACGGCTGGCCACTGAACTCGGATAGCTGGGAATCGCAGATGTATTTCCTGGCCAGCAAGGGCTTTCGCGTCGTGGCGCACGACCGCCGCGGGCATGGCCGATCCAGCCAGCCGTGGGACGGCAACGACATGGACCACTATGCCGATGACCTGGCCGCCGTCATCGAGTCGCTCAAGCTGAAAAACGTCACCCTGGTCGGCTTCTCGACGGGCGGTGGCGAGGTCGCGCGCTACATCGGTCGCCACGGCACGGGTCGCGTGAAGAAGGCGGTGCTGGTCAGCGCCGTGACGCCCTTGATGCTCAAGACGCCGGACAACGCGGGCGGCCTGCCGATCGAAGTTTTCGACGGCCTGCGCAATGCGTCCCTGGCCGACCGTTCGCAGCTCTATCTCGACATCGCATCCGGCCCCTTCTTTGGCTACAACCGACCCGGTGCCAAGCCATCGGCCGGTGCCGTGCAGTCGTTCTGGCGTCAGGGCATGGTCGCTGGCCACAAGAACACCTACGACTCGATTGCTGCGTTCTCGGCGACCGACTTCCGCGGCGACCTGAAGAAGTTCGATATCCCGACCCTGATCATTCACGGTGATGACGACCAGATCGTGCCCATCGATGCCTCGGCGCGCGCATCGGCTGCGCTCATCAAGGGTGCGAAGCTGATCGTCTATCCGGGCGCGCCGCACGGCATTACCGATACGCACAAGGATCGCCTGAACAACGACCTTCTCAGCTTCGTTTCCAACTGATAGCTGTCCGGGGCGTGCGTCATGAAACGCACGGCCCCGTTGTTGCCCCCCGCCCTCACTCCATCCATTGCACAGGAACCGACCATGACCACTTCATCCAGCAAACCCACCATCGTTCTCGTTCACGGCGCCTTCGCCGATTCGTCGAGCTGGAACGGCGTCGTCGCCCGACTCGCGGAGCGCGGCTACCCGGTCGTGTCCGCCGCCAATCCGTTGCGCAGTGTGGCGGGCGATGCACTCTATGTCGCCAGCATTGTCGATTCCATTTCGGGGCCGGTGGTCCTGGTCGGCCACTCGTACGGTGGCGCCGTCATCACCAGCGCTGCCCTTGGCAAAGCCCAGGTGAAGGCGCTGGTCTACGTGGCGGCTTTTGCGCCAGACGAGGGCGAAAGCGCCGGGCAACTGGCCGGCAAGTTCCCTGGCGGCACGCTGGGTGCGGCTCTTGCCAAGCCTGTTCCGCTGCCGACAGGTGGTGTTGATCTTTACATCGAGCAAAGCAAGTTCTGGCAGCAGTTTGCCGCCGACGTCGCCGAACCGGAGGCTCGCCTCATGGCGGCAGCACAACGCCCCATCGCGGAAGCTGCGCTCGTGGAAGCCAGCGGTTCACCGGCCTGGAAGAAACTGCCTTCCTACTTCGTCTACGGCACTGGGGATCTGAACATCCCTGCCGCAGGACTCGGCTTCATGGCTGAACGCGCGGGCTCGCGCAAGACCGTCGTCGTCGAAGGCGCTTCGCATGTGGTGATGAGTTCCCACCCGCTGGCGGTTGCCGACCTGATCGAAGTCGCGGCTGCGGCGCAGTGATGCTGCGGTATTGAGAACGGAATGAAGCGAGGAGCGTACAGATGAGCAAGAAACTAACGACCAGCGCCGGTTGCCCGGTCGCTGACAACCAGAATGTCATGACGGCTGGCCCGCGCGGTCCGCAGTTGCTGCAGGACGTCTGGTTCCTGGAAAAGCTGGCCCACTTCGACCGGGAAGTGATCCCCGAGCGACGCATGCATGCCAAAGGCTCGGGTGCCTACGGGACATTCACCGTCACGCAGGACATCACCCGCTTCACGCAGGCCAGGCTGTTCTCGCAGGTCGGCAAACAGACGGACATCTTTGTACGCTTCTCCACCGTGGCGGGTGAGCGCGGCGCCGCTGACGCCGAACGCGACATTCGCGGCTTCGCCATCAAGTTCTATACCGAGGAGGGCAACTGGGACCTGGTGGGTAACAACACGCCCGTGTTCTTCCTGCGCGATCCGCTGAAGTTCCCCGACCTCAATCACGCCGTCAAGCGCGACCCGCGCACGAACCTGCGCAGCGCCCACAGCAACTGGGACTTCTGGACCCGCCTGCCCGAGGCCTTGCACCAGATCACCGTGGTGATGAGTGATCGCGGCATCCCAGCAAGCTATCGTCATATGCACGGCTTCGGCAGCCACACTTTCAGCTTCATCAACGCAAGCAGGGAGCGCTTCTGGGTCAAGTTCCACTGGCTTTCGATGCAAGGCATCAGGAACCTGAGCGACGCCGAGGCCGAGGCTGCCATCGGCAGGAGCCGTGAGACGCACCAGAGCGATCTTCTCGAAAGCATCGACAAGGGCGACTTCCCGCGCTGGAAGTTCTGCGTGCAGGTCATGCCCGAGTCGGATGCCGCCAAAGTGCCTTACAACCCGTTCGATCTGACCAAGGTCTGGCCGCATGCGGACTACCCCTTGATCGAAGTCGGCGTACTCGAACTCAACCGCAACCCGGCCAATTACTTCGCCGAGGTCGAGCAAGCCGCATTCAACCCCGCCAATATTGTTCCCGGCATCGGCTTCTCACCCGACAAGATGCTGCAGGGGCGTCTGTTCTCGTACGGCGATGCCCAGCGTTACCGGCTGGGGGTCAATCACAATCACATCCCCGTGAACGCGGCGCGCTGCCCGGTGCACAGCTACCACCGGGACGGCGCGATGCGTATCGATGGCAATCACGGCAGCACACTGGCATATGAGCCAAACGGTTCGGCCGAGTGGGCTGAGCAGCCTGAATTTCGTGAACCACCGCTGGGCGCAAGCGGTGCCGCCGATCACTGGAATCATCGTGAAGACAGCGACTACTTCTCGCAGCCCGGCGCACTTTTCAGGTTGATGTCGCCCGCGCAGCAACAGATCTTGTTCGACAATACGGCGCGCGCAATTGCGGGGGCGGGACAGGAGATCCAGTTGCGTCATATCGACCACTGCACGAAGGCTGATCCGGCATACGGTGCTGGCGTGAGCAGGGCCGTTGGATTGCTCCTCAACAAGGAGGCCTGAGCCGGCCGTTGTGCGCGCAAGGAACCTCCGTCGGTCGTTCTTTGCGCAGCTCTATTCCAAGGAAAACATGTTTACTGAATCTCAAATCGTCACTGCGTTTGCCACACTTTCATGTCTTGCCTGGATCAGCATGTTCGTGGCCAAAAAAAGCCGCAGACTCTGGCTCGGCAACTGCTTTGGCATCGTCTATCACATCGCGCTGGCGCCAGTCGTGCATGCCCTGCCGGCGCCAGAATTCGTGAGGATGGCGGGCTACTTCTGGATCTTCGCCGATGCGCTGATTGATGTCGCATCGATCAACGGCATGAGCGAAGACAATGTCTGGGCACTGCGCATGGGCGTCCATATCCCGGCGGCCATCTGGATTGTCGGCGCCTCGCTGTGGATGCCCACACTTGCCCAGTACCTGGGCGTGGTCCTTGGCGTCCTGCTAGCGTTGCATGCGATTGTCGGTCCCAGGATCCCGAACTCAAAGTTCAAGCTGTTCATCTTCGTCCTGCCGTGCATGGCCGCGTGGCTGGGTCTGATCGCGTTCAATGCCTGAGAAACTGTTTACGATCTCTGTAAAACCATCGTCATCCCGGCGAAAGCCGGGATGACGAACTTATTTTCGGCATTTCAAGAAAATTCCAGCCCTATTTTCACGAGCTTCGAAAGATCGTGAACCGGTTCTGAGTGCTCCGGCGCTGGCCCAACTCTCCCACGGCAACCTTGGCGGATGCTTTGCTGAGCCGTTCTGCGCGACTGCCTCGGCACGATTCCTGGCCTTCCGTGGATTTCCCCGGCCCGATGCGCCATGGCCAACCCGGCCTGGTTCAGCACGTCCGACAGTCGGTCGGTTAGATTCTGTAAATCAGCTGGCAAGTCGCGGTACGCGAACTTAGAATGATCGTTCATTCTTGAATTTTCGCGTGCCGTCCTGACGGCGCGGAAACTCCCACAGACGCTGCTTCAGAGGTCGTTCATGCACGTAAATACAACGTTAAACCGGGTCGGTCTGGGCCTCGCAATCCTTGCCGGGCTTGTGCTCTCCGCTTGCGGAAAGCAACAGGACGCGGCAGCCACGGGAGGGCAGGTCAGTCCGGTCGGTATCGTGGTTATTGCGCCGCAGCGCCTGCCTATCACGACCGAGCTGGCTGGCCGCACCGTGGCTTATCAGATCGCTGAGGTGCGTCCCCAGGTCGGCGGTATTCTCAAGGAACGCGTGTTCCGCGAGGGCGCCGAGGTCAAGGCGGGGGCGCCGCTGTACCAGATCGATGCAGCAAGCTACCAGGCGAGTTTCGACAGTGCTCAGGCGGCGCTCGCCAAGGCCGAGGCCAATGTGGCGTCGACCGCTGCACGCGCCAAGCGTTACGAAGAGCTTGCCGCCATCAAGGCCGTCAGCGAGCAGGATCGTGACGATGCCGTCGCCGCGCAGAAGCAGGCCGAGGCTGATGTGGCCGTCAGCAAAGCCAACCTTGCGACGGCCCGGATCAACCTGGCCTACACGCGCGTCACGGCGCCGATCGCGGGGCGCATCGGCAAGTCCAGTGTCACGCCGGGGGCGCTGCTCACGGCCAATCAGGCCAGCACGCTGACCACTATCCAGCAGCTCGATCCCATCTATGTCGACGTGACTCAATCGAGCAGCGACCTGCTGCGCTTGCGCCGCGATCTCAGCGAAGGACGGTTAAAGAATGCGGAATCGGCGCGCGTCAAACTGATCCTCGAAGACGGCACGACCTACGCCAGTGACGGCAAGATGGCTTTCTCCGACGTCACGGTGGACCAGGCGACCGGCAGCGTGACGCTGCGCGCCGTGTTCCCCAACCCTGATCGGCAGCTGCTGCCCGGCATGTATGTACGTGCGCAGATCGAGCAAGGCGTGCGCGACCAGGCCATCGTGGTGCCGCAACAAGGCGTGACGCGTGATGCCAGGGGCAACGCAACGGCGCTGGTGCTCAATGCCGAGGACAAGGTGGAGCAGCGAGAGCTGAAGATCCAGCGTGCCCTGGGCAACCAATGGCTGGTTAACGAAGGTTTGCACGCAGGCGACCGGCTCATTGTCGATGGCTTGCAGAAGGTGCGCCCCGGCGCGCCGGCCAGGGCCGTGCCGCTGGCCGAGTCCTCCGCGCCTGCAGCGGCGGGCGCTGCTGCTCCCGCAACAAAGTAAGGGAGCGCACACATGGCTCGTTTCTTCATTGATCGCCCCATTTTTGCGTGGGTGATCGCCATCGTCATCATGCTGGCCGGGGCGCTGTCCATTGACCAGCTGCCGGTCGCCCAGTACCCGACCATCGCACCCCCTGCGGTGGTCATCAACGCCACCTATCCGGGCGCTTCGGCGAAGACCGTCGAAGACTCGGTGACTCAGGTCATCGAACAGAAGATGACCGGGCTGGATGGCCTGCTCTACATGGGGTCGTCGAGTGACTCGTCGGGTCGCGTATCGATCACGCTGACCTTCAATGCCGATACCAACCCGGACATTGCCCAGGTGCAGGTGCAGAACAAGCTGCAACTGGCCTTGCCCTTGTTGCCGCAAGCGGTGCAACAGCAGGGCGTGCAGGTCGCCAAGTCGGCGCGCAACTTCCTGCTGGTCGTCGGCTTCGTGTCGGAAAACGGCAGTCTCGCGCAGACCGATCTTGCCGATTACCTGGTCACCAATGTGCAGGATCCGCTATCGCGCGTGACCGGCGTCGGTGAGGTGCAGGTGTTCGGTGCGCAGTATGCAATGCGCATCTGGCTGGACCCTTCCAGGCTCAACAACTACAAGCTCACGCCGGCCGATGTGTCGGCCGCGCTGCTGGCCCAGAACGCCCAGGTTTCCGCAGGTCAGCTCGGTGCCGCGCCAGCCGTGGCAGGTCAGCAACTGAATGCCTCGATTACTGCGCAGAGCCGTCTGCAGACGGTTGAGCAGTTCCAGAACGTATTGCTGCGCACTTCCACGCAGGGCGGCAACGTCTATCTGCGCGACGTGGCACGCGTGGAACTTGGTGCAGAGAACTATGGCTTCGTGGCGCGCTTCAATGGCAAGCCCGCAGCCGGCGTCGGCATCAAGCTCGCTGCCGGCGCCAACGCGCTGGAAACCGCCGATGCAGTGAAGGCGCGCATCGATGAGCTGAGCCGCTTCTTCCCGCCCAGCGTGAAGGCGGTGTTCCCGTACGACACGACGCCCTTCGTGAAGATCTCGATCGAAGAGGTGGTGAAGACGCTGGCCGAAGCCATCGTGCTGGTCTTCCTCGTGATGTATTTGTTCCTGCAGAACTTCCGCGCCACGCTGATCCCGACCATCGCCGTGCCGGTCGTCCTGCTGGGGACCTTCGGTGTGCTCGCGGTATTCGGCTACTCGATCAACACGCTGACCATGTTCGGTGTGGTGCTGGCCATCGGCCTGCTGGTGGATGACGCCATCGTCGTCGTCGAGAACGTCGAACGCGTGATGACGGAGGAGGGCTTGTCGCCCAAGGAAGCCACGCGCAAGTCGATGGATCAAATCACCGGCGCACTGGTCGGCATCGCACTGGTGCTCTCCGCCGTGTTCGTGCCGATGGCCTTCTTTGGCGGCTCCACGGGTGTGATTTATCGCCAGTTCTCGATCACCATCGTGTCGTCCATGGTGCTGTCGGTGATCGTCGCGCTGATCCTGACGCCGGCGTTGTGCGCCACGCTCCTCAAGCCCGTGCAGAAGGGGCATCACGCCAGCAACGCGCGCTTCTTCGTATGGTTCAACCGCGTGTTCGATCGCGGCACGCAGCGTTACGAGTCAATCGTCGGTCGCATGATCGGGCGCACCGGGCGCTACCTCGTCATCTATGCCGTCCTGATCGGCGTGATGGTGTTGATGTTCACGCGCCTGCCGACCTCTTTCCTGCCTGAAGAAGACCAGGGAATCATGTTCACGCAGGTCATGTTGCCCGCCGGCGCTACGCAGGAGCGCACGCTCAAGGTGATCGACCAGGTCGAGAAGCACTTTCTTGAAGACGAGAAGGATGCGGTCAGGTCGCTGTTCACGGTGGCCGGTTTCAGCTTCGGCGGCGCTGGCCAGAACATGGGTCTGGGCTTCGTGCAGATGAAGGACTGGAAGGAGCGGCCGGGGGCGCAGAACAGCGTCAAGGCCGTGGCCGGTCGCGCCATGGGCGCTTTCTCGAAAATTCGCGACGCGATGGTGTTTGCCTTCGTGCCACCGGCGGTGATCGAGCTGGGTACCTCCAATGGTTTCGACGTGCAGTTGCAGGATCGCGGGGGCCTCGGCCATGACGCGCTGATCGCTGCGCGCAACCAGTTCCTCGGCATGGCCGCCAAGGACCCGCGCCTGGTTGGCGTGCGCCCCAACGGTCAGAGCGATCAGCCGGAGTACAGGCTCGATATCGACCAGGCACGCGCCGGCGCGTTGGGTGTGACCATCTCCGACATCAACACGACCTTGTCGACGGCCTGGGGTAGCCAGTATGTGAATGACTTCATTGACCGCGGCCGCATCAAGAAGGTGTACATGCAGGCCGATGCACCGGCGCGCATGCTGCCGGAAGACCTCAACAAGTGGTACGTGCGCAACAACAAGGGCGACATGGTGCCGTTCTCGGCTTTCGCCAGCGCGCACTGGGACTATGGTTCGCCGCGTCTCGAGCGCTACAACGGCCAGCCTTCGGTGGAGCTGCTGGGGCAGGGCGCACCGGGCCTGAGCTCGGGTGACGCGATGGAGGCCGTGGAGGAAATCATGGCCAAGCTGCCGCCCGGCATCGGTTACGAGTGGACGGGAACCTCGTTCGAGGAGCGTCGTTCGGGTGCGCAGGCGCCGGCCTTGTATGCCATTTCACTGCTGGTGGTGTTCCTGTGTCTGGCCGCGCTGTATGAAAGCTGGTCGGTACCCTTCTCGGTGATCCTCGTGGTGCCACTGGGTGTGGTCGGTGCGCTGCTGGCCGCCGGGGCACGCGGGCTGTCCAACGACGTGTATTTCCAGGTCGCGCTGCTGACCACCATCGGCCTCGCCTCGAAGAACGCCATTCTTATCGTGGAGTTCGCCAAGGAGCAGATGGAACACGGCAAGTCCCTGGCGGACGCCACCATGGAAGCGGTGCGCATGCGCTTGCGCCCCATCCTGATGACCTCGCTGGCCTTCGGCCTGGGCGTCGTGCCGCTGGCGATTTCCAGCGGCGCCGGCTCGGGCAGCCAGAACGCCATCGGTACCGGCGTGCTCGGCGGCATGATCACCTCGACCGTGCTGGGCATCTTCTTCGTGCCGGTGTTCTACGTCGTAGTGCGCCGCCTCTTCAAGAGCAAGCCCGCCAGCGAAAGCAGCGCGGCAAGCGAACAAGCCATTCCACAGGAAGGACGCTGACATGCATAGCTTCTTTCAGAAAACGGCGCTGGCCATCGCCATTCCAGCCATCCTCGGCGCTTGCGTGAATCTGACGCCTGACTACAGCACGCCGGCGGCACCTGTCGCCACGGAATGGCCGCAAGGCCCCGCGTACGAGAATGCCAACCTAGCCGCCAAAGGCCCTGCTGTGGCCGAAATAGGCTGGCGCGATTTTTTCATCGACGCGCATCTGCAGAAAGTCATCGAGCTGGCACTGGCCAACAACCGCGACTTGCGGATTGCTGCGCTCAATGTCGAGCGCGCGCGTGGCCTCTATCAGATCCAGCGCGCCGACCTGTTGCCCACCGTGCGCGCTACTGCCGGCGAAACTGCCACGCGCACGGCCGCCTCGCTGGGCGGCAGCGGGCAGTCCCAGGTCTCGCATGTCTACAGCGTGGGGCTTGGCTTCTCGAGCTACGAGCTGGACTTCTTCGGTCGCGTGCAGAGCCTGAAGGATGCCGCACTTCAATCCTTCCTCGCGACCGATCAAGCACAGCGCAGCGCGCAGATCGCGCTGATCGCCGAAGTCGCCAATGCCTATCTGACGCTCGCGGCCGACCGCGAGCGCCTGCAGCTATCCGTGGAAACGCTCAAGAGCCGCCGCGAATCCCATGCGCTGACGACGCGCACCTTCCAGCTGGGGGCCGCCTCGGGCCTGACCCTGCAGCAGTCGCTCAGCGCGGTGGAAGGCGCACGACGCGACGTGGCGATCTACACCGAGCAAGTGGCGATCGACGAGAACGCGCTTGGCGTGCTGGTCGGTGGGCCGCTGCCGCGCGAGTTGTTGCCGTCGGCGCTGGCCAGCGAAGTCGCAGCGATCCGTGACCTGCCGGCCGGCGTGCCGTCCGAGGTGCTGCAAGCCAGACCCGACATCCGCCAGGCCGAGCACGTTTTGCAGGCAGCCAATGCCGACATCGGTGCGGCCCGCGCAGCCTTCTTCCCGAGCATCACGCTGACGGCATCGGCGGGCTACGCCAGCACTTCGCTGGATGCCTTGTTCAAATCCGGCTCTGGCGTGTGGAGCTTTGCGCCGCAGATCAATCTGCCGATCTTCGATTTCGGGCGTCGTCAGGCGAATCTGGATGTCAGCAAGGCATCGCGCGACATCGCCGTCGCGCAGTACGAGAAAGCCATCCAGACGGCCTTTCGCGAAGTGGCCGATGCGCTCGCCGTGCGCGGCACAGTGGACGAGGCGCTGGACGCGCAGCATGGCATCGTGGATGCGACACAGGAGAGCCTCAAGCTTTCCGAGGCGCGCCTGCGCAGCGGCATCGACAGCTACCTCGGAGTGCTCGATGCGCAACGCTCGCTGTATGGGGCGCAGCTGGCACTGATTTCCACGCGCCTGTTGCGCCAGTCCAATCTCGTCACGCTCTACAAGGTGCTCGGTGGCGGTGTGGTCGAAGGCAAGGGCTGAGTCAGGAGACATGACATGAGCAACAAGCCTCCACGCAAGCATCCTGACGCCGCCAATGCCGAAGCGCGCCGCGCACAGGTGCTGGATGCCGCAACCGAGTGCTTTCGCCTGCACGGTTTTCATGGCGCCAGCATGGCCGATATTTCCAAGCGTGCCGGCATGAGTGCGGGCCATATCTACAACTACTTCGAGAGCAAGGAAGAGATCATTTTCGGCATCGTCGATCGCCACACCGAAGACGTGCTGGAACTGATGCGTGACGTGATGAGCGCCGATGGCGATGTGCTCGATGTCATCCTCGACAACGCTGCGGATTCGATCGCCAGCAATACCGATTTGCCGCACGTGAGCCTGATGGTCGAAGTGAGCGCCGAATCGGCACGCAACCCCGCCGTGGCTGCCAAGCTGCATGCGGCTGACGGCGTGCTCAGCGAACGCCTCAACGAACTGCTGATGTCCAGCGAGAAGGCACAGGCCTATCGTGACGACGCGCTGCGGGAAGGCCGCCTCAACATGCTGATCGCGCTCTTCGAAGGGCTGCGACATCGCGTCCTGCACAACCCGAACCTGGACCGCGCGGCGCTGCTGCAGCCACTGCGGAAGGCCATTCTCGCAGTCGTGGCGGGGCGCTAGGCGGGCGTCGCGTCGCCCGAGCTTCAGAGCTGGTCTGCGCCCGGTGGCAGCATCTTTTCGGGTTTGCAGAGGCTCGCCAGCGATGCCGGTTTCGGGACGGGGAGGGCCGCATCGAATCAGGCGCAGTTGTGGCTGACTTGGATGACCAGCACGCCATGTCTCGTAAGCGCCCCGGCCTCAGCCAGCGATCCCTGATGCCTGCATCCAGCGGGCGTAAGACGGCAGGCCTACTCTTTCCTGGTTTCGTCTTTGTCGGGGTGGCGCAGCGCTCCAGCTGCGCCGCCGCCTATTGCGCCAGCGACCGCCCCGACTGTTCCGCCCACAACCACGCCTACCGGTCCGGCAACGGCCGCCCCGACTGCAGCGCCCGTTGCTGCACCGGCTACCACCCCGGCGCCTGCATACAGCGTTTTCTCCTCGGCCTCCGCGCGCGCATCTTCAATCGGGATTTGCGCGGCAGGATCCGGATCCTGTGAGGGCACGCCATGCCCTGGCTTTGCCTGTTCTGCCAAGTCCGGATCTGCTGGCCGGACACCCTGAGAGTCGGCTGTTTGAAGCATCACGATCTCCTGCACTCAACACAGTCTCAGCCTAGCCACTCAAGAATGCGCATGGTGTCGGATGCGGCCCTCTTGTGCCGTAGGACAACGCGAAGGGAAGAGTGTTGCTTCCCTTCTTCTTGACCGGGTCCGGAGTGGCGCTTGTGGCTAAGCGCGACGCAGCGCGCTTGAGAGGCTGTCTACGATCTCCGGAAACTCGTGCAATAGGGCCGGTATTGTCTTTAGAAACTGTTCACGCTCCCTGTAAAACCATCGTCATCCCGGCGAAAGCCGGGATCCAGATCGCACGCCCGGTACTGGATCCCGGCTTGCGCCGGGATGACAAGCTTTTTTTGCCGCGTTTCAAGAGAATTCCAGCCCTGTTTCACGAGTCTCCAAAGATCGTGAACAGGTTCTGAGGGCTCGGCGCATGGCGCATGCTGCGGGAAGGTCCTGCGCGGTAGTCACCACCAGTGCGCACTCTCCACACCGTGCGCAAATCGCCGGTCGGAAATGCCCCATCGATTGG
>DATIDV010000036.1:0-77702 GCA_035456105.1 Rhodocyclaceae bacterium | reverse complement strand
CGATGCGAATCGAAGCTGCCGACTTGGGGTGGAGAGTCTTGCGCGCGTAAGTTTGTTCATCAGATGAGCTGCGCCAATAAATTCTTACCTATTTGCCGCTATCCTAGCCAAGAGACCAGACAGAAATATCTCCTATTTAATCTGGAATTCCTCTTTCTTCAGCCCTTTGCCAAGCGCCGTGGAAAGCCAGCCGGGAGTACGCCCACGCCCAGACCAAAGTTCCCCATTAGGTCCTTTGAACTTCGCTTTAGCCCCAACTGCTTCCTGGGGTTTGGCTTGGCCTTTCCCGGAGAAGCCCAGATCCTTCGCCGTCAGTCCATATTCCTTGATCTTCTCCTTGATGTCGGCAATCACGGCAATCAATTCCTTCTCGCGGACGGCCTCTGCCTCGTCTGTCAATTTCGCGATCTGAGCCAGCAACTCCTTGTATGACGATGACGGCATGGTTCAAAGCTCTCCCTAAATCAAAGAATTTCGGATTGTGCATCAAACAGCTATACGCTGCATACGCCCGTTTTTGATATGGCTCGCGCCAAAATTATGCGAACGATCTCCGTACCGCTTAGTTTCAACTTTGCAAAGATAACTTACGCGATAGCATAGATCACGATACACCTCAGGACTCTCCCGGGACAAAAGATACGTACCGTTCTCGGGGAATTGCACCAAGCCCCGCGTATCTTCCGCCGTCAATCCCAAAGCACTCGCCCAAGCCTCGATCAAACGGTTATAGAGATTGTCCCTGCCAAGCTCAAACTTTCCCAACGTACAGAAGGCATCATTGTTTAAGAGCATTACAAAGTGAAAGTGGGGGGCGCCATTAGAACTCCATTCCTTACACCAGATGCTCAAGACCTCGGTCTGATGAGCATAAGCATTCTCTTTAGCTGCTTGATATCGGCTGTGTTCGACCTTCGCTTTAAAAGAAGCGATGAATCGATTCAGTATTTGTCCCGTATTGGGAATGTCTAGATAGGGCTGAGCAGGCAGCCTTAAGTCCATTCGAAAAGCAAAGACGCGACGATAGCAGCGCAAACTGTATTCCAATACGTCAAAAGCACGATTGAGGTAATCGACGACCAATGGACCTCTGTGTGAGATTACCTTTATGCCACGATAGCTTTCCGCGTCAAGGAGTCGAATGTTTGTATTCCGGTTATGTCTTTGCACAGATCCTCCGAAGATAGTGTTTGGACGGATTGTTAAATAATCCTGATGTCAAACAGATCTGCAGGTGTGATCAGTTTTTGCATCCAAGATTGTGTCTAATTCTTCAATATTAAATGTTGTTTCTGTGAACAGTGTTCCTGCCAAGCTGAATGATTGAGTGCTGTTCGTACGTGTTTAATTTGTGATTTGGTTCTGATTGTTGTTGGTTTTCTTGGTTGGTTGTTAATTTCCTTATTAATAATACTAATACAGAAATAAGTGGTGTCTTTAAGGAGTGTTAAATTCCTAGAAAAGTGCTGCGTATAAAGCGATGCGTCATATGTTTTGCGAGGTATTTGACGTGGATTTATTGAATATTCTGCTCTTTAAATATATCAAGAACTGCTATCCAGGAATTGGTCCCGCTGATTGGCGCGAGACTGAATCCAGGTGATGATTTCGGCTTCTATCCAGCCTACGCTTCTGGCGCCAAGAGGAATTGAATTTGGAAATGCGCCATGAGACATCAACTTGTAGATTGTTGATCGGGCGAGTCCGGTGGTATCGATAACCTTGGGCAGGCGGATGACTTTCATGATGACTCCTAGTGTTAGCTCAGAGCATCGGGTTGCTGCGTAAAAATTTTCAAACCTCTCTATTTCTTAGCTGAGAGATTCAGTAGTGAAAATGAAAACGCTCCCATTTCTTAGAGAGTGCGACGTGCATAGTTCTTACAGAGTGCTGTCCGTGGTAGCTAAAATTGGAAGATAGGCCCGTATATTGGCGGTGTGGACACCACGTAGGTAACCTATAAATGGCCTAGCAGACGGCTACATGTGACCGTGGGATGTGCTAGTGTTCGAATAGAAATGAACTAGAAACGACGCCGATCCGCTCAACTAGGTAAGGAGGAAGTTGTGGCAATAAGACACAATGACGATCTGTCGGACTATCTTGGTGAGTCCGAGATCAATAGCCGGTTTGATAATTGGCTATTAGGTTTTCTTTCGCAGATAAACCATTTTTTCTCATATGAAAAAGTTGTGGGTTCAGGCGATACTAGGAAATTCATTGCGTCGCAGCTGAGAAGCCAGTCGAATCTTGATCGAGCGATGATTCTTTCGGAGCGAGCAAATGCCTTAGTGCCGAAGTCAGCGTTAAATTGGTTTGAGACGAGCTCGCGGTTTCTGTCGTTCTTTAGCGCGCTCTGGGGGCATTGGCCTTCGATTGTGGAAACCAACCCAATGGGGTTGAGTGTCGCAGAGCGATGCGTTCTTGCCACAGATCTAAAAATGATTCCGCTTGGCGTAAAGAGCGCAGATCTTGAGAGATTGAAATCTCATTGGCTGGAGAGGAAAGATATTGGCCGCCGGTTTGAATGGGTTGGTGGAGAGAACGAAGCGACTAAGGCGGAGTTTGTTTTTAGTGAAGTGTTGCGCTTCAGACAAGGAGCAATTCTGTATGAGCCCGTCAATTCCCTCGAGGCGCTATTGATTTTTTCTGACAGGTGTAATCTCAGCAGCCATGAGGCCTTGAGCGCTTCCAGCGAGGCTAAAAGAAAATTGAGCCAGAAGAAGTACAGAGAGAAGCATTCGGCTATGGTTCAGCTGAATGTCAAAATTGATAAAGAAGTTATGAAAAGGCTGGAGTCGATTGCCTTGAAATATAGGCTTTCAAAGTCCGACATCATTAGAGTGCTGATCGACTCCGAGGAGGAGAAAGGAGCGTATATGTCGGAAAAACTTGCCGCCTGGATGAGGGGAGATGCGGTTTGATGGTTTTACGCGATAAGGTGTGTGAGGTGACGCCCCAGCCGATCCCAAGCGTCTCGCATTTCGTTCTCGTAGCTGTGGCGTTGGTAGGTGCGTTTAATGCGGTTTTCTTCTATGTGGTTAAGGCACCGCTCAGCCACTTCCGGAATGACACCCAGTGCGACCATCAAGGTTGCGCCTGTTCTCCTGAGGTCATGGGATGTCCATTTACCGCCGGTGAGCTGTAACGCTCGGGTATAAGAGGATCGACGAGACATGGGTTGATCGTCGTTTCTTTGTCTGTCAATGAGTTGTTTCGTCACCGTCTTGACGCAGACATGGTTAGCTTCATCCCGGCTGGGATAACACCAATGAGTATGGTGATTGAGGCCATTGAGCTCCTGGAATTTCTGCAAGGCGAGATCCGACAAATAGACCGTATGAGGCTTGCCGTTCTTGCTGTGTTCGGGCGGGATGCGCCATTGACGTCTATTAAAGTCGATGTGTTCCCATTTGGCTTGTAACAGCTCTCCTATTCGGCAACAGGTCGACAGCATTAGCCAGATGGCGAGTTCTGTTGATTGAGCGAGTTTTGCAGAAGGAAGTGCACGCTTTAGCGCACGGAGTTCTTCTTCACTTAAGACACGTTCGCGTTCTGTCGGGCGTCCTCCGATTTTTGCTTTTCGAATTGCACTCGTCGGTTCGTGTTCAATCAGATCTCGGTCCACGGCGAACCGAAACATCTGTCGCATGAGTGAGAAGATCAGCTTGGCCATACGTTCCACTCCGCGCTTCAGCAGTGCATCTGTGACCTCAGTGATGTGTCCCTTGCGAACGTCCTCCACTGCGAGATGACCGATTGTTGGCAATACATCTTTGTTGAACATGCGGCGAATTTCTTTTCCGCCATCTTTGTGCCGGCATAGTTCGATCTCGGCCCAGCGTTCAAATAGGTCTGCGACTGTGATTCTGGCTCTCGTTTGTGCTGCCAGGCGTTCATGAGCTTCTTGCTCTGCATTAAGTCTCGTGTGCTCTGCTTGCCGCCTAGCCTCGTCGAGTTGGCTCTGCTTGGCGAGGTACTCTTTTAGATCGACGATCCCGGATTGGTAGAGCTTGCTGAGCTCACCGGCCTTCGCTCTTGCTTGAGCAAGCGTAAGGCCATCGATGCCGCGGGGGTCGTATGCGCCAAGAGGCAGAAATACGCGTTTGCCAGTAGACGTTGTGTAACGAAAGTAGAAGAGGCGATCCCCGCTTTTGGTGATCCGCGCCATGAAGCGGCCGTGTCCTTTGGGGCCGTCCTCTATCAGCCACTGGTTCTCATTTGTCGGCTTGGATTGCATATGCCGATCGGTTAATGTTCCCACGGAAATCTCCTGGTTTTCGGTCACCGTTTGGTCACCGTTTGATTGTGGCTTACCAGGGATGTTAGCAGACGTTGGTGGACAATGAAATTTCGTAAAGTATTGAAATATATAGATACTTGTTTGTCAGACGGATCCTGCAAGACGTTGGTGGACGCCGATTTCCATTTATGGGGTGCAAGGGGTAGCGAGTTCGAATCCCGCCGCCCCGACCATTTATACTGTCTTACGCAGACCGCGCGAGACCGCAAAAACCTAGATTTTCTACCAAAAATCAAGGGTTTATACGAGAGCCCTCATCCGCAAGATGAGGGCTTTTGTCGTCTACCTGCGGTCGAGTTGGGTCGCCAATGTGGGACAAGCGTGGGACAGAAATCTGTTTGTCCGACCTTTGCTCACGCCGCCAAGAAGCGGACTGAGGAGTGCGGCCGTTCATTGACGACCCAAGGGTTCAAGCCCAAGCTGTTCCGTCGTGACGACCGCTATATTCTTCCGCGACCTGACCCCACAGGCATCTTGGGATTGGCGGCACAGAAAATAAATCAAGCCTTGATGGCGCGCTGAGCTTGCTCGAGCCCCGGATTGGATGCACGCCCTAGCCGTCGAATAATCGTACCTCTATACTGGCCGACATTGCCTAGGCTCTCTATCAACCATGCTCTATCTTCCCTACATCATGAACAAGCACTAGTGATTCATCACTAGGAGCTTGTTCCATGTATCAACAAAAATGCCGCAATACTGCGGTGACCTTGTTCTCTTCGGACGGACAGGTCTACGTCTACGCCTCTATGAAAGAGGCGTTGTCCGAACTCGGATTTTCGTTCATCCGCAGGTCCGTAAGCGCGCAGTTCGAGCGCTACTGCTGGCACTACGCTAAGACCTCTGGCGAGTATTGCCGCAGCCTTCGTCGCAACCTCTACGTCATGCGCAATGACTGGGGCGAGCCGCTGATGGCTGAGGACTTCGTTCACCTGGTGCAAGTGCGCCAGGTCTACAGGAAGCTATGGTTCGGGGGGCGCACAGCCGGTGGGCACCACTTTCGTCGGCCCAAGACCCAGAATGAGCGCCGTATGAATGACGCGGTAGTGGAGGAGGGGGAGCCTGTACCGCGTGCTGCGCGTCGTGGCCAAAGCATACCTAGCGATCGTCACGACTATGCCATTGCTGCTCGGAAAGACCGCGGCTGGAAGCGCCATCGCCGCACTCAATGGCGCGACAAGGACTAAGGCTGCAGCGACTTGCGGCGCACTCCTGAGTTGTGGCACCGGTGCGTCGCAGAATTAGCCGTTTTGTGTCGCTCTCGCTCAGCTACGCGTAACGGAAATCGGAATGGATGTGCCCGAAGCAACCATGGACAAACAGTGCGACCTTTCTCTCGGGAAGCAAAATGTCCGTGCTCCAGGCACGTCTTTTCTGTACAGGCGAAATCGAAATCCGGCTGCAGGCAGGGCCCGTCTGACGATGAGCTCGAGACGTGTGTGTTTTCCTCTGACTCCCGAGATCATCTCGCCACGGGTCTTTGAGTCAACTACATCAGCCAAATGCTCTCCATTCAGCGAGGAGCGCTAGTTGACGGTATCCCAAAGAATCAAGCGCGACGTCGTACGCTACTTTGACGATGCCTTGCATACAGGGATTCTCGAACTGCGGAGTAATCCGCCGACAACGCCGCACGGCTATGCACCCCGGAAAACCATCGAGGTCAATCCGGCTCTGATTGAGGACGCACCTAGAGACTCGCCAATCTGATCAGAGGGCAGGTCGCCCTCAACGAGTTTGCGACAGCGACAACTGCGACATTTGCGACACCAAAGATCAGCGACGAACGAACTGTCGCAAGAGTCGCAGGTGTCGCTGTCGCGAACTCTGGCAACGCCTTCCAGAGCGAAAAGCCAATCCGAACAGATTCACAACGAGGACATTGGACAGACATGAATATCTCCTGAGAACACATGCATAGAAAAAAAGCCCATCCCCAGATCACCGCTGAGGAGCGGGTCAGGGAGTGGGCTTTGATAGCGGGAGGAGGTCACCAGTGGTGATCTATTGTCCAGCTCAGGAGAGTAATAAGTGTCTGAAAAATTCCAGATTCCTGGGAGGTTCTCTCTGTTTGGTGTAGAGCTAAATCGCAGGTACGAGAAGGTAGGGAAATGACTGCGTTTGCGGCGTATGCAGCGGGCTCGGAGTGGCTCCGGTGTCACCAAAGACAAGTCCAGTTCGCTGAGAGGAATCGAGCCGCAACAGATTCTGTTTTTTTATGGAGCCCATTCGTGAACGGATCCATTAGTGACGAGTGTCCGTATCGGCTGCGATCGAAGAAAATGCCGAAAAGCATTTCAGTTTTAGCAAACTGGTGCAATGCGTCCCATGGCGCTTCTGGTTTGGTATTGTGCCAATTGCATATTGAATCCCATATAGGTCCGGAGAGAGATAGCGCAGGCAATGCGCTCGAGGCGGCGCCGGTCTTTTGTTCGAGCAGCAAATATAGATCACCTGGCCGTGGCTCAGAGTGCGGATAGTCAGTGGGGCAGATTCGCAATGAGAAGGTGTTCGCGATTAAGGGGAGAATCAATGGGCGTATCTCGTCCTCCACTAGTTCCACAGGCACGCTCAGCTTTGCCCCAATGAGCGAATCGAGAACTTGCCACCCCGCCTTGCTGAGTATGTCGATTGGGTCTCGGGTAGCCAAGGCTCGGGCTTCGTAGGTGCCACGCAAAAGAATCCGTGGAACGCGAGCGACCCATTGCAAGGCGCTCTCAATCTCCGAGGACAAAGGAAGCCTGTAGAGCTTATGCTCCTCCCGCATTCGGTGTGTACCGGTATTGATCCAAAAGAATCGCTGGCTGTGCGCAAAACTCAGCACGGGCCCTGGATCCGCAACCAAGTCATGTCGCTCCGCCGCTTTGGCCAGAATTGCAATCGAACTCCACTCGGCGGCAGCCATCTGTGCGCGCACCGCAAACTCGTCATTCGTACCTTCAGTCCGCGACAGGAATTCCTTGTGACGAACAGCGAGCGTGCCTTTTATCCACTCGCCATGCTTTTCAAGCTCTCGCCGTGTATATCGGACCAGGCTCTCACTTGCTGGAATGATGTCTTGTCGCAGAACTACGATGGGCGCAGCACCTGAATGACCAGCACCCTGCACACATGCGCGCGCGTCGGATGAGTCTCCGTCGCCCGTTAGTCGCAGTGTCGTCACACCCCCTGATGGCGAGGTGCATGCCATTGCGGCAAAGCACGACTTCTCGCTAGGCTTGGACGTCATACCGGCAGACAGTGGCTCGATTCCTCTCACGTTGGGACATATCAGTGTCGCCCCAATCTTGCGCATTGAGTCGCGAAAGCTATTTCGAGGGAGCGAGTGACGCCCGTTTGCAGAAACTACCACGGTCCGGGGGCGGAGCCACAGGTACAGCGAGTCCACGGCTTCGGTGCGATCGTCCATATAGACTCGCCCGCCATGGTGAGGCGCCTTGACGACGTCGACGCCCAGCCCGCCGGGGTGCCGGGCTGCGATATAGGTCCAGTTCTCCTGATCGCCAGTCAGGACGATGCGTCTTCTGTAGTTTGCGTTCAGATGGACGTCGACGACTAGGATAAGCGAGGTGTCATTCAAGACTGCATTCCCGAAGAAATCCGGTTCGAGGCCGGTTTCAAGAGAAGCGGATGCGGAGCTGAGCGCTTCGGGAGGCAATCCCGTACTGGCTAAGATGTCACCATCGAAATCTCCGGGCGACAAACTGATGCGGCCTCTAAATAGGTCGCGAACTTGCTGGCTGTCGTCTTGTGGTTCGTCGCCTCCAGGTTCCAGCAACCACTGCAGCGGCAAGGGATGACGCATCAGCAATGCGGAAAGCTCTGCGTTACGGAGAGTTGATAGCGATTCGAGTAGTCTGGCCGCTGGTGAGATGACCGACAGTGTGACGCGACTTGCCACATAGGAGGCAGTGAAACCCTCAAGCGGGTAGCACACTGGAATCTTTCGGGCGATAAGATCTGCTTCGAAAGCGCTTGCTTTGTCGACCGCAGTCTGGATTCTGGGGGCAAACAGCCACTGCAGCCGACGAAATGTCGGAAGACACGGGCCGAGGTACTCGCCGATACTCACCCCCTCTGCCAGAAGTCTGGAGAAGCCTCCCAAATGATCTGCATCGACGTGACTCAAAACTAGCACATCAATGTCCGGCGCACCGGTGGCACGCGGATGCTTCCTAAGGTGTTCCAGCAGGGCAACCGGCAGCGACTGACCAGCGTCCACGAGGCATCGGAAAGCGATGACATTTTCTTGATGGTATTCCAGCAGTGTGCAATCGCCATGTCCGACATTGAACGAGAGCAGGCGCAGCTCGTCACTCAGCTGCCATTCGGCAGTCGTATTGGGCGTACTGGTAGTCGGCCTTGTCCGCTTTTTCATAATCATTTCTCAAGTCCGCTGTCGTAGTGGATCTGAATCGCCCCTGTTTTTCTAGACAACCCCACGCCTCATGAATTGAAGTACTGCTTTTCGTACTCTATCGGAGAAATGCCATTTGCGTGGCCGTGTCACCGCTTTGGCGCTTCAATGACGCGGAGAGCGGCCAGCTGCACGCAATATGCTCAAGTCCAGGCTGTCCACTTCGCCTCGCTGTTTGCCGACGCTACCGCCAGCTCGATGAAGCGCACGCCGCGCGCGCCGTCAGCCAGCGTCGGGTAGTCGCCTTCCTGTTCGGTGAGCGGGCGGCCTTCGTTGCGTGCGCGCATGGCTTCGCCGGCGCCGAGGTAGACGTTGGCGAAGGCTTCGTGGAAGCCCTCGGGGTGGCCGGAGGGCAGGCGGGTGGCCCTGAGCGAGGCGGGGCACAGGCTGGCGGAGCCGCGGGTGAGGATGCGCGGCGCGTCGTCCAGTGAGGTGTGGATCAGGCGGTTGGGGTCTTCCTGGTGCCAGGTGAGCGTGCCTTGCGTGCCGATGATGCGCACGCGCAGGTCGTTCTCCACGCCGGCGACGATCTGGCTGGCGGTGAGGACGCCGCGTGCGCCGTTGGTGAAGCGCAGCAGCAGGCTGCCGTCGTCGTCGAGCCGGCGGCCGGGCACGAAGCTGGTGAGGTCGGCGCAGATCGCTTCGATGTCCAGACCGGTGATGGTGGCGATGAGGTTCTCGGCATGCGAGCCGATGTCCCCCATGGCACCGGCGATGCCGCTGCGGCTGGGGTCGGTGCGCCAGTCGGCCTGCTTGTGGGCGCTGGCTTCGAGTTGGGTAGCGAGCCAGCCCTGGTTGTATTCGACGAGCACCTTGCGGATCTCGCCGAGCTGGCCGCTGCGCACCATGTGGCGGGCCTGCCGCACCATCGGATAGCCGGTGTAGTTGTAGGTGACCGCGAACACCGCGCCGCTCTGTGCGACGGCACGGGCCAGCTCGGTGGCCTGCGCGCTGGTGTGCACCAGCGGCTTGTCGCACACAACATTGAAGCCGGCCTCGGCGAAACCCAACGCGACCGGGAAGTGCATGTGGTTGGGCGTCACGATGCTGACGAAGTCGATGCGCTCCTCCATCGGGCGCTTGAGTTCGTCGACCAGCAGGTCTTCCCAGCGACCGTGGTTACGCGCATCAAGCAGCCCCAGGTCGCGGCCGGAGGCGCGCGCCTTGTCCGGGTCCGACGACAGCGCGCCGGCCACCATCTCCATCTGGCCATCCAGGGCCATGGCACGGCGATGGACTACGCCGATGAAGGCATCGCGGCCGCCGCCGACCATGGCGTATCGCAGTTTGCGCAAGATGGTCTCCCTACTCTCTGTCGAAGGACGCGTCGAAGGCGCGTGTCGAGGGTTCGAAATCCAGGCGCCGGCAGAAGGCCGCGCTCTCGGTGGCACCGTGCACCCGGTCCATGCGGCTGTCTTCCCATTCGACCGACAGCGGGCCGGCGTAGCGGATGTCGTTGAGGGCGACGATGATCGCCTCGAAGTCCACCATGCCACGGCCGACGCTGCGGAAGTCCCAGTAGCGGCGCGCATCGCCGAAGATGGTGTGGCCGCCGAACACACCGACGGTGCCGTCACCCTTGCCCCACCACACATCCTTCATGTGGGCGTTGTAGATACGCTCCGGGAAAGTCCGGATGAACTTCACGTAGTCCACGCCCTGGTAGGCGAGGTGGCTGGGATCGAAGTTGAAGCCGAAGCGTTTGTGGCCTTTCACGGCCTCGATGGCGCGCTGTGTCGACGCGATGTCGAAGGCGATCTCGGTCGGGTGCACTTCCAGCGCGAAGTTGATGTCGTGCTGCTCGAAGATGTCGAGGATGGGCGTGAAGCGCTTGCTGAAATCGGCAAAGCCGGCGTCCCAGTATTCCTGCGTGGTCGGCGGGAAGGCGTAGGTGGCATGCCAGATGGATGATCCGGTGAAGCCGGTCACCGTCTTCACGCCGAACTTCGCGGCGGCGCGTGCCGTGTCCGCCAGTTCGTTCGCGGCACGCTGGCGCACGCCTTCCGGGTCGCCATCGCCCCACACATGCGCCGGCAGTATCGACTTGTGGCGTGCGTCGATCAGGTCGCACACCGCCTGGCCGACGAGGTGATTGCCGATCGCCAGCGAGGTGAGGCCGTGCTGCTTGAGCAGCGCCCATTTGTCGCGGCAGTAGGCGTCGCTACTTAACGCCTCCTGCACGTTGAAGTGGTCGCCCCAGCAGGCCAGTTCCAGCCCGTCATAGCCCATGTGTTTCGCCAGTGGTGCCAGCTCCGCGAGCGGCAGATCGGCCCACTGGCCGGTGAAGAGGGTGACGGGTCGGGCCATGTCGTTCTCCTGCTGGGTTTGCGTGCTTCAGAAACGCTCAGAACGGCGAGTTGGGGAAGTAGAAGTCCTTGGCGTTTGCCTTCGTAATCAGCACCGACGGAATGATCGTCGTCGCCGGCAGCTTCTGGTCCTTCAGTCGCGCCTCGGCCGTCAGCTTGATGGCGTCGTACATGAACCTCGGTGAGTAGGACACGTTGGCCTGGATAAGCGGGTTGCTGCCATCGATCAGGGTCTTGATCGCACCCTTGGCGCCGGCGCCACCGAACACCAGCTTGATGTCCTTGCGCTTGGCCTGCTCAATGGCCTTGAGCACGCCTACCGCCATGTCATCGTCGGCGGCCCAGATGGCGTCGATCTGCTTGAAGCGGGTGAGGAAGTCCTGCGTCACCTTGAAGGCGTCGTCGCGGTTCCAGTTGGCATGCTTGGCGTCCAGCAGCTTGATGTCCGGGTGGTTCTTCAGCACGGCGTTGAAGGCGTCCATGCGCTCATTGTCGAGCGTGGTCGGAATGCCGCGCAGCGCCACGATGTTGCCCTTGCCGCTGAGGGCCTTGGCGATGTATTCCGCTGGAATCTTGCCGAAGGCGGTGTTGTCGCCTGACACGTAGGCGTCTTGCGCGGAGGTGTCGGTGAGGCCGCGATCAACCACGGTGACGTAGATGCCCTTGGCCTTGACCTGGGCCACCGGCTTGGTCAACGCCGCGGACTCGAAGGGGAACACCACCAGCGAAGTAATCTTGTTGACCGTCACCAGGTCCTGCAACTGGTTGGCCTGCTCGGAAGCATTGGCCGCTGTCTTCACGATGACCTGCAGGTTCGGGTTGGCCTTCTCCAGTTCCTTCTTGGCCTCGTTGGCCCAGTACACGATGCCGGCAGTGAAGCTGTGGGTCGCAGCGGGAATGGCCACGCCCAGCACTTCCTTCTTCTGCGCCGATGCCGGCGTCGCCATGAACGTCATGCTCAGCATGGCCGCCAACGACAAGACGCCCAGCGCCCGCCTGCGATTGAATGTGCTCATCTTTGCCTCCTTGGAGTGGATAGTTGCAGCCTTGCGGCTGCGGTGGGTGAGTGGGTGTGAATGAACGTGCCATTCAGCGTCGCCCTCGCTGCAGGAAGGCGACGATGATGATCACGAAGCCCTGCACCGCAGCGTTCAGGTACACGCTGATGATGCTGGTGAGGTTCAGGATGTTGCTGATGACCGACAGCAGGATGGCGCCGACCACGGTGCCCGCTACGCTGCCTGCGCCGCCACGCAGTGCCGTGCCGCCGACGATGACCGAGGCAATCGCCTCCAGCTCCCACAGCAGGCCGGTGGTGGGCGAAGCCGAGCCCAGGCGCGGCACATACAGCAGGGTGGCGATGCCCACGCACAATCCCAACAGCATGTAGGTGAGGATCTTCACGCGGTCCACGTCCACCGCCGCGTAGCGCGCCACCTGTTCGTTGGAGCCGATGGCCTGCACGTAGCGGCCGTAGGCCGTGCGGTTGAGGATGAAGCCGCCAGCAATCGCCACCGCCACCAGCATCCACACCGGGAAGGGCACGCCCAGCAGGCTGCCGTAGTACACCGGGCTGTAGAGGTCGGCCAGCGCGTTGTCCAGCGTCAGTGCGCCGCCATCGGCGAAGTAGGTCAGGTAGGCGCGGAAGATGCCCAGCGTGCCCAGCGTGACGATGAAGGGCTCGATGCGCCCCTTGGTGATCAGCAGGCCGTGGATCAAGCCGAAGACGGCACCCAGCAGCAGCGCCACCAGCATGCCCAGCGCCACCACCGTGGGGCCCGCGCCCATGCCGGCGCCGGCCTTGTTCATCACCATGATGACGCAACCGGCGATCAGCGCCGCCATCGAGCCTACCGACAGGTCGATGCCGCCGCTGATGATGACGAAGCACATGCCCACCGCGATGATGCCGATGAAGGCCGTGCGCTGAAGCACATTCAGCGTGTTGTCGAGGGTGGCGAAATCCGGGTTCAGCAGCGTGCCCACCAGGCACAGCAGCAGCAGGCCCACCACCGGGCCGAAGCCGTGCAGCCTGCCCCACAGGTGGGCGGCGCGGGCCGCGGGGCTTACGTGGGAGTCAGCGAGTTCCGGTGGCATGGGCGATCAGGGCTTCTTCGGTCAGCATGTCGTCCTGCAGCGTGGCGGTGAGCCGCCCGGCGCGCATCACTGCGACGCGATGGCACAGGCCGATCAGTTCCACCAGCTCGGAGGAGATGACGATCACGGCCTGGCCGGCCTGCGCCAGCCGCTGGATCAGGAAATAGATGTCGCGCTTGGCCCCGACGTCGACGCCGCGCGTGGGTTCGTCCAGCACCACCACCCGCGGCTGCGGCTGCAGCACCTTGGCGAGTGCCAGCTTCTGCTGATTACCGCCGGACAAGGCAGATGCCTTCTGCTGCAGGTCGCCGGTGCGGATGCCGAAGTCCTCCACGGCCTGCACCAGCGCGGCGTGCTCGCGCGCTGGCGACAGCACCGGCCGCGCGTATTGCGCGAGGTTCATCAAGGTCAGGTTCTGCCGCAGGCCGAAGTTCACGTGCAGGCCTTTGCCCTTGCGGTCCTCGCTCAGGTAGGTGATGCCTTCGTCGGCCGCATCGCGCGGGTTGCGCAGGTGCAGCGCGCGGCCCACCAGCGTCACGGCACCGCCACTGGCAGGCCGCAGGCCCAGCAGGCCTTCGAAGAGTTCGGTGCGGCCCGCGCCCACCAAGCCGGCAAAGCCGAGGATCTCGCCGGCGCGCACCTCGAAGCTGACCTCGCGGGCCCAGCCCGGCACGCTGAAGTCGCGTACCTGCAGCAGCGCTGCGGCGGCCGGCGGCGGCGTGGGGGTCTTGGGGGGATACAGGTCCGACAGCTCGCGGCCCACCATCAGGTTGGCCATCTGGTGGCGGTTGAGCGACGCCGTGGGCGCGCGGGTGATGAAGCGGCCGTCGCGCATCACCACCACCTCGTCGGTGATGCGCTCCACTTCATCCAGCTTGTGCGAGATGTAGATGATGCTCACGCCCTGGGCCTTGAGCTGGGCGATGAGCGCGAACAGGCGCTCGGTCTCGGTCGGCGTGAGGGTGGCGGTGGGCTCGTCCATCACCAGCAGGCGCGCCTTGCGCGACAACGCCTTGGCGATCTCGACCAGCTGCTTCTCCGCGACGATGAGCTGGCGCACGCGGGTGGTTGGCGACAGCGTGAGGCCGACCTGTTGCAGCACCTCGCGCGCCGCGGCGTTCATGTTGTCGTCATCGAGCAGCCAGCCCCTGCGGCGCTCGTGGCCGAGGAAGATGTTCTGCGCGACGGTCAGGTCTTCGGCGAGGTTGAATTCCTGGTGGATCAGCACCACGCCCGCATGCTCGGCCTCGCGCGAACTGGTGAAGCGTAGCGGCTGGCCGTCGATCGCAAAGCCGCCCTCGGTGGCCGTCTCGTAGCCCGCGAGAATCTTCATCAGCGTGGACTTGCCGGCGCCGTTCTCGCCCAGCAGGCCGGTCACGCGGCCAGGGGCCAGCTCGAAGCTCACCTCGTGCAGCACGCGCACGGGGCCGAAGTTCTTGCTCAGCTTCTGGAAGGCCACGGTCAGGCTCATGGCAGCCTCCCGTTGGCACGCAGCGTTTCGTGCAGGGCCAGCGCACCGGCGCCGATGATGCCCGCGCGCTCGCCCAGCGGCGCGTACTGGATGTCGAGGTGCCGGGTCGAGAGCGCCAGCGAACGGTGGTAGATGCTCTGGCGGATCGCCGCCAGGAAGAGCGGGCCGATGCGCGACACACCGCCTGAAATCAGCACCTGTGCCGGGTTGAAGAAGTTCACCGCCGACGCCAGCATCTGGCCGATCAGCGTGCCGGCCAGCTTGACGATGGCATTGGCCGCGGTGTCGCCGGAACGACTGGCGTTGCCCACGTCCTCCGGCGTGATGACGCCCTTGCTGGCGAGGATTTCCGCGAGCATCGGACTCTGCCCTTCGCGCGCCGCCTCGGTTCCCATGCGCGCGATGGCGGGTGCCGCGGCCATCACCTCCACGCAGCCCTGGTTGCCGCAATGGCAACGCAGGCCGTTCGGGTCCACGCAGATGTGGCCCACGTCGCCGGCCGAGCCGTCGGCACCGCGGTAGACCAAGCCGTTGCAGACGATGCCGCAACCGATGCCGGTGCCGACCTTGACCACGATGAAGTCCGGCACGCGGCGGTGCGTGCGCCACAGTTCGCCCATCGCCATCACGTTCACATCGTTGTCGATGAAGACCGGCGCTGCGTATTCCTCGCGCAGGTACTCACGGATCGAGAAGCCCTCCCAGCCGGGCATGATCGGCGGCGCGAACAGTAGTCCGCTGCCGAACTCTACCGGCCCGGGCGCGCCCATGCCGATGGCAAGGATCTGCTCGCGCTTCACGTTGCAGCGGGTACGCAGTTCGCGCAGCACTTCACGTACGCGCGACAGGATGATGCCGGGGCCAGCGCCGACATCGGCGGGCTCCGCATGGTGGGCCAGTACGGTGAGGTCGGGCGTCATCAATGCGACATCCAGGCTGGTGGCGCCCAGGTCGATGGCGGCGAGCACCCCGAGGTCGCGGGACAGCAGCAGGGTCTCCGGACGGCGCCCGCCCGAGGAAACCTGTGGCCCGGTCTCGTCGAGCATGCCCCGCTCCAGCAAGGTGGCCACGGCATTGTTGGCCTTGCTGCGGGAAAACTCCGTGTGTTGTGCCAGATCGGCGCGGGACACCCCGGCAGACCAGAAGATGGTCTCCAGGATCGCCAGCTCCGCCGGTGACACATCGTCCCAGCGCACCACCTGATTTGTCTCCTCGCTATGTGTCACGAGTCACGTGATGCATCGCGTGACGAGTTATGTACTCATCGTAGGCAAGCTGACTTTGGTTACACAAGGCGGAACTTCGGCCAATAATTGGCAGAAATGGTTGGTGGATACCCGTACTGGATAAGGCTTGCGTTGTCGTGGTTGTAGTGCGTCCGTGCTGAGGTTTACGCGGCGATGGCAGGCGCGGCGCCTCGCGCGCTCAGAGACTGGGGAGTGGCGAGTTGCTACGGCCGGAGGCTAGATGCCGACAACAGTCAATTCGCATGATCCAGGCATTCGTGCCATCATGAAATTCCGGTAATGAATGCTGGCATTTGTCGGAGGAGTCTTGTCGAGCCTCGCTCTCCACGAGCACAAGAGGCGGTCTTGCGCCATAGCTGACTGCCGATTCAACCCAGCGAACAGGAGCATGAAAATGGTCGAATCGAGAATCGGACTTTGCGGAATGCTGGTTGCTGCCGGGTTGCTCGTGCTGTCGGGCACCGCTATGGCGACCGAGCAGTCGCAGCAGCGCCAGCAGGGCAGGAACACCAACCAGGCAGCCAAACAGGAAGCGCGTCAGGGCAAGGTCGATTGCCGGCAGGCAAACAACAAGAGCAATGCCGAGTGCCGGCAGGACAAGCGCGAAACGAAGCAGGGTGGCCGTCAGGACAAGCGCGACATCAAGTACTGATGGAGAGTCGCGGCTGAATGTCGTGCCAGCTTGCAGCTGGGCACCCATCGGCCGCGCGGTGAGAAAGGACCGGAATGCCTCGTGCGTTCCGGTCACATCCGACGCCTGTCGGGTGTGTCAGATCGTGCTTTTCTTCTTGGGGGGCGCGCTGACCTTGCGGTTGCTGTCTAGCTCGATGTACCGGGCATTGTTGATCCGGCCCTTTTCCGCTTCAGCTTCCGCCAGATTCATGCCGCTCAGGGCGCGTTCGATCTGGACGACGATTTCCTGAGCTGTCGCGCCGTCTACGCGAAACAGGTCTTTGCGCGCCTTGACGCTCACGCGCGTGAGGTTGGGCGACAGTGCTTCCAGTTCCAGGGTGACGTCCATATCACCGACACGCGCCTTGGTGACCTGGCCGCTGTCGATGGTCGCCACTTCTTCGACCTGCAGGAAGATGCGCTTGGCGGCGATACGGCTGGCGTTGTCGACCTTGTCGAAGGGCTCGCTGAAGGTGCGCGAGGCCGTGCCATTCATCTGATGTGACAAGCCAGCTCCTGCACCGGCCCCTGCCAGACTGACGGCCAGGGCAGCGCAGCCATTGAGCAGTAATAGTGCGCACGCGCAGATGCCGAGCTTTGCCAGCGAGGAGGCGACGCGGCTCAGGCGGCGGTAAGTGGTTTCGTGTGTCATGGATGCTCGTGACCCAAGGGATGCAGTGAGGCTCTCTCGGTTCAAGCATCGCGCGGGCCAGACGAGTCGTGCTCTGGCGCCTGGCTGACAGCTGTGCCTGAAACCCCCTCGAGCGGTCCGGTGTTGAGGCTGAAAGGGCTTGTTTCGGTCGTCGAGCGGTCAAAGGATGGTGTTTCGCCTGCCGCGTCGCGTCACTTCAGATACAAAACGGGTCACTGCGCCGAGAGTATTGGCAGGTACACTCCGCCTTTGCCTGTTCACGAGAAGTCCCCGCAATGCCCCTGGAAGAAGAGAAATTGAAACGCGGCATCATCGCAGCCGTACAACTGCCGAATGTGAGCGAGCTGGAGTTTGAAGCATCGTTGATGGAGCTGCGTGAGCTGGCTAAAACGCTGGGCTTTGAGGTCGTGCAGACCTTCATCCAGAAACGCGCCGGCTTTGACAGGACCGGTTACCTCGGCGTAGGCAAGCGGCAGGAGATTCAGGGCTTCGTGAATAACACGTTCGCGCCTGTGGATTCGGAAGAGGGCGCCACCAGCGTGCAGCCGCTTGCCCCTGATGTAATCGAAGTCGGTGGCGATATCGACATCCTCTTCATCGATCACGAAATATCACCGTTCCAGGCACGCACGCTGGAAGTCGAGATTGGTTGCGAGGTGATGGACCGCACCATGGTCATCCTCGAGATCTTCCATCGCAACGCACGCTCGCGGGCTGCCAAGGCGCAGGTTGAAATCGCGCGTCTGGGCTACATGGCACCGCATCTGCGCGAAGCAGCCAAGCTCGCAGGTCCGCAAGGGCGTCAGCGCAGTGGCACGGGCGGTCGCGGCGCGGGCGAATCGCACACCGAGCTGGATCGCCGCAAGGTGCGTGACCGCATCGCCGATCTGCAAAAAGAAATCGTCGCGATGGATCTGGAGCGCAAGACGCAGCGCGCGCGACGCCAGGAAAACGAAGGTCTCGCCACCGTGGCGCTCGTCGGCTACACCAATGCAGGTAAATCGACCCTGATGCGAGCGCTCACCGGCAGCGAAGTGCTCGTCGCCAACAAGCTCTTTGCCACGCTGGACACGACCGTACGCACGCTCTACCCGGAGAGCGTGCCGCGCGTGCTTGTCAGCGACACCGTAGGCTTCATCAAGAACCTGCCACACGGCCTTGTTGCCTCGTTCAAGTCAACGCTCGAAGAAGCGCTTGATGCTTCACTGCTGCTGCACGTCATTGATGCCAGCGACCCCGGCTTCGAACGTCAGCTCGAAGTGACCGACAAGGTGCTCAAGGAGATTGGCGCGCATGAAGTGCCACGCATCCGGGTCTTCAACAAAATCGACAACGGTTTCGATGAGACGCAGCAGGCCGAGCACGAAGCAGCGTTGCGCGCCAAGTACCCGGATTGCGTCGTCATGAGCGCGCGTCGCCCGCAGGACGTTGCGAAGCTGCATGACAAGATTGTCGCGGCCTTCCAGCAGGATTTCGTCGAAGTCGAGCTATTCCTGCCGTGGACCGCGCAGCAGTTACGCAAGGAAATGTACGAGCACTGTGAAGTGCTCGAAGAGCGTGCGGATGAGGCAGGAGCCTTCTTCCGCGTGCGCGGCGAACCCGTGGCGGTGGAGAAACTACGCGAGCAATTCGCGCTGGTGCAGTAAGCCCGGGCATTCGTTACCGCGTGAAATGACTTGCCCCGGATGGCGTCGAGCGATCGCCGGCGCCATCCGTTACTCAGGCCAGTTCGTTCAGCGCGATGTCCACAATCAACTCGTTCGACAGCGCTTCCAGATCCGCCTTGAGCACGCCAAGGTCGAGGCGCAGATCCGCACGAAGATCCGCCTCCGCATGGAACATCGTCTCTCCTGACATCGCAGCAGCGGTGGTGTAGGTATTGAGCGACTCAACGTTCACCGCATGCTTCGCAATGACCTGCGACACCTCGCGTACGATGCCTACGCGGTCGTGACCGGTCAGCGATAGATGCAGCGCGCGTTGTGAGGCTGCTGCGGGCTGCACATGCCCCGCGCGCTCGACGATCACGCGCAAAGGTTTGAAATCTGTGAGGGCCTTTTGCAGCGCGACAACGTTCTGAGCCGGCACGCTGACGCGCGCCAGCCCGGCGAATTTCCCGGCCACATTGGCCAGTGACGATTCCAGCCAGTTCGCCTCGTGCGCCACCACTACGGCGGCAAGCTCCTCCACCAAACCCGGGCGGTCATCGCCGATTGCGGTAATCACAAAGTCTTCATTCATTCTTTTCTCCGCGGTTCAAAGGCATGAGCGGCATTTTGCACTGCCACAGCGTGGCGTGCAGGGGAAAAATCTTGCTGACTTGCGCGCGATGAGGCGCCGTACGACATGTTCCATGGAGGAGTGATCACACTGTTTTCATTACTCACACTCGGGACGCCATGTTGCTGGCATGCAGAGGTAGACGCTCAGGTAGGCGATCAAAGCCCATCGTCGGGATGACATCTGCAGTGGGGCTCAGTTGGACCGATAGCATTGAGCCAAACAGGAATAACGACTACATAAGTCTACAAACACTTAAAACAATAAAAATGCCAATTACCTACGTAAACAGCATTACGGTTGGCGCGGGTTTTTATAGCAATCCGGATCAGGCTACGATCGGGGCGAGGCCCTAAAGTCGGGCCTCGCACTGAATGGCAGATAAGGGCAAATGCCCACAAAACAAAGGAGACAGAAGATGAAGATGCAACGACGCTTGCCGCAGATCGCGCTCGCCTGCGCCGCGCTGGGCTGCTCACTCGCCGCTTCGGCCGGCACTTACTATGTTTCACCAAGCGGTAGCGACACGGCCGCCGGCACGCTGGCCGCACCGTGGAAGTCGATCACACGTGCGCAGACAACTGCTGTGGCCGGAGACACGGTCTATGTCCGTGGCGGCACTTATTCGATCAAGGCAGGCGTAAATACCTGCGCGTCGCAGACGGATACGGTCAACGCCTTCCTGCTCAACAAGAGCGGCACGGCGAGCAAACCGATCACCTATGCAGCATATTCTGGCGAAACGCCGGTATTCGATTTCAGCGGTATGTCGGATGATTGCCGCATCAAGGGCTTCAATATCACTGCCTCGTGGGTGACGCTGAAAGGGCTTGAGGTCAAGGGCGTGCCGCAGCACAACAACCTGAATCACGAGTCGTGGGGCGTGTGGATCAACGGCAGCTACAACGTCATCGAACGCCTCAACGTGCACAACATCATGGGTGCGGGCGTGTTCATTCAGAACGGAGGCAATAACCTCGTACTCAACACCGATTCGCACGACAACTACGATCCTCTGACATCAAACGGGGCAGGGCAGAGTGCCGATGGTTTCGGCGCGCACATTGCGGCGGGTTACCCGGGCAACGTGTTCCGTGGCTGCCGTGCGTGGAGCAACTCGGATGATGGCTTTGATCTGATCAATGCCTATTCGTCCGTGACGATCGAAAATTCGTGGGCCTGGTCGCATGGTTATCTGCCCGGTACGACGACGCCTGTTGCCGCGGGCAATGGCAATGGTTTCAAGATTGGTGGCTACGGTGGGGTGTATGTGTCGAATGGCGTCAAACACACACTTCGTCAGTCGGTGGCTTTCAATAACAAGTCTGCTGGCGTCTATACCAACCATCACACGGTGGCGAACGACTACTTCAACAACACCAGCTACAACAATGGCGTGGATTTCAACATGCTCGGCATCGACTCCGGCGGCAACGCTGTGGGACTCGGCACCTTGCGTAACAACATCGCCTACAAGGGCACGCTGACGTCGAACATGACTGGCGTGAACACCCGCTACAACACCTGGGATAGCGCCACGGGTGTCAGCGTGTCGGACGCGGACTTCCAGTCTGTCTCCACATCCGGTTGGGATGCTGCACGTCAATCGGATGGCAGCCTGCCTGCCGTGAAGATGCTTCATCTGGTGAGCGGCAGTGATCTCATCGACAAGGGTGGCGTCGTCAGCTTGCCGTACAACGGCTCGCTGCCAGACCTCGGCGCGTTCGAGACGGGCACAGCAGCAAGCTCGTCCTCGGTTGCGTCTTCAACTGCTTCCTCGACTGCATCGTCCAGTTCTTCGAGCAAGGCCTCATCCTCGGCAGCCAGCAGCGCCGCTTCTTCTTCCGGCAGCGGCCCGGTGTTGACCGGCACGGGTGACTACCCGGATGGCTTCAGCAAGTGCGCCGACGAAGGCGGCACCTGCTCGGTCAGCAAGGGCACGGGCTGGGTGGCGTACGGCCGCAAGGGTAAGTGGGTGACCAGGAATGTCGGCGTGGGCAAGAGCATTGCTTGCACCGCGTCTGCATTTGGCAGTGACCCAGGCGGCAACCCGAACAAATGTTCGCTCCAGAATTGATCCTGCTCGGCTGAATCAGCTCCCGCAGAGAAGGCCAGACAAGACTCCCCGCTCGAAAGGCGGGGAGTTTTTGTTTGCGCGCGACGCATTCAACTGTCTCGGGATGCGCGGCCAGGTCGGCAAAATAGAAATGCAACAATCTGGTTGCTTTTTTTAAAAAGCGATCCATACTGCATTTACGCAACCACAAGGTTGCACAACATTGCAGGGACGGATCGCCATGAGCCATTACAAGCAGAGCCTCGTGATCGAGGCGAAACCGGAAGCGGTCTATGCCGCGCTGACCACACCGCAAGGACTGCGTGGCTGGTGGACGCAGGTTTGCGACGTCGAGACCGCCGTCGGCGCCACACTGAAATTCCGTTTCGGTGAGCATTACAAGCACATGCGCGTCGAGCAACTCGTGCCCGATCGTGAGGTGCGCTGGCAGTGCACCGTTGCGCATATCAACGTCGACAGCTTCACCCGCAAGGACGAGTGGGTGGGCACGCAGATCGTCTTTCTCCTCAGCCCGGAGAGTGGAGGAAAGACGAAACTGGATTTCGAGCATGTCGGTCTCGTACCCGCGTTCGAATGCCATGACGTTTGCGTCGCCGGCTGGAACCAGTTCATTGAAAGCCTGCGCCTTTATGCAGAGACCGGCAGTGGCAAGCCTTGGTCGATGTGTGAAGCCACAAAGATGAACGGTGAAAAGCTGCTCGATAACAAAGAAGCGCCGGCCAGCACTGATCGCATCGAACGCAGCATCATCATCGGCGCGCCGCGCCAACGCGTGTGGGATGCACTCTCCAACGCCGAGACTTTCGGTATCTGGTTTGGCGCCAACCTCAAGGGCCAGCAGTTCGTGCCCGGCAAGCGCACCGTGGGACCCATCACCATTCCCAATCTCGAGCATGTGAAGTTCGACGTGATCATCGAGCGCATCGAACCGAACAACGTGATGTCATATCGCTGGCATCCGGCGAACCTCGATCCGAAGATCGACTACGAGGAGGAGCCACGCACGCTGGTCACCTTCACGCTCGCAGACTTGCCGGGCAACCAGACCAGGCTGACCGTGATCGAGACCGGTTTCGACAATGTGCCGCCGAACCGTCGCTTCGACGCATTCCGCATGAATTCGAATGGCTGGGTCTGGCAACTGGACAACGTGAAGCGCTATGCCGAAGCGCAGGTTGCGGCCTGATATGTCACAGACCTCTTTATCCAGCACTCCGCCCGGTACGCCATCGAACGAAGTGCTCGCGCGGGTGTTCGCCGCGCTTGGCGACGCCACGCGACTCAAGCTCGTTGCTCTGCTGTGCGCAGGCGGGGCGCTGTCCATCGCGCAACTGACCGCTCACACCGACATCAGCCGACAGGGCGTGACCAAGCACTTGCAGATGCTCGCCGAAGCGGGGGTCGTGCGTGACATCAAATCAGGTCGCGAACGCCTCTGGCAACTCGACCCGGCGCAGATCGAGGCAGCGAAGCGCACCCTCGAAGAGATCGGTCAGCAGTGGGACATCGCCCTGGGCAAGTTGAAGATGTTTGTCGAGTCCACGCCACCGTAGTTCAAGAGATGCTTTCAGCATAGAGGAGTGATCAACATGAAATACCAGGGAAGCTGCCATTGCGGCCAGATCGCCTTCGAGGTCGAGGGCGAGATTCCGGAAGTCACGTCGTGCAACTGTTCCATCTGCCAGCGCAAAGGCGTGCTGATGTGGTTCGTGCCGCAACAGGCCATGCGCTTGCTCACGCCGGCGGAAAAGATGGGCAACTACACGTTCAACAAACACCTCATCAAGCATCGCTTCTGTCCCACATGTGGCATTCACGCGTTCGGTGAAGCCATCTCTCCTGGTGGAGACCCCGTGGCGGCGATCAATGTGCGTTGTCTCGAAGGCGTCGATATTTCCTCGTTGAAGGTACGGAGCTTTGACGGGCGCGCGTTGTAAGGGGAGAGAAAAATCTTATTCCTCTTTCTCAATCGTGCCGGTCGAATTCGGCACACTCAGCTGGAGAACATCATGAATGATCAAAGTTTCACGAGATCCTTTAGCGTGGATCGGACCCCTGCACAGGTCTTCGCCGCCATCAACAACGTTCGTGGCTGGTGGTCAGAAGAGATTAACGGTGATACCGACAAACCCGGTGCAGAGTTTGCGTATCGCTACAAGGACGCGCACAGCTGCACGATGAAGATTGTCGAGTTCGTTCCCGACACGAAAGTCGTCTGGCATGTTCTCGACAACTACTTCAGTTTCACGCAAGACAAGTCCGAGTGGAAGGACACACGGGTTCGCTTTGACATCTCCCGAAAGGGAGGCCAGACGGAAATCCACTTCACGCATGAAGGGCTGCTACCCGAGAACGAATGCTATGAAGCCTGCTCGGAAGGCTGGAGTTACTACATCCAGGATAGCCTGAAGAGCCTGATCCTGACGGGCAAGGGACAGCCCAATATCGGCGAGGCAAAGACGGACACGGAGCGGGCGCTGGGGTGATTTCGTCACTTGGAGAGTGAGAGGAGGGAAGGGCCTCTCACCGTCACTGTTGATTGACGCCGGATCTAGATAGGCCGATGGCTTGATCTGGCCCAGATGCCAAGCGTCTTGCCCGCAGTCAGCGCGAAGCGGAAGGCGTCTGTGTTACACAATCATGACAACAAGACCCGGGATGCAGCCTGTCGGCGGCGCATCAGATTTATGTGCACTGCAGCACATGTCAATATTCATTTGGCGATTTTATGCATGAGGGATGGTTGTTCCGGTCATGGCGTGGCAAGCTTGCACGCTCGACCAGGCGCGCCACGGTCGCCTGCAATCTGACAGGAGATGCTGCATGAATCCGAACGACAAGCACGCGAACCCACAGGTGAGTTACCGCAGCGCACTGACCGCGCTGACGGTGCTGTTCTTCATGTGGGGGCTGATTACCTCGCTGAACGACATTCTTATCCCGCACCTCAAGGCGCTCTTCACGCTCACCTACCTGCAAGCCATGCTGGTGCAGTTCTGCTTCTTCATGGCTTATTTCGTGATGTCCTTTCCCTCCGGTTTCCTGGTCGAGAAGGTGGGTTACAAGGGCGGCATTCTCGTCGGTTTGATCGTGGCTGCCGGCGGTTGCCTGATGTTCTACCCTGCGGCAGGCATGCAGTCCTACCCGCTTTTCCTGTGTGCGCTGTTTGTCCTGGCAAGCGGCATTGCCCTCCTGCAGGTGGCCGCCAATCCCTTTGTCACCGCGCTGGGCTCGCCGGAAACAGCCTCCAGCCGCCTCAACCTTACCCAGGCGTTCAACTCGCTAGGCACTACCATCGGGCCGGCGCTGGGGGCATTCTTCATTCTCGCGGTTGCCGTCAAGACGGCGCCAGAACTGCAGGCCCTCTCGCCGCAAGATCTGGCCGCCTACAACCTGTCGCAGATCAACGCTGTGCAGCACCCCTACCTGGTCCTGGCTGGCGTGCTGATCGCGATTGCGATCTTCATCGCGCTATTCCGCCTGCCGCGCGTGGAGGACGAAGCCAGCGGGGAGGGCCATGACGCCTTGCCTCTTCGGAGCAGCATCTGGAAATACCCGCATCTGGTGCTCGGCGCGCTGGGCATCTTTGCCTATGTCGGTGCCGAGGTCTCCATCGGCAGCCTGCTGGTCAACGTGATGGGCCTGCCCAGCGTGGCTGGTCTGCCTCCAGAGGTGGCCGGGCACTACCTCTCGATCTATTGGGGCTGCGCCATGGTCGGCCGTTTTATCGGCAGCGCGCTTATGCAGAAGATTGCACCGAGCCGTCTGCTGGCCTTCAATGCCTTGGTCAACATCGCCCTGTTGCTGCTGGCTGTTGTCGTGCAGGGCAAGTTCGCGATGTGGGCCATGCTGTCCATCGGACTCTTCAACTCGATCATGTTCCCGACCATCTTCTCGCTGGCACTGGCGAAGCTGGGCAAGCACACGGGAGAGGGTTCCGGCGTGCTTTGCATGGCCATCGTTGGCGGCGCCATCGTGCCCGTGCTGCAAGGCTGGGGCGCAGATCACTTGGGCCTGATGCTGTCCTTCATCATTCCCGCCGTGTGCTACGTCTATATCGCCTGGTATGGATTCGCCGGTTCGCGGCCGCGTTGAATCTACATTGATCGAGAAGACGCATGGAAAAGCCCGCCACGACGGCGGGCTTTTCTATTGGCATTCAAACCAGCGTGTGAAATTGGCTGACCGGCTGACTACAACAAGCGCTCAAAAAGACGCGCAAGCGTCTCTTTCGTTCGTTGGAGAAGAGGGCGTTCGGCCCAGTCTTTTAGCGCTATTTCCTCCGATGCAGCCAGGTCTTTCTTGAACATCGAGGTCATCGTCCCGCCGAAATCATCGCCAATGACGAAGGCATTCACTTCGTTGTTCTCTGAAAAGCTGCGCCAGTCCAGGTTGCTGGAGCCCACGGTAGAGACCACGCCATCGATGACCGCCGTCTTGGCGTGGAGTACGGTGTCCTGCAACTCGTGGATCTCGATGCCAGCTTCCAGCAGCCGCGTGTAATAACTTCGACCTGCGTGCCAGACCGGCGAGAAATCGCTCTTTGAAGGCAGAATCAGTTTCACCTCCACGCCGCGTTCGGATGCCTGACACAGGGCGTCGATCATTTCTTCGCCCGGCGAAAAATACGCCATGGTCAGATAGACGCTGCGTTGCGCCGCCCGGATCGAGGTGAGCAGCAGGGTGTAAATGCGACTTTCCTCGTCTTTGGGTGCAGCTGGAACGATGCTGATCAATTGCGTGCCAGCGGCCTGCACTTTGACTGGCTTGTCCGAACCGTTTTTTTGTAGTGCGCCCTGGCACGCTTGTTGTTGCCAGGTGCTGCGCACCAGATGATCGAGCGCGCGCGCTGCGGGGCCGTGGATTTCGATCTGCGTATCACGCCATCCATTTTCATTCTCATTCTCTGGACCGGCCTTGCGACTGCGCTGCCGACTCATCGAGCCCGAGGAGTAAACGTCGCTCATATTGATGCCGCCCGTGAAGCCGACGACTTGATCGACCACGAGTATTTTTCGATGGTCACGGTGCCTCACGCCCCAAGAGCCCAGACGCTTTAACGGGTTGACGGGATTGAAGGCACATACCATCACTTGCGCGGCCCGCAGTGAGTCGAAAAAAGTCTGGTCAGTGCCCAATGAGCCCACCGCGTCGTAAATCACTGCGACTTCCACGCCTGCGGCACGCTTGGCTGCAAGGAGTGTCGCCAGCTTTCTTGAAATCTCGGCGTCCTCGATGATGTAACTTTCGAGAACGATGGAGCGTTTGGCATTGGCAATGGCACTAAGCATGGCCGCGAACGTGGCGGGGCCATCAATGAGCAGACGCGCGCTATTGTCTGCATGGAATAGTGTGTCAATTGGCTGAGCAGCAATCGCAGTCAGATGACGTTGCGCCAGGCCCTGGCTGCCTTGTTGTACGGTGCGTTCGACGACATGCTCGCGCGCCGCTTCAGGAAGTGGCCCACTGGATCCTGTTACAGAGATTGTTTTTGCCAATGCGGCAGGGGCTGCACTTTCCGGCGCGGAGGGGGCGGTTGCATTGCCATTGCTGATGGATGCGGCGCTACAGGCCGCCGAACAAAAGATCAAGGCGGTCGTTGCGCGGAGCAAGCGATAGCCCGGGATCCGGTTCTCACAGCGCATCAATGGGAAGCCACGATTTCAAGATGTCGGTCCCTGTATGCCATGGAGATACTGCCAGGAATGGCATGGCTGCCTCATATCCTACTGGCGTGTTGTCCAGCGTCGCAGGTGGCATCCCTTCAATCAAGGATGTTTCCGCTGCAGCCGCTACGGGTATGTTTGCTCGGGCCATCGTGATATCTCCCATGACATAGAAGTCGATCGGTTCTTCAGCAGATCGGCAGGACGTGATAGTGCGATGCGACTTACTTCTTCAGGGCGCGCACGCCAAGCAGACCCAGGACAAGAAGAACGATGAAAACGACCACGCAGATCCCGAAGAGGACCTTGGCGACTCCGGCGGCGCCGGCAGCTACACCACCAAAACCCAGCACACCGGCCACAATGGAAATCACTGCAAAAATGAATGCCCACTTCAACATGTCGAGTCCTTTCGTCTTTAAATGCGCTGCTCTGAGTGCTCCGGAGCATTGCGGCGACGCCATATGCTCAATCTAGTCGTGTGCCTGGGCCGCCGCGTATCGGCGGCGCGGATCTTTTCCTGTAGGACGAGGCCTCGTCTCGATGCCTTTCCGATCGGCATCGAGCAATTGATCATTCCTGTTTGCGTTCAAATCGCCCCGATACTCCCGGTCACCGGCAGCACTATTCCGGTGATATAGCCGGAACACACTGGCGATGCCAGGAAAACGTAGGCCGGCGACAGCTCTTCTGGTTGGGCAGCGCGCTTCATGTCGGTTTTCTGACCGAACTCCCGGACTTTGTCTGCTGGCGCATCGGCAGGATTCAACGGCGTCCACACGGGGCCGGGGGCCACCGCGTTTACACGTATGCCTTGTTCGATGAGGTTGTGGGCCAGTGCCTTGGTGAATGCATGAATAGCACCCTTGGTCGTGGAGTAGTCGAGCAAGGTCGGTCTGCCTTCGAGGCCGGTCACCGAGCCGGTGTTGATGATGGAGGATCCTTCCTTCATATGCGGCAAGGCAGCTTTGGCCATGTGGAAATAACCATAGACGTTGGTGCGCAGCGTGAGGTCAAAGCGCTCTTCGGTAATGTCTGCCAGAGAGTCGGCATGCTCCTGGAATGCGGCGTTGTTGACCAGGATGTCCAGCTTGCCGAAAGCCTCGATAGTTTCTGCGACGGCCCGCTCGCAGAAATCCACATCAGTGACATCACCGGAGATCAACAGGCAGCGACTTCCTTCGGCTTCGATGCAGCGTTGTGTTTCCTGTGCATCGTCGTCTTCATTCAGATAAACAACGACCACGTCTGCGCCTTCACGCGCGAATAGCACCGACACAGCACGGCCGATGCCGGAGTCGCCGCCCGTGACCAGCGCCACCATGCCGCGCAGCTTGTTGCTGCCCTCGTAGGCCGGCGCCATGAAGCGTGGTTTCAATTCGAGTTCCGATTCATGTCCGGGCTTGGCAATGTGCTGGGCGGGCAACCGGGTGGGCTCATTGCTTGCTCCTGCTTGAGTGGGTCTCTTGCCCTGAGTTTTGGGCTGGGCCGCATCGCGTGCGTCCTGCTCACGCTGAATCCTGCGATGGGTCTCTGCTGCACCTTTCGCAGCCTGAGGATCCGGGCTGTCGCGTCGCGTGGAGCGGTTTGAATGACTGGACATGGGACCTCCTATTTCTTACCGCCACCACCTTGTTTATTGACTGTCGCGTAAGCACGAGCCTCAGCTGTTTTCCTGGAGACGCCTTTGCGTTCATAGCTTTTTTCAATGTGCTGGGCCTGACGCTTCTGCTTGTCCGTGTAAGACGATTTATCACCTCTGGGCATGACGTGCTCCTTGTGCGAATGAACGCTTCAATCTAAGACGCCGTCTTTGCAATCGCTGTAGGACGAAGACTCGTTTGTGTTCAGAGAGAACTGACAGGACTCCCCTTCGCGCGACCGAGCCCAGGCGCTGTCCTACAAGCACTTTTGGCATTGACCGACGGAGTCAACGCATTGATGGACATAGATTGGAGACAGGAGCGACAAACATGCCCGCTGTCGCATCGCTCAATTCTTTCCGATGCCTACGGAGGTTTCCATGAATCAGCAAATGTTCAACTCGCAGGTAGGGGGCTCACATCGCCACTCACATCGTGACTTGCCTCGTTTCGGCTGTGAGATATCTGCGCTTACGCACAGACTGGCTGCGTCTCAAGAGGACGAGGGGCACATCGAGTTGCCCGCATTGCTACGACCCGGCGTTTCCTCTGTGAATGAGACGCCGCAGCCCGATGAGACACCTGTCGTCGAGCCCGGGAAAAAGCCCGTGATTGTTGACCCGCCGGCCCCGAACTCTCCGCAACCGAGCATCCCGCCACAGCCGGTGCGCGAACCGACGCTGCCCGTGCCCGACGTGGCGCCGTTTGAGTGAGTGGGGGAGGGCTCTTCGAGCTCGCGACGCAGCACTGGAATTGCTGCGTGTCACATATTGTTTCGCGAGTCTTTCTGCAATCTTCCTGCAAACGTCATGGCCCAACTCAAGACATCTACAGACAGGCTCGCTACGTACAGAGCGAAGCGCAATTTCGCGATCACGTCCGAGCCGGCCGAAGGCGGAGATCCGAATGAAAGTGTGCGCTCCTTCGTCATCCAGAAGCATTGGGCCAGCCGACTGCACTACGATTTTCGACTGGAGCTCGACGGCGCGATGAGAAGTTGGGCCGTCCCGAAAGGGCCGAGCTTCGACCCGAAAGACAAACGCCTGGCGGTGCACGTCGAGGATCATCCAATCTCGTACAACAGCTTCGAGGGGCAGATTCCCGAAAAGCAATACGGTGCAGGCAAGGTCATCATCTGGGACAAGGGCTACTGGCTGCCGATCGGTGATGCGCGCGAAGGCTATGCCAACGGCAAGCTCAAGTTCGAACTTCACGGCCACAAATTGCAGGGCACATGGGCCTTGGTGCGCATGCATGGCAAGAGCGGAAAACAGGAGCCATGGCTCCTGATTAAGGAGGCAGACGACTACGTGCGACCGGCCTCGCAGTTCAGCGTTGTGGACGAGCGCCCCGACAGCGTGGCCAGTCTGAAAATGCCGGCACCCGAGGTGGCACCCAAGAGGAAGCCTGCGCGTGAATCCGGATCGACGAATGCGCCATCTGCGGGTAAGTCCGGAATGAAGACAGGCTCCGCTGCGCGGCGTCACAAGATGCCGGCTGGCGCGCTCAAGGCATCCTTGCCGGCCACACTCAAGCCGCAGTTGGCGACCCTGGTCGATGCGCCGCCGGCCGACTCTGACGCCTGGCTTTATGAGATCAAGTTCGACGGCTATCGGTTGCTGACGCGCATCGACGGCAGCGAGGTGCGACTGCTCACACGTAATGGCCACGACTGGACGGCGAAGATGCCTGCGCTCGTGGCGGCCATCCGCAAGCTGAAGTTGAAATCGGGTTGGCTGGATGGTGAGATCGTCGTCATGAACGAGAAGGGCCTGCCCAGTTTCCAGGCGCTGCAGAATGCTTTCGATGGTTCGGCGACCGACAGCATTCGCTACTTCGTGTTTGATCTGCCTTTCTACAACGACCACGATTTGCGAGTCGTGCCGCTGACGGAACGCCGTGCGCTGTTGAAGGCCCTGCTGGTCAAGAGCGGCCCGTCCATTAGCTTCAGCGAAGCATTCGAACAGTCGCCGAGCGAGCTGATCGCTTCGGCGTGCCATACCGGCCTAGAAGGCATCATCGGCAAGCGCAAGGATGCGCAATACGTGTCGCGACGTGCTTCGAGCTGGATAAAACTCAAGTGCAGTCGCCGGCAGGAATTCGTCATTGGTGGCTACACCGATCCACAAGGTACGCGCACGGGCCTGGGCTCCCTGCTTCTCGGCGTGCATGATGAACATGGCATGCTGATCTATTGCGGTAATGTCGGCACCGGTTTCGACGCGAGTGCACTTGATGACCTGAAGCGCCGTCTTGATGCCATACCCGCAAAGCGCAGCCCCTTCGCGAAAGCGACTGATATCGACCGGAAAGCGCATTGGGTCGAGCCAGTCCTGCTGGCAGAAGTTTCATTCGGTGAATGGACGGACACTGGAAGGATCCGTCATTCGGTATTTCACGGTTTGCGTACGGACAAGAAGGCACAGGCCATCGTCCGCGAGCAGCCCGTACACCTCAGCGCGCCCGACGGCCCGGCGAGCACCTTGCCTGCGGGGTTCCGCATCAGCAATCCCGATCGCGTTATCGACCCCTCCACGGGCACGACCAAGGTCCAGCTGGTGCGCTATTACGCACTGATTGCGCCGCTGATCATGGAGCACCTCAAGGGCAGGCCCGTTTCACTGGTGCGAGCGCCGGACGGCATTGAGGGCGCATTGTTCTTTCAGAAGCATCTTGAGCATGCAATGCCCGGCGTGAAGGCATTGAGCCAGGCTATCGATCCGGGACATCCGCCCTATATCGAAGTCGCCAGCCGCGAGGGGCTGCTCTCGGCGGCACAGATGAATGTGGTCGAATTCCATACGTGGAATGCGGTGAAAACAGCGATCACCAAGCCCGACAGGATGACCTTCGACCTGGATCCCGGCGAAGGCGTGAAATGGTCCACGGTGCAGGACTGCGCTGAGCTGGTCCGTGGCTTTCTCCAAGAGCTCGGGCTCACTGCATTTCTCAAGACCAGTGGTGGCAAGGGCCTGCATATCGTGGTCCCCCTCAAGCGCCTGCATGGCTGGGATACGGTGAAAGATTTTTCGCAGGCCATCACCCAGCATCTGGCGATAACGCTGCCGCGCTACTTCGTCGCCAAGAGTGGCCCGAAAAATCGCGTCGGCAAAATCTTCGTCGACTATCTGCGCAACGGCATGGGGGCGACAACGGCTGCGGCGTGGTCGGTCAGATCGCGGCCGGGGCTGGGTATCTCGGTGCCTGTCAGGTGGCAAGAGTTGTCTTCACTATCGGGTGGCGCGCATTGGCACCTGGGCAATATCCACACGCGTCTGGATATCGGCAACGATGCGTGGCGTGACTACGCGACAACCAGACAGGGACTTTCTGCTGCGATGAAAGCCTTGGGGTTCACACCTGCATAGCGGGATCGCACGCGATGCGAACCTGCGCGCGTAGCAAGTCTTTCGGCAATTCTTGCTGCAAGCCTTGCTGCTTCATGGCGGGATGAGCGCTTCAGGATCTCTTCAGCCTCAGGCGTGCCGGGGCGCGAGTGTTGGAACGCTTCTTGCGCCTTTGTCGTTGATAGTTTGAATGGAGCAAAGCCATGGCCTCGCGCATCGTTTGGAGAGGAGCTGTTTCCTTCGGGCTCGTTCATGTCCCTGTTGTGCTGCACGCTGCCGCGCGGGCAAACGATCTCGACTTCGACTGGCTCGATAGTCGCGATATGGCCAACGTGGGCTACAACCGGATCAACAAGCGCACGGGCAAGCCGATCGACAAGGAGTTCATCGTAAAGGGCTACCAGTACCAGAAGGGCGAGTATGTCCTCTTCAGTGATGAAGATTTTCGGCGCGCGAATGTAGCCGCGACGCAAACGGTAGAGATTCTCTCGTTCGTCGAAACGGCGTCCATTCCTCCCTACTATTTTGAATCGCCGTACTACCTTGCGCCGGACAAGCGTGGCAGCAAGGGCTACGCCCTGTTGCGTGAGACCCTGCGCAGATCGGGCAAGGCCGCACTGGCAACGGTGGTCATCCATACCAAGCAGCACTTGTGTGCCGTCATTGCATATGACGACGTGCTTCTCCTGAATACCATGCGCTTTGCGGACGAAGTGTTGAGCTTCAGCGATCTGTCTCTGCCCGATGACGACCTCGCCGACATCGGAGTGGGCAAGCGCGAACTCGACATGGCGCAGCGTCTCGTCGAGGAAATGACGGAGGAGTGGGCCCCCGAGCAGTACACGGACTCCTATCGTGACGATCTGCTGGCGCGTGTCGAAGAAAAGATAGCGGCGGGAGAGACGCACCTGCTCACGCCGGCTGCGCCGACAGGTGAAGAAGGTGGCGCGCGCGGCAGTGCCGACATCATCGATCTGGCGGCCATGCTCAAACGCAGTATCGAAGAGCGTGGCGCAGGGGCGAAGAAAGCAAGGGGGGCGAAAGCCGCTTCAGCGAGCGCACGGAAGACAACAGGAAAGTCCTCCGTCACCTCACTCGCATCGCGCAAGGCCGCGACCAAATCAGCTGCGACAAGGGCCACGCCGAAAAAGCCCTCGAAGATCGCCGCCAAGCCATCTACAAGATCCGCTTCGAGTGTTGAAGCACGTAGCAAGCGGGCGTAAGCCCGCCTTCGTCAATGACATTGCCATCAGGAGTCAGCCATGCCTGCTCGTCTGAAGCATCCAGCAAAGCTTAATCCCGATAAGCCCGACAATCCCGACAAGCCGCGAGAAGCGACTGACGAGACGCTCAGTGCTCATAACCGCAGTGGCCGTTCCTTGCCGCACGAACTTGATGAGACGCCTGATGCGGGCTTGCCGGAGGACGGCACGCGAGAGGTCATCAAGCAGGCCGCACGCGATGTGCGCCGTGGTCTGCGCGACACGGAACGGCGCGGCGTTCCTTCGGATGTACCCGGGCCCTCCGATGACCCGCAGCGGACACGGGGTGCCGATGTGCAGGTGCATGGAAAGCGCCGGTAGCGACAGCTCGCCGGATACGTACGACAGATTTTTATTTTCGCGCAGGCACGACGCTTGCAACGAAGACGGGGCAGGGGACGACAAACTTGTATGGGCCCTTGTACATTTTCACCCACCACTGATTTTCAACCAGGACAGGAGATTCATTATGCATACGCAGAGCTTCCAGAATTCTGTTGGTGCCAACATCGTTGGCAGTCGAGGAGATGGTTCGGGCCCCGGCCCCGAAGTCATGGCGGCAGACACGCTTGAGGGCGACGACGTCTTCGCCAACGACGGCGAGAAGATCGGCGATATCAAGGACATCATGATTGATGTACCGACCGGCCGCGTCGCTTATGCGGTGTTGGCGGCGGGGGGCTTCCTCGGTATGGGCGAAAAGCTGTTCGCCATCCCCTGGTCGGCGCTGACGCTTGACGCTGATCGCAAATGCTTCCTTCTCGACGCGAGCTCCGATCGGGTAAAGAACGCTCCCGGTTTCGACAAGGATCACTGGCCATCCATGGCAGATACGACCTGGGCGACGGAGATTCACAACTACTACGGTCAGCGCAACTACTGGCAGGGCGATGAACTCATCTGATCTTCACGCCTTCAGCATGGCGGGCCAGCGGCCCGCCTGCCAGCGTCTGAGATCGTCTGCGTTCACCGGCCTTGATAGCTGATGGAGCCCGGTAACTGTGCCGACTCTTCAACCCTTTCCTGCGAGTAGTTCCGCAGGCGGTTGTAGAGCGTCTTCAGGCTTACGCCGAGCACAGCGGCAGTTCGCTCCTTATGGTCGTCGTAGTGTTTGAGTGTGGCGCGTATCAACAGCTTCTCGGTCTCGGCCATGGACGTACCCAACGGGATCGTGATCGAGACCTGGGAATCAGGCTGCATGCTGCCGGGGTCCGGCGCATTGAACGCAGTGGCGACCGCATTCCCCGCATTCCCCGCATTTCCCCCATTCCCCATCGTGTGATTGATGGGCAGATGCTCGGGTTCAAGCCGCTCGCCAGGCGCCATCACGAAAGCGCGCTGGACCGCATTTCGCAGCTCGCGGACATTGCCCGGCCAAGGGTAGGACGTGAGTTGCCCGAGTGCCTCCTGCGAGAACTGCTTGCGCGTGTTCTCGGCAACATTCATCTCGAGCAGGAAGTGTTCGGCCAGTAGCGATACATCCTCCCTGCGCGCTCGCAACGCGGGCAGCTCGATGGGAAAAACATTGAGCCGGTAGTACAGGTCGTCGCGGAGTTTGCCTTGGGCCACAGCGTCGGCAGGGGCGCGATTGGTGGCTGCTATCAGGCGGACATCCGTTTCGTGTAGCTGACAGGAGCCTACGCGCATGAACGTGCCCGTCTCAAGCACACGCAGCAGCTTCACCTGCAATTCCAGTGGCATTTCGGTAATTTCATCGAGGAACAGGGTGCCGCCTCGCGCGCGTTCGAAGAAGCCGAGGCGCTGGCGATCTGCGCCTGTAAAACTTCCTTTCTCGTGGCCGAAGATTTCACTTTCAATCAGGTGCGGTGCAATGGCGCCGCAGTTGATGGCAAGGTAAGGGCCTGTGCTGCGACGCGACAGATCGTGAACGGTGCGGGCGACCAACTCCTTGCCCGTGCCGCTCTCTCCCGTGATCAACACCGTCACCCCCGTGACGGCCACGCGTGAGATTTGTTGATAAATAGCCTGCATGGTCGCCGAGCGGCCCCATAGCTGGCCGAAATGGCCACTTGTCTCAAGCTCGTCGCACCGCGTGCTGGCCTCGGCGAGCAACGCGGCTGAGCACCTGTCGTCGCCCACGGTCAGTACATCGTTCATGTCGCACCATCCTTCCTTCGTCCGTTACGTATGCTGTGCTGCGTTCCGCCCATAGCGGGGTTCGACGCCACGGGAACGTCTGGCAGCCGCAGGTAAAAATTGCAGCAAGAATTGGTAACGAGATTAGTGAGGAAGCAGGCTCCTTTCTGTGCGGCACGCCACGTAGGGTGATGAAACCGCGCTCGCGCGGTGGACGATTGCTGCGGCCTGAGCAGCGTTGGTGCGCGGGCGATGCCATCGCCCGGTGTCTTGGACTTGTGGAGCGCGCAGCTCGGCTGAAGCGCAGGCCAGACGTCACAACCCGGTATGGCCACGTCAGGCGTGTTCAGTGTGCAGAAAGGCGAGAAGGCGGCGTTCGTCTCGACGCAATCTGTGAAAGTCTGCGCCGACCGTGGCCGTGGCAAATAGCGCTTCGCCGCCGACTTCGAGTGCTTGCTCAAGGTGCGCCAGCGCCTCCGGTTCCTCCGTCAGACGCTGGCAGAACGCCAGAACCGCAGGATGAATGTAGGCCTTGCGGCAAACGGCTTCGGTATTGCCGAGACAGCGAGCAACGCCCCTCACAACCTCCGGGAGTCGTCGCGGCCCGGCCCCTTGGGCGGTACTCGCTGTACTCGCCAGCTTCAGCGCCTGCACTGTGCCGTGCCAGGAGCGAAAATCCTTGGCCGTAAAGCGCTCGTCGGCTGCGGCAGAGATGTAGTCGTTCACATCGGTCGAGCCGATGCTATGGACCTGACCGCCTTCTTCGTACTGGAACAACGCCTGCCCAGGGAGTTGTTTGCAACGGCGGACGACGCTTGCCAGACGGCGATCATGAAGACTGACCTCGTGCAGCACGCCATGTTTGCCACGGAATCGCAGGCGCAACGCGTCGGCACGTACGTCTGCATGCCGATTGCGTAGTGTGGTCAGACCGTAGGATTCATTGTCACGCGCATATTCTTCATTGCCGATCCGTAGGTATGTGGTGTCGAGCAAGCGCACCAGCGTCGCCAGAATCAGCGGACGGCTGAGCTCGCCAGCCTCGCCAGCAAGATCACGCGCCACCTGCTGCCGGATGCGTGGCAGGGCATGGCCGAAGGCTTCGAGCCGCTCGAATTTGTCGGCGCTGCGCCCTGCAGTCCAATCGACGTGGTAGCGGTACTGTTTGCGCCCTCGTGCGTCACGCCCGGTGGCTTGCAAATGCCCGTCGGGCCACGGGCAGATCCAGACGTCGGTATAGGCGGGCGGGATCGCAAGCCGGCGGATTCGTCCCACTTCATTCGCGTCACGAAGGAGGCTGGCATCCGGCAGACGATAGCTGAAGCCCTTGCCGTGGCGCTCGCGCCTGATGCCGGGCATCGTGTCGCTGACATGGCGTAGAGCCAAACGGGAACGGCCGCTATGCTTTCGGTCCCTGCGCTTCAGGCGTTCAGAGCGCTTCGCGATTTTCTGCGAGCTGACTAGCTGCATGGCGCGGGTGCCTCTCGACGCTCTTACTCAAGGGGCCAATGGAGCTGCTGGCGCTACTTGCAGATGTGCCCGTGCTGCCTGTGCCCATGTCAGGGCTGCTGGAAGGGGTTCCAGCGTCAGGGGCGGAACTCGCGTCCGGTGTTACCGGAGTCATGGGTGGTGGCGCGGTGCCGCCGGAATCAAGTGACGAGGAACTTTCCGGTGTCGCAGCAGTGGAGTCCGTCGCGTTCCCGGCGTTGCGATTGCAGGCGCTGACCATCAGCGAGGCGGCCAGAACACATATGGCCTGCAAGCCTGCCATGCGAAGCTTCTGGTGTTTCATGCTGTGCTCCTTTCGGATAGCTAGGGGATTGTCCTTTCGTCAAATCGCACGCTGTCGCGAAGCTCGCGGATTTGATCCTGGTTATGTCTGGTGCCGATGTACTGGCGTTCGATGATGGGGCGCAGCGCAGGCGGGAGCGAGCCATCAAGCGCCTTCCGGTAAGCATCCAAGGCAATGTCCTCACCGCGCTCGCACTCTTCCAATAGCACGCGGTTATCGCAGTAAGAAAGTGCCGAGCGCATCTTGATCCAGCCCCGGTGCAGCGAGCCGGCTACGGTGCCCGTTGTGGCAGGCGCTGCTCCCCAATCCACGACGCATTGTTTTAGTTCGAAGGCGGCTGCGCGGCATTCTTCGGCGCGGCGCGAAAAGGTGTCGGCGAGCTTCGCCGAATTGCTCTTCTCCGCGCAGATGCGAAAACCGGATTCGCCATCCATGCAGATCTCTATGAGTTTATTGAGTGTTGAAATCACTTCTTCCGGGTCCATAGTCAGGTCCTTCAGGGACGACTCGAACGAATCGTGCGGAATTGCGACTTTGCGAAAACGCAGACTTGTTACCTGCCTTGAAGCAGATTGCGTGCCCATCCAGACGCGCGAAACGCGGCCGGGAGAAGAGACATTGGTCATGTTCAGAAGATGCGGTCTTGTCCGACAGACCAAAGCCTCATTGGGGCGTAAGGTTTGTTCGATGGTGTTGGTTGGTGACTGTGCGCGAGCGCGCAGGGCTGGCGCCAGAAGCCAGCCATCGCCTTCTTTAATCTCAGATCTGCAAAGGAGAACACATGAATTGGGATCGCATTCAAGACAGCTGGAAACAACTCAGGGGCAACGTAACTGGGCAGTGGGGAAAACTGACCGATGACGATGTCGACGCTATTGATGGCAGCCGCGTATTCCTTGCGGGCAAGATCCAGGAACGCTACGGCGTGGCCCGCGATGAAGCAGAAAAGCAAGTCAGAAAGTGGCAACGGCAGATAAATGACAATTGGCTTTAAAGGTTGAGGCGCGCGCAGCAATCGAGCCAATGTGTGAAAAGGAGAACGAACATGATCGGCAACGATTTGTCTCTGGTATGAGGGCACTGCTCTGGACGACGCGCAGTTCTGCGCCGAGACCTTTCCAGATAGCGCAGTGGGAACGATCTACCGCGCGCCCGGTGACTATCCATCGGGCAAGCAGGGTGACATCTTGACGGTGGCGTTCACCGTGATCGCCATCCCTTGTATCGGGCTGAATAGCGGTCCGGTGTTCAAGCACTCCGAGGCTTTTTCTTTCCAGGTCGCAACTGAAGATCAGGCTGAAACTGATCGCTTGTGGAACGCGACTATCAGCAACGGCGGCCAGGAAAGCGAATGCGGCTGGTGCAAGGACAAATGGGGGCTGTCATGGCAGATCACGCCACGCGCCCTCACTAGCGCGATTGCCGATCCTGATCCCGCGGTAGCGAAACGCGCTTTCGAAGCGATGATGCAGATGAGGAAGATCGACATCGCAGCAATCGAAGCGGGGCGGCGCGGCTGACACGGCGGCGATGCGCAGGTCACACGGACAACCCACGGAAAACGCACGGAAAACCCGAGGGCCGCGCTTTCCTGTGTAGGCCCTTTCTTACTCCATCAAGCCGTGCGCGCTGACAGCGCTTTGCGGTCCAGGCCGGTCACCTTTCACCTTGATCCTCACTACAGTTCAATCGACGTAGCAAGGAAATGCTGCGCCACTGAACCTTCGGAGATAGCCGAGCATTTCAAGGAGATCGTGATGCTTTATTACGCCATTGTATTTTTTGTTATTGCGCTCATCGCAGCCCTGTTCGGCTTCGGCGGCATTGCCGCTGGAGCCGCAGGGATTGCCCAGACTCTTTTCTTCATATTCCTGGTCGTGGCATTGGTGACCTTTGTGGCCAGCTTGTTGCGTGGGCGCTGATGATCTCCGTCTTTCACAATTTTCACCTTTCAAAGAGGCCACATCATGAGCGATGCCGATTCAGGAAATATCGAGGAACCAGTCGATTCGGTGACTGGAATGTTCAGCCGTAGAACTGACGAAGCGGTCAATAACGCAATTGCGGCCGAGGAAGCCGGAACTGACTTGGGCGATGAGACTTCTTCCAGGCTTGGCGGCTTCGTCCGTGACGGCGTCAAACGCGTACGCGCGGCCCGGGAGCAGTTCAAGAACCAGATTACCCAAGCGCGTGAATGCACCACGGCCTATGTCAGGGAAGAGCCGGTCAAAGCGCTATTGATTGCCGCTGCTGCCGGTGCGTTGCTCGCAGGCACAATCACATTGCTTGGTCGTTCGCGTGCGTCCCACCGGCTGTAGCGGATCGATACGGGCGATATAGGGCCTCGGGTTTCGCCGCGTTGCGTGAGTCCCGCACCCCTTGAGTCCTGCTGCGCGTCTTTATTACGCCTTCTGCCGCCAAGGCTGCACCCGAGAGCTTGGCGTTCGTCTCACATCAGCCTGATTGACACAGCCCCTGGCTGGCGTTGCAGGCTGTTCTCGAATTTTCGGTACCCGCCTTGGCCTTGCATCTTGCATAGAAATTGCCCTCCCTCGACTGCTTCATGCAGGCGGCGCGCACCTGGCATGGATTCGGGAAAAGTCGCGTCCAATAGACATAAATCCGCCCGATCCGTAGACTGTGAAGGCAGTATCGGCTGCGCTCGCGTAGCTGATCGAAGACTTCTGTCTGCGGAGAAAAAAGATGGGTCGTGCCGCGCTGCGTGACTGATTCAGTCCTGCAAGAAAAATCCGGCTTAGTCGCTGCAAGGCATACTCCAAGCCAGTTTCCAACCGGTCAGTGCTGGGGAGTCTTACAGCGTAGGCCGGAGTCATACAGAAAAATACAGAAAAATTTCTGTCACATCGATGGTTAGGCTCTCTTGCTGAATATTGCCGCGAGCATAGTGGATCACCCCTTGAGTCGGATTGCTCTTGGCCTTTTGGGCGTCGTAGTCACGGCGCTGTTTGGGCTCTTCTCCGTCTCCCTTCTGATGTTCAATCCACTTCAAGAGCCGGCGATTTTTGCAACGGGTCTTGGTGCTTTCCTGGGCTTGATCGGATGGTGGGTGCGCGTGTTTGTGCGCTCTTCCGCGCTAACCAGCTTATCGCGGCTCAAGGCCACGCTGAGCGCCTGTCTCCTGGCAGGGATCTGCGCCGTCTCTCACGCGCTGTGGGTCACGCCTGTAGTTACCCCGGCATTTCCAATTCTCGTCGCGATGGCTGGTACCGGCGTGCTTCTACTTCTTGGCACACTCGCTCATTCGGGGTAGAGGCACAAGAATTCGTCCAAGCCGACGCCACTTCGCGGCACGGTTTAACCCAGGCGTGGCCACATAAGCTCCACAGGTCTTTGTTATCCACTCTTACTAGAGTAGGTCTCCGGCAATACTCTCAACTTTGAAATGAAAGGAAGTGAAATGCTCAAGATCGAGAAATTCGTGGGCGACAAACACGAAACGACGATCAGTGTTCCAGGCTTTGTCGCCAGTGTGTGCAGCGTGCTGCTGCCGGAGTCAGCGCATGTCGCTCTGGCAAGCCACGGCATCAAGCTGCGCGAAGTTGCAGAGGCGCGAAGGAATGGAGCTCCGTATTCGGCTTCTGTTGCTGTAAGCGAACGCGGCGTCAACAAGAGGGTAGTGATCTCGCTGACCTAACTCTTTCATCGAGCGGGCCTTTCCGACAGGCATCGCCTGCCTCCAGCCGCCCTTCATTTCACTCATCGAACCACATGAGATCGATTGTTCCGCGCTATTTGCCCTCACTGACGGTTGGTATCGTCGTTGCCAGTTTTGCAATGCCTGCACTCGCCACCAGGCAATGCCCGCCAGAGTACGGAGAGAAAAGTGCCCTTGTCGTGATCGCCGGTTGGGCTGTGCTCGCCGCGGGATTCGTGGCTGGTCTAGCGCTGTTGCGCTACGCTTTTCTGCGCGCGCGCAATCGAACTCGGGTCTTTCAGTTTTTCATCCTTCTTGCTGGCATGGCTGGAACGGTTTTTATTTGGTTCATTGGTCTAGTTGTTGCACTGAAGTGGTTCTTTCTCACTTGCTGAATATGTCCCGGAACTTGTCGTAAGTGGGCATGCGCGCGGCAGGGTGCTCAAAGTCAAACGCCATGAAAATTACTCCGTACCTGACGCACGTATGCTTGGCGCTCATCGTTAATCTTCTGATATTCGTCACCCTGATTGTAGGAGACGCGAGGTCTGCCTTTCTTGTTCACTGTCCCGACTGTCAAAACTGGCTGGATTATGCAATCCCGCATATTTTAGAAACATCCTGGCGGATCTTGAGTCCCTTGTGTGCAACACCATTTATTGCGGTCGCGATCGCATTTCGAAGTGCACTGACCCGCAAAGTGTTAATTGCAATGTTGTTTCTTGTGTTGATGTATGTGTTTGGACATGTATGGTCAGTTTGGAACGCCTCGTATGACAGCGATGGCGACCAAACCAGTGCCGTCATATATCTTGTATCGATTGCTATTGGTGTATTGAGTATCCCGGTCTCGATTCTCTCAACGGTAGTCTGTCTGGCGATAAGAGGCCGCAAGCTTGTCTAGCAAACGCATCAGTGCGGCGAAAAGTCACGCGCATTTTGGTTCCCTCCGCAGCGCTCCGGCGGCCGTTGTGTTCAGCGGATATTTTTTTAGAAAGCGTCTTGCCAGAATCTCCGCGTTCCTTGTGGTGATGTCAGTGCTTGGCTACTTCGTTGCTACGCGCTGCAATATCAACCCGGCGCACTCCCTGGGGGAAAAGCTCGACGAATTCAATGGCGTGGTCGTGTACTACAACGGTGCGATCAATAGCACTTCCGGGCGCAGGACCACGAGCGATGGATACAACCTTGGACTGCAATTTCAATGCGTCGAGTTCGTCAAGCGCTACTACTACGAACGCTTCGGGCACAAGATGCCAAATTCAATGGGGCACGCCAGGGAGTTCTTTTCCGCGACGGTAGGCGACGGAGAGTTGAACCGGGATCGCATGCTCATTCAGTACCAGAACGGCGCTGGTGCGAGGCCGGCAGTCGAAGATTTGATCGTGTTTGCACCGTGGGCGCTGAATCGGTTCGGGCACGTGGCAATCGTGAGTAAAGTCGGCCCGGACTTTATCGAGGTCGTGCAACAGAATGCCGGCCCATTCGGGGCAACGCGCGAGCGTTTCCCGCTGGAACAGAGGGAAGGGCGCTTGCATGTCGGCAACGACCGCGTTCTAGGTTGGTTGCGCCGTGACCAACAGGTTCGGCCATACAAGCCGGACATCTGAAATGAGCGAGTGGCCTCCCTTCCAGCTGCTGGCTGATGCAGTGCTTACGCTGCATGTCGCTCTTGTGTTCTTTGTCGTGGGCGGTCTGGTCGTGATTGTCATCGGCAACATGCGCAAGTGGCCTTGGGTGAATGCGCTGTGGTTCAGGCTTGCTCACCTGGTAACCATTGCATTCGTGGCCGCAGAAGCATGGCTTGGCATCGCGTGCCCGCTTACTACGCTCGAGATGTGGCTTCGGTCAAAAGCAAAAGTCGTGACGTATGAAGGCAGCTTCATTGAGCATTGGCTGCAAGCGCTTCTGTTCTGGCAAGGCCCGCCCTGGGTTTTCACCCTTGCCTATACGGCGTTTGCCCTGGTGGTTGTCGCTGTGTGGTGGCTATATCCACCAAGAGCGAGGCGGCGCCGGAGCGCCGCCGATACTTGACCCGTCCATGGAGAGGGCGTCACAAGGGCTGCGTGTGCCTATTAAGAGATTGAAGCACTTCAGCGCAAAGTCGTTCGCGATACGCGCTGCGACGCCATGCTCTCAAGGCTCGCTCCCCGTTTTCAGCGGATAACCAGCCTCGCGCCAGGCCTTCATGCCGCCATCCAGCGCTACGGCACCGGCAAAACCCATCTCGCGCAGCGTGGCGGTGGCGAGGGTCGATACCTTGCCTATTTCACAGCACGCGAGAATGCGGCGGGTCGGGTCGGGCAGTTCCTGATTTACGCGCAGTTCGAGCTGGCCGCGCGGCAGGAGTCGCGCGCCGGGAATGTGGCCGGCCTCATACGCATCGCGTTCGCGAACGTCGAGGACGATGAGGCCCGGGTCATCCAGTTCAACTCTTGCCCTCAGCGTTTCCAGCGACATGAAGGGCACGCTTGCGGCGGCTTCGTCGAGCATCTGCGCGACGGACTTGCCGCCGCCCATGTTGACGCGCAGCGCTTCGGTGATGTGCGTCGGCATCGACAGGTTCAGGGTGTTCATCAGCTCGGCAAAAGCAGTCGGGTCTGCATACTGCAAACGCGGGTTGGAGGTCAGTTCGTCAGCGATGGTGCTGCTCTTGCGGCCCTTGTACTCATGCGCGGGGAATATCCTGAGTGTGGGGTCGAGCTTGAGCAGGTGATTGAACAGGCTGTCGTGCAGGGCGAGTGGATCCCCGCTCGGCAGATCGGTGCGGCCTGTGCCGCCTATCAGCAGGGTGTCGCCGGTAAAGACGCGATCTTCCACGCGCAGGCACATCGAGTCGTGCGTGTGACCGGGCGTGTGCAGGGCTTCGATACGCATGCGACCCAGCATCAGCATCTCGCCGTCGCCGAGACGCAGATCGACAAAGGGGGTCGGGCTGTTTCGTTGCATGACGACCGGCACCTGCAGCTTCTTCGCGAGGGCGTGCGTGCCTGAGAAATGATCGGCATGCGTGTGGGTGTCGATCAGATAGCGGATGTGCAGGCCATCGCGCGCGGCCAGGGCGAGGTACTGATCGAGCTGGCTGATCTCCGGGTCGATCACGGCCGCTGCGTGAGTTTCACCACAGCCAATCAGGTAGGACTGACAGCCTCCGGTCGCAATCTGTTCGAAGATCATCTTGCCCTCCTGTCATGGCCGCGCGTCAGTCCCGTTCCGGCGCCTGGGGACTGCTTGTTCCTTGTATCGGGATCGTGTCCTGCAGGTCAAGTGTCCTGCTGTCGCGGCGCGAGGTGCCGCCGCCATGTATCTGCGAGGCCGAATGCCATCAGCCCGGCCAGTGGTGCCGCCAGAACGAAGCGCATCAAGGGGGCACTGCTGAGCGGCTGTACCAGCCAGCTGCTCGCCACAACCAGTGGCGGATGGATCACGAAAGCCGCGAAGGAGGCGTCAGCCAGACGACGCCACGCACGCCCCGGTTGCGGCAGGTAGCGACGGAACAGTGCGAGGCTGCCGAGGATGACGCCTGCAGCGATGAAGGGCTCCCAGAATGCATAGATCAGCGCCGGTAGATGCCAGCCGCCACGCCAAGTGTCGCCGTCGAATGCGCCGGCGAAGGCCGCACTTAGCCAGAGGACCGGATAGACCGCCACCGCCAGCCACACCCAGCGCCGCGCATGTGCCCATTCCACGCGCTCCAGAAAGTGCTGGCCGGCCATCCAGCCGCCACCGTAGAACAGCAGCAGGTAGGAGGCGAAGTAGCCGATCTGCATATGGAAGAACGAACGGCCCACTGGCATTGCAAGACGCAACGCAAATGCCAGCGCACCGCAACCGAGGACGGCCAGCGCAATCGCGGCATGCAACCCCATGCGTGGTGAGGCAACAGGCGGCAGGCGCCGTGCGATGAAGACCCACGGCGCCGAGAGCATCAGCAGCGCGATGTTGAACCACAGCGGGCCCGGGTCGAAACGCAATTGCCCAAGTGCGTGCCAAAGGGCCGGCAGGAAGTCCTCGCCGCGGGCCCCTGCTGCCAGCGCGCGTGTCAGCGGACTCAACAAGGCAGCGAACACCAGCACCGGCACACCCAGTCGCCATGCGCGTTCGCGCAGGAAGCCGGCAGTCCCTTTGCGTGCCAGCGACGCGGGCGTGAAGTAGCCGGCAATCAGGAAGAAGAAGCCCATGAAGAAGGCCTGGTTGGTACCGGTGAAGACGCTCAGCAATGTCTTAAGCCACTCGGGGCTGCCAGCCTCGCGGTAGTACCAGTCGCCGGAGCCGCCGTAGGTGATGGAGGTGTGGTGGGCAATGACCAGCAGCACCAGCAGGACGCGAATCGGGTCGAGAAAGCCGATGTGGCGGGGCGGCCGTGCGGGCGGGTTGGACATGGGCGGCGGTTCTCTGGATCGGGGAACGGCGCTGCACGACCCTCAGCACCCGGTCATTCATTGTAGGGCGCGCTTTGGGCCTGACACGGCTTGCCCGAGCCGGCGAGAAGCGAGCACGGCAGCTCCGAAGCGGGGGGCCGGCCGCGACAGACATCACTTCTGGTAATTAGTAAGTTACTGTTACTATTTTGCCGTTTGTAGGAATTTGTCCTACAACAAAGCGGGTAGTGCCGTGGCGTGCCAAGTACGTCGCGTTAAAAAATAAAATGAGGAGACAACATGCTTAGCAAAATCCTGCTTGGCGGCGCCGCCGCCTTGCTGCTGGCTGCGAACGCGCATGCCGCAACAGATGCCCCGACCGGTTACACCAAGTGCGTGCAGAACACCGGCGCGACTTGTTCCTTCAGCGGCACGCGCTCGGTCGCGCTGGGCAAGTCCGGCAGTTTCGTTTACGGCACCTTCACCAATAGCGTGGTGTGCTCGTCGAGCAACTTCCCCGCAAACACATTCACGACATCGGCATGGTGCTCGTACGCCGGCACGACGACTTCTGCTTCTTCGTCTTCTTCGAGTTCCAGCGTAGTGGCATCGTCAAGCTCTTCCAGCAAGTCCTCCAGTTCGGTTGCCAGCAGCGTTGCGAGCAGCTCAGTGGCTAGTTCAGTAGCCAGTAGCTCGGTAGCCAGCAGCTCCGTCGCGAGTAGTGTTGCCAGCGCCGATCCGTATGTGACCGGCTGTGGCACCGAGACCAGCAACCTGACCGCCAGCAAGATCTACTACGTGACGCCTTCCGGCTCCGCCAGCGGCGCGGGTACCAGCTTCTCCGCACCGATGAGCCTGACGGCCGCCATCTCGAAGGTCAGCGCCGGCCAGATGATCCTGCTCCAAGCTGGCACCTACGCGATTCCTTACACAGCGGGCGCGAAGAACACCATCACCCTGTCGCAATCCGGTACGTCCAGTGCGAAGATCTACATGGTCGCCGCCAACTGCGGTCGCGCCAAGATCGACTTCCAGTGGCCGACCAATACCTGGCTGCAGGATTCCTATGGCTTCTCCCTCACGGGTAGCTACTGGTACTTCAAGGGGCTCGACATCACGCGTGCCGGCTATCAAGGTACTTACGTGACGGGTGCGCACAATACGTTCGAGAACGTCGCCTTCTACAACAACCGCAACAGCGGCCTGGAAATCAACAAGGGCGGCTCCTACACGAACGTCATCAACGTCGATTCGTACAACAACTACGATCCGAAGAAGAACGGCAGCATGGCCGACGGCTTCGCTTCCAAGCAGACACAAGGTGCGGGCAACTTCTTCCACGGCTGCCGTGCGTGGAGCAACTCGGATGACGGCTTCGATACCTTCGATAGTCCGGAAGCCGTTGTCATCGAAAACAGCTGGGCCTTCAGCAATGGCATCAACATCTACGGCGACACCGCTTTCGCCGGCAACGGCAACGGCTTCAAGCTCGGTGGCAACAGCGCCGTACAGCGCAACGTCATTCGCAACTCGGTATCGTTCGGCAATCCTGGCAAGGGTTTTGACCAGAACAACAACACGGGTGGCGTGACGCTGTACAACAACACCGGCTACAAGAACAAGATCAACTTCAGCTGGGGTGGCACGCTGGCTTCGGGTGAGAAGAACACCTTGAAGAACAACGCTTCGCTGTCGGGCACCAGTGCTGACGTGATCGCCAACGCGACCTCGACCAACAACACCTGGAACAGCATCACGACCAGCAGCTCCGACTTTGCCAGCGTCGACACGAGCCTCGCGACAGCTGCGCGTAATGCGGATGGCAGCCTGCCGAACACCAGCCTGTTCCGTCTGTCGTCGGGCAGCAATCTGATCGACAAGGGCGTCAGCGTCGGCATCGCCTACAAGGGCGCAGCGCCGGATCTGGGTGCTTTCGAACTGAAGTAATTTCCAGTAGTGGGCAGGTGACTGCCCCATCAATGAAGAACGCACGCCGAAGTCTGGCGTGCTTTTTTTTATCCTCGAATCGCAGGGGTTTGCGGTACATCAAGAAGAAATTCTTGTATTTCGTTAGATGACGAAATATGATTCGTTACATGACGAATCTAAATTCGACTGAAGACGAAATCTCCGCCGTGCCCGGCGCTCTGACGGGCACTGTGATGACCGACGAGATCATCAAGGCGCTGGCGAGCCCGGCGCGACGGGAGATTCTTGGCTGGCTCAAGGATCCGGCCGGGCAGTTCCCGCCGCAGGCCTATCCCTTCGAGATGGGCGTTTGCGCCGGCAAGATTTACGACAAGGCGGACCTCTCGCAATCCACTGTTTCTGCGCATCTCGCCTGTCTGCAGCGCGCAGGCCTGGTGACCACGCAGAAGCTCGGCCAATGGATTTTCTATTCACGCAACGAGGCAGTGATTGCCGCGTTTCTGCAGCAGATGCAGCAGGAGCTTTGATTCTTCAGCGGTAACGGTCCGGTCAGCAATTTCAGAGAGACCGAATTCCGCTCAATTCCCTTTTCCTCCCCTAGACAATAAGGAGTATCCGATGAGCAAGCTATTTGATCCCATTTCGGTCGGCGATCTGACCTGGCCCAACCGTGTCGTGATGGCGCCATTGACCCGTTGCCGCGCCAGTGAGGGCCGCGTGCCGAACGCACTGATGGCCGAGTATTACGCCCAGCGCGCCAGCGCCGGCCTGATCCTGAGCGAGGCCACGTCTGTGACGCCGATGGGCGTTGGCTACCCTGACACGCCGGGCATCTGGTCCGACGCCCAGGTCGAAGGCTGGAAGCTCGTCACGCGTGCCGTGCATGCGGCTGGCGGTCGCATCTTCCTGCAGCTGTGGCATGTCGGCCGTATTTCCGACCCCGAGTTCCTGAACGGTGAGTTGCCGGTGGCGCCTAGCGCGATTGCTGCGCAAGGCCACGTCAGCCTGTTGCGCCCACAACGTGATTACGTCGTGCCTCGCGCGCTCGAGACGGCCGAGATTGCAGGCATTGTCGAGGCGTACCGCAAGGGCGCCGAGAACGCGAAGCTCGCAGGCTTCGATGGCGTGGAAGTCCACGGCGCCAACGGCTATCTGATCGACCAGTTTCTGCAGGACAGTACGAACCAGCGCGAGGATCAATATGGCGGCAGCATCGAAAACCGTGCGCGCCTGATGCTGGAAGTGACCGATGCAGCAATCGGGGTGTGGGGCGCGGGTCGCGTCGGCGTGCACCTCGCGCCGCGTGGTGACTCGCACACCATGGGCGACAGCAATCTGCTGGCCACTTTCAGCCACGTGGCACGCGAGCTCGGCCGTCGCAAGATCGCCTTCCTGTGCGCACGTGAATCGCAGGCGGACCCACGTATCGGGCCGGCGCTGAAAGAGGCTTTTGGCGGCGTGTATATCGCTAACCAGGGGCTCAGCGGCGAGCAGGCGGAAGCGCTTCTTGCCAAGGGCGAAGCCGACGCAATCGCTTTCGGCAAGGACTTCATCGCCAACCCTGATTTGCCGGTGCGTCTGCTGCACAACGCAGCGCTCAATCCGCAACGTGCCGAGAGTTTCTATGGCTATGGGCTGAGTGATCGCCGGGTCGGCTACGTCGACTACCCGGTGCTGGAATCTGAAACGGTCTGATATCGCGCTGTATCCGCACGATTGAAAAGCCCGCCGATTGGCGGGCTTTTTTTTGAAACCTGAAACCAAATTTTTACTGGATGAAGCCGAGTTTTTTCATCCAGTCTGCAGCCAGATTTGGCCATGTCGAAACAGGCAATTGACGTGCATCGCGGATGCCGAAGCCATGACCACCTTCCTTGAAGGTATGCAGTTCGCACGAGCCGCCGATCTTGTTGAGGCCGTTGCAGAAGCCGATGCCGTTGGAGGGAGGTACGGCGGGGTCGTCTTCAGCCAGCACGACGAATGTCGGCGGCGCATCCTTGGTCAGGTTCTGGTCGGACGAGTAGGCCTTGATCAACTCCGGCGAGGGATCCTTGCCAAGCAGATTCGTGCGCGACTCCAAGTGTGTGTTGCCGTTTTCCATCGACGTGACGGGGTAGAGCAGGATCGTGAAGTCGGGGCGGGCGGAGAGCGCGTCGGCCTCGTCCAGGGGCTCATACACTTTCTTTGCAAACTGCACGTCGAGACTAGAGACCATGTGACCGCCTGCCGAGGCGCCGAGGAAACCGATCTTCGCCGGATTCAGGTTCCATTCCTTCGCGTGAGCACGCACGTAGCGGACGGCACGTTGTGCATCCGACAGCGGGGCGTCCTTGCCATTGACGTGGCCCTCGGCGGGCAGACGGTATTGCATGAGCAGCACGGTGACGCCATAGGGATTCAGCCAGCGCGCCATCTCGGCCGATTCCTTGTCGATCGCCATGCGCGTGTAAGAGCCGCCAGGCGCGACGATCAGGACCGTGCCGTTCGGTTTGTCCGGCACGATGGCGGTCAGGTTGGGGCGGGTCACGCCGGTGAGCGCGCGGTCGGGCCAGTAGGCCACCTTGCTGCGCTCGGTCACAGTGAGTTTGGCGGGAGAGTTCTCCGAGCCTGGCGCCACGCCATTCGGCCAGATCTCGAGTACGTCGCGCGTCTTTAAGGGCGCGGCTTGTGCCACGCTGGCTGCGGCCAGGCAAACCATCAACAACGGGGTCAAACATCTGCTGCGCATTGCTTCCTCCTGTGGGGTGTGCCCTTCTTGCTGTGGGCGTTGAGATCAGACCGGGCATTCTGGACACGAGACCGATGCCACGATATTCGCGAATCCCCCTAGATGCCCGTGGGGTCCCGGTTTTTCCGCTTGTCCGGCATTAATGCTGTTCAATGGAACGGTGGGTTGGGTCGCTACCGCGTGTTGCGCCTATGGATTGTCCTCTGTGTCCCGGCTTTGGCAGACGGGGATAGCAGGGGCGCGTTACAATGCGCGCCTCCCCGATTTTCATCTTGAGACGCCAGTCGTGACCGCAACCATTCTCCAGAAGATTCCCGCCGGCGAACGCGTCGGTATCGCTTTCTCCGGTGGCCTCGACACCAGCGCCGCCGTGCACTGGATGCGCGGCAAGGGCGCCGTGCCCTGTGCCTACACCGCCAATCTCGGCCAGCCCGACGAAAGCGACTACGAAGAAATCCCGCGCAAGGCGTTGGCCTATGGCGCCGAGATCGCCCGCCTGATCGACTGCCGCCCGCAACTCGTGGCTGAAGGCATTGCCGCGATCCAGTCCGGCGCCTTCCACATCAAGAGCGGCGGCGCGACCTACTTCAACACCACGCCGCTGGGCCGTGCCGTGACCGGCACCGCGCTGGTCGTCGCCATGAAGGCCGACAGCGTCAACATCTGGGGCGATGGCTCGACCTACAAGGGCAACGACATCGAGCGCTTCTACCGCTACGGTCTGCTGGCCAACCCGGCGCTGAAGATCTACAAGCCCTGGCTGGACCAGACCTTCATCGACGAGCTCGGCGGCCGCAAGGAGATGAGCGAATACCTCATCGCCAACGGCTTCGACTACAAGATGAGCGTCGAGAAAGCTTACTCGACCGACTCCAACATGCTCGGCGCGACGCACGAAGCGAAGGACCTCGAATTTCTCAACGCAGGCATGCACATCGTCAAGCCCATCATGGGCGTGGCTTTCTGGCGCGATGATGTCGTCATCAAGGCTGAGACGATCACCATCCGTTTCGAAGAAGGCGTGCCGGTTGCCATCAACGGCCAGACTTTTGCCAGCAGTGTCGACCTGTTCAATGAGGCCAACATCATCGGTGGTCGTCATGGCATTGGCATGTGCGACCAGATCGAGAACCGCATCATCGAAGCCAAGAGCCGCGGCATCTACGAAGCTCCGGGCATGGCGCTGCTGCACATCGCCTACGAGCGCCTCGTGACCGGCATCCACAACGAAGACACCATCGAGCAGTACCGCATGAACGGCATGAAGCTCGGCCGCCTGCTGTACCAGGGCCGCTGGTTCGACCCGCAATGCCTGATGCTGCGCGAAACTGCACAACGCTGGGTGGCGCGCGCCATCACCGGCGAAGTCACGCTGGAACTGCGTCGCGGCAACGACTACTCCATCATGGACACCGTCAGCGCCAACCTGACCTACGCGCCGGAGCGTCTGTCGATGGAGAAGGTCGAAGACGCGGCCTTCACGCCAGCCGACCGCATCGGTCAGCTGACGATGCGCAATCTCGACATCAGCGACACGCGCCAGAAGCTGGGCATCTACGTCGGTGCCGGCCTTCTGGGCAAGGATTCCGATGGCAGCATTCCCTTGCTGACCGGTGGTGGCGACGAATAAGCGCTGCTTCCCGCGCCCAACAAAAAGCCCGCACTCGTGCGGGCTTTTTGTTGGGTTTCGCGCTGACGCCGTCCCTCCATACCGTCATCCCGCGAAGGCGGGAACCAGTCACCCTGCGTGGATCTGGATCCCGGCCTTTGCCTCGATGACGAGGTTTCGCCCTTCGCGACGCTTACGTGAGCGGCATTAGCCCCTCATGGCGGGTTTTTCATGCCGGCGAAATACGTGCGAATCGCCAACGCTGCAACTATCCTGAATTGTTCCAAATCCCGGCCAGGCCTTGTGGTGTCAAACCATCCGGCGCGGGAATGGCTTCGCGTGAAAAGCTTGTGGCCGGGGAGTTGTCATTTGCATGAGCGGCGATGGAGGACTTCGCGACTCACCTCGCGAAATCACAGATTTTCGCCACGGCTCGAATCACCGCCTTGAATCATCGCTTCGCAGTACCGCACGCCGTATCGCGGGTAGAAGTTCGATATGTCAGTCAGATCAACATTCCGGAGAGAACAAATGCGCCCCATTGCCTTGTTTGGAATTACCACGACCACGATAGCGGCTGCAGTGCTGCTCGCATCCTGTGCCTCGACCCCGAGCAAGGGGCCCATGAGTTTCTTCGTCACCAGCGTGAACCCTGGCAAGGGTGCCGACCTCGGTGGGCTGGCCGGGGCAGACGCTCACTGCCAGAAACTGGCCGCGGCTGTTGGTGCAGGCAATCGCACGTGGCGGGCTTATCTGAGCACCAGCGGGAGCACCACCGCTCCCGTCTCTCCCAGTGTGAACGCACGCGATCGCATTGGCACGGGCCCTTGGTATAACGCCACGGGGGTGCTGATCGCCGCCGACGTCGCGCAGCTTCACGGGGCCAACAACATCACCAAACAGACCGCACTCAACGAGACAGGCAAGGTAGTGAATGGCCGCGGTGACACGCCCAACACGCACGACATACTCACCGGCTCAGGCGTGGACGGCACAGCCCTCTCGCCCACACCCAATCTCACCTGCGGTAACTGGACGCTGAGCGGGGCGGGCGCTGCCATGGTCGGCCATTCCGACCGCACCGGCCTGGCGAACGAACCGTGGGCGACGACCTGGAACTCCTCCCACCAAACGAATGGCTGCAGCCTGGATGCGCTGAAGGGCACCGGCGGGGCGGGGGCCTTCTACTGCTTCGCGGCTGACTGATCTGGCCATAGCGAATTCGACGACACGAGCCGCACAAACAGAAAGCCCGCCGAATCGGCGGGCTTTCTGTTTGTGCGGCATTTTCTTGCAATGTGACGGCCGGTCGGGTGCGCACCCCATACGTGGGTTGGCGCACAGTGATCCCTTGCCTGTTTGCCTAAAGTGAGTCGCACAGCGGAGCCTGTTCTCACGGACGACCCGCCTGACTCATAGGGCAAAGCTTGTGACCCCGAAACATAATGTGAGGACGACAGGTGCACGAGGTAAAGGCGTATGGATTGCGATTGTGCTGGTCCTTGCGCTGTTTGCCTTGATCGTTTGCTTCGACTGGAACTGGTTTCGCGGTCCGCTGGAGCGCTTTGCCAGCCAGAAGACAGAGCGTTCCGTCACGCTTGAGCATCTGGATGTGCATCTGGCCTGGCCGCCTGTCGTGCATCTGCGAGGTTTGCGCGTGGGCGGCATACAAGGCAGCCGCCAGGCAGAGATGATCAGCGCTGACGAGGTCGCATTCGCCATCGAAGTGCGCAGCCTGTTCTCCGGCAGCATCGTCATCCCGCACGTATGGTTGGTAAAGCCCGACGTCCATCTGGAACGCCTGAAAGACGGCCGCGTAAACTGGACCTTCGGCAAACCCCATGAGCCATCCGTCAACACGGTGGAAATCCGTGATCTGTCGGTGGATCACGGCGCGCTCGAGTATTCCGACAGCGTTGCGGACGTGCATGTCAATGTGAAGGCCGAAACGGGGCCCGCCGCGTTGACCGACACAGAACTGCATCGCACGCTGACGACCCGCCTGACGTTCGCAGGCAGCTACGGCAAGGTCGGCTTCGACGGGTTTGCGGAGACGGCCAGCGTCCTGTCCTTGAATGACGCGGGCAAACCGTTTGCGATACGCACCGAATTCAATCTGGACAAGACCCGCATCAGCGCAGACGGCACGATCACCAATTTGCTCAAACCCAGTGCCGCCAATGTGGCTCTGGCCGTCAGCGGCCCCAGCCTGGGCGCACTTTATCCAGCCTTGCCCGTCGCCTTGCCTGCCACGCCGAAGTACCACTTCAAGGGACAATTCGTCATGCAGGGCAACAGCTACGCCTACGAGAACTTCAAGGGCGTGATCGGCAAAAGCGATATTGCGGGTGATGCCACATACGTCGCGAAATCGCCGCGGCCGCATCTGCAGATGCAGTTGCACAGTAAGCTGCTGGCGCTTGCAGATCTTGGCCCGACGATAGGTGCGCCGGCCAGCAAAAAGTCGATAACGCGCTTGTCTCAAGAGAGAGCCTCATCGGTGCCGACATCGACCAGGCGAGTACTGCCGCAGCAACCATTCAAGCTCGATCGCCTGAATGCAATGGATGCCAACGTCACGCTGGATGCAAAGCAGTTGCAGGTGCCCGATCAATTGCCGCTGGAAGATCTGTCTGTGTCACTGCGGCTGGAGGCGGGCAGGCTTGAACTGGCGCCGCTCAGGTTCGGCATGGCAGGTGGCAATCTCGTCTCGACGGTCGTGCTCGATGCGCGCCAGGATCCTCTGAAAATCGATGCGAATATCGAAGTGCAGCACGCCCTCCTGGCGCAACTCTTCCCTACCAGTGAAATCATGCGCAACAGCAAGGGCGCTGTGGGCGCGCGCCTGGTCTTGAATGGGCGTGGCAACTCGATAGCCGACTTTCTGGGTGACGCCTCGGGCAGTGCGCAATTTGCGATGTCTGGCGGCACGGTTTCCAATCTGCTCATGGAGGTAGTCGGTCTCGACGGTGGTGAAGTCATCAAATTTCTTGTGACGGGCGACGCGACAACGCCCATACGCTGTGCAGCAGCGTCGTTCAAGGTCACCAGTGGCGTGGCGAAGAGCGAGGCCATCGTGTTTGATACCGAGGACACGATTGTCGGTGGTAACGGCTACGTTGATATGAAAAAGGAATATCTCGATATCCTGCTCACGCCACAGCCAAAAGACCGCAGCATCCTGACCCTGCGTGTGCCGATCCGCGTCCACGGCAACTTTGCTGCGCCGACCTACGCGGTGAAGAAAGACAGCTTGCTGCTACGGGGCGGCGCGGTCGTGGCATTGGCATTCCTCAACCCATTGGCCGCCATCCTCCCGCTGATCGAGTTTGGCCCGGGCAGCAACAGCAACTGTGCCGCCTTGATGAAAACGGTTCGCTCGGCGAAGGAAAGCAGCCTTGCCAGATAGCCCACGCCGGGCGGGCCGATAGCCGACAGCCAATACGGCGTTGGAGTAAATCAGTTTGTGTCTTGCGCAGCTGCTTCCGGGGAGGATTCTGTGAGGCGTCCATTCCAGTGCGCCGCGAGTTCTGCGCCCAAGAGAAAGACCGCAGAAGAGAAGTACAGCCACATCAACAGCACCGCCAGCGAGCCTGCCGCGCCGAACGCATTGGCCGTGCCGGCGCGTGCCAGATACAGGCCAAACAGATTCTTGCCCATGCTGAACAGAATGGCGGCCGTCGCAGCCCCAAGCCACACGCTCGACCAGCGTACCAGCGTCGCGGGCAGCACTTTCAGAAGCGCTGCAAAGGCGCCACCCAGCAGCAGCACCATAATGCCGCGCTGAGCCCATTGCGCGAATTGCTGGATGGTCTCGCTCATGCCCGATGTCGGCCCGAGAAACTCGCTGATCGCGAAAGACAGGCCGGCGTCGAACACCAGCAGTATGACGATCAGGAATGCAATGCCGATCACGAGACCGAATGAAACCAGACGTACCTTGACCAGACTGAACAAGGCACTCTGGCTGGGCTCTGGCGCGCGCCAGATCGTATTCAACGAATCACTCAATTGCGCGAAGGTGGCCGACGCTCCCAGAAAAACTGCCACCACGGAAACGACGGCTGTCCAGCCGCTGCGGTCTGCCTTCCAGGCACTCGCCACCATGGCCTGCACTGCAGTCGCCCCCTCCGTGCCGAGCAAGCTGCGAATTTCAGCGAACAAGCGGCCTTCCACGGCTTGCTCGCCAAAGAAGAAGCCCGCCACGGCGATCACGATCACGAGAATGGGGGCCAGCGAAAACGCCGCGTAAAAAGCCAGCGCCGCAGCCATGCTCATGCAGCGATCGCTACGCCAGCCTTCAATGCAAGCCAGCGCAACGCGGACGGGCAGGGTCGTCATGGCGCGCTGGTACCTCGCGCGCATCCGGTAGAGCAACTCGTGCGACTGGATGTCCATTACAGACTTTCCTGATGGGGAAATCTTTGTTGTAGTCCCTATGCGTGGTTGAGTCTGTGCGTCGGGGCACCGATGCCTGATGCGACGGGAAAAAGAAAAAGCCCGGATGACGGCTTTCACCGTCATCCGGGCTTTCATTTTCAATGCGCTGAATCGCTAAGGATTCACGGCATCAATTAACGACCCAGAACGCCGCTCAGGAAGGACGAGATTGCGTCATCCTGGCTGTTCTTGAAGAAGTATTCCTGGAAGTTCTTACCGGCGATAGCACCCTTCAGCAGGTCTTGATCGATTGCCTTCAGCGCGCTCACGATGTCCTTGGTGGTTGCTGCCTTCACATCCTTCAGGATGCCGCGGTTCTTCGCCATGATGGCAGCGCGCTCCTTCGGATAGCCCGCACCGTTTTCACCGGTGAACAGCTTGCCGAAGATGTCTTGCAGATTCAGTTCAGCAGCCCAGCCGAAACCCTTGGCGAAAGGCAGGGAGACAGCGTTGCCGTCGTTGATCTGGCCGAACAGGAAAGCGTCGGTCGGGTCGACGATCAGACCGGCGAACACGCCCGGGAAGGAGTTCAGCGCCAGCAGAGCGCCTTGGCCCGTGCCGCAGCCGGACACGACGAAGTCAGCAGCCTTCGAGTTCAGCAGGATGGCAGCCAGGATGCCGTTCTGCACGTAGGTCAGCGATGCTGGATCTTCAGCACCGTACATGCCGTAGTTGAACACTTGGTGGCCCAGTGGCTCGGCAACATTCTTGAGCGCGCCAAAGATGATTTCGTTCTTGGCTGCCTGGCTGTTCTCGTTGATCAGAGCGATTTTCATGAGTGTTTCCTCAAAGTTTTAAGGGGGAGACGCAGGGCGTCGACTAACAGAAAGGGAATCCGTTCTTCGCTGGACCGGGCACCTGGCCCAGCCTCCCCACCCTTCATAAGGGCGCTGCGGAGACATCGGAAGACCCGTGAGGGTAAACCTGACACGCGTCAAAGGCAAATGCCTTGCGCAAAGCCTTTGCATAAACTTATTCCGCCAGGGGGCGTGATGCGTCCGGAGTCGGCGAAGACCTTACCGAAATTCCGCCGGCCCGCTGTTCGCATTGCCAGTGGGCTTCTCTTCTCTGGATGCCGGCTATTCCTGACCGATCCAGTACGGAGGCGTCAGGCTAATGGACTTTGACGCAGGATCGTCGACTCGGCCTGCCTGAAGCGCTCAAGCAGCGCTTCGACAAACAATCTCGTGCGTGCCGGCAGGAAGACACGGCTTGGATAGATAGCGTAGAGATCGGCGTCCGGCCCGAGGTGTTCGCCCAGCACTGAAACCAGTGCGCCACAGGCGATATCGTCTGCCACATCCCACAGAGATTTGAGCGTCAAGCCATGACCTGCTCGTGCCCAGTCGTGGATCTGCTCGCCGTTGTCGCTACTCAGCGTGCCGCTTACGCGCAGCGTTTGTGAGCCGGCAGCCGTCTGGAAAGTCCAGCCCAGCGCCGCCATACCGGGCCGCTGCAGGACTAAGCAGTTGTGTTGCCCCAACTCGGCCAGCGTGGCCGGCGTGCCGTGTCGTGCAAGATAGGCCGGCGAGGCGCAAATTACGCGCCGGTTGCTGGCAATTCGCCGCGAGATCAGGCGCGAATCGTCCTGTGAGCCGATACGGACGGCTAGATCGAAGCCGCCATCGAGTAAATCCACCACGCTGTCGCTCAGACTCAGGCGTCCGCTCATGGCCGGATGGCGTGCGCAGAAGTCCGCCAGCAGCGGCGCGACCCAGCGCCGCCCGAGCGCATTCGGTGCCGAAATCTGCAAGGCTCCACGCGCCTCTGCTGCGCCTCCGGTCACGGCTGCTTCGGCTTCCCCGACGTCGGCAAGAATCGCTGTCGCGCGCTCAAGGTAGATCGCGCCTTCCCCGGTCAATGCGAGGCGCCGCGAGCTGCGCTGGATCAGGCGTACACCTAACGCACTTTCCAAGCGAGTCAGGCGCTTGCTGGCCACGGCTGGTGAGAAACCCAGCTCGCGCCCGGCTGCCGAGAGACTGCCGCAAGCCATAGCGCGGACGAACAGCTGCATATCGAGCAGGTCAGTCATGGGGAAGTATCTTCAACTATCTGGAAAAGCTGGTTAAGTATTTTGATCAATTATCTCTAAATTGAAAATGCTCGATAGTTTGCTCACCCCGTTCACTTCACCTCACAAGGAGAGCAAACATGTTCAACAAGCCACTTCAATCACGTTCCCGCAAAACCATAGTTGCGCTGATCGCCGGGCTGGCAGCTATCCAGGCGGGTGCTGCCGACAATCTGCTGCAGCCGCGCCGGATCAGCATCGACGCCGCCCTGCCAGCCGCGCAGGTACAGCAGCAAGTCCTCGCGGCTGAGCAGTACTACAGCTTCTGGAACACGGGCGAGGCGCGTTATGCCGAAGCTGCGCTGGCGCCGGATTTCATCGACACCAATCTGCCGGCGGGGCGCCCCCAAGGACCACGTGGTCCCATCCTCGCTTCACAGGGCTTCCGCACGGCGGTGCCCGATCTGCAACTGGTCGTTGAGGAAATGATCGTCACGGGCGACAAGGTCATCGGCCGCCTGCACTTCACGGGGCACTTCACTGGCAGCTTCGGCGAGCGCAAGGGTGATGGCCGTGTCATCGATTTCATGGCGGTGGACATGTACGCGATCAGGAATGGCCGCATCGCCGAGAACTGGCACCTTGAAGACAACCTGACGTTAATGCGCCAACTCGGCGTCGTTGCAAGGTAGTGGGCGACGCCTCTGGCCCGCGTGCCGCGCGCTCAGGCAGGCGCGCTTGCCAATGGCGCTGGTGGCTGCGTGGGCTCCACGGGCGTTGGTGGTGTTGCCGGTGGTGCGACGGGCGCACTGCCTGTATTGGCAGGCTCTGATGGGGCGGCGGTAGCCGGCACGGGGAATATCGCCTCAGGCATCGACTCCTCGGCCTCAGGCGGTTCGCTGGCGGCGGGCAGGGGTTCGGATGGTGCGGCAGCCGAGCTTTGCGCGGGCGGCGGTGCAGCAGATGGGGCCTCATCGCTCAACAGCAATGAGCCTTTGCTGGCGCGCAGGCGGTCAAACAGGCCGAGCTCTTCGGCCTTGGCAAAGCGCAGCGCGGGGTTGATGAGGCCAGCATTGCGGGCGCGCGCGAAGAAGTCGCCGACGATGGGCAGGGCGCTGCGCGCGCCCTGGCCCCAGTAGTTGCTGCGCAAGGTGATGCGTGCGTCATTGAAGCCGGCCCAGGCGCCGGCCACGAGCTGCGGCTGCATGAGGATAAACCAGCCGTCGGTGTTTTCCTGCGTCGTGCCGGTCTTGCCCGCGAAGTCGCCGCGCAGGCCGTAGCGGTAACGGATGGCCGTGCCGGTGCCGCGTTCGATGACGCCGCGCAAGGCGTCGAGCAAGGTGTTTGTGGCGTCGGCCGAGAGGGCCTGTTGCGGGGTGGCGGGCTGGAATTCCTCCAGCACTTCTCCCTTGCGGTTTTCGATACGCGCCACCATGGCGGGCGCGAGGTAGCGGCCGCCATTGGCGATGGTGGCGTAGGCCGCCACCATTTCGTAAAGCGTGACCGGGCTCGTACCCAGCGCCAGCGAGGGTACTTCGTCGAGCTTGCTTTCACGCACGCCCATCTCACGGGCGAGCCGTGCCACGCGGGCCGGCCCGACCTGCTGCATGACTTGCGCGGTGATGCGATTGCGCGACAGGGCGAGGCCGTTGGCGAGCGTCATCGGTTCGCCCGTGGGCGGCACGCCGTCCTCCGGCCGCCAGACCTGACCGTTACCGAGTGGGATGGCTACCGGCGCGTCGAGGAAGGTGTCCCCCGGCTTCGCGCCGCGCTCGAAGGCTGCGCCATAGACGAAGGGCTTGAAGGTCGAGCCGGGCTGACGACGCGCCTGATGCACATGGTCATAAGCATCGCTGCTGAAGTCGCGGCTGCCGACCCAGGCGCGGATCGCGCCGTTGCGCGGGTCGATGGCGAGAAAGCCAAGCTGCTGGCGTGTTTTTTCTTCGCGTAGCTCGCGCATGAACTTCGTGTCGCGCAGTAATCGCTTCATGGCCGCTTCCGCCGTTTCTGCCGTTTCCGCGTTGGCGCCTGCAGCAGTCGCCGCGGCGAATTCCGGGCTTTCACGCACGAGGGTTTCAACCAATGGATTGCCGGCGCGCCACTGACCTGCCCACGCGCCGTCCGCGATGGCCTGAAGCGCACGCCCTTGCTGCGCGACCGCACGCGTGGCGAAGCCCTGCAGACGTGAATCTATCGTCGTGCGCACCACGAGTCCGTCAGTGTAGATGTCATAGTCATTCTGATCGGCCCAGTCGATGAGCCAGCGCTTGAGCTGCGCCGTGAAGTGCGGGGCAGGGCCGGTCTCCACGCTCTGGCGCTCGAAATCGAGTTTCAGCGGGCGGCGCGCGAGTGCTTCATAGCGCGCCTCGGAGAGCTTGTCGTGCTTCGCCATGAGTGCCAGCACCACATTGCGCCGCTCGCGTGAGCGCTCCGGATTGAGCACCGGGTTGTAATAGCTCGTGCCCTTGAGCATGCCGATCAGCGTCGCGCTTTCAAGCTGATCCAGTGATTTTGCGGGCTTGCCGAAGTACGTGCGCGCCGCCATGTCGATGCCATATGCGTTGTAGAGAAACGGCACCGTGTTGAGATAGGCCTCGAGGATCTGCTGCTTCGAATACAGCGCCTCGATTTTCAGCGCAGTGATCGCCTCCTTGATCTTGCGCGAGAGGTTCTGCCGCCGCCCGATCTCTTCCGGAAACAGGTTGCGCGCCAGCTGCTGAGTGATCGTCGAGCCGCCCTGAGTGTCGCCGTGCAGGGTCGCCAGCGCGGCGCCCACGATGCGGCGGAAGTCGATGCCGTGATGCTCATAGAAGCGATGGTCTTCGGTGGCGACCAGCGCCTCGACTGCGCGCGGCGAAATCTCGGCAAGGCTCACCCAGTCGCGGTTGCCGCGTTTGAATTCCGCCAGCGTCTGGCCATCGGCCGAGAGGATCAGCGCAGGGGCTTCGTCGCGCGCCTTGCGGATGTCCGAAATGCCCGGCGTGAAGGGAATCAGCACCAGCACCCAGAGGAGCAGAACGGCAGGCAGCAGCGCCAGCATGAACAGCCATTCGCGCCAGCCGGGATGGCGCAGGCGGAGCAGGCCGCTCTTGAGCGTGGCCGGCAAAGAGGCCCACAGCGACGACCAGAACGAGGAGCGGAGTGGGTTGAGCAAGCGTGGTGACGTCGGGTGTGTGATCGGGATTGCCCGCGCGCTGGATGGCTGCGCGAGCGCCAACAGCATTGGACCTCAAAAACCCCGCCTTGGGGCCCGTGCCGTCAAGGAAGAGTCCGGGTGCAGGTAGCAGAGTTCAGGCACGAGTTGCGGCAGCATCCCGTCTTGCTTGCCCCGGAAGCCGCCGGTGCGTTGAATGAAAGACCTGAGCTGACGTCTGGTTCTTCAACCATCATGGATGTGTAGCATCATGCGAAATCGGCCAAGACACCCCTTCTGAAGCGGACATGATGATGAAACGAAGCCTGTCGGTAATTGCCTTGTGCGCTTGTGCGATGGGAGCCCAGGCCGAGGTTTACAAATGGATCGACGCTGACGGCAAGGTGCAGTACGGCGATGCGCCTCCTAAAAACTCCAAGGCCAAGGTCGTGTCGGGCGGCGTGACCGTGGTGCCCGCGACGGTTGTGCCGCGGCCGCCAGTGCCTAAATCAAGGCCCGAGGACCAGCCCGCTGATGCGGCTGCGCAAGCAGGGGCTGCCGGGGCGGTTGAGCGCAAGCCCGATAACAATCCCGCGCCTGCATTCAACCCAGCACCGGTAATCAATCCCCCACCGATCAGCGCACCCCAGGACCCGGTGCTCGCTGCACGGGCGGAAGCGCGCGCCAAGGCGATCGAGCGCTGCAAGCAAAACAGGGGCACGGATTGCGAGAATGAGGCCGAAGCCCAGTACAGCGGCGAACCTGCAGTGGGCGGCTATGCACCGGGGACCATCCCGGGTTGGAGCCAGCCGCCGATTCGACCATCGCATCGGCCAGTGCCGCCGCTGACAAAGCCCCATCCCAAACCCAGGCCAGGGCAGCCGGAGGTCGAGGAAACGCCACCCCCGGCTTATATGAACAAGCCTGGTACGCCATCGAGCGGGACCATCAAACCGATGAAGTGACGGGCGGGCAGTGAGCCATCGGGGCGTCGGTCCGCGTCGACAGTCGCGTTGATCTTTCCGGCGTCCGGGGTCTGTTCGGAATCATTTCGACCACGCGAGGAGGCATGCGATGCATCTCGAAGGTTCCTGCCATTGCGGCGCAGTCCGATTCAGTCTGGAGTCCGACTCGCCTTACCCCTACATGCACTGCCACTGCTCGATCTGCCGCAAGATGGCTGGTGGCGGCGGTTATGCAATCAATCTTGGTGGCGACGCGCGCACGATGAAAGTCCGCGGCTCGGCCCACCTCGGTATCTATCACGCTGTGCTGCGTGAGCCCGGCAAACGCGCGCGTCGCTCGCGCGCCAAGCGGCACTTCTGCCTCAAGTGCGGCAGCGCTCTGTGGTTGTGGGACCCACGCTGGCCGGAGCTCATCCACCCACATGCATCAGCCATAGACACGCCTCTGCCCAAGCCGCCACAAGTGGTCGAAGCTGCGCTCGATTTCGCCGCTTCCTGGGTCGACGTCCCGAAGGGCAAGGGGCACGTGCACTGCGAACTATGGCCCGATGAGTCCCTCGCCGATTGGCACAAACGACACGGGCTCGACACCTGAAAACGAAAACGCCCGATGAGGTTCATCGGGCGTGGGCGGGCACTGAGCATCAGGGCTACCGAAGAAGTGCCGGAGGCTATTCGGACTCGAACCAGTCCGGGTTGCGATCGCGGATCGGGCCGAAGGAGAAATTGATTTCGCGCAGGTGAGAGCGCATGGCTTCCTCCGCCATCTTCGGGTCGCGCGCGCGCAGAGCGGTGAGGATGGCGGTGTGCTGGGCGATCAGCATCTGCAGCGAGGTGATCTCGCCCAGGCTGAGGTAGCGCACCCGATCCATGTGGGCCTTGATGTCTTCGATGAGCTCCCAGGCTTCAACGCAGTCAATGCAGCGCGAGATACTGGTATGAAACTCTTCGTCGAGTGCGAGGAACGCAGCCGTGTCGTTTCGCTTTGCTGCGAGCTTCTGTTGCTCGATATTGGTGGTCAAGACAAGGAGTTGTTCGTCAGTGATCATCTCTGCAGCCTTGGCGACCACAGCGACTTCTACAGCCTCGCGGATGAAGCGCCCGTTGAGTACGCGCTTGGGCGAAATCTTCATGACAAAGGTGCCGCGCTGCGGCAGCACCTGGATCAGGCCGGCGCCTGACAGTTTGATGAAGGCATCGCGTACCGGCTGACGCGAGACACTGAAGAGCTCCGAGATTTCCTTGTCTGAAATGGCTTCGCCCGGCAGCAGTGTGCAGTTGACGATGGATTGCCGCAGGGCATGATAAATCTGCAGATTGGCGGACTCGTTCGGTTTGAGGGTGAGCAGCGTTTGCGGCAGCATGGCGAATGAACGTCGGCTAGGTGGAAAACTGGATTATCCCTTGAAAGTCTGTGGACAGCGGCTTTGCGGGAAGCGGCTCCCGCCGGGGCGGGAGCCTGTGTATTGAACGGAAATCAGCCTGAGGAAAATCGCTCCATCCGAGGAGCGATTTTCCGTGCAACCTGAACTCAGGCCTTCTGATTGGCGAACATCCCTACTGGAATGTTTCCAGTCGACTTTGAAGTGCGGCGTACAGGAGCGGTTTCAGGCAGTTTCGCCGCTCCGACCAAGGTAATCAGCAAGACGATGACCAGGTAGATGCAGTAATACCATGGGGCCCCATCGCCGCTTGCTGCGAGCAACCATCCGGCTCCCAAGGCGCCGACAGATCCAAACAGCGCACCGAACTGCTGGATGATCGAGACGCCACTGGCCCGAATGCCGGTTGGAAAGAGTTCCGAATAGAAGGCTGCCATGGTGGAGTACATCGCACTATGACCAACTGCCAGGATGCCGACCAGGCTGAGCCAGATCCAGGTATCTACTTTGTAATAGACCAGGGCAAAAGCCGGGATGCTTAGCGCCAGGCACACAAAAGCGCCAAAGAGATAGACCGGGCGCCGACCGATGCGATCAGACAAGGCCCCAAACAGCGGCAGGGTTACAAGCTCGATCAGGATGGCAATCAACGTAGCGTTGATCATCACTTGCTTTGAAATGCCCTGACTGACAGCGTAGCCAACCACAATCACTGCGAATGTCGAAAAGATCGTGCTTTCACCAAGCTTGGAGCAGCACCCCCAAACGACCGAGGAGAAGTGATTTTTTACCACAGCCTTGATCGGGCTGCGCTGGGCAGTCACGGCTGCGCCCTCATGAGCATGCTTGAAGGCTGCCGGCTCTGTCAGGTGGGTACGGATGTACAAACCGACCCCGACCAGTACTGCGCTCAGCAGGAACGGAATACGCCAGCCCCACGCCATGAAGTCTTCAGGCGACAAGAACAGGTTGAGCAGGGCGAACAGACCCAGCGGTATGACGAAGCCTGCGGGAGCGCCCATCATGACCCAGGAACCGTAGAAGCCACGACGCTCGGCCGGGGCACTCTCACAGCAGATCAGGATCGCGTTACCTTGCTCACCACCGACCCCGAAGCCGTGCAGCAATCGGATGAATACAAGGATGAGCGGAGCAGCGATCCCGATAGTTGCGTAGGTCGGCATCAAACCAATCACGAAAGTCGCAATCCCCACGATCAGTAATGTCGTGACCAGCGCCGATTTGCGGCCAAACTTGTCTCCAAGATAACCGAAGACCAATCCACCGATCGGCCGGGCTACGAAGCCGGCGGCGTACGTTCCCATGGCTACCAGCGCACCAATCAGCGGGGGCAGATCCGGGAAGAAAAGCTTGTTGAAAACCAGCGATGAGGCCGTGGCATAAATGAAAAAGTCATACCACTCGACCATTGTTCCAATAGTCGAAGCCGTCACAATCTTTCTAAGCTCTTTTGGCGTTAACGAGCCTTGAGCTTCAAATTCAGGTAGATCACTCACTGGTTACTCCTTCGTAATTTGTGCAACACAAAAGACTTCTTCAGTTTCATTAACTGAGGGCTGAGCCCAATCCGTCTTGTCCCTACCCGGCCGCGCACGGCGTGCGCGAGGCCGGTCCTTCGGGGTTGCCCCCTCTACGGCGTTTGTTCAGGGCCTGCTTCTGGAGCGGGCCCTGGTATTCCACTTGCATGCAGGTGTCGCAGATCGAATCCCGGTCATCAGGCAAAGCTGAGCTGAACCTTCATCTGGGTGTTGCGATCCTTTGCGAGCACCAGCGCTTCGGCGATTCGTTCCATGGGCAGGGTCGCCGAGATCACAGGGCGCACGTCGATCTTTCCATCGCGGATGAGTTGCGCTGCAATCGCATATTCATGGTGGAAGCGATGTGCTCCGATCAGGTTCAACTCCTTGCCGACCAGTGCATTGATGGGAACCTCTGCCGGGCCGGAAACACCTACCTGCACGATCGTGCCGCGTGGGCGCACTACCGGGAACAGGCTCTTCAGCACCGCGCTGACGCCGGTACATTCGAACGCGACATCGAAGTAGCCCTTGTCGTTCGAGTAATCCTTCAGGAGGCGGTCTGGCTCATTGCCTGCGTGGATCAGCGTGGTCGCACCCATGGCGCCAGCGGCCTTGAGCGGGGCGGCGGAGAGATCGGTCGCCACGATTTCGCTGGCGCCAGCGAGTCGTACTGCGCCGATCAGCAGCGCACCAATCGGGCCGGCGCCGGTCACCAGCACACGTTTTCCGACCAGGCTGCCTGCGCGCAAAACGGCATGCACACCCACAGCCAGTGGCTCGGTGCAAGCCGCTTCGCCATGGGAGACCTTGTCACCGACAGGCTCGCACTGCAGGTCTCCGACAACGATGTAATCGCGGAAGCCGCCATTCGTGTGCGGGTTGCGCATGGCACTGCCGAGGAACTGCATTTCGAGACAGTGTTGCTGTTCTCCATTCAGGCAGAACTTGCACTTGCCGCAGGGGTGGCTGGGATTCACGGCGACGCGATCGCCGGGGCGGACACGCGTGACGTCCTTGCCGACCGACTCGACGGTGCCGGCAAATTCATGCCCGAGGATGATGGGTTGGTTGACGCGGATGGTGCCGATGCCACCTTCCCAGTAGTAGTGGATGTCGGAGCCGCAGATACCACCGGCGCCGACCCTGACCAGTACTTCTTGGGGCCCGATGTCACCGACGGGGCGGGTTTCAATGCGCACATCTTCTTGCGCGTGTAGAACGCATGCACGGGTTTCCATTTTTCATTCCTTTATCAAGTTTTGGGCTGACATAGCTTTCGAGATTTCACTCACAGGAAGCCTATCGAGAGCCATGGGAAGAAGATCAGCAATAGCAGGGCGACGAACAGCGCGGCCAGGTGTGGCCACACGTGGCCGATGGCTCTGTCAGGGGACACTTTCCCCACTGCGCACGCTGCGTAGAAGCCGACACCGAACGGCGGTGCAAACAGGCCGAGTCCCATCGAGAAGATTGCGACCATCGCGTAGTGGACCTCGTTCACCCCGATCATTCGTGCAATGGGGAAGAGCAGGGGGCCGAACAGCACGATCGCCGGGATGCCTTCCAGCACGCTGCCCAGTACGACAAAGGCAAGCGCCGATACCAGGATGAAGCCCAGCTGGCCGCCTGGCACAGCGGTCATGATCTGGACCAGTTGCTGCGAGAAGCCGGATTGCGTCAATGACCATGACATAGCCGTGGCACAGCCGATGATCAGCAGGATGGCACCAGACAAAGCCGCCGTATCCAGCAACACCGGATAGAGGCGTTTGATGTCAAAGCGTCCATAGACGAGCGGGCCGATGATCAGTGTGTAGGCCACGCCGATGGTGGAAACTTCGGTGGCGGTTGCCACGCCTTCGACGACCGCTGTACGAATGACCACCGGAAGTGCCAGGGCGGGAAGCGCAATGACGAGAGTCTTTAAAATATGCTTTTTACTGGCGCGTACCACGCCGTCCATGTTCTCGTTTTTCGTCTGGATGAAAACGACCACGAACATACACAGCATGCCGACGACGGCAGGGAGCAGACCACCGATGAACAGGGACGCGATAGAGACCCCGGTCACCGAGCCGATGGCAATCAGTACGAGACTCGGCGGGATGGTTTCCGACATGGCCCCGGAGGCGGAGAGCAGGCCGATCAGGTCGCCCTCGTCGTTGCCGCGCTTCTTCATTTCAGGGAACAGGGCCGGCGCCACCGCTGCCATGTCAGCAACCTTGGCGCCGGAAATGCCGGAGACGAGGTAGATCGCGCCGAGCAGCACGTATTGCAGCCCTCCGCGGACATGACCGATCAAGGCCAGCAGGAAATTGATCATGGCGCGAGACAGGCCAGCCATCTCGATCAGCGACCCGAGGAAGACGAACAGAGGGACCGCAAGGAGAATCAGCGAAGACATGCCTTCGGTCATGCGGTTTGGCACGATCGAAAGTGGAATGGTGGTCGAGAACGAGAGGAACGAGATCGTGGCCAGTCCGAAGGCGAAGGCAATCGGCACGCCCAGAAACACGCTTGTCAGTACGATGCCAACGAAAAAGATCAGCAGATTGATGTGACCCAGTTCGGCGAAATAGGGTCTGCAGAACCACATGACGGCGCCGACGACAGCGACGATGCCAAGCGCGCTGGCAAAGTCGCGCAGCGAAGCACGCTCGAGCAAGGCGTCAATGGCGGTGGCAAGCATCAGGATGACACCGACCACGACAGCGCCCAGGCGCCATCCTTCATTGATTTCCATCGTTGGCGTGGTGACGACCAGGCCTTCTTCGAAGTGCTCGATGGAAGGCCACAGGACGAAGAGCAGGAATGTCGCCGACAACACCATGGTGAACACTTCCACCCAGGCCCGTTTCGGCGGCGACATCTTATTGACGAAGGTCGTGAGCCGCATGTGCGAGCCGCGCCGTAACGCGATCACCGACCCCAGCATGGCCAGCCACAGGAACAGGATGGACGCGAGTTCGTCAGTCCAGGTGAGTGGATGGTGAAAGAAATAGCGGGCCGATGTGCCGATGCCGAGAATCAGGATCTCGACGATCACCAGGACCGCGGCAGGAATCTCCGTCAGCATCGCCAGTGCTTTGCCGAACATGACCGCACCGGGTCTCTCAGCTCTGGCGGGCGAGGACAATTCGATTGTGTGCATGAAAAGCTCCAATACCTGTGGAAGTCCGAATGCTTTTGTGGGGGACATTTCCTGTCGGCAGAGGGGCCGCTTTGGCCGGCCCGCTCCGCAACAATGTCATCCGGATATCAGAGGGGGCCTGAGAATTTTTCCAGGATGCTCCAGCCTTCAGCGCCGAACCGTTCCTTTGCTTCCTTGTAGAAACCGTTCGCACGCAAGGCGTCGATGAAGGGTTTCTTGTCGGGATGGTTGAAGATGAGGCCCTTCTTCTTGAGCTCCTCTTCCAGACGGCCGTTCAGGTCAGCAATATCCTTGCGTTGCTTGAGCGCTGCGTCGGCGAAATTGCGGGAAATGATGCCTTGAACGTCCTTGGGCAGCCCTTGCCAGAAACGCGCATTGGTAAAGACGTAATGGCCGTCCCAGGTGTGTCCCGTCATCGAAACGTATTTCTGGACTTCGTAGAGCTTGGCGCTCTGGATCATTGCCAGGGGGTTCTCCTGGCCGTCGACAATCTTGGTCTGCAGTGCTGAATAGAGCTCGCCAAAGTTGATCGATGTGGGGGCCGCACCCATGGCCTTGAACATCGAGATCCACAGCGGGATCCCCGGCACACGGACCTTGAAGTTAGTGAGATCGGCTGGCGTGTTGATCGGCTTGTTCGCAGTGGTGATATTGCGGTAGCCGTTGTCGAGCACTTTGTCGAAGGCATACAGATTCACCTTCAGCATCTGAGCCCGTACGTGGTTGCCAAGCTCGCCATCCATGGCGGCCCACACCGTGTTGTAGTCCTTGAAGGCGAACGCAACACCGTTGATGCCCGCGACAGGGACCATGGTCTGGAGGTTTGTACCTGCAGTGGACATGAACTGCAGGGCGCCGGAGCGGACCTGGGAAATCATGTCGGGTTCGCTACCCAGCTGGCTTTGCGGAAACACCTTGATATCGATGCGGCCATTGGACTCCTTGCGGATCGCATCGGCGGCTTCAATCATGCGGACCGTGCCGGGATGGTCTGCCGGAAATGCAGTGCCGTAGCGGAAGTTGAATTCCGCTTTCTGGGCTGCGGCCGGATTAATGCTACCTGCTGCCAGTACGAGGCTGGCGATGGCAATCTTGCTGAAATGCCTGCGCGTAATAGTCATGGGGTGGTCCTCACATATCTTGTGGATGGGTAATACAAAATGAGGTTTCTATTGTTTGAAACTTGCTCCCTGCCGCTTGTCGTCGTAACCGGCCAGAGGCCGTTCGTTACGACGAAAAGCTGAATAACGTGATCCTTCGGACTACCAGTTCCAGAGCGTGCCGTCTTCCAGGCGTGCAACCGGTAGGTATGCCGGCTCGTACGGATATTTCTTGGCCAGCTCCTCATCGATCTCTACGCCCAGGCCTGGCTTGTCGCCCGGATGCATGAAGCCATCCTTGAAGCTCCAGCCGCACTGGAACACTTCCATGGTTTGCTCGTGGTAGCCCATGTATTCCTGCATGCCGAAATTCGGCGCCCACAGGTCGAAGTGCAGGGCTGCGCCCATGCACACAGGCGATAGATCAGAGGGGCCGTGGGCGCCGGTGCGCACCTGATACATGGATGCGAAATCGGCGATGCGGCGCATATGCGTAATGCCACCGGCATGGGTGATGGTGGTACGGATGTAGTCGATGAGCTGCTCTTCGATAAGCTGCTTGCAATCCCAGATGCTGTTGAACACCTCGCCGACGGCGATTGGCGTGACGGTGTGCTGGCGGATCAGGCGGAAGGCTTCCTGGTTCTCGGCCGGGGTCGGATCTTCCAGCCAGAAAAGGCGGTAGTCCTCGACCGACTTGCCCAGGCGTGCGGCCTCGATCGGAGTCAGGCGGTGGTGCACGTCGTGCAGCAGATGGGTGTCGAAGCCGAATTTTTCGCGGATGCCGTCAAACAGCTTCGGTACGAAATCGAGATACTTCTCGGTCGACCAGACCTGCTCTTCCGGCCAGCCCTTGGTGGCCGGTTCGTAGGCGCCGCCCTTGGAGACGCCATAGACCGACTTCATGCCCGGAACACCGCACTGGGCGCGAATCGCCTTGAAACCCTTTTCCTGGTATTTGGCGAAAGCGTCGAGCGTTTCCGGAATATCGCGGCCGGTGGCGTGGCTGTAGACCATGACGTGCTCGCGCGAGGCGCCGCCCAGCAATTGGTACACCGGCATATTTGCCATCTTGCCGGCGATGTCCCATAACGCCATATCGACCGCTGCGATGGCTGACATGGTGACCGGGCCCCGACGCCAGTAAGCGCCCTTGTAGAGGTATTGCCAGGTGTCCTCGATGCGGCGCGGGTCGCGGCCGATCAGCAGGGGACAAATGTGGTCACGCAGGTAGGAGGCAACCGACAGTTCGCGGCCATTCAGGGTTGCGTCGCCCAAGCCATGTACGCCCTGGTCGGTGACGATTTTCAAGGTGACGAAATTCCTGCCCGGGCAGGTGACGATGACTTCAGCGTGAGTGATCTTCATGTTTGTCTCTCATCAAGAGGTGAGGGGGGAACGCCCTTCGGATCTGGCCCGGCACCGCGTTGAAACCAGCTTCTGAAGTGCGTGAAATAGGTGACCTTGGAGTCAGAATATACTAACATATTAGTATGTCAAGTACGGATTTGTACTTGTCTGGTTGTTCATGCGAACCGACGCTTAGTTCGTTCACCCTTCTGGAAAGGTCTGTCAAATGAGCACTTCACTGCCGCGGCTCGGTGCCGCACAACTCCCCAAACTGCAATCTCACCTGCTGGGTGCCGAACTTGGAGACCCCGCCATCGGCATCGTCCACCTCGGCCTGGGTAACTTCCACCGCGCCCATCAGGCCGTCTATACCGAGCAGGCCATGCTGGCCGCGGGCGGAGACTGGGGAATCTGTGGCGTTACCGTGCTGGATGAGCCCGCGATGCAGCAGGCTTTGTCCGAGCAGGACAATCTGTATGCCGTGCTGACCAGCGACCGCGACGGCCAACAGGCGCAAATCGTGCGCGCCATCCGCAAGGTGCTCGTGGCGCCGCGCCAGCAGGCCGAGGTGCTAGCCCAGATGCGCGACCCGCGCGTGCGCATCGTGTCGCTGACGGTGACCGAGAAGGGGTATTGCTACGACGCCAAGACCAATGGTCTCGACTTCAAGCACCCGGCCGTGCAGCACGACCTGCTCAATCCGGATGCGCCCAAGAGCGTGCCGGGCTATCTGGTCGCCGCGCTGCGTACGCGCCGCGATAATCCTTTCACCGTCTTGTCGTGTGACAACCTGGCGCACAACGGCACGATCCTGCGCAACGTCGTGGTGGAATATGCAACCGTCATTGATGCGGAATTGGGCAAGTGGGTCGCGGAGTCGGTGCGCTTTCCAAGCACCATGGTTGACCGCATCGTGCCTGCCACGACCGACGAAATCCGTGAAACGGTGGATCGACTGATCGGCTGCCACGACGCCTGGCCGGTGCCCGGCGAGTCCTTCCGCCAGTGGGTCATCGAAGACAACTTCGCGGCAGGCCGCCCGGCATGGGAAAAGGTCGGCGCCATGCTGGTTGACGACGTCATTCCCTTCGAGCTGGCCAAGCTGCGCATGCTCAACGGCACGCACTCGACGATGGCCTATCTGGGCGTGCTTGGTGGGTTTGAGACAGTGGATAAAGCGATTGGCGACGCGAACATGCACAAGTTCATCCACGCCATGATGACTGAAGAGATCGCTCCGACGCTGAGCGTGCCGGACAGCTTCGACCGCCTGGCCTACCGCGACCAGTTGCTGATGCGTTACGCCAACCCGGCACTCAAGCACTTGACCATGCAGATCGCCTCCGACGGCAGCCTCAAGCTGCCACCGCGACTGCTGGGCACCATTGCCGACCGTATTGCCACCGGCACTTCATATCGCCGCCTCGTGCTGGCTGTCGCGGCCTGGATGCGCTTCCTGCTCCGCAAGTCGGATGCCGGCGTGACGTATGCCATCAATGACCCCATGGCGTCGACGCTCACTGAACTGGCCGAACGGAGCCAGGGCGACAATGCAAAGCTCATGGAGCTGCTGCTGGCCGTACGCGAGGTTTTCCCTGCCGAGTTGGCGGGTCACGCAGGGTTCCGTCAGGAGCTTGCCTCTGCGCTGGATAGTCTGGCGAGCCGGGGCGCACGCGAAACCATCGCGCGCTACGTTTAACGTTCGACGCTCCAGTGCGTGGGGCAGACGGCAAGCGTTCACAGCTTGCCGTCTGCCCCAATTTTTTTGTCTGTGCGAGACGCAAAAAGGCCGCGCAAGCGCGGCCTTTTTTTCGCGGCGGAGGCGGGCGCTGACTACACCACGCCTTGTGCCAGCATGGCTTCTGCAATCTTCACAAAACCTGCCACGTTGGCACCATTGACGTAGCTCACCGTGCCATCGGCGCGCTTGCCGTGCTGCACACAGGCGGCATGGATGTTGCGCATGATCTCGTGCAGACGTGCATCGACTTCCTCACGCGGCCACGAAATGCGCATGGCATTCTGGCTCATCTCCAGCCCGGACGTCGCGACGCCGCCGGCGTTACTGGCCTTGCCCGGCGCATACAGCACACCACTGGATTCGAACACGCGCACGGCTTCGAGGGTCGAAGGCATGTTCGCGCCTTCGGCCACACACAGCACGCCATTTTTCACCAGCGTGCGTGCATCGGCTTCGTCGAGCTCGTTCTGTGTAGCGCAGGGCAGGGCCACGTCGACTGGAATATGCCAGGGGCGCTTGCCTTCCTGGAACCGGGCACCCACGCGCTTTGCGTAGTCGTCCACGCGGCCGTAGTGGTGGTTCTTCACCTCCATCAACTCGCCGAGCTTGGCCAGCGTGAAGCCATCTTCGTCGTATACGGTGCCGCTCGAATCCGAAACTGTCACCACCTTGGCACCCAGCTCCATGGCTTTCTCGACGGCGTACTGCGCCACGTTGCCCGAGCCGGACACGCTCACGCGCAAACCTTCGAAACTGCGGCCACGCTGCTTGAGCATCTCCTCGGCGAAATACACCGTGCCGTAGCCGGTCGCCTCGGGGCGAATCAGCGAGCCGCCGAAGGTCAGACCCTTACCGGTCAGCACACAGTCCGCACGATTGGTGAGCTTCTTGATCATGCCGGCCATGTAGCCCACTTCGCGGCCGCCCACGCCGATGTCGCCCGCGGGCACGTCCGTATCGGCCCCCACGTGACGGAACAACTCACTGGCGAATGCCTGGCAGAAGCGCATCACTTCGCCTGGGCTCTTGCCCTTGGGGTCGAAGTCGGAGCCGCCCTTGCCGCCGCCCATGGGCAGCGTGGTCAGTGCATTCTTGAAGGTTTGCTCGAACGCCAGGAACTTGAGAATCGAAAGGTTCACCGAGGGGTGGAAACGCAGGCCGCCCTTGTAAGGCCCGATGGCCAGACTGTGCTGGATGCGATAGCCGCGGTTGACCTGCACCTCGCCATGATCATTGACCCACGACACGCGGAACATGATCACGCGCTCCGGTTCGACCAGACGATCCAGCAAACCATGCTCGGCATAGCGCGGCTGAGCCTCGATGGTGGGCCAGAGACTTTCCATTACCTCGGTAACCGCCTGCAGAAACTCGGGTTGTCCCGGGTTGCGTGCGCCGACGTGGCCGAGGAACTCTTCAAGCGAACGATACTTCATCACGGACTCCTGGTTTGCTACCTGGTCGCACCATGCGAGGGCAGCGGCTGCGCGCATTCTATCTACGATGCCCTGTCCTGAGGCATGGAAAAGAAGGGCTACTTTGACTGGAGTCAGAAATTTGTCACGCATCTATCCCCCCAAGGGAAAATTGGGAGCGTTTGTGGGTGGGTGGAAAGAAAATTGACCTGCATCAAGTCGCACGCAAGGCGGAGCATGTCTGTGCCGCAAGGACGCCAGTTCATGCCAGTCTTCGACCGGCATGGGCTCGGCGCAAAAAAAGCTTGCGCTGGCTTTGGGGTGAGCGCGCGCGAGTCAGTCAGCAGTGATTCAGTAAGTGAAATTCATGATGGCGGGGCCAGTACCCGGATTCGCCGGCTTGATTTGATCCACAAGGCCCGGTTCGGCGTGGTAATTGCCACGTCATAAGCAGTGCCGATCTGAGCCAGATAAGACAGGGCGAAAAAACCGCCTTGACCCGGCGACGTGTTGCGCACAACCACGCCGTTCAATTGCAGCGACGCGACGGTGCTGGTAGTCCAGTTGCTGAGATAACCATCGACCGCCATGCTGGTCGTAGTGCGTGGCAAGACCGTGATTACTGGCTTGAGGTCGTACTTGCCCGACTGGCCCGCGACCAGCACCGCAAGATGCGAGCAGCAGGGTGACAAACGAGACTCCAAAGGAAAAGCGTGTGCCAGATGCTCTCGTATGAGCGCTCAGGATTTTGTCTCCTGTTGCTGCAGATACGGCCCGTCTCGATCCATTAATCCGGTGCCGATCGGAAAACCCTGTCGCCTCAGGGCATGTTCACAGTAGGCGGGCGCCAAAGGCTAAGAAGCTGTTCACGATCTCTGTAAAACCATCGTCATCCCGGCGAAAGCCGGGATCCAGATCGCACGCCCTGTACTGGATCCCGGCCTTCGCCGGGATGACGAGCTTTTTTTGCAGCATTTCAAGAAAACTCCAGCCCTATTTCACGAGTTTCCAAGGATCGTGAACAGGTCTAAGCAAGCGTGTGCGGAAGATCAGCGTGCATCGAGAGGAGGCTGGCGAGTTCAGGGTTCGCGGGAATGGATTTGCGGCGTTGTCTTGCATTTCGTGACAACCCGTCGCCACTCAAAAGCGTCCAGACGAAACCACGCATTATTTTCCCGGCGGCATATTCCGTGGGCAAAGTGCGAGCGGGCGTCCTAGACTCAAACGGTTATGCGTCGCAGGTATGGGGCTTCGGCGGATGCCGGGGGCTCAACACGTCAGGAGCTCTCATGTATTCCCGCATTCACTTCTCCGCCTCTTCACTTTTCCGCGCACCCCTCCACCCGTTTTCCATGCTCGTGCGCGCACTACTCATCTGTAGCAGCGTGCTGGCCTCGGCAGCCTGGGCTCAGGCCAAACCCAATATCGTCATTCTCGCGACCGGCGGCACCATCGCCGGAGCGGGCGCCACGGCGGCCAATAGCGCGACCTACCAGGCCGCCAAGGTGCCCGTGGACAAGCTCATTGCGGGCATTCCCGAGATTGCGGATGTGGCCAATGTGCGTGGCGAGCAGGTCTTTCAGATCGCTTCGGAGAGTTTCACCAACGAGCAGTTGGTCACGCTCGGAAAACGCGTTTCGGCGTTGGCGAAGCAGGGTGATGTCGATGGCATTGTCGTCACGCACGGCACCGATACGCTGGAAGAGACCGCCTTCTTCCTGACTCTCGTGGTGCATACCGATAAACCGATTGTCGTCGTCGGCTCCATGCGTCCCGGCACGGCGATGTCCGCGGACGGCATGCTCAATCTGTATGACGCTGTGAACGTCGCAGCCAACCCGAGCGCCAAGGGCAAAGGCGTGCTGGTGACGATGAACGACGAGATCCACAGCGGGCGCGATGTCGCCAAGACCATCAATATCCGCACCAACGCTTTCAACAGTCAGTGGGGCGCGCTGGGCATGGTCGTAGAAGGTAAAGCCTACTGGTTCCGTGCGCCGGTGAAGCGCCACACCCTGAACTCGGAATTCAACATCGACCAGATCGACAAGCTGGCTGACGTCGACATCGTGTACAGCTACGGCAACGTACCGCCGACCGCCTTCGAAGGCTTTGCCAAGGACAAGGCCATTATCCAGGCAGGCACTGGCAATGGCTCCGTTGCCGATCGCATCGTACCGGTCTTGCAGGGCCTGCGTTCGAAGGGCGTGCAGATCATCCGTGCCGCACGGGTGTCGGATGGCTTCGTTCTGCGCAACTCCGAGCAGCCGGATGACAAATACGACTGGGTTGTCGCACACGACCACAAGCCGCAGAAGGCACGCATCCTCGCTGCCGTGGCGCTGACGAAAAACATCGACAGCAAGGAGCTGCAGCGGATCTTCTGGGAGTATTGAAGTGGCATCTGCGGGCTTTTCCAGCGGCAAGGGTTTGCGTCGATGGTCTGGTTCGTTATCGGGGCTCGCGTGAAATCCAATATGTTCATTCGCGACTGAATGGGTGAACGATGAGTCTCATGACGCTCGACGGTTACGTCTCGCCATTGCCTTGATGTCGCTGCGTCTGTGGGAGCTGGCCGCACTCGCGTTGCCGATGGTCGTGTTGCTGGTCTGTCAGACGCTCGTGATGGCGGGCTACGCCATCTTCGTTACTTTCCCCGTCATGGGGCGCAACTACGATGCTGCGGTGGTGGAGGCCGGCCACTGTGGCTTCGGCCTTGGCGCCACGCCGACGGCCATCGCCAATATGCAGGCCGTGACCGATCGCTTCGGCCCCTCGCACGTCGCCTTCCTCATCGTGCCGATGGTGGGCGCCTTCTTCATCGATATCGTCAACGCGATCGTCATCAAGCTATTCCTCGCCTTGCCCTTCATGCATTGACAGGAAGTGGCAGGCTGAGTCGATCGCATGCGGAGCACGCCGCATGCGTCAAGCGAGCTCGTTGTGTTTGCTCACGCTCAGAAGGTGATCTTCACCGACGGTGCGCTGCGCTTTGCGGCGCCGTGGAATACCGCCTCGATATTGTTGCCGTCCGGGTCCAGCACGAAAGCTGCGTAATAGCCGGGGTGATACGGGCGCGGGCCGGGTGGGCCGTTATCCGTGCCGCCATTGGCCAGCGCAGCCTTGTAAAAGGCCTGAACCGCGGTCTCGTTCTCTGCCTGGAAGGCCAGATGGTGGCGACCGGTCAGCTTGCCCTGCGCCGCCTTGCTGTCGGCAGTGCTCACGAAAATCTCGTCTGCCCAGAAGAAGTCATCTCCCGTCCCGCCGAGAGGGACCTTCAGTACGTCAAAGACGGCTTCATAGAATTTCCGGCTCGCAGCCAGGTCGCGCACGACCAGCTGGAGATGATCGATCAGGCGGCCACGATGCAATTCCTGCGTTTCCATTTTGCGCACCTCCGTGTGACAAAAATTTACGTTGTCTGGAAGAGGGCGAGACCACAAGTCGGCGCGGATTGTTCCCGCAAAAATGCAATGCCCGCTGGGTTGTTTTGAAATACGGCGATCTCGTGGTGCTGTGCAACAAATATGCTAATGACAATAAGTTGGAAGGGCGACATGCAGAACAGATCAAGAATGGAAACGTTCCGCTAGAGAACACACCCCCAAACTTAGATCGAAGGTTTTTTCATGCAACGCTTGGCACCCCGCATATACACCGCGACCTCTCGCTCCTTATTGTTGGCAAGCCTCCTGCTCGCAGGATGCGGCGGCAGTGATGGTGATGAAAGCACCGCGCAAACCACAACTTCAACCACAACACCGTCGCCGTCGCCGTCGCCGTCGCCAACACCCACACCCACACCCACACCCACACCCACACCCACACCCACACCCACACCCACACCCACACCGACACCGAC
>DATIDV010000035.1:0-43982 GCA_035456105.1 Rhodocyclaceae bacterium | reverse complement strand
GTTTACTGGCTATGCCGCAGGTGGGAAAGCGGCAAGAATTTCCGCCCTCCGGGCTGTGAAACCGGCAAATTTGTAGGTCGGGTTACGCTGCGCTAACCCGACCTACTTCCGAAGCTACCGCGGCCGCCCCGCCCACACTTTCTGCAGGCGCTTCACGCTCACCGGCACCGGCGTCTTGAGCTCCTGCGCAAACAGGCTCACGCGCAACTCTTCCAGCTGCCAGCGGAATTCCTCCAGTTGCGGATCGACCACGTTGGCCTTCAGTTTCGCCAGATGCTCACGCTCGAACGGCGTCGCCACCGAACGCCACTCGCCAAGCAACTGCGCATCTCGCGCCGGATCGTTGCGCCATTTGTCCACGCGCACCGCAGCCGCTTTCAGATAACGCGCGAAATGCGTCAGGCGCTCATACGGATTCGCCATCAGGAAATCCTTCGGCATCAGGCGTTCGAGTTGCGCGTGGATGTCTGCCGTCAGCGCTTCAGCATTCTTCAGGCCGACCAGCTTCTTCGTCACTGTCGCATGCTCGCTCAGCAAGGTGCCCACCAGACGCATCAACTCCTGAGCCACCAGCATGATGCGCGGCTTGGCCTGCTGAGCACGCAGGGCGAAGGACTCCGCATCCGTCGGCCAGGGAGGCAGCAGGCAAGTGCGTGTGAGCGTGGCCTCAACCAGCTGCGCCTTCAGGTCCGCCTCGTTACCAAAGGGCAGGAACTTCAGCGCCAGATCACGCAGGCCCGGCAGCTTCTCGATGCCCTTGACCTGATCCTTCAGCGTCAGCGCAAACAAGCGCGCGAGACCCTTGCGATGCATGCGCGTCGCTTCCTCTTCCGTATCGAATGGCCGCAGGCTCACCGAGTTGCCGTCGTCGTGCAGCGCGGGGAAGCCGATGAGCGTGCGACTACCGACCTTTACTTCGAGGAGTTCAGGCAGTTCGCCGAAGGACCAGGTGGTGAGGCCGGAGAGAACGGCGTCGGGCTGGCTCGCGGAAGGGTCGGTGGCCTTGCCAGCAGCCCTCTCCCCCTGCCCCTCTCCCGCAAGCGGGCGAGGGGTGGCGGTGTTCCCTCTCCCGCCTGCGGGAGAGGGTGGCCCGGAGGGTCGGGAGAGGGTTGGCGGTTCGGCGGAGAGGGTGGGATTCGAACCCACGGTAGGCTTCAAACTCAAACCCGCCAACTGCGCGCCAATCGAACCCTCCACCTGCCCCGCCCGGAACGCCGCCAGCACCTGATCCTTCAGCCGCAAGCGCAAATCCATCAGATTGCGCGACTGCCCCAACGCACGTCCATGCTCGTCGATCACGCGGAAATTCATGAAGCAGTGCGGATTCAGGTTTTCCGAACGGAAACTCTCCAGCGGCAGCTTCAACTGCACACGCTCTTCCACAAAGGTCTGCAGCGAACGCAGCAGCGGCTCGTCCGTATCGAACTTCTTCTCGTTGAACGCGACCATGAATTCACGCCCGCTCTCGCTGATCGGTTGCAGGCGATGGCGGTGTTTCGGCGGCACGCTCTTCATCAGGCCTACGACCTTCTCTTCGAGCAAACCCGGCACCAGCCATTCGCAACGATTGATCGGCACCTGGTTGAGCATCGCCAGTGGCACGGTCAGTGTCACGCCATCTTCCGGGTCGCGCGGCTCGTGCACATAAGTCAGCTTGAGCTTCTGCCCCAACACCGTCATCGACGCCGGGAAGTTGTCGCTGGTAACACCCGCCGCCTCGTGGCGCATCAGCTGCTCGCGCTCCAGATGCAGGCGGCGTGGCTGTTCGCGCTCGGCCTTCTTGCGCCAGGCCTCGAAGCTCGCCACATCAGTCACATCCTGCGGAATCTGCGCGTCGTAGAATGCTTCGATCAATGATTTGTCGACCAGCAGATCCGGGCGGCGCATCTTGTGCTCCAGTCGCTCGATCTCGACCATCAGGCGTTCGTTGTGCTGGAAGAAGGGCATCGCCTTGGCGTGTGCGTCATCCAGATCGCCTTCGACCAGCGCCTCGCGGATGAACATCTCGCGACACGCGGCTGGATCGATATGTGAGTAAGCGACCGGGCGACGCGCGTAAAGCGTCAGCCCATAGAGCACACCGCGCTCGTAAGCGCGCACCGCGCCATGCTTCTTTTCCCAGTGCGGCTCATACACCTGCTTCTTCACCAGGTGCCCGCCGATTTCCTCGATCCACTCCGGCTCGATGCGTGCAATGCAACGCGCATACAGGCGTGAGGTATCGATCAGCTCGGCCGCCATTAGCCACTTGCCGGCTTTCTTGGCGAGGTACGAACCCGGATGCGGCCAGAAGCGGATGGCACGCGCGCCGAGATAAGCACTGGCGTTCTGCCCCACCGTCTCTTCCTGCTTCACACCGATGTGCCCCAGCAAACCCGTCAGCAAGGCTTTGTGGATCGCCTCGTACTGACGTTCCGCTTCGTTGGTCTTCGCCTTGCTGGCCGCAGCGGCAAGCGCATGATGCGGCACACCTTGCTGCCCACGCCCGTCATTCCCGCGCAGGCGGGAATCCAGTGTCGTTGGTCTTGCCCCCGAAAGTCGCTGGGTTCCCGCCTTCGCGGGAACGACGGACTTGTCACTGACCTCGGCGCGCAACCAGCCATGCTCGGCGCACAGCGAATGCAATTGACCATGCACATCGCGCCACTCACGCATGCGCAACCACGACAGGAAGTGCTGCTTGCACCAGGCCTTCTGTTTCGACGAGCCCTCGTGCTTCCAGACCTCATCGGCCAGGTTCCACAGATTCACGTACCAGAGGAATTCCGAACGGGCCTCGTTCTTGTCTTCCCCGAACTGATCTGGTTTCTCACTCCGCGGCATGCGGAATTTCGCGTGCGCCTGATCGGCCGTACCGGTCTGCTCCGGCGGACGCTCACGCGGATCCTGCGTCGACAATGCGGCGGCAATGACCAGCACTTCATCGAGGCACTCGCGATCACGCGCAGCCAGCAGCATGCGGCCGATCTTCGGGTCCAGCGGTAGCTTGGCGAGCTCCTTGCCGATAGGCGTCAGCTCGTTGTCGTCATCCACCGCGCCGAGCTCATTGAGCAACTGGTAGCCGTCGCCAATCGCACGCGGCGTCGGCGCATCGATGAAGGGAAACGCCTCGACCGCACCCAGGTGCAAGGACTTCATGCGCAGGATCACACCGGCCAGTGAGGAGCGCAGAATCTCCGGCTCGGTGTGTTCGAGGCGACGCTTGAAATCCTCTTCGTCGTACAGGCGTATGCAAATGCCATCCTGCACGCGACCGCAGCGCCCTGCCCTTTGCTTCGCCGCGCTCTGAGCGATCTTCTCGACCTGCAAGAGCTCGACCTTGTTGCGCACGGAATAGCGGTTCATGCGCGCCAGACCCGCGTCGACCACATAGCGAATGCCCGGTACGGTCAGCGAGGTCTCGGCCACATTGGTCGACAGCACGACACGGCGGCCATTCGAGCGACCGAACACGCGCTGCTGCTCCTGCGCAGACTGACGCGCAAACAAGGTCAGTATCTCGGTGCCCGGTGCATGGTGTTTGCGCAAGGCTTCGGCAGACTCGCGAATTTCGCGCTCACCGGGCAGGAACACCAGCACATCGCCCGGGCCTTCACGTTGCAGCTCGTCGACCGCATCGACAATCGCTTCGTACAGATCCTTGTCCTGTCGACGCGCCGCACGCTGCGCCGCCAGCTCACGTTCGCGCTGTGACTGTTGCGCCACAAAGCCGGGCTTCACCTCATCCTCGATAGGCCGGTAGCGCACCTCGATCGGGTACAGGCGGCCCGACACCTCGATCACCGGCGCGGGCTTGCCATTGCTGGCGAAGTGATTGGCAAAGCGCTCCGCATCCAGCGTCGCAGAGGTCACGATCACTTTCATGTCACGCCGCTTCTGCAGCAGCGTGCTCAGGTAACCCAGCAGGAAGTCGATGTTGAGACTGCGCTCGTGCGCCTCGTCGATGATCAGCGTGTCATACGCAGACAACAGCGGATCGCCCTGCGTTTCCGCCAGCAGGATGCCGTCGGTCATGAGCTTGATGTAGCTCTCCGGCTTCGTCTGGTCGGTAAAGCGGATCTTGTAGCCCACCACACCGCCGAGCTCCGTGCCGAGCTCATCAGCGATACGTGCCGCTGTCGCGCGCGCCGCAATACGCCGCGGCTGCGTATGGCCGATCAGGCCTGCCTCACCGCGTCCCAGTTCCAGACAGATCTTCGGAATCTGCGTCGTCTTGCCCGAGCCCGTCTCGCCACAAATGATCACCACCTGGTTGTCACGGATCGCCGCTGCAATCTCGTCACGCCGCTGATTAACCGGCAGGTCATCCGGGAAAGTCGGCTTCGGCAATCCTCCGCGACGCTTCGCGCGCGCCGCAATGCTGCGCTCGAACTTCTCGCGCAACGCGTCCGGCAAGGCATCCAGCCGTTCAACAGGCGCAGGCAAGGCCCGCAATGCGCGACGCAAGGCGGGTCGGTCTTTGGAGAGAAGAAGGTCAAGCAAGGAAGCCACAGCGGACACGTACGAAGCAAAGCGCGCCATTTTACGGGACAAGCGACATTTCCTCTGCCTCGTAAATCAGCCAAGCGCGCTCTGCAGTTCCCTCTCCCTGAGGGGCGTAGCGAGGGTTTCGTGCGGCGCAAGCCGTACGCTCGCGGAGCCGACTGGCAATGCAGTGCCAGTCGTGGGGCGCGCAGCGGGGTGGCCGGAAGGCCGGGAGAGGGGGAACTTGTGGATAAGGACAACCGCAGCAATTGAGGTCAGCCTTCATCTCGACAGAGCGAGCCCCCATGCCACAATCCGCCACCTGACGCAGCCGCCACAAAACCATGAACCGTCGCGAACTCCTCAAACTCGCCTCCGTCGCCGCGCTCGCGCAAAGCCTGCCCCGCAGCCTGCTCGCCGCCACTTCTCTCGCAGACAATCCCTTTGCACTGGGCATCGCCAGCGGCTCCCCGCGCCACGACGGCGTCGTGCTGTGGACGCGCCTGATGCTGCCGGATGCCGGCTTCGACAACAAGCCTGTCGCCGTGAGCTGGGAAGTCGCCGACGACGAGCATTTCAAACGCATCGTGCAGAAAGGCAGCGCGCCTGCCCTGCCCTTGCTCGGCTACTCCGTCCACGTCGAGCTCGAAAACCTGCAAGCCGACTGCTGGTACTTCTACCGCTTCAACGCCTTGGGCCACACCAGTCCCATCGGCCGCACCCGCACCTTCGCCGCCCCAGGCTGGGCCGTCGACAAGATGCGCCTCGCCTACGGCTCGTGCCAGCGCTGGGAACATGGCTACTACGCCGCCTGGCGCCACATGCAGGCCGAACAACTCGACGCGGTCTTCTTCGTCGGCGACTACATTTACGAATATGCCAAGGGCAAGAACGACATTCGTTCGCACGATCTCGCCAAGCCAAAGAACCTCACCGACTACCGCGATCGCTATGCCCTCTACAAGAGCGACGCAAACCTGCAAGGCATGCACGCGCAATGCCCCTGGCTTTTCACTTGGGACGACCACGAAGTCATCAACGACTATGCCGGCCTGAATGGCCCCGGTGTCGGCGGTGCCAGCGTCGAATTCGCAATACAACGCGCTGCGGCCTATCAGGCCTTTTACGAAAACCAGCCGCTGCGCGCGAGCGTGCTCACCCGCGCACTCGATGGGCTGACCGGCGGCAGCAAACAGGGCGCCGAAACCCGCATCTACGGCCGCGCCGCCTTCGGCAAGCTCGTCGACTTCCACATCCTCGACACGCGCCAGTACCGCACGCCACAGGCCTGCTCCGATGGCAAGGGCGGAGCCAGCGTGCGTCTCGACACCTGCGCCGAACTCAACGCGCCGGAGCGCAGCATGCTCGGCGTCGAGCAGGAGCGCTGGCTGGCAGAAGGCCTCAAAAGCAGTGCGGAACGCGCGCCGCGCTGGACCGTCATCGTGCAGGAAACACGCTTCGGTCAGACCATCAACCGCGACAGGAACCCAACCGTCAGCAACGACGCGTGGGACGGCTACCCCGGCACGCGCCAACGCCTCATCGACACACTGCAAGGCACGCGCACGCCCAACCCGGTCATCCTCGGCGGCGACGTTCATTCCAATTGGGTAGGCCACGTCAAGGCCGACTACAACAAAGCCGACAGCACCAACGTCGGCGTCGAATTCACCGCCACCAGCATCAGCTCGAACAGCAGCAATGCTGATCACATCCCCAGGCGTGTCGAGCAGAACCCGCACTTCATCTTCGGCGATGGCTACAAGCGCGGCTATGGCGTAATCGAGCTGACGCCGAAACGACTCACCACCACATTGCGGGCAGTTAGTGACGTCACGCAGCCCGACGCCAGTATCGAAACCCTGGCGCAGTTTGTCGTCGAAAATGGGAGAGCTCAAATAGAGCGCGTCTGATCAGTGCCTGCGGCCCATGCTCCGCAAAGGGCCTGCCTCATCGCCACGTTGCAAGTCCAATCTCGCAAGTCAAAACGCCCGCCCTTTTCAGGACGGGCGTTTTTCATTTGCCACGACAAACCGACGCAAGATGACTACCTAGACACCTAGCAACTCCGCAGCATGGCTGCGTGTGGTTTCGGTGATATTCACACCGCCCAGCATGCGGGCGATTTCCTCGATGCGACCAGGCTGATCAAGGTCGACGAGGCGCGACAGGGTCTGACCGTCCTTGCTCTCCTTGACGACCTTCCATTGCCAATTCGCCTGTGCCGCAACTTGCGGTAGATGAGTAACGCATAGCACCTGCCGGTTGCTGCCAAGCTCGCGCAGACGACGGCCGACGATTTCGGCCACACCACCGCCGATGCCCACGTCGACTTCGTCGAAGATCAGCGTCGGAACGGCCTGCGAGGCGCTGGCGATGACCTGGATGGACAGGCCGATGCGTGACAGCTCGCCACCGGAGGCGACCTTGGCCAAGGGGCGCAGCGGCTGACTCGGATTCGCAGCGACCTGAAATTCGACTTTTTCCAGCCCATGCACGCTGCCATCTTCTTCCGGCTGCAGCGCAATTTCGAAACGGCCACCCGCCATGGCGAGCGTCTGCATAGCCTCGGTTACGGCAGAGCCGAGCTTCTTGGCGGCGGCCGCGCGCTTGTCAGAGAGCTGCGCTGCGGATTTGCGGAATGCTGCGTCGGCCGCGCGTTCGCGCTCGGCGAGCAAGGCCGGATCTCCCATCGCGGTGAGGCTATCGAGACGCGCGCGACTCTCGGTGAGCAGGCCCGGCAGGTCTTCAGGTTGCACACGATATTTGCGTGTCACCAGCATGATGTCGGCGATGCGTTGATCGAGCTCGGACAGACGTTGAGGATCGAGATCGACGCGATCCTGGTAACGCTTGAGGGCATGACCGGCTTCGTCCATGCGGATGGAGGCTTCGCTCAGCAGCTCGGCGATATCCTTGAGACTCGCATCGAATTCGGCGAGTTCAAACAGCCTGGCGGCGAGACGTTCTGTCTGCCCCGTCAGGGGCTGTTCACCTTCGCTGACAGTCTCCAGCGCGGCGCCAACGCCTTCGAGCAGACTCGCCGCATGGGTCAGGCGGGCATGTTCCTGGTTGAGAGGCTCCCATTCGCCTGCCGCAAAGTTCAGACCTGACAGCTCCTGCACCTGAAAACCGAGCATTTCCTGCTCGCGTGCCAGCCCGGCTTGTTGCTGTTGAGCCTCTTCGCGCGCACGGCGCGCCGCAACCAGTTCGCGCCAGAGCTTCCCCACTTCCTTTGCCAGGGAAGCAAGGCCCGCATGATCGTCGAGGAGACTACGTTGTGCGTCGGGGCGCAGCAGGGCTTGATACGCGTGCTGGCCGTGAATGTCAGCGAGGAACTCACCCAGTTCGCGCAGCTGAGTCGCCGTGGCAGGCATGCCATTGATGTAGGCACGTGAGCGGCCACCGCTATCGACGACGCGGCGCACCAGCAAGCCATCATCACCGGCTTCCAGATCCTGACTCAGGAGCCACGGCCCGACAGGGGAATCTGCAGCCAGATCGAACTCAGCGGCCAGATCTGCCTTGTCGCGCCCCGTTCGCACGACGCTCGCGTCCGCGCGTTCGCCGAGCAGCAGCGATAGCGCGTCAAGGAGAATGGACTTACCTGCGCCGGTCTCTCCCGTCAAAGCACCAAAGCCGGTGCGGAAATCAAGTTCGAGACGATCAACGAGGACAAAATCGGAAATGACGAGGCGACGCAGCATGTGTTGTTTGCGGGTTTGAGCAGGCGCTCATTCTAGCCGACCCGCGACAGCACCGGAGGCGCACGCTCTTGTAGGTTGGGTTAGCGCAGCGTAACCCGACGCAGCGCTCACAAATATCGGGTCTGGCGACGCCGATCCGACCAACCCGACCAGTGATCACGACAGCCGAGGCGTGGAACTCCAGTGCAGCTTCTCGCGCAAGACAGCGAAATAGCTGTAGCCCGGCGGATGCAACAGGGTCACAGACTGGTCGGAGCGGCGCACGCGCACGCAGTCGCCGCCGTGTGCGTCGAAAAGGGTCTGGCCGTCGTAGTGAATGCGCGCGTCATGCGGCGCGACGATCATGATGTCCACAGTGCTGTCGTGCGACAGGGCAATCGGGCGGTAAGTCAGGCCATGAGGGGAAAGCGGCACCAGCACCATGCCGGCGAGACGCGGATGCAGGATAGGGCCGTTGGCCGAGAGCGCGTAGGCCGTCGAGCCCGTCGGCGTCGCAACGATGACGCCGTCCGAGCGCTGTGAATAGATGTACTCGCTATCGACTGTCAGCTCGAATTCGATCATGCGACCGACTTCACCACGACTGACAACCACATCATTCAGCGCGACCGAACTGAATACTGGCGCGCCGTCGCGCAGTACTTGCGCCTCGAGCAGCACCCGACGTTCGCGCAGGTATTTGCCATCAAGCACCTCTCCGACCCGTTCGAGCATTTCGTCGCGGCCAATGTCGGTCAGGAAGCCGAGTCGTCCCTGGTTGATACCCAGCAGCGGCAAGGTGTGCGCCGCCAGCCTGCGGGCGGCCGCCAGGAGAGTACCGTCGCCGCCGAGCACGATGGCGAGGTCGGCACGGTCGGAAATCTGTTCGAAGGTCACGGCACGCGCGCCGCCCACCCCCCCGACAACGCGGAAGGTATCTTCATCGACCAGCACGCTGACGCCCCGTGCCTGTAGAAACGCAGACAAGCGTCCAAGTGCTTCGGCCACGCTGGCGCTCTGGTATTTGCCGATAAGCGCAACCGTCCGGAATTCGCCCCCTGACTCACTCAGAAACTCTTTTTCCATTTCAGGATTTAACCACATGCATCACTGCTGTCCACCTGCAAAAGCCTGATAATGAGCCTCGCCGGGCACGAACAACCGCCAATCAACGGTTCTGTGCGCCCCCTTCAAACTCACATAAAATCGCATCACGATCACCCGGACATACCAGATGAACCAGCTTGACCAGCGCGCCCGCATCCTGATGAAGACTCTCGTGGAGCGCTATATCAGTGAAGGCCAGCCTGTCGGGTCGCGCGCGCTATCACGGCAATCCGGGCTTGAGCTATCCCCGGCAACCATCCGCAACGTCATGGCCGATCTGGAAGAGCTGGGGCTCATCACCAGCCCCCACACTTCCGCTGGGCGCGTGCCGACGCCATTAGGCTACCGACTCTTCGTCGATACCTTGCTTACGGTCAAGCCGCTTGAGCAGCATGAAGTACGTGAGATCAAGACGCACTTTGTCCCGCACGAGCCCAAGCGCGTCATTGCCGCAGCGTCGCAACTTCTCTCCGAGCTGACCCAATTCGCCGGCGTGGTCGTCGCACCGCGCAAGGAGGCCGACAAGGTTCGCCAGATCGAATTCGTGAGCCTGTCAGAAACTCGCGTACTGCTGATCATCGTCACACTGTCAGGCGACGTGCAGAACCGCATCGTGCATACCCAGCGGCCTTATTCACCCGCAGAACTCGTCACTGCCGCCAACTACCTCAACCACCACTGCAACGGGCTGGGCTTTAGCGACATGCTCGGCCATTTGCGCGAAGACCTCGTGCAACTACGCTCTGACATGGTTGAGTTGATGACGGCCACCATCAACGCCGGTAGTGAGGCGCTGGAAGAAAACACCGGTGCTTACGTCTTGTCCGGCGAGCGCAAGCTGCTTGAAGTGAATGAACTGTCCTCGAACATGGGCCGCATGCGCGAGCTGTTCAGGCTGTTCGAACAGAAGTCCGGCCTCGTGCAATTGCTCGATTTGTCGCATCACGCCGAAGGCGTACAGATCTTCATCGGCGGGGAATCGGGCATCAACTCGCTCGATGAATGCTCTGTCATCACCGCGCCCTATGAGGTCGACGGAAAAATTGTCGGCACCGTGGGCGTGATCGGCCCGACACGCATGGCTTACGAGCGCGTGATACCTATTGTGGATATAACCGCCAAGCTACTGAGTGGCGCCCTGTCGAACAACGCCTGAACTGGCGAACTACAACGGCCGAAAGGCTTCGCAAATAACGCACGAGCACGCGTCGTCATCCCGGCGAAGGCCGGGATCCAGTACCACGCGTGCAAACTGGATTCCGGCCTTCGCCGGAATGACGAAATTTTTTGGGCAAATTGCTTCGACCACCCTGGCGTTGCAGTACACCAAGAATCTGGAACCCGATGCCCCGCTTCCTTCCCGAACCCAAGCACCATGACGCCACCCCACCCGCCATCGGCATTCTGCTGGTCAATCTCGGCACGCCTGCAGCGCCTACTGCCAAAGCGGTGCGCCCCTACCTCAAGCAGTTTCTCTCCGACCCGCGTGTGGTCGAGATTCCACGCACGATCTGGTGGCTGATTCTCAACGGCATCATCCTCAGTACGCGGCCTAAGGCCTCGGCGGAAAAATACGCCAAGGTATGGACTTCCGAGGGTTCGCCGCTCCGTGTGCATACCGAGAAACAGGCAAAGCTGGTGCAGGGTTATTTCAGTCATGCCGGTCAGACCAATGTGCTTGTCGAATACGCGATGCGCTATGGCAGCCCCAGTGTCGACGCCGGCCTGCGTCGCCTCAAGGAGCGCGGCTGCACCCGCATTCTCCTGCTGCCGCTCTATCCGCAATATGCCGCCAGCACGACAGCCAGCACCTTCGACGCGGTGGCCGCGAGTTTCAGCCAGATGCGCAACCTGCCCGAGCTACGCATGGTGCGGGATTTTCATGACGACCCCGGCTACATCGGTTCGTTGGTCGCGAGTGTCCGCAAACACTGGGAAGTGAATGGCCGAGCGGAGAAATTGGTCATGAGCTTTCATGGCGTGCCACGCTTCACGCTCGACAAGGGCGACCCCTATTTCTGCGAATGCCAGAAAACGGCGCGCCTGCTGGCCGAGCAACTGGGGCTCAAGCCTGAACAGTACCTCGTCACCTTCCAGTCACGCTTCGGCAAGGCAGAGTGGCTCAAGCCCTATACGCAAGCTACGCTGGAGAAACTGGCCAAGGACGGCGTAAAGAACGTGGATGTGATCTGCCCCGGCTTCGTTGCGGACTGCCTGGAAACGCTGGAGGAAATCGCCATCGAAGTGCGCGCGGCGTTCATCACAAAAGGCGGCAAGACACTGAACTACATTCCATGCCTCAACGAGCGGCATGATTTCATCAACGCGCTGGTAGCCTTGTGCAGTCGCCATATGCAGGACTGGCTGGCTCAGCCTGTACCAGACGCATCAACACTTAAGGCCGTCGCGGCGCACGCAAACTCTCTCGGAGCAAAACACTGATGCTGAAACTCTTCCTTCGCTGGGCGCTCAATGCCCTTGCTCTGATGGTCCTGCCCGCCTTGCTCAGCTCGATCACCGTCAGTGGCTTCGTGCCAGCCATGGTCGCTGCGGCCGTGATCGGCCTGCTCAATGCGCTGCTGCGCCCCATCCTGCTGCTGCTCACGCTACCCGTGACGATCCTGAGCCTTGGCATCTTCGCGCTGGTCATCAACGGACTGCTGTTCTGGGCAGCGACCGGGCTGGTACCCGGCGTGCATATCGCGGGATTCTGGGGGGCTTTCTGGGGCGCCATCCTCTACAGCCTGCTCAGCTGGCTGGTGGACATGGCCTTGGGCGATGTACCCCCGCGTATGCGTATCGGGCGGAATTGAACAGTCTCCGTCGGGCGGAACTCCGGAGGAGGTTCCGCTGGGTTAAGGCCAAGACGTACGCTGCGTAGAGCCGCCTCCCGGCGGCTGGCGGAACCGCCGAAGGCGTTCCACTCTACGCCAACAAATCCCAATTCATCGGCGTCCCGCGCTTGATGTCGTGCGCGGCGCGACGCCCGATGACGTGCTCTTGATGCTTCGGTGGCAGGCCAAAACCAGGGCGAATGGCGCGCACATTCTCTGGCGTGAATAGCTCACCTGCAGCGATGTCTCTGACCACGTACAGCGAACGGCGGAACACCAGCGATTCGCGTTCGCGCTCCGTTGCACCGAAGCGCACGACACCCATGGCCTGACGCGCACGTTCGGTCTCGTCGACCAGCAATCGCACCTCGTGCGGCTCCAGCGAGAAGGCACTATCCACGCCGCCATCGGCGCGGCGCAGGGTTACGTGTTTCTCGATGACCGTGGCGCCCATGGCAACAGCTGCTACGGCTGCACCGATACCCAGCGTGTGATCGGACAGACCCACCTCCACACCCAGCACTTCGCGCATATAAGGAATGGTGCGCAGATTGCTGTCAGCCGGTGATGCCGGATAAGTGCTGGTGCATTTGAGAATGATCAGGTCCTTGCAACCCGCGCCACGTGCGGCGTCAACCGCTTCGCCAATCTCGACGAGCGAGGCAAGTCCGGTGGAGATGATCATCGGCTTGCCCATCGACGCGATCTTGCGGATCAATGGCAGATCAATATTTTCAAAGCTCGCCACCTTGTAGCAAGGCACGTCGAAGCTGGCGAGAAAATCCACCGCGGTCGGATCGAATGGCGTCGAGAAGGCCAGCATGCCGCGCTTCTTCGCGCGCTCGAAGATCGGGCCGTGCCAGGCCCAGGGGGTGTGCGCTTCCTCGTACAGGTCGTACAAGGTGCGACCATTCCACAGGCTCTTCTCGTCCTGGATGAGAAATTCGCCGTGCGGAATATCCAGCGTCATCGTGTCCGCGGTGTAGGTCTGGATCTTCAGCGCATGCGCGCCAGCATCGGCAATGGCGTCGACAATTTCCAGCGCGCGATCCAGCGAACCATTGTGGTTGCCGCTCATCTCGGCGATGAAGAACGGCGCGGCATTCAAGCCGACAGGGCGGCCTCCGATTTCGAACATTGCGGACCTCACGTCTGAACGGGCGCCCTTGCCGGGCATACTCCCTGATGCTGGCATCTTAGTCCTGCTCCGCTGCAGGAATCAGCCGATTTGCTGCCGCTTTGCGCGGCTTATTGCTGCACGTCGCGTCCAAACCCCGGCTCCCGCGCGGAACGTGGCGTACACTCTCGCCCTGCACAGCAAACAGGTTGCCCATCTTGACGCTCTCCACCCTCCCCCTTCCCGCCCTTTCTGCCAATCGCGCCAGCGTCACTTCTTGCGAAAGGGCATGCCATGAGTGATCACCCGGTCGTTAGCTGGACTGAAGCCGACGAAGCACGTAGCGCTGACTGGCGCTCGGAAGGCGGTACACCGCCACCAAAGCGCATGGTAGTGGCAGACGACACGATCAGCGCCGACGCAGCCTATCGCTTGGCCTGTGAAGGCACGGCGATTCTCTGGCGTGGCGATTTCCAGAATGCGCGCCAATTGCTGCAAGCCATGGCGCGGCGTATCGATCGCAAGCCTGCGGCGAAGAAGAAGGTTGGCGAAGTCATTCCGCTCAGCGAGGCATTCAACAAGCATCGTCTCGCGCAGTCGCAACGCGCACGCACCCTGGGCATGCTGCTGCTGCCCTTCGATGCCGACTTCACGGTGCCGCTGCGTCGCGCGCCGGATGTGCGCCAGGCCTGTCTCGAAGCGTATGGAAAAGTCGACGCGCCTTTCGTGGCCTCGCTGCGCGAATTGCTCGGTCTGATCGGCGCACACGAATGGCATCGCAAGGGTGTCGAGGTATCTGCGCTGGGTGACCGCATCCATCCGCACTATGGCGTGTTTGCGCCGACGCGCTCGGAGTACATAAAGCTCGTTGCTGAAGCGCCTTTGCCTTCGAAGGATCTGGCTTTCGACATTGGCACTGGCACCGGTGTGCTTGCAGCCGTGCTGGCCAAGCGCGGTGTCGCACAAGTCGTGGCGACTGATATGGACCCGCGTGCGCTGACTTGTGCCAACGAGAACTTCAAACGCCTGCGCGTCAACAAGCAGGCCAATGCCATACAGGCCGACCTGTTTCCCGAAGGCCGTGCGCCGCTGATCGTGTGCAATCCGCCATGGGTGCCTGCGCGACCGAGTTCGCCGCTGGAACACGCCATCTATGACCCGGAGAGCCGTATGCTGCGTGGTTTCCTGAGCGGCCTCGCCGAGCATCTGACACCGCGCGGTGAAGGCTGGCTGATTCTCTCGGACCTTGCCGAACACCTCGGCCTGCGCTCACGCGACGAGTTGATGGCAATGCTGGACGCGGCCGGCCTGAAAGTGCTGGGGCGTCTTGAGGCCAAGCCGCATCACCCCAAGGTCGCCGACGATGCTGATCCACTGCACATCGCACGTGCCGCCGAGATCACCTCGCTCTGGCGTCTTGCTGCAGCTGACCCGGCCTGATATCCCGATTGCCTGAGAAGAAAATTCGCGCCGAGGAAATCTCATGACCACTTTCGCCATCCTGCTGTTTCTGCATGTCACCGCCGTCATCGTCTGGGTCGGCGGCATGGCGCTCATGCATTTCGCCGTGCGCCCCGCCGCGGTTGAAACGCTGGCGCCGTCGCAACGCCTGCCCTTCATGACGGCGACGCTTGGGCGTTTCTTCGTAGCGGTGACGATATCGATTGGCGTACTACTGGTGACAGGTGCATGGATGATGCACTTCATGGCCAGTGCAGGGCGTCTGCCGCTCTCGGTAGAAATGATGGCCGGGCTTGGCATCATCATGATGGCGATCTTCGGCCACGTCCGCCTCGCTGCCTTTCCGCGCCTGCGCAACGCCGTCGCCGTGCAGAACTGGCCCGAGGCCGCAAATCGCCTGGCGACGATCCGCAAGCTCGTGGAGCTCAACCTCGTGCTTGGTGTCGTCACGGTCGCGGTTGCCATCATCGGGCGCACGCTGCTCGCCTGAGCGAGCGTTCGTGCCACCGGCAAATAGCGCTTCCCGAGCGCCCTCCTTCTGACGGCTTGTTCTCCCGCTATCCACATGTGTTCGACAGCGCACAGACACTTGGTGGCAACAGGCAGATTCTGAAGACGCTGCACCTCGTGCACAAGTTAACTCTTCAGAAAAGGAGAACACCATGAACAGCATCATCTACATCGTCGGGCTGGTCGTCATCATCGGCGCCGTACTGTCCTATTTCGGGTTTCGCTGAAATGTGGCCCCCGAAAATGCGGCCCCGCCGGCCCGCTAATACCGGCACGCCATGCAACGCCCGATCCGTTTCGCACCGACTTTCACGGCTCCTGGTCGCGCAAGGCCTGTTTCTCGCCTGCACGCCGGTCATGGCAGACGATTGGGTCGCCAACGAGGGGATTTCGTATTTGTGCGGTGGTATAGGCGACGAAAGCCTGGCGCAGATCAAGGGTGCTGAAGGCAGTGCCGACGCACAGCTGGTACTGACGATGGGCGGCGGCGGAAATTACCTCAGTGATGTGAAACTAAGCGTCAGCAGTACGGACAAGAAGCACACCGCAACCTGGCAAGCCGCTGGCCCGATCTGCCTCCTCAAGCTACCGCCAGGGAGCTTCAGTGTTGATGCAAGTCATGGCGCCGAACATCGCAGCGCCCGATTGACAAGAAAGTCCGGTACGGCCAAGGCCCAGCCACTTATCATCAATTTCAAACCAGATTGACGGGGCACGCACGCACTACGAGGCGCGCGGGTTACGCAATCAATGTCAGCCACCGCTCTCCACGTGAAAGGAACAAAGCAAGCATGATTCGAACTTCAATGACCCAACGATCCCTCTACGTCGCCCTCTCCGGCCTCATCGCGCTCTCCGGTTGTGCCGAGCTCACGGCGACGCAAAAGGGCACGGGTATCGGTGCAGGCGTCGGTGCCGTATCGGGCGCCATCATCGGCGGGGCAACGGGCAGCGAAAAGGTTGGCCGCGACGCGGCGATCGGCGCCGCAGTGGGCGCACTGGGCGGCTACGTCTGGTCTTCGCGCATGGAAGCACAGAAGAAATCCATGGAACAGGCGACTGCCGGCACAGGCGTCAGCGTCAGTCAGACCGCAGACAACCAGCTCAAGCTGGACATCCCGAGTGATGTGTCTTTCGATGTAGGCCGCGCCGATATCCGCAGCAACTTCCGCCCCGTACTGGACAAGTTTGCCGACACACTCAAGAGCAATCCGGCGACACAGGTGCGCGTGATTGGCCACACTGACAGCACCGGCTCCGATGCGACCAATAACCCCCTCTCGGTCAACCGTGCGGACAGCGTGCGCAGGTATCTCGGCGATCATGGCGTAGCGACTTCACGTGTTGCCATTGATGGCCGCGGCGAACGCGAGCCGATTGCCGACAACAGCACAGAAGCAGGTCGCTCGAAGAATCGTCGCGTCGAAATTCTGGTGGGTGAACGCAAGGGTTGATTTCAGCCTCCAGCGACCCACCTCGCTTCAGATAAAAGGCAAAAGGCCGCCGGGATTTTCCCGGCGGCCTTTTCTCTGATGAGCCACTCACAGCTCTCTACGTTCGTCATGACCGCGCAAAGCGGGAATGACGGTCACGCAGTTCAGTTGAGGACAATTCAATTAATGAACTGTTCGTCATCCCGGCGAAGACCGGGATCCAGACCCACGCGTATTGACTGGACCCCGGCCTTCGCAGGGGTGACGACGTTATGTCATTCGCGACACTTAAGTGAACCGCATCGGGAAATGACGGCGGTCTTGGTCAGACCGACACAAATCAAAGCTGGCTGGAAATACGCAAGCCGGACGCTGCGCCGATTGTTTATAAAGTATCTGCATGAGCTGCCGCGGCATGGCATGCTGCGCTTCGCACTTTTTCACCAGGCTCCCATGACTGACCCACTCACCTCCCGCTCCGTCCTCACATCCCTGCTGCGCCCCTATCGCATGCGTATGGTCCTTGCGGGCATTGCACTGATCGTCGCGGCAGGCGCGATGCTGGGCGTGGGACAAGGCTTGCGCGCGGTCATTGATCGCGGTTTTGCGGCGGGCGATCCAGCCTGGCTCGACCGCGCACTGCTGGGCATGTTCGGCGTCATCATCCTGCTGGCCGGCGCGACGTGGATGCGTTTCTACAACGTGTCCTGGCTTGGCGAGCGCGTCACGGCCGACCTGCGACGCCGCGTGTTCGACCACCTGCTGAGCCTGCCACCCTCCTGGTTCGAATCGGGCCGCACTGGCGATGTGATCTCGCGCCTGACCTCGGACACAACTCAGATCGAAAGCGTGATCGGCTCGTCCGTATCCATCGCACTGCGCAATCTGCTCTTGCTCATTGGCGGGCTTGCCATGCTGCTCGCAACCAGCTGGAAGCTCACGCTGATGGTGCTCGCCGGTGTGCCACTGGTGGTAGCCCCCATCGTATTCTTCGGCCGCCGCGTGAAAAAACTGGCGCGCGAAAGTCAGGATCGGGTTGCCGATCTCGGTGCGCATATCGATGAAAGCATTCACGAGATTCGCATCGTGCAAGCCTATGGACATGAGGGCGATGACCGTCAGCAATTCGGTGAGCGTGTCGAGCGCGGCTTCGCTACCTCGGTACGACGCATCAAGGTGCGCTCGGCGCTGATCGTCGCTGTGATGGTGCTGGTATTCGGTGCGATCTCATTCATCTTGTGGATCGGCGGCCACGATGTGCTCGCCGGACGACTATCTGCCGGCGATCTGTCGGCCTTCGTGTTCTATGCCGTCGTCGTGGCCGGTTCTGTCGGTGCCCTATCCGAAGTGTGGGGCGAGTTGCAGCGTGCAGCAGGCGCAACGGAAAGGCTGGTGGAGATTCTCGGCACGGCACCAGAGATCAATGTGCCCGCCAATCCGCAGCCGATGCCACAGCCTCCGCGCGGCGAAGTCAGCTTCGAAGCCGTCAATTTCCACTACCCCACGCGACCCGACACACCGGCCCTCGCCGACCTGTCACTGACCGTGCGGCCGGGTGAAACCGTGGCACTCGTCGGCCCGTCGGGTGCGGGCAAGACCACTGTCTTCCAGCTGCTGTTGCGCTTCTACGATCCGGCAAATGGCAGTGTGAAAATCGACGGTGTGGAGCTGCGTACGGCCCACCCCGATGCCGTGCGCCAACGGCTGGCGCTGGTGCCGCAGGAACCGGTGATCTTCGCCATGAACGTGCTGGAGAACGTGCGCTACGGCAGACCGGACGCCAGCAGCGAAGCGGTGCGCGAAGCCTGCGTCGCGGCGTTTGCTGATGACTTCATCCGCGCCCTGCCGCAGGGCTACGAAACAGATCTTGGGGAGCGCGGAGTACGTCTATCCGGCGGGCAACGACAGCGCATCGCCATCGCACGCGCCATCCTCGCCGACCGCCCCATCCTGCTGCTGGACGAAGCGACTTCGTCACTCGATGCGGAGAGCGAGCGCGTCGTGCAGGCGGCGCTGGAGCACCTCATGCGAGGCCGCACGACGATTGTCATCGCGCATCGCCTTGCCACCGTCCAGCGCGCCGACCGCATCGTCGTGCTGGAGCACGGCCGCATCATCGAAACCGGGACGCATGCGGAGCTCGTAGCGGCCGATGGCCTGTATGCGCACTTGGCGCGGCTACAGCTGACCGCGTGATCTGAACGTACGTATCAAACGGCGTCGGCAGACACAGGCATGCGGGGCTCTTCGCTTTCTTCATCGACCTCTTCGCCGAGGAAGCCGCCACTCTGATGCGCCCACAGGCGCGCATAGATGCCACCCCTGTCGAGCAGCTCACGGTGGCTGCCCTCTTCCACGATGCGCCCCTTGTCGAGCACCACGAGCCGGTCCATCGCAGCGATGGTCGACAGTCGGTGCGCAATCGCAACCACCGTCTTGCCTTCCATGAGGCGATACAGGCTGCTCTGGATCGCGGCTTCGACTTCGGAGTCGAGCGCACTGGTGGCTTCATCCAGCAGCAGGATGGGCGCGTCCTTGAGCATTACGCGCGCTATGGCAATGCGTTGACGCTGACCGCCCGAAAGCTTCACGCCGCGCTCGCCGACATGGGCGTCGTAACCTGTGCGGCCTTTCGCGTCAGCCAGCCCGAGAATGAAGTCGTGTGCCTCGGCGCGACTTGCCGCCGCCCGCATGTCTTCATCGCTGGCATCGGGGCGGCCGTAGAGAATGTTGTCGCGCACCGAGCGATGCAGCAGCGAGGTGTCCTGCGTCACCATGCCGACCTGGGCGCGCAGACTGTCCTGTGTGACGTGCGAGACGTCCTGTCCGTCAATCAGCACGCAGCCCTGCTCGACGTCATAGAAACGCAACAGCAGATTGACGATGGTGGACTTGCCTGCACCCGAGCGCCCGACCAGGCCGATCTTTTCGCCGGGTGCGATGGTCAGCGACAACGCGTCGATGACCTTGTGCTTGCCACCGTAGGCGAAGCTCACATTTTCGAAAGTGATTTCGCCCTGCTTCACCTGCAGCGGCTTCGCGTCGGCCTTGTCCGTGATCGCATGCAGGCGCGACAGCGTGTTCATGCCGTCCTGCACTGTGCCGATGTGTTCGAACAGCGCCGTCATCTCCCACATAATCCACTGCGAGATGCCATTGAGACGCAAGGCCATCGCCGTCGCGGCGGCAACCGCACCGACACCCACCTGGCCCTTGGTCCACAACCACAGGGTCATGCCCGCCGTCGCCACGATCAGCAACATGCTCAGTGCATGGTTGACGGTCTGAACGCCGGTGACAAGGCGCATCTGCCCATGTGCGGTCTTCATGAACTCCTGCATCGCCGAGCGCACATAAGTGGCTTCGCGGCGACCGTGCGAAAACAGCTTCACGGTCGCAATATTGGTATACGCGTCGGTGATGCGGCCCGTCATCAGCGACCGCGCATCAGCCTGCTGCTGCGAGACCTTGCCGAGTCGTGGCACGAAATAGCACAGCGAAACCACGTACAAGGCCAGCCAGCCAAAAAACGGCACGAGCAGCCACAGATCAAAACCGCCGACGACGGCCACCATTGTGATGAAGTAGATGATCACGAAGACCAGGATGTCGGTGACGATCAGTACCGTGTCGCGCACCGCCAGCGCGGTCTGCATGACCTTGGTGGCAATGCGCCCGGCGAACTCGTCTTGATAGAAACTCATGCTCTGGCCAAGCATCAGGCGATGGAAATTCCAGCGCAGACGCATCGGAAAATTCGCGGCCAGAGTCTGGTGCTTGAGCAGGGACTGCAGCCCCACAAGCAAGGGGCTGGCGATCAACACGACCGCCAGCAACACCAGCGTGCCGCGATGGTCCGCCCACAGGTGCGCCTTGTCGACCTGGCCGAGCCAGTCGACCACGCGGCCAAGGATGCTGAACAGCAGCGCTTCGAAAGCGCCGATCACCGCGGTGCACAGCGTCATCGCCAGGACGAAACCGCGCAAGCCGGCGGTGCAGGCCCAGATAAAAGCGAAGAAGCCCTTGGGCGGCGTGCTTGCCTCGCCTTCTGGGTAGGGGTGCAACAGGTTTTCAAACAGCCTTAACACGCGTGTGCTCCACAATCATTTCAGAATGGCCCGAAGCCAGAACCGCGTATTGTCGCCCACTCTCGCCACGGATCATATTGCTCCCGGTTCGTGACACAATCCGGCGCCAGCGAAACCCCCTTTACGCCCCTCCAGGCCCACTATCGTGTCCAAGCTCAATTCTGGCGCCATGCCTTGTGCCAATAACCGGCCCTCTTTTGTAAAGAGGATAACTGCCCGTGCGTGCCTTGCCCCGTGCGCCGCTGCGCTGGCAGCTCTGCTTGGGCCAACGGTGAGCCAGGCGCAACCGCCTGCACCAGCGCAGGTCATCGCCTGCCACTACACTTATGGCGGCCAGACCAAGTTGCTCGAAGCGCACCCCGTGGCATCGCCCTATGCCGTGCCCAAGATCCAGGTCGGCTCGTACTTCCTGCTGCGCGCAGTATGGCAAGCAGAACCTGCTGCACATGCGGCAGTGAACATCTACACCTACGCCGATAACAGTGACGGCCCGGTGATCATTCATCAGGCGAGCTTCTCGTGGCCACTGCCGAGGAACGGACGCTACGGCTTCACCGGCCTGCAGCGCGTCTACGAGCCGATGCGCGATGGCGAGTTGCTGTACTGGTGTGAGCTTCGCAGCCTGGACACCGGAAAGTCGAAACCATGAACGTCAGATATCCAGTGCTGCTGAGCAGCCTCCTTTTTTGCGTTCATGCGTGGGTGGGCACTGCACACGCCGAACCGGTAAAACTCTCCTTCGTCGGCGATCTCATGCTCGACGATGGCCCCGGCAAAGTCATCGCCAGCGGACGTGATCCGCTCATCAATTTTGCCGAGCTGCTAAAGCAATCAGATTATTCCATTGGCAATCTGGAGTGCCCGGTGGCAACCACCGGCACTGCCATGGGCAACAAGATCTTCACCTTCCGCGCGAAGCCGCAGACCTTGCAAGTCCTGAAAGGCCGCTTCCAGGGCTTGTCCGTCGCCAACAACCATTCCGGCGATTACGGCAAGAAGGCCTTTCTGGAAACGCTGAGCCTGCTCAAGAGCAATGGCTTCGAGTATTTCGGTGGCGGCCGTAACCTTGCCGAAGCACACGCACCGCTATGGATCGAGCGCAAGGGCCTCAAGATCGCGGTACTGGGCTATGACGAATACAAACCACGCAGTTTCGAAGCGGGTCCGGACTGGCCGGGCATTGCGTGGAGCGAAGACAGTCAGGTCGTTGCCGACATCCGCGCCGCACGTGCCGCTGGTGCCGACCTGATCATCCCGATGATGCACTGGGGCTGGGAGCGCGAGCCCAACCCGAGCGAGCGCCAGCGCGAACTGGCTCGCGTCATGATCGATGCGGGCGCCGACATGGTGGTCGGTGGCCACCCTCACATCACCCAAGGCGCCGAGTATTACAAGGGCAAGCTGATCGTCTATAGCCTCGGCAACTTCGTCTTCGACAGCTTCACCACGCCGGCAACACGCACCGGCTGGATGCTGCGCCTCACGCTCGACAAGCGCGGCGTACTTGCCTGGGACACGGTGGGCGCCTTCATGGACCCGGAAGGCATACCGCAACGCATGCCCGGCACTTCGACACCTTGCGGCAGCATGGGCGAAACAACCATACGTTACTGCGCGAACGAATGAGAAAGCATCAGGGCATGAACGCCAGCGGATAACCGCCGTGCTTGAAAGCCATGGTCAGATCGAAAAAGTCTTTGCGCTGGCGTGAAGAAAACGTTGCGTAGATGCGCTTGGCCGCGTCCTTGCATGCGGCTGAAATCGGCCGCTCATGCGCGCTGCGGACCACGAGAAGAAACGGCACGAGGAAGGTCCGCTTGACGCTGACTGTCGAGCCGAGAATGCTTGAAGCATTTTTCATCTCGGCCAGGCTGAATGCGGCGCGCACCGAATTGTAGAAATCCTGCGTGAAGATCTCTGGCTGTACGGCCTTGCGATCATTGGCGAATGCCCACTGCCCCGCCTGGCGTTTCATGCGGCCAAGGTCTGCCATATAGACCCCGCCCTCCGGCTTGAGCACGCGCCGCACTTCGCGCATGACGGTCTCCAGCATTTCGATATCCGGCAGGTGATGCAGCGTCATCGTCGATACGACGGCATCGACCGAGCCGTCGCCCCACTCACCCAACGCATCGATGCTGGCTTTGCGCAGCTCGACATTGGTGACCTTGCAACGGATCAGCGTTTCCCGCGCCAGCGCCAGCATGCTGTCCGACGCATCCACACCGATGAAATGCGCGTCCGGATTCAACTGTGCGATCAGTGCCAGTTGATTCGCCGGACCACAACCCAGATCCAGCACGCGATCGCCCGGTACAATCACCGCGCTGGCCTGAATGGCGTGATAGAGATAGGTGTGCGCAAGGATGCCGTCCTCCCTGCCCGCCAACATGAAAGCTTCGGCGTTGGCGTCGTCGTGCATGACCATATCTGGCTCTGGAACGCGGACCTGCTCCTGACGCGACAAGGCATCGAGCAGGAGGTTAAAAAACATTGCGGGACTGGGCATCGGATTTCTCTGGATTTCTGTGCAAGCGGCGGATTATGAAACGAAACGCCTTAACGGGCGAACGCCGGGCGATAATGCGCGCCTTCACGGATCGATCCGCACCTCAAGGAAACACCCTCATGAGTCATCTCGATGTTTTTGGCCTGCAAAAAGCGATGCACAAAAAGATCAAAAGCCAGGTCGGCGGCGCACCCATGCGCTCCACCCAGACAGAGGCTGTCGACAAGCGTGAGCAACGCAAGCGTGACCAGGAACTGGGGCTGATCCCCTTCGCCTGCAAACTGCCATCTGCGCTCGTCGAGCAACTGCGTGAGCAGGCTGGCGCGCATGATGACGGCATCAATGGGCTGGTAGCTGAGTTGCTGACGAAGGCACTCGCGAAGTAAAGCTGGAAATTGGTGGGATCGGGGCTTTAGTCCTGACCCTTGCAGTCCCCTCCCCCTGGGGGGAGGGTGGCCGCCAGACCGGGAGAGGGGAAATCTCTCGAGCAGAAACCGACAAACGCAAGAAAACCTCCCACATTCGCAGCCTGTCGCCAACGCCACCATCTCACCTATCCCGGCCCTGACGGGCCACCCTCTCCTCCAAGAGAGGGGACGGTAACATGCTGGTGGCTGCTCGTCGCGCCAGAATTCCAGACGCTGCATTACTCCGCTACGAATCCGACACCTTCCCGCGCAGCGCCTTCACCTGTCCGCGCAGGCTCTTGCCTTCCAGGCGCTTGCGCTGCGAGCTACGCGTAGGCTTGGTCGGCGTGCGCACACGCGGCGCCCTGGCAACGCTTTGCACGAGCTCATGCAGACGCGCCATCGCATCGATGCGGTTGCCTTCCTGACTACGCAACTGCTGTGCCTTGATGATGACGATGCCATCCTCCGTGATGCGGTGATCCCGCAGCGCGAGCAGGCGTTCCTTGTGTGCATCCGACAACGATGAGGCACGGATGTCAAAACGCAGATGAATCGCGCTGGAGACCTTGTTGACGTTCTGCCCGCCAGCGCCTTGTGCACGTATCGCGGTGATTTCGATTTCGTTTGCGGGTATCTCGACAGGTTTCGGCAGCATCGGATCAACCCTGCGCTGGCTTGACCGCCGCCAGCAATCGATCGAGCTGGTTAGCGAAAGCCTGTTTGTCGGCCTGGCTGAAGGCTGCCGGGCCACCTGTCTGCACACCACTGCTGCGCAAACCTTCCATGAAGTCTCGCATCGACAGGCTTTCTCGGATATTGGCTTTGGAATACAGCTCGCCGCGTGGGTTGAGCGCCACGGCGCCTTTGTCGATGACTGCTGCGGCCAGCGGAATGTCGGCGGTAATCACGAGGTCTCCGGGCACAACCTGCTCGACGATGTAACCATCAGCCACATCAAAACCTGATGGCACCTGCACGGCGCGAATGAAGCGTGACGGCGGTACTCGCAGCATCTGGTTGGCTACCAGCGTAGTGCTCAACTGCTTGCGCTCGGCCGCACGAAAGATGATTTCCTTGATCGCGACAGGACTGGCGTCCGCATCAACCCAGATACGCATGTGAGCCTCGATGGTGATCGAACGACGGGAGTGCGTTCGACGCAGCGAGGATAAAGCATTGGAAGCATTGCAGCGGGCCAGGCTTGAGCACCCGCCTGTTATGCCTTCGTATGCGCACTCCAGATCTTCAAGAGATCTGCTTTGGTGGTCACCTCTTCACGCGACAGCGCTGCGACGATGGCGAACTCCGGCTTGGTCGCGTCGCGCCACATCGGCTCCAGCATGGGCAGCCCTTTGCCATTGATGAAGCTATGCACCAAGGGCGGCGAAGTCGCCGAGGCGCGCTTCGAAACCACCGCAATGTCGCCATTCTTGAGCTTGGCATAGGAGCCTGGCGGATGGAGACCGATCTCCTTGATGAGCAGGCCCACGAGCGTATTGCCGTATTTATTCTCCTGCACGAACAAGGTACGGGCTGCCTGCGCCGGATCTAGCGCCTTGCGCGTGGCGCGCGGCGTCACGAGTGCCGTGAAGATGTCCAGCGTGCGCACCAATAGCGTCTCAGGGTCGACTTCCTTCTTGCCCGAGGGATAGCCCGAGCCATCCGGTACTTCGTGGTGATCGGCGACGATGCGCAACCATAGTTCGTCCGTGACACCCGCGGCGCGCAATTGCTTGATCCCGGTCGCAGGGTGGGCGGCAATCCCCGCCTTCTGCACCTCGGTGAGCGGCTGACGCTGCAGCGCGAGGATGGTCTGCGCGTCAATCATGGCGATATTCATGGTCAGTGCGGCGCACACGGCACTGCGCCGCCGCGCTTCGCTCCAGTCCATCTTGCGTGCCAGCAGATCGACCAGCACGGCTGTATCGATGCTATGCAGAATGGGGTACTTGGTGTGATTAAGCAGAAAAATAGCAGCCAGCGTCGCATCAACATTGCCGTCGCAAAGCGTATGTACCGAGGCGGCAATTTCAGCAATCTTGGTGCTGAACTCAGGCACCAACGCCGGATCTTGCGCCGCATCGCGCAGCAGCAGGGCCAGTCGGCCACTGATGTTTTCGCGCAAGCCAAACGGATCGATGATCCTGGACTGCTCAGGCGGCGCTGGCGGATGCTTCACATCCGGATAGTTGTGAAGTTTGAACTCCTCGGCACGCACATAAACACCGCGCTCTATCAACGAGTCGATCTGCGCATTACGCACGAGAACGAACCCCCGGCTCAGAAGCAGCTGACCTGCTTCGGAATAGAGGCTCCACGGCAAAGCCGTATCGATCCGTAGCTGGTTTAACGCCAGTCCCAGCAATTGCGTTTGTTGTACTTGCATGCTCAAACTCGTCCACTCATCTAAGACGGTTATCGGCGCCCTTTCTCAAAAGGTTAGGTCTTACAACGGTTTACGGTCATTTTTTGTGTCGGCAGACGGAGTGCCTCTGGATTCGCGACAAGCCGCTGTCGGGTAGTTTCGCCACGTATAATTCGGCGCATCGCAGCAAGGAAATCCGTCCTCAAGCGCTGCGTGTAGCCTCTCCCTCTGCCCCATGTTGCGACTAACCGAAATCAAACTGCCGCTCGATCATCCTGAAGAGGATTTGCGGGCAGCCATCCTCAAACGGCTCGGCGTTGCAACGGATCAGTTGCTGAGCTTCAGCGTGTTCAAGCGCAGCCATGACGCTCGCAAGAAATCGGCGATCGCGCTGATCTACTCGGTCGACGTCGAAGTCAAAGACGAAGCTATCGTCCTCAAACGCCTCAAGGCGTCGAATGGGCCCAGCCATATCGGCCCGACGCCTGACATGGAATACCGCTTCGTTGCACGGGCTCACGCCAATCTGAAGGAGCGCCCCGTCATCATCGGTATGGGACCGTGTGGCTTTATGGCAGCACTGACACTGGCGCAGATGGGTTTCAAACCCATCGTGCTGGAGCGTGGCAAGGAAGTACGTGAGCGCACGCAGGACACTTGGGGCCTGTGGCGCAAGAGCACGCTTAATACCGAATCGAATGTCCAGTTCGGCGAGGGCGGCGCCGGCACCTTCTCCGACGGCAAGCTCTACAGCCAGATCAAGGACCCGCGCCACCTCGGCCGCAAAGTGTTGACGGAGTTCGTCAAAGCGGGAGCTCCGGAGGAAATCCTCTACGTCAACAAACCACACATCGGCACATTCCGTCTCGTCGGCATGGTGGAAAAGATCCGCGCGGAGATCGAATCGCTCGGCGGGGAGATCCGCTTCAAGACGCGCGTCGAAGACGTCATCATCGAAAATGGCCAGGTGCGCGGCCTCGAAGTCTGCAAGCTCGAAACCGGCGAGCGCGAATTCATCGAAGCACGCCACATCGTGCTGGCTATCGGCCACAGCGCGCGAGACACCTTCGAGATGCTCCATTCACGCGGCGTCTATATCGAAGCCAAGCCCTTCTCCATCGGCTTTCGCATCGAACATCCGCAATCCATCATCGACAGCTGTCGCTTCGGCAAGTTTGCCGGGCATCCGCTGCTCGGCGCTGCCGACTACAAGCACGTCTATCACGCCAGCAATGGGCGCTCGGTCTACAGCTTCTGCATGTGCCCGGGCGGTACCGTGGTCGCTGCCACATCGGAAGAGGGTCGTGTCGTCACCAACGGCATGAGCCAGTATTCACGCAACGAACGCAATGCCAACGCAGGCATCGTTGTCGGCATTACGCCGGAGGACTACCCTGGCGACGCCCTCGCAGGCGTCGCATTCCAGCGTCGCTGGGAGAGCCGCGCTTTCGAACTCGGTGGCCGTGACTACAAGGCCCCTGCACAGCTGGTCGGCGACTTCATCGCGGGCCGCCCCTCCACGGCTTTGGGTGCGGTGGAGCCTTCCTACAAACCCGGCGTCCTGCCCACCGATCTCAGCACGGCCCTGCCCGACTACGCCATCGCCGCCATTCGCGAAGCATTGCCTGCGCTCGAAAAGCAAATTGCAGGCTATTCGATGCACGACGCCGTGTTGACGGGTGTCGAAACGCGAACCTCGTCACCGATCCGCATCAAGCGTGGTGACGATTACCAGAGTCTGAACACGAAGGGATTGTTCCCCGCAGGTGAAGGGGCGAGCTATGCGGGCGGCATTCTCTCGGCAGCGGTGGACGGGATCGAAGTAGCGGAGGCGGTTGCGCTAAGCATGACTGGAACGCGTTAATGTCGGCATGACAGACAATCTCATTCAATCAGAGATACATGCGGCCGGTAGCGAAATCGGCTCTCGCCCCGCTGACACGACAACGCCACGTCAGGAGTGGATCGACATCGCAAAGGGGATCGGCATTATCGCCGTAGTGGCGATCCACGATTTCCCGCTAGCGCATATTCAGCCTTACCTGCCGCACCTTGCACGCATGCTGGCCGTGCCGCTTTTCTTCATGCTCTCCGGCGCAACCTTGTCGACGCGTGGCGATACTGTCAGCAAGGCATTGAGCCGCGCCGCATCGCTCATCTGGGTGTATTTCACCGTGTCCTTGGTGCTTGCCCCGCTCTACCCTGCAGCTGGAGGCATCTCGGGTTTCCTGCGCGTGCTCCATGGCAACGGCACGACGACTCCCAATCCACCACTGTGGTTTCTGCCATGCCTGGCTCTTGCCCTGCCGACTGCCGCGTTGTTTCAGAAAGCTGCATCGGGGCGCTGGACGCGGGAAACCATCATGGCACTGGCACTTCTAGCCGTCACACCGCTGGCATTTGCTTATGATCACCCATACGAATGGGCGGGACAGCAGGCGCGAGGGCTGCCGTGGAGCCTGGACCTCGTTCCGCTTGCCGTCGGTTTCTTGCTCATCGGACGGGTATTCGCACGCTTTGTCTCGTCAGCCAACAAGCGCCGCTGCCTGCTGACGATACTGACCTGCATCGCAATATGTGGCGGGCTACTTCTCCTTCCGCACAAACCCTTTGTAGATCTCAACACAAGGGTTTTTCAGCCCCTACTGCCAGCCATTCTGGCGGCTATCTCCGTACCGCTTGCGGTAATGATGCTTTGCCGTCTCATGGCAACTCACCCTGCATCCCGCGCTCTTTCAAGCATTGGGCGAGCATCACTGCCAATCCTTGCGCTGCATTGGGCCGTGATCGTTTTCGTGCTGCGGGCTGCAGAACGCGCCGAGTATCCTGTCAGCGTCGCTGCCGCAGTCGCGCTGGTTGCTGGCGTCTGTATTCCCTGGGGGGTTGATCTAACGCTTCGACGCACGCTACTCGGCGCCGTGCTCTTCTATCCCAGATCCATCAGATATTCCGGCGACTCGAATACTTGAGATACGCGATCTCTTGCGCCACCTGTCGTGCGCGAGTCACCTCCGTAGTCAAACGGGGTTCTGCCGCACACGAAACACTAGTGTAGATTTCCACCAAAGAGCCCCAGCAAGCCGATGATGATCAGATAAATCGCCACGATGAAATTGAGCAGCCGCGGTGCGGCAAGGATGAGAATGCCGGCAATCAATGCCGCCAACGGACCGATGCTGACGGAGATGTTCATGGTCTTTTCCCGCTCTTGATCAAATAGAGAAGGCTGGGCCCGGTGACGCGGGAGGTCTGTGCGCTGGCGAACACATTCTGTTGCGGGAGGATCGTGGCGCTACAATTCGCGCAAACGGAGCAATGCCAATCAAAGGGACAATATGAGCACGCCAGCAACACGAACCTACCGCTACTACGATTTCGTCATGGCCGCATTCGTCTGCGTGCTGCTGTGCTCCAACCTGATCGGCGCTGCGAAAACCGCCCAGCTCGAACTGCCCATTGTCGGCACCTTCATCTTCAGCGGTGGCGTGCTGTTCTTCCCCATTTCCTACATCTTCGGCGACATCCTGACCGAGGTTTATGGCTACGGCCGTGACCGACGCGTCGTGTGGGCAGCCTTTGCAGGGCTCGCCTTCGCGGCCTTCATGTCATATGTCGTGCTCGCCCTGCCCGCTGCGCCAGGTGATTTCAACCAGAGCTATCAGGGACACCTCGAAGCCGTCTTCGGCAACACCTGGCGCATCGTCGCAGGCTCCATGCTCGCCTTCTGGTGCGGTAGCTTTGCCAACAGCTACGTGCTTGCCAAGATGAAGATCGCCACCCAAGGCAAGTGGCTATGGAGCCGCACCATCGGCTCCACCTTCGTCGGCGAAGCAGTCGACTCGGGCCTGTTCTACTTCATCGCCTTCTACGCCATCTGGCCACTTGAACAAGTCGTGAAAGTTGCCATCGCCCAGTACATCCTCAAAACCGGTTGGGAAATCGTCATGACGCCCGTGACGTATCGCGTCGTCGCCTTCCTCAAGAAGAAGGAGAACGAGGATTACTATGATCGCAATACAGCGTTCAATCCATTCACCTGGCGCGTATAGCCAGACGTAGCGCGGAACTCCTCCGGAGGTTCCGCCAGCCGTCGGGAGGCGGCCTCACGCAAGGGACACACCGACCCTGACCCGGCGGAACCTCCTGCGGAGTTCCGCCCTACCACTGCAATTACATCGCATCACACATGACCAAAACCCACGACGTCCGCCCCGGCCAGTCCATCGAGTTGCTCAAGGAACTGCATATCCTGACCCGCGAGGGCAAGATGAATCAGGACAGCCGGCGCAAGCTCAAGCAGGTCTATCACCTGTTCAACTTCATCGAGCCCCTGCTCAAGGAGTCACAGAAAAGGCACGCCGATGTCAGTCTGGTCGACCACGGCGCGGGCAAGTCCTATCTCGGCTTCATCCTCTACGACCTGTTCTTCAAGGAGTCGGCAAAGCAAGGTCACATCTGGGGTATCGAAACGCGCGATGAACTGGTAACGCGCTCGCGCGAGCTGGCAAAGCAGTTCGGCTTTGGCGGCATGTCGTTCATCAATGAGTCTGTAGCCCAATCCATCGAGTCGAGTGAATTGCCCAGGCGCATCGACGTCGTCACCGCGCTGCACGCCTGCAACACGGCAACCGACGACGCAATCCGCTTTGCCTTGCAGAAGCAGGCGCAGCACATCGTGCTCGTACCCTGTTGTCAGGCGGAGGTCGCTTCAGTGCTGCGCAAGAACAAGGGCCGGTCGCTCGGCAAGTCTGCCCTCACCGAGCTGTGGCGGCACCCCTTACACACACGCGAATTCGGCAGCCAGCTCACCAATGTCTTGCGCTGTTTACAACTAGAGGCGCATGGCTATCAGGTCAGCGTGACGGAACTGGTCGGCTGGGAGCACTCGATGAAGAACGAGCTCATCGTCGCCACCTACAAGGACCTGCCACGCAAGCGTCCTGCCGAGCGTCTTGCTGAAGTGCTGGAGAGTGTCGGCCTGGAAGAAATGTCCGGCCGTTTCTTTACCGAAGCTCCGTCGACTTAGAACCTGTTCACGATCTTTGGGAACTCGTGAAATAGGGCTGTAATTTTCTTGAAATTCTGAAAAAAAGCTCGTCATCCCGGCGAACGCCGGGATCCAGTACCGGGCGTGCGATCTGGATCCCGGCTTGCGCCGGGATGATGATGGTTTTACAGAGATCGTGAACAGCTTCTTAGGTCCGCCCGAGCAAAGCGGTGAAATGGCGGGCTGCTCCCGTCATGCCAAAGAAACCCTGGACAGCTTGCAGGCAGGCTGCTCGAAACTCGTGCTACAGCATGCTCGTTTGTTACGCGGCTAGTTCGCGCTCCACGATGTGCTGGCCGGTGTCGTTTGTTGCGCGCATCGGGCTGCGCGCGCGACGACGCTCCTCGTGACTGGCACGCGCAGCGGCAACAACACGGGCCACTTCCTCGCCGTCGATAGTTTCGTGCTCAAGCAATTGAGCCGTGAGCTGCTTCAACGCACCTCCCAGCTCACGCAAGGTCGCAAGGCAGCGCTCGTTCTGCGTCGTCAGCACCGCTTCGGCCTCTGACACGACGATCCTGGTGTCTGGCGTGATATGGAGTGCCGCCAGCGCCTCCAGACTGAACAAGCTGCCGTTGTCACCCAGGCCCAGCGTAGCGACCATCGACAGCGCCAGACGTGAAGCTTCCTTCAGGTCACTCGATGCGCCGCTCGAAGCATCGTTATAGGTGATGAGTTCGGCAGCGCGGCCACCAAGCAGCATCTGTATGCGATGTTCAAGTTCCGATTTGAGGTGCAGGTGCTTGTCTTCGGTCTGGGTAACCAGCGTGACACCCAGGGCCTGACCGCGCGACAGGATGGTGACCTTCTCGATACGGCCGCAATTGAGTACCTGCGCCATGATGGCGTGGCCGGCCTCATGCACGGCGATGCGTTCGCGCTCCGTCTCGGAGAGGGCTGAAGCCGAACTGTTCTTCTCACCCATACGGCATACCTCGATCGCTTCGACGAAGTTGCGCATGGAGATTTCCTTTTCCTGATTGCGTGCGGTAATCAGGGCAGCGTGGTTGGCCACGTAGGCTATCGCCGCGGGCGTCAAGCCCGTCGTAAGCCGGCCAAGCTGCGCGAAATCGAGATCAGCGGCTGCCTTGAGCTTCTTGGTGTAGAGGCGGAACAACTCGGCGCGATCCACCACGTCGGGCAATGACACCTGGATCTTGCGATCGAAGCGCCCTTCGCGCAGCAGTGCTGCATCGACGGCATCCGGATAGTTGGTCGCGCCTATGACGATAACGCCACTCGACGAGCTGAAGCCATCCATCTCCGAGAGGATCTGGTTAATGATGCGGTTGCCCTCGGCCTCTGACGGGCCGCCGGTCTCGGTGCTGGTACGACGGCCGATGCCATCGATTTCGTCGAGGAAGACGATGCACGGCGCATTCTTGCGCGCCTTCTTGAACAGGGCCTTGACGCGCGAGGAGCCGACCCCGATGAACATTGCCGAGAAATCGCCCCCGGTTGCAGCAATGAAATTCACACCGCACTCGCCCGCCAGCGCCTTGGCCAGCTGCGTCTTGCCGGTTCCTGGCGGGCCGGAAAGCAGCACGCCTTTCGGTGGCTTGGCCCCCAGTTCGGCGAAGCCCTTCGCGTCCTTGAGATAACTCATGATGTCGCGCAGAGCGGCCTTGGCTTCATTGGCGCCGATCACGTCATCAAACGTAACGGGCTTTTCGGTCTTCGAGAACTTGAAGCCGCCGCCAGTCATGCGAAAGCCGTGTACTAGCAATAAGCCCAGCAGCGACAAGGTCAGCAGCAGGCCGACATCGGCGCGCCAGTTATAGGGGCCTTCGAGATCCTTGTCGAGCACAGCCAGGGGGAAGGCGTCGGTATCGTTCTTGTGATATTGAGCCAGCGCCAGCGATGCGAAACGGCCCGAGGCATCGGCGATGAAATACTTCTTGCCGCTCTTGGCCGTCACGAAGATGCCGGACGGTGCCATGGCAACGCCCGCGACGTTATTCTTCTGTATGTCGAGGATGAGCATTGACGCGTCACCCTCCGTTGCCTTCCAGGTCTCCGGTGCGTTACGGATCTGCTGCAACATTTCATTCAGCGCGCTGGGCTGTTTCGGTCCCGGGAACAGGGTTGAGCGGAAGACAATGCCCAGGGCAATAGACAGCAGGATCGTCCCCAACACAATGTAGTGCCAGGGCTTTTTGGGAAGTAGTTTATTCATGCGGAGATACCGTGCGGCGACAGGGACAATATGCGCACGGTCACAGCAGAAGGCGGCGCGTCGTGCTCGTAGCGGCCCGCAGCCCGGCAGTTTTACACCGACTGTCGGCAATTGGGACGATGAGAAATTTTGACACCAGTCAATTTATTTCCATGTGATCTGAAGCAAATGCGTGCCGAAAAATCGCGGCGCATGTATGGCGCAGGATAGAACCTGGAGCAGGCTCAGCCAGGAGCGCTCATCATCAGTTTCGACACCCGCCGCGCGCCCCGCCCATCGCACAAGGCGTACAGCTTCTCGGCCATGTCGCGCATGCGTGGCGCATCGTCGATAAGACGTGCCACCTGAAACTGCAGACTGCCCGCGCTGAAATTCTCAATGGGCCCCAGATCAATCCCCGCCCCACGTTCCGCCAGCGCTGCGCAGAGCATCACTTGATTGCTGGCGATGGACAGCGTGATGCCGGGCAGGCCCAGCGCCGCGCGCTCCCATGTCATCGAACCACCCGCTCCAACAAACAGATCAGCCTGTGCCATACGCTGCGCCATGTCGTTAACAGCAACACTCAGCGTAATCAGGGGATGCCATACACAGCGCTCCTGCAACTGCGCCGCGTGCGAATTGGCAGGGCCGGCCACGATGTCGAGCACGAGATGCGGGAACGCCTCGGACAGAGCATCAACCACACGGCCCGTTGCATCTGGCGCGTCGCTTCCGCCAAAGCAAATCAACACTCTGCGGACACGTCCGATACGCGGCTGCAGCCCTGCGCGTTCGACTGCAAAGTTCTTGTGCAGCAACGCGTAGTGCGGCCCGAGCAACTGCTGGCAATGGGCGGGCACCCATGGCAGATAGCGCGATGGCCCTTCGGGGTTGAGATTCTGATCGAGCAGCACGTCACAGTCATGCTGGCGATTGGCGAGGTCATCGATGACGAGGATTTTCCGGGCGTTGCCGCGCTGGGCCGACTCCCACTTCGCGTCCAGCCCATAGTGATCGACGATCAACCAGTCACATGGCGGGATGGGTGTATCCGCGCTCACCGGCTGGCAATGAAACCCCGCCTGCCCCACAGTTGAAAACGCATGGCCTTCTAACGCACGACTGAAGAATTGCACCTCGGCACCGCGCTTGCGCAATGATGCTGCAAGCGACAGGCAACGCATGATGTGACCGTGGCCGATCTCGCGTGAGGCATCCGCGCGCACCACAACGCGCATCGGTTCACTCATCTGTTCGGCTCACCGGATCTTGAACAAGGGCTCAAGGGGGGCACAACGCAGCAGTTTTTCGAGACGTTGGTTAACCACGGCGTCGTGCAGAATGGGCAAGACCTCGTCATATACCGTCAGCAGCCTGTCGACATCCGCTTCGGTGTGCGCATAGCTCACGTTATGCGTACCCAGCGTGATTACGCCACGCGCAAACATCTCCTGCAGGAACAGCGTCTTGATCTGCCAGACGCTGTACCTGTGAGGTGTGCCGGGCGCGTCTTTCAACATGAAGAAAGACCAGGTCGGGTCACCAGCCAGCGAGGCGAACTCACCGATGCCGTATTTGACGATTCGCTCGGCAAGCCCTGCCTTGATGCGCGCGCCACGCGATTGAAGCGTCGCAATGACCGGCTCGCGTTGCAGCTTCTCCATCGTCGCCTTCGCCGCCGCCAGCGATAGCAACTCGCCGCCGAAGGTGAAGGAGAAGAACACCTCCTCCATCATGCGCATGTACTCGGCCTTGCCGCACACGGCAGAAACCGGGTATCCGTTGGCCATGCCCTTGCCGAAGGTGGCGAGGTCAGGGGTGATGCCAAAGCGCTGCTGGGCGCCACCCAGTTCGTAGCGGAAGCCCGTGATGGTCTCGTCGAAGATCAGCAGCGCGCCGTGTTTGTGGGCGATATCACGCACCGCGGAGAGATAGCCCGGCAGCGGCTCGACGACATTCATCGGTTCGAGAATGACGGCAGCAAACTCACCTTTGCGCCCGCTCAGTAATTTGTCGAGCGCTTCGGCATCGTTATAGGGGAAGGTGTGCGTGAGATCACTGATTGCTTTCGGCACGCCCTTGTTGCGTGCGGTCGAACCGATATACCAATCCTGCCAGCCGTGGTACCCGCATGCAGCAACATGATCACGGCCGGTGTAGGCGCGGGCCACACGGATCGCACCAGAGGTGGCGTCCGAACCGTTCTTGCCAAAGCGCGTCATCTCGGCGCAGGGCACACACTCGCGCAGCTTCTCGGCAACTTCCATTTCGAGGCGGTGCGGTAGCGAAAAGATGATGCCCTTGTCGAGCTGCGCGCTCACCGCCGCATTTACATCCGGGTCACCGTAGCCGAGCGTCACAGCACAAAGACTCATGACGAAGTCGAGGTATTCGTTTCCATCCACATCGCGTACACGGGAGCCCTTGCCTTGCTCGATGAAGTAAGGCGATACGCCATGCGGATACTGCGTCTTGCTCTTGCTGAAGGTCTGCGAACCAAGCGGGATGGTGCGCAATGCGCGCTCAAGCAGTTCTTCGGACTGACGGTAACGATCGGACATGGTTTGCTCCTGCTTGCCTCTGCTTTATTTGTCCTGAGCCAGGGATTTCTCCAGGCCCTCGTTACGTCGATGCGATGCGTTCAGCGTACGCAACTCGGGCTGCTCTCCCAGCAGACGCAGAATGTCCTGCGTAGTGAAAGCAGGGTTGTGCGGATACAGCGCAGCGTAAATACGTTCGACCAGTTTCAGGTCGTCCGCCTCGTCCACTGTCCAGCGCAGTGCCGACAGATCCGTCTCGCTACGCAAGGTCTCGATCACGAAGCGTTCCGGGTGGTTGGCAATATACAGCGTGACATGCTCGCGCTCCGATTTGCGCTGTGCTTCACGCCAGGCGATGTGCAGCACCGCATGACGCATGATCTCCGCATCCAGCCCGTCCGGGAAGCTCGGCGGATTGGCATTGGTGGTGTAGTCCGCACCGGTTGCGATGTGATGGGCGATAAGCTCGTCAATGAGCTGCGGGTCCGTCAGCGGACAGTCCGCCGTAAGGCGCACCACGTGCTTCGGCGTATGGGGCCGTGCGGCCTGCGCGAAGCGATCGAGCACATCATCGAGTGAGCCGCGATAGCAGGCCACGCCGATCTGCGCACACTGCTCGGCAATCGGGTCGTCGGTCGATGCCGCAGACGTGGCGACGATCAACTGGTCGATGGCAGTGACACGACGCAGACGCTCGATCTGGCGCACCAGCATCGGCTCGCCAAACAACGGAAGAAGAACCTTGTTGGGCAGGCGCGAGGAAGACATCCGCGCTTGGAGAATTGCAAGAACACGCATGGCGATCAGCGTTCCGGATAAGCGTTGAGAGGTTTGTGCAGCAACACGCAACTGGCGCGGTCGCCGTCCTCGGCAGCCTGTACCGCACCCTGTGTGTCGCCGTGATGAAACACGCTGCGACTGACTTCGCGATAGAGATTCGTCGCCGTGAAAGCCGCAGCGTAATCCTGCTTGTAAGTGTAGAGCGCGACGTCATCGCGATGGTGATAACGCCGACGGCAGGGAGAATCCGGCAGGAAGTCGGCCACGGCGAGAAAGCCGCCAGGCGCGACGAGCGCATCAATGGCCGCAAAGCTCTTCGTAAACAGCGCGCGGTCGATCCAGTGCAGAACGAAGCTGACAATCACCAGATCGAATTTCTCGTCAAAGGGTGGTGAGCTCGCAGCACCGAAACGCAGGTCGAGCGCAGGATCACGTGTGCGACCATGCCGGACCGCGTCTTCGCTCAGATCAAAACCCGCGCGACGTGTTGTGTGCGGCAAGACTTCAGGCAGGCGCGCAAGGCGCCAGGCGCTGGCGCACCCTACTTCACAAACGGTACGGATCTGCTCCCGACCCAGCAGGCGTGACAAGGAATCGAGAATCCAGTCGTGCCCGGTATGCGCGTCAAGGCTCGCCGCGTTACGACGGAACCAGGCGTCGCCCTCACCACTGCGGAACACTTCGTCTTGCTGGATGGGTGGGTTGGTCATGGCCTGTTCATACGGTTGTTATGTGGAACAACAGCAGTGTGCTCTGAGGCTGAATAATGGATTGGTGGAGCACCTCGCCTCCCCTCTCTCCCTCGAGATAGTGGCCCGTAGGCCGGGAAATGGGGATCGTCCAAGTATCCCCAAACATCAAACCCGCCGCATCCCCTTCGGCCACTTACGTGGATCCACGGCAGCAGGATCCTCGCAAGAAAATGCGCTCCAATCAACTTCAACATTGCACTGAAAAGCCTCTACACATTGCTTCAGTTCATCAACAGTAGTGACACCCAGCACGGCCAGATCAATCTCCTGCGCAGCCGCCCAGGCTAGGGCCATATCGATGGCGCCTATGCCAAGCCGGCCCGCAGCGCGACGCAGGCGCAACAGCGGCTCATGCAAAGTCATCAGTGGCTCCGGCAAATCATCGGGCGCAACACTCACCACGCCCTGCAGCAACAATGAGCGGGCCTGCAGCTTGATGCCCAACGAGGAGAGTTTCGCTACCACGCCAGCCTCTACCAGGCGCTGATCCAGCAGGCTGCAGGGCAGCTGTATCCAGTCAGGCGTGCAACGTTGCAGCACCGCCTCGATTTCGTCCGCATCGTAGACCGATATACCAAGGCTGTGCGCCATGCCTTGCGCACGTGCGGACACCATCCAACTCCACAACGCATCACCTTCCACACCGAGCAGGTCGCCCGCGGCGTGGATCAGCAGTGCGTCGACATTGTCACGACGTAACCGGGTGAGGCTGGTGTCGAGGCTACGTTGCGCTGAGCCCAGGACAGATTGCCCTTGCGGCGTCGGCAGCGTCTTGCTGCAAATGGAAAAATGACTTTCGCCCGCAAGCATGCTGCCGAGCCGTTCTTCGGCATTGCCGTAAGCTGCGGCCGTATCGAGCCAGCCGACACCCATTTCCTGCGCAGCTTGCAGGATGCGTTGTGCCTCACGATCACTTATCTGGCCGCCACTATTTGTCAGGCCATAGTCGAGACCGAATTGCACAGTACCGAGGGCGATAGCTGGCATTCAGCGCTCCTGTGCGCAGACAGAACGTAGATCAGTCTGCCGCATCCATCGCCCGCCTGAGTTCTTCGATCACTTCATCCTGCTCAGCCTCCGTCAGTGCCGCATGCAGCGGAATCGACAGTGTGCGTTCGTAATAAGCCTCGGCCAGCGGAAAATCACCACGCTTGAAACCGCTGCGCATGAAGTCAGGCTGCAGATGCACTGGAATGTAGTGCACCTGCACGTGGATGCCTGCGGCACGCAAGTGATCGAACACGCGATGACGTGTCTCGGAGTCCTTAAGCAGGATCGGATAGAGGTGGAATGAGGACACACCATCCGGCGACTGCCACGGACGCTCTACTTCCATGCCGTCGAGCAACACGTCGTAGCGCGCAGCCACCTCACGGCGTCGCGCGATGAAGCGGTCGACTTTGGCGAGCTGCGAGCAACCGAGTGCTGCGGAGAAGTCCGTCATGCGGTAGTTATAGCCAAGCGCCTGTTGCTCGTAATACCAGGCGCCTTCGTCCTGCCGTCCCATCTCGGCAGGCTCACGCGTGATGCCATGGCTGCGCAGCATCGACACGGCGTTGTGCAAGGCCAGATCGTCGGTGACGATCATGCCGCCCTCGCCTGTCGTGAGAATCTTGACCGGATGGAAACTGAACACCGTGCAGTCGGCGATGCCAAGGCTGCCGACGCGCTTGCCGTGATACTCGGCGCCGAAGCTGTGGGCAGCGTCGTGAATCAGACGGAAACCGTAGCGCGCCTTGAGTTGCGCGAGGCGATCCCAGCGGCAAGGCTGACCCGCGAAGTCGACAGCGACGATGATGTCCGGCAGGCGACCGCGCGCTTCGGCATCCTCGAGCTTCGCAGTGAGCGCTTCGACACTCATGTTGTAGGTGCGCGGATCGATGTCGACGAAGTCGACTGAAGCGCCGCAGTAGCGCGCGCAGTTGGCCGAAGCAACGAAGGTGATCGGCGAAGTCCACAAGCGCATGCCTCGTTGCAAGCCCATCGCCATGCAAGCCAGATGCAGACCCGCCGTGGCGCTATTGACGGCACAACCGTATTTCGCGCCACTGTGTCCGCAGACAGCCGCTTCAAAGCGTGCGATGGCTGGACCTTGCGTGATCCAGTCGCTACGCAGCACGGCTTCGACGGCGGCGATATCGTCGTCTTCAATAACCTGACGGCTGTATGGAATCATGAGTGCTTGTCGGAGCTAAGGTCGGGCCAAAAATCAGGCGTGGATTCAAGGGCCGTGCTCAGATGGCACGACGCTCGACTGTCGCCGTATCGAGCAGCTTGCGGATGTCATCGACACTGAGCACCCACGGATTGGTGCCGGAATTGTATTCCCACCCCTCGGGGACCATCGCCCCCCGCTCGCTCATGCCGTCGACCAGGTAATCCGGCTGGGCGAAGAAGGCAATGCTCGGCGTAATGACGTAGTGCTCCTTGAACTCGATAGTGTGGTGCGAATCGTCCGCTGGCACCATGATTTCGTGGAGTTTCTCACCCGGGCGGATGCCCACCACCTTGGTCGGCATCTCGGGCGCGACCGCCGCTGCCAGATCGCCGATGCGCGAGGATGGGATCTTCGGCACGAAGACCTCGCCGCCGTGCATGCGCGACAGGTTCTTGATGACGAAATCGACACCCTGCTGCAGCGTAATCCAGAAGCGTGTCATGCGCTCATCCGTCACCGGCAATTCGGTTGCGCCTTCACGAATGAGTTTCTGGAAAAATGGCACGACCGAGCCGCGCGAGCCAAGCACATTGCCGTAGCGCACGACAGCAAAACGCGTGCGGCGGCTACCGACAATGTTGTTGGCCGAGACGAACAGTTTGTCTGAAGCCAGCTTGGTTGCGCCATACAGATTGATCGGATTGGCTGCCTTGTCGGTCGACAATGCGATGACACGCTCGACCTCGTTTTCAATACAGGCATTGATAACGTTCTGCGCGCCGTTGATATTGGTCTTGATGCACTCCATCGGGTTGTATTCGGCCGCCGGCACCTGTTTGAGCGCAGCGGCGTGTACCACGATGTCGATGTCGCGAAAAGCCTGGCGTGTGCGTTCGGCGTCGCGAACATCCCCCAGGAAGAAGCGCATCCGCTCGTCGCGGAACTCCTGTTGCATCTCGTATTGCTTGAGCTCATCACGCGAGTACACCACGATGCGGCGCGGGTTGTAGGACGCCAGAAGCGTGCGCACAAAGGCGCGCCCGAAGGAACCCGTGCCGCCGGTGATGAGAATGGACTTGCCGTCGATCATGCTGCCTCCCCCTGGATGCTTGCCAGCTGTTTATGCTCGTCGAGTTTTACCTGCAGGCGCTGCTTGCCCACATCCATGATGGCGATCATGTTGTCGACCGCTGCGGCCAGGAAGCGATCGAGGAGGTCGAATCCGAACCTCGCGAATTCGATGGCCTGCTGCGTGTCCTTCGAAACCGACATGCAGTCGAAGAAGAAGCGCCCCATGTGCAGCATGGAACCGCGCACCAGTGGAAAGATGTGCGTGGCCTTGTGACGCTCGTCGAACAGGTAGTGGTGCATGTCATACAGTTTGTCGGCGATGTCCATCTTGCTCTTGAGCTCGCCGGCCGTGATACGGCGCAAATCCAGACGCACCGCCTGCAGTTGCTCCATCAGACTGGCAAGGTTGAGAAAGGGATTGGCGTCGTAGTGATCCGTAAAGGACGAGAATACGGCCTCAACCATCGCCGGCTTGCCGGCAGGCGCAGCCGCCACCGACAGCTCATGTGTATGCAGGGGCTCGGCACCGCGAATCGCTGCCCCGTCGTTGAGGTTGAACACCTTGGCGTCCGGATATTCGGCAAGGGTGATCCCCATCACGTCGCGCGAGTGCATGAAGATGTCGGTCGACATCACCTCTTTGGCGAAATTGCCGGGCACCCGACGGCCCGTCTTGTGACTGTCATGCGTGTCGCGCACGATTTTGTCGAGTACAGCATCCTTTTCCTCTTCCGCGTAATACACGGAAGACTTGGCGTGGTGCTGCGACGGATCCTTGAAGCCGAAGTCGATACCGGCCAGGTATATCTTGCTGAAGCCCATCTCCAGGGCCAGCGCCACACCACCGTTGGTACAGGTCGGGCCGCTGCGGAACCACTTGGTATTGCGGCCGAAATCCATCAGCGCACTGCCGAGATCCACTTCCTTATTGAACATCAGCGGGCGCGAAGTCGTCGTAAACACCGCTGGGTGCATGATGGATAGTGCAACGACCGGTACATCCTTGACGAACTCGCGCGTCGTCGGCTCATCGAGCACCACATAGGTCATGTAGGTCCGTTCGATCTCCACATGAAGATCGGGCGTGATGCCAGCACGCGCGAGTGCCGTGATGGCCGTGCCGCAGCTGATGATGAAAGCGCGATCCTGATTGGCGCGCAGAACCGGCAGCAGTTCATCCAGCGAAGGACCGGAACCCACCACGAAGACTTCCGCGTCAGCTGGAAGATTCGGCTTGCGGGTGAACAGCGGGTGGCCGTCGATGGCGTTTTCCATCGCTTGCTTAAGGCCAAGGATCTCGTCGTCGAGAAAACCCCAGCCACGATAGAGCTTCCACAAATCGCCTTTGAGCTTGCCCCACACCGCCTTGGCCTTCTCTGAATCGTAATCGTTGAAGAACAACCCCAGTCCCTGCATGAAGTATGGTGGCCAGTATTTGTAGAACGTCGCGCAAAGTTGGTCGGACAGCGCCTCAATGCTCTCGTCGTAGGCAATCGTAAAGTACAGGCCCTTGCTGGCGAAGCGCTGATACAGCGACACATAGTCGACGAAATACAGCGACAGGTTCAGGCGCGCCAGATCCGTATCCACGAGCACGAGGTGACGCAATTCCCAGTCGTCCACCAAGCGCTCCAGATGCCAGCCATAGCCGCTGCCGAACACAACGATGATCGGCATGCAGTGATCACCGAATTCCGGTCGCGGCAGGTAACCATCCTTGCCAGCGATGCAATGGAACCCCTCGATGAGTTCGCTGCGAAACCTGGGTTCGATAGGACAGAAGAAGTCAGGATTCTCATGATGAGGGAAAGCCAGTGCCGGATCGGTCATGAAACGTCGCTCAACTTCGAGTGAGGTACGCTCCTCCGGATTCTCAAACCTCTCGTAGAGCAAGCGACCGAAATCCGTGAACTCACGCGGACCGCCTTGGAAATTGCGGTAGAAGATCGTCACCTCGCCATCGGCGTCAACCTTGAAAGGCATGGCCATCTCGGTAGCCATCAGCTTGGTGAAGACTCCCGGGCATTTCTCTTTGACGAAATGCAGATTAGCCTGATAAGTGGCCATCAACTTATGCAGATAGGCCTGCTGCAAAGGCGTCCTCTCGGCGTCATCGAAATGGTTGGCTGGTTGACTGTCTTTGCCTTGCGCTGATTGCATGGATGCTCCGTCCGGTTGCGCAGCCCTGCGGGAGACGTGGCGCTGCATGGGTGCAGTTATCTGAGGCTGATACAGACAGGATATTAAGCACGACGCCTGCAAGGCCATGAGTCTAGATGCCCGGGAAAAGCCATCTATTTCGCCAACAAATTTTGCGATGAACTGAAAAAAAACGTGTCGTAATGACGCACGCCCCTTCGTGCAACTGCCTTGCCTGCCATTGCAGGCATCTATCACCACCCATTGTCACCTCAACGCGGAACGGCACTCGCGTTCGCCGCAATCCCGAGTCGACGGGGCTTTGCCGTCAGCACTGCACATGCGCTACGACTGCAAACGCAGATGATTTGTTGATTGCAAGGGCGGAAGAGGCAGGAAAAAACACACCTGATTCAAGTTTTCCGGAAGAGGGTCGTAACAGGGAAACATGAGTGATCAATTCACTCACACCACGAGAACTGAGACGGCCCTGCAATTCGGCGCGCCAGGCAGTTGGAAGTGAAAAACGCAACCTAATAAGGAGTTACTGAAATGGCAATGACCATCAATACCAACGTCTCGTCGTTGAATTCGCAGCGCAACATGAGCGCCTCACAATCCTCGCTGGCCACCTCCCTGCAGCGCCTCTCCTCCGGCCTGCGCATCAACAGCGCCAAGGACGACGCGGCCGGCCTGGCCATCTCCGAGCGCATCAACTCGCAGGTCAAGGGCTTTAATGTTGCGATCCGCAACGCCAACGACGCCATCTCGCTCATGCAGGTGGCTGACGGCGGCGCCGCTCAGATCTCGGACAACTTGCAGCGCATGCGCGAGCTCGCTGTGCAGTCTGCCAACGGCACGCTCAACTCTGGTGACCGCGCCAATTTGCAACTGGAATTTTCCACGCTTGGCTCGGAAATCGACCGCCTTTCGCAGGCCACCAAGTTCAACAACCTGGACCTGCTCTCGTCCGCAGCAGCCGCTAGCCTCACATTCCAGGTTGGCGCCGGCACTGACGCCACCAATCAGATCTCTGTTAATACGGTCAACCTGCGTGCGTCTGCGCTCGCCATCGGAGACTCTACAGCGATAATCAGCATCGCTGGCTCCTCTGCCTCTAGCGCACTTGCCGCCATTGATAAACTTGACGCTGCGATTACTACCATCACCTCTGCACGCGCCGGTTTCGGTGCTGCGCAGAACCGTACCGAGGCCGTCATTTCCTCGCTGCAGATCGCCGTCGAGAACCAGTCGGCCGCTCGCGGGCGAATTGTTGATGCCGATTTCGCTTCGGAAACGGCCAACCTTTCGCGTAGCCAGATCCTGCAACAAGCGGGCACCGCCATGCTGGCG
>DATIDV010000034.1:0-69932 GCA_035456105.1 Rhodocyclaceae bacterium | reverse complement strand
CCACGTACTGCACCATGCCGAAGTAACGCATGCCGGCCAGTGCCGGTGGCGCAGGGTTGACGCCCTGAATGGGCACGAAGTCCACGTCGTAGATGGAGAACTCCTGCCAGCGATCCACGAAATAGAAACGGCTCCCGCCGGGGCCGTGAATGGCGGGGATGTGCAGCTCCATGGCGCGTGCATGACTGGCCACCTCCCATGCGCCCAATTCCAGGCATCGCGCATGTGCCTGCTGTGCATCGCGCACACGGAAGGCGACAGCGGAGATCACCGGATCGCCGCCTTCGGTGGCACTGACGCGAGCATCGTCGCCATGTGCGTTGACCACCAGGTTCATGCTGCCCTGGCGATACAGCAGGATTTCGCGCGAGCGATGACGTGCCACCGCCTGAAAGCCCATCGCTTCCAGGGCGCGCCCGAGTGCCTGTGGCTGGCGCGTGGCGTATTCGATGAACTCGATGCCGGCTATGCCGATCGGGTTCGCCGCCTCGGGGACTGCCTCACGGCCGGAAGTAAGTGCGTTCATGGCGTTGCTCCTGTGCTTGCGCGGATTTACCCGGTTTTCAATAACTGAGCTGGGCCACGCCACGCAGATTGTCTGGCGTGGTCGTCGGCAAACCAAAAAACTCGAGGTAGGCGGGGATCTGTTCGAACAGCATGTCCGAGCCGACCTGTACGGGGCAGCCGCGTGCAATCGCCGCTTGCAGGAAGGGCGTCATCTCGTTCTTCATGACTACTTCGCCAACGAATGTCTTTGAATCAAGGCGTGACACGTCGAGCGGCAAAGGGTCGCCGTCGTGCATGCCCAGAGGGCTGGCGTTGACCGCCAGATCGTAGCCCGCGGGATCGTTCGAGCCAGTAGACAGCGTGACTTGTGGATAGTGCTGACGCAGGCGGCCGGCGAGGGCTTCAGCTGCTGCTGCATGTGCGTCGAAGAGGCTGATTGCGCCCACGCCGGCTGCTGCCAGAGAGGCCGCAATGGCTGAGCCGACGCCGCCGCAGCCGACCACCAGTGCGCGTTTGCCGGGCAGGATCAGGCCCTTGGCGCGTACGCCGCGCACAAAGCCTTCGCCATCGAACATGTCACCTAGCAGGCGGCCGTCTGCACCGAGGCGTACTGCATTGCAGGCGCCAGCGATACGGGCGGTCGGCGAGGCTTCGTCGACCAGCTCCAGTGTGGAAATCTTGTGCGGCATGGTGATCAATGCGCCGCAGATATTCGTGAGTTGAAACAGCGAGCGTAGCAGCGGTGCGTAGTGAGGCGCCTGGCAGCCCATTGGCACGACAACGGCATCGATGCCCGACTGTTCAAAGTAAGGGTTGTAGATCATCGGCGACTTGAACGTATGCGTCGGGTAGCCGATGTGAGCGATCAGGGAGGTGGTGCCGCGGATCATGTTTCCTGTCCCGTTCATTGCTTGGCGAGCGCATCGCGGCCTTGTTTGCGGGGCCGCGATGCGCGCTCGTGTTGCGATACCGGTGTGCTTACTTGCGGATCTTGTCCAGCTCGGCCAGCATTTCCTTCACCGTCTCAGGAATCGCTTCGCCATTCTTGGCGATCACCGGCTTCATGCGTTCGCGTAGCTTGGCCGTTTCAGCAGGGGAGAGTTCGCTGACCTGCATGCCGGCCTTCTTCAGCTGATCCAGCGTGCCGGCATCGGCCTCACGCGATACCTGACGCTCATACTTCGCAGCTTCCGTGGCCGAGTCTTGCAGCACCTTCTTCTCGGCAGCATTCAGGCCATCCCAGACCTTCTTGCTGAAGATCACCGACTGCGGGTTGTACTGGTGATTGGTGAGGGTCAGGTACTTCTGCACTTCGGAGAACTTGTTGGCGAGGATCACGCTGAGCGGATTTTCCTGGCCGTCCACTGCCTTCTGTTCCATCGCCGTGTACAGCTCGGTGAATGCCAATGGCGTAGGGTTGGCGTCGAGCGCCTTGACCCAGTCGATGTTGATGGTGTTCGGGATGACGCGCAGCTTGAGGCCGGCAATGTCTTCCACCTTGGTGATGGCGCGCTTGCTGTTGGTCATCTGGCGGAAGCCGAGCTCCCAGTAGGCGAGGCCCACGATGCCTTTCTCCTGCAGCTTGGCATGCAGCTTCTGGCCGAAGGGACCGTCGACGACTGCATCCGCCTCCTTTGCATTGGCGAACAGGAACGGGAAGTCGTAGATCGCGAAATCTTTGACCTGGGCGGCGAGGATGCCGGAATTGAGCACCACGATCTCGATGGTGCCGCCCTGCAGGGCACTCACGCTAGCCTGGTCGTTACCGAGCACGCCACCGGGGAAGAGGTTGAGCTTCATCTTGCCGCCCGATTTTGCAGCGACCAGTTCAGCGAATTTTTCGCCGCCGGTGACCAGCGGGTGCCCCTTGGGGTTGGCTTGCGAGACCTTGAAGGCGTGCTCGCGAATTTCCTGTGCGAATGCGATGCCGGAGGAAGTGACCGCGCCGAACGTCAGTGCGACGGCGAGGGTTTTACGAAGCAGGTGTTTCATGATGGGTCTCCGTTGCTTTGTGGGTGGGTAGTGCGTACGCAAACTCTTTGCGTCGGTCGCGGCGTACACAGCGCGGCCGACGGCGGTTTCAGCGCCTGACTCGAGATGCCCGGGTCAGTGTCCAATCATCCAGCGCGCGGGCACCATGACGAGGTCGGGGAACATCACGAGCAGGAACATCACGAAAAACTGCGCGCACATGAAGGGCACGACACCGCGCGTCACTGCATCGAGCCTCATGCCGCCCACGCCGGCCACGGTGTTGAGCACCGTGCCCACCGGCGGCGTGATGAGTCCGATGGCGTTGTTGATGACGAACAGCACGCCGAAGTACACCGGATCGATGCCGGCGGCCTTCACCACGGGAATCAGCACGGGTGTCAGCAGCAGGATGGTGGGCGTAAGGTCCAGCGCAGTACCGACGATCATCACCAGCACCATGATCGCCACCATCAGCGTCTTGGGGTCATCCAGCATTGGCGTGAGCAGGCTCACCACTTGTGCCGGAATCTGCGCCACCGTGATCAGCCAGGCTGAGACCATCGAGGCGGCCACCAGCAGCATGATCACCGCGCTGGTCTTGGCGGCCGCAACGAACAGCGGCATCAACGAACGCAGGTTGAGTTCGCGATACACCAGAGTCGAAACCAGGATGGCATACACGGCGGCGACGACAGCGGCCTCGGTAGGTGTGAAGAAGCCGAACTTGAGACCAAACACGATAATGAAAGGCAGGCCCAGCGCCCAGAACGAATCGATGAGGGCTTGCCATACCTCGGCAGCCGTCTTGCGTGGCGGCGGTGTCACATCCTCACGGCGACTCAGCCACCACCAGGTCACCCACAGTGAGGCGCCCAGCATCAGGCCGGGGAACACGCCCGCTAGGAACAGCTTGGTGATGGAGACATTGCCCGCTACGCCGAACACCACGAACGCAATGCTCGGTGGAATGATGGGCGCGATAATGCCAGCGGAAGCGATGAGGCCTGCCGAGCGCTCCGGTTTGTGGCCGGCCGCTTTCATCATCGGCAGCAGCAGGGCGGAGAGCGCCGCAGCATCAGCGACCGCCGAGCCGGACAGCGCAGCCATGATGCAGGCTGCGACGATGGTCACATAGCCGAGCCCGCCCTTGACGTGGCCGACCAGCGCCATCGACAGATTGACGATGCGGCGCGACAGGCCGCCCGCATTCATCACCTCGCCGGCTAGCATGAAGAAAGGCACGGCCAGCAGCGGGAAGCTGTCAGCGCCGTTGATGACGTTCTGCGCGAGGATCTGCGCATCCAGCATATTGAGTTGCCACATCAGGGCGGCACCGCATAGCAACAGTGCAAACGCGATGGGCACGCCAATAGCCATGGCAGCAAGCAGGGAGCCGATAAAGATCGTGATGGTCATGGTGTGTGCGCCTTAGTGCGAGACGCTGCCGCCATGCGGCACGTCTTCTGATTCCTGGAACATCACCAACTCTGCGTCGCCGAGCTGAACCGTGAACAGTTGTACGAGATCGCGCAACAGGATCATTGCGCTCAGCACGGCGAATACCAGACCCGATGCATAGAAGAAGGCAACCGGTGCCTCCATGACCGCGCTGGTTGTCGCCCAGTTGATCTTTACCTGCTCCAGCGCACCGCTGAACAGCAACCAGCATGCATATAGCATCGTGATGTAGGAGAGCGCGAGGCAGGCCTTGCGGGCGGTACGCGGCAGGTGGGCAACCAGGAAGTCGGTGCCAAGATGACGGCGCTCGTTGAGGGCGACCACGGCGCCGAGAAAGGTGAGCCAAACGAAAAGCCAGCGTGACAGCTCTTCAGACAGGCTGATGCCCGAGTTGAAGGCATAGCGCAGCACGACGTTGCCGAATACCAGCACCACCATGACGGCCAGCATGACTCCTATGAGCCAGTCCAGCAGGCGGCAGTAGCCATTAATGAATCTTGTGAACATTAAATCCTGTCTCCTTCGTTTTTGTCGGTTCCGCGAATGCCGGATACCCATTCTGTTGTTGCCGCCTTGAGTCTCATCGTTGATCGGGATCAAAGCACTACATCCGTGAATGTACTAACTGGTTAGTTTTTTGGTATGCGCGATAACCCGTACGCCGATCTTCACGGAGCGATTTTTCCCGATTACGCCTTGCTACAAGGGGTTTTTGTGCAGCGCGGTGAGCGTCTATTCCCGTGTATCTGACGGTCGCGATCGCGAAGAATTGAGCACGGAACAAGGCGCAGCGACCACGGCGGCGTGGCCCCTGTCAGGGAGCTGCAACGTCGTGCCGTGTTCAATTCCTACTTGCGTACGTAGCGCAGAATCATGTCGACGATGTTGTCGCGCCGCGCCTGCAGCGCTTTCGGCGTCTTGCCGTTGCGTTTGAAGATGAGGTCGAACGTGTACTGATTGGACACGTTGAAAAAGCACAGCGCCGAGATCGACGCATGGATGTCGATGGCGTCCAGGCCCGGCCGGAAAACGCCACTGCTGACGCCGCGTTCGTACAGCTCGCGGATGGCGTTGATGGCGGGCACATTGAGCTTCTGGATGATCTTGCTCTGCGCGAGATATTCGCCGCGCTGGATGTTTTCCGTCATGACGAGGCGGATGTAATCCTGGCTGCCCCAGTGATGGTCGAAGGTGAAGGCGACCAGACGCGCCAGCGCATCGGCCGGCGACAGATCGGCCAGATGCAGTTCACCCTCGGTGGTGCGCACGCTGCGGTACGACTCTTCGAGCACAGCAAGGTACAGGCCTTCCTTGCTGCCGAAGTAGTAATAGATCATGCGCTTGCTGGTGCGCGTGGCATCCGCAATGGCGTCGATGCGCGCGCCGCTGAGACCCTTTGACGCGAATTCCTCGGTCGCCACGGCGAGAATCTCGGCCATCGTGCGCTCAGGGTCGTTGGTGCGAGCCTTGGCTTTGGGAGCGCTTTTCGCGGCCTTTGGCGCAACTTTGGCGGGTGCGCTGGTGCCTGCCTTGCCCGGAGCCTTGCTGGCGGCTGCTGCGCGTCGACGCGAATGTACTGGTTGGTCCATTTGCCGAGTATAAGCGGGCACCCGCGGATCGCGTAAAGGGGGAAGCCCGTACAGCACGGAGGCAGGGCGGAACGCAGAGCGGTTCCGCCACTCCAGGCGCATACACACTTTGGGTAAGAGGCCGCCTAACGGAAGCAGGCGGAACCTCCTGCGGAGCTCCGCCCTGCGGGGTGAGCATTCATCTACGCGACTCCATCGGCAGGCCGACATAGTTTTCGGCAAGCACTTGCTGGGCTGCGCGCGAACTCATCAGGTAGGCCAGTTCCGCTTCCTGCATGCGCTCGCCGAAGCCGGCGTTCTCCGGGAAGTTGTGCATCAGCGAAGTGAGCCACCACGAGAAGCGCTCGGCTTTCCAGACGCGCGCGAGCGCATGCGTCGAATAATGATCGAGCCCTGCATCGGAATGCTCGTCGTAATGTTCGATCATCGCGTCGGCAAGCAGTAGCACGTCGGCTGCGGCGAGGTTGAGCCCCTTCGCGCCCGTCGGCGGCACGATGTGCGCAGCGTCACCAGCGAGGAACAAACTGCCGAAGCGCATCGGCTCGCTGACGAAGCTGCGCAGCGGCGCAATACTCTTCTCGATGGAGGGGCCGGTTATCAGATCCGCCGCAGCTTGCGGATCAATGCGGCGACGCAACTCGTCCCAGAAAGCCGCATCGCTCCATTGCTCGACCTTGTTGTCGAGCGGGCACTGAAGATAGTAACGACTCCGTGTGTGCGAACGCATGCTGCATAGCGCGAAGCCGCGCGGGCTGCGTACGTAGATCAGCTCATCTGACACGGGCGGCGCATCAACCAATACACCCAGCCAGCCGAAAGGGTAGATGCGCTCGAAGGTGCGCAGCGCCGAAGCCGGAATGCTGGGGCGGCTCACGCCGTGAAAACCATCGCAACCGGCGATGAAATCACAGGCGATATCGTGCAACTGACCGTCTTTGCGAAAGCGCACAAAGGGCTTTGTGCCGTCGAAGCCATGCACGCTGACTTCCTGCGCCTCGTAAACGGTCGGCAGGTCTTCAGCCGCGCGCGCTTCCATGAGATCGCGTGTCACTTCGGTCTGACCGTACACCGTGACGCGCTTGCCACCGGTGAGGCCGATGAGATCAATGCGATGTCGCTGACCATCCACACACAACTCCACACCGTCATGGGGCAAGCCCTCGCGGTGCATGCGCATGCCGACGCCGGCGCGATCCAGCGCGTCAGCCGTGGTCTGCTCGATCACGCCGGCACGGATGCGGCCCAGCACGTGCTCCGCGCTCTGGCGTTCGATGATCAGCGTGTCGATGCCCGCACAGTGCAGCAGTTGCCCCAGCAGCAGGCCCGCGGGCCCTGCGCCGATGATGCCTACCTTGGTGCGCGTGGGAATTGGTTGATGCGTCATTGTGCGTAGTTCTCGCTGTCGACCTCGGCCATCGAGGCCGCGTTGTAGCGCTCGCCGCGGATACGCGTATGCGCGAACAGTGCATCCAGCCGCGCCATATGGTCAGCGCTCAGCGCGACGCGTTCGGCGCCCAGGTCGTCTTCGAGGTGGGCGATCTGTACGGTGCCGGGAATCGGGATGATGTCGTCGCCGCGCGCCAGCAACCAGGCCAGCGATAGCTGCGCGAGACTGCATTGTGCTTCGCTGGCGATGAGGTGCGCTTCGTCGAGCAGGGCCAGATTGGCGGCGTAGGCTTCGGGTGCGAAACGCGGCATCGAACGACGTATGTCTTTGGCATCAAGAGCCGTGACGTCGTGCAGGGATCCGCCGAGATAGCCGCGCCCCAGCGGGCTGAAAGCGACGAAAGCCACGCCGAGTTCACGGCAGGCCGCGAGTGCGCCCAACTCCGGGTTGCGCGTCCACAGTGAGTATTCCGATTGAAGCGCGGCGATGGGGTGCTCCGCATGCGCGCGGCGTAGCGTCGCGCCAGACACTTCCGACAGGCCGATGCTGCCGATCTTGCCTTCGCGTACGAGATCGGCCATTGCGCCGACGCTCTCCTCAATAGCGACTGTCTTATCCCAGCGATGCAGGTAGTAGAGATCGATGTGGTCGGTGCGCAGGCGGCGCAGGCTGTCTTCGCAGGTGGCCTTGATGGTGGCCGCGCGGCCGTCGATGACGCGCACGCCATTCACGCCCTGCATGCCGCACTTGCTGGCGAGGAAAAAACGCGAGCGATGCGTTGACAGCGCGCGGCCGACGAGTTCTTCATTTGCCCCGAAGCCATACAGTGCTGCCGTGTCGAAGAAGTCCACGCCGAGGTCCAGCGCGCGCAGCAGCAGACGCTGCGCATCCGACTCCGCAGGTGGAACACCATACGCATGGCTGAGATTCATGCAGCCGAGTCCGATCGCGGAAACAGACCGGCCGGCGATGCGCCGTGACTGAGATGATGACATTGTGCTTCTTCCGGTTAGCCGGGGGCGTCAGCCCCCGGGAGGTTTCAATCGTGACTAGCAGGCTTGCGCAGGCTAGTGATGATCGTGTTCTGATCTTGCGTGCTTGAGTTGCAGGCTCGATGGATTGCAGACCAGTTGCGTGCCGACTGCTTTGCAGTTGGCCTGATAGCCATGCGAGAACAGGTCTTTACCCTCCCAGTCGCCCTCGTCATGACGCTCGTGGTAATACGGCGTAGCAGCAACGAAATTGACTGCGTCGTTGATGCTGCCATTGCCGACGTAGCGCGCTACAGCGGGATAGGGGAAGACCGGACGCGTGCGCGTGACGACACCGCCGACCACTTTCGATGTGATGACCTTGCCGGGCTCAACGCGTCCTTCAACCCACGCCATCAGCGGTTGCAGCAGTTCGATTGTGTCAGGGCCTTCGCCACCGCCGCAGTGTGTAACGCCGGGGAGCAGATAGAGCTTCACGAACTTGTCGGCCCTCTGTTCGCCCATGCTGCGGCGCACGGCATCGTAGTAGTCAATGGTGTTACGTGGCGGGATGTGCTGATCGTTCCAGCCGTGCCACAACAGCAGCTTGCCGCCATGCTTTGCGAAGCGCTTGAGATCGGGATCGAGTGCCGACTCGTAGATCGAGGTCTGCATCGTCTGCCAGAAACCGGCCACCGTGAAAGGCAGGTCGGTCAGCTTGTAGCTGGGGTTGTAGGTGTTGAAGAAAGCCAGGTAGCGCAGGAAATCCAGCGCGATGTTCTCGCTGAAAACCGGGTTGGCCGGCGTAGCGGTCGCCGGGACGAACAGGGTCCAGGACAGCTCCGATCCCCACTCATGCGCGCCCGGTACTTCCAGGAAGCGGCCATGTGCATCGGTGGCGCCATCGTGCAGGCGACGCACCACGCCCGCTTCCGCTGCCGTGAGGCAGGTGGCTGGATCCTGGCCCGTGGTGCACTGGATGCTGGTCGGATTGAAGTGGCAGGCCCGTGGGTCTGTGATCAGACCATCGGTCACGCCGTCCTGTGCATCGCAGGCATTGAGCACCGCGCTGTGCAGCATTGGCAGCTTGCCGGACAGCAGGATGAACTTGCCGTCGGCATCCTTGTTGGCCAGCACGTTCCAAGTGTGGTGATAGGAGTTCTGCACCACCATGTTGTTGGCCGGCGCACCGGCAACGATGCCGTCGAAATCTTCGGGGTAGCGCTGCGCTTCCATCAGCGCCTCACGCCCGCCGTCCGAGCAGCCGATAAAGTACGAGTAAGCGGGACGCTTGCCGTAGAACTTCGCGATGAGCGCCTTGGTGACTTTTGACGTGACGTGCACGCCACGGTAGGCAAAGTCGATCAGCGCCTGCGGGTTGTCTGTGGCCCATGCACCGCCGCCGCCCTGGTGCCCCATGTCGGTGGTGGCGCTGGCCACCGTGCCGTCCGCAACAGGCGCGCAGGTAATGCCGACGCCATAGTTGATGTTGGCACTGCCGCACAGGCCGCCACAACCGGTCTGCACGTATCGTTGTGTCCAGCCATTGATTGGCAGGCGTACGACCAGCGTGTTGGCAGGTGCAATGGTGCCGCGCACTTCGCAATAAGGTGCCGGTGTGCCAGCCCCCACGATGGTGGCGGACTTGAGCGTCACCGCTGCATCGGCGGCGTCGCTTAAATCGAGTCCTGTTACCTGCGCGCAGGTCATCACCGGCTGCACGGCGGGCAGATTGGCGAGGCCACCGCTGGCCTCGGCGCGACTGGAAAACATGAGGGCGGCCGACAGCGCGACCGCGATACTCCATGCAAACGCGAGACCGGTCAGGCCGCGCAGATTCAGGGATCGGAAATACTTGCTGGCTCTCTTCGTCATGATGCGACTCCTACTCGTGGGAAAAGTGGGACTGCTCAATCGATGACAATTGTTGATGCCATGGTGGTGGCGGACGGACCGTCAATAACACTCGTGCTGTCCGGTTCCAGCATGCCGCGCGTGTTGGCAGGCGATGTGGAGTGAGAAGGTCTGGACAGCCGGCATCGCGTATTGCGTCGGGTCTTGTAGAAACGAAGTGCGACGCCGTGACGTCGCACCCGGGGCTTGCCTGGAAGCAGATTTACTTCGCGGTGGCGTACTTGCTGATCAGGCTGCGAGCTGTGTCCAGCATCTTCTGGCCGTCAGCGCCCTTGCTGTTCATGTCAGCGACCCATTCAGCTGAGAGCTTGTTGCCGATTGCCTTCCACGAAGCCAGCTCGGAAGCGGGAATCGTGTTGTGCGTGTTCTTGAGCGTCAGCTTCTTGCCTTCTGCGTCGGCCGCCAGGAAGGCGCGGCCCGAGAGACCTGACTGGTTAACACCGCTGTTGTTGTCGATCACCTTCTTGAGATCAGCCGGCAGCGAGTTGTACTTCGCGGGGTTCATCGCCAGGATGAAGGTAGAGGTGTAGAAGGCCGGTTCGGCGGGGTCAGTCTCGGAGTGGTACTTCACCAGCTCCTCGATCTTCACCGAAGGCACGACTTCATACGGCACCACGGCGCCATCGATGACGCCCTTGGACAACGCGTCGCCCACCTGCGGTACAGGCATGCTCACCGGCGTGGCGCCGAGCATGGCGATGAACTTGGTGGTCATGCGCGTCGGCGCACGCAGCTTGAGGCCGCGCAGATCCGCCATGGTCTTGATCGGCTTGTTGGTCATGTGGAACACACCGTCGCCGTGCACATGGAACGCGATCGGGTGAACATCCTTGAACTCCTGCTTGCTGAACAGCTGCGTGTAGTCCCACAGCGCCTTGCTGGTGGCTTCCGGGTTCTGCATCATGAACGGTAGCTCGAAGGCTTCCAACGAAGGGAAGCGACCGGGCGTGTAGCCGGGCAGGGTCCAGATGATGTCGGCCACACCATCGCGCACCTGTTCGATGAGTTGCGGCGGTGTGCCGCCCAGCTGCATCGACGAGTAGATCTGACACTTCATGCGGTTGTTCGATTCAGCCGCGATCTTGTCGCACCAGGGCTGGATCATCATGGTCTGCGCGTACGAACTGGCGGGCAGGAAGTGATGCAATTTGAATACGATTGTTTCCTGCGCCATGGAGGGCAGCGGCAGCAGGGCGATGGCCAGTCCTGTCAGAGCCGTACGTGCAAAGATAGAAAAAGTGTTCTTCATGATTGTCTCCTCTATGGGGTGTGGTACGGGTAGTGAGCGGGTGTTGCTGCCTCGAGTGGTACTACATGAGCCGATGCACGAGCCACAGCGTGAGCGTCGGGAACATGACCAGCAGTGAAAGGCGGATGGCGTCGGTAACGAGAAACGGGATGACGCCCTTGTAGGTTTCGGACATGGGCACATCCTTGGCGAGCCCGTTCATGATGTAGACGTTCAATCCCACCGGCGGGAAGATCATGCCGATCTCGCACACGGTGAGAATCAGGATGCCGAACCACAGCGCCTTGTCGGCGGGCACGAGGCCGAAGAAATCCATGCCCATGATCACGGGGAACAGCGTCGGCACCGTCAGCAGGATCATCGACATCTCGTCCATCACACAGCCGAGCACGACGTAGAACAGCATCACACACGCCATCACGATCACGGGCGAGATCTGCATATGCGCCACGAGTTCGGCCAGTTGCGACGGCAACTGCGATAGCGCGAGGGCGGCGTTGATCATGTCCGCCCCGAGGAAGATCATGAAGATCATGCCGCTGGTTTGCGCGGCGCTGCGCACGGCGGTAATGAAGCGCGAGCGATCCATGTCGCCACGGAGCAGCGTGATGACAAAGGTCAGAATGTTGCCGATGGCAGCGCCTTCCGTCGCGGTGAACAAGCCACCGTAAATGCCGCCGAAGACCACCAGGAAGATCGCCAGGATCGGCCACACCTTGCTGGCCGCCCGCATCACTTCGCTTGCCGAAGCCGCACGTGCGGGAGGGGCCTGCTCGGGGTTCACGCGCACCATCACGATAATGGCCAGCAGATAGCCGATGGCGGCCAGCAGTGCGGGCACATAGGCCGCGAGGAACATCTTGGTGATGTTCTGCTCGGTTAGGATCGCGTAGACCATCAGCGTCACGGAAGGTGGCAGCAAGACCCCCATGGTGCCGCCGGTGGCCAGCACCGCCGTCGCAAGACGTCCGTTGTAGCCGATGCGGCGCATTTCCGGATATGCCACTTGGGCAATCGTTGCAGTCGTCGCTACCGTGCTGCCGGAGATCGAACCGAAGGCCGCACAGGCGAGGATGCCCGCCATGGCCATGCCGCCCTTGAAGCGACCGAGCAGCGAATTTGCAAAATCGAACAGCGCTTTCGACAGGCCACCCTGAACGGCAAAGGCACCCATCAGCATGAACAGCGGAATGACCGACAGGTCATACACCGATACGCGCCCATACACGGCGCCCTTGATGTGCGCCAGCAACGGATGCCAGCCGGACAGCATGAGATAACCCACGGCCCCCGGCACGAACATGGAGATCGCGATGGGCACGCGGATCGCCATCAATACCAGCATCATGGCGAAGACCGAGAGGCCGATGGACATGGTGCTCATGCGACCTCCCTTGCTTCGGTGCGGGCCGAGTGATGCCATTGCCAGAATATTTGTCGTATGCCGACCGCGACGCTCAGCGCGAGGCCCGGCAGCATCAACGTGTAGGGCCACCACAGCGGGATGTCCATCAGCATCGAACGCTCGCCTGCCGCCTTGATGTCAATGCCGCCGACGGCGACGCGCCACAAGATCAGTGCCATGACAAGCGTATAGAGGAATGTGCCGAAGGTATCCATGAAACGCTGCGTGCGCAGCGCGGCGCCGGAGGTGAAGAAGTCCACCATGATGTTGGCGCGGCGATGTTGCGTGTAAGGCAGAAAGGAAGCGACGACGACGGCACTGCCAAGTTGGACGAGCTCGATGTCACCCAGAATGGGATGTGAAAAGAAGGCGCGCCCGATGACACTGACTACCGTCACGCAGGCAATGGCGACCAGCACTGCGCCCCCGATGGCAGCACTGATGTCGCAGAGGCGATCGATCACGCGATCATGCGTGGCGTCGCTTAATGGTGTATTCAAAATTGTCTCCGTTATTTTTATGGATGAGACGAACTGGCTGAATCAGCCCGCCGCCTGTAGTTGTTGCTCAAGCTTGTGCAGTACTTCGTAGCAGGGCAGTACCTGCGCCACGCTGGCATTGGGCTCACGCCCTTCACGAATCGCGGCGAAGAACTCGCGGTCCTGCAACTCGATGCCATTCATCGAGACATCGACGTGCGACACGTCGAGTTTCTCTTCCTTGCCGTTGAAAAGGTCGTCGTAGCGTGCGATGTAGGTCGCGCTGTCGCCGATGTAGCGGAAGAATGTGCCGAGCGGGCCATCGTTGTTGAACGACAGGCTCAGCGTGCAGATCGCGCCATTGGCCGCCTTGAGCTGGATCGACATGTCCATGGCAATACCCAGCGTCGGCGAAATCGGCCCCTGGATCGCATTGGCCTGCACGATGGGGCTGCCGGCCTGATACGCGAACAAGTCCACCGTGTGCGCCGCGTGATGCCACAGCAAGTGGTCCGTCCAGCTGCGTGCCTGACCCAGCGCATTCATGTTGGTGCGGCGGAAGAAATAGGTCTGCACATCCATCTGCTGGATGTTGAATTCGCCGGCCGTGATTTTCTTGTGCACGAACTGGTGGCTCGGGTTGAAGCGGCGAGTGTGGCCACACATCGCGACGAGGCCGGTTTGTTTCTGTAGCGCGACGACGGCCTGTGCGTCAGCAAGCGAATCGGCGAGCGGAATTTCCACCTGCACGTGCTTGCCCGCACGCAAACAGGCTTGCGCCTGCGCCGCGTGCATCTGCGTGGGCGTGCACAGGATCACCGCATCGACTTCCGGCAGCGCGAGGCTGTCGGCGAGCTCGGTCGTACAGTGGCCGATGCCGTACTTCGCGGCGACCTCGCGTGTCTTGTCGAGCTCGCGGCTGACCAGCGATACGACTTCCACCCCGTCGATGTTGTTTATGCCGTCGAGGTGCTTGATGCCGAAAGCGCCTGCGCCGGCGAGGGCGACTTTGATCGTGGAGGACATCAGCACTCTCCCTTGCCGTCATTCCCGCGAACGCGGGAATCCTGCGACTTGATGCGCGCGACGAAAAAGACACTGGATTCCCGCGTGCGCGGGAATGACGGAAGTGTGGTTGGCTGGACGCTCACTTGGCTTCCTCCAGAATCAAATGACCCACCGCTGTATTCGAGGCCGGCACGTGATAGAAGCGATGCTTGACGATGGGGGCAGGGCCGCCGGTCACGTCTGCCATTGCGCCGCGCGCGATCAGCCACATGACGAGTTCAATCCCTTCCGAGCCGGCTTCGCGCACGTACTCGATGTGCGGTGTCTGCGCGAGACTTGCCGGGTCGGCGATGAGGCGGTCGAGGAAGGCGTTGTCCCATTCGCGGTTGATGAGGCCCGCACGCGGCCCCTGCAACTGGTGCGTCATGCCGCCCGTGCCCCAGATGTGCACGTTGATGTCTTCGTCATACGACTCGATGGCGCGGCGAATTGCTTGGCCGATCTGGAAACAGCGGCGGCCCGAAGGCACCGGGTACTGCACGACATTGACGGCGAACGGAATCACCTTGAACGGCCATTTGCCGTCAGGTGGCGTCTCACCGCACATCAGCGACAGCGGCACGGTGAAGCCGTGGTCGATCGGCATGCGATTGACGAGGGTGAGATCGAAGTCCTCCTGGATCACGCTCTGCGCGATATGTGCGGCCAATTCGGCGTGGCCTTCTGCGGCAGGCACCGGACGTGGGCCCCAGCCTTCGTCGGCGACCGGGTAGTGTGCCGCGGTGCCGAGCGCGAAGGTCGGGATGAAGTCCAGGCTGAAGGCATTGGCGTGGTCGTTGTAAACGAGGAAGACCACGTCGGGCTTGTTGTCGCGCTGCCACTGGCGGCTGTACTCATAGCCGGCGAACAGCGGTTGCCAGTAGGCTTCTTGCGTCTTGCCCAGATCCATCGCCGCGCCGATGGCGGGCACGTGCGAGGTGAAAACGCTGGCTGTGATGCGGGCCATTACTGTTGCTCCTTTTTCTTTGCGTCCCACTCGTGCTGGTAGCGATTGCCCTCGATGGGGCGGCCGCCCTTGATCATCATTTCGCGATAGGCCTCCTCCGACATGCCGGTCATGCTGCCCGCCATCTGCTGGAAGCTCTTGCCGTCGGTGGCGCCGATCTTGGCGAGAAAATAGATGTTGCCGCCGAGCGAGATGCAGCGATTCAGATCGCGCGCCAGCACGGCCAGCTTCTGGTCTTCCGTCATCGCCCACTCATCGAGATAGGCGCGTTCATCGGCCTTGAAGCGCTCGCGGTTTTCGGCCTGCATCAGCGACATGCAGAACTGGTTGAGCCAGTAGCCCTTGCGCGATTCCTCGGCATCGAAAATCGTCGTGCCGGGTACGTCCTTGTAGGGTTTGTCGAGTGGCATTAGATGACCTGTCTCTTGTTTGCCGTCATTCCCGCGAAGGCGGGAATCCAGCGGCGTTGGGTTGCGGTGAGCGACTCTGGATTCCCGCCTGAGCGGGAATGAGGGCGCGTGTGTGCATTCATCGCTTCACCTCCTCAGGCCAGTACAGACGCATGGGGTTGTCCACCAGGAGCTTGCGTTGAAGTTCAGGTGTGACCGCGATGTGCGGAATCACGTCGACCAGCAGGCCATCATCAGGCATGTGGTCTTTCAGGTTCGGGTGGGGCCAGTCAGTGCCCCACAGCACGCGGTCAGGAAACTGCTCGACGATTCGGCGCGCAAAAGGAATGACATCGCGATACGCGTTGCGCTCGCCGTCCAGCGCACGTGGCCCCGTGACGGACAGGCGTTCCGGGCAACTCACCTTGCTCCACACGTTGGGATGCTCGCGCATGAAGAGTTCAAACAGAGCGAATTCGGGGCCGTCGATGGGCTTGCTGACATCGGGCCGCCCCATGTGGTCGACCACCACGGTGGTTGGCAGGGTCGTGAAGAAATTCCACAACTCGGGCAGGTCTTGCGCTTCGAAATAGATGACGACGTGCCAGCCGAGCTTGTTGATGCGCTCGGCGATTTCCATCAGCTCGTCGCGTGGCGTGAAGTCGACCAGGCGTTTGACGAAATTGAAGCGCACGCCGCGTACTCCGGCGGCATGCAAGGCTTGCAACTCTTCGTCAGTGATGCTGCGACGTACGGTGGCGATGCCGCGTGCCTTGCCTTGCGAAGCGATGCAGGCATCCACCATGGCGCGGTTGTCGGCGCCGTGACAGGTGGCTTGCACGATCACGTTGCGGGAAAAGCCGAGCTGATCGCGCAAGGCAAACAGCTGCGCCTTCGATGCATCGCAGGGGGTGTATTTGCGCTCTGGCGCAAAGGGAAATTCATCCCCCGGCCCGAACACGTGGCAGTGCGCATCCACTGCTCCGGGTGGTGGCGCGAATTGTGGTTTGCTCGGGCCGTCGTACCAGTCGAGCCAGTCAGGGGTTTTTTCGAATGTTGTCATTTCGGTCGCCTGTTCAGTCGATGTACTTGAGGCCGGCTTTTTCAAGCGGCTCGCGCATCTTGTAGAGGTCAAGGCCCAGCACGCCCGCCGCGAACTTCGCGCGCTTCTCGCCTTCGAGGTTCTCGCGTGCTTCAGCGGCATCGGCAACCTGTTGTGCCATGGCCGCGGGCACGACGACGATGCCATCGGCATCTGCAATCACCACGTCGCCTGGCGTGACCAGCGCGCCCGCGCAGACCACCGGAATGTTCACCGAGCCCAGCGTGGCCTTGATCGTGCCCTTGGCATTGATGGCACGCGAGAAGACCGGAAAGTCCATCTTCTGCAGTTCATCGACATCACGCACACCGCCGTCGATGATCAGGCCGCGTGCGCCGCGCGCTTTGAATGAGGTCGCCAGCAGGTCGCCGAAGAAGCCGTCGGTGTTGTCGGTCGTGCAGGCGGCTACGGCCACATCGCCCGGCCGCAATTGCTCAGCCGCGACATGCATCATCCAGTTGTCACCGGGCTGCAGCAGGATGGTCACCGCTGTGCCGCAGATGCGCGCGCCGGGATAGGCTGGGCGCATGTAAGTCTTCATCAGGCCGACGCGGCCCATGGCTTCGTGAATCGTCGCGACGCCGAAGCGTGAGAGTTTTTCGACTGCTGCCGCGTCGGTGCGCACGATCTTGCGTTTGACGACGCCCAGCTGATTCATCAATGGACTCATTGCGTCCTCCTTTCTCGTTGATCTATTTGTTGCGAGCCTTGAGCGCCGCATCCAGTCGTGGATACACGCGGCGCGCATTGCCTTCATAGATCTTGTAGCGTGCTTCCGGCTCGATGCTGGCAGCATCGATGTAGCGCTTCGTGTCGTCGTAGTAGTTGCCCGTTTCCGGGTCGATGCCGCGCACTGCGCCGATCATCTCGCTGGCGAACAGGATGTTGTCGACCGGAATCACTTTGGTCAGCAGGTCGACGCCGGGCTGGTGATAGACGCAGGTGTCGAAAAAGATGTTGTTGAGCAGGTGATCCTGCAACAGTGGTTTCTTCAGCTCTTGCGCCAGACCACGGAAGCGCCCCCAGTGATAAGGCACCGCGCCGCCGCCATGCGGGATCACGAACTTCAGCGTCGGGAAATCCTTGAACAGATCACCAGTGAGGCACTGCATGAAAGCCGTGGTGTCGGCATTGAGGTAGTGCGCGCCAGTCGTGTGGAAGCAGGCATTGCAACTGGTGCTGACATGCACCATCGCCGGTATGTCGTACTCGACCATCTTCTCGTAGATGGGATACCAGTGACGGTCGGTGAGTGGCGGCTCTTTCCAGTGCCCACCGGAAGGGTCCGGGTTGAGGTTGATGGCGACGAAGCCATAGTCCTTCACGCACTTTTCCAGCTCGGCGATGCAGGTTTTCGGATCGACGCCCGGCGATTGCGGCAGCATGGCCGCGCCGATGAAGTTGTCCGGGAAGAGCTGCGCGACACGATGGCACAGCTCATTGCAGATCGCCGCCCAGGTGGATGACACCTGGAAGTCGCCGATGTGATGCGCCATGAAGCTTGCGCGCGGCGAGAAGATCGTCAGGTCCGAGCCGCGCTCACGCATCAGGCGCAGCTGGTTGGCCTCGATGGACTCGCGCAGCTCGTCGTCTGAGATCTTCAGCTCGCGAACGGCAGGCATCAGCGCCGGGTCCTTGATGCCGGCGATCTGGCGGTTGCGCCATTCTTCCAGCGCCTTGGGAGCGGTGGTGTAGTGGCCGTGGCAGTCGATGATCATGAAACGTCCTTTTAGTGTTGTACGAGCGACATGCCATGTCGATTCACGATTTCTGCAGCATCCGTCGAGTGCATGAAGGTCAGGAACTCCCGCACTTCGCTCTGGCACGTCGATGCCGCGCCGATGGCCGTGGAAAACGTCGAAATGATTTCGCAGCCCCGTGGCATCAAACCGAGCACATGCACACCCGGCACATTCGTCAATTCGCTCAGTTGCTGAAAGCCCAGATCGACACGTCCATCCGCAACAAGATTTGCAACCGAGACGCCGGCAGGCGCCTGCACGAGACGTTCGCGCATCTCTTCCTGAATACCCCAGCGTTCGAAGAGCTGGAGCAGGGCGGTGCCGCTGGGCCCCGTCGAATAACCCACCTTGTGTTCCAGTACTGCACGGCGCAAGGCCGTCTCGCTATCGACTGAGATGCGCGGGGCATCCGCACGCATTGCAATCGCCACGCTTGAATGCACCCAGTCGCGGCGGCTGCCTGCCAATACATGGCCCGACGCTTCGAGCTTGTCGATGGCATCGCGCGCAAGCACCACCACATCAAAGCGTTCGCCGGCCTGCATCCGTTTTACGGCATCGACGCCACCGATCGATGTGAAGCTCACATCGAGTGCCGTGAGTGAAGAAAATGCTTGCGTCATGTCTGCGAGCAGCAAGCGCGTTGCCATCGATGAGACGCCGGACATTTTCGTGCTGCCTTGCATACGCCCTCTCAAGGAAGTGCTGCTGTTGGGGTGTTGGCCATGGGCCAAATGTGTGGGGCATTGTGCGAGTCCGCCAGATGTGCCGAAAGCAGGGGGGGCGACTATCTGCTAGAACAAAATGATATAACTGATGGGGAGATATGCAGGAAAACCCCTACGTGTCGGGAGAGGGTTTGGCGGGGCACTCTAGAATTTCCGTCGTCCCGGCTTTCACCGGGATGCCAAGCCTTCTGCCCTGGGCTCGTCGAAGAACAGTGACTTATGGACCCAAGATGGACCTGAAACAACTCGAATATTTTGTGCGCGTGGCAGAGCTCGGCAGCTTCACACGCGCAGCCCTGGCGCTGGACATCGCCCAGCCCGCGCTGAGCCGTCAGGTGCGTTTGCTTGAAGTGGAATTGCGCCAGACCCTGCTGACGCGGAACGGTCGCGGCGCCACGACGACCGAGGCCGGCAAGCTCTTGCTGGAGCATGGACGCGGCATCCTTCATCAGGTCGCGCGTGCGCGTGAAGAACTGGCGCTGATGCGTGGGGGCCTGGCGGGTCGCGTTGCGCTGGGGTTGCCGCCGAGCGTGGCACGCATGCTGACCGTGCCGCTCACGCGCGCGTTCCGCCAGCGTTTGCCTGAGGCGCGCCTGTCTATAAGCGAAGGGCTCTCGGTGGCGCTGCAAGAGCGTCTGCTGACCGGTCACATCGACATCGCCGTGCTCTATAAGCCGGGCCCGATACCGGGGCTGGAACTTGTGCAGATCGGTGCGGAGGAGCTGATACTCGTGGAGCGACGACCGCCCGGCCTGGCTGAAGACCCGCCACCGGCGGCGTTGCCACTGGCTGAGGTCGCGCCCCTGCCGCTGGTGATTCCCAGTCGGCCGAATGCCATCCGCATGGTTGTCGAAACCGAGATGGCAGCAATTGGCCGTCAGCCCGATGTTGCGCTGGAGATTGATGGCGTCCCCGCGATCCTGGACCTCGTTGCCGATGGCGCGGGCTGCGCGATCCTGCCGCGCCACGCCGTCGCCAGATCGATCCGCCCCTCCGATTTCACGGTGCGGCCCATCACCATGCCCAATGGCAGCGTGCTGATGATTCCCTTGTTCAGCGCGACCAGCGCACTGCGCCCCAGCACGCGCTCTCAGCAGCTCGCGCTGGAACTCGTCTGCGAGACGGTGAAGGCGATGCAGGGCTGAATGTGAGCAGGGTTGCGAGATTCAGGAGTCGCTTCTCAATGCAGCGAGACGCCGCTGATGATCAAGCTATGCACGGCAAGCAGCGCACGACGTTGGAATTGATACGGACGACGATGCAGGAAGTGTTGTAGTTAGTGTGATCTACGGGGCGAAATGTGCTGCGCTTCCACCCCCTTGTTCGTACGCCAGCAAAGACCTTGTATCAACGGGGCATCGCCATATGTGTCGATTTTTTTAACACCCACTCAGGTGGCCGTGTTCAGGTTCTGGCTGCATCCCAATAGAACAAGGAGTTACGGCATTGTCACTTTTCGGCATAAAAACTGCTTATGCGGCGAACATTCATAAAACGGGGGGTATGGGAATGAGTTTGCAGAAGGGTCTGAGACAAACACTGTTGTCGGCATTGATGTTGTGCGCAAGCCTGCATGCCAGTGCAAGTGTCATGACATTCGGAACTGGCGCGCCTGTCAATAGCCAAGGGTTTGTCGGAAGCGGAATGGTCATCACCAACGGCTCGTTTGGAGATGTGCGTGATTATCAGGGGGCATCAATCGGCGTGCCGGGTGAACGTGAGCTGATGATCAATCGAAACAGTTCTTCATACCGGTTTCAGCTCACCAATGGCGGTTTGTTCAATCTCTTGAGTCTGGATATCGAGCAGCCCACGGCTGCCTATTCCAACTGGGCTACGTTCGGGCTTTTGTCGGTAACGGGGTCCAACGGGGCCAGCGTAAATCTGAGTTCAGATGTATTCGGTACCGATTCATTTGGCACAACGTTCAGTGGAATTTCGTGGTTCACCTTGTCAAACCTGCCTGGCCAGACGTTTGTCGACAACATTGCATTTGAAACGCCTGAGCCTGGGACGAATGTCTTGGTGCTTGCCGCCTTGGGTCTGATGGGAGTCTTCGCGAAACGCCGCAAGTCAGTTTGATTTCACCTGTGGTGCCCGGTAGGCCCCGAAGAAGCTCACGCTTCTTCGGGGCTTGTCATTTGTGCGCGCCTCACGCGAAGAGTCCGCGCCCGAAACCCGCTGCGATGTGAAAGCTATCGGCTCGGTGCCGCTTGTGGTCCAGCTTCGATGTCAGGCCGGGCTGGAGCGCAGCGGGGTCACCGTCGCGCCGCGGAACAGATACTCCGCACGCATCACGGCTTCGCCTTGCTCATCCTTGGATGTGTAGCCGACCATCGAGAGCCGCTCGCCGACCTTGATCTCGGCAACCTTCCATTGATTCATGCGGGTGATGGGCGCCAGCTCGATCCTCCACTCGCGGTCCTTGCGGCGCGGCAAACTGGTCTTGGCAAGGATTGCCGCCGCATCCAGAGAGGCGCTCTGGGCGGGCACGCTACGCATTGCCAGATCAGTCGGTAGTTTCAAGTCTGGCGACACTTCCAGCACTAGCTCGGCGTGCGGGTTCTGCCAGCTGACTTTCTTGACTACTCCTTCAAGATACAGGGGGCGGCTGTCGTCGAAACTGCTCCAGCCATGGTGCGCCTGCGCGCTTGGCAAGGCATAGAGCGCGGGAATGCTCAACAGGAAAGTGCGGCGGTTCATGAAGGTCTCCTTTCGGGAATGTTCATGATGACGGGGTGGGCCGGGCCTACACGTAGGCAATCATCCGGCCACAAACAATCACGCATGACCAGATCAGTATGGACGCTAAAGCCTGTGCGCGCGTTCCCGGACTGCCCGCTTGCAACGGGCCGCGCAGGTGCAGCCACGCGGCGTTGATACCGGCGGCGATCAACAGACAAATCTTGGTAAGGAAAGCGCGATTGCTGACCAGATCGTCGGCCTGCGTCAGGAACATCAAGCCACCGGTGGTGGCCGCCAGCGCGAATCCGGCAAGCGTCCATGGCAACGCACTGGCGGCCAGCGTGAGCGTATCAAGGCGTCTCAACAGGCCCAGCAGGCGCAGATCCACAAGCCACACCGTGCCGAAGACCAGTGCCACTGCCATGATGTGAAGAGCCTCCAGGCTTGGGTAAGCCCAGGCCGAGGTACGCAACCATACGGACAGCGGCAGGCTGTGCAGCCCCTCCAGCAGTTGCATGTTCATGCTCTTCCATTCCCCTGGGTGGCGACAGTTTCAAACGCGGTGATCCCGTGATTCACATATCTACGGCGTGTTCACATTCACCCGCAATTCGCCGGGGGAATGTGAACACGCCCGAGTAGTTCAAGCAGAGACAGCCGCAGTTCGCCAGCATATTGTTTTTTTCGGGCTCTCCAGCGAGCTCGCGGATGCAGGGCTGAGCCCGGATCACGACCTCGCAGCAGAGTCGTGGCGCGGCGCCTGGCCGCCCCGGATTGCGCTGTGCTTCGGTCAGGCTACTTCTTCCTGAAACGGATTCTTCTGCATGCGAAAGGCAGTAGCGCAGCGCATACCAAGGTCAGGGTGCCCGGCTCAGGAACCTCCGAGCCTGGTGTCAGAAGAAACCAGGCGTCTTTACCATTGAATGTGCCTTGGCCGGCAATCACGCCGGAGTCGTTGATGACGTCTGCATCCGTGAGGACCCATCCCAGCGTCGGGTCGATCAGGGCGTTCAGGTCTACCAGGCTGATCCCGTCCGAAATGATGGCGTGCCTGCCGGAGCCGCCAGCGACGAGGGTGCTTCCAACGATCTGGCCCAGGTTGTTAATGTCCCAGATGGCGGCACCACCTCCACCCAGGGAGCCCAGATCATGTGTGACGCCAGCGCTCCACAGCGTCACGTTGCCGTTGCTCACGCCAGCAACCCGCCCCGAATCGTCAATAGCTTTGGCTTGGCCCACCCCCAGATCACTGATGGTCCCTCCGTCCCAGATAACGGCATGGCTGGCGTCCGGGAATGTCTTTTGGCTGTAGCCGACGATCACGCCTGCATTGTTGATGCCGTATGCAGCGCTGAGGCCGTCCCCAGGCAAGGTGCCGAGATCCGTCATGGTTCCACTCGCCCAACTGAATGCGTGCTGTGCGCCGTCGCCGGCAGTGCTACTAACTCCGACAACTATGCCAGCGTCGTTTATGCCACGGCCGGAACTATACGTCCCGCCCAAAGTGCCGAGATCCTGGAGAGCACCGCCGGTCCAGACGAATGCATGAAGCGGAGCGTTGATACTCTGGGTGGTGTAGCCCTCACCGGTGATGTGGCCCGACGTATTGATCGACAAACCAGTCGCCTCTGTTCCCCCAGGGAAATTTCCAACGATGTTCTCAACCGCGCCGGTTTGCACGACAGCGCCGAGGCTGCCATAGCTACCGGTGATCTGCCCTGCGTCGTTTATGCCCCAAGGGACGAAATTCAGTGTCGAAATGGTGTACACAGGACTTGCGATGGCGGTGGCGCTTGCCAGAAGCAGCACGGCTGCGGTGGCCACATAACTTGATCTGATATTCATTTTGGGTTTACCGGTTAGCACCGCGACGCGGTGAGCACCCAGGGGTACCGCAATTCCTGCGCCAGATACTGGAGCCCCACTGTTTCAAGTGCTTATCGTTAGCTCCAGACAGGCGCCGTCAAATTCGCCGACAAATATTTGCCGTTCGGGATGACGGGTTCTCAGTGCCGCAATGAGATCGGGATTTTCCTGTTAATGCCAGCGGCATATGAAAATCGACTTCTCAGTGGCTTTCCATTTCTGGCGCGAGAGCGCATCAGAGCGGAGGAGAGCAACGCGTGATCCGGCGTTCATGTTGATAGATGAGGATTCCAGGCACTCTGTGACACCTCCCTCGAAGCCCTCCGGCAGCAAGATCGTGGACGGACTGCAGGAGGGACGAAATGGCAGGCGCTGCGCGCGCTTCCGCGGGGTGAGGCCTCCCGAAGAACAGAACGAGTTGGGCAAGTCGATCAAGGCGCCCCGCGTGACGCAGAGCGATACGACCGGGGGACGACGCCGGGCGGGAAGACGGCCGCATGTTATCGGCGGGCAACGGGTTAACCGCAACGCCGAGTAATCTGGTGAGCTGGTTTTCGCCGGGGTAATGTCCTCGGCTCCGGCGGATGTTTAGCGCGAAACATGCCGATGACATGTTCGCGTGCGGGTTCCATTTGCTGGCCCGACGGAGCGAATAAACTTACCCAAAAAAGCACCTACGACCAAAAGGGCGGCCGACTTGCGTTTTGACGACTGCTGACTACATTGCATCATGCTGCGGGGTCGCGCCCCCAATGGTCGGCGTCGTCCGCCCGTTGCGATCCCTCGCTTTGGCCTGTGCAGCGATGCGCAGAAACCCCTACAAAGAGTCGATCAATGACACCAAGAAATGGGGTGCTGCTGGATCGGCGGGGAAGCGTCTCCCGCGAGTTGTGCGATCTCACGCAGCCCGACTGGAAGTTCGACGTGGTGGCCACGACAGAGGCAGCGTGCAGGGTCGCGGCTGCCCGGACGGCCTCCGTGGGGATCGTGGTGTTCGATACCAGTCATTCCTGGGCTCTCCATGAAATCGAAGCGCTGGTCGCCCAGGACGGTCTAGAGTGGATCGCGATCGTCGAGCGCGACAGCCTGGGTGCGGCGGCACTGCCACCGACGGCCCTGCGTAATTTCCACGATTTCCACTCGCTGCCCCTGGACCGCAACCGTCTGCTCGTCACGCTAGGCCATGCCTGGGGCAAGGCCATGATGTGGGCAGAGCAGCCTGCAGGCACGAAGGATAGTGAGCGTTACCAGATGACCGGCGACAGTGCGCCCATGCGTGCGCTATTCCGGCAGATCGAGAAGATCGTGGCGGTCGAGGCGCCGGTGCTTATCGGTGGCGAATCCGGAGTGGGCAAGGAACTCGTCGCTCGCGCCATCCACCAGTATTCAGCACGCCAGCAAGGGCCCTTCATCGCCATGAACTGCGGCGCGATTCCGGCCAACCTGGTCCATGCCGAACTGTTCGGCTACGAGCGCGGCGCCTTCACAGGCGCCTCACAACGCAAGATCGGCAACGTCGAGGCCGCCGACAACGGCGTGCTGTTTCTCGATGAAATCGGTGATCTGCCGCTGGACATGCAAGCGAACCTGCTGAGATTCCTGCAGGAGAAAACCATCGTGCGCGTGGGCTCGACGGAGCGCATACGCGTCAACGTCCGCGTCATTGCCGCGACGCATGTCGACCTCAGCGAAGCGATGAGCGCCGGGCGCTTCCGAGAGGATCTCTACTACCGGCTCAATGTCGTGCACGTCGAAGTGCCGCCGTTGCGCGAGCGGGGCACCGATGTGGGTCTGATCGCCAGCGAGATTTTCGCGCGCAACCAGCATCAGAAGAGTGCGCAGGTAAAGGGCTTCTCGCAGGAGGCGATGCTGGCGATGGCGAACTACAACTGGCCGGGCAATGTGCGTGAGCTGATCAATCGCGTTCAGCATGCCATGATCATGAGCGATCAGCGGCTCATCTCGGCGGCCGATATGGGGCTCGAGACCGTGACGGCGGATACGCCCAATGCGCGCACGCTTGGTGAAGTGCGCGCGAGCGTGGAAAAGGAATTCATCGAATCGAGCTTGCAGAAGCATCAGTACAACATGTCCGCCGTGGCACGTCAGTTGGGCGTGTCTCGCGTGACGCTGTACCGCTTGGTGGAGAAGTTGAAGATCATCATTTGAGCCGCGGGTTTGAACGGAAAATCGCGTGCAGGGGTTCGGGCGACGCGGACTACCACAAGGAGGATGCTGATGCGCCCATCGACGACAGATGCCGGCCCCGCGCGATTGCTGATTGCGCTGGTAGCGTTGGCGACCAGCACGACAGCACTGGCGCAGGCTCAACCGAGTACTGCGGAGATGAAGCAGTTGCGCAAGCAGATCGCTGAGCAGGTACGCCAGATCGAAAGACTCAGGCAGGATCTGGCCCGGCAGCAGCAGGAGTTAACGCGCATCCGACAGCAGGTCGAGGCGGCCAGCGGTGGTGCCGCGACGACTCCGACCGCAACCGCAGCCAGCCCCGCCGCGCCGGCAGTGACTGCCGTGGCATCGCCCGCGCGCGAAACGGAGCCGCTTGCTTCGGGTGCCGCCGCCGGGGCTGTTGCCGGCGCTACTGCGGGAGTGGTCACCGCGCAGAGTGCGCAGCCTGCGGCGCCACAGCCGGCCGCACCTCCACCCGCAGTGCCGTCGGGGCCGGTAGGGGCCGCGCCGGTTCAGACGGCCAAGGCGGACGATGGCTACGTCGCGCCACCTGCCGTTGCGCCGCTGGCCGAAGGGCCGGGCGTGCTGACACCCAAGGGCAAGTGGGTGCTCGAGCCGTCGTTCCAGTATGCATATGGCTCCAACAATCGCGTTGCCCTGGTTGGTTACACGGTGATCCCGGCCATCCTGATCGGGCTGATCGACATACGCGAAGTCAAACGCAATACGATGGTTGCGGCATTCACCGCACGGCGCGGCATCACCAATCGCTTCGAGATGGAGGCGCGCGTGCCCTATGTGTATCGCTTCGATTCGGCAGTGAGCCGCGAGGTCTTCACGGGCTCATCGGTCGACACCGTGTTCAACAACGATGGCAAGGGGCTGGGTGACATCGAGGTGGCGGGGCGTTACCAGTTTAATAACGGTGGCGTCGACAAGCCTTTCTACATCGGCTCCTTGCGTTTCAAGTCGACCACGGGGAAGGATCCCTTCGAGGTTGAAACCAATCGCACGCTGCCCGGCGGACGCGGTACCGGCTTGCAAACGGAACTCCCCACCGGTACCGGTTTCTATTCACTGCAGCCGTCACTCACCGTGCTGTTCCCATCCGATCCCGCGGTGTTCTTCGCTAATTTCAGTTATCAGCACAGCTTCAAGCGCAGCAATGTGCATGCGAAGACGGACACCGGCGAAGAAGATCTCGGTTCCTTGCAACCGGGCGGTGTATTCGAGTTCGGCTTCGGCATGGGCTTGTCGATCAACGAGCGGGCATCGTTCAGCGTCGGCTATGACCAGCAGTCGGTGTCGCCACTCAAGCAGAATGGTTCGAACGCACCGACCTCCGTGCGCGTGCAGGTGGCCAGGCTGCTGCTCGGCTACTCCTACCGGCTCGACAACGTGCGTACGCTGAACCTTTCGCTGGGAGCAGGGCTTACGAGCGATTCGCCTGATCTGGAACTGACCGTGCGCGTGCCCTTCACGTTCTAGGGCGTGTTCGCAGTAGGCGTGCGACGCGCTGCAGGGCTGAGGTTGCCAAGCGAGCCCTGCATAAGGAGCGCAACGGGAGCGCAACGCAATCACGCAAGCCGCAGTCCTTAACCCGAAGGGCTCGCACGAAATGAATGCATGCTTGCGTCATGGCTCGTCGCCAAGGGGGCACCTGTCGTTGTAGCCATGCCGCCCTGCGCTCATTTCGTGCGAGCGCGACTGTCAGCCTGCTGTGAACACACCCTGGAATTTTTGGTCACAGGCGTGGTCGGCTCTTGCGAAAATGGGGCACTGCCCTGACTCGTCAAAGCCGACGCCGCTGGATCTCCGTCAGTGTCGGTGCGATGGTGTGTGAGGTCTGTGCCTGTCGGCTCAGCTTCAGCGCAGCGATGAAGTCGACATCGCGTCCGCGATTCTTTGCTGCAGCAATTCGCTGCGCATCATCTGGTAGCTGTTGACGGTCGCATCGACGGTGGTGACCACTTGCAGGTTCTGGCCGTCAAGTGAGTTCTGGATGACTAACGCATAGGCACTGGAAGAGGCCGGGCCGAGATTCGCGAAGTTGCCGGTGCCGTTCTGGACGATGCTGACAGCCTCGCCGAGCTTGCTGGCCATGGCGCCGTTGTCGGCCATGGCGCGTGCCAGGTCGGGCACCGAGGTGCTCACCACATTGGTCAGCTCGCCATTTACATACACCGCCCGTTCAATGCCAAACGATACGACGAGCCCCGCCGGCGTCTCGAATCCGCCGCGCATGCTGTCCAGCTTTTCCTCGCTGATGACGCGCGCTTTGCCGAACAGTGCGGCGGCGCCGACGCGGCTCGCGCTGTCGTTGCCTGCCGGCTCCGCGGCGTTGGATGGCGAGCACCAGGCTGCCAGGATGGCCACTGTAGCGAGGAGAGGAAGGGGGAGGGCGGCCGGGGTGTCCATCTCAGAAGTCCATCGCTTGGCGACGCAGGAGCTGCGTGTCCATGTTGGTCAGATCGAATGCACGCTGCAGGGGCGCGATGGGGCCCGCGCGCCAGTCTCGCTGATCGTTGAATACGGCGTCGGGCGCGTGGTCGACGATCACCAGCAGGATGCCATTGGTCCAGTTCTTCTCGAACGCTTCGCGCGACATGGCGCGTGTGCCCAGCGCCGGGTCACCCAGCAGCACGCGCCCATCGCGCAAGCCCTTGATGACGACGAAGTGCAGGTAGCCTTCTTCCTTGACGAGGGCAATCGCCGGCACATTGGCCTTGGCCAGTTCGTCGAGAGTGACTTCAACGCCTTCGCTCTGGTAGCCCAGGTTGTCCAGGTAGCGCTTCATGTCGAGCAGGGAGAAGCCTTCGTGCTGGATCTTCGCGCGATCGCCGTTGGCGAACATGCGCTGGAACACCATCGCTTCGCTGACCTTGAAACCGTACTGGTAGGTGAGCAGGGTGGCCACCGCAGCCGAGCCGCAACTGAAGTCGTACTGCTGGCGCATGGTCGATGCGAAGCGCATCTCCTTCAGGCTGGTCACACTCGTCGTGTAGTAACCGCCCGTTACCGCCAGCGACACGTCGGCCGCCAGGCACGATGACATGGGCATCGCGCTGAGCGCGATGCCCATGCAGAAAGCAATGCACCGTGTTTTCATTGCACCTGTACGTTGAGAACGACGGCGTTCTGGATCAATACGCCATTTCCGGAGTTCTGGATCACCATGGGCAAGCCTGCGGCACCAGACAGCGCGCCTTCCGTAATGACGTTGTAGCCGGTCTGCACATTGTTGTTGCGTACGTCACTGACCGAACCATTTGCGCGGATCGAGCTCAAGGGCTGAGCGGCTCCGCCACGCAGGGTGTCGAGCAGGTCAAGGTTGGTCACAGCCCGTCCAATCTTCGGAAGGGCACTGGTTGCCGTTGTAGCGGTGGGTGTTTCGTCCTGCGCCTGTGCTGAACTGACGCCGCCGACCAGAAGGGTCAGTGCGAGCGTCAGTGCCAGCATCGGCAATAGAGTTTTCATGACGATCTTCTCCTTGAGGATGTCGGGTGGGCGCGAAGCACCCTGGTCGCGTCCGCACACATCCTTTCAAAACTTCAAAGCGTCGTTACGAGCTCGCCAGTCGCGGCTGCTCCATGCGTGTCTGCATGATGCCGTCATGAACCGGCCACGCCTTGGCGGGCGTGACCGGTTGCCGAGACCGGCCAGGGCCGATAGTTACTGCACAGTCAGGTTGGCCTGAACATTGGCGCTTTGTTGAATGAGCGCGCCGATGCCACTGTTCTGAGCCGCGATAACGATGCCGGCACCATTGGTGAAGCTGCCGCTGATGGTGTTCGACATGTTGAAGGTGCCTGCATTGACGGCCACTGCACCGCCCGCACCGCCGCCACCGCTGCCAGCCGCACCGCCAGTGCCGCCTGTGGCAGCTCCACCAGTATTGCTGCCGCCTGATCCGCCGTTGCCTGCAACGTTGCCACCGCCTGCACCGCCGTTGCCACCTGCGCCGCCCGTGGCCGAGCCCGAGGTAGCTGCGCCGGAGGTCGAGGTGCCGCCTGCGCCGCCTGCACCGGCCGTGTTGCTGGCCGTGCCGCCGGTGCCCGTGGTGCCGCTACCTGCGCCGCCTGTTGCCGACGAGGCTCCGGTGCTTGCGCCACCAGCCGCGGCGGTCGGGCTGCCTGCTGTGCCACTCACAGCGCCGCCTGTTGCCGCAGTTGCACTGCCCGTTGCAGAGCCACCCGTGCTCGTTCCGGCGCCAGCAGTGGCGCTAGGCGTTTGCGAGTTGCTGCCCGTGGTGCTGGTGGCCGAGCCCGCGCCGCCAGCGCTGGTACCGGAGGCAGGAGAGCCACCTGCACCGCCGGTGTTGCTGACGGTGTCATTGCCGGGGCCGTTTGCATTGCCCGAAGCGGCACCGCCATTGCCACCGTACGCTGCGTTGTGGCTCGAGCCGCCGACGGCCGCTGACCCGGCCTTGCCGCTGCCACCTGCTGCCGTCGCGCCAGCGCTGCCGCCGTAGGCTTTAGAGCCGCCCGCACTGGTTGCCGAGCCAGCAACTGCCAGGCCGCCATCACCATAGGTGCTGCCACCTTTGGCTTTGGCGTCGCCGCCGACAGCAACCGAGCCTGCTCCGGCCGAACCGCCTCTCCCGCTTGCGTCGCCACTGCCACCGGCGAATGCGCCTGCTGCGCTGCCGCCGCGGCCGCCAGAGGCGCCGCTGGCAGAGCCGCTGTCCGCACTACCCGAGCGAGCCCACGCACCCGCTGCACCCGTGGCGCCGCTGGCGCCGTAGGCGCTGCCGCCCCCGGCTCCATTGGCACCACTGGCATTGCCGCCTTCAGCCTTGCCGGCGGCACCACCGTAGGCCTTGCCGCTGTCCCCCCCGGCGGCGCTGCCGGAGTTATAGGCCTGGTTGCCCAGGCCGTGGACGCTGATGCCGGATACCTGGCCTTCCAGCTTGGCCAGTGCCACCACCTTCGACGAGTTGAAGGAGTTGGCGATGTTGGCCGTGGCCGAGGCATTGTTCGCCGCTGCCGCCGCGCCCTGGCCCAGAGCCGATGCTCGGCTATAGTTGTTCCGGTTATCGCCGGTGCTCTTGTCGTTCTTGTTATCCAGCGGGTTGTGCTGGCTTGAATCGGTTGAAGTAACGAGGCTTGCGCCATCTACCTTCTTACCGATGAGATTGCTTGAATCTGCCCAGGCCTGGCTGGTAAAGCCGAAGCCGAGGGCGATCGCGGTGTACATCAAGGTTCTCTTCATGACAGTTCTCCTTGGAAAACCAGATCAACGCACACTCAGGTTGGCTTGCACGTTGGCGCTTTGTTGCACGAGCGCGCCAATGCCGCTGTTCTGAGCCGCGACGATGATGCCTGCACCATTGGTGAAGCTGCCGCTGATGGTGTTGGACAGGTTGAACGTGCCCGCATCGACCGTGACCGTACCGCCGGCACCGCCGCTGCCGCTGGCCGCTGCGCCGCCTGTGCCGCCCGTGGCTGCTCCGCCGGTGTTACTGCCGCCCGCACCGCCTGCGCCTGCCGTGTTGGTACCGCCTGCGCCACCAGAACCGCCGGAGCCCGCTTGAGCGTTACCCGAGGTTGCCGAGCCGGAAGTCGCCGAGCCGCCAGCGCCGCCTGCAGCTGCCGTGTTGGTCGCCGAGCCGCCATTGCCGGTCGTGCTGGTTGCAGCGCCGCCGCTGGCTGTGCTGTTGCCTGTCGTGCCTGCGCCACCCGTAGAGGTCGGGCTGCCACCCGTGCCGGTGACACCGCCTGCCGTGGCCGTGGTTGCGCCGCCCGATGCTGTGCCGCCTGTGCCGGTTGCTGCACCTGCCGTTGCACTGGGCGATTGGGTATTGGCGCCCGTGGTGCTGGAGGTTGTTGCCGTGCCGCCAGTGGCTGCACCTGAAGTCGGGCTACCGCCTGCGCCGCCGCTATTGGTCACCTGGTCGTTGCCCTGGCCTCGCGCATTGCCTCTGGCTGAACCACCGTTGCCGCCGCCTGCTGCACTGGTAGCCCGGCCACCGACCGCTGCCGAGCCGGCCTTGCCCGTGCCGCCATAGGCACTGGCATCTGCGTCTCCACCCGAGGCTTTCGAACCGCCGGCGATCGTCACACTACGTGCACCAGCGTTGCCGCCGTCACCATAAGTGCTGCCACCCAAGGCACTTGCGTTGCCGCCACTTGCTGTCGAATCGGCCAGCGCGCCGCCGCCACTGGAGCGTGCGTCACCGCTACCGCCTGCCCGGGCGCCTATTGCGCTGCCGCCATTGCCACCATCGGCGCCACGCGCCGAGCCGCTGTCCGCACTACCGGAGCGAGCGGTCGCGCCTGACGCGCCAACACCACCGCTTGCGCCCGCTGCGCTGCCACCTCTGGCGCCATTGCCGCCATAGGCGCTGCCGCCTTCTGACTTGCCAGCAGCGCCACCATAGGCTTTGCCACTGTCGCCGCCGGCTACGCTGCCCCGGTTGTAGGCCTGGTTACCCAGCCCGTTTACGCGGATGCCTGATACCGTCCCCTCCAGCTTGGAGAGGGCCACCACTGTTGAATGCTTGAATGAGTCCGTGATCGTTGATGTGGCTGATGCATTGTTCGATGCTGCTGCTGAGCCTTGGCCAAAAGCCAGGGCAGTACTTTTGTTGTTCCGGTTATCACCAGCGCTCTTGTTGTTGAGATTGTCAGTCGGGTTGTGTGTGCTGCTATCGCTGGATGTAACGGTACTGTTGCCATCCACTTTGCCGCTCACATCGTTACTGGAATCAGCCCAAGCCTGGCCGGCGAAGCCAAAGGCGAGGGCGATTGCGCTGTACATCAGGGTTTTTTTCATCGCAGTTCTCCGCAGAAAGCCAAAGCCTGGCACCACGCCATGCTTGGTCCGTCCCCTAACGCATCGGGCGTGCCACTTCTGCAAGTCATTGAATTGAATGGCTCGCCCTGTTGTGAGGATGGCTCGCTTGTGCGCTGACTGTATCGATGGTGTTACAGCTTTGCGGTCGCGGCTTTGTGGGATGGTGGTTTGTCGCGACAAGCGATTGAATTATTGAATTGTTTTTATGCTGTTGCGCTGGCCGGGTTGTATCGAGGTCGAGACATTGCATTCCCTGATACATCCAGATGCGGCGGGTATGCAGTGCGCGGGAGCTGGTCCGTCGCCGGCAGCCCAGCCTGAAGCCGTAGCGATCGACCACGCTCTTGATGTTCTTGCCGATATACAGCACGTGGTAGAGGACTTTATCGGCTGTACCGCAATCCTTGGCGCGGGCTTCGGTGAGAGTGATTTTGTGCGAGTGCGCAATCTCTTCGACGAACACATACAAAACATCCCGCTGGCGCGGGGTGAATGGGGGGGTGGGCGTTTGGCTGCTGCGCCGTCTGCCTCCATTGCCTGTCGTGGCTCGTTGGTCCGCATGATTTCCCCTGTTGGGGGCATCGACGTCTTGGGGGCGTGAAGTTGCCCCCAGACATGCCCCCGTTCGTCATGCGCCTTGGGGGCATATCTTGCAATGTTGTGATACGACGTACCAAATAAAAAAGCCCGCTGTGGCGGGCTTTTGAGTCACTTTGATACGTTCTGATTCTTATGTTTGGTGGGCCCCCCGAGAGTCGAACTCGGCACCAACGGATTCCGGTTTGTGTGGCTTTCGCCACTCCCTGGACTATGCCTTCACCATGGCTTTCGCTGTAGGTGGGCGCCGTCTAGTCTCTACACCTTCAACGATGCTTGCACATCGAAGCTTGGCTCGGCGTTGCCGTATGCGTTGCCGCACTTAGGTTTCACCGAATTTGACGCCATCCCGTACGCAGTTTCCAAACGTACGGCACAAATTTTATGAGTCCGCTGCTCTAACCAGGCATGAGCTAGAGGCCCGAAACTTCAATCGTCGCACACTCGATGCAGCAGAGGTCCGGCGATGCAAAACGGGACCAGAAATGGACCAGAGCCCGTTTTCTGGTGCCGATCCCGGAGTTCGGAATCGGCAGTAACTACTTGAACTGCAAGGCCTTTATGCGCTTGTCTGTAGATGTTCTCAGAGGATTATGAGTCCGCTGCGCTAACCAGGCATGAGCTAGAGGCCCATAATGCCTGTGTCATCGCTGTTGTTTGCTCACGATGCCGCAGGCATTTTGAAACTTCAGGCTGCTGAACCCGATTAGCCCTCTCCGTCGAGGAAACTGCGGAGTTTTTCCGAGCGGCTTGGGTGACGCAGCTTGCGCAGCGCCTTGGCTTCGATCTGACGGATGCGCTCGCGCGTGACGTCGAATTGTTTGCCGACTTCTTCCAGCGTGTGGTCGGTGTTCATTTCGATGCCGAAACGCATGCGCAGGACCTTGGCTTCGCGCGGTGTGAGCGAGTCCAGGATCTCTTTCGTGGTGTCCTTCAGCGAGGAGTATAGCGCGGCGTCGCCAGGCGACAGCGTTGCGGTGTCTTCGATGAAGTCGCCAAGGTGCGAGTCGTCGTCGTCGCCAATCGGCGTTTCCATGGAGATTGGCTCTTTGCTGATCTTCAGGATCTTGCGGATCTTGTCTTCCGGCATTTCCATCTTGATGGCCAGCGTTGCGGGATCCGGCTCGGCGCCGGTTTCCTGCAGGATCTGACGCGAGATGCGGTTCATCTTGTTGATCGTTTCGATCATGTGAACCGGGATGCGGATGGTGCGTGCCTGGTCGGCGATCGAGCGCGTGATGGCCTGACGGATCCACCACGTGGCGTACGTCGAGAATTTGTAGCCGCGACGGTATTCGAACTTGTCCACCGCCTTCATCAGGCCGATGTTGCCTTCCTGGATCAGGTCGAGGAACTGCAGACCGCGGTTAGTATATTTCTTGGCGATCGAGATCACGAGACGCAGATTGGCCTCGGTCATTTCGCGCTTGGCGCGGCGCATCTTGGCTTCGCCAGTGGACATCTGCTTGTTGATGTCCTTGAGTTCTTTCAGCGAGATCTGGATGCGGTCCTGCAGGTCGATGAGCTTTTGTTGCTCTTCGAGAATGGCAGGCTGCATGCGCATCATCGTGGTGACGTTGCCCGAGCTGGCGGCGATTTCGCCCTTGAGCCAGTCCAGGTTGGTCTCGTTGCCGGGGAAGCTCTTGATGAAGTGCGGGCGCGACATGCTCGAGCGATCAACACACAGTTCGAGAATCTTGCGCTCGTGCTTGCGTACATTTTCAACCATGTGACGCACGGAATCGCAGAGGCTTTCCGTGACACGCGCGGTGAAGCGGATGTTCAGCAGCTCGGCGCAGATCTGGTCGTGGGTCTTCTGGTAAGTCTTGTCCTGCGTGCCCTTCTTGGTGAGAGCCGTGATCATCTTGGCATACAGGCCCTTGATGACTTCGAAGCGTTCAAGCGCGTCGATTTTCAGCTGCAGAAGTGATGCCGAGAGGGCACCAGCGCCGCCGTCGTCTTCCTCTTCTTCGCCTTCTTCCTCGGCCTCTTCATCGACTTCTTCGGGCTCAGGCGCAGCCGCTTCTTCAACGGCGTTCGGATCGATCAGGCCATCGATGACTTCGTCGATGCGCATCTCTTCACGCGAGACCTTGTCGGCCATGGCGAGAATTTCGGCAATCGTCGTCGGGCAGGCAGAAATCGCCATGACCATGTGCTTGAGGCCATCTTCGATACGCTTGGCGATTTCGATTTCGCCTTCGCGCGTCAGCAGCTCGACCGTGCCCATTTCGCGCATGTACATGCGCACCGGATCGGTCGTGCGACCGAATTCGGAATCGACAGTGGAGAGGGCCTGCTCGGCTTCGGCTTCGACTTCTTCGTCGACAACCGCAGTGGCAACGCCATCGGTGAGCAGCAGGTCTTCGGCAGCCGGCGCTTCGTCGAAGACCTTGATGCCCATGTCATTGAAGGTCGAGATGATCGATTCGATCTGCTCGGCATCCACCATCTCGTCGGGGAGATGGTCATTGACTTCAGCGTACGTCAGGTAACCGCGGTCCTTGCCCAACGCAATGAGTGTCTTGAGGCGGGTACGACGGACTTCAGCGTCATCGCCACTAGCAACGAGGTCTGCGGCAATGCGCAGTTCTTTCTTCTCTTTCGCTTTCGACGTTTTTGCTTTGGGAATAGCTTTTGTGGCTACTGTGGCGGAGGTTTTTTCCTTGGCCATGCGGGTCCTCTGGGCGTGCGCTCAGTCAAAGTCTGGGAATCGGGTTCTCAGGACGATTGAGGGTGAGAAGGGAAACAGATAAGTATATGTTAGACAGGGGGTTTCTGTCCAGACTTGAGCGTCTGTTTCTGTAGCAGCAGCTCAGTCAGGTGGCGTTTTTCATCGGGTCCCAGGTTGCCGGCGACGGCGCGCTGGGTCAGGTTTTCGATCTCCCGTTCCACGGCATTGCGACGCAGGGTGCGCAGGGTGTCGGCCAGCACATCGCTGGCGTCTTCGTCGCCCACATGCTCCTCGTCGGAGGTCGTCAGCAGGTCGGCGATCAGATTGCGGCGGCCCGCATCAGTCTGGCTTTCGAACAGGGCGGTCAGTGATAAGACCGCGCCGGAATGTGCGCGTTCGCAAAGCAATTGCAGAACTTCGCGCTCCGTGTCGTCCGGCATCAGCAGGTCGGCGTCTTCCGGCACCTGAACGCACAGCTCTGGCCGCGCGCACAGCAGGCGCAGCAACTGGCGCGTTGAGGTCACGACGCGTTGGCGCTCCAGCCGGCGCGGGGGAGGGCGATTTTTTTTATTGCCAGGCTCCATGCCGAGCGCGCGCTCGACTTCGACGACGTCCATCTCGGCCATATCGGCCAGCGATCGCACGGTCTGGGCGCGCAGGATGGGCGCGGACATGCGCGGCACCCATTCCTTGGCTTCGAAAACGAGACGGGCGCGGCCCTCGGCGCGGGACAGATCAAGGTCGCCCCGCAATTCGCGCAGCAGGAAGTCGGTCAGTGGCGTCGCTTCGTTGAGCGCGCGCTGGAACATGACGAGGCCTTCCTCGCGGATGTAGCTATCAGGGTCGTGTTCTGCAGGTAGAAACAGGAAGCGCACTGCGCGGTCGTCAGCGAGATGCTCAATGCTGGCTTCCAGCGCGCGGCGCGCGGCCTTGCGCCCGGCCTTGTCGCCGTCGAAACAGAACACCACGCGCTCTGCCTGGCGGAAAAGTTTCTGGATGTGCGTGGCCGTGGTCGCGGTACCAAGCGTGGCGACGGCCGAGCCGAAACCGAACTGGGCGAGGGCGACAACGTCCATGTAGCCCTCGGTCACGACGACCACATTGCTCTCGCGAATAGACTGCCGCGCTTGATGCAGGCCGTAAAGCTCGCGGCCTTTTTCGAACAGCGGCGTTTCAGGTGAATTCAGGTATTTCGGCGTGTCGGGCCCGAGCACGCGGCCGCCGAAGCCGATGATGTTGCCGCGCTGATCGTGAATCGGAAACATCACGCGATCACGAAAGCGATCGTAACGGCGGCCTGTGTCGTTGGTGATAACCAGACCGCCTTCTACCAGCGCTTCCTGCTCGTACTGTTCGCCGAAGACGCTGCGCAGCCCTTGCCAGCCTTCGGGGGCGTAGCCGATGCCGTAGCGTGCAGCGATTTCGCCGGTCAGGCCGCGGCTCTTCAGGTAGTCGATGGCTTTCGGCGATTGCTTGAGTTGTTCGCGATAGAACTTGGCGGCCCGCGCCGTGATTTCGAGCAGGGATTGGCTCTGCGCCTGCTTCTTCGGGTCCGGGCGCTCATCCTCCGGTACCTGCAGGCCGACTTGCTGGGCAAGTTCGCGGATGGCATCCGGGAACGAGGCGCCCGCATATTCCATGAGAAAGCCGATCGCCGTGCCGTGCGCACCGCAGCCGAAGCAGTGATAGAACTGTTTGGTCGGGCTGACTGTGAAGCTTGGCGATTTCTCGTTATGGAACGGGCAGCAGGCAGAGTAGTTCGCGCCGCCTTTTTTTAGCGGCACGTGGCGCTCGATGAGGTCGACGATGTCGACTCGCGCCAGCACTTCCTGGACGAATGACTCGGGGATCATTCTTCAGTGAGGAGTGAAGAGTCAGGAGTGAGGAGTAGGGTGGGCACGGTGTGCCCACGCAGGCTCTTCATTTGCTCAGTGCGGCTTTGATCTTGGCCGAGACCTGTGCCATGTCGGCTCGGCCCGCCAGCTTAGGCTTCAATGCGGCCATCATCTTGCCCATGTCGGCAGGACCGGCTGCGCCGGTTTCGGCGATTGCAGCTTGCACGGCGGCATCGATTTCGGCTTCCGACAGGCCTGCGGGCATATAGGTCGACAGCACTTCGATTTCCTGGCGCTCGATGGCGGCCAGGTCTTCGCGCTTGGCGGCTTCATATTGTGTGACCGAATCGCGGCGTTGCTTGAGCAGCTTGTCGATGATGGCGACGGTCATTGCGTCATCCACGACCACGCGTTCGTCGACTTCCTTCTGTTTGATCGCGGCGAGCAGCAGGCGGATGGCTGACAGGCGCACCGTTTCCTTGGCGCGCATGGCGGTCTTCATGTCTTCGGTGATGCGTTCCTTGAGGGACATGGCGGATTTCCAGGTAATCAATACGTAAGCGGAGGAGCTCTAAACAACAAAACCCGGCCGCCCAAAGGGCGCCGGGTCTTGCATAAAGCTAATGCTGCCGCGCCTGGACGGCGCAGGCAATCAGAACAGCTTTGGCGGCAGAGTCTGGCTGCGCAGGCGCTTGTGCAGGCGCTTCACGGCGGCAGCCTTCTTGCGCTTGCGCTCGGAAGTTGGCTTTTCGTAGAACTCGCGTGCGCGCAGGTCGGTCAGCACGCCAGACTTTTCAATCGTGCGCTTGAAGCGGCGGATGGCTACTTCGAACGGTTCGTTTTCTTTGAGACGTACACCAGGCATTCGTCAGGTTCCTTGCTGGGTTGCTTTACTGCGTATTGGGGTCCGGAGGCGCTTGGCTTTCCGAAGAGTCGGCGATGTTACTACGTCCTTTCAGGTTTACCAAGTCCACAGCGAAAGATTGATCTGCGGAGTGTTGTAGACTCTGTGTCATGAGCACGCAACATCTTGTTTTGGGTATAGAAACCTCCTGCGACGAAACCGGCATTGGTCTTTACGACCTTGCAGCCCATCGTCTCGCATCCCACCGCGTTTTCTCCCAGATCGACATGCACGCAGCCTATGGCGGCGTCGTACCGGAGCTGGCTTCGCGCGACCACGTGCGGCGCATCGTGCCGTTGATTCGCGAAACGCTGGCGGCGGCAGGCGGCAAGCTGAGTGATCTGAAGGCCATTGGCTATACAACCGGCCCCGGGTTGGCGGGAGCGCTACTCGTGGGTGCCAGCGTGGCCGAGGCGCTGGCGCTTTCCTTGAACATTCCGGCCATTCCGGTTCATCACCTTGAAGGACATTTGCTGTCGCCATTGCTCGCCAGTGAGCCGCCGAGGTTTCCGTTTGTAGCGCTGCTCGTTTCGGGCGGACATACACAGCTTATGAGCGTCACCGGAGTGGGCGAATACAAGCTGCTCGGTGAAAGCGTCGATGACGCGGCAGGCGAGGCCTTCGACAAGACCGGCAAGTTGCTGGGGCTCGGCTATCCCGGCGGGCCGGCGATGGCCAGGCTGGCGGCGCAAGGCGTGGCTGGCAAATTCAAGTTGCCGCGGCCGATGCTCCGATCCGGCGATTTGCAATTCAGTTTCAGTGGTTTGAAGACGGCTGTGTTGACGGCGACGCAACAGCCAGATTATCTGCCAGAGCAATCCGCCGACCTGGCGGCCGAGTTTCAGGAGGCCGTGACCGATGTGCTGTGCGCCAAGGCCCTGGCGGCCCTCAAACAGACCGGCCTCAAGCGGCTCGTAGTAGCGGGCGGGGTAGGCGCTAATGCACGCTTGCGCGAGCAGTTGGTGGCTGCAGTGACGCGTCGCGGAGGTCGCGTGTACTTCCCCGAGCTGGAGTTCTGTTCTGACAATGGCGCGATGATTGCGCTGGCGACGGCAATGCGCATTGAAGCCGGTGTAGCGGAAGCGACTACAGACGGTGCCTTTGCCATTCGCCCGCGCTGGCCGCTGGATCAGGCATTCGCCTGATCGTCCGCCGGTTTCTTCTTGCCCAGCCGACCTTCCTGGCCGGCCAGTAGCTTGCGGATATTGTCCTTGTGGCGCCAGATCAGGATGGCCGACATGATGACCACGGCGCCCGTCCAGGTTTCGTTTTGCGTCAGCCAGAGCGTCAGCAAGGGAGCGGCGACTGCGGCGCTCAATGCAGCAAGTGAGGAGTAGCGCGAGATCAGCGCCACCAGCATCCACACGCCCAGCACGGCTGCGCCCAGCCGCCATTCAATGCCTAGCAATACTCCTGCGGCCGTGGCAACGCCCTTGCCGCCACGAAAGCGCAGGAAGACCGAAAACACGTGACCGAGAAATACGGCAATGGCGATGCCGGCGAGTACTTGCGTGGAAAAGCCAAGACTCGGGGCGAGCGCTTTCGCGAGTAGGACTGCGAACAGGCCTTTGGCCGCATCGCCCAGCAAGGTCAGGATCGCAGCTGCCTTGCTGCCGCTGCGCAAGACATTGGTGGCGCCAGGATTGCCCGAGCCGTAGCTGCGCGGATCGTCGAGCCCCATGAGCTTCGACACGATGACGGCGAAGGGAATGGAGCCGATAAGGAAGGCGGCGAGCAGGGCTAGAATGGGGATGGCAGTATTCATGGAATGGCTTAGTGGTTGGCGGCCAGGTGGGCGCTGGCAGAGCAGGGTAGCAAAACACGGGGTAGCAAAGTATGGATTTTATCTTTGTCGAAGGACTTCAGCTTGAAGCGCGTGTGGGAATTTATCCGCACGAGAAAGCGGCGACGCAAACGGTCGAAATCAACCTGACTTTCGGTGTGCCCGAAGCTGCGGCCGAGCGCGATCATATTGCCGACACAATTGATTATGAGAAGGTTACGACGCGCATTCGTGAGTTACTCCTCACCCAGCATTTCAATTTGCTTGAAACCCTGGGAGAGTTTCTCGTCAAAGTCCTGTTTGACGAGTTTGGGGCGCCCTGGGTGCGCATTTCGATTGCCAAGCTTGGCGTATTGCGTGGCGTGCGCAGAGTGGGGGTGTATATCGAGCGCGGACGCGATGGTTTCATGCCGCCATTCTGGCCGTCTGGTGCAGGGCCAACCTGACCTTTCCCACGCAATAAAAAAAAGCCGCACAGATTCGATCTGCGCGGCTTTTTTAATTCAATGCCGATTTACTTGATCAGCAGATCGGTAATTGGCTTGCCAGAGGCTACATAACCGGAAACCCACAGCGGCTGGCGACCACGACCGGTCCAGGTTTGCGAGGCGTCGGCCGGGTTGCTGTATTTCGGGGCAACCTTGCCCTTGCCGCCACGGGGCTTCTTAGGCGCAGCAGCCTTGGCGGGCTTTGTCGCCTTCGGCAACTTGGTACCCAGCAATTCGCTCAGCGGGACGCCAGCGTCGTTGGCCAGTTTCTGTACCTTCTTGAGCAGGTCGCGCTTGGAGTTTTGTGAACGGCGCGCGATCTCTGCTTCGATGCGCGCCTTTTGACGATTGAGTTCGGAAAGCGAGAGCTTGCTCAGTACCATGTTGTTTTCCTTGTCTGGATTAGCCGAATTTTCGCGTGTTTCAAAGTCTGTTGCGAGGCCTTGTTTGCAGGAGCGAATCTGTTTTTTTATATTTGTCGAGTATTTTCAGATAAATGTCCCGAAAATGCAAAGCATTATCCATATCAGGCAATCCCCTCCTGATTCAACCGCGTGGGTGATGGACCGCGTGCAGTTTCTTCAAGCGTTCGCTTGCTACATGCGTGTATATCTGCGTCGTTGATATATCCGAATGGCCGAGCAGCAATTGCACGACGCGCAGATCGGCGCCGTGATTGAGCAAGTGCGTGGCAAAAGCATGGCGCAGGGTATGCGGGGAAATGCTGGCCGCGTCGATGCCCGCCTGAATGGCATGTCGTTTGACGATTTGCCAGAACATCTGGCGCGTCATGCCGCGACCGAGCCGGCTGAGGAATACGGCTTCGCACGGTGCCTTCATCAGTACTGGCCGGGCTTCACGGAGATAGCGATTTATGCATTCGATGGCCCATTCGCCGAGCGGTACGAGGCGCTCCTTGCTGCCTTTGCCGATGATGCGCACCAAGCCGGACTGTAAATCCATCTCGAATATCTTCAATTCAACGAGCTCGGAAACGCGCAGGCCGGTGGCGTAAATCGTTTCAAACATGGCACGATCGCGCAGCCCCTGTGGCGTGCTGATATCCGGCGCAGCGAGTAGGGCTTCGACCTGTGATTCGCTGAGTGTTTTCGGGAAGCGTTGTGGGGCCAGCGGAGAATCCGTTTGAACGGTCGGATCGCAGGCAATGCGATTCTCTGCGAGCTGCAGGCGATAAAAGCGGCGCAGTGCAGCCAGTACCCGGCGCTGGGTTGTGGCGCGATGCGTGCTGCTTAATTCGCCGAGGTAGTCTGAAATATGCGCATTGCTGGCCTCAAGCAGCGTTTGCTGGCGCGGCGCCAGCCACAGGGCAAACAAGGACAGATCAGAGCGATAGGCGTCGAGCGTGTTTTTCGATAATCCGTCCTGCAGCCACAGGCTGTCTGCGAATTCGTCGATAGCGGTTGAATCGGCTGCGGCAAGTGTGGCGGGGATTTCGCCTGTCACAGCACGCCTTCGTGTTTGAGCAGCCAGCGCTTGGTCTCCAGCAACCAGCCGTCACGGGCATTGGCAAAGCCGCCGATGCCGGTCTTGGCTACGACACGGTGGCAGGGCACGACAATCGGAAATGGATTGGCACCGCAAGCTTGTCCGACTGCGCGTGCGGTGCCGCCAATACTCGCACTCAATTCGCCATAGGTTCGAATCTCGCCCGCCGGGATTTCAGCTATGGCTTGCCAGACACGTCGCTGGAATGGGGTGCCGCGATTCAGAACAGGAAAATCGAATTTCTGAGCGGGATTTTCCATCCACCGGGCCAGCGCGTGCTCCAGTGTTTTGACCGGGCCGTCACTTCCCGCAAATGCGCGCAGAGGTGTCGTGGGGGGCAGAAAGTAAATCGAGTCCAGCTCTCCACTTGCATCGGTTCGGATACCTAGACGGCAGCATGGCAGCGGAAGAATGGCTGCGAAATCCGTAGGGGAGAAGTCGAGGAGTTCTGTCGTCAATTCAGTAATGCGCCGTCGAGGTATTCTGGTGTTTTCAATATCAATTCTTGCCCGCTAGTTTTTCCTTGATATCCGGTTGTGCGGGCGCATTGCCCAGCCAGATACGAAGCAAGGCCAAGTAGAAATCCTCGCCCGCGATGTCGCTGCCTTTCTGCTCATTGCCAACGGTCAGGCGCGTGCCGCTTGCTGGCAGATAATCGAGGCGAATCACGGTTTTTTCGGCAGTTTTGCCGATGGACAACATAGTTGTGCGGAAACGATCGACACGGGCTGCGAGTTTGCTCATCTCCTGTTCGGAGTGATTGGCGTTGAGCGCTTCGACGAAGGCATCTGTCAGTTGTTCGGCCGTCAGGTCACGCAAGGTGACGATCTGGATGCGACGCGGACCCTTGCTGGCGAGCACGGCATCGGCACCTTCAGTTTTTTGTGGCAGGTAAAGGCCTATGGCATAAACCTTGAAGAGCAGCTTGGTGCGAATGCCCGCGCCGTTAAGGGTCAGTTCGCTCGCCGCGACGCTGGTCTTGTCGTCGAAATGCGCGCTGGCGAGATCCAGCGCACGTGCGGGGAGTGACGAGGTCAGCACCCACAGCGATGCCAATACGATCTTGATTGAAATGTGCTTTGATCCTGCGGTCATACCTGTCTCCTGTAGTGCGTCCTGATGCGAACGCCTGGCTGATTGTTCAGCAAAGATCAGGTGCTGCCAAGTTGCCGCACACCCTCAGATGCTCAGGGCGCAGCCCAGCAGTTGAAGATGCCGACGCATAGGATGGCGATGCCGGTCCACCAGATCACGCCACCGGGCGCGCGCATGTATTTGTGCGCTTCATTGAACGGCGCAAAGGTGAAAAACTTGTATTCGTCTTTGCGGAAAAACGTCCAGGCCAGCAGCGGCAGAGCTATTCCTGCAGTGACACACACAATGCCCAGTGTCTGGTTATCCAGCATTCATTACCTTTCTATTTGCGAACTTCGCCGTTGCCGAACACGATCCATTTCTGGGATGTCAGGCCCTCGAGGCCGACCGGGCCGCGTGCGTGGATCTTGTCCGTTGAAATTCCGATCTCGGCGCCGAGACCATACTCGAAACCATCGGCGAAACGGGTCGAGGCATTCACCATGACCGAGGCGGAATCCACCTCGCGCAGGAAGCGCATCGCCTTCGTGTAGTTCTCGCTGACTATGCTGTCGGTGTGCTGCGAGCTGTAGGTGTTGATGTGGTCGATGGCTGCATTGAGGCCGTCGACGACCTTCACTGCAATGACGGGCGCGAGATATTCCTCGAACCAGTCCTGCTCGGTGGCGGCGACGAGTTTTGCATTGTCGATGCCGGCTTCGCGCAGGATGGCCAAGGACTCTGCGCAGCCACGCATTTCTACGCCCTTGCCGGCGAGCATCTTGCCGATGGCGGGCAGGAAGCGCTTGGCAACGCTGCGTGCAATCAGCAGGCCTTCGGCCGTATTGCAGGTGCCGTAACGCTGCGTCTTCGAATTCTCGACGATGGGCAGGATCTTCACTTCATCTGCATCGTCGTCGATGTAGACGTGACAGTTGCCGTCGAGATGTTTGATGACCGGCACGCGTGCATCCTTGCTGATGCGTTCGATGAGGCCCTTGCCGCCGCGCGGCACGATCACGTCCACGTATTGCGGCATGGTGATGAGTTCACCGACGGCTGCGCGGTCGGTCGTCTCGATGACCTGCACTGAGGTTTCAGGCAGACCTGCCGCAGCGAGGCCGGCACGCACGCAGGCGGCGATGGCCTGGTTGCAATGCAGGGCTTCCTTGCCGCCGCGCAGGATGGCGGCGTTGCCGCTCTTCAGGCACAAGCCGGCCGCATCAGCCGTTACGTTCGGGCGCGCTTCGTAAATGATGCCGATCACGCCCAGCGGCACGCGCATGTGCCCGACCTGGATGCCGGAGGGGCGCCGTTTCACATTGGTAATCTCGCCGACCGGATCGGGCAGCGAGGCAATCTGTTCGAGGCCTTGCGCCATGCTCTCCACGCCCTTGGCGGTGAGCGTGAGGCGGTCGATCAGAGAGGCTTCGAGGCCCTCGGCGCGGGCCTGCGCGAGATCGCGTTCGTTGGCGGCGAGCAGTTCTGCCTGGCGCTCGCGGATCTTCGCGGCCATGGCGTTGAGGGCGGTGTTCTTGGCGTCGGTGGAGGCGGCTGCGACGAGGCGCGATGCGGCGCGCGCCTGTTTGCCGACCTGTTCCATGTATTGCTTTATGTCCATGATGCTCAATCGAGAACGAAAATGAGGGCGAGTCATTGCTGACTTGATCCCCAATTAGAGCATTGCCTGCGCATTGGTTCCAAGTCTTCCGCGTTCGGGTAGGATCGGCGACCCCGTGCAGTGCCGCTGTTTGTTCCTCTCCATGCAATATTTCCAATCGATCCTGAGCCGCTTAGCGCCTGCCGGCAGCCTGTGGCGCGACCGCGATTTCATGCGTGTGTTTCAAGCCAATACGCTGTCGGTGCTCGGCACGGCCGTCACGCAGATGGCTTTGCCTCTGACTGCCGTGCAATTGCTGCATGCCTCGGCGAGCGACATGGGCGTGCTGGCGGCCTGTCAGCTGCTGCCCTTCGTGCTGGGGCTGCCCGCCGGTGTGTGGATAGACCGCTCGCGCAAGCGGCGTCTGGCGATCAGCTTTGATCTGTTTGCGGCGGCCGGACTGGCGTTGGTGCCGATTGCTTTCATGGGCGGCTTCCTGAGCCTGCCCTTGTTGTGGCTGGTGGGTGCGATGGTGTCGACCAATGAGGCCATCGGTGGCTCGGCGTTGCAGGTATTCATCACGAACCTGGTCGGGCGTGAGCGCCTGGTCTTGGCAAATAGCAAATTGTCAGCGGCGGCTTCGGCTTCGATGGTTGTGGGGCCGGCATTGGCGGCTGCGCTGGTTGCCCTCGTCGGCGCGCCGCTGGCGATCACGGCTGACGCAGCGAGCTTTCTGATGTCGGCCTGGCTGATCTGGCGGATTCGTTCGGACGAGGTGGGCAGCAAGGCTGCGCGGGCCAGTGTGCTGAGTGAAGTGTGGGAGGGTTTGCGGCTTATCTGGCGCACGCCGATGCTGCGCGGGCTGGTGTGGGTTGTGGCCGTATGGATTCCGCTCAATGACAGTTTCAAGGCGCTCTATGTGCTGCACGCCGCGCGCAACTTGCAGTTGAATGCCGGCGACATAGCGTTGATCAACGCGCTGGGGGCGATTGGCGGTCTGGTGGGCGCGGCGCTGGCGCATCGCATGGAACGGCGCTTCGGTATTCGCGGCACGCTGGTCTTTGGCGTGGTGCTGGGGGGCTGTGGCTACGTGCTCTACGCCTTGCCGTCGCTGCACATGGCGCATGCCAACTGGGCTGCGGGTGTGGCCCTGATGGTGATGGATTGTGGCGCGGCGATGTACGTCGTCAATTACCTGAGCTTGCGTCAGGCGGTGACACCCGATGCCTTGCTCGGCCGCATGGTGACGAGCATGCGTTTCCTGACGATTGCGCTGGCACCGGTGGGCACGATCCTGATCGGGCAGGCCGGGGATGCGTTCGGGCTGGTGCCGATCTTTGTTGGCATTGGCGTGACCTGCGTGTTGCTGGGCCTTGCTGCGTGGCGCTGGTTGCCGCCCCTAGCGCGAAGCTGATACTTCAAGCGCGTGTTTGCGCCGCAGGAACTGATCGTCGAAGCGCCGCGCAAAGGGCATGCACAGGTGCCGCTCACGCCACGGAGCTGTCTGCTGCATCGAATTGAAACCGCACGCGGTGACGATGCGTGCTGCGAACGGGAATAGCGCACTGGCGGGTTGCAGATCAATGCGTTCGATGTCCGACTCGTCGGGCAGCGGTGTGCCCGGGGAGACGACGGCGAAACGCGGTTTGGTGTTTTCCTGCGCAGCGCATTCGCGCGCATAGGCCAGCAACTCGGCGGTCTCCTCGTCCGGGCCGGAGTGAACGATCAGCCACACAGGTTTGCCGTGTTCAGCCCATCTGCGAGCGACCGCGCGGGATTCATCGCTGAGCGAGTCCACTGGCGAACATTTGAGTGATAGCGAGGTAGTGCGAATGGACATTGCCCTGACGGCCTGAAGGTGTTGCTGTGAAATCTCTTCAACAAGCCAGGTCTGTGTGTAGCGAGGCGGTGTTCCGCGTATCAGTTCGGCATAGCAGTCCCAGCGCAGGATCCGTGCGACGTGGATCAGTTCGAGTCCGGGCGGCCAGGGGAAGTCACAGAGCTCGCCGAGAATGCCGGCCGGAAAGGCATCGACGAAAAATTGCTTCGGCTGGAAATGCCGGATGATCTCGCTGATCCAGGCGCGGAAGGCAACGGGATCTTCTTCCAGTCCGGTGGGGGCGAGCCAATGCGTGACGGTCTGATCCCGTGTTGCAGGCGCTGCGCTCAGCATCACGAAATCGCACTGCAGGCCCAGCGTATGGCGTACAGCCAGCGCGCGCGTCTGGTGTCCGAGACCGCCGCCGAATGCGTAATAGAGGACAGGTGCCGGACTTGCCACGGGGCGTGCTTCAGAGATCGCGGGCGAGCAGTTCCAGCGCCAGCACGGCGCGCTCGGCCTCGGGAATGCGTGTGGCGAGCAGCAAACCGAATGCGGCCGAATTCTTCTTCGCCTGTACCGTCGCCACGGTCTTGTCGGCAGCATCGGTCACTCGCGCGCGCGACTTGTCGCCATCAAAATTCACTTCACCCAGCGCCTTGCCGTTGTCCGCCACCTCGATGCGATTGCCATTGATCTTCAGCGTGATTGCTCTGGCGTTCTCTTCGTTGTCGCTGATCTTGATGCTGCTGTCCTTGAGCTTGAGTTTCCACAGCAGGTGGGCGTCCCGGCTGCGCAGCTTGAAGCCATCATCGCCAGGCTTGACCTCCATCACCACGCCTTCGCCTTGTCGTGCGTATTTGCGTTTGCCGTCATCCTGCGATTGGGCGTGCAAGGTTCTCGCCTTGTCGCCATTGCCGAAGCGGACTTCCATGTCGTGCGGCTTCAGGACGACGAGTGCCGTGCCCGAGGCATCGACGATGCGCAGCGTCGTCGAGTCATCGGCCGAGCTGACGCTGCGCGCCGTGCTTGCTGCGGCGGCACTGGCGGCATTGACGGGAGCTGCGGACGCGTCTTCCGTTTTCTGGCATGCGACCAACGCCAACATGGTTGAAGTCAGCGTGAGCAGCGCGCATGTGCGTAGCATTGGATTCATTCGACATCCTTCGAGTGGGGCACTGCATTGGAGACGGAATCGGGCATGGTTTCGTGCAGCAGGCTCAGGTAGCTGTCCGTCTCGCGGGCCGGGTGGAAAAGCCCGGCTGTGCGCAAGCAGGCTTCACCCATGCGTTGCAGGTCTGCTGTCGACGTCTCGGCAAGGCGCGCCAGCGCGTGTCGGCAGCCATGCGGATCTCCGGGGTGAAACAGGAAACCATGTTGGCCGTCGATGAGAATGTCACCCATGCCGCCCGCCGTGGAGGCGACAAGCGGAATGCCCAGACCCATGGCCTCCAGCAGGACATTGGGCATGCCGTCGTAGAAGCTCGGGATGGCGACGGCATCGCAGGCGCAGTAGTGCGGAAGCAAGCTGTAGCGATCCGCGAATGGCAGGGCTGTGTGTGCGATGGGCAAGGCTTCATCGGCCAGACGTGCGTGGATTTCTTCTTCGAGATCACCGACGAGCAGCAGATGGAAACGTTCGGCGAAGCCCGATGTGGCGAGCGATTCGACGAGTTGCAGTCCGCCCTTCTTTGATTTGATCTGGCCGAAGAGGCCCAGCACGCGCTGCTCCGTGCCGACATCGTGGTCGCGCCATCGAGAGGCTTGCATGCGGTCGGAGGGCAGGGGTGACCAGTCTTCGAGGTCGATGCTGTTGGGGGTCCACATGACTTGCGCGGACGGATGCAGGGCACTGATGCGTCGCCCCTTGTCGCGGCTCACCACACCGACACGTGCAGCGCGTTCGATAGCCTCGCGCACGATGCCTCTGCGCTGCGGCGAGAAGATGGCCGCGTCGAAGTCGTTGCCGCGAAACAGCGTGATCAGCGGTACGTTCAGCCAGGCTGCAAAGGTGGGCGCAGCAAGCAGGGGCAGATTGCCACCGAAGGCCACGACGTGCGTGAACGCCTCGCGTCGTGCATCGCTGTCCAGTCGCTCGAACAGCACATTCAGCGCGTGGGATGCGTCATCACCGACAGGGAAAGCGAGGTAGCGGCCGTTGCGTTGTGTTTCAAAGCGCGGTGTCGAGACAGCTTGCCGCGTGAAGTGAATCACGTCGACCACGACACCCGCATCGCGCAGGCCACGCACGATGCGGTCGCATGACACGGCCATGCCACCGTTGGCCGGCGGATGGTTTTCCGTCAGCCACACGAGGTGCGGCGTGCGCGAGGGGGGCTGGTGCGCGCTGTTCAACTGTCGGAGAACCCGGACGATGAGCCGGCTCGGTCGTCTCCCTCGTCGTCCAGCGCACCATCGCTGCGCGTGGCAAAGGCATTGCGGTCGACGTCATCGAAGCTATCGTGCGCGCCGGCTGCGCTGATCGGCACGTAGTCGTGCGAGCTGTGATATTCGGTGCTCCAGCGTCCGGACCAGCCGGGCGAATCCCAATCCGACGTATCTTCGCTCTCCGAATCCTCGTCGGCCTTGTCCTTCGATGACGCGGCGTAGCATTGGGGACACAGGATCTGCTCGGCGCCATAGTGCGCATGCTCCATGCAGACCGGGCGCATGCATTGCGCGCAGGTGTCGGTGGATGCGTTGCCGCATTCGCGAAGCGAGAAAATGCCGCGTTGTACGGTGCAGGAATTCAAGGATTGCATCAACGCTCCTTCGGGGCGACGGAAAGCGAGCTGTAGGCGCGCGAAATGGTATCGACGAGATCAGTCAGGCGGGGAGGTGTAAATCGTTCTCTGCCGACAGAGCGCGTGCGAATGCGCACGGCCGTGCGCTTCTCGCCGCGTTTTACGGATGCGCGGCAGGCCGTGTCGGGCACGATATTGCTGACGGCATAATCCCTGTCGCGTACGCTCAGATTTACGTCAAAGCTGCGCTGGATCTTGTACTTCGTTTTCCGTTTGGTCTTGCCGCGTGCATTGCGCCGTGTTTTGACGCGTTTGCGCACGAAATCGGAGATGTCCCACTGCAGGATGGCGCCGTCGGCGAGCGAGGCGGTGCCGCTTGCCCAGTCGTCGCGGAAATAGTTGTCATTGCATGCGCGCGGGCTGCGCGGCACGCCATTCGGCATGTCTGCGGCCATGATCGCTTTCTGCGTAAGCTCCGCGCCGCGCAGATCGAGCCGCAGCGAGACTTCCGACTTCGGTGCCACGTCTTCCTTCAGCAGGACGAGCCAGGGCAGGAGGAAGCGATCGAGCGAAGGCGGCATGTCGATCTTGCGCAGACGCAACCAGCAAAAAACCGACACGCTGGACGCAATCCACAGCAGCAGGGGCGTTGCACTTTCGGTCACGATGGCAAGAACAAAGCCGGGGACGATCGTCAGGATGGTGAGCCAGCCCAGCATCTTGCGCAGAACGTCGCTGGCGCGGTCGGCGCGGGCAACACCACCAAGGAAGGGGATCCATTCCTCGAGTGTCATGCTGGTGTCGATCTCTTTCTCCCGCATAAACGTACGCTGTCGTGTATCGAGGTGTAGATAGGCGTTCAAGGCAGTCAGGATACTCATGGGCAGGCCACGGCAATGGCAGGAGTAAGGAAAAGGGGTGATGCAGCATCCGGGCTGCATAGCGTTTGGTAAAGCTGCCGCAACGCGGTGGTACTTGCGGCCCAGGTCAGGTCGCGTTCCAGGCGCTGCTTGCCGCGCGCGCCCATGGTTTTCGCGGCATCAGGATATTCGAGCAGCACGCGCAGCGCACGCGCCAGCTCTGCGGGGCGCCCGGGATGCACCAGCCTGCCGGTGTCCTCATCCAGTATTTCGCGCACAGCCGGAATGTCGCTGGCCACGACGGGCACGCCCAGCGCCATCGATTCGAGAATCTTCAGCGGGCAGCAGCCCTGATCGAGATTGCGCGCACATTCGGTGAGCGGTGCCACGCTGATCTCCGCATGCGCCACCCAGCGAGCAAGCTCGGCGCGTGCGAGGCCGTGTCGCCAGATGATGCGCTCATCCAGCCCTAGTCGAGTGGCGAGCCGGCGGAAGGGTTTTTCGAGACGGTGATGTGATGACGAACAGATCACCAGTTGCAGATCGAGGTCGGCCAGTCGGGCGAAAGCCTGCAGCAGTACGTCCAGTCCCTGCCAGGGCTGCAGTGCGCCGAAATATACGAGATAGCGTAGGGGCGCCTCATCGGGCCGGTTGGGTGGTGTCACGCATGGCTTCGCGCCATTGCGGATGACGGCGATGCGCTTGTGCGAGGCGCCCATGCGCATGAGATTGTCGGCGATGGTCGTGGATGGCGTGACAATGCTGTCGGCATTGTCGACGCAGAAGCGCTCGGCCTGCCGGATCTTGTCCAGCGTGCGTGGGGAAAGCAGCGGATAGGTGCTGGGTAGTTCGATGGATGGCAAGCCGTTCACTTCGTAGACAGTGCGATAGCGGTGTGATCGGTCGAGGATGGGAATGCCGCTCCACGGGTCACGGAAGTGACAGATTTCGAGCGAGCCTTCCAGATGTGCGACGGTAGCGGCCAGCCTGCGCCCGAAGCCCTGCGTGCGGTCGAGGAAGTTGTCATGCGTCGCGGCGTAGCGCAGGACCTCTACCTGAGCTTCACGCTGGTAGTCCGGCAGCGATGCGTCTCCGAGCACATGCAGCAGCCCGCCGCCGAAAGTGTCGAACAGCGTGCCCGCGAAATGCTCGATATGGGTGGCCGCCCCCTTGGGTGAGGGCACGCGATCAAAAGATGCGTATAGGGCGCGGTGAGGGAGTAGGGGGCGCATGCGGCCGCCATGGTAATCACCATGCATGCCTTCCGGCAAGCTGATCACGCAGGGATATTTCATATTCAGTGCGGACGGGGCGTGACACCGGACATGTGGTGTTCCCGATACGTCGTGCGCTTCCGTGCGTCCTCTACAGGCGCGAGCCAGAACAGTTTTTCGGCATCGGGAAATTTCTTGCCCGGTGTTGGCGCAGCCTCGACGATTGCTACGTCAATGCGGCGACCGCCGGGGTTGGGGCGTGCTCAGGTGTCAGCCCGCGCGGACGCGTAGTGACAGTTGCAGGAATTCATCCCACACGTCGCCCGTGGTCAGCCCCTTGACCATGCGGTCTATGCGTGCGGCATGCATGAGTGCAGCGCGCAGGGCGCCGCCGCGCAGGCGTTGCACGGCGCGTTTGCAGAGCATCTGGCGCGGGCCGAAGACGCGTTCGTTCTTGAGCGCAACATCGACAGGCTGACCGCTGTCCATCGCGGCGCGCACATTGGCCAGCGTGCGAATCTCGTTGGCCATGGCCCACAACACCAGCGGTGTTGCTGCGCCTTCACCCTGCAGACCTTCGAGCAGGCGCGCGCAGCGTGCCGCATCACCTTCGAGCAGGGCCGTGCGAAGCTTCTCAGTGTCGTAGCGCGCGACATGCAGTACGGCGTCTTCGACCTGTTCCATGCTCAGCGCGCACTCGCCGTAGAGCAGGTCGAGCTTCTGCATCTCCTGATGCGCGGCGAGCAGATTGCCTTCGACGTGCTCGGCAATGAATACCAGCGCATCGCGTGGCGCAGTCTGTTTCTGGCGGGCGAGGCGTCCTGCGATCCACTGAGGGAGTTCGTTCAGTTGCGGCGCATTGCACTCGACCGTGACACCAGCTTCGCTCAGCGCGACGAACCAGCCGAGCTTGCGCGCGGCCCAGTCCATGTGCGGCAGGGTGACAAGCGTAATGACGCCACCGTGTGGGTCGACTTCCTTGGAGAAGCGCGTGAGCACGTCGCCGCCGTCGCGACCGGGCTTGCCGGTGGGGATGCGCAGATCGACCAGCTTGAGATCGCCGAATAACGACATATTGCCGCCGGCGAGATTGAACTGGTCCCACTTGAAGCCCTGTGTGACGACCAGCACCTCGCGCTCGCTGACGCCCTTGGCGCGTGCGGCTGCGCGGATGGCATCGCCGGCTTCAATGGTCAGCAGTGGCTCGTCACCATGTATGACATAGAGCGGCGCCAGTTCGCGGTCCAGATGGCTGGCGAGTTGCTCGGGACGCAGGTTCATCGCAGGGTCAATCTCAGTTTCAACTGCGGTTTCAATTACTCGCGACTGCCGGGGCCCGCGGGCATGCCAGAAACCGCTGGCGTGGCGGCCGGCGCGACCCCGTCCATGCGTACTGCGGCGAGGCGACGTGTGATCTGCTGCACAAGGTCATTCTGCATGTCGCGGTAGAGCATGGCCTCTTCCTGTTCCTTGGCAAGCACGAGGCTGTCGTTGTACGTGATGTCTCGTGTGATATTGATTTCCTGCAGGGGCAGGACTTCCTTGCCGGCCTTGTCCTGCAGGCGGAACTGGAAGCGCTTGCGCAGCTGGTACTCACGCACCGTGCCGGTCGGGCCGAGGGCCATAATGGCTTTTTCCTGGGCGTCCTGAACCACGATGAAGCGCACTTCCGCGTCGTCGCGCTTGTCCACAACTGTAGTCGTACCGGAAGTCTTGATCTGGCGCTTGATGTCGGCTGCAAGGTCCGAGTACTGGCTCATCTCCAGGTAAACGGTCTTGAAGGCCATCGGTTTCGGCCCGCGCAACTGGAAACCGCAGGCAGCCAGCGTAGTGAGGGCAAGGCAGACGAGGGCGCAGGCAAGGGGGCGTGACACGGTGCGCAAGGAGGACGTCATCAGCGTGAATCCATTAGTCGGGCGGATCGCCATTCTAAGGCTTCCGGCCCGGTGGGTGCAGGCTGTATCGTCCTGACACAGGACGAAGCCTTGGCTGCGAAGCGTGAGTCAGCCTCGTTCCATGGGGATTCAACCAGCCGAGTCCCGACCATCCTGAATGGCAGCGCCAGGCAGGAGTTCTACAAAAACGGAGGTGCGATGATGAATACGGATCTGAAAAGCGCCACGGGACACTTTGTCTGGCGGCGTAGTCGTTATCTGATGGTCAGTGCGCTCGCCGGCTTTCTGGCGATCATGGCAGGTGCAGCCGATGCGATGTCGGCCGCCGAGGCAGAAGCACGCGTGAAGGTGAGCTTCATCAAGCCCGAACAGTTTGCGACGACGCTGCGTGACCACGAATCGCCTGAGCGTCGCGATGCGGTGTTGGCCGAGCTGGGCAAATATGTGCAGCAGGCGGCGGCCCCGCGTCTGCCCCCTGGCCAGAGCTTGCAGATCGATGTGCTCGACCTCAAGCGCGCGGGCTCGCCGGCGCGCAATGCCGGGGGCGCAACGGGCAATATGCGCGTCATCCGCGAGACGGATCCGCCACGCATCGACTTGGGCTTTCGCGTACTGGATGCAAGTGGCGCCATCGTGCGTATGGAAAAGAAGCGCAGATTGCGCGACATGAACTACCTGTCTCACGGCGACCATAGCAATTCCGACCCGCTGCGCTATGAGAAGCGCCTGCTCGACGACTGGATTGACCGAGACTTTCCGGTGCCGACGAATTGAGCGCAATTGAGCGCCATGGTGCTGCTGTCCGCCGGAGATGTCGAAGTTGTGCAGGGAGCGCTGCGTCTGCGCACCTCACCGCCGCTCGGCCGGGACGTCGATGGGGCCAGGGCGTCGCGTTCGGAACGCGTGCTCATGATGTGCGGGTTTTTTCTTCGAGGTGTAAAGGGGAGACGGGGCTATCCTGAAGCGTAGTCCGGTGCGCGCGTAGTGCTCCGTGCAGGGGAGCGGCGGGCAACGCTCGTTCGCCCACGGGCTGTATCAGCGACCGGCAATGTCGGCCCGGCCGCACCGGCGTCGTGATACGACGCTGGGCATTTCTGAAAATGAACAATGCTTTGCTGCCCCGATCTCCGGGCTGATCGGAGGCGGACTTGCCTCGGGAGCGCTCATGACATTCGACGTAAATGTTGTTGCGGTGGTTCTTGTCGATTTCGCCTTCATCATCGGTATAGGACTGGTTTTCCGGCGGACGGCCAGCAATTCGGCAAGCGATTACTTTCGCAGCGGCGGCAAGATGTCGTGGGGGATGGTCGGCGCCTCCTCTTTCTCCTTCACGACCCGGTTCTCAGCCAGGGCCTTCACCGACGCAGCCGGCAAGGCTCATGGCGATTGGCTTACGGCGATCGCCGTGTCCACTGGCAATGTCGCTACCTGTTTGCGTCGTGGCTATGGGTTGCTCCGAGCATGCGGCAGATCCGTATCGATACTCCGATTGAAGGCGTGCGTCAGCGCTTCGGTCCCGGCAACGCGCAGTTCTTCACCCGGGCCATCATTTCCCTGTTGATCATCATCTCTTGCTGCGCGCCAGTGCGCGCGTTGGAGTGCCCGCGGTTAGCGATGAGCTCATCGCAACAGGGTCGTGCATTGATCTGGGCGCAGAAGTCGATCGGCATAAATTATCGTACCCATGGATACCCTTGTGGCATATGATTGTTGAGCCAGTTGGCGCGGAAGATCTGGGGAAGAAATGATCTTGGTGACAGGCAGCGAGGGTTGCGTTCTTGGCGGGGAGCCGGCAAGACAGGTCTTGAACGGGTTGGCGGAGCGCAACATCGGGCGTGTGCCGACGCTTGGCGCTGGTATTCGGCCAATCTGCCCGGTCTCAAAGGATGCTCGCGGAGCACGAACGTGAGGGGACTGACGTCGCAGCTTTCCGTGGACAAGCTGGTTGAAGCGCTGCAGGCCAGCCGGGTCTTTGGCAGCCTGGACGAGCAGGTGCTGCGAGACGTCGCGGTCGAGCTGGAACTGCAGTTGGTCAAGGGCGGGCACCTCGTTCTGCGTGAGGGGGAGCCCTCGGAGCGCATGCTGATCGTCATCAGCGGTCGCCTGCGGGTATCGCGGCGCAATCCGGACGGCAGCCTGAGCCTCTATAACGAAATATGTCCGGGCGAGGTTGTTGGCGAAACCAGCATGATCCTGCAGCAGACACGCTTTGCCGATGTCACAGCGTTGCGGGACTCGACCATTGCACTGCTGGGTCGCGAAAGTTTTGAAACGCTTCTCAAGCGTCATCCCGTGCCTTTGAACAGACTGTTCGCCCAGGCGGTCTATCACCAGTTGCGCCATTCCGTGCAACTGGTCGAGCAGCAGAGAGCCCACACCATCGCTGTCATACCGCTGCGTGATGCCCGCTTGGCGGCGGACGTTGGCGAAAGCCTGGCCGGGGCCTTGGCGACCATGGGGCGAACCGGACGATTTCGCGAGAAAGCACTCGATACCCTACAACTGGATGAGCTGGAGCAGCAGTTCGATTTCATCGTGCTGGAAGCCGATGCCAGTGATTCGAAAAAAATGCATCGGGCATTTCGGCAGGCTGACCAGGTTGTTTTCGTTGCCGCCGAGGACGAATCGAGCGATGTATCGGCGGTGGAGGATGCGCTGGCGACCGAGCCCGGTTTCGTCATGAAGCGCAAGCACCTGGCGCTGCTCCACAAGGCCCAGTCCGAGCGGCCGGGTGACATGCTCGCCTGGGCCCGGCGCGACTTCGAGCGGGTCTATCCATTGCGGACCGGACGTCAGCGCGATTACGCCCGGCTGGCGCGCTATCTGACGAGTCGGGCGGTGGGTGTCGTTCTAGGTGGTGGTGGGGCGCGTGGCTTCTCTCATCTCGGCGTCTTGCGGGCGCTCGAAGAGAGCAACATTCCCATCGACGTGCTCGGTGGTAACAGCATGGGTGCGCTGATCGGTGCACAGTACGCCTGCGGACTGCCGATCGATGAAATCCGCGAGAGGACGCAACGTTTTGCTTTGGGCGGCGAACGACCGACGCTGCCGTTGATCTCGCTGCTCTCTGGCAAGCGAATGGAGCGCGATCTGCGGCGCATGTTCGGCGATATACGCATCGAGCAATTGTGGCGCCCGTTCTTTGCCGCGGCCTGCAACCTCAGTCGGGCCTGTACGACGGTTCAGGACCGCGGCCTGCTCTGGCGTGCGGTGCTGGCCAGCAATTCGCCGGCCGGCCTGCTGCCACCGGTGTTGTATGACGGCGAGCTGCTGGTCGATGGGGCGATTCTCGACAACGTCCCCGTCAGTGCCATGCGTGGTCGCCTTGGCACGCCGCTCGAACGCCGCCGGGGCAATGGCAGCATCATTGCCGTGGATGTCGATGTGCGTGAAATCCTGAGCGTCGATCCCGCCCTGCAGCGTCTCTCCGTCTGGCGGACGCTCAAGGGCTATTTACGGGAGACCGGCGACCGAACGCCTTCCATTGGCTCGATCCTCTATCGGGCCGGTCATATCGGTGGCATCCACGAACGTGCGCGCACCATGGCTCAGGCAGACTTTTGCCTCGAGCCGCCGGTCGCTGAATATCCGCTGATGGCCTATCGGCAAGCTGACAAGATTGCCGATGCGGGCTATCGCTACGCCATGGAGGAGATTTCGCGATGGGATCATGCGGCGATACGCTAGCTGTCGGGCTTATGCCTTTGTCGTTGAGCCAGCAAGAGGTCTGGCTTGACCAACGGACCTGGCCGGGCAGTACGCATCTGAACATCGGGGGGGCCGGGTATATCGACGGCCCTTTCGATCTTGTGCTCTTCCAGGCGGCATTGGCCTGCATGGTGGCCGAAACCGAGGCGCTGCGCCTGGTGCCTCTGCCTGAGGGCGGGCAGCGGCTTCTCGCGACCTGGGATGCCCCGCTGAAGCTGGTCAATATTCCGGCAACTGACGAGCCTCTGGCCGCGATGCGAGCCTGGTGGCAGGCCTGGATGAAGGAGCCGTTCGCGGTTGATGGCACGCCGCCCTGGCGTTTCGCCTTGCTTCGCCATAGTGACACCCTGCACGGCCTGACCATCCAGTTTCACCATTCGATCATGGACGGTTGGGGTACCTCGCTGGTGATGCAGCGCTGGGCGGCCATCTATAACGCGCTGGCTGCCGGCAAGCCGCTGCCTGCCACAAATGATCCGGGCTACCGTGCGTTTGTCGCGGAGTCACTGGAGTACCGAAGCTCACCGGCTTTCGAGCGGGATGCAGCGTTCTGGCAGCATGAAATGCCGGTTCTGCCATCACCTCTTTTCGAACGGAGACATCCGCATGACATTAGTGAAGGGCTGTCGCCGGCCCACGTCGTGACGCAGACCCTGCCTCGCGCAGAGTGCGACCGTCTGGGGCTGTTTGCAAGCTCGCTGGGGGCAACCCTTTCTGGTTGCATGGTCGCTGTCATCGCGGCCTATCTTGCGCGGGTATGCGATCGTGACGAGGTTGTGATCGGCCTGCCGAGTCTGAATCGCGCCGGCAAGCGCTATCGCGAGACACTTGGCATGTTCGTCGGCGTATTTCCACTGGTGGTCAGGCTGAGATCGGGCATGACCGTGCGCGAACTGATCGAATCGGTGAATGTTTCGCTGAAGACGGCGGTGCGTCACCACAGATATCCCGTCAGCGAGATGGCGCGGCATCTGATGGCCATTCGCCAGCATCGCGAGAGTATTTTCGATGTGCTTTTTTCTTACGAGCGCCAGGATTACGACCTGCATTTCGGTGCTGGGCGTTCCTTCGGCGCGCGGCAGATTTTTTCCGGGCTGGCCCGTTACCCACTTGGCATCACCTTGTGTGAGTTTCAGGCAAACCAGGATGCCGAGCTGGCGCTCGAAGCGAGTCCCTCCTGTTTTTCAGCGGATGAAGTCGATTATCTGGGCAGACGGCTCGCTTTTCTGATGCGCACGATGGCAGACGATCCCGAGCGGACAGTCGAAACGCTTCCGCTGGTCCCCTCCGGCGAGCAGGGGACTTTGTTGCCGGATGTCCGGCCCGAGCCACAGCCTGATCCCTATATTGTCCAGTTCGAGCGCCAGGCTGCGCTTACACCGGATGCGGTGGCCCTGGTCTGGGATGGCTGCGAGCTGGACTACGGCGGCCTGAATCACTGGGCGGATCAGCTGGCGCAGCGCCTGTTGAGTCTTGGAGCAGGGCGGGATCGGGTGGTGGCGACGGTCATCGAACGTTCGCCCGAAATGGTTGCGGCCATGCTGGCCATCAGCAAGGCCGGAGCCGCATTCCTGCCGCTTGATCCGGACATGCCGCTAGGGCGCTTGCAGGGAATTCTCGATGACAGCGAGGCGATTGCGCTATTGCTGCGAGCGCCGCAGTTGAAGCGTTTTACCGGTGTGCGTGCGAAGCAGCTGGTTGTCGGTGCGACGCCCTTGTCTGGAGCGCCGGCGGCGCAAATCAGGCAGCCGCATCACGGCGATCTGGCGTACGTGTTGTTCACCTCGGGATCGACTGGACGAGCCAAGGGGGTCATGCTTGAGCACGCTGCGCTGGCCCGTCGCCTCGCCTGGATTTCACGGACTTACAAGGTAGAGGCTTCGGATCGCAGCGGGCAATGCACGCAGGCGACCTTTGATCCTTCATTGATCGAGTTGCTGGTGCCCTTGATCAATGGTGCCAGCGTCGCACTGCCACGGCCCGGACGTCTATCGCCTGGCATGCTCGGCGATTTCGTCGTCCGTCATCGGGTGACGATCATGGCGCTCGTGCCATCGACCCTGCGCGGCCTGCTCGATTCCATTCCTGATCATTCGGCGCTCAAACTCCGGATTGCCTGCTGCGGCGGAGAAGTCCTGCCCGCCGAATTGTCCAACCGCTTCATCGCCGAGATCGGGGGGCGACTGTTCAATGTTTACGGACCCACCGAGACAGCCATCTTTGCAACGGCCTGGGAGTGCAGCGCGCAGCCAACCAATACTGTTCTGCCGGTAGGGCGCGCGATTGATGGTTCGCGCATCTATATCCTCGATGGTCGCCACCAGATGCTGCCGTTCGGAGTAGTGGGGGAGGTTTACATCGGCGGCCCGGTCATCGCACGCGGTTACCTCAAGCAGAGGGCGCTCGACGGTGAAGCTTTCTTTGACGATCCGTTTCTGCCCGGCGAGCGCATGTATCGCAGCGGCGACCGGGGCTGGCTGGCGACTGACGGCAATCTGCATTTTGTCGGCAGAGTCGATCGCCAGATCAAGCTGCGGGGTTACCGCATAGAGTTGGGTGAGATAGAGGCCGCGCTCTTGTCGATCGATGCAGTGCAGCAGGCCGCCGCGAAGTTGTGCGATGCTCAGGGCAAGAAAATCATTCACGCTTGGGTGGCCGGTTCTCAGCCGCTCCAGTCGGGTCACATTCGCCGTCATCTGGCGAGCCGCGTGCCCGATTACATGTTGCCGGCCGGCATATCCTGCCTGCCCGAATTACCCCTGAACAGCAGCGGAAAGATTGCCTACGAGCTGCTGCCGGAACCTGACGTTCAATCAATGTCAAACGCATGGCGCCTGCCGGCGAGTGCGCTGGAGCGCGCTTTGCTGGCTCTGTGGCAGTCAGTTCTGAAGCGCAGCGATCTGGGTGTGACGGACAATTTCTTTGACGTCGGCGGCGATTCGCTGGCTGCAGTCGACATCCTGGCCGGCATGGAAACGCTGGTCGACCAGCCTGTTCCGCTCTTCACGCTGATCGAGCATCCAACAATCGAGCAGTTGGCTGCACGGTTCGACGGAGGGACTAACAAGACGTCTGTCGAGGACGTCATGCTGCACCTTGGCCAGAAGGAACACGGTATGCCCCTGTATTTCGCGGCTTCGGGGCAGGGTGATCTCATTCGTTTCAGGGCGCTGGCCGAAGCTCTGGGCGACGCTTGCGATTTTTACATGTTGCAGCCGCCTACGACCAAGACGGTGACCAAGGCGGAGACCAGCTTTCAGGAAATTGCCGGCCATTATGCAGAACAGATAATGAGCCGTGGCAAGCCAGGCGCGCTGGCCGGCTTCTCGGTTGGCGGCATTGCCGCGCTCGAAACGGCGCGCCTGCTCCGGGCAAAGAATTTTCCTGTGACCCAGCTGTGCCTCGTTGACGCTGTCTATCCTGGGCGAGTGCTGCGTAGCGCAATCTTCTGGCGTTCCATGAAGTGGCTTTCGTGCCATTTGAACGCGCAGGATTTCAGCGTGAACGGCCGGCATCTAGGCGCCTTGTTCAGTGACCCCGGCCTGCTTGGGCAGATCAACGCGATGGCCAACTACCGCGTCAAACCCTATGCGGGGACCACAGTGTTTATCCGCTCCAGTGGACTCGTGCGCTGGGATCCTCTGCTGTTCAGAGCCTGGCGTCGGATTGTCGCTGCAGACTCACCTGAACTCGTTGTGCGCGGCCTGCATGGATCAATGTTCGAGAAGATCAACGTAGACGAGCTGGCAGGGGCGCTCAGATCGTGTCTCGACCGGGCGGCGATACTGGCTGGGGCTGTTTGAGGATGGCCGTGTCATCAAGGCGGACTGTGGCGATCCGTGCGTCGCTCCTCGTGTTGCTGGTGCTTTGCCTTGTCGGACTGGCCGTTCTGTGGAAAGCGTACGGTCCAGGCGACGTCGCTGGTTTTAAAGAACTCGTCGCAAGGACGCGCATCTCTGTACGCGAACTTCCTGCATGGTGTGTCCTTGCCTGCGTATTCCTGGCGAGCGTGCTGTCGGTCCCGCTCGGCGCCATCATCGTGGCGACCTCCCTGTTGCTCGGTCCATGGTTGGGCGTCATACATACCTTGCTCGGTACGACGCTGGGCGCCATCTGCAGCTACTCGATCGGCAATTACCTGGGGCACGATGGTTTGCGTCACTTCGGTGGAGAGCGGATCAATCAGGTCAGTCGTCGTCTCGCTGAACGTGGTTTGCTGGCGGTCATCATCATCCGGATGTTGCCCATTGCGCCGTTCGCCGTCGTCAACATGATTGCCGGCGCGTCACATCTACGCTTCAAGGATTTCGTTCTCGGCACCATCATAGGAATGCTTCCTGGCACCGTGGTGATTGCGTTCTCGGTCAATCAGCTGGAGCGCTGGTTGGGTGGTTGAGGTTCTTGTGATTTTCGCAGGGCAGTGAAGGATGAAACCTTCATAACCCGCAGGCAAAAAAATACCCCTTCAAAAGGGGTATTCAAGAATTTGGCCTGTCGTCACACAACGATATTCACGAGACGTCCCGGCACTACGATCACTTTCTTCGCTGGCTTGCCTTCCATGAACTTCTGCGCAGCCTCTGAAGCAATCGCCAGCGCTTCGATGGTCCTGTTGTCGGCCCCCGCCGGCACCTTCACCGAGCCACGCGTCTTGCCGAGCACTTGCAGCACGAGTTCGATCTCGTCCTGCACCAGCGCGGCTTCGAGCGGCTCCGGCCAGGCGGCGGCGAGAATGTCGCTGCCATAGCCAAGATCGAGCCACAGTTGGTGCGTGATGTGCGGCGTGATCGGCGACAACACGCGCAGCAGGATGCCGAAACATTCTTCAATTACCTCTGCAGCGAGTGCCGAATCGCGTGGTGCCTTTTCCAGTGCGTTGAGCATTTTCATGCACGAAGACGCTACCGTATTGAACTGCTGTTTGCCCAGATCGTAGTTGGCCTGCTTGAGGTTCAAGTGAATCTCGCGACGCAGCGTGGCGAGGTTGTCCGGCAGTTTCGCGCTGCCCAACTCACGCTGCGCGGGTAGCTTGCCGCGTACTTCGTTGGCGAACACATTGCCGAACGCCCACACGCGCTTGAGGAAACGGCACGAGCCTTCAATGCCCGCATCCGACCACTCCAGCGTCTGCTCGGGCGGTGCGGTGAACATCATGAAGAAGCGCGAGGTGTCGGCGCCGTACTGCTCGATCATCGCGTTCGGGTCGACGCCGTTGCGCTTGCTCTTCGACATGGTGCCGTAGCCGCCGTAGTCGACGGGATTGCCATCGCGCTTGGCCGTGGCGCCGGTGACGCGGCCGGCCTCGTCCTTGATGAGGTCGATCTCTTCCGGCGCAAACCACTCGATGCCGGTCTTGTCGGAGCGGCGCGAGAACAGATGGTTGAGCACCATGCCTTGCGTGAGCAGGCGCTTGAAGGGCTCGCGGTATTTCACGAGGCCCAGATCGCCCATAACCTTGGTCCAGAAGCGCGAGTAGAGCAGGTGAAGGATCGCGTGCTCGATACCGCCGATGTACTGGTCGACCGGCATCCAGTAATCCGCACGCTCGTCGACCATGGCCTTGTCATTGCCCGGCGTGGCGAAACGCGCGTAGTACCAGGACGAGTCGACGAAGGTGTCCATCGTGTCCGTCTCGCGACGCGCAGGCTTGCCGCATTTCGGGCAGGCGCAGTCAAGGAATGATGAGAGCTTGTTGAGCGGATTGCCCGAGCCGTCTGGCACGCAATCGGTCGGCAGCACGACGGGCAACTGGTCGTCCGGCACCGGCACTGAGCCGCAATCGTCACAGTGAATGATCGGGATCGGGCAGCCCCAGTAACGCTGGCGTGAGATGCCCCAGTCGCGGAGACGCCATTGGGTCTTCTTCTCGCCGATGTTCTTCGCAACGAGGTCGTCGGCGATGGCATCGACAGCGGCGCTGTAGCCGAGACCGTCGTACTTGCCGGAGTTGATCGTCTGGCCTTCCTTGCTGCCGTACCATTCTTGCCAGGCATCGGTCGAGAAGCTCTTGTCGCCGACAGCGATGACCTGCTTGATCGGCAGGTCGTATTTCTTCGCGAAGCCGAAATCGCGTTCGTCATGCGCTGGCACGGCCATCACGGCGCCATCGCCATATGACATCAGCACATAGTTGCCGACCCATACTTCGACCTGCTCGCCGGTGAGCGGATGCGTGACGAAGAGGCCGGTGCGCAGGCCTTCCTTCTCCATCGTCGCCATGTCGGCTTCCATGACAGAACCGCTCTTGCACTTCGCAATGAAGGCGGCGAGTTCGGGATTGCTCTGCGCCGCGTGCGTGGCGAGCGGGTGCTCGGCTGCGACTGCGCAGAAGGTGACGCCCATGATGGTGTCGGCGCGCGTCGTGAATACCCACAGCTTGCCGTCGCCGATCAGGGCACCGGATTCATCCTTGATTTCGTGCGGGAAGGCAAAGCGCACGCCCGTGCTCTTGCCGATCCAGTTGGCCTGCATCAGGCGCACGCGCTCGGGCCAGTTTTCCAGCGTGTCGAGGTCGCCGAGCAGCTCTTCGGCATATTGCGTGATGGCGAGGTAGTAGCCGGGGATCTCGCGCTTCTCGACGACCGCACCGGTGCGCCAGCCGCGGCCATCGATGACCTGTTCGTTGGCGAGTACGGTCATGTCGACCGGGTCCCAGTTCACGACCTGCGTCTTCGGATAGGCGATGCCTTTCTCGAGCATGCGCAGGAACAGCCACTGGTTCCACTTGTAGTACTCGGGCGTACAGGTGGCGAGCTCACGACTCCAGTCGATGGCGAAGCCCAGCGACTTGAGCTGCCCCTTCATGTAATCGATGTTGTCGAAGGTCCACTTTGCCGGTGGCACCTTGTTCTGGATGGCGGCGTTTTCGGCAGGCAGGCCGAAAGCATCCCAGCCCATTGGCTGCATCACGTTGAAGCCGCGCATCTTGTGGAAGCGCGTCAGCACGTCGCCGATCGTGTAATTGCGCACGTGCCCCATGTGCAGTTTGCCCGAGGGGTAGGGGAACATGCTCAGGCAGTAGTACTTCTGCTTTGAGGGGTCTTCGACTGACTTGAAAGCCTCGGTGCTGTCCCAGTGTTGCTGGGCGGCTTTTTCGATGTCGGTGTGGTGATAGTGGGAACTGAGTTCCTTGGGCTGCGTCATGAATGGACTCGGGCTGTAAAACGCGGAATCAGCGATTTTAACAGCTCAGTGCAGGAAATCTGAGCCCGCCACGCACTCTGACCTCTTTCTGGCGACGGTCCTGAACCCACTCAGCCTTCAAAACACTCCTGGATGCTGGTCAGCGCACCGCGCAGACGCGGGTATTCGCGTTCGAGCGCCGAGGTGTCGGCGCGCTCGGCCGCATTCTGCAAGTGGGCGGCGAAGTCGTGCATTTCGTCCATGCCCACGATTTTGGCACTGCCGCTGATACTGTTGAAGAGGCTGGCCAGTGCAACCATGTCGCGGCTTTGCCAGGCAGCATCCATCTGCGTGATGCGTTCCGGAATAGCCGCGACGAAGACGGTCATGACGCGCTCCATCAGGTCGTCTGCCTGTTCCGCCCTTGCAACGCCGGTGGTCTGGTCCGCGGCGCTGCTGCCTGCTTCATTCCAGCCTTGGCGTGCCATTTCCTGCCAGGGTTGAGTGACCGTGGCCGGCACGTGATCGGCTTCAAGGGTCTGGATCACGCCCTCAAGCACGTGGTGCAACTGGCGCTCGGAGACCGGTTTGGTCACGAAATCGTTCATGCCTGCGTCAAGGTATTGCTGGCGGTCTTCATCACTAGCGTTGGCGGTGAGCGCGATGATGTGGATGTCGGGATTGCGTACAGCAATGCCTGGCAGGCCCCCCGCACGAATGGCGCGGGTGGCGTCTGCGCCGTCCATTTCCGGCATGCGTCCGTCCATGAGGACGATGTCGTAATCCTTGCTCGCCAGCGCCTGCACCGCGGCCAGGCCTGTGCCGACCATGTCGATTTCGTGCCCCATGTGTGTCAGCTGGGTGCGTACGATAAGCTGATTGACCGGTACGTCTTCCGCACACAACACCACCAGTCGGCGAGCATGCGGGCGCAGCGGTGCTTCGAGGTCCGGGTTCGGTGCGATGCCAGGGGCCAGTGGCAGCTCGAAACGGAAGGTCGTGCCCGCGCCGTCCTCGCTACTCACTTCGATCTTGCCGCCCATGGCTTCGACCAGTTCGCGACAGATGGCCAGCCCCAGCCCGGTGCCGCCAAAGCGACGCGTGGTCGACACGTCCGCCTGATGGAACTTCTGGAAGAGTCGCGGCAAGGCCTCGGCGGGGATGCCGATGCCGGTGTCGGTGACGCTGAAGCTGACGTGGTATTGCCCGTTGATCATGCCAAGGTCATTGACTGCGACGTCGATCGAGCCCTGGTCCGTGAATTTTACGGCGTTGCCGACCAGGTTCATCAGCACCTGACGGATGCGTGTCGGATCGCCCTTTACGTACTGCGGTAGCGTGGGTGCAATGTCGAGATCGAAGCGCAGGCTACGGCTGGCGGCGTGTGAGCGGAAGGCCTGGATGCTCTCGCGGGTCTTGGCGCGCAGATCGAAATCGATGTTCTCTATCTTTAGCTGACCGGCCTCGATTTTCGAGAAATCGAGAATGTCGTTGATGATGCCCAGCAGCGATTCAGCATTCGACAGGCTCATGTCGAGGTAGTCATGCGTTTCGCGTGACAGTTTCCGGTCGTGCAGGGCGAGGCGCAGGGTGCCGATGACGCCAGACAGCGGCGTGCGGATCTCGTGACTCATGCTGGCGAGGAAGACAGACTTTGCCTGATTGGCGCGTGCGGCTTCTTCTTCGGCCCTGCGCCACTGGGTGATGTTGAAGTTGGCGCCGACGATGACCTTGTTGCCTTCGGCATCAACACAAGCGCGCTTGGAGATGAGCCGGTAGCGCGATTCGCCGGTTTCAGCATGCGGACGGCTTTCCTCCTTGAGGATGACTGCGCCTGCGAGCACCGCGGCATCTTCCGCCGAAACGACGCTGACGATTTCCTCGAGGATCTTCGGGTCACGTGGATTCGCGTTCGTCGGGTGGATCGACGAGTCGCCGATGATGGCCTCGCGCGGACGGCCACGTTCCTGGACGAAGGCCTCGTTGACCATCAGGTAACGACTCTCCGCGTCCTTCACATACACCGGCTGCGGGATGACGTCGATCAGGCGCTGCATGTAGGTCTGTACGCGCTGACGTAGCTCCACTTCACGGTCAAGCGCGGCCTGCAGCGTGCGCTCGGCAATGCGCAGATTGGTGATGTCGAAGTGCGCACCGACGATGATGGGATTGCCATCGGCATCGAAGCTGAGGCGCTTGTGCACCTGGCGAATACGCTCTTCGCCGGTCACCGGCGTGCGTGCATGATGCTCCTTGAATATATTGGTGCCGTTGCGCAGGATCTCGGCATCTTCCTCGGCGACCATGTGAATCGAGTCCGCATTTGGCGCGAGGTCGAACGAGGTCATGCCGATGAGCTCGTGCGCCGGGCGCTGGCGTTCGCGTGCGAAGGCCTGGTTGACCATCAAGAAGTGCGCCTGCGCATCCTTGATGTAGATCGGCTCCGGCATCACGTCGATGAGGCGCTGCACGAAGTCCTGTGTACGCTTGCGCTGCTCGCGTTCGCGTTCCAGCACTTCCTGCAGCTCGCGTTCGGCGACGCGCCAGCGCGTGACGTTGAAGTTGGTGCCGATGATGACCTCGTGACCACGCGCATCCTTGCACGCCTCCTTGGCCACTATCTGGAAGCGCTCTTCGCCGGTGACCGGATTGGGGCCGTGCTCTTCCTTGAACAGTTGCAGCCCACTGAGGACTTTCCGGTCTTCCTCGAGGACCATCTGGCCGTACGCAGGGTCGTCGAAAACACGTTCCGGCAATTGGCCGATCAGATCTTCCGGCTGCTTGTTGAGCTGGCGCGCGAAGGCCTGATTGACCAGCAGGTAGCGACTCTCAGCGTCCTTGATATAGACCGGTTCGGGAATGATGTTGATGATGCGCTGCAGGAAGGCGTGCGTCTGAGCCGTGCCGCCCTCGGGAGGCGTACGCTTGGTCAGGTTCCACAGCGAGGGCAGCAGCGCGCCCAGGGCGGTCAGCGTCAGTGCCACGACCTCAGGCAGCTGCCAGCGCAGGGAGCCGAGCGCGGCAAGCGTCGCTAGGGCGACAGACAGGCTGATATCCACAAGTCTCCTGCTGATCTCACGCCTGCTCATCGCTGTTCCAGTATTCCGTGCCTGTTGCCACAACGCGTTCCGCAATTGTTTTTAATAGTCCCCCACTCACGCAGGACGGGGTTTGATCTGACTGCGACCCGTACAATACAGGCTTCTCAGAAAGCTTTCTTCCCATGGCCAGCCTGCTTGACAAGCTCAACCCCGAACAACTTGCCGCCGTCACCCTGCCGGCCGAGCCCGCGTTGATTCTCGCTGGCGCCGGCTCAGGCAAGACGCGTGTGCTGACCACGCGTCTCGCCTGGCTGCTGCAGACCGCTCAGGTCACGCAGTCCGGCATTCTCGCCGTGACCTTCACCAACAAGGCCGCCAAGGAGATGCTCACGCGTCTCTCTGCAATGTTGCCGATCAACACCCGAGGCATGTGGATCGGGACTTTTCACGGTCTGTGCAATCGTTTCCTGCGTGCGCATCATCGTGAAGCCGCGTTGCCACAAACCTTCCAGATTCTCGACACGTCTGACCAGCTTGCTGCTATCAAACGCCTGCTCAAGGCGCTCAATGTTGATGATGAAAAATACCCGCCGCGTGAACTGCAGCATTTCATCAACGGCAACAAGGAAGCCGGTCATCGTGCGCACGCCGTCGAAGCCTGGGATGACTACACCCGCAAACGCGTCGAACTGTACGCCGAATATGACGCGCAATGTCAGCGCGAAGGCGTATGTGACTTCCCCGAACTATTGTTGCGTTCTTATGAGCTGCTCGAGCGCAACGAACCGATCCGCCGACATTACCAGAGCCGTTTCCGTCACGTGCTCGTCGATGAGTTTCAGGATACCAATCGACTGCAATACCTGTGGCTGAAACTGCTGGCTGGCCATGCCACTGCGACGCCTGCTGCCGTATTTGCCGTGGGTGACGACGACCAGAGCATCTACGGTTTCCGTGGCGCCGAGGTCGGCAATATGCGTGACTTCGAGCGAGAGTTCAAGGTGCCGCGCGTCATACGTCTGGAGCAGAACTACCGCTCGCACGGCAATATCCTCGATGCAGCAAACGCCATTATTGCCAATAACAGCAAGCGGCTTGGCAAGAACCTGTGGACCGATCAGGGTAGCGGTGAACCGATCCGCGTCTACGAGGCCGTGGCAGATCTCGACGAGGCGCGCTGGATCGTCGAGGAAATCCAGCAACTGGTACGTGATGGTGCGGCGCGCAGCGATATCGCACTGCTCTATCGCAGCAATGCCCAGTCCCGTGTGCTCGAGCACCAGCTGTTCTCGCTTGGCATTTCCTACCGCGTGTATGGCGGCTTGCGCTTTTTTGAGCGTCAGGAAATCAAGCATGCGCTGGCCTATCTGCGCCTCATCGCCAATTCCGATGACGACACGTCTTTCTCGCGCGTCGTGAACTTCCCCACGCGTGGCATCGGTGCTCGCTCGCTGGAGCAATTGCAAGACGCAGCCCGCACCTACAACACCAGTCTCTACGCCACAGTCTCGCATCTGTCCGGCAAGCCTGCATTGTCGATCGGCGCCTTCGTGCGCCTGATTGAAGAGATGCGCCATGCGACTGCGGGGTTGCCGCTGCCCGAGGTGGTCGATCATGTGCTTGACGCATCCGGCCTGCGCACGCACTACCGGGCCGAACGCGAGGGAGAAGAGCGCCTTGCCAACCTCGATGAGCTCATCAACGCGGCGACCAACTTCGTTCATGAAGACGGCAAGCCACCCGTCGAGGGTGAAGAGGCGGTGGCTGGTGATCCGCTGTCACGCTTCCTGTCACACGCTTCGCTCGAAGCTGGCGACCATCAGGCCGACGCCGGGCAGGACGCCATCCAGCTCATGACGGTGCACGCCGCGAAGGGGCTCGAGTTCGACATGGTTTTTCTCAGTGGTCTGGAGGATGGCTTGTTTCCGCACGAGAATTCCATCACCTCACTGGAAGGGCTCGAGGAAGAGCGGCGACTGATGTATGTCGCCGTCACACGCGCGCGCAAGCGGCTTTACCTGTCGCTGGCACAGAGCCGCATGCTGCATGGACAGACGCGTTATGCGATGAAGTCGCGCTTTTTCATGGAGATTCCCGAGGAGTTGCTCAAGTGGCTGACGCCGCGCGTCCAGCAAGGCTTTGGTACCGTGCATACCCCGAGCCGCAACTACGACGCGGATAGCCACGCGACTTCACGCCTCAACACGCCGCGCCAGAACGGACGTGATCTGGGGGGCTTTCACGTAGGTCAGGCAGTGCGCCACGGCCGCTTCGGTTCCGGCGTCATCGTGTCGGCCGAAGGCAGCGGCGCTGATGCACGTGTGCAGGTGAATTTCGGCTCGGGTGTGGGGTTGAAACTGTTGGCGCTGAGTGTGGCAAAGCTCGAAGCGGAGTAGGGCGGAACGCAAAGCGGTTCCGCCGGGTCAGGGCCGAGATGTACTCTGCATAAAGCCGCCTCGCGACGTCTGGCGGAACCGCCGAAGGCGTTCCGCCCTTGTATCTTTAAGGCTGTAGCGAATAGCTCCCGCTACACGAGGCGAAGGGAAGCTTGTTTCCGCCCTGAAGGCTTTGACCTTGTTGCGTAGATGAAGGCCTTCGCCTCACCTTCACGCCATCGAATCACACTG
>DATIDV010000033.1:0-15760 GCA_035456105.1 Rhodocyclaceae bacterium | reverse complement strand
CCCACCCTACCCTCCCAGCCCTCGCGAATGGCGGTCGAAGGCCAGCATGAAATACATGGCCGCCGCGAAAGCCGCTGCGCTGATGACGGCCCAGTACAAGGACCAATGCTGTCCGCCCGCGGATCCGGTCCAGTGAAACAGTGCGCTGGTGCCGAGATAGCCAATCAGGTTCGCCACACCACCACTCAGCAGACCAAAGAGCGCTTGCGCCCGCGCGCGCATCTCGGGCTCGATGCGCTCGGCAAGATAGATCTGCGCCGTAATGAAGTAGAAAGCGTAGCTCACGCCATGCAGTGAGATGCCGAGCAGCATCGCTGCGCGCTGATCGAACGCGAAAAGCACGTAACGCAATGTGCCGAGCAGCAGGCCGGTCGCGAGGATGGCCTTGAGGTGCGCGCGCTGCGCCACGTGTGCGAGGAGCAGCAAGGCGAAGGCTTCGCTCACCTGCCCCAGCGTCATCGTCGCCGCAGAATGCGTAAAGCCCAGGTCCGAAAGATGCAGCGGCGTGTAGGGGTAGTAGGCCGCCATGGGAATGCCGAACAGCGTGACCGTCAGCAGCACCGCACGGTGATCGCGATGACGCAACAAGCGTAAGGCGTCCAGCCCGAGCCGCTCCTTCCAGGTGTGTGCCACACCCGCCGTGCCCGCCCGCGCCGGTGGCAGCCAGAAGCTGAAGGTACCGAGGCCGATCAGGATCGCCGCCGAGACGTAGCCGGAAATCGGCGAGGCATCGCCCGCCAGTACCCAGCTCACCAGCAGGCCCGCCGCCATCCAGCCCAGCGTGGCCCACAAGCGCAGCGGCCCGAACTCGCGCGAGGGCTCGCGCAACTGCTGCAAGGCCACCGTCGTGACGAGGCTGGTCGTCGGGCTGTAGGCCAGCGCATACAGCTGCATGCACACCAGCACCCACAACCCGCCCCAGCCACGATCCTCCGCGAGGAAGAGCAGACCCAGAGAGATGCCCGCCAGCCAGAAGAGCACGCGCAAGAGCTTGGTCGGCGAAACGGCCCGATCCGCCATCGCGCCGACGAACAGCGGTGAGATGAAACTCGCGATGGCATTGCAGGTGAAGGCCACGCCGATCAGATCCTGCAGCCCCGCCGCCTTGAGGATATTGCTGAACGGCACCGTCCACATCCCCAGCGCGCAGTACTGGCAGAAGAAAACGATGGCAAAGGAAACGAAGGAGCGACGCGAGGACTGCATGAAATGCCTGGGAGCTTCTGGACGGCGCATTGTAGGGCCTGTTCAGCCGCCCCCGGGAGCGGGAAGACGATCAGGCTCTGGCGGTAGTCGGCCCCTGCGTAGGATGTCAATAAGCGCAGCGCATTGCACCGCATGGCTGCCCGAGAACATCCGGTGCAATGCCCTTCGGTTATTGCACCCTACCCACTACGCATTGCGCCTCACGCGGTCTTGATGCAGCCAGCAGGATTGAAGACACGCTGCATGGAGGCTGGATTGTTGGCGAGCTTTGCTGCCGGACGCCGTGGTCGCACGACCAGCTCACCACCACAGTTGGGGCATTTGTGCGCCAGCACAGCCGTCGCACAGTCTGCGCAGAAAGTGCATTCGAATGAACAGATGCCCGCCTCGGTCGAGTCGGGCGGCAGATCCTTGTCACAGCATTCACAACCAGGTCGCAATTCAAGCATCAAGAACCACCTCAAGCAGTTGCGGGCTTCGCGTTACCGGCCTGTGAATTGGGCTGAGTGTGTGGCTGCGTCAGCCCCATCGACAGATAAATGCTGGTCAGCTGCTCGACACCAATATCGGCCGGCTTGACCCAGTCGAGTGGCACGTAAAGCAGGCCACCGCCGACGGGAATCGGTGCGGTCGGCACCAGCACGGCACGATAGCTGGAGCCGCCAATTTCAATCGGCGCAGGGTTAGGCATCAGCGCCAGCACGGCGACGCCACCTTCTCCCCCGAAAAAACACCACACCGGGCTCATGGCGGTGAGGTCGGCCTGCGCGTTGCGATCGAACATGCCGACAAAACGGTCGGTCACGTCGTAGAGCGGGCCGATCACAGGCAAACGCTTGATGGTGCGCTCGACCAGTGTCTCCAGGTAGCTTTTCAAGCGCGTCTGCACCAACACGCCGAGCACGTAGAGCCCCACGAGGAGCACCAGGGCTCCGACGATGTAGGCCATGCCTTCGCTGTCGACGAGCTGCAGACCCACGGCGGATAGCAGGGAGCCGAACAGGCTGCTCGGGCCGACGAAACCACGCAGCAGGTTTGCCACCCAGCCAAGCAGTACGAAGGTCAGGAGCAGTGGCAGGAAGGCCAGCAGGCCTGTCAGAAAAGTATTGAACAGCCGGGCGGGTAATGGGCGTGCGGCTTGCACGTGGGTTGTCGTCATGCGTCGATCAGCCTTCGAAGAGATCGGTATTGGATGAGCCGCGCGGCTGCGCCAGACCAAAATGCCGCCAGATCGCCGGCGTCGCGACGCGCCCGCGCGGCGTGCGCTGCAGGTAGCCCTGCTGGATGAGATAGGGCTCGAACACGTCTTCAATGGTGTCGGTGGCTTCGCCGATGGCAGCGGCGAGATTGTCGAGACCGACCGGGCCGCCGTCGAACTTCTCCAGCATCGCCAGCAACAGCTTGCGGTCCATGATGTCGAGGCCGAGATGGTCGACATCGAGCATGGTCAGCGCGGCATCGGCCACTGCCTTGGTGATGCGGCCATTTGCTTTCACCTCGGCGTAGTCACGGCAACGACGCAGGAGCCTGTTCGCGATACGCGGCGTGCCGCGTGCGCGGCGGGCGATTTCGAACGAGCCTTCGTCCTCGATCTCCACGTTCAGCAACCGCGCCGAGCGCGTGACGATCAGTGACAGCTCCTCGGGCGTGTAGAACTCGAGCCGCGCATTGATACCGAAGCGGTCACGCAGCGGATTGGTCAGCATGCCAGCGCGTGTCGTGGCGCCGATCAGCGTGAAGGGTGGCAGGTCGAGCTTGACCGAGCGTGCGGCCGGGCCTTCGCCGATCATGATGTCGATCTGGAAGTCTTCCAGCGCGGGGTAGAGGATTTCTTCGACGACGGGCGAGAGGCGATGGATCTCGTCAATGAACAACACGTCGTTGGCTTCGAGATTGGTGAGCAGCGCGGCGAGGTCGCCTGCACGCTCCAGCACCGGCCCGGAGGTCTGGCGCAGGTTCACGCCGAGTTCGGCGGCGATGATATTGGCCAGCGTGGTCTTGCCGAGCCCCGGCGGCCCGAACAGCAGCACGTGGTCGAGCGCTTCGCCACGCCCCTTGGTGGCCTGGATGAAAATCTCCAGCTGCTCGCGGATCTTCTTCTGGCCGACATACTCGGCGAGGCGCTTGGGGCGCAGGGCGCGCTCGATGGCGTCTTCCTGCGGCGTGGCCTGCCCGGGGGAAACGAGGCGACCGGGCTGGAGTTTGTCTGTTTCTATCATCGGCCGAGTATAGGAGCGGGGCCGGGGTGCGTCAAAACGGTGACGCTCACTTCGTCAGCCCGATCTCGTGCGCAGTGAGCGGGCCGGTCACACAGTCGTTCAGCGCCATCGGCATGTCCGCTTCGCTCTCCGACACGGGGATACGCCCAGCCATGATTTCGCACAGGTGCTGGGGATAGCGCGGCTGCCGGTTCGGCTCGGCGAAGCCTTCGGGAAAGCGCGGCATCAGGGTGGCCATGTCGTATTTGTCGCTCGCCCCGAGCGTGTGCAGGATCTCGTGAGTGATGACGACATTATTGGTGCGCTGCATGTTCGCCACAGCATGCACATTGCTGATGGCGAGCAAGCCCTTGCTGAGTCCATGCGAATTGGGTACTCGTCCATCCGTGGCCGCCGAGTCCCAATAAATAACAAAGGCACGCGGATGCGCGCGCGGCGAACCGGCAGGTTGATGCCAGGCCCACCAGCGCAGCTTCAGGCTCCACTCGATCACGTCGAGCGTGCTGTGCGCGGCAGGCGGTGCGGGCGGTGGGGCGGTCTTGAGTTCAGGCTGCAGCGCCACGCGCACCGGCATCAGGGTGTGGTTGCCGTACTCCTGCGCCTGCCCACCGAGAAAATCCTCGATGCTCTTGAAACTTGCGTCATTGAGGCTGGCAATACGTGCCGCTGCCGCCGCACTGCCATCACCATTGATGGGAAAGATGGCAACGTGAATGGTGTTGTGCCAGTCACGCGCCTGCGACTGGCCACGCCAGGTGCCGAGCGCCACCGTGGCAAGGATGAACAGCAGGATGGCAACGCGCAGTTTCTTCCACATAGGCCGAAGCGCCCTTCAAAAAGAGCGTCAGCATATCAAGGGCGTAGGGCTGAACGCCTTCGGCGGTTCCGCCAGCCGCCGGGAGGCGGCTTCACGTAGCGTAAATGTCGGTCCTGACCCGGCGGAACCTCAAGTGGAGTTCCGCCCCTCCCAGTGGCAAGCCGCTGCTGCCAACTCAGTGATCGCCGCCGGCGGGTGCTGGCGCGCCAGACGGTTTGACCGGCTTGGCAAACCACACGATGCCAGTCAGCACCAGGAAGATGACGGCGCTGGCGAGAAACAACTCGTCTGCCGACAGCGTGTAGGCCTGTATCGTCACCAGCCGGTCCATATAGCCCAACGACTGCGCCTCGCTCATGCCACTGGCCTGCAACTGGTTGAAGACCCCGGCTGATGCCGGACGCAGGCTCGACACCGATTCCGTCAGTTGTGCGTGATGCAGGCTGGCGCGGCTCTCCCACATCGTGGTGAAGATCGATGCACCGAATGCGCCGCAAGTGATGCGCACGAAGCTCGATACGCCAGATGCCGATGGAATGTTCTGCGGCTTTACCTGCGACAGCGTGATCGACACCAGCGGGATGAAGAAGCAGGCCATCGCACCGCCCTGGATGAGCTGCGGAATGATCAGTGTCCAGTAGTCGGCCTGCGTCGTGAACTCCGAGCGCAGCCATGACACCAGCGCGAAGATGATGAAGGCCACGCTGGCGACCTTGCGCGCATCCACCTTGTTCATGTTCTTGCCGACGATGGGCGACAGGATGATGGCAAACAGGCCGACCGGCGCAGTCGTGAGACCCGCCCAGGTAGACGTGTAGCCCATGAACTGCTGCAACCACAACGGCATCAGCACGACACTACCGAAGAACACGCCATAGCCCAGCGAGATCGCCAGCGTCGCCACCGTAAAGTTGCGCAGCTTGAACAGCGTCAGGTCGACGACGGGATGCTCTTCACCCAATTCCCAGACGATGAAGAAACAGAAGCCGACGAGCGCCGTGGTGGCGAGCAGGACGATCTCACCGGAGTTGAACCAGTCGAGCTCCTTGCCCTTGTCGAGGGTGAGCTGCAGGCAACTCACCCACACGATCAGGAGGCCGAGGCCCACCATGTCGATCGGCAGCTTGCGTGTCGGCGTCTCGCGCTTCTTGAAGATGCGCCACACCGCCCAAGCGGCGAGCACGCCTGCCGGAATATTCACGTAGAAAATCCACGGCCACGAGAAGTTGTCGGAGATCCAGCCGCCAAGTAAGGGCCCCATCACCGGTGCCACCAGGGTTGTCATCGACCAAGCGGCAAAAGCCAGTCCCGACTTTTCCTTCGGGTAGCTCGACAACAGCAGCGATTGCGACAGCGGGATCATCGGCCCGGCCACCGCGCCCTGCAGGATGCGGAATGCAATCAGCATGGGCAGTGTGGTCGCCATGCCGCACAGGAAGGAGGCAATCGTGAACAGGATCACCGAGGCCACGAACAGGCGAACCTGACCAAAGCGTTGCGTCAGCCAACCTGTCAGCGGCACCGAGATGGCATTGGCGACGGCGAACGAGGTGATGACCCAGGTGCCCTGGTTCGGCGCCACACCCATATCTCCGGCAATCGCCGGCAGTGACACATTGGCGATCGAAGTGTCGAGCACGTTCATGAAGGTCGCCAGCGACAGGGCCAGCGTCGCCAGCATGCGCTGGCTGCCTTCAAGCGGGGCGAGGGCTTGCGGCTCGGCCATTGTTATCTGCCCCGCACTGGTGTGCGCTCGCCGAGATTATCGTGAATGATCTTTGCGACGCGTTCGTGAGCAGATTTCAGCGCGGCTTCATCCACGCTGGCCAGCGGCGCAGCCTTGGCTGCGGCAGGCGCCAGGGACAGGCCTTGCCCATCGCGCACATCGACATCGGCCACTACCGACAGGCCAGCGCGCAAGGGGTGTGCCTTGACCTGCTCGGGGTTCAGCTCGATGCGCACCGGCACGCGCTGCACGACCTTGATCCAGTTGCCAGTGGCGTTCTGGGCGGGAAGCAGCGAGAACACGCCACCCGTGCCGGCGGACACGCCAGAAACGCGGCCGTCATACTCGACCTTGCTGCCATACAGGTCGGCCTTGAGGCGCACCGGCTGGCCGACGCGCATCTCGCGCAGCTGCACTTCCTTGAAGTTGGCATCGACCCAAACGTCGTCGAGCGGCACCACAGCCATCAAGGACGAGCCAGCGGCCACACGTTGGCCGATCTGCACATTGCGGCGTGCGACAACGCCATCCAGCGGCGCGCGCAGCGTGGTGCGCGACAGTGCAACGAAAGCCTCTTCGACCTTGCTCGCAGCACGCAACACGGCCGGGTTCTCTTCAATCTTGAGATTCTCGGTTTGCACATTGGCCGACTGCTTCTGCTCACGCGCCACCTGCAGGGCTGCGCGGGCGCTCTTCACGGCCTCATTCGCCTGATCGATTTCTTCCTGTCCGACTGCGCCGGTACCGGCGAGAGACTGACGACGGTTGAGCAGGTCGGTGACACGTGCCAGCTCCGCTTCACGCACCTTGATGCTCTCGCCCAGGGTATTGAGATTGCCATACACGCCGCGCAGCTCGCGCACGCTTTGCGCCAGCGCCGTCTCGGCCTGATTCAGGGCCAGTTGCGCGTCGACCGGGTCGAGGCGCACGAGTACGTCACCGGCATGCACGGCCTGCGTGTCATCGACTTCCACCGCCGTCACGGTGCCGCCAACCTGTGGCGTAACGAGCACGATGTGCGCGGACACATAAGCGTCCTCGGTCGTCTCGTGATTGCGCATGACGAAGAACCACCATGCGAAGGCCGCGGCACCGAGCAGGATGAAGATGATGGCCAGGCGCACCATGCCACGGCGGCGATTGCTGCCTTTCAGGTCCTGGTCGGAAGCGTCTAGCGTGACGATGCTGCTTGCACTGTTAGGGGTGTCGCTCATGATTGATCCTTGTGTTCTGCTGTTGCGTTTGTTTGCGCATTTGTCGCAGGCAGGAGCGCGGGCAGCGCAGCTGCACCGTCGCCACCCGTGGCGCGAATAAGTTGTACCGACGTGTCGAAACGACGCGCCGCCAGGTCGACCATGGCGCGCTCGGCCGTAATGCGCTGCACGCTGGCATTGAGCACCGGCAGGCGATTGCTCATGCCCTTGGATTCGCGCAGGCCCAGCATGCGTTCGACATCACGCGATTTGTCCAGCACCGTCTGCTGCTCGGCCTGCGCCAGCGCCTCGCCCTGCAACTGCGTCAGGTCATCGACGATTTCGCGCAAGCCGTCGAGCAGGGTCTGGTTGTATTGCGCAATCGCGCCGTCGATGTCGGCCGTCTTCACGCCGTAGGTGGCGCGCAGACGGCCTGCATCGAAGACCGGCAAGCTGATGACCGGGCCGACGCTGAACGTGCGCGAACCTTCCAGCAACCAGTTCTCCAGCGCCAGCGACTGGAAGCCGAGGAAGCCGACGATATTCACATTGGGATAAAAACTCGCCTTGGTCACAGCCGCATCCTGCGTGGCGGCCTCGACACGCCAACGGCTCGCAGCGACGTCCGGACGACGCGCCAGCAATTCGGCGGGGAGTTGTGCGGGCAGGCTGGCCGGCACTTCGCGCATGTTCGGTGCGCGCAGCTTGTCACCCTCACCAGGCTCGCGTCCGGCAAGTACCGCAACAAGATGACGTTGCAATACGCTACGCTCTTCCAGCGTGCGCAACTCGGCGCGCAGCGATGCTGTACTGCCCTCGCCCTGCGCGCGATCAATGCCCGGCTCGAAGCCCGCCTTCTCACGCAACTTCAGCAGGCCCAGCGATTCTTCGCGTACCCGCAACTGGCCCTCGACCAGCGCGTGTTGCCGCGTCAGGCGATCGAGCTCGCCCCAGTTACGCACCAGCGACGAGGCGATCAGCAGGCGTGAGGCCTGATACTCGGCCAGTGCCAGTTTCTCCAGCGCTTCTGCGCTGTGCAGCGCCGCGCGATGCTTGCCCCAGAAATCGATCTCACCTGAAAAATCCAGACCGAAGCGGTTGTTCGATCTCACCGTGCCTGCCAGCGGCGGCGGATAGATGAAGTGCTCCTGGAAGCGTTGCATCATCGGTTGAGCGCTCAGCGTGACATTTGGACCATAAGCAGCCTCGGCGCCTTTGATGACGATGGTGGCGCGCTCGGCGCGCGTTTGTGCGACGGCCAGGCTCGGGTTGTCGCGCAAGGCTGCCGTCACGAGTTCGTTGAGCTGCGCATCGCCAAACATTTCCCACCAGCGCTCGTTTTGCGGCGCCACGGCCACACCAGCCACTCCGGCCAGCGGCTGCTGCGTCGGCTGCAGGGTCTGGAATTTGGGCGCAATGCCGGAACTGGAAACGCATGCCGCCAGCATCAGAGGCAGCGTCGCCAGCGCGAGAGTGTGTCGCGCGGTGCGCGACAGGGGGGTCGTAGCGGCGCTCATTCGTCGGCTCCGTCGGCAGCATCTTCGCCTTGCTCATTGGGCGCGAGCCGGATGCTGTTATCCAGCACGCGGCGCAGCAAGGACTTGAGGAGTTCGTACTCTTCCATGCTGAAGCCCTCCAGGCGGGGTTCCAGCATCGCGCAAGTACGCTTCGTAATGTGTGCGCACAGGCTTTCGCCACTGGCAGACAAGCTCAGCTTGATGACGCGTCTGTCCTCGGTGCTGCGCTCGCGCAGCACCAGGCCCTTGTCTTCGAGCTTGTCGAGCATGCGGGTCATCGAACCGGTGTCGTAGCCACTGCGACGACACAGCGCCGCGGCGGTAGAGCCCTCACCGTGCCCGATACGCATGAGCATGACGCCCTGCGCCGCCGTGATGCCCACATCGGCAAGGTCGGTCTCGAGAGCATGCATCATGAAGCCGCGCAGCTTGCCGACAAGATAGCCAAGCGTGTCGTCGAAACGGTATTCGTCGGGATCGAGCTTGAGGGGAGTACGGGTCGTCATGTCCGGAGCCTTTCAGGACTGGCGCCAGATGGCTGCCAGAGCATTCACTGCATAGGCAGCAATATAGGCATGGCAGAATTGGCTGTCAAGGCAGCAACAGCCTACACCGTGGTTTTTACAATCATGTGTATTCGCAGCCGACACGCGCGAACTTGGCCAGCCTCATGCCCGCTCATCCGGAACGAATCAGCCCGGGAGCGACGAGCCCCGCACCACGAGTTCTCCTGGCAGCAGCAACTGCCGCGGCGGCCCTTCGTGGCCACGCAAACGCTCAATCAGGCAGGTGGCCGCCATCCGGCCAATCGCGTTCGTCGGTTGCGCAATGGCGCTGAGACCGGGGCCGATCAGCGGCGCCCATTCGGCATCGTCGAAGCCCACCAGGCCGACGTCCGCACCGAAGTTCAGGCCCAGTCGTGCCATGGCTGCGGCGACCCACAACGTGACTACCGCATTGCCGGTCAGCACGGCGACACGACGGCCATGACTGGCACGCTGGCGCAGCGCCAGCAGTGCAGCGTCGAGCGCATCAGCGTCCTCGACCTTGCACTCGAACACCTCGCCCGCCACGCGCGGCGCGTGAGCGGCCATGCAGGCGCGGAAGGCCGTCGAGCGTTCGCAGCGCGAACTCACGCCCTGCAGCGGCTCGGTGACGTAGAGCAACTCGCTGAAGCCCCCATCGATGAGATGTCCACAGGCCATGTCGATCGCAGCGGTATTGTCCAGCGAGACGAAATCGGCATGCGTACCGGCGTGCCGCAGGTCCACCAGCACAGCGGGCTTGTCGTGCAGGGTGGTGGCATCGATCTGCACCACGCCGCGGCCCGAGGTATGGAGAATGAAGCCGTCGACCTGGCCAGCCAACGCGTCGATGGCTTCGCGCTCGCGGTCGATGTCGTTGCCGAGGTCGAAGAGCATCACCAGGTAGCCGGCCTCCTGGCAGGCTTTCTCGGCGCCGCGCAACACTGCGACCGAATAGGTGTTGGTGATGTCGGCCACGACCAGGCCGATCAAACGCGAGCGGCCGCGGCTCAGCGCCTGCGCCATGGGGTCCGGCGTGTAGGCCAGCTGGGCAATGGCGGCCTCGACGCGAGCCGCGATGTCAGGACTCAGCAGGCGCTCGCGGTGGTTGAGGAATCGGGAGACGGTCGCCTTCGACACGCCGGCTGCCTTGGCCACATCCGCAATGGTGGGGCGACCGGAGCGCTGCGTGGAAGCACGGGGTTTCACGGTGGCGCCGTGTCGTAAACCGCCAGCGGCTTTTCACCGGCCAGCGCCAGCAGGAGATTGGTCGTTGCAAGCTCCGCCATGGCGTGACGCGTCTCGTGCGTAGCCGAGCCGATGTGCGGCAACGGCGTCACGCGTGGATGCGTGCGCAACGCGGAAGCCATCGGCAGCGGCTCGGTCGCGAACACATCGAGACCGGCAGCGCGCAGGGGGCCCTGGTCGAGCGCCGCAAGCAGCGCGTCTTCCTGCACCGTGGCGCCGCGCCCGCCGTTGATGAAGATCGCCCCCGGCTTCATGGCGCCGAACACCTTCGCGTCGATCATGCCGCGCGTGCTGTCCGACAGCGGCAGCATGGCGACCACGATGTCAGCTCGCGCCAGAAGCGCGTCGAGTTGCATGTGCGTTGCGTGTCCCTGCAGCTCCGGCGCCTGCGTGGCGAGATCCACCGGCCGGCGCGTGTGATAGAGCACCGGCATGCCGAAGCCGAGTGCGGCACGGCGCGCGATCGCCTGGCCGATGCGGCCGAAGCCCAGCAGGCCGAGCGTCTTGCCGTGCACGTCGAAGCCGAACAGGTCCTCGCCGATGTTCTTGGTCCAGCGGCCTTCGCGTACGAGGTTCGACAGTTCGACTACACGGCGGCTGGTGGCCATGAGCAAGGCGAAAACCGTATCTGCCACCGTCTCGTCGAGCACGCCGGGTGTGTGGCACAGCGTAATGCCACGCGCATGCAATGAGGCCAGCGCGTAGTTGTCGACGCCGACCGAAACACTGGAGACCACTTCGAGCTGCGACGCACGCGCCAGCACTGCATCATCGACGCGAAAACTCGAACCGATCAGGCCATGCGCAGTCGGCAATGCGGCATCGAACGCATCGCGCTGCGCGGCCACGCGCGGATTTGCCACCGCAACTTCGTGCACCGCATGCAAGCGCGCCAGCTGATCCTCCGGCAATTCGCGAGACACGAGCACGTTCTTGCGTGTCACGGTGCGACCTTTCGATCAGTGCGCCTGATGTGAGCTGAGAATCTGACCCAGGAACTGGCGCGTCTTCTCGTGCTTTGGGTTGCCGAAGAACTCCGCCGGCGGACCCTGTTCAACGATCTTGCCGTCAGCCATGAAGATCACGCGGTCGGCCACGCTGCGCGCGAAGCCCATTTCGTGCGTGACGCACAACATCGTCATGCCGTCTTCAGCCAGACCGATCATGGTGTCGAGCACTTCCTTGACCATCTCCGGGTCAAGCGCCGACGTCGGTTCGTCGAACAGCATGACTTTCGGCGACATGCACAAGGCCCGCGCGATGGCCACGCGCTGCTGCTGGCCGCCGGAGAGCTGACTCGGATATTTGTTGGCCTGCTCGGGAATGCGCACGCGCGTGAGGTATTTCATCGCCACCTCTTCCGCCTGCGCCTGGCTCATGCCGCGCGAGCGCATTGGCGCCAGCGTGCAGTTCTGCAGGATCGTGAGGTGCGGAAACAGATTGAACTGCTGGAACACCATGCCGACCTCGGCACGCACCGCATCGACATTCTTGCCACCAGCAGTGAGATCGATGCCATCGACCACGATGCGGCCCTTCTGCACCGTCTCGAGACGATTGATGCAGCGGATCAGCGTCGACTTGCCCGAGCCCGAAGGCCCGCAGATCACGATGCGCTCGCCGCTGCGCACCGCGAGGTCGATGCCGGTCAGCACCTGGAAAGAGCCAAACCACTTGTCCACCGCTTCGAGCTTGATGATGGTGTCCGCGCTCGCCTGCGTGGCGATTGAATCCGTCATGGCCATGAGTCCTGAAGTTCCGTCAAAACCAGAAACGCTGCGGCACCGGCTGTGCCGGGCCGCAGGTATTGCCCCTTGCAAGGAGCAGTTAGTTGAACTTTGGCATATCGCTCTGCAGCCACTTTTGATAGAGCTTGTTCAGCTCGCCATTGGCGGTGTTGCGGACGACGAATTCGTTCACGTACTTGAGCAGATCATCCTGCTCCGGACGGATCGCGATACCCATGGCCTGCTGCACCAGTGTGAACTTGTTTTCGAAGGTGTTGGCTGGCACGCGCTTGGCGATCTGCGCCGCCACGGTCACCGAACAGCCGATGGCATCGACCTGACCCGACATCAGCGCCTGCATGGCCGATGCGTCATCGTCGAAGCGGCGGATCTCGGTGCCCTCAGGCGCGGCCTTGGTCACGGCCACGTCCTGCGTGCTGGCACGGGCCACACCCACGCGTATCGTCTTCAGATCTGCAGGGCCCTTGATCGGCGTGCCGGTCTTGCCGTACAGCACGATGGTGGCGGCAGCGTAGGGCTGCGAGAAGTTCACCTGCTTGGCGCGCTCCGGCGTGATCGCCAGCGATGCCACCAGCAGGTCCAGCTTGTTGGTCAGCAGGAAAGGAATGCGGTTCGGGCCCGTAACCGGCACGATATTCACTTTCACGCCCAGATCCTTGCCCAGCAGCTTGGCAACGTCAGCGTCATAACCGTCAGGCTGGTTCTGCGCATTGGTCGTGCCGTAGGGCGGGAAGTCGACCAGCATGCCGACGGTGAGCTCACCCTTCTTCTTGATGTCCGCGACGGACTGCGCGGCGGCAAAAGGGGCGAAAACGGTCAGCGCGGCGCTAAGGCCCAAAGCTGCAATCGCAGCGCGACGGGAAGGCAAACGGATCATGTCGAATCTCCTACATTAACAACGGAAAACACTGAGAAAAGGCTCCGCTGGAGCGCTCATCTCGCCAGGGCTTGAGCCCGTTTACGCTCCATGCGCGCCGCCAGCAGCGACAGCGGCCAGCAGATAAGGAAATAGATGGCAGCCACGGTCGAAAAGACCTCCAGCGGCTGGAAGGTCGCGTTGTTGATGATCTGCCCGGCGCGCGTGATCTCGGTGAAGCCGATGATGGCGGCGAGAGACGTGCCCTTGATGATCTGCACCACATAGCCCACCGTCGGCGGCAGCGCGATCTTGAAAGCCTGCGGCAGCACCACATCACGCATACGCGAGGTGTAGTCGAGATTCAGCGCCTGCGCCGCTTCCCACTGACCACGCGGAATGGCCTGAATGCAGCCGCGCCAGATCTCGCCGAGGAAGGCCGCGCTATTGAGCACCAGCGCCACGCCCGCCGCGATCCACGGATTGATGTCGAAGCCGAGCACTGGCGCGCCGAAGAAGATCAGGAAGAGTTGTAGCAGCAGCGGCGTGCCCTGGAAGATCTGGATGAAGCCGGTCGACAGCAGGTTCGCCACCTTGCTCTCGGAGGTGCGCGCCAGCGCGATCACCAGACCCAGTATCCCGCCACCAATGAAGGCGATGAGCGACAGGGCGAGCGTCCATTTGGCCGCTTCGAGGATGAACAGGAATTCGGGAATGCCAAAAGTACGCATGCTGTTTAGCGCCGATCCGGATAGTTGAGCGTGCGCATGTAGATCAGCTTGAACAGCGCCGAGAACGACAGCGCCAGCGTCAGGTAAATGCCCGCGACCACGATGTAAATCTCGAAGCTGCGAAAGGTCTGCGATTGCAGATTGGCCGCGACCGAAGTCAGGTCATCGGCCGAGATCACCGACACCACCGCCGAACTCAGCATGAGCAGGATGAACTGGCTCGTGAGTGCCGGATAGATGGCCTTGAGCGCCGGCTTGATGATCACAAAGCGGAAGATTTCCCAGGGCTTGAGGTTGAGCGCCCTGCCCGCTTCGATCTGCCCCTTGGGGATCGACTCGATGCCGGCGCGCACGATCTCGGCCGCATAGGCGCCGAGGTTCACAACCATCGCCGTGAGCGCCGCCGTATAGGGTGACCAGCGCAGCCCGATGGCCGGCAAAGCGAAAAAGAAGAAGAACAGTTGCACCAGAAACGGCGTATTGCGGATGACCTCGATGTACGCGTTGATGATGAAGCGCAGCCAGGCCGGACCGGAAGTCTTTCCCCAGGCACAGAAGACGGCCACCACGAGGCCCAGTAGCGTGGCGATGAGCGAGAGCTGGATCGTGATCCACGTGCCCTTCAGCAGCAGCGGCCACGCGGCAAAGACGGCGTCGAACTGGAAGTGGTAATTCACGGGTGACGAGAACTCGGGATGGATTTGGAATAGCGGGCCGCACTGCAAAGAGCATGGCACCATCAGGCTGCGCAGTGTATTGAAACCGGTTTCATAGCAGCACTAGGGATTCCCCTAGTCCGCCGAGCCTACGCGGTGGTTCGTTGACTCGTCGCAAATCCGGACGCAGCCCGCTTTTGCTGGCTGCGGCGAACGCCTGAGCCCGTGACGACAAGCTTTCTGACAGCGCAGCCCAACTCGGGCCGGTACAATTCACGCCATGTCAGCAGCTCCAAGCATCACCCTGCCCCCCCGTCGTCTCGCCGTCGCCCCCATGCTGGACTGGACGGACAAGCACTGCCGTCACTTCCACCGTCTGCTGGCGCCGCACGCCTGGCTTTACACCGAGATGATCACCACCGGCGCCCTGCTGCACGGCGATCTGGCGCGGCATCTGCGCTTCAATGAGGAAGAACACCCGGTCGCGCTGCAACTGGGCGGCTCGGAACCTGCGGCGCTGGCGCATTGCGCGAAGCTGGCCGAGGAGTGGGGCTACGACGAAGTGAACCTCAACTGCGGCTGCCCGAGCGAGCGCGTACAGAACGGCGCGTTCGGCGCCTGCCTTATGGCCGAGCCGGAACTGGTACGCGACGGCATCAAGGCCATGCAGGATGCAGTGAGCATTCCCGTCACGGTGAAACATCGCATCGGTATCGACCGCGGCGAGGACTACAACTTCGTGCGCGACTTCGTCGGCACGGTCGCCGAAGGTGGCGCAAAGACTTTCATCGTGCACGCGCGCAACGCCTGGCTGAAAGGCCTCTCGCCCAAGGAAAACCGCGAAGTCCCGCCGCTGCGTTACGACTTCGCCTGGCAGCTCAAGCGCGACTTCCCGCATCTGGAAATTCTCGTCAACGGCGGCATCTCTGGCACGGAAGCTATCCACGCCCAGCTCGAACACATCGATGGCGTCATGATCGGCCGCGAGGCTTACCAGAACCCGTGGATGCTGGTGGAATGGGAACAGGCGCTGTTCAACGCCGACTGGGCACCAACACGTGCCGACGTCATCAAGGCGCTGGTGGCTTACTGCAAGCGCGAATACAACGAGCACGGCACCCCCATGCGCGCCATCGTGCGCCACATGCTCGGACTGGCGAACGGACTACCTGGCGCACGCAGCTTCCGCCGCATCCTGTCTGATCCGCAAATGCTGAAAGACGCCAAGCCGGACCTGCTGTGGACGGCTTGGGAGCAGGTAAATACGGACGCTGCAAAGAGCGTGTAGGTTGGTGCTGAGCAAAGCGAAGCCCAACACC
>DATIDV010000032.1:0-6673 GCA_035456105.1 Rhodocyclaceae bacterium | reverse complement strand
CTTGCAAGCCGTCCTCGCCGTGGGTGAAGGGTGCCTGCAGCGCCGCGAAATACACCATCTGGGCCAGCGCCAGGGTGATCATGGAAAAGTAGATGCCTTGCCGGCGGATGGCCAGGCCGCCCATCACCAGGCCAACGAGTGCGCTGGCCAGCACGCCGAACGCGATACCGACCGGCGTCGGCATGCCCATGCTGGTCAAGGCGTAGCCGGTCACGTAGCCGGCCGCGCCGAAGAAGGCGGCGTGGCCGAAGGACAGCAGGCCGGTGTAGCCGATCAGGAGGTTGAAGGCGCAGGCGAACAGGCCGAAGCACAGCAGCTTCATGACGAAGACGGGGTAGAGGCCGAGCACGGGAGCGAGGGCAGCTACGGCGAGTAACGCGACGTAAAAAAGCGTTGTGGGACGCATGTCTGTCATGGCTTTGGATGCGGCTTCTGGTTGTGCGACGGGCGTGCAACTACGTCATCGTCATTCCGGCGAAGGCCGGAATCCAGTGTCGTTGACTTGGTCAGGCGTGGCTGGATCCAGGCCTTCGCCGGGATGACGAACTCTTTCTGTTGCTGCGCTTCGGCGTGAAGGTGCGTGTTCGTCACGTTATGCCTCCTTGCCGAACAGGCCCGCCGGGCGCAGCACGAGCACGATGGCCATGATGACGAAGACGACGATGTTGGAGGCTTCCGGGTAGATGACGCGCGTGAGGCCTTCGATGAGGCCGAGGGCGAGGCCGGTGAGCACCGAGCCGAGAATGGAGCCCATGCCGCCGATCACCACTACCGCGAAGACGACGATGATGATGTTGGAGCCCATCAAGGGCGTGACCTGGATGACGGGTGCGGCGAGTACGCCGGCGAGCGCGGCAAGTGCCGCACCGGCGCCGTAGGTGAGCATGACCATGACCGGCACGTTGATGCCGAAGGCCTGCACCATGGGTGCGTTTTCAGTCGCGGCGCGCAGCGTGGCGCCGAGGCGTGTGCGTTCGATGATGAACCAGGTGCCAAGGCAGGTGGTGAGCGAGGCGAGCACGACCCAGGCACGGTAGTTGGGCAGGATCATGAAGCCGAGATCGGTGGCACCCTGCAGCGCGTCCGGCACGTTGTAGGACTGGCCGGAGACGCCGTACTGATCGCGGAAGATACCTTCGGCGATGAGGGCAAGGCCGAAGGTCAGCAGCAGGCCGTAGAGCGGGTCGAGCTTGTAGAGGCGCTTGAGGAACAGGCGTTCGATAACGACGCCGAGCGCGCCGATCATCAAGGGTACAAGCGACAGGGCGTACCAGTAGTTGATGCCGAACTTGTCCATCAGGATCCACGCACTGAATGCTCCCATCATGTAGAGCGCGCCGTGGGCGAAGTTGACGATGCCCAGCAGGCCGAAAATGACGGCGAGGCCGAGACTCAGCATGGCGTAGAAGGAGCCGTTGACGAGGCCGATGAGGAGCTGGCCGAGGAGGGCCGGAAGGGGGATGTCGAAGGGGTTCATCTATTCGTTATGGTTTTGTTTTGCTGAAGATGTTTCATGTGGACCTTGGTGTTGCGCAACGACTTCCCCTCTCCCGGCCTTCGGCCACCCTCCCCGCGAGGGGGAGGGAACGGCTACGCGTGTCGCGATCTCTGCAGTTCCCTCTCCATCAGGGAGAGGGGGCCGACAGGGCCGGGAGAGGGGTAAGGGTGCAATGACGGACCGTCCTCCCTACCAGGGCTCTCAACTCACTTCTTGATAAACGGACAAGTCGACTTCTCCAGCGACTGGAAGGCCTGTTCGCCCGGTACCTTGGCGACGACCTTGTAGTAGTCCCATGGGTACTTCGACTCGGCAGGCGTTTTCACTTCGAGCAGGTACATCTCGTGGATCATGCGCCCGTCCTGGCGGATGTAGCCGCCCTTGGCGAAGACGTCGTTGATCTTGGCCTTCTTCAGTTCGGCCATGACCTTGTCGGCGTCGTCCGTGCCCGCAGCCTTCACTGCATTCAGGTATGTCAATGTCACGGAGTAGTCGGCGGCTTGTGCCATGGACGGCATCTTCTTCATCTTCTGGAAGAAGCGCTTGGACCATTCACGGGTTTCGGGGCTCGAATCCCAGTACCAGCCGTCAGTCAGCAGCATGCCTTGCGTGGCTGGAAGGCCGAGGCTGTGGATGTCGGTTATGAAGACCAGCAGGCCGGCCAGCTTCATGTTCTTTGTGATGCCGAATTCGCGCGCCGCCTTGACCGAATTGATCAGGTCGCCACCCGCATTTGCAAGACCCAGCACCTGCGCTTTTGAGGCCTGCGCCTGCAGCATGAAGGACGAGAAGTCGGATGCGGACAGCGGGTGCTTGACCGAGCCGACGACGGTGCCGCCGGCAGCCTTCACTGCGGTGGCCGTGTCCTGCTCGAGCGATTGCCCGAAGGCGTAATCCGCAGTGAGGAAGTACCAGGACTTGCCGCCGCCCTTGACGACTGCGGCGCCGGTTACGTTGGCGAGCGCGGCGGTATCGTAGGCGTAGTGCACGGTGTAGGGCGTGCAGTCTTCATTGGTGAGGCGTGTCGAGCCGGCGCCGATGTTGAAGTAGGGGCGCTTCTTCTCACCGGCGACTTTCGCCATGGCGATGCCCGCACCGGAGTTGGTGCCGCCGATGACAACGTCGACGCCTTGCTGGTCGATCCATTCACGTGCGAGCGAGGCCGCGATGTCGGGTTTGTTCTGGTGGTCAGCTGAGATGATCTCGATAGGCTTGCCGAGCACCTTGCCGCCGAAGTCGGCGATGGCCATCCTGATGGCTTCGGTGCCGCCCGGCCCGTCGAGGTCGGCGTAGAGGCCGGACATGTCGGTGATGAAGCCGATCTTCACGCTGGTGCCGGAGACTTGGGCCTGGGCTGTGCTCATGCAGAAGGCGAGGGGAAGGGCTGTGGCGAGGGCTGCGCTAAGTGCTTTCAATTTCATGATTGCCTCCTGTGGTGCGTATGGTCGGGTGGCCATGGGGTGATGCGGAAAACGTGATGAGCTTAAATTCCGTCATTCCCGCGTAGGCGGGAATCCAGTGGCTTTCGTACGTCGCGTGATACTGGTGCCCAGAAAGGGACTCGAACCTCCGGTCACACCAGAACCTAAATCTGGCGCGTCTGCTCGTAGGCTGGCTCGTCCACATTGATGCGCACGATAACGCCGCTGGATTCCCGCCTTCGCGGGAATGACGGAGAAGAGAGTGCCGCGGGTCTTTCATCCTCACACCCCCAACAATTCATTCAACGTGTTCATGTGCGCCGGCAACTCCGCCTGCGTGAATTCGAGGACGACCTTGCCGTGCTCCATGACGTAGAAGCGGTCGGCGAGCGGGGCGGCGAAGCGGAAGTTCTGTTCGACCAGAAGGACGGTGAACCCCGACTGCTTGAGCGTGAGGATCACCTCCGCAAGCTTCTGCACGATGACAGGGGCGAGGCCTTCTGAAATTTCGTCGAGCAGCAGCAGGTGTGCGCCGGTGCGCAGGATGCGTGCGACGGCGAGCATCTGCTGCTCACCACCGGAGAGTCGTGTGCCGGGGCTGCTGGCGCGCTCCTTGAGGTTGGGGAACATGGTGTAGATCGCTTCGAGCGACATGGCGTGCGCAGCGGCGCTGCCGAAATTCGGTGGCAGCATGAGATTCTCTTCGGTGCTGAGGCTGGCGAAGATGCCGCGCTCCTCGGGGCAATAACCGACGCCCTGGCGCGCGACCTGGTGCGGCGCGAACCGGATCGTCTCCATGCCATTCACATTGATCGAGCCTTTGCGCGCGCCGGTGAGGCCCATCACCGCACGCAGGGTGGTCGTGCGGCCCGCGCCGTTTCGGCCGAGCAGGGTGACGACTTCCCCCTTGCGTACCTCAAGGTTCACGCCATGCAGGATGTGCGATTCGCCGTACCAGGCGTGCAGCGCCTTGATGTCGAGGATGCATTCTGCGGAGGCCATCAATGCGCGCCCTGCAAGACGGTTTCAGTGGTGCCCATGTACGCCTCGATCACCTGCGGATTCGCGGAGACTTCCGCGTACGGCCCTTCAGCGAGCACCGCACCGCGCTGCATGACGGTGATGGTGTCGGCAATCGACGAGACCACGCTCATATTGTGCTCGACCATGAGGATGGTGCGATTGGCGGAGACCTTGCGGATCATCTCCGTCACGCGGTGCACATCTTCATGGCCCATGCCCTGCGTTGGCTCATCGAGCAGCATCAGCTCCGGGTCCATGGCGAGCGTCGTGGCAAGTTCGAGCGCGCGCTTGCGGCCGTAGGGCAACTCGACGGCCTCTGTGTCGGCGAAGGCGGCGAGGCCCACTTCGTCCAGTAGTTGTATGGCGCGTTCATTGAGCTGGATCAGCGTGCTTTCGGATTTCCAGAAGTGGAAAGAGTCGCCACGTTTGCGCTGCAGCGCCACGCGAACATTTTCAAGCACCGTCATGTGCGGAAACACGGCGGAGATCTGGAAGGAACGCACGATGCCGCGTCGCGCAGTCTGTGCGGGGCGCTCGTTGGTGATGTCGACGCCATTGAACAGGATCATGCCGGAGCTGGGCGGCAGGAACTTGGTGAGCAGGTTGAAGATGGTGGTTTTGCCGGCGCCGTTGGGGCCGATGAGGGCGTGAATGCTGCCGCGTTTCACCTTGAGCGAGACGCCATTTACCGCGATGAAGCCTTTGAACTCTTTAACCAGATTCAGGGTTTCAAGAATGGAGTCGCTGGTGCGCACGCTGTTGTTCAAATTCAGCCCCGCCTGTGTTCGCTGCATGGGTTGCCGCGGTTAAGGAATCCAGAGTGGAGCTGCCGCGCGCCAGTGGCAGAGCATCTCTCCTGCTGAATTCCATTGCCATAATTGAATACCCCAACTGGCGAATTCGCAAGGCTCGTCTATGGGAGACGGCCGTCTTCACAGCACGGCAGCGGCTGCTGGTCTCAGTCCGCCAGTCGGCCTTCAGCAAACACCAGAAATTCGCCCGCCGCCATCTGCGCCCATTGTTCGTTGTCGGTGAGCGGCTGCGTGGCGATGACGGCGACGCGGTCGTTGGGCGTGGTGACTTGCGAGAAGTCCACCGTCACGTCAGCGTCGGAGAGATGCGCGGTGTTGAACGGCGCGCGGCGCAGGATGTAATAGAGATTGGTGCTGCAATGGGCGAAGAGTGCCTGGCCGTTGGAGAGCAGGAAGTTGAAGGTGCCGTGGCAGGATAGTTCGGCGGTGAGGGCACGCACGGCCGTGGCGAGCACGGCGAGATCGGGCGCACGCGGGAATTGCTCGGCGAGTCGGTTGAGCATCCAGCAGAAAGCCTGTTCGCTGTCGGTCGTGCCGACGCGCTGAAACCTGCAGCCCTGCGCGCAGGCAAACGACGCCGGCAGCGTGAGGTTGCCGTTGTGCGCGAACAGCCAGTCTCGCCCCCAGAGCTCACGACGGAAGGGGTGAGTGTTGGCGAGGCTGACCTTGCCCTGCGTCGCCTTGCGGATGTGGGCGATGACGTTGCGGCTCTTGATCGGATAGTTGCGCACCAGCTCGGCGACTGGCGAGGTGGCGGAGGGCAGGTAGTCGAGGAAGACGCGGCAGCCATCGTCCTCGAAAAAAGCGATGCCCCACCCGTCGGCATGCCCGTCGGTGAGGCCGCCACGGCGATGAAAGCCCTCGAACGAGAAGACGATGTCGGTCGGGGTGTTGCAGTTCATGCCGAGTAGCTGGCACATGGCACTTCTCCCTGAGAGGACTTGCGATTATGTGCCTGCGCGGGACGGCTTGATAAGCCCATTCGCCAGCGCCGTGCCGAACACTACGATGAGTCCGCCGACGATCATCCCCGCGGTGACGGGCTCGTCGAGAAAAAGCGCACCCCACAGCACGCCGAACACCGGGATGAGGAAGGTGACGGTGAGCGTGCGCGCCGGGCCGATCTCGTCGATGAGGCGGAAGAAAATCATGAAGGCCCAGCCGGTGCACATCACGGCCAGCGCGATGACTGCCGCCCAGTCATGCAGATTCGGTGTCTGGCGCATGGGGCTGAACAGGGCCAGCGGCAAGATGGCGATGCTCGCCGCCCACATGCTGCCGTGCGACTGGTCGAACGAGTTCATGTCGCTGGCATGTTTGCGAGCGTAGCTGGTGGCAAAGGAGTAGCAAAGCGGTGCGCACAGTGCGGCGGCGATTGCCAGCCACCAGCCGTCGCTGCGTGTGCCGGCGCTGGTACCGACAATCAGGCTTACTCCCGCAAGGCTGATGGCGAGGCCGATCAGCGCGATGCGTGTCAGCGGCGTGCGTAGCCAGATAGCTGCGATGACTGCGCCGAAGATCGGCGCTGTGGCATTGATGATGGATAGCAGCGAGGCGCTGAGCGTTTGCGCGGCAAATGCATACAGCACGAAGGGCAGGCCGGAGTTGAGCACGCCCATGATGAAGAAGCGGCGCAGATTGCCGCGCCAGGGCAGGCGCTTCTTCAGAAAGAGGGAGATGCCCAGCAGGAAGATGGCAGCGATGCTCACGCGCAGGGCGATCAGTTTGCCGGGGCCGAACACCGGCACGCCGATGCGCATGAACAGGAAGGCTGCGCCCCAGATGGCGGCGAGGAGGACGAGGCGGGCGAGACTGGCGAGCGGCATGGGGGCTTTCAGGGCGTGTTCACAGTAGGCGGACGGTCACGCTCGCACGAAATGAACGCAGGGCAAGGCATGGCGACGACGGTAGGGTCGATT
>DATIDV010000031.1:0-57556 GCA_035456105.1 Rhodocyclaceae bacterium | reverse complement strand
AGTCACGATCGTGCACTGCTGCGTGCAGTGTGCGACGAATTCTGGCTGGTGGCCGATGGTGGTGTCGAACCCTTCGACGGCGATCTCGACGACTACCAGGTCTACCTGCTGGATCAGGCCAAGCGCGCACGCGAAGCGGCTTCGGCGGCGCAGAAGAAAGCCGCAGCGTAGGGTGAGTTCGGACGATGGTGGCAACGTCGGCGACAACCCACCGTCGCACCCGACGAAAAACGGTGGGTTGCTTCGCGAACCCACCCTACTGACCGACATGGCCGCACAAGAGTTTGAAATGGAGAAGCACCACATGGACACGCCCACCCTGCTCCCGACAGTCGAAGTTGAACTCTTCGAAACCTCGACTCACGCAGTCATCTGGATGCACGGCCTCGGTGCCGACGGGCACGATTTCGAACCCGTCGTGCGCGAGTTCGACAAGCGCAAACTGCCCGCCATCCGTTTCGTCTTCCCGCATGCGCCAACGCGCCCGGTCACCATCAACAATGGCTATGTCATGCCAGCCTGGTATGACCTCGTATCGCTCGATTTCTCGACGCGCCGCGAAGACCCGGAAGGCGTAGCAGAATCTGCACGCCAGATCGAAGCCCTGATCGCGCGTGAAAACGCACGCGGCATTCCCGACGAAAAAATCGTCCTCGCCGGCTTCTCGCAAGGCGGCGCCATCGCCCTGTACACCGCCCTGCGCCACCCGCGCCGCCTCGCTGGCATCCTGGCCTTGTCGACCTATCTGCCAATGGCCGACACGCTCGCTGCCGAAGCCAGCGCAGCCAACCGTGACATCCCCATCTTCATGGCTCACGGCCACGACGACGGCGTCATCCCCTACAACTTCGGTCACCAATCCGCGCAGTTCATGCAGGCTCAGGGCTATGACCTCAGCTGGCACGACTACCCGATGGAGCACACCCTTGCGTATGAAGAAATACGCGACATCGAAGCCTGGCTGGTGAGCGTGCTGGTCTGAACGATCAAGCACCCGAAAATCTCTCGTCATCCCGGCAAAAGCCGGGATCCAGCTCCGCGCGTAGCAAACCACGCAGCCCCGGGCAGCCATGCTCCCACCGAAGCCGACAGCAACTGAAATACCAGAAGGCGCTACATCCGGTCCAGCGGAGAAACGACGCCAAGCCCGCCGCGGTTGAGCACATGTGTGTAAATCATCGTCGTGCTCACATCCTTGTGCCCTAGCAATTCCTGAACGGTACGGATGTCCTGCCCTGCTTCCAACAGATGCGTTGCGAATGAATGCCGTAAGGTGTGCGGCGACACCTGTTTCAAAATGCCTGCCACGCCTGAAGCGCGCCGCACCGCGCGTTGAACCCGTTTCTCATCAAGATGATGACGTCTGACTTCGCCCGAACGCGGGTCAGTCGAAAAACTCGGCGCAGCAAAAACGTATTGCCAGCCAAACGCCGTCGCAGCAGCCGGGTACTTCACCGCCAGGGCATGCGGCAAATACACCGAACCGCGCCCTTGGGCCAGATCTATCCCATGCTGATGCTGCCGCAATTTCACTCGTGCCCGCAGCGGCTCCACGAGGCTGGCCGGCAACATCGTCACCCGGTCCTTGTTGCCCTTCCCCTCGCGCACCAGAATCTCGCGACGCGTGAAGTCGACATCCTTCACCCGCAAGCGCAAGCCCTCCAGCACGCGCATGCCCGTGCCATATAACAAGCGCACGACCAGCGCCATCTCCGGATCCTCAATCGCCGCAACCAACGCCGCCGTCTCGGCCTGCGTCAGCACAGACGGCAACCTTACCGGCTTCTTCGCTCGCGTCACCTCATCGAGCCACGGCAAGACCTGGCCCAGCACCTCTTGATAAAGAAACAGAATCGCCGACAAGGCCTGCCCCTGCGTCGACGCCGCCACATTGCGCTCCACCGCCAGAGACGTCAGAAACGCCTCCACCTCCTCCTTGCCCATCGAAGCAGGATGACGTTTGTCATGAAACAAGATGTAGCGCTTGATCCAGCCCAGATAAGCATCCTCGGTGCGAATGCTGTAATGCTTCAGGCGCAACCGGTCACGCACCTGCTCGAGTAGCTTGGGCGCCTTTTCAGGCATCTCCAGACTCTTGCCAGCAAAAGTTTTATCGGTCATCATGACCAAAATTAAACGTCATAAGTCTATTATTTTCAAGACTTTTCGCCCAATGACAAATTGTCCAATATTCCAATATCCGGCCATCTTGACCACTACATCACGTTAGCGCACGAGATGTCCATCGAACTATCACACAACGTATCAACCGGAACTTGGTCCTTCTCGTATAGGCGCCACATTTTTGTCGCGCTGGGGCTTCTTCTGGTCGGCAGTGGTCTAGCTACATTCACCGGCCCTTGGTGGCAGGGAATTCTCATTGCGGCTCTTGGGAAAGCCGGTGTCGTGGTGAATGAGAGCTATCAATGGCAGCTCGCAGCAGCGCAGATAATTCCCGGCTTAGGGCTTCTGGCGTACAAGCACTTTATTGCCGATCCGCGGCAAGCAAAGATCCGAGCAGATAAATCAACCTTTTTAACAGCCAACATCTCTATTGAGCGGGCTAGGTACTACCTGTCAAATCTTCTGGACGATCATTCCTATACCTCAAGGCTCCATTCCGAGTTTTATGAAGTTTGGACACGTTTTCTAAAGCCAGAGTTTGTATTTCAACACCACTCTACTGCCACTGCCTATCGTGAGTTTTCTTTAGCCGCAGGGCAGCTCGAAGAGTTCGTCGGTACAAATTTCTTTGTTTTTCCAAACATCCCTCCTGCCGACGGAGATTATAGATACTGCCTAGCCCCCCACTTAAACATGGATAGGGAGTTGGTTTTCTACGATGCAGAAAAAGTGGCCGAGTACAGAGCATTGAGCACGCAGCTGCATGAAAAAACGAAGCAAGTGCAGACCCTGCTTACTAAATGGATCGAAGACTTAAAAACTCTCGGCCATGTATAGCGCTAACCACTCCGTCGAGAGGGACCGCCAACAAGCTGCGCTTGTGGGTGCCCTTCGCGGCTTCGCCGCTACGGCGGCCCCTCACGTCAAACGTTAGGTGTCAGATGCTCTCATCGCCCATGCTTGCGTTTCTGGCTGAGCTTCAAGAGAAGTCGCACTCTGCATACGCAGAAGGCGGCTTGTTGTACACGTATATCGAGGCGGCAAATCAAGCTCACTCCCGCTATCCTTCGTCTGCCGGCACCTCTGTTGCTCTTTCATCGCAGCTTATTCAAGAGCTGGGCCGCTTCATTCAAGCATCGCAGGGCAACTATCAAGAAAAGTTAGTCGATCCCGCATATCGGGCAGCCGCCAAACAATTCTTTGAGTTATTGAAAAATGACCTGAAATTCGATGATGTTTCGTGGTCGCTCGAAGATGGCGGCCATGACATGACTGCACTGATAAGCATGGCGCGCCATGAAGACAATCGTTTCTTCTCGCTGGAGCTGATGTGGTCCATCGACTGACACCTAACCCTGCAGTCGAGCGGGACAGCCACAAGCTGCGCTTGTGGTTCCCTCCGCTTCGCTCCGGCTGCCCCTCACTTCCACGTTAGACCAACCGAGACACGATGCGAGGAGGGAATATCTATGAAGACTTTTGCTACCTTGGTGCCGTTGTTTGTGCTTGCTGGTTGCGCCACGTCGAAGCAAATCGTTGGTCCAAACGGTACGCCCGCGCACTCAATTCGATGTGGCGCTGCTGCGGTTGATGCTTGCTATGAAAAGGCAGGAGAAGTTTGTCCCAACGGATATTCAGTTCTGAACAGCCAGGGGTCTCGCTATCTTGGTCAGGTCGGAAGTGCATCTGTAGCCGGTGCGTACGGTTCTGCTACTTCCACGCCCATGATCTCTCCCAACACGCTTCTTGTGGAATGCAAGGCCAAGCAGTGACCGGCCAGTCGCCGTCTGCAGGTTGGCTGTCTAACCTGTCGCTCCAGCCGACGTGCTCCGGCCTGCGGCCTCCGCGCGCGGCTGAGTTCAACCGTTAGGCGGCGATGCGAACGCTCTCCTGTCCGAACTGCAGCGCTCAGGTGCGTTTTTCATGGGGGGACTTCTTTTTCCTTAGCGAACGTGGCAGGGCACAACTCCACTGTCGTGGATGCAAGAAGAAGTGCACCGTGAACGCTTCTGCGGGATGCATCGCACTGCTTGCTAGCCTCCTAGCCGTTGGTGTGCCCGTCTATGTACTTCTCTTGTCTGAGTTTTCTCCCATCCCAACCTGGCTCAGGGTGACTGCCATCTTTGTGGCCATTCCGGTGTTTAAGGGCGTTCGTGGTTGGTTCATGGAACTGCTCGCCAAAAGGCTTGTGGCCTACTAACCACGACCAATGCAGCCTAACCCTGCCATCGAGCGGACGGCTTCCAGCGTGCTTCGCACGCTTCCAGCCGCCGCTCATATCCAACGTTAGGCACTCTATGGCGCCTGTCTTTTCTCGCTACTTACGTATCGTGCTCTGGCTTAGCGCTGCGGCTTGTGTCGCGCTGTCACTTCTATTTATGTTCAATGCCGGATGCGCTGGGGATGTAAAAGGCGGCACCCTGAGGGATATAGAAAAGGCTATGGACCGCGAAGGCAGTGGCGTATTGATAGGCTGGCTTGGGTTGGCAATTGCCTCGACGGCAACCGCATGCACCCAGTCCTTTAGCCCAGGTCAAAGGATTGGGCTCGCCACCGCAATTGGAGTCATGGGTCTAGTTGCACTTACCATTCTGGGCATTCAGTTTGAGGTTTGGGGCGTTCAGTCGTGCTTCTCCCACTCATGAATGCCGTGCCTAACACTACAGTCGAGCGGGACGGCCACAAGCTGCGCTTGTGGTGCCCTACGCTTCGCTCCGGCCGCCCCTCACTTCCACGTTAGGATCCACCCATGTTCGGGCTGTTTCGTAAGAAGCCAAATGTTGATACGTCAATTGCCGACGCTCGGACTCTCGTCGCAAGTGGCAATCTACAGGGGGCACTTACCATTTACGATGGATTAGTTCGTGCCTATCCAGAGTCGGCGGAGGCGCATGCCGACCGAGGAACTGCACTAGCCATGAGCGGAAACACCACGGCGGCTATTGCCGATCTTAAGAAAGCAATTTCTTTGGGGTACAACCATTCGTCTGTATATGCCTCTCTAGCAACCGCGCAAATGCAGGAGGGAGACGTACAAGGGGCAATAGCAAATTTCGGTGCAGCTGCGGCTTTGGACCAAGAAAACGCTTTGATCTACTACAACCGCGCAAACTTGTTCGCGAAGCTTGGTGATCACGAAGCTGCTCGTCGTGACCTGGAGTGTTGTCTGCGACTCGGGCCAGATGCAAATTTTGAGACCGCAATCAGAGGCAAGCTAAGTGCTCTGCCAACGGTCTCCTAACTTTACAGTCGAGCGGGACAGCCAAAAGCTGCGCTTTTTTGGTTCCCTGCGCTTCGCTCCGGCTGCCCCTCACTTCCACGTTAGGCCCATCCAACCAAGGAGTTGTCCATGAGCGGATATACATGCCCACATTGCAGCAAACGGGCGATCAGTTTCCTTCGCAAGTCATATCTAGGCCCGGCAACCTCTGCCACCTGCCAACACTGTGGAAACAAAGTGTCTGTCCCGTTTTCTGCAATGCTTGCTGTTATTCCGTTCGTTGCCGGCATTCTTGGTTCTTCTGTCATTGGGCTCGTGGCGGGAAAGTACTTTGTCGTTGCCTTGGGCTTTGTTGTGATGGCCTATGTTCATCACCGTTATGTGCCGCTGTCGGGGCGCTAAAAGGCATGGCCCTGATGCGCCAACTGCCTAACCGGGCAGTCGAGAGGGACGCCCACAAGCTGCGCTTGTGGGTGCCCTGCGCTTCGCTCCGGCGCCCCTCACTTCTACGTTAGGCCTCACTACGTCATGTCGTTGTTCGAGTCCCTCAATTTACTGCTTGGCAGTCCGCAAACTACCGAGCGCCAAGTGCATGCGCTGCTCAAACTGGAGTTGGACTTCGTCACGGGCATGTTTGCCGATTCATGGAATTACGCGGAGTCCTATGCTGAGGTTTCGTTCGGCTCGGACTTCCGAGCCGACTTTGTCGTCCTGTGCGCGAACTCGGGGTACTGGACTGCGCACATCGTCGAACTGAAAAGTCCCAATGCGACCCTGTATCTATCCTCGGGCGATAAGTCAAAGGACTTGCAACTTGTGGAGCGCCAACTTGCTCAGCGGGAGGACTGGCGCCGGCAGAATGAACTGGCATTTCGGCAGGTCCTCACAAAACAGCTTCCGCGCGGCACAGCCGCGCAGTGCTCGCACGCGAGTGAACACCAAACTGCCAAGCCTGAGATATTGGATACCCGGACGGTCATTCACATGGAGTGCCACGCAGTCATTGGCCGATCATCTGGCATGTCACCGGAGGCTCGCGAGCGCCGCAGGCTCGATGACCAGCGGCGTGGAGAATGGGGATCACCGAATGTGCTCACTTATGATCGTCTGCTCGCCAAGGCAGAGCGGTTGAATGATGCGGCCTAACCCCTACATCGAGCGGACGTGCCACAGCTGGCTTCGCCAGCTGCGTCCCGCCGCTCATCTAGAACGTTGGGCGTCACAAGGAGAGTACTTGTGATCGAGATCGCTAGTCATTCCGAAGCACTTGGCGATCGTGTCGTTGAGCTCATTCTCACGATCCAGCGCGTGGAATTCGGTTTCGACATTCGCGCAGAGGACCAACCGGATCTTCTCGATGTTGCCAACTTCTATCAATCGGGAACCGGGGGCTTTTGGGTGGCGCTTTCCAGCGGTGAAGTCATCGGAACCATCGCGCTCCGCGATATTGGCAACAACCAGGGCGCGTTACGCAAGATGTTCGTGAAATCGACGCATCGAGGAAAGGAGCACGCCGTTGCTACTCGCCTTCTTGAGCGGTTGTTACTGTCGGCAGAAAACGCTCAAGTACGAGATGTGTACCTGGGTACAACCGAAAAGTTCGTTGCCGCTCATCGCTTCTATGAGAAGAATGGTTTCGTCCGTATCGCACCGGTGGTTCTTCCCGAGGCCTTTCCTCGCATGTCGCTCGACACGCGCTTCTATCACCGAGCGCTCGGCTAGAGTGACGCCCGGCCCTTCCATCGAGAGGACTCGCCCCGGCAAGCCGGATCGAGCCTCTCATGTCAAACGTTGGGCGTCATGATGGCTCTGAACGAGCAGCAAACTTTTTCGGACGACCGAGGTGCCTTTCACGATTCAGACCACGGTGTCTATCGTCACTGCACTTTCGAGTCATTCACTGCTGATGGGCCTCACATCGGCGCAGTATTCGTCGACTGCACATTCAAGGCAGTCGATATGTACTGGACAATGTTCAACTGTTCGGTTCTTGTGTCGTGCACATTCGAAGATTGCGTTTTTCGTGGTGCCACATTTGCAAGTTGCAAAGTCGTTGATTGCACATTCTCTCGTTGCCGGTTTGTCGCAGACAACATGGGAGGCACCTGTACATCCCAGGTACGCATTGGTATGGCTGCATTGCGACAGAGGGCGAAGGCTGGGAATCCCTCTGCAACCAATGACGCTCAACAATTCAGTCGAGCGGGACAGCCAACAAGCTGCGCTTGTTGGTTTCTTCGGTCTACCGATCTCGATATGCAGCTTGCGTTGCCGGACGAGGAACGCGACGGGGCCGGATGTAGTGCGACGGTTGAGCATGCTGTGACAACAACCGTGGAGTTTTAGCGGAGTCATGGCGTTGACAATCCACTCAGCGCTTTCTGAAAAGTCGCGATCACTGCGCCGAGAATCAGCATCGCTCCCGAAAACAGCAAACCTCTCTCCAGCCCTGCTCCATCCGACAACCAGCCTGTCATTGCCGGACCGACGATCTGACCGAGTGCGAATACGGATGTGAACAGCGCGATACCCGATGGCCACTGGGGCGGAGCGAGGTTGTGTCGTACCAACGCAGTCGTCGATGCCACTGCTGAAACGAAGCAGGAGCCAAACAGCACGCCGGAAATCAATGCGAGAGTCATTGATGGCGAGAGCAGTGGCAGCAGAATGGCGATGCCCACAAGCAGGTTGAGAATGGCCATCGCCTTGCCGTCACGATAGCGATCGAGGAGACCAGCCCACAGGCGCGATGAAAGACAGACGGCGATGCCAAGCAGGCTGAAGAACAAGGTCAATTGCGCTTGCGACGCGCCCTGCTCCTTCAGCAGGGCGATGTTGAAGGTCATGTAGCCGATGTAGCCGACACCGAAACAGAAGTAAGCGCACAGGGATGCAAATAGCGGCGACGCCAGCTGGTGCGTGGCTGTGTGCGCAGCGATTGAGTGCAGCATGTGCTCTGGCTGTATGGTGGTGCTCGGTCGCCAGATTAGCGCCGTAGCGAGTATCCCCAATGCGGTCAGCCCCCACCACGCGGTTTGCCAGCCATGCGCGCCGGTCGCCAGCATCAGGGGCACGAGTAGCGCAGACAGAACTATGCCTAGTCCGATGCCCCCGTAATAAACGCCGAGCAGCAGTCCCGTGCGTTTTGGATGGGCGCTGGCGTGCTGTGCGGCGAGCACGCCGCCGATGCTGAAGACCATGGCGCCACTCAGTCCGGCAAGAAATCGCAGCAGCATGAGCAGGCTGTAGCTGCGTGTCAGCGCACACAGCGCGAGGCTGACCACCGTCAGCACGCAACCCGATAGCAGGACAGCACGCGCGCCAAAGCGGCGCGCCCAGGCAACGCTGGCCAGCGCGCCTGCCAGATAGCCAGCAGCGTTGGAGGTATTGAGCGAACCCGCTGCGGCAAAGCTTAGCCCCAGGTCGTCGCGCATCGCGGGCAATAGCAAGGCATAGGCGAAGCGCGCGAGGCCCAATGCCAGTGCAGGCCCCAGGGACAGAGCCAAGGCCGTCCAGAGCGGGTTGTGGGTCTTGTCGTTCATCGAAGATGTCTCCGGCTGCGCACCAGCGCATGGCATTGTTCCATATGTCGCCTGCGACATCCGCGGCCGGGGAATACGTACAAACGAAAACGCCCGGCATCTCGCGATGTCGGGCGTTTCGTATTGCGGTTCAGCCAGCGATCAGTTGAACGTCACCGAGTAACTATTGACGATGAAGTTCATGCCGCCCGGCGACGAGGTGATCTCGAAGCCGTACTGGAGGTTGCCCATCGTCACGTCGCCCATCCAGCCCTTGGTCTTGATCCAGTTGAGGATGGCCTTGGCATCGACCGTCGTGGAGTTGGTGTTGGAGGTGCGCAGGAACGAGAACACCGCGTTGCTGCCGTTACTGCCCTTGAACACATTCCAGGTCGAGCCGCCGACGCTGACGTTGGTGTACTCGGGGACGGCCTTGCCGGACGCGTCGTACTTCGCTGCAATCGGTTTGACGTTGCCGCTGCCATCCGGCTGGCCGGTGTAGTTCATCCACAACATGATTTCGTATTTGTTGTCGATGTCCCATATGTCATACGTAGACTCCCACGCAGCTGAGCCGCTCGGTGTGCTCACGTTGAAGCTGGTGCTCAGCGTATTGAGTGCGCTGATTTTCTTGCCGATGTAGCGGGTGACGTTCGGGTAGGACTTGATACCGCCCGTAGCGGGCTGATTCGACCAGACGGTCCACTTGCTGTACGAGTTGGCCGAGATGGTTTGTGGGCCATAGCCTGCGCCCCACACATTGTTGTAGAGCGTGTAGCCACCATTGCTCCAGGTACCCCATCGATCGCTGGACGACCAGACGACTGAGCCGGATGAGGAGGAAGCGGACGACGCCCTGGAGCTCGAACTCGATGACTTCGATGAGGACGCGCTGGAAGCAGCGCTGGATGCCACGCTCGACGACGAGCCTGACGTGGTGCCCGCGTAGGAGCAGTACTTGGACTTGCCGGCGTATGGGTCAGAGCCGAAGTTGGCCAATGTGCAGGCCACGCTGTTAGTGAAGGTTTTGTAGACGAACTGGCCGGATGCACCGTAGGCAATCTGGCGCGTGCCGCTGAAGGTGCAGGTCTCGGGCTCCTTGGCGCACTTGGTATAACCGGATGGAGCATCGGTCGCCGCATGCACGATGCCGAACGACAAGCAGGCGAAAACGCCCGCAAGAAATTTGCGAATCATGGACTATCTCCTTTGGTATGACTTGTTTGCTGTTTCGGCTTCCGTTCATCCTGACCAGAAGCCGACTGCGCCATCTCCGGGCGCGCCCGCATAGTGCGCCGAATGCTTTTCAAGTCAAAGCACGGCGATGCCACAGAGATACCGCACTGCATGAGCCGCTCATTCACGGCGCGCACTCAGACGGTTCCCGCCAAATAGTGGTGGGCGCCCACCGCTTCCGCCCGCTGTTTCAATCCGTCCGTCTGATCTAGCGCTTGAGGACCTCACGCCGCCACGAAAATGCTTGTAAATCCGTTTCGGCAAGCGGGCTTGCTGCGGGGGCAATGCAAAAAACCAACAAAATCACCAAATTCGATAATTACTATCTCAATAGTATAAAATCTTGAAACAAATGCGACATCGGTCACGATATGCTTGCAGGCAAACACGTACCGTACAGTGGAACGAAAACCGTTTCAGCAAGATCGCTATTTACATACACGACGTCAAACGAGAATTGGGTGTGGGGGTTCAATGAAAAAAATGCTAATCGTAGTTGCAGCGCTGGCCATCGTAGGTGGCGGTGCAGCCTTGTTTTTGCCTGCAACGACTTGGGGAAATTCTGCTCCTAAGGAACACACGCTTCCCAAGGACTTCGGCGCGTATGTGCTTAACGTGTCTGACGGTCGAACCATGGCCATCAGCGTTTCAAATGAGCTGTATTCCTTGCGGGTAAAGGGCATCACCTTGCCCACCACCACCGAAGCGGCCCTCGAATCGGAACTGGCTTTGCGCACACTGGTTTTCGGCCGGAACATTCTGGTTGAACAGGCAAGCAAGGGGGCGGACGGTGTTTATGAGGGCGATGTGCGTGTCGGCCCCGATCATGTAGCCGAAGCACAAGTCGCAGCTGGACTGGCAACGCCCTCTACTGCCAATAAGGACCTTGCCTCGCTGCAGGAAACGGCAAAGAGCAACAAACTCGGCATGTGGGCCCCCGTAGACGCAGCAGGAACCGGCCACGAAAGCACTGCAGCCGAGCCACAGCCGCCAGCCAAGACGCTTTAAGTCTCACCCTTCAAGCAACAGCGCCACGATCCTGAAAAAACGGGAACGTGGCGCTGTTTGTTTTTCCGGCTTTGTCGCCCGACAGGCAGGTCGCGGCCTGAATGCCTGAATTACTCCTCCAGCAAGGCCCGCTTTAACTGTTCCGGTATGTTCGACAAGATCACGGTATCCGAACGCCTGTCGTAAACGACCGCGCCTGAACGAAGGCTTGCCCGATCGAACTCCAGCTTCCACTGCGGCGCGTTTGCTTTGAAGCGCACCAGCGGACGAATCGCGCGCCGGTCCGGCACGAAGCCGCTGGCCAGATCCACCGACTCCTCATTGAGCGCGTCATTCAGACGCTGCGGCGCATCCGGCCACACCTTCTCCGCCACCTCGCCCAGACTCAGCGGCGTGCTGCTCTCGCCCAGCTCATCGAGATAGCCGTGGGCGCGTTGCATCAGTTCGTCGCGCGCGCCCTGCTCCAGCCCTTGCGTGTCAGCGAAGTGGTTCAAGGTCTTGACCAGCTTCTGCGTCTCCTTGAGTGCAATCACGACATCGTTGCACCCCAGGAACAGCTTGAAGTACTGCGCAACTTCAGCCCGCCCCTTGAGGAAGCTGATGTAGCGCTCGGCACCGTTTTGCCAAGCCTGGAGGTCGATGCGACCGGCAACGCGCAGATTGGCGAAATCCAGATGCGGACTGTCGACGATCTCCAGCTCGCTGGTTATCGCCGTGCCCATCGCCTCGGTAATCATGGCGACCAGCAAATGGTCGGAGAGGCTGTTGCGCAGGCGTGCGATCAGCACGTAGCCGCCGCTGGCCAGTTGCTCAGCATCGACCCTGTCCCGCAGGTGCTCCATCATCTGCCGCGACAAACTGGCGAAGTCGATGCGCTCTTCCAGCACGTGTTCGCGGATCAGGCGCGGCATTGGGAAACTTGTCTCGTCCTCTTCGAACTTGCCATAGCCTTTGCCGAGTTTGTCGGCGTAGTGCTGGCTGATGTCGTCGATGAAGCGTTGCGCCGACGCGGTCACCGGGCAAGCTCCGGAGCGCAGCGAAATGCTCGCCGGGCCGTGCTGATCCTTGATGAGTTTGTGGACGACGAGGTGGGTGATGCTTTGTTCGCTGAGTGACGAAGCCATGCGGGAACCGAGGGAAAAATGAGGGCAATAACCGGAGGCGCGATTCTCTCACGGCGCAGCACTGGAACCGGGCATGCCGTGCGCCCCAATCCCGCTTGGCGACGCAAATGCGATGAGTTACCTTGAACACCCCCTGCCGGCCGAGCACAGACACCATGCCCAGTACCCTTGTCGAAGTCCGTCATGCCTACACGCAGACCGAGGAAATCGCGCTTGTCGATGCCGTGCATCAAGCCGTGGTGGAAGGCTTCAGGATTCCGCAGCACGATCGCAATGTGCGCCTCGTCGTGCATGCGCCGCACCGTTTTCTGTGCTCATCGGATTTGAAGCAGCCCGAGCGCTTCACGGTGATCAGTATCGATGCCTTTGCGGGCCGCTCCATCGACGCCAAGCGCCATCTGTATCGCGCCATCGTCCGGAATCTGGAGCCGCTCGGCATCCCCGGCGACCACGTGACGATTCTCGTCCGCGATCTACCGCGCGAGAGCTGGGGCATTCAAGGCGGTCAGGCCGCCAGCGATATCGAAATGGATTTCAAGATCGACATCTGACAGGGAGCGAGCCCATGTTCATCAACGCCTTCTTCGCCTTTCTGCATTTTCTTGCCGCCTTCGGCGTGGTCGCGACGGTGACGACCGAGTGGCTGACGCTCAACCGCACGCCAAGCCACGCCGAAGCGCAACGGCTTCAGCGCATCGACATGTGGTACGGCATCTTTGCGATGCTCCTGCTGGTTGTGGGTTTCCTGCGCGTTTTCCATTTCGAGAAAGGCAGCGCCTTCTACTTCTCGAACCACTTCTTCTGGATCAAGCTCGCGCTGTTTGCAGTCGTAGGCTTGCTCTCGATCTACCCGACCGTGCTGTTTCTTGGCTGGCGCAAGGAAACCCGGCAAGGCAAGGCCCCGATGCTGACGGAGCCGCAATTCCTGAGGCTGCGCCTGCTGCTCAGGCTGGAAGTCGGCCTGCTCGTAGTCGTCATCTTCTGCGCGTCGATGACGGCCAAGGGCATCGGCGCATGACGCAGAACCGGATCACCGCACGCGCTTCTGCGAAAACTCCTCGTCAATAACGTCCTTGTAGTAGCTCATCGGCGAACTGCTCGACAGGAAGCGCCGCGCAATCTCGTCACCGACGCCGCTGTACTGCAGTACCGAGCCGGTGTCGAACTCGATTTCGAGAATTCGTGCGCTGCGGTCATAACCTGCGGACTTGATCCCGCCGCGGCGGATAGGCTTGTGTTCGATGGGCATGAGCGCTCCTCGTAATCTATGCAGGCAAAAGGTGGCTGGCCCACAAGTGCGCCGCAGCCAGTGAACGCCAAGGTTTGTACTGCTCGAGCACTCGCTGCGCTTCAGCCTGATCCAGCTTGTGTTCTCTAGCTGTAATTCTAGCGATGGCTGCGCGCACCGCTGCATCGCCATGCAGGGAGCAATCCGCCGCACCCAGGCCACGCATCAGCACGTAATTTGCCGTCCATGGGCCAATGCCCTTGATCGCGGTCAGCACATCAAATACGGCCTCTGGCTCGGCCAATGCAAGTTGCGGCAGATCCAGCTTGCCGTCCTCGACGAGCCTCGCAACGCGGATCAATGTCTCGCTCTTGGCGCGCGAGAATTGCAACCGCCCAAGTTCATCAGCGCTCATGCGCACAACCCGACTGGCATCCGGATAGCAGGCAATTCCGCTGCCATGACGCACGCCACCCAGCTCGATGAGACGACGCCTGAGGGAAATGGCGAAGCCGAGGCCAATCTGCTGACCGATGACGGCCCAGGTCAGGGCCTCGAAAGCAGTGGCCGTCTGCGGAATGCGCAGGCCTCGTTGTCGGCTGACGACAGCCCCGAGTAAAGGATCGTCGGAAACGCTCTCTTCAAAGACCTCCGGCTGCATATGCAGACCGAGCATGCGCTGCACGATCAGTCCTTGGTCCGGATCAACATCGCCCTCTGCATCCAGCGTGTAGCGCGCCTCGCATTGATCCAGCACGATCGTCAGCAAGGCCGGCTTGCCATTCAGCATCAGGCCCTTGTGCAGTAGACCGTTGCGAACGCTTTCGGCCAGCTGCGCAGGATCCCTCCCATGAAATGCAAGCACTTCATCGGCACGGCAATTCGCGGGAAGCGGAATGATGCGAGTCAAATTATTCCTTCGAACTATTTCTTTAAACGTTTCCATGACACGCCCGGAGGCCACGTTAGTCGCATCGCACTAGCCTTGCTCGCGAGAACAGATGAACATGCTGCCAGAATGAAAACCTGCGCGGGCAGCACGCGCGTTTGAGAACAAGAAAAATACGGGAGCACGAATGCCATTCATTGGCCTGATTGTCGGTGTGATATTCGGTATGGCTGTGGGAGGTGTATCCGATGCGATAGCGCTGGGCATCTTCAGCGGCGCGATGATGGGCTGGTTGCTCGGGCTGCTGTACAACTCTCGCCTGCGTCTGCACAAGGCGGAAACACGGCTGACTGCGATCGAGGCTGCACTCGATCTCAAGCCCGGACGTAATCGTGCTGCCGCGAGCATCACCCCGACCGAAGTATCACAAGCGCATGCACGCGACATCGCCACGGAGGTACCCGTCGCACGCCCGGATGAACCGGCCACGACTGCTATCACCTCCGCTCCAGCAAACAGTATTCCGGCACCTGCAGCGCCATCTCTTGCCACACCTGCGCCAGCGCTCCCCCTACAACCCGTGGCAGCGCAAGCCATCGTGACGACGCCTGCGGCCGATGCAGTAACTCAGACCTCAACTCCCATACACCCGGTACGCCCCGTACGCCCCATTCGCGCGCAAGAAACTGAACGCGAGGCCGAAAAGAACCCGCAGCCAGAACCTGCCCGGCGCAGTCCCTTCCCCGTGGCCGGGCCGAGTCCGATCGAGCTGGCGTTCAAGGCAGCCCGCAACTGGCTGTTCGGCGGCAATACGCTGGTGCGCATGGGTGCAGTGCTGGTCTTCCTCGGTCTCGCCTTCCTCTTGCGCTACGCCTCGGATCGCGTGGTTATCCCGCTGGAATTACGCTATCTCGGCGTAGCTGTGACCTCGCTGGTTGCGCTAGGCCTCGGCTGGCGTCTGCGCGAGAAGCGTCGCGCCTATGGCCTGTTGATGCAGGGCGCGGCGGTGGCCGTGATGTACCTGACGATATTCGCCGCGATGAAACTGCCCGACGTGCCGTTGATTCCGGCAACTGTGGGTTTCGTCTTGCTCGTCGGCGTAGGCGTGCTCGCTGCGATTCTCGCGGTACTGCAGGACGCAAAATCGCTTGCCGTGGCGGGCTCGCTCGGCGGCTTCGCCGCGCCGGTGCTGGCCTCCACAGGCGGTGGCAGCCACGTGGCCTTGTTCTCGTATTTCGCGCTGCTCAATGCGGGCATCTTCGGTATCGCATGGTTCAAGGCCTGGCGCGCGCTCAACCTCATCGGCTTCTTCGGCACCTTCCTCATCGGCCTCGCCTGGGGCCTGCGCTCCTATCAGCCGGAGGATTACGCAACGACGCAACCCTTCCTCGTCCTGTTCTTCCTCATGTTCGTCGGCATCGGCCTGCTGTTTGCGCGCCGCGTGCTGCTCGATGATCCCGACGTACCCAAGTCGAAAGACACGGCAGACTGGCTGAACTGGATCGAGCAAAGCGGCCACAAGGCGCAGCGTTATGTCGATGCGACATTGCTGTTCGGCGCACCGCTGGTGGGCTTCGGCCTGCAGTACAGCCTCGTCGGGGACACGCAATATGGCGCGGCCTTCAGCGCTCTGGCGCTCGGCGGTTTCTACATGCTGCTGGCGCGCCTCGTCTTCGCGCGTCACCCGATTGCATGCCGCCTGCTCACGGAAGTGTTCCTTGCACTCGGCGTGGTGTTTGCGTCACTGGCGATGCCGCTCGGGCTGGATGCAAAGTGGACCTCGGCGGCATGGGCGGTGGAAGCCGCTGGCATCTATTGGATCGGCCATCGCCAGCAGCGCCCCTTGGCGCGCGCCTTTGCACTGTTGCTACAGATAGGCGCGATCTGCGCTCTCCTGTCCGATCTCGCCTTCTCCATCCCGAGCAGCAGTCTGATTGAAGGTTCGGCGCTCGGCGCAGGCATGCTCGGCCTGGCCTTGCTGGCCAATATGGTTGCACACCGTTGGCATATCACTGCGGAGTTTGTCGCCGCACAACACGGCGTGTGGGACGCCGAGTTGCGGCCAGTATTCTCGACGCTGGGCCTGTGGTTTCTCTACCTCATCGCACCGCTCTCGCTACAAGCAGACGACACCGCCACGGCATGGGCGCTGGCTAGCGTGGCAACGGTTTTCATCGGGCTGCGCTTGCGGGAGCGCGCATGGGTCGGCAATGCCTTGTTGCTGCAATTGCTGGCAGGCGTGTTGTTCCTGCTGAGAGTCGGTGAAGGCTCCACCGAGGGCGTCGTGGGTGGCGTATTGAGCATCAGCGGCTCGGGCTTCAAAGGCCTGTTTATCGCCGGACTGGCGGGCTTGAGCTCCCTCGTCAGCATCGGCATGGCTGTACGTGCCGCAAGAGCACGCGAAGACGATGTGCTGGTGCGACGACTGGCCTGGATGATGCTGTTCGGCCTCACCTTCCTCGTGCTCGCGGTGCTGTTCGTGTTGCCTTGGGCCACAGCCACGGCCGTGTGGGCGGCAAGCGGCGTATTGCTTTTCTGGGTGGCGATTCGCCTGTCGCTCAAGCCTGCTCTCCTCTTCGCGCTGGTACTTGAAGCGGTGGCTGGCTTTGCGTTCTTCGCCGACATCTTTCCGAGTCTGGCCTGGAATGCGGACCCGGCCATTCGCGCATTGCCTGCCTTTGCCAACTCGGGCTTCTGGACGCCGGTGGTGATTGCCCTCTCGGCGTTCGCCGTGGCCTGGCGTCTGCATGCATTCTCGCGCAGAGCGCCCGAAAAGGATGGCAACGACAATCCGCTACTTACCCAGATCGCATTACTCTGGTCCGCCGCATGGTGGGCCTTTGCCTGGGGGCTGGAGCTTGAGCGCGTACTGGCGATCGCCGACGTACGCCATGCCTTCCTCGGCGCCATGGCCTCGAGCGCTCTGCTCGCACTGTGGATTGCGCGTCGCCGCGATTGGGCACAACTTGTCGGCCTGTGCGCCATGCTGCTGCCTCTGGGCGCCCTCCTCGTCTGGTCGGATTACACCAGCAATATGCATCCGTTCGGCAACTGGGGAGCGCCAGCCTGGGGGGCCACCTTGCTGGCGGTCGTAGCCTTGCTACACGTAACAGCCGGGCGTCTGTCAGCGTTCAGCGAGCGTGCCTGCCATCTCTTCGCAGCCTGGCTGGTGCTGCTGGTCACGGCGCTGGAGTTACGCCATGTCTTCATCCTGCTGTCTGAGCCCAACAGTGCGTGGCGCTGGCTGGGCTGGTCTCTGCCACTCGTGGGCTACTTGCTGTGGAGTGCGCGCAGCAGCGCACCGCGTCTGTGGCCTGCACGCGCGCACCCGGACATCTATCGACGCACAGCCACGCTGCCGGTGGCGATCATCCTGCTCGTATGGCAGGGCTTCTCGACCGCGCTGTCGAGTGGCAATGCCATGCCCTTGCCATACATCCCGCTGATCAATCCACTGGAAATTGCGCAGGTGCTGGTCCTATTCGCAAGCTGCCGATGGCTCAAAGATTTGCAGGACGAAGAGGTTTCGACAGCGCAGTCACTGGCACCGCTTCTGCTGCGTGCGCTGCAAGTCGGCGCCTTCCTCCTCTACACCTGCGGCGTTTTGCGCGCCGTGCATCACCTCGCTGGCGTGTCTTACGACGTCGATGCGCTGATGGCTTCCATGCTGGTACAGGCTTCGCTCTCCATCGCGTGGAGCTTGCTGGCACTGGGCCTCATGATTGCGGGGCACCGCCTGCACCGACGAGGCGTGTGGATCACAGGAGCCGTGCTGGTCGCCGCGGTGGTCGGCAAGCTGTTCCTGATCGAACTGTCGAACCGCGGCGGTCTGGAGCGCATCGTGTCCTTCATTGGCGTCGGCATCCTGTTGCTCGTGGTCGGCTACTTCGCGCCCTTGCCGCCCCGAGTCGAGGACACTGCCGATGCCACTCCCACTGATCCAGCGACGGAAGCACTGAATCGGGCATGACCATGACACTTCACAAACTCCTGTTGTCCGCCGCCCTGTCGCTGCCGCTGTTGGCCAACGCGCAGAACAAGCCCGAAGATTTCACGAGCAGCATCGCGATCACTACCGCGAGCGTTGCGCCTTATTACCGGCTGACGATTCCCTTGGCCGCGTATCTGAACGCGGCGCACCCGGATTTGCGCGATCTGCGTGTCTTCAACGCCGCTGGACAAGCCGTGCCTTTCGCACGCCTGACGAGCACCGGCAACAACGAGGAGAGCACACGACACGAGGCACTGCACTGGTTCCCCCTGTATGCCTCGCCGAGCAGGCAGGCGGCGACAAATCGCTGAACCTGGTGGTCAGACAATCAGCTGATGGGACACTGGTCGAGCTCAACAGCGGCGCACGCTCCAAAGCCATCAACAATGCCGCAGCCATCAAGGGCTATGTGCTCGACGCGAGCAAGATCGGCGAGCGCGAGAACATTCGTGCGCTTGATCTCGACTGGGCAGGCAGCGACAACAACTTCCAGTTGCTCGATGTCGAGGCCAGCGACGACCTGCAGGGCTGGCATTCCGTGCGCACTGGAGTGCAACTCGCACGCCTTGATTTCCAGGGCGCGCGTATCGAACGCAAGCGCATCGATCTCGGCGGGCTCAGTCCGAACGACCGTTACCTGCGTCTGCTGTGGCGCGAGCCCGGCGTAGCACCGCAGCTTACAGCCGCCTCGGTCGAGCAGATCAGCACGCGCTGGCGCGCTGCAGAGCCAATCTGGTCCGAGTTCCTGCAAGCGATATCGGTGAAGGGCGTCGAGTCCACTTTCCGCCTGCCGCACGCGCTACCCGTCACACATCTGCGCTTCAAATTGCCCGAGGGCAACGTGCTGTTGCCGGTCGACATCCTGCAGCCCACGCATAACAGTAGCGACCACCAACCCGCCCGCTTGCTGACGCGCACGGTGCTGTATCGCATCGAGAGCAAGGGGCATCAATGGACACAGGATGAAATCCCGCTGCCAGCATATGGACGAAATTCGGCACTCGACGAACTCATCGTCCGCATCGATCCGCGCAGCGGGCCCGCCGGGCAATCCCTGGCGCTGTCGTTTGCGCTGAATCCAGACCAACTGGTGTTCCTCGCCAGCGGCACGGCGCCTTACGTGCTTGCCGTCGGCAACAAAGCTGCCACTAACAGCGCGCTGGAAGCCGCGACGCTGATCCCCGGCTTCGGCAGCCCGCAAGCGCCGGAGATTGCGGATGCGCAGACCCTCGCCGCTTCGGAGCCCGTCGTCGAGCAAGCACCAACGGAGGAGTTGGGCGGGCCACACGGCAAGACCATTGCGCTGTGGAGTGTCCTGGGACTCGGCGTGCTGGCGATGGCCGGGATGGCTTACCAACTCATCCGGCAAATGAAAGCCACGCCCTCAACGAAAGTGCCGAAAAAGAACTGAAATTCAGGGTAAACGTGCCGTTCGTCCTGCTTCCTGAGCCTCTCACGCCAAACCAGCCGGGCTTGTCGCGCACTGGCGACAAGCCCGGCAACACAAGCGGCCACAGCGTTTCTGGCAATTTCTGCGGATCCTCGTCCCGACCTGTCGCTACCCAGCGACATCGGCAATCGACCGGGACCGTAAAAATCGACATAAGTCTGTGATTTATAACAACATCATGCAAGCGGCACGGGATATGCTACTACCATCAACAATATCCTCAGCACGGCGAATATCGTGGCCTACCATTTCTCGACATCTCTGCCCCGCCTCCCTACGCACTCCGTCCTTCTCCCCCGTTCGCGCCTTTCAGCCTGCGGTATGAGCCCGGGACAAACGGGGGAGCGACCGGGTCCGCTGGAGTTCCTGCGCGAGTTGGCCTTCGAGAAAAGCCTGCCGCTTGATGCCAGCTTTCACGGTCCTGCGCTGCGCGTCGGGCTGGCCGCGACGCCCTGGCAATTACAGCAATCGCTGAATCTGCTGAAGCGCCTGGACATCCCGAACCCGCTCAACGAGCCGGGTCAGTCAGAGATGACCGACACCAATCTTGACCGCGTCGTCGCTCTGGCGATGAACACCTCCTTGAGTACGCCATACACCAGCGCGCTCGCCACGATCTGGCTGCGCCGTGATGGCGCCAGCGGCTTGCCGCAGGACGCAATGGAGGGCAATCCCCAAGCCCTGGCGCAGATGCGCGAGGCTGGCAAACGCCTCGTTGCAGTGGAAGCCATCGCCTTCGACCCGCAAGCCCCGCTGAAAATCGTACTGGAACCGATGATGCAAACCCTGCGCGCCATCGTGGTTGATCTGTGGGATGCAACGGATATCGTCACCACCTGTCCGTCCTCCCAAGTTGGTTACTACTGCAGCAAGCTTGGCTTTTCACGGCTCGCCAAGCCACGGCTTGATACGCTGCAAGCATCGCGCACAGCCCCGGTGATGCTGCATATGCCGACCCAACGCATGGTGAGCAAATGCGAAGAGTCGGGCATCGAAGCACTCAGCGCTTGACGCACCACCCCGGTCTGCAATGTTGAACGGCATTGCGGCACGCGTGCGTCCCGCATGGTTCCGGGCGCGACCAGGGCGCGCGCGCCACCAATCAAAGCGCTTCATCTTCTGGCGCTGGCGCTGGCATTATCCTTTCATGCACGTTCGCTACCCCGGCTCCTTCCTCAAGCTACTGCTGATCGGCTTCGGCCTCGTCGCCTTGCCGCTGCTGGTCGCATTGGGCGATGCTTACATCTCGCTCGAAAAGCTCATGCAGCGCAGCGAGCACTCGATTACGCATGCGGTGCAGATCACGCGCGACAGTCGTGCGCTCGGCGAGCAGATCACGGCGCTGGAGCGCCTCGCCCGGCAACAACTTGTTCTGGGCGAGCAAGGGGTGCTGGACGCCTACGGGGCGCGCCGCGCCCTTTTCCTGGCAAGCCTCAGCCACCTGCAAAGCATTGCAGAGGACCCAGTATCCATCGCACTCCTGACCAATCTCAGCACGCATGAGGCCGCCGTATCCGAAGCCTTGCGCCAGCAAAACCTGCCCCCAAAGGAAACACGCAGCATCGTTGGCGAATTCAATGGCATGCGCGACACAGCAGGCGAAATCGTTCGCCGTGCCGATGCACGCATCGAAGCTGACATCACCGAGCTGCGCCAGAAGACTGAACAGGCGCGCCACCAATTGCTGTTCCGCCTGCTCGCCCTGATCCCGGTAGGCATGCTGTTGATTGCGGGCGTGATCTTCCTGATTCGTCGCCCGATCCGCCACCTCGGCGAAGGCATCCGCGGTCTCGGCGACGGCGAGCTCCACAAGAAAATTGTCGTTCGCGGTCCGCGCGACCTCGAAGAACTCGGCCGGGAACTCGACTGGCTGCGCCTGCGCCTGAACGAAGTCGATGAGCAGAAAATGCGCTTCCTGCGACATGTGTCGCACGAGCTCAAAACGCCGCTGACGGCCGTGCACGAGGGCACACAACTCCTGTCGGACCAGGTGTCTGGCGAGCTCAACGCAGAGCAACGCGAAATCGTCGGTATCTTGCGCAGCAACGCCACACGGCTGCGCCAACTCATCGAAAATCTGCTTGACTACAGTGGTATCCGTTTTCACCCGACGGTGCTGACACGTGAGTCGATCGCGCTGGCCGATTTGTTTGCCCAGATATCAGAGGATCAGAAACTGGCGCTGGCTGCACGAAAGCTGTCGCTGCATCTGTGCGATGGCGAACTGAGCGTAGACGCGGATCGGGAAAAACTGCGTGTTGTGCTCGACAACCTTGTGTCCAACGCAGTGAAGTACGCGCCGGAAGAAAGCGTGATTGATCTGCAGGCACAGCGACGCGACGACGGCAAGATCATCATCGAGGTCGCTGACACGGGACCGGGCATTCCGACGGACAATGTGGATCGGCTGTTCGAACCTTTCGTACAGGGGCCGCCGCCGCGTGACGCGGCCTCGATCAAGGGAACCGGCCTTGGACTGTCAATCGTGCGCGAGCTGATAAGTGCACACGGCGGCAATGTGGAGCTGCTACCCAATCAACCTCATGGCACGCGTGCCAGAGTGAGCCTTCCAAATACTGCAATCACGGCCAACTGATTTTCTGGCCGTTACAAAATGAGGATTGCATGAATCTGAAGAATACCCGTGCAAGGGGCGTCGTAAGGTCCGCAGCGCTGGCGGCAGCGTCGTCGGTCCTGCTCATGACCGGCTGTGCGCAATTGCAGCTCGCCCCCCCAAATACAAGTGCAAGCGCGAGCGCACCAGCTGACGAAAGTCCTCCACGCATCGAAGCGCCACAGGCACAAAGCCTGTTGAACTATGGCGCCAGCTTGCGCGGCCGCAGCAGCAATGAATTGAATGCTGAACTGGAGTTGCTCAATCGCGCCTACGCCCAGCACCGCACCGAGGATAACCGTCTGCGTCTGGCAATCTTCCACGCGACTACGGCCGGTGGAGATCGTGCGCGCGCCCTGAGCCTGCTCGATCTGCCCCCCGGCGAAAATGCCGGGCGCGGCCGCAATCACCCGATCGCCGTCCTGCTCATCCCGCTGCTGCAGGAGAGTCGGCGCAGCGATGACAATCTGGTCACCGCACAACAACGCCTGCGCGATGAGCAGAAGCGCAGCGAGTCCCTCCAGCAGAAACTCGACGCCATTCGCGAAATCGAAAAGAAAATGGTCGAGCGCTCATCGACCACTCCTCCGGCAAAGGCACCCTGACCCATGATGCGAAACCTACATGCCCCCCGCGTGCTGCTCGTCGATGACGATGCTGATCTGCTGCGCCTGCTGGCGATCCGGCTCAAATCCAGTGGCTTCGAAGTGTTCCCGGCCTCAGGTGGCGAACAAGCCCTTGCGATGCTCTCGATCCAGCGGCCCGACATCGTTGTGACCGATCTGCGCATGCCCGGCATCGACGGCATGGCGCTGTTCGACGGCGTGCGCCGCAGTCACCCCACCCTGCCCGTCATTGTGCTCACCGCGCACGGCACCATTCCCGACGCGGTCGAAGCCATGCAGCGCGGTGTCTTCGGTTACCTCACCAAGCCCTATGACGGCCCCGAACTCGTTGCGCAGATCCACCGTGCCATCGAGCTTTCCGGCACCGCTTCCGCCAGCAATGAACAGCATGGTGACAATGCATGGCGCTCTGAATTCGTCACGCGCAGCCCGGTGATGGAGGACTTCCTGCAGCAAGCGCGCCTCGTCGCCAGCAGTGAAGTGAGTGTCTTCATTCGCGGCCCCAGCGGCGCTGGCAAGGAGTTGCTGGCCCGTGCCATCCACAAGGCCAGCAGCCGTGCCAAGGGGCCTTTTGTCGGCATCAACTGCGGTGCCATTCCGGAAGCCTTGCTGGAGTCGGAGCTGTTCGGCCACGTCAAGGGCGCCTTCACCGGCGCAACACGCGACCACGACGGCCTGTTCCAGGCGGCGCGGGGCGGCACCCTGTTCCTCGACGAAATCGGAGACATGCCACTGACATTGCAGGTGAAGTTGCTGCGCGTGCTTGAAGAACGCGAAGTACGCCCCGTCGGCGCCACTCGCAGCCTGCCGACCGATGTGCGTATCGTCTCGGCCACCCACCGTAACATCGATGCTGCGCGTACCGAAGGCCGCTTCCGCGACGATCTCTACTATCGCCTCAATGTCGTCTCGCTCAACGTGCCTGCGCTCGCCGAGCGCCGCGAAGACATTCCACTCCTCGCCAACCACTTCCTGCAGCAGCTCGCCGAACGCTACCAGCGCGGCCAGCTCGCCTTCGCGCCGGAAGCCATGGAAATGCTCGTCGCCGCGCCATGGCCTGGCAATGTGCGTCAGCTGCTCAACGTCGTTGAGCAGACCGTCGCTCTGTCGACCACCTCGATCATTCCGACTTCGCTCGTACAGCGCGCCATCCACGAAGACAATCCGGCCATCGAGGCCTTCGAGGAAGCCCGCAAGCGTTTCGAGCGCGAATACCTCGTGCGCCTGCTACGCCTCACCGAAGGTAACGTCAGCCAGGCCGCACGCCTGGCCAAACGCAACCGCACCGAGTTCTATCGCCTGCTGTCGCGTCACCAGCTCGAGCCGGGGATTTTCAAAAGCACGCCCTGAACACCTGACTTGAACTGAGCCACCGCCAAGGCGGCATATGCTGTCTGCCAACGGCGACAGCGCAAAGCGGCGTCCTCGCTGTCAATACTTCATGCACAGTGCAAGCCTGTCGCCTCGCCACGACGGTCGACATTTCCCGCTTACCACCAAGCCACTGTTTCACAACCAAAAAAACTCTGGCACGGCTCCTGCAATCCCTTCTCCAACCAGAAACCCAAGGAGAACAGATTGTCGAAGCACAAGACAAGGCAAGCACCGAAACACGGCTTCAGTCAAAAAAGAACTGTCCGCAACTTCATGATGGTTTCGGCCCTGTATCTTTCAGTCCCGCCGCTCGAAGCGGCGCGGCCGGTGGCGCTCAAGGGCATCGCATTCAGCCAGCTTGATCTTGATCGCAATGGCTATATCGAGCGCAAGGAAATGTCCCGACCCGAATTCACGGCACTGCTGCAGTCCGCTGATCTCGACCGCGACGGACGGCTGTCGGAAGCGGAGTTCGATGCGGCGCAAAGCGCCGAGCAGGCCCTGACGGTGAAGAGCACAAAGTGAATCTGGCCTACCGCAGCAATTGCGCCAGTGGCTTGAGTTCCGGCGTCTCGCGGATGCCTTCGACTACCATGGCCGCGACTGCCTGCGCACCTTTCTCCTGGAAGTGCGCGACATCCGGTTTGTCGAAGGTCCCCGTCGCCTGCGTGGCGTAGTACGGATACCTCACCTTGTCGGCAACGGCCAGCCAGTAGTCCTTCCAGTCAGCCTGATGCGCGTTGGCGAAAATAATCGTCTTCGCTTCGAGGTCGATCAGCGGCACCTTGTTGGCGCGCGCCGTATCCTTCAGTGTCTGGCTGTAATTGCCGACATAGGCGAAGCCAACGCCGGTCTTCGCCGAGGTGTAATGATTCGGCACGACAGGAAACCCTTCCTGACGCGCTTCATTCCAGACCCGCGTCGTCGGCGTAAGAATGACGGGAATGGCGCCCGCGGCACGCGCCTCGTCGACGTAGCGCTCCAGTGATTTCTGGAAGGACATTTCCGGTCGCCCTTCCGGATACTGCGGCTTGCCATCGGCATCGTTCGGATAGGTGCACAGACCGGCCAGGTCAGCCGGACCACGATCCTTCTTCAGCGACTCGCAGCTCTGGTCGTTGTGACCGGGGTTGATCAGCACGTAGTCGCCCTTCCGCATGAAGCGCGCCATCTGCTGGTACCAGCCGCCGTTGTAGAGATCCTTCGAGCTGCGGCCCGCGCGCGATGCATTGAGCACCTTGACACCGCTATCCGGCTTGAAGCGCTCCTCGAATACCTGGCCCCAGCCCTTGCGCGGCAGGCGCTCCACCTCGTAGGTCGCAGCCGTCGAGTCGCCCGCAATCAGCACGCGCACCTTTGCGTTGCGGATCTCGTTCAGTTCCTTCTGCGCGCGCCTGAATTCCAGCGGCTCATATGGCCCGCTACCCACCAGCCCGACAATGGGCCGGAAGCTGATATCGGTGAGCACCGTGTATGACGATTCGCTCGTCGGGTTGTCGTAGTTGCGGTTGTGATTGACGACGTCGAGCACGGCATCGACGCCGGAGTGGTCAGCCTGCATCGGCGTGCTGACCGGGTCGAAGCTATCTGCATTGGCGACGCCCGCGTCCTTCAAGGCGCTCTTGAAACCTGCCTGCATCGTGCGGGTTGCCGCTGCGATCTGCTGTTCGTTTGCACCCGCACTCTTGCCGGAATCGACGAACTGCTGCGGGCCGATGAATTTGAGCGCGACCGCCACGTCTGAAGCTATGCGATCAGTCAGCGGATTGACGTTGGCGATGTTGTTGCCTGCATGCAGTGAGCCCAGCAGCGCTGCCATGCAACGCGCGCGCAGCGTGGCGTTGTAGCGACAGTTCGTGTTCGTTCCCGCCTCGATGGCGGAAATCAGCAAGGGCGCCGACATGCCATCGACATTCACGCTGTAGGCGCCTTGTTCATTCGCCCTGGTGCTGCGCTTCAGACCATTGGTGTCGACCACGGTCACGCTGGCGCCAGATAGCGGCCCACCGATTGCGACGACGCCTTGCAGGGTTGCTCTGGAAGTACTCAGGTCACTGCAAGCGGCGAGAACCAGCGCAGTAAAGGCAAATATCGGAGCCAGTGATTTGCTCAATCGACTATTCATACTCGCTCCCTGACCTCGATATGTTTCGTCATCCCGGCGCAGGCCGGGATGACGGGATTTTTTTGAGAACCTTATTTCAACATTCCGGCAAGCTTGGCCAGCTCCGGCGTCTCGCGAATCCCCTGCGCCACCATGCCCGCCACTGCGCGTGCACCCTTCTCCTGGAAGTGTGTGGTGTCCGGCTTGTCCCAGGTGCCTGAGGTTTGCGTGGCATACCATGGATACTCGGCAGGTTTGGCGGCAAGCCAGTACGATTTCCAGTCGGCCTGATGTGCGTTGACGAAGGCGATGGTCTTTGCCTCGATGTCGATCAGCGGAACGGCGTTGCCCTTTGCTGTGTCCTTGATGGTCTGGATGTAATCACCCACGAACGCAAAACCGCGCGTCTCGTTTTGCGTGGTGAAGTGATTCGCCACGACGGGGAACAGGCCATCCTGGCGATCCTTGTTCCAGACCCGCGTGGTCGGTGTCATGAGGACGGGAATCGCCCCCTTGGCCCGCGCCAGGCTCACGAAACGCTCCAGCGACTTCTGGAAGGACATTTCCGGCTTGCCTGCCGGGAACTGCGGGTTGCCATTGGCATCGTTCGGATAGCTGCAGAGATTGGCGACATCTGCCGCTCCCCGATCCTTCTTGGTCAGATCGCAATTCTGATCGTTGTGGCCCTGGTGAATGATTACGTAGTCGCCCGGACGCAGATAAGCCGCCATCTGCTCGTAGTAGCCCTGGTTGTAGAAAGCTCGCGAACTGCGCCCCGACTTGGCGTTGTTCACCACCTTCACTTTCGCCTCGGGCTTGAACAGATCCTCGAAGACCTGACCCCAGCCCATGCGCGGCAGGCGCGCGAGCTCATAGGTGCTTGCTGTGGAATCACCGACGATGACGATGCGTGTATAGGCCGGGTCGATCAGCTTTGCCTTGGCCGCTTTGGCGCGTGCGAAGTTGAGCGGTTCAAGCGGGCTCTGCGCATCCATCTTGCCGACGAAGTAGTAATCGGCATCCAGCAAGGCTGTGCCTCCCGGCACGCCGCTGTTGTTGTCGTAACCACGGCTATGCACGAGCACGTCCAGCACGGCATCGACACCGGTACGGTCAGCCTTCATCGGCACGCTGACCGGGTCGAAGTGCTCGGCATCGGCCACACCCGCATCCTTGAGCGCCTGCAGGATGGCAGGCCGCAACGCAGCAGTCTGCGCACGGATGCTCTCGGCCGTCACGCCGCTGCTACGGCCACTGTCGATGAGTCCTTGCGGCCCCTTGAACTTGAGGCCCTGCGCGACGCTGGAGACGACTCTGTCGGTCAGCGCATTGACGTTGGCAGTCGTGCCATCTGGCGCCAACTGGGCGACCAATGCCCCCATGCATTTAGCCCAGGGCTTCGCGCTGTCGTCGCAATTGGTGTTGCCGGGCTCTACTGCCGACACCAGCAGCGGCGCCGTCAATCCGCTGGCATCCAATGCATACGCGCCCTGCGCATTGGCCGTGGTCGTGCGCTTCACGCCGTTTACATCCGCCACGGAAACCCGTGCATTCGACAACGGTCCGCCTATTGACACAACGCCGGACACCACACCGCTCCGTGTCGATGCGGCATTCATGCCCGGCGTGCTGCAGCCGATGACCAGCGCTGCCGCGCCGACGCTTGCCGTTACGCCCATCCAGTTCACTGCCTCCATGACCCTTGCTCCCATATCCCGAACTCCGCTCTTTTGCAGCGTTTTTGAACGATGCGGATCATGGCCGAGCCCCTCGCAAGCTGCTTGACGTGGATTGCGGTTTTGCCCGCGGCAGGCGTTGGGTTACAGCGACACGTGAAGCGCCTGATATGGCGGGCCGTTTGCAAAATCGCCACGAAGCCTGTCGTCATTTGCCAACAAGAACAACATAGCCACAAAACACCAAGCCATTGATTTAAATAACAAATAAAACAGGCACGCAGCCTGCATTGACACAAGAGGAAGCCCACCCGAACTACTCGGGCATTCCAACATTTGAACCTTCAAGGAGTCCAAGCATGAAAAACATTCCACAGGCCGTTCTCGTCGGTGCCTCCACTCTCCTGCTGACCATCGGCGCAACCCAGGCGGCAGAGCCAGCTACTGCCGCCAAGGCGCCAAGTTTCAGTCAGCTGGACGCCAATCGCGACGGCTATATCGACGCGAAGGAAGCAAGCGTATCGATGGAAGTAACAGGCTGGTTGTCCTCGGCGGACAAAGACAAGGACGGCCGCCTCTCGCCGAACGAATTCAGCGCAGTACAGTCCAGTCTCGGCATCGAGCAGAAGTAGTCAGCAGTAATCTTCACGCCCATCGCAGCCCGCTCCTGCGGGCTTGCGCGGGCATTGCACCGGCGGCTGCGGCCGTCCCGCATATCGGCCACGGCTGCCTTCCCGTACAATTGCGGCCGATGGAAACAGCAGCACCCACCCTCCTCTCCGCCTGGCCGCGTTACCGCCCTGATCTCAAGCCCGCTCCCTTCCTGCCCATGTCGCGCGCAGAGATGGACGTGCTCGGCTGGGACGCGTGCGACATCATCGTCGTCACCGGCGACGCGTATCTTGATCACCCCAGCTTCGGCATGGCGCTGATCGGCCGCATGCTGGAGACTCAGGGTTTCCGTGTCGGCATCATCAGCCAGCCGGACTGGCACTCGGCGGACGCTTTCCGCGCGCTCGGCAAGCCGCGTCTGTATTTCGGCATCACGGCCGGCAATATGGATTCGATGATCAACCGCTACACGGCCGACAAGAAACCGCGTTCGGACGACGCCTACACCGCACACGCCGCACCGGCAAAGCGCCCCGACCGCGCCGTCACCGTCTATGCCCAGCGCGCACGCGAAGCCTACCCGGATGCCAACATCATCATCGGCAGCATCGAGGCCAGCCTGCGCCGCATCGCGCATTACGATCACTGGAGCGAAAAGGTCCGACGCTCCGTGCTGCCGGACTCGAAAGCCGACCTGCTGATCTTCGGCAATGCCGAACGCGCAGTCGTCGAACTCGCGCATCGCCTCGCGGCAGGCGAGCCCATCGAAAGCATTCGCGACATGCGCGGCACGGCTTTCATGGTCAAGCGCGGCTGGAAACCTGCGAAAGACTGGATGGAGATCGATTCGCTATCGCTCGATCGTCCCGGCCGCATCGATCCACATCCCGACCCCTACGCGATGGAGCCACAGCAAACGGCGACCGCGCCGAATGCAGACGGCTCGGCGCCCGTGCAGATCGTGCCCGCTGCCGCTCGCGTCGCGGCGCGCAAGGCCTTGCGCGCGAAGACTGTCATACGCTTGCAGCCCTACGAAGTCATTAAGGACGACAAGGTGCTCTACGCGCACAACTCGCGCGTGTTCCACCTGGAATCGAATCCCGGCAATGCACGCGCACTCGTGCAAGGGCACGGCGAGCGCGACGTGTGGCTCAACCCGCCGCCGATTCCGCTCAGCACGGAAGAGATGGATTACGTCTTCGATGCGCCCTTCGCCCGCGCACCACATCCGAGCTACGGTGACGCGCACATCCCCGCGTGGGAGATGATCCGCTTCTCGATCAATATCATGCGCGGCTGCTTCGGCGGCTGTACCTTCTGCTCCATCACCGAGCACGAAGGCCGCATCATCCAGAGCCGCTCGGAAGGCTCGATCCTGCGCGAGATCGAAGAGATCCGCGACAAGATCCCGGAATTCAAAGGGCATATCTCCGACCTCGGCGGGCCGACCGCGAACATGTATCGCATAGCCTGCAAGAGCAAGACCATCGAAGAGTCATGCCGTCGCCTGTCGTGTGTCTATCCCGGCATCTGCGAGAACCTCAACACCGATCACACTGCGCTGATCCAGCTCTATCGCAAAGCGCGCGCGATTCCCGGCGTCAAGAAAATCACCATCGGCTCGGGCCTGCGCTACGACCTCGCCGTGCGCTCGCCCGAGTACGTGAAGGAACTCGTCACGCATCACGTCAGCGGCCTGCTGAAGATCGCACCGGAGCACACCGAAGAAGGTCCGCTGTCGAAGATGATGAAACCGGGCATCGGCAGCTACGACCGATTCAAGCAGCTCTTCGACAAGTACTCGAAGGAAGCCGGCAAGAAGCAGTTTCTCGTGCCCTACTTCATCGCCGCGCACCCGGGCACGACGGATGAGGACATGCTCAATCTCGCCATCTGGCTGAAGAAGAACGACTTCCGGCCGGACCAGGTGCAGACCTTCACGCCGACGCCGCTGGCGATGGCGACAACCATGTACCACACGCGAAAAAACCCGCTGCGCAAGGTCGCGGAAGACTCAGAAGAAGTCATCACCGCACGCAGCGGCATGCAACGCAAACTGCACAAGGCGCTTTTGCGTTATCACGACCCCGCCGGCCACGACATCATCCGCGAACACCTCCGCGCCATCGGCCGCAGTGACCTGATCGGCAACAGCCCGCAACACCTGATTCCACGCGAACCACCGGCGCATTTGCAGCGTCGTGGCAATGCGGCTGTGGGCAATGACTTCGTGCATGCGATCAAGTCGGGGCAACCAAGAACAAGGACTGGTGCGCCTCAGCGGGCACCCGCAGCAAGGCCGGCTTCACGCCCGACGCCCGCAGCGAAGCCCCGCGGCAAACGCTGACAGCCCGAAACGTGACGCCGCAACTTTGCAAACGTTCTGGGGTAAGGTGATTTCTTTGGCTTCATTCAGCTTCGCACCATGAATTCGATCTGCGTGTTTTGCGGCGCGTCCGCCGGCAACAATCCGATCTTTCGCGCCGCCGCCACCGAGCTCGGCACGTTGCTCGGAAAATCAGGCGTCGAACTGGTGTGGGGCGGTGGGCATGTCGGCCTGATGGGCGTGGTCGCAGATGCCGTGGTTGCCGCGAGCGGCCATGTCTGGGGCGTGATTCCCACCTTCATGGCTGAACGCGAACTGGCCTACAAGCTCGATCCGGCACAACCCGGTACGACAGAGATTCTCGCCGTCGACAGCATGCACACGCGCAAAGCCGCCATGGCCGCCCGCGCCGACGCCTTTGTGGCCATGCCGGGCGGCTTTGGCACCATGGACGAATTCTTCGAGATCCTCACGTGGGCGCAACTCGGATTGCATGACAAACCCATAGCCCTGCTCAACACCCAGGGCTTTTTCAATCCGCTCATGGCGATGGTTGAACACATGTGCGCCGAAGGCTTCGTCAAGAAGCAGCACGCTAATCTCATTCACGTCGCTGACAAACCAGCTGTCTTGCTGGCCGCGCTTCGCAGCACTTTCAATGCACGCTCAGACGCAGGGAACAATGCAAGCAATGCTTGAACTGTTGCAGCGCGCTGAACTGACCGTTCCGTTATTCATCCTGATCGCCATTGGCTACATGCTGATGCGCTGTTTCAAATGGCCGCAGGAAGTCTCTGACGCCCTGACACGTTTCGTCTTCTCTGTCGCATTGCCCGCCCTGCTTTTCAGCATGATGAGCGACCTGTCTCAGCTGCCACCGGTCGACACGCGCCTGCTCATTGCCTTCTTTGGTAGCTGCCTTGTTGTATTCGCGCTGGGGCGCCTCCTCGCCTCAAAGGTCTTCCGTCTTGATGGCGTTTCAGGCTCGGTGTTCGCACTAGGCGGCGTGTTTTCGAACAACGCCATGCTGGGCATTCCGATGGCAAAAGCCCTGCTCGGGCCGGAAGCCCTGCCCTCCGTGGCGCTGGTGCTGGTGTTCAACGCGCTGACACTGTGGACGCTAGTCACTATTTCGGTGGAGTGGGCACGTCATGGCAGCTTGTCACTTGAAGGCTTCACCAAGACCGCCTGGAGCGTCATCACCAATCCCATCGTCGCCGCCATCATCGGTGGCACCGTCGTTGGCCTCGCCGGCATTCACCTTCCGACGGTCGTCAAGGCCCCGCTGACGATGATCAGCCAGGCCGCAGCGCCCATGTCGCTGATCGCATTGGGAATGGGGCTGGCCGAGTACGGCATACGCACAGGCTGGCAACAAAGCGTAGCAATCTGTGTCCTGAAACTGGTTATGCAGCCGCTGGTGATCTGGCTGATCGCGCGAGCACTGCATCTTCCCCTGCTGGAAACACAGGTCGTCGTGCTGCTGGGGTCGATTGCCGTGGGCGCCAATGTTTACCTCATGTCGCGCCATTTCCGCACCATGGAAGGTCCTATCGCAGCAAGCCTGGTGCTGACGACGGCACTTTCGGCCATCAACACGCCAGTGGCTCTGACCCTTGTGTCGCTATCGGCTTCATAGCTTCCCTCGCCGATTGAATTTGGATAGGATGCCCTCACCCTAGGCCGTACTGCGCAAGAAAATGCGTCGGCTTCCAGTACGACGCGGCCTTGCCTCCAGCATCTAACGGCCCTTAATTGCGAGGAATCATGAGCGAAAACATCCTTCACGTCACCGACAGCAGCTTTGACCAGTCGGTGCTCCAGTCACAATCCCCTGTGCTGCTCGACTATTGGGCTGAGTGGTGCGGTCCTTGCAAGTCGATTGCACCCATCCTCGACGAAATCGCCAAGGAATACGCGGGCAAGCTGATCGTCGCCAAGCTCAACATCGACGAAAATGCCGATACACCGGCCAAGTTCGGCGTGCGCGGCATCCCGACATTGATGCTGTTCAAGGACGGCAATGTCGTCGCAACCAAGGTTGGCGCACAAGCGAAGTCGCAACTCTCCGCTTTCATCGACAGCAACCTGTGATGAATGTTTGACCATCGGTGCTTCACGCCAGTCACAAACTGGCGCGAAGCATTGACAGGACGGGGTTTTCACGTTTAGAGTCCCGTTCAGTCCATTGGCTCCCTGCACTCTTCCGCTCCAGCGGCGCAGGTTTCGAGCCCAGACCCGAGCGCTTGATGTTTTCAAGTAGTCGGGCATGCAAAAAATCCAATAATTCCAATTCAAGTTTCCACTGGGCTTCAAGCCCTTCCTCAGACCTCAAGTCTCTTCCTCCTCAAGGTTCTCCATGCACCTCTCCGAGCTTAAAGCGCTTCACGTCAGTGAATTGCTTGAAATGGCAATCGCCAATGACATCGACGGCGCCCAGCGCCTGCGCAAACAGGAGCTCGTTTTCGCGCTGCTGAAGAATCAAGCGAAGAAGGGTGAGCCGATTTTCGGAGATGGAGCACTGGAAGTACTGCCAGACGGCTTCGGTTTTCTGAGGTCGCCTGACATTTCCTACCTCGCAGGCACGGACGATATTTATGTTTCGCCCTCGCAGATTCGCCGCTTCAATCTGCACACCGGCGACACCATCGAAGGCGAAATTCGCACCCCAAAAGATGGCGAGCGCTACTTCGCTCTGGTCAAGGTCGACAAGATCAACTTCGAGCCGCCAGAAAACTCCAAGCACAAGATCCTGTTTGAAAACCTGACGCCACTGCATCCGGACAAAGTCCTGAAGCTTGAACGCGAAATGCGCGGCGAAGAGAACACAACATCGCGCGTGATCGACATGATCGCGCCGATCGGCAAGGGCCAGCGCGGTTTGCTGGTCGCTTCGCCGAAGTCCGGCAAGACCATCATGCTGCAGCACATCGCCCACGCGATTACTGCAAACCATCCGGAAGTCGTGCTCATCGTCATGCTGATCGACGAGCGCCCGGAAGAAGTGACCGAAATGCAGCGTTCGGTGAAGGGTGAAGTGGTCGCTTCGACCTTTGACGAACCGGCGACGCGTCACGTTCAGGTTGCCGAAATGGTGATCGAAAAGGCCAAGCGCCTCGTCGAGCACAAGAAGGATGTCGTTATCCTGCTCGACTCGCTTACCCGCCTCGCCCGCGCCTACAACACGGTCGTCCCTGCTTCCGGCAAGGTGCTGACCGGTGGTGTTGATGCCAACGCCCTGCAAAAGCCCAAGCGTTTCTTCGGCGCCGCTCGCAACATCGAAGAAGGCGGCTCGCTGACCATTATCGCCACCGCGCTGATCGATACCGGTTCGCGCATGGACGACGTGATCTACGAAGAATTCAAGGGAACCGGCAATATGGAAATCCATCTGGATCGCCGTATGGCCGAGAAGCGCATCTACCCTGCTATCAACGTCAATCGCTCCGGCACTCGTCGCGAAGAATTGCTGCTCGAACCTGCCGCAATGCAGAAGATCTGGATCCTGCGCAAGTTGCTGTACAACATGGACGAACTCGACGCGATGGACTTCCTACTCGACAAGGTCAAGCAAACCAAGACCAATGCGGAGTTCTTCGAGGCGATGCGCCGCTAAGGCTGCCACCTATTGAATCCCGCCCCATCGACCGCACTTGAGTAAAAGCAGGCTTCCTGCCATACTCGCGGTCTTTGATTTTCAGGGTGGTTACACTTTCCACCCGCTTTTAAGGAAAAAACATGAAAGCCGATATCCATCCGAATTTCGCTGAAGTGCAGGTTACCTGCAGCTGCGGCAACACCTTCAAGACTGCTTCGACGCTGGGCAAGCCCAACTACCATATCGAAGTCTGCTCGGAATGCCACCCATTCTGGACCGGCAAGCAAAAGGTCATGGACACCGCAGGTCGTATCGAGCGCTTCCGCAACAAGTACGGCACAAAGAACGCTTGATTTTCCCAAGCGTCTCGAAAAGGCAGCTGCGGCTGCCTTTTTTCGTGGACTTCCCGTACATCCCCCCGCAGCCTACTTCGGGCAAGAATGGTGGATACTCTGCCCCTGTCCGCGCCCTCTCTTATCAGAAAAACTGAATGTTCAAACGGCCTGCCATAGAGTTCACGACCGCCCCGCGACAAATCATCAACATCCAGGGCTGGGTCTTGATCCTTCTATTCCTCGCCTACATTCTTCCTGGCAACGTTGGTCACGCACCGTGGCGCGGTGATGATGTGCTGCACATCGCGACTACCGCCAGCATGCTGCGCACCGGCGACTGGCTTGTGCCTCGCATTGCGGGCACGGCCTTTCTGGATGCCCCCCCCCTGCACTACTGGCTCGGCAGCTTGACGGGGGGATTGCTCGGCTGGTTGCTGCCGCTACATGATGCTATCCGCCTGGCGAGCGTCGCGGCGCTGGCATTTGGTCTTTGGGCTTTGCGCGAGGCCGTCAAACACTTCGTTCCCGCAGAGGCGCCGGAGACGCACTCAGGCAATGCCACGGTCCTTGCTGCACTTGCCTCCATGGGCCTGCTGATTCACGCGCACGAGGCCCAGCCCCTCATCACCCTCGTTGCCGCCCTCGCAGGGAGCTTGTGGGGACTGTCCATGCTGGCGGAAGCGCCGCGCCGCGCCATGCTGGTGGCAGGCGGTTTCGTCGGCGCGGCTTTTCTCGCTGGCGGCCTATCGGGTCTGGTGCTTACCGTACCTGTTTGCCTGGTTGCGCTGACAATCAGTCGCCCGCAGCGCATTCCGTTTGCCAGCATTCTGCCCGGCTTGGCGTTAGCTGCGATCCTGATCGTTGCATGGCCCTTTTTGCTCGCTCAAGACAACCCGAATCTGCTCGCGCAATGGTGGCAACAAGAGTTGACGGGCATCACCCCCTCGTTCCCACCGAAGCGTTTTTCGGCGCTCGTCAATCTGCTGAGCTGGTTTGCGTGGCCACTTTGGCCGATTGCTGGCTGGGCGCTATGGACGCGCAGACACCAACTTGCAAATCCCGCCTACGCCCTGCCACTTACAGCCCTGACGTGCGCACTGTGGATTGTCGCAACGACTGGCTCTGTCCGTCCGGCCAACGCCCTGCCGCTACTACCTCCGCTTATTCTGCTTGCGGGGCCCGCAATCAACCGTCTGCGCAAAGGCGCATCGAACCTGCTGGACTGGTTCGGCATCATGACATTCACACTGTTGGGCGGTTTCCTGTGGTTCTCGTGGATAGCCTTGCACTTGGGGCATCCCGCCGCATTCGCGCGCAACGTTACGCGCCTGATGCCGGATTTCGCGCCACACATTTCGTGGTGGGCGATGCCGGTAGCAGCCTTACTGTCGATCGGCTGGTTTGTAACACTCCTGGCCTTGCCTCGTTTCCAACTGCGCGGCGTACTGCGCTGGGCCCTGGGTGTAACGCTGGCTTGGGGACTGGCCGCGACCCTTTGGCTGGACTGGTTCGATTACGACAAGAACTACACCCGCATCGCCACGCAAATTTCCACGCAGGTAGGTGACAGCAAGAGCTGCATCATGGAAATCGGTGCGGGCGACGTACAGCGCGCGGCGCTCGACTACTTCAGCAATCTTCGCATGCAGCGCTTCAGCAAATCGAACACAAAGTGCGATCTGGTTCTGAGCTACCGGTCTGGCCGCAACGCCCTCGCCGAGCCCGGTGATGGCTGGACGCTGCAATGGAGTGAAAGCAAGGGGCGTGGCCGCTTGCAGGAACAGTTCGCACTATTCAAGCGCAACTAGGGCCCGATCGCAGTAGCCGGGAGCTTGCGCTCAACCGCAAATGAGGTACGAGGCTCCTCCCTCAACGCACTCCTACTGGCTACCAGTCCTCAAGAAATTCGCGCCACGGTTGAGCATCTGCGGCCTCAAGCGTGTCGCGAATCATCTGTATCCTGTTGGCATATTGCGTAGCGTCCAGCACATCACTGATCATCAGCCAGCGCAGGTAGAGGAGATGACAGATCACTGCCTCTGTTGCGCAATGCATGTGGACTTCATCAGCCCTGCCATTGCGCCATGCGTGCCAGATTTGACTGTCAGGCAAGCGTGGGGTACGCGGGAAACTGCAGAGCCCGGCGAGCTCATGCAATGAGGACTGCCCCCCCGACGGTGCGGCGAGAAGCGACTGCAGGTAGTATGGGCCGGTGTTTTCCTGAGCAAAGACAGCACCGCACACCATGCTGCGGCTACGCAACACGGGCCAGTCGAAATGCGCCCCATTCCAGGAGACGGGCTGCGCACGCTCTTGTTCAAGCAAATCAAAAAAACGCTGGATGAGTGCAGCTTCGTCATTGTCATCGGCGACCAGCGACACGGCACGAAACTGCTGCTCATCCTGCATGCAGCAAGCAATGCTGACGACGCGTTGCAGATACAGCGCGAGGACATCAGATGCATTGCTGGCGTCGGCCAGCGCCCGCCCCTTCTGATATGCGAACTCAACGACCTCATTGTCGGCGAGCGCTGCAGGCAGCCCATGCAGCAGGCGCAAACCTGCCACATCCGGCACGGTCACTATCTTGAAAACCAGTGCGCGATTCGGGTCGGCAATCGTGCGGGGAGTTTCGCTGAATATCACGCTGGAAACACACCCGTCGACAGATAGCGATCACCACGATCGCAGACGATGGACACAATGACTGCATTTTCGAGTTGGCGCGACAATTGCAGCGCCACGCTCATCGCGCCACCCGAAGAAATGCCGGCAAAGATGCCTTCCTCGCGCGCCAGGCGACGTGTGATTTCTTCGGCATCGGCCTGACCGACATTGATCGTTTCATCAACGCGTGCCGCATCAAATATGCTCGGAAGATACTCGACCGGCCATTTTCGGATGCCGGGAATCTGCGCGCCATCTTCAGGCTGGCAACCGATGATGCGGATCGCCGGGTTCTTCTCCTTGAGGAAGCGCGAGGTGCCCATGATCGTACCGGTCGTGCCCATGCTGCTGACGAAGTGCGTGATGGTGCCACCGGTTTGCTCCCACAGTTCCGGACCGGTGCCTTCGTAATGCGCGAGCGGATTGTCCTGGTTCCCGAACTGATCGAGGATGATGCCTTTGCCTTCGTCACGCATGCGCTCGGCAACATCGCGCGCCAGTTCCATGCCACCCTCGCGCGGCGAAAGAACCAGCTCTGCGCCGAAAGCACGCATCGTCTGACGGCGTTCGACGCTCTGGTTTTCGGGCATGACGAGAATCATGCGGTAGCCGCGAATGGCGGCAGCCATGGCCAGCGCGATGCCGGTATTGCCGCTGGTTGCTTCGATGAGGGTGTCGCCGGGCCTGATGTCGCCACGCTTCTCGGCACGTACGATCATAGAGAGAGCCGGACGATCTTTCACAGAACCCGCCGGGTTGTTGCCTTCCAGCTTCGCAAGCACGACATTGTTGCGACGGGCAGCTTCTTCGCCGGGCAGGCGCTTGAGACGCACGAGTGGTGTGCGTCCAACGTAGTCTTCAAGAGTCTGGAATTGCATGATGTCCGATGGTCTGCGTATTCGTAGGCTACGCAATCATACCGGAGAGGCGTCGGAGAGACGCCGAAGCGCAACGAAGGAGAGCTTCAGCCTTGCTGGATGCGACTGACGTGGTCGACCAACTCTTCCGACTCTTCGCGCAACTGCTGTAACTGCCCGCGCATGGCGTCAAGGCGATCAGCCATCATGCCCATCATCTGCCGGACGGCTTTCATCGGTGTGCCGGCTTCAGCCCGCGTGCCGTCGATCATGCGCTGCATTTCGCGCAACATTTCGTGGTGTTCTGGCGGTGCCGAAGAAATAAAGGCGTTGATCATCAGCTCCCGCTCAGCGAAAAAAACAGCGGGATCCTGCCGGGCCAGCTGGCTCCAGTGGTCGAAGTCGAAATTCGTGTGTGGCACTGGCGGCTCCGCTACATACGGCTGTCTAGGATTGGCCTGATGCTACGCGTAACAACCGCACCATTCAAGAAAGCGACAGTCCGCATGGCAGAGCCATAAAACGGCCCAGCCTTCACAGCGTGATGCCGTACACGAAATGAAAAACGGCAGCCGAAGCCGCCGTTTTGTTTGTGAGCCTTGAGGTGATCAGGCCGCGATACGCAGCACCGGTGGTGTATCCACGTCTTCACGCAGCAGTTGCGAACGAGTCACTGTGCGTTGTTCGCCCATGCTGGTAAGCAGCTCCTTCATGTCAAGAATGAGCACGATCTGGCCATTCGACAAGGTGCTGACGCCGGCCACACCCTTCGGACGGAAATCGTCCAGAGACTTGATGACTGCGTCTTCGCGACCCGCGAAGCTGTCGATTGCCAGGATGAAGCTCTGCTCGGCAGTCTGCATGAGCACGCCGTATTCCGGAATGCGATCCTGCGGCCAGCCCAGCAAGGCCGCCAGGGTAACAATCGGCAGGACCTCGCCACGCACCACCATGGTCGCGCGCCCGCCCAGCTCCTGAACTTCGCTGGCGGCAATCGGCAGGATCTCGCGAACCATGGACAGCGGCACTGCGAAAGGCTGATCGTTGAGGCACACCAGCAACACCGGCAGGATCGCCAGGGTCAGTGGTAGGGAGATGATGAAAGTCGTGCCCTTGCCCTGCTCGGAACGAATATCGATCGAGCCGTTGAGCTTGAGGATATTGGTGCGCACGACGTCCATGCCGACGCCACGGCCGGAGACGTCCGACACCTGGTCTGCCGTCGAGAAGCCGGGCAGGAATACAAGGTTGTAGCTCTGGCGCTCGTCCATGGTGTTGGCTTCTTCATCGGAGATGAGGCCTTTTTCCAATGCCTTGGCGCGCAGCTTCTCGGCATTCATACCCTTGCCATCGTCGGCGACGATGATGAGGATGTGATCGCCTTCCTGACGAGCCTCGAGGCGCACGATGGATTTCTCGGGCTTGCCGGCTAGCGCACGATCGTTCACCGACTCCACGCCGTGATCCACTGCATTGCGAATCAAGTGGATGATCGGATCGGACAGATCCTCGATCATCGTCTTGTCGATTTCGGTTTCTTCACCGTCGAGCTGCATTTCCACGTCCTTGCCCAGCGAACGGGCCAGATCGCGTGCAATGCGCGGGTATTTCTGGAACAGGCGGCCGATCGGCTGCATGCGCGTCTTCATGACAGCGTTCTGCAGGTCCGACACAAGCAGGTCGAGCTGGCTAACTGCCAGATCCAGCGCATGCAGAGTATCGGTATCGTTCTTGCCGTTGAGAATGTCGCTGCGCAGAGCGTTGAGGCGATTCTTGGTCAGACCGATTTCGCCCGAGAGGTTCAGAACCTGATCGAGACGCGCGGTATCGACACGAATGGAGTTGTCGCGCACGCGCTCGCTGTCGCGACGACCAACCGGAGCCCCCTGATAGCCAGGTTTGTCTGTCGCGCGACGCCCCACGGCCGCCTTGACTATCTCTTCCGCCACCGCGTCGGTCAGATGCGGTTCAACAGTTTCATTGCTGGTGGTTACCACACCAGTCACCGCGGTGTACAACGCATTCCAGTCGAGACCATCATCGCCGACAGGTGCGACATTACCTGGCACGACGCTCACGATCGCGGCAGAAGGCGCGGAAACTGGTTCCTTGATATGCAGCTTTGGCGCGGACTTCAGCTCGCCGGCAATCGCCAGGCGCAGGGCTTCGATCAGGTTCGCGTCGGCAGCAGCGGGCTGCATGCCGTGCTCCAGATCTCCAAACATACTGCGCAAGGTCGCGGTCGCCGACAGGATGGTGTCGAGCACCTCTGGCGTAACCATCTGCTGGCCATTGCGCAACAGGTCAAACAGGTTTTCCGTGAGATGGCACAGGGTCACCATCTCGCCTGCATTGAGAAAACCCGCGCCACCCTTGATGGTGTGAAAGCCGCGGAAAATCTCGTTCAGCAAAGCCCGGTCATTGGGCGTGCGTTCCAGATCCACCAGTTTGTTGTCGACACCGGACAGCAGGTCGCCGGCTTCCACCAGGAAATCCTGCAACAGTTCTTCCATCCCCGCAAAATCGCTCATGTTCAGCTCCAGTAATGCGACGATCAGAATCCAAGACTTTCGAGCAGGTCGTCGACCTGTTCTTGTCCGGTGACAACGTCAGTACGCCCTTCGGCATTGATGACAGGCCCGTTAAGAAGGCTATCGGTGTCAGGTGTTCGCCTGTCCTCGGGAACAACTTCAAGCAGTACCTTGAGAAGCTCCGTTTCCAGCGTAGCGGCCATGTCCACGATCTTCTTGATCACTTGTCCGGTCAGGTCCTGGAAGTCCTGCGCCATCATGATTTCCATGAGCTGCGCATTGACAACCTTGCTGTCGGTCGAGGTCTCGTTGAAGAAGGTTCGTGTATCAAGCGCCAGCGCCTTGAATTCGTCGACCGACAACTGCTTGGCGTAGAGTTTTTCCCAACGCTCGTTCAGTGACACGGAGTATTCCTCAACGCGATCCTGAATCGGCTTGGCTATGTCAGTAGCATTGAGCACGCGGCTGGCCGCCTGCTCCGTCATCTGCGAGATGTAAGACAGGCGTTGACGCGCGTCAGGCAACTTCTGCGCTGTCTCCGAAAGCATGCGGTCATAGCCGAGCTCGCGGATGGTGTCGTGCAGCAAGCGTGTCATCTGGCCGACCCGGTGGAACACATTTTCCTGGCGCGCTTCTGGCGTGCCCGCCGGGTAAGTTGAGACTGGGGGAGCGGACGCTGCCGTAGCCGCCGTCTCGTCAAACAATGCCTCAAGGTCGGACGAGTCGCCGGCCTCGTTTGTTTGCACAGCGCTCAACTTGGCAGCCTTTGCCGGTGCGGTGCTTGCCACACTGTCGAACAGGTTCTGCAAATCATCGCTATCGCCTACGCCGTCCGCAGACGCTGCAACTTCCTGTTGAGGCGAGGATGATTGTTTCCCCGCCTGATCGGCGATCGAATCGAACAGCGCTTGCAGATCACCGTTATCGCCTACTTCTTCCGCTTTATTCCTCTTGGCCATGGCCCAACTCCTGAATGCTTTGTGTCAGTGACTTGTTTTCCAGGTTGAACCCGGCTCAGGCCGCAGCCTTCTTGTCGAGCTTCTCGAAAATCTTGCCGAGCTTTTCGGCCAGAGTCGCTGCGGTGAAGGGTTTGACGATGTAACCCGAAGCGCCCGCCTGAGCCGCTTCGATGATGTTTTCCTTTTTCGCCTCGGCAGTAATCATCAGCAAGGGAAGATGCGCCAACTGCGCATTGGCACGGATCGCCTTGAGCAACTCGATACCGGTCATGTTGGGCATGTTCCAGTCACTCACCACGAAGTCGAATCCGCCGGCCGTGAGCTTTTGCATTGCAACCACGCCGTCTTCTGCTTCGTCGACATTGGTGTAGCCAAGCTCCTTGAGGAGATTGCGCACGATGCGGCGCATGGTCGAGAAGTCATCAACAACAAGGAATTTCATTTTTGGATCCGACATGACTGTTCTCCGGTTAGTCTCGGTTAGCTTTTAGCAGGTACGGGCGCAGCGTATCGGCAAGCACTTCCGCATCAAATTTTGCAACGTAGGCATCCACACCTACGGATTTGCCCATCGAACGATTCGCCTCCGACGACAATGACGAATGCATGATCACGGGAATACCATCAAAGCGTGAGTCGTTCTTGATATGGCGCGTCAGCACGTAGCCATCCATTTCGGGCATTTCGGCATCAACGAGAATCATCGTCAGCTCTTCGGCGAGATTGCGTTTCTGTTGCTGCGCATGCGCGGCCATGCCCTCAAGGCGCGTCCACGCTTCCTGTCCGTTGAGCGCATGCTTGTGATGCACCCCCAGCTTGTCCAGCACTTCGGTAATTTTCTTGCGGGCAACGGCCGAGTCATCCGCGAAGAACACGTTGACCTCGTTACCCCTTTCGATGGGGGTAATCATGCCCACTGGCGCCTCACCAAAGGTCTGAGCCAGGATCGTCTCGACATCGAGAATCGACACCAGCTTGCCATCGGGCAGATCGGTGATTGCAGTAATGAATCCATTCGATGTCGCCAGCATATTGTCCGGCTGACGTATCTTGGCCCAATCGACGCGGATGATGCGGTCCACTTCCTGCACAAGGAAGCCAAGAGTGCGCTTGCTGTATTCGGTCACCATCATCGAGCCGCCAAGCTCCTGGCCGGGGCGCGCGATGCCGATGACCTTGGCCAGTGACAGCACGGGAATCACGTTGCCACGCAGCGAAATCAGACCTTCCACGCCATGTGGCATGTTTGGTGATTTGGTGATGAAGGGCGCCTTGGAAACCTCACGCACCTTGAATACATTGATGCCGAAGATTTCGCTGGTACCCAGCGAAAACAGCAGGATCTCCATGAGGTTGGAGCCGGCCAGTTTCGTCCTGGCATCGACTGAATCCAGCATATTGTCGTTAGCTCGTTCCATGCACTCCTCGCACTTTCATCTCTTCACACATCCGGACATTCATTTTTGCGAACACTTTTGTAACCGTTACTCAGGCAGCTATATTCACGCTCTCGGGCGCCAACATCGCGCGGACCGCGTCAGCGAGACGATGCGGCTCGAATTTCGGTACGTACGCATCCACACCAACAGATTTGCCAAGTGTCTGGTTTGACATGGAGGACAGTGAGGAGTGCATCAGCACCGGCACGCCATCGAAGCGCGGGTCCGACTTGATTTTCTTGGTCAGGATGTAGCCATCCATTTCCGGCATCTCGACATCGGTCAACACAAGGTGGATCGTTTCCCACACCTTGCGACCAGTCGCCTCAGCATGCGAGGCGATTTTCTCCAGCTCGTCCCAGGCGGCACGACCATTTACCGCAGCAATGCCACGCAAGCCCAATGCAGTCAGCGTGCGGTCAATCTGACGGCGCGCTACCGAGGAGTCGTCGGCATAGAAAACCGTGAAGTCACGGCCAATCGATGCAATGTCCCTGAAGATATTCTCTTCGTCGTACTGCGTTGTCTCCGACAGCACGCGCTCAACATCGAGCATCATGATCAGCTTCTCGGGCTCCACCTCGGTCACCGCCGTGACGAGGCCGCCGAGGCGGGAGGTCATCATTTCTGGAGGGACGCGCATCTGGGCCCAGTCCAGACGCAGAATGGTGTCCACGCCCTCAACGAGGAAACCCTGCGTATGACCGTTGTATTCGGTGACGATCATGATCTCGCGCTTGCCATCGGGATCAATGCCGCAGTAACGCGACAGATCCACCACCGGCACCAGCTGACCGCGCAACGAAACCATGCCTTCGACACCCTTTTGCATGTCGGGTGCGGCCGTGATCGGCGGCGTCTTCATGACCTCGCGGACCTTGAAGACGTTGATACCAAAACTTTCGCGACGACCGGTTCGCTTATCCACGCCTAGCGTGAACAGCAGAATCTCGAGTTTGTTGGTACCCGCGAGCCGCGTTCTGGCATCAATGTTCTTCAACAACTCTGACATGACAATCTCCGTACCAAGGTTCGCTTGATGAGCCGCCGGCACTTGCAAGTGCCTCGCGAACATCATCAATCCAAGAGGTTTTACGGCTCCCGCTTCAAAAACTTGAATGCTGCGGAGCCCTGAATCAGGCGCTTACGCGGCATGACAATTGATCCACGAGCAGCCTTCTGCAGCGGCTTTTGACACGACGGGTGCCAACATGTCGTGCTGCGCTGCTTGCCGAATTTATCGGCGTATGCGCAGGACAACTTGAGCTGCAGAAACCTTGTGTAACAAGGTGCAGAACTCTGGGCTGGGAGATTCTTGCTGAGCGGAATGCCGCCTGCAATCAGGAAAAAGAGGGGATAAAGCGGCAGCGAGGCCGGGCGGCCCCGCTACGTGAAACAAATCAGTTGATGCTGAACAACTTTGAGAAGTTGGCGATATCGAGCACTTGGCGCACATTGCCATTGACGCCTACCAGGGCCACATCGCGGCTAGCGGCCTTGGCCTTGTCGCGCAGCATGAGCAGCATGCCCAAAGCTGAGCTATCGAGATACGAGACGTCCTTCATGTCCACCTGCACAGTCGCCCCGGCGGGCTGTTCCAGCAACTTTTCTACCGCCTCGCGAAATTCGCGATGTGCCTTGAAGTCGAAACGTCCGGCAAGGCTGAGTGTGGCTGTACCGTCATTTACCGTCACATTCGTATCCATGAATTGATTCTCCAGGTAACTGTCTCTTCTGTACGAAATTATCGCCCACAAAGGACAAACGCCCGAGGTTTCTTTCTTTCCCGAACCTTGAACCCGACACACCTAGGCGGCCCTACGATCCCCTTGGCGCAAACGGTGCATGAGCAGTTCCGCGATGTTCTTGAGCGGCGCAACTTCCTGCGCTCCGCCTATCATCACAGCCTCACGCGGCATACCCCAAACCACGCAACTGTCCTGATCCTGCGCTACGGTCCACGCCCCTGCCTGACGCATTGCAAGCAAGCCCAAGGCTCCGTCCTTACCCATTCCGGTCAGCAATATACCAAAGGCCCTGGCTCCCAATATTCTGGCAGCCGAAAGAAATAGCACATCAACCGAGGGTCGATGACGATTGACCGGTGATGCGCGCGAGAGTTCGCAGCTCAGGCTCCCGCCCAGTCGCTTCAATGAAAGATGCGAATGTCCGGGCGCGAGATAGACTGTTCCCGACTTGATCAGCTCACCGTCCTCCGCCTCCTTGACGCGCAGGCGAGTCAGGGCATCCAGGCGCCTGGCAAACGAGGTAGTGAACATTTCCGGCATATGCTGGACGATCAGGATGGGTGGCATTTCCGCAGGCAATGGCGTCAGCACCTCGCGAATAGCTTCCGTGCCACCGGTAGACGCGCCGATGAGAATAACCTTGTCACTCCAAATCGTGCTGCTGCACACGACCGGCTCACACTCATCCGACGGTGCGTGCGTAGCCCCCTCCTCAGCCTGCACGTGCGCGCGCTTACTCACGTGGCCACGCTCCTGACACCATCCGCTGAGTCGGAGGTGCGGGCGTAAACCGTTCGGCCGATTGAACGAAAGATCTTTGCTGCGTGCATGAAGTTCTCTGAGTGCCCGGCATACAGCAAGCCATCGGGGCGCAGCAGCGGCGCAAAGCGCTCCAGAATTCCGAACTGCGTCGGCTTGTCGAAATAAATCATGACGTTGCGACAGAAAATGGCGTCGAACGGCCCTTGCAGGTTCCAGCGTGATTCGAGCAGATTGATCTGGCGGAAGGTGATCAGATTCTGCAGTTCTGGCCGCACGCGAACCGATCCATGAGGATCGTCAATGCCTTTGGTGAAAAACTTGTTCAGACGCACCGGCTCCAGCCGCTCCACGCGGTCGTTGGTGTAGACCCCCTTCTCGCCATGTCGCAAGACATTCGTATCCAGATCAGAGGCGATGATCTGCACCGGCGGATTCAGCGAGTTCAGTGCCTCGCAGGCCGTAATGGCCAGCGAATAGGGCTCTTCGCCCGTCGAAGCCGCGTTACACCAGATCCTGATGGGCCGCTTTTCGGCGATCTTGCGCAGGTTGTCCGCAAGAATGTCGAAATGATGCGCCTCGCGGAAGAATGAGGTCAGATTGGTGGTCAGGGCGTTGACGAAGGCCTCCCACTCCGTCGGGTCTTCATTGCGTTCCAGCGAGTCGAGGTATTCCTGAAACAGCGACATCTTCTTTGCGCGCAAGCGCCGCGCGAGGCGGCTGTAAACCATGTCCTGCTTGGCCGGCGAGAGCGAGATGCCTGCACGCTTATAGATGAGCGCGCGAACCCGCTCGAAATCGCGCTCCGTGTAGGCAAACTCGCGCGTACCAGGATCCATTTTTTTCAGCATCGGCTCAAGGGAGGCCAGGGACGCAAGTGTTGGAAGAGCCGACCGTGCTGACGATAGTCCATTGCTGTGTCCAGCCGCATCCCCGCTCCCTCCAATACGCGTCAGTTTCTTTTCATCAGTCAAGAAGTGCCCCTTTCATTCAGGGAAAAGTACTCCGCAAGCGGGAAAAATCAGACAAATCGTGCAATCTGCATCGCGACGGTCCAGCATTAAGTGATTCATCTCTTCTTGGGAATGCTCAGCACGCTCGCGCTCCCGATAAGGCATTTGCTGTGCGCGGCGAGGTGAGTGAATCGTCTTACATCAGTATTGGCAGATGCCTTCTGCGCTTCGTCAGGGTGCACCCGGAGGTCAAATGGACCAGCAGTCTTACCGCCCATGCGGCGCGATGGAATGACCTGACATCCCGTCTGGATGGGTAACGAGCAGGCTGCAGTGACTTCGTTTGTCCTGCGGATCCCGTTCTGCACTTTGTTTCTCGTATCAGAACTTTTAACGGCAAACCCGCTTATCAAATTGAGTGAAAAAAATGGGTATTCGACGCGCCACCGGAAAACAGCGTTTCGCAACGCAGACTCTCCGAACGTTTACAATCAACGCACTGCATGTTTGCGCTCGATAAGTTCGGAATAACTCTGGAAGACATATGGCAACAGATCGTCCGATCCTGCTGATCGAAGACAATCCCGACGACGAAGCCCTGACGCTGCGCGCCTTTGGCAAACATCGCATTCCAAACCAGATTGTCGTAGCGCGCGATGGCGTCGAGGCGCTGGACTATCTCTTCGGTACAGGCGAGTACGCCAGTCGCGATGTAGCGGAGGTACCCGCCGTCGTATTGCTGGACCTGAAATTGCCGCGTATCGACGGCTTGGAGGTGTTGCGACGCATCCGGGCGGACGCCCGTACCGCACTGCTGCCGGTGGTTGTTCTGACGACCTCACGCGAGGCGCAGGACATTCACGAAGCGTACAGCCTTGGTGCCAACAGCTACATCCGCAAGCCCGTGGATTTCGAGCAATTCCTGCTGGCCGTGGGGCAGTTGGGCACTTACTGGCTGACTCTCAACGAGCCTTCGGACAACCGCAGCGCTTATTGATCAGGCCGCAGAAAAACAGAAAGGGCGCATATGCGCCCTTTTTGTTTTTCCCCTTACGCCAGCTCTTCGATCCACGCCGCCTGGATGGCCTCAAGAATGCGCTCGCCGCAGCGCTTGGGATCATCATCAAAATCCGGCAGGGCCATCACCCACTTCATGAGATCAACGAAATTGAGTTTTGTCGGATCGACATCGGGATGCGCGTCGATCAGTTCAATAGCGATGTCCAGTGTATTGGTCCACTTCATTTCTTCGGCCCTCCACCTTCGCTAGCAAGGTTGATGGTGTAGCGCGGAATCTCGATCACCAGCGGCGTCTGCGCCACGATGGCCTGGCACGACAAACGCGAATTGGGCTCCAGCCCCCAGGCCTTGTCCAGCATGTCTTCTTCCAGCTCATCTGCCTCTCCGAGCGACTGGAAACCTTCACGCACGATCACGTGACAGGTGGTGCATGCGCAGGACTTCTCGCAGGCGTGTTCGATGTCGATGCCGTTGCCCAGCAGCGCATCGCAGATCGACTCGCCGGGCTCGACTTCCAGCACAGCACCATCAGGGCACAACTCGATGTGAGGCAAAACCAGTAATTGCGTCATTCAGGATTTTCCAGATGTATGTATTACAGGCTGTCGACGCGGCTGCCAGTCAGCGCCGTACGAATCGCCTTGTCCATGCGGCGTGCCGCGAAATCAGCTGTCGCAGCAGACAGGGCCTCAATCGACGCCTTGATGGCCAGATAGTCCGTGCCGTCACGTGCAGTGATCAGCGAGGCCACGGCCGTGTCGATCCGCTTGGCTTCGGCCAATGACAGCAAGTCGGCGTCTTCTGCCAAGGCCTGCTGCGTCGCCTCGATGAGGCGCTCAGCATCCACCTTCTGCTCGCGTAGCGCACGCGCCTTCATGTCGTCCGTCGCGTGCTCGAAGCCGGCCTTGAGCATGTTCGCCACTTCATCGTCCGACAGGCCATAGCTCGGCTTGACGGTCACAGCGGATTCGACACCTGTGCCCATTTCACGCGCAGAGACCGACAGCAGACCATCTGCATCGATCTGGAAGGTCACGCGAATACGCGCGGCGCCTGCGACCATCGGCGGAATGCCACGCAGTTCGAAACGCGCCAGCGAACGGCAGTCGCTCACCAGCTCGCGCTCGCCCTGCACGACGTGGATCGACATCGCTGTCTGGCCATCCTTGAAGGTGGTGAACTCCTGCGCCTTGGCAACCGGAATCGTCGCATTGCGCGGCACGATCTTCTCGACCAACCCGCCCATGGTTTCCAGGCCCAGCGACAGCGGAATTACATCCAGCAGCAACCAGTCTTCATCCGCACGACGATTACCTGCGAGAACGTTCGCCTGCACCGCGGCGCCAATCGCCACGACCTTGTCAGGGTCGATATCAATGAAAGGCTCGCGACCGAAATAGGTTTTCACGGCAGCGCGCACGTGTGGCATGCGCGTCGCACCACCCACCAGCACAACCGCCTGAATATCCGTGACCTTCAGCGAAGCATCGCGCAGCGCCTTCTTCACGGGCTGCAGGCAGCGTTCAACAAGCGCCTGCGTCAGCGAATGGAATGCCTCTAGCGTGACCGTCACGTTGCGCACGCCGCCCCCCAGTTGCGGTACCTTGGCCACAACGGAAGCCTCAGTCGTCAGCGCTTCCTTCACGCGACGCGCTTCAGATAACAACGCGCGATTCGCGCCGCAATCCAGATCAGCGCCAGCGGCCTGCTTGTGCAACCAGTTCGCAAGTATTTCGTCGAAATCGTCGCCGCCCAGAGCGGAGTCGCCACTGGTAGCCATCACTTCGAACACCCCACGCGACAGGCGCAGTACGGAGAAGTCAAACGTACCACCGCCCAGATCGAAGACGGCGTAAATGCCTTCAGCCGCTTCATCAAGCCCGTAGGCGATGGCCGCGGCGGTCGGTTCGTTCAACAAGCGCAGTACATTCAGGCCGGCGAGCTTCGCGGCATCCTTGGTCGCCTGGCGTTGCGCGTCATCGAAGTAAGCCGGCACTGTAATGACAGCACCGACCAGGTCGCCGCCCAGCGTTTCTTCCGCACGGGCACGCAATACCTTCAGGATTTCTGAAGAGACTTCGACCGGGCTGCGCTGACCGGCTACGGTATTGATACGCACCATGCCCGCAGCGTCAGTCAGATCGTAGCGTGCGCGCATTCCGGGATCGGCATCGGCCGGGCCGCGCCCCATGAGGCGCTTCACCGAAGCGATGGTATTGCGCGGATCCGTCGCTTCAGCGGCCAGCGCATCGACGCCGACCACGGTCGAGCCACCCTTCAGATAGCGCACAACAGAAGGCAGCAGACCACGCCCTGCTTCATCCGGCATGCATTCCGGAATCGAGTGGCGCACGGTGGCGACGAGCGAATTGGTCGTACCCAGATCTATACCCACCGCCAGCCGGTGCTGATGGGGTGCGGTCGATTCGCCGGGTTCGGAGAGTTGCAGTAAGGCCATGTAAAAGATTCCAGCTCAGAGCGAGCTAACAGCAGAGATTCAGAAGCGGGACTTAATTGTCCAGCAGCGCCAGCGCATCATCAATCTCGCTGCGCAACTTTTCCATGAACATCAGACGACGGACAAGCTCTGCGCTGCCTGCGAGATCGTTCGAGTCATCCAGCGCGTGCTGCAGATCATCCAGCATCACGCCTTCGTCGCGCTGCAGATCAGATTCGAGACGCTCCAAGGCATCCGCTTTGCCGGCGGCATCTTCCACCGCTTCGCGCCAGGCCATCTGCTGCATCAGGAAGGCATGCGACATGCCCGTGTTGCGCTCGGCATCGATCTCCACGCCCCGCCGCTTGAGCAGATAGCGTGCACGTTCGACGGGATTGCGCAGCGCGCGATAAGCCTCGTTGGCATGCGTCGCCCATTGCATCGCAACGCGGCGTTCGGCTTCAGAACGATGTGCAAAGCGATCAGGATGAACCTGCGCCTGCACGCCGCGATATGCGGACTCCAGCGACGCCGTTTGCAAAGCAAACTTTTCCGGAAGCTGGAAGAGAGAGAAATAGTCTTGCATCAACGATGGTCTTGCAGAAGCGTCGACAGGACGGAACCCATGCGACAAAGAATCAGGGCGCCGCAGCGCCCCGTCAGACTAGGCTCAGACGTTGAACGACTCGCCGCAACCGCACTCGTTCTTGACGTTGGGGTTGTTGAACTTGAAACCTTCGTTCAACCCTTCACGCACGAAGTCCAGCTCGGTGCCATCGATGTACGGCAGGCTCTTCGGATCGACGAGCACCTTCAAGCCATGGCTTTCGAAGACCAGATCGTCAGCCGACTCTTCATCGGCGTACTCCAGCTTGTAAGCCATGCCGGAGCAGCCCGTCGTCTTCACGCCCAGCCGCACGCCAACGCCCTTGCCGCGCTTGGCGATGAATTTCGAAACATGGTTTGCAGCCGCTTCGCTCAGAGTCACAGACATGGTTCAACCTCTTTTCAAGCGTGCTTCTTTTTGTAGTCTTCAACCGCTGCTTTGATCGCGTCTTCCGCGAGGATGGAGCAGTGAATTTTCACCGGCGGCAGCGCCAACTCTTCGGCGATCTGCGTGTTCTTGATGTTGACCGCTTCATCAAGCGTCTTGCCCTTGACCCACTCGGTCACCAGCGAGCTGGACGCAATCGCAGAGCCGCAGCCATAAGTCTTGAACTTCGCATCCTCAATGAGGCCGGTTTGCGCATTCACCTTTATCTGCAGCTTCATCACGTCGCCGCAGGCCGGTGCGCCTACCATGCCGGTGCCCACCTCAATGTCGCCCTTTTCAAAAGAGCCCACATTGCGTGGATTTTCGTAGTGATCCAGAACCTTGTCGCTGTATGCCATTTCAATTACTCCTGAAGCCGGGGGTTACTCTCTGATCGAGCGGTCAAAGCCGCTCGACTTATATTCCTAATGTGCTGCCCATTGCACGGTATTCAAGTCGATACCGTCCTTGAACATGTCCCACAGCGGAGACAACTCACGCAACTTGCCGACCTTCTGGCGCAGCAACTCGATTGTGTAGTCGACATCCTCCACGGTCGTAAAGCGACCAATCGTGAAGCGGATCGAACTGTGCGCCAGCTCATCCTCACGCCCCAAGGCACGCAACACGTACGACGGCTCCAGCGAAGCAGACGTACAAGCCGAACCCGACGACACCGCCACATCCTTGATTGCCATGATCAGTGACTCGCCTTCGACGTAGGCGAAGCTCATGTTCAGGTTGTGTGGCACGCGCTGGGTCAGATCGCCATTGACGAAGGTCTCTTCGATTGTCGACAAACCTTTCAGCAGACGATCACGCAGCGCACGAATACGCTCGTTCTCCGCAACCATTTCTTCCTTGGCGATGCAGAACGCTTCGCCCATGCCAACGATCTGGTGTGTTGCCAGCGTGCCCGAACGCATGCCGCGCTCGTGACCACCACCGTGCATCTGCGCTTCAAGACGGATGCGTGGCTTGCGGCGTACATACAGCGCGCCGATACCTTTCGGTCCATAAGTCTTGTGCGCCGAGAACGACATCAGATCGACCTTCAGCTTCGACAGATCGACCTCAACCTTGCCGGTGGCTTGCGCTGCATCGACATGGAAGATGATGCCCTTCTCGCGGCAGATCTCACCAATCTCTGCGATGGGCTGGATCACGCCGATTTCGTTGTTCACGAACATCACCGAAACCAGGATCGTGTCCGGGCGCAAGGCAGCCTTGAAGGCGTCCAGATCGATCAGGCCGTCTTCCTTGACGTCGAGATAGGTGACTTCAAAGCCCTGACGCTCCAGCTCGCGCATGGTATCCAGCACAGCCTTGTGCTCGGTCTTCAAGGTGATGAGGTGCTTGCCCTTACCCGAGTAGAAATTCGCAGCGCCCTTGATGGCGAGGTTGTTCGATTCGGTTGCGCCGGAAGTCCACACGATTTCCTTCGCATCAGCGCCGACCAGCGCAGCGACGTTCTCGCGCGCCTGCTCGACAGCCTCTTCCGACTCCCAGCCATAGGCATGCGAACGGCTCGCCGGATTGCCGAAATGCTCGGTCAACCACGGAATCATTTTCTCGGCCACGCGCGGGTCAACCGGGGTGGTCGCGGAGTAATCAAGATAAATCGGATACTTCATTATTTCGCTCCAGGGGGAACCTGTAATTCTTGGTTTTCAGATACGTCTTCGACTATTCAAACAGAGACCGCCGTGAGCTGCCTCAACTGCAACAAGGTCTCACGCAATACTTCAAGAAACCGCTTCACATCATCCAGCTGCGTCGTCGCGCCCATACTCACACGCACCGCGCCACGCGCCAGTTCCGGCGCCACACCCATCGCCAGCAAGGTCCGCGATGGTTCGGGGTTCGCGCTTGAACACGCCGCACCACTCGCAATCGCAAAGCCCGCACGATCCAGCTTGCCGACCAGCGTCTCGCCATCGACACCATCGAAGGCGAAGTAACTGGTATTCGGCAAGCGCGGCTCAGCACCCGCAAACACCCGCGCATCCAGCGCCGACAATCCCGCCTCCAGCAAATCACGTGCGGCACGCATGTTTGCGCTGCGCATCACCAGCTCACTGTCAGCCAATTCACACGCCACACCAAAACCAACGATCGCGGCAACGTTCTCGGTGCCAGAGCGCAAACCCCGCTCATGACCACCACCCGCAACCAGGGGCTGCAACTCCAGCCGCTTGTCCAGCACCAAGGCGCCAGCGCCAATCGGCCCGCCAATCTTGTGCGATGACAAAGTCATCGCATGCACACCCAGCTCGCGAAACGCGACGGGGATCTTCCCGAGCGCCTGCACGGCATCGCTGTGCAAAAAACCACCTGCCTGCTTCACAACCGCCGACAGCGCGGCAACATCATTCACTGCACCACACTCATTGTTCGCCAGCATCTGCGACACGAGTACCGGTCGCTTTTGAGCGATCAATTCCTGGGCAGCACCTACATCCAGATGTCCGTCAGGCTTTACCGCCAACTCCAGCACAGCCCAACCTTGCCGGAGCAACTGCTTGGCAGGTTCGCGCACACAAGGATGCTCCGTCGCACCAATCGCAATCACACCCGGCTTCAAGAAGGCCGCAGCGCCTTTCACAAACAGGTTGTTCGCTTCCGAACCACCGCTGGTGAAAATCACCTCGGTCGCATGTGCGCCGACTGCTGCTGCAACCTGCTGCCGCGCCCGATCAATTGCGTCACGCGTTAGCCTTCCATATTCATGTCGACTCGACGCATTGCCGAATCGATCGCGCAGGTACGGCAACATCGCTTCCAACACACGCGCATCAATCTGCGTGCTGGCGTTGCTGTCGAGATAGACCGGCGCAAACATCCTTGGCTTTACTCCTCAGAGCTGCGCTGACACCACATCAATCGGTCCGGCAATCACCTTCGAACTGCATTCGCGCGCTTCGCGGAACATCGTCACTTCGTGCTCCTTGCTGCAACGCTGACGCTGTTGCTCAACCAGCCCGGCCAAAGTCACGGATGCCAGGTACTCGAACATGCGCTTGTTGAGATTCGTCCACAGATCGTGCGTCATGCAACGGCCTTCGTCATGGCAGTTTTCCTTGCCACCGCACTGAGTTGCATCCAGCGGCTCATCCACAGCGATGATCACGTCCGCTACCGAAACAGCTTCCATCGGCTTGGCCAGGGTGTAGCCACCGCCCGGTCCGCGCACGCTGGCAACGAGCTCGTGGCGACGCAGCTTTCCGAACAATTGCTCAAGATAGGAAAGCGAAATGCCTTGGCGCTCGCTAATGCCGGCAAGCGTGACAGGCCCTTCTCCCTGGCGCAAAGCCAGATCGATCATCGCCGTAACGGCAAATCGTCCCTTGGTAGTCAGCCTCATATCATTCTCCGGCACAAGGCACTGCACATGCATGCAAATACCCGATCAATTTCGTCAAGTATAAAATACCCGACTAAATCGAACAAGTATTTTGCAGCGCAGCAGCCGGAAAAGGGCCAAATCAATCAACGATGCGTGACAGATAGTCGTGGTCGAATTGCTTGGAATCCGCCATGTCGGACTCGTTGCAGAGGCCTGCAGCCTTGAGCCGCTCGACTAGCGCATCAATACGCTTGTCCTGCTCGGAGGCATGATCAAGCAAGGCATGCAAGGCCTTGCTCAGAGGATCATCCATATCTCGGGTGATGCCGTAGGCCGAAAAGCCCTGCACGTCCGCGCTGTGATCTCGATCCTTGGTTTCAATCACACGCGCAGGAATACCGACAGCGGTCGCTCCGGCAGGCACCGGTTTCGTCACCACTGCATTCGAGCCGATCTTGGCGCCTTCACCGACCGTAAAGCCGCCCAACACCTTGGCGCCAGCCCCCACCACCACGCCATGCTCAAGCGTCGGGTGACGTTTCACGCCGCGATACAAGGAAGTACCGCCGAGCGTCACGCCTTGATAGATGGTGCAGTCATCTCCTACCTCGGCCGTTTCGCCAATGACAACGCCGGTGCCGTGGTCGATGAACACACGACGACCAATCTTCGCGCCAGGGTGAATCTCGATTCCCGTCCACCAGCGTGAAAATACCGAAACGGAGCGCCCCAGCCAGAAGAATCCACGCCGCCACAACGCATTGGCAATGCGATGGACGAACAAGGCATGAATGCCCGGATAACAGGTGAGCACCTCCAGCCTGCTGCGTGCGGCAGGATCCCGCGACAGAACGCTGTTAATGTCTTCACGCAAGTGGGCAAACATGGAATCGCCTTTTAAGTGTTCAGGGAAAAAAGGGTCAGGAATCCAGGGGCGATTGCCGTGAATCCGCATCAATTGTACTGGCGCGCCTTTGCGCTAACGGCTTCTCGAAGAAGCTGATCATGCCGCGCAGGATGTTGATCTCATCCCGTTCAAGCGCAATACGTCCGAACATACGCCGCAAGCGCGGCATCAGGCGTTTGGGATTGGCAGGATCAAAGAAGCCCGTAGCTGTCGTCGCGCGCTCGATGTGCTGCATGAGTTGCTCGACTTCATCCACTGTCGCCAAAGCCGCCGCGATGGAAGGTGCATCGCCGAGAGACTGGGTTGCCATGCGCAACTCGTAACACATCAACTGCACAGCCGCGCCGAGATTGAGTGAAGCGTACTCAGGATTTGCCGGGATCATCACCGGCAATTGGCACAGGGCCAGATCTTCATTCGAGAGGCCGAAGGTTTCGTTACCGAAGATTAGCGCTACGGTTTCATCAGCCCCAACCCTTCCTGCCAATGTTTGCGCGGCATCCCGCGACCACTGCATGGGCAAGGACAATTCACGGCGACGTGAAGTCAGCGCCGCAGCCACGGTCACGCCTGTCAAGGCCTCTGCCAATGTTTCAACCACAACAGCATTGTCCAGAACATCGGTCGCGCCCGAAGCGCGTGAATATGCTTCTGCATCAGGAAAGGCCTTGGGGCGCACCATATACAACGATGAAAGCCCCATGGTTTTCATGGCGCGCGCCGCAGCGCCGATATTGCCTGGATGGCTAGGCTGCGTCAGCACGACACGAACACGGCTCAAAACCGACTGATCCGACATATAATAGAGGGTTTCCAAAGACAGCTTTTTTGCTCGCACGACGTCATGCGAAGCACGTTGTCATCGCTCATTCAAAAGTCATGCATCCAATACTGAACATAGCCATCAAGGCCGCGCGCCGTGGCGCAACCGTAATCAACCGCGCTTCGATGGATCTGGATCTGCTCGAAGTCCAGACCAAGCAGCCGAAGGATTTCGTTACCGAGGTTGATCGCGCGGCGGAGGCCGCCATCATCGAAACGATTCGCGAGGCGTACCCGGAGCACAGCATTCTAGCAGAGGAGTCTGGCGCGTCCGGCGAGGCTGACAATGGCGAATTTCAGTGGATCATCGACCCGCTGGATGGCACGACGAATTTCATCCATGGTTTTCCGCAATACTGCGTGTCGATCGGGATTGCGCAGAATGGGGTGATGCATCATGGGGTGATCTACGACCCGAACCGCAACGAGCTCTTCACGGCGAGCCGCGGCAAGGGGGCCTTCCTGAATGATCGCCGGATTCGCGTCGGCAAACGTACTCGCCTCTCCGACACGCTGATCGGCACGGGCTTCCCGTTCCGCAACTTTGAACACATCGACGCGTATCTGGGCATGTTCCGCGAAGTGGCCGAGAAGACGGCGGGTCTGCGTCGGCCGGGCGCGGCAGCGCTGGATCTCGCCTACGTTGCGTGCGGACGGACGGATGGTTTCTTCGAGATGGGCTTGTCCCCCTGGGACATGGCCGCCGGGGCCCTCCTCGTGCAGGAGGCCGGTGGGCTCGTGAGCGACTTCGGGGGTGAAGGCGAGTACCTCAAGACGGGCAACCTGGTGGCCGGCGCCCCCAAGATCTTCGGTCAGCTTCTGCCGATCGTGCAGAGCCACTGCGGCGAAACGCTCAAGGCCTGATCGCGCGCTTTCCTTCCCCGCGCTGCAAACGCAAACGCCCGGCTTGACCGGGCGTTTTGCTTTGTGTTGCTTGATGTGGATTGGCTTGTTTTTCAGGGGGCACAATGACAAATACCCAATCAGTTTCCTGATCGGGTATTTGAAGGGGGTAGTCTGAC
>DATIDV010000030.1:0-104813 GCA_035456105.1 Rhodocyclaceae bacterium | reverse complement strand
TTTCTTGGCAAAGGAGGCCTCAAGACTCTTGATGCCCGCCTCGCCATCGTTCAGAGCCAGCCGGGTGAAGCCAATCGCAGCACGAACTTCTGCCGAGTCGCCCCCCAGTTGCGCGGCTCGTTCAAGCAACTGGGTGGCTTGCACGTAGCGCTTCTGGGCCAGACGCAGCTGCCCCATCAGGAACAGTGCCTGAGCGTCGTTTGGGGCATCGTGGAGAATAGGATCCAGAGACTGCTCGGCACCGGAGAAATTCTTGGCGTCGAGCTGAATGCTGGCAAGCAGTTTGCGCGCACCAAGATTACGTGGATTCAGGGCGATGACCGCGTCCAGATAGGCCTGCGCCTTGACTCGATCACCGAGACCGTGATGTGACACGGCACCCAGCGTCAGAAACTGTTCGCGACTTGCCACCCATTCGCGCGGCAAGCCATCGACCACTTGGGCTATTTCGGCCAGCGCTGCTTTCACCTCGTCATTTTTGCCACGCCGGCCGGCCAGCACAGCGCGCAGATAGGAAGCACGAGCCTCTTTCGGCATGACCCGCTTGAGTTCATCGAGATCACGTTCGGCATCGGTATCGCGCTTCTGATCGAGATAAATGGCGGAGCGCGCGATGCGCGCATCGATCAGCCCCGGCTCGAGCAGAAGGGACTTGCTGTAACGATCGAGTGCGGTTCTCAGGTCGCCCGCCGCATGCGCCACGGAGGCGGACATATTCCAGGCATCCGCATTCGTCGGCGCCATCGCCACGGCACGGTCGGCAAGAAGGCGGGCCCGCTCCCCCTGGCCTCGCGCCAATAGGACGGGAATTTCGGCCAATAGCGGTACAACCGACGAGGGATCAACCGCTCGCGCATCTTCAAAGGATTTCGATGCTTGCGGATAGTTGCCCAACTCGGCATAGGCCATACCGCGAATCGACAGCACTTCAGCCTTGGCCTGGGTGGACAGATCGTCGCCAGCCACACGCTCGATCACCATCTTCGGCTGCCCCATCATCAGATAGCTACGCCCGAGCGATGGGAGCACCTCGCTGCGATTCACGCCTAGACGCAGCGCTTCATTGAATGCAACTTCGGCTGCAGGTGGATTGCCGTCGCGCAGCAGCGCCCTCCCCAACAGGACGTGCGCGGCGAGCAGGCGATTGTCCTGTTGCAGTGCGTTCTTAAGCTGGATGATGGCGCCATCCATATCGTTTTTCTTGAAGCGCGCAAGCCCGTCTTCATAAAACTTCCCGGCCTTTGCCGTATCGGCCGACCAGGCGCTGCCTGCCATGCAGCCCAGCCATGCCAGGCAAACCAGACGCAGAACATTTGCGCGCAACAAGGACGTTATCTCCATCATCAATAACCTCATACGATACGGGTCGACACTGACTCGACAATGATTTCGTCGGATTCCAGCATGGTCAGACGCTCAAGAAATACAACAGCCGAATGCATCCCGAGGCTCAACGGCCCGTTGGATATCCGAATTTCGCCCACCAGTATAGAGCGCGTGCATGGCCCACTCCGTGACAAGATACCCGCAAGGCCGCCCCAGACGGCAACCGTGCGCGAATGTTAAACAAGGTCACATCTCCACCGCGGCCATGATCGTGGCGTACTTATTGCATAAAGTAGAACATCTTCACGCTGTTGTTTGTCACCCGCTCCGGCCCCACGCCGGGGCGTCATCGGAGGAATAAATATGTATAAGATCAGTCTTCTTGCAATGATCCTCGCCGGGCTGTTCTGTCAGGCAAGTTTTGCCCAGAACGCCGCAAAACCCGCAGCAGCAAGCTCGGAAGAGCTGTTTGGCACCCTCAAGAAAGTCAAGGAGTCGGGGACGATCACGCTCGGCATTCGCGAGTCCTCATTCCCGCTGTCCTATCTGGATGCAAATCAGAAGCCGGTCGGCTACCACATCGACATCTGCTACAAGATCGTCGATGCGGTCAAGAAACGCCTGAAGATGCCTGACCTCAAAGTCGCCGAACAGGCCGTCACCTCGCAAAACCGCATCCCGCTTACCAGCAACGGCACCATCGATCTGGAATGCGGCTCCACCACCAACAACGCTGACCGCCAGAAGCAGGTCGCTTTTGCCCCGACGACCTACGTGACCAACGTGAAGATGGCGGTGAAGAAGGCCTCGGGCATCACCGACATCAGCCAGCTAGGCGGCAAGCCGGTCGCCACAACAACAGGCACCACCAGCGTCGCCCTGATGCGCGCCAATGAAAAGGGCAAGAACATCGACTTCAAGGAGGTCTATGGCAAGGACCACGCAGATTCATTCCTGATGCTGGAAACGGACCGCGCCGTGGCCTTCGTGATGGACGACAACCTGCTGCTGGGCCTGATTGCCAGCAGCAAGGCGCCGCAGGATTACGCCATTGTGGGTTCGCCACTGTCAGTCGAACCGATCGCGATCATGCTGCGCAAGGACGACCCGACCTTCAAGGCCCTCGTCGACATTGCAGTCAAGGACCTGGCCAAGAGCGGCGAGTTGAACAAGCTCTATACCAAGTGGTTTCTGTCGCCGATTCCGCCAAAGAGTGTGAACCTCAACTTCCCGATGAGCGATGCTCTGAAGAACGCGATTGCCGCCCCCAACGACAATCCGGCAGAAAGCTACAAGCACTAACAGTACGACCTGAGGCGGCCTGTAAGGTAGCAGGCCGCCTCACACGCCACGCAAGTATGGCCCGATACCATCACGAGAGCCTGATCACAGGCTGGTCCAAGTAGCAGCAGTTTCCGGGAGGAATGCGTGAACTACCATTGGAACTGGGGAATCTTTTTTCAACAGGTGTCGTCGAGCGACGAGACCTATCTCGACTGGCTGATCAGCGGACTGGGCTGGACCGTCGCGGTAGCGATGACCGCCTGGATCATGGCCTTCATCCTCGGCAGCATCATGGGCACCCTGCGTACGGTGCGCAGCAAACCGCTCGTCATGATCGGCACCATATGGGTGGAATTTTTCCGCAATGTGCCCATTCTGGTACAGCTTTTCCTGTGGTTCTTCGTAGTACCGGAACTATTGCCGCGCGATCTGTCCTTGTGGGTCAAACAGGACATGCCGGCCAAGGAATTCATCACCGCAGTGTTAGCGCTGGGCCTGTTCACCTCGGCACGGGTCGCCGAACAGGTACGCGCCGGTATCCAGAGCCTGTCGCGCGGGCAGCGCTACGCGGGCCTGGCCCTCGGCTTTACCGAAACCCAGACCTATCGCTACGTCATCCTGCCGATGGCCTTCCGCTTCATCATTCCGCCACTCACCTCCGAGTTCATGAACGCCTTCAAGAACTCTGCCGTTGCGTTCGCCATCGGTGTGATGGATCTGACCTTCATGTCGCGGCAAATGGTTGAAGAGTCCGGCCAGGTTATCGAAAGCCTGTTTGCCGCCACCGTGCTGTATGTCGTCTGCGCATTTGCTGCCAATCGCGTGATGAGCGTCATCGAAAAGCGCTCGCATGTGCCCGGCTTCATCCTCGCGAAATAGGAGCCGCCATGTTCAGCACACTCGACTTCAGCGTCATCCCTCTGAGCCTGCCCTTCATCTGGACAGGTCTGCTTTACAGCCTGAAACTGACGCTGACCGCCATGACGGGCGGCATTCTCCTCGGCACCCTTCTGGCGCTGGCACGGCTTTCTGGCGGCCTGGTCCTTGCCACCATTGCGACGTTTTACGTGAATACGCTGCGCTCCATTCCGTTGCTGATGGTGATTCTCTGGTTCTTCTTCCTGATCCCGATTTTCGTCGGCACCCCGATGGGCGCAGAGAAGTCGGCGATGATCACCTTCACGCTGTTTGAAGCCGCGTTCTATGCAGAAATCATGCGTGCCGGCATCCAGAGCGTCTCGAAGGGTCAGGTCAACGCAGGCTACGCGATCGGCATGAGCTACTGGCAGACCATGGGCCATGTCATCCTGCCGCAAGCCTTCCGCAACATGTTGCCGGTACTACTGACGCAAACCATCATCCTGTTCCAGGACACCTCGCTGGTGTATGCCATCGGCGCCAAGGACCTACTCAAGGCAGCCGAGATCACGGGCAAGAACTACAACCGGCCGGTCGAGATGTATCTGTTCTCGTCCCTGCTGTATTTCGCCATCTGCTTCTCGCTGTCGATGCTCGTGAAGCGCCTTAACAAACGCATTGCGATCATTCGCTGATCGTCGTGTGATTTGTTTCGTGTGATTCGTTGCCCATAGATTTGCCAAACAATCAAAACATACGGGAATCCGCAATGATTGAAATCAGCCAGGTTTCGAAGTGGTATGGCAGCTTCCAGGTTCTCACTGACTGCACGACCTCCGTCGGCAAGGGCGAGGTGGTCGTGGTATGCGGTCCGTCAGGCTCAGGAAAATCTACCCTGATCAAATGCGTCAACGGCCTTGAACCGATCCAGCACGGCAATATCACGGTCAATGGCACGGCCATCAACGACCCGAAAACGGATCTACCGAAACTGCGTTCGCGCGTCGGCATGGTGTTCCAGCATTTCGAACTGTTTCCGCACATGAGCATCATCAAGAACCTGACCATCGGCCAGATCAAGGTGCTCGGGCGCAGCGAGGAAGAAGCGCGCGACAAGGGGCTCAAGCTACTGGACCGTGTGGGCCTCAAGGCGCACGCCAACAAGTTTCCCGGCGAGCTGTCAGGCGGCCAGCAGCAGCGTGTCGCGATTGCGCGCGCCCTGTCGATGGACCCGATCTGCATGCTGTTTGACGAACCGACCTCGGCGCTCGACCCGGAAATGATCAACGAAGTGCTCGACGTGATGGTGCAGCTGGCACACGAAGGCATGACCATGATGGTCGTCACCCACGAGATGGGCTTCGCCCGCAAGGTCGCCAATCGTGTGGTGTTCATGGACCAGGGCAAGATCGTCGAGGATGCCGCCAAGGAAGAATTTTTCGGCCAGCCACGCTCGGAACGAGCGCAGCAGTTCCTGTCAAAGATCCTGCATCACTGAGACGGTGACTGAACGGAGTACTCCAGCACGCGCAACGGGGCCTTTCAAGGCCCCGTTTTTCATGGCGTGATCACATCTGAAAACTCAATCGTCTTCCGTTACGCGTTCGCTGATAAGACCCACACGTTTCAACAAGGTGCGCACGACATTGCGCGACACCGATAGGCCACGCGCAGCCTGCACCTGATTGCCATTGAAATGCTCATACGCCGTGGTGACGAGAATACGCTCCACCAGCGCGTTGAGATCTGGCTGCTCCAGCACCAGCAGGCGCCTGAACAACACGCGCAGTGAATTCACGATGACTTCGGCCGTGGCCTCGCCGTTGGCCAGCGGCGCGGGCCGCCGCTCCACGCCAGATTGCAGCAGACGCAGATCGTCGGCGTCGATGACGCCATCACGGCTGACGATCAATGCATAGTGAATGACGTTCTCCAGCTCGCGGATATTGCCGCTCCATGGATGCGCGTGCAGCAATGCTTCCGCCTCGACCGTGATGCTCGCCAACGAGTGACCGAGCTTCGGGCCATACACACCCGCGAAGTAACGTGCGATCGGCATGATGTCGTCGGTGCGCGCACGGATCGGCAATAGCGGCACGGGTGCAATGTTCAGGTGATAGAACAGCTCGGAGCGGAACGCGCCAGACTCCACCGCAGGGCCGAGATCAGCGCCAGCCGCAACGATGAGGCGTACATCGACATCCGTCGTCACGCGCCCGGCCTGACGCAGGATCTGCCTCTCCTGCAACACGCGCAGCAGCCGTGCCTGGGCGTTTGCTGAGAGCTCTTCGATCTCGTCGAGGAACAGCGTGCCACCCGCCGCCGCATCGAAGCATCCGTGCGAGCGCGTGCCATTCAACTCAGGCTCGTCGCTGCCGAACAGCTCCGCTTCGATCTGCGCATCGTCCATGGCCTTGCAGCTCAAGGCCACGAATGCACCACGTCGTTCGCTCATGTAATGCAGGTATTGCGACAGCAATAGCTTGCCCGAGCCCAGTTCGCCGATGATCAGCACCGGCACATCGCTGCGTGCCAGCCGTTCGGCATAAGACCGCAGCTGCGCGTAATGCGGGCTGTCAAAAATCAGCGCGTGAGCGCGACCGACCAGCGCAGGGCCCGTGCGTTGCGGGCCAATCTTCGCCGCATCACGCGAGCGCGATTCGGGATCACGCAGGGAATCAATCATGAAAGCAATTCTCCTCTGGCTACGCCATTCATTGCCATGCCAACACGTAGACGTGCCATGGCCGATGAACCGCTTATGCAAAGTCCATGCCCCGTCGGTTCTTCCAGCACGGCCTTGTCTCTCCACAAGCCACCCGACATGAAACTGTTGCAGACGCAGCAGCAAACCGTACTGAAGTGCCGTCATCGCGACAGAGCGACGCTTTGCCGCAGCACCACCTCGTGATCACTGCGCCAAATGCAACGCACCGAGCGGAAGATGCTGCATATCAAACAGCCTGATTTTGATCGTGCTCATTTTTGACCACACACCCCTGCGCGATGACGCTCATGGCCACATCAGAACCTGGTCTTGTCGAGGCCGCGAGGCCAACGCCACAAGCGCGTCGAATATCCACATATGCCATTGGCAACCATCTGTTTCCGTCGCAGCTTCAGTGGCATGGATCATGCTGAAGCCATGGTCAGCGCAAGCAATGCCGCCGTAAAAACCGCTTGTGCAGAAAATATGCAATGCATTTCACGAACCACGCGGACCAAGTCAGAACACCCACGACGAAGTCCACCCAAGGAAAGAAGATGGAAAGAATCGTTGTCAGTGATGTCAGAAAAACCTTTCAGCTCAAACCAGGACAATACGTCACTGAGGAAGGCCGCGAGACGAGCGAACTGACCGTCCTCAATGGCGTTGACCTGAACATCCGCAAAGGTGAGTTCATCACGCTGGTGGGCCCGAGTGGTAGCGGCAAATCGGTACTGCTCGACATCATCGGAGGGCTGACGCAAGCCTCTGGTGGCGTCGTCCATCTCGACGGCGAGAAGATCAGCAAGCCCGATCCGAATACGAGTTACGTTTTCCAGCAGTACGCCTTGTTCCCCTGGCGCAGTGCGCTCTCCAACGTCGAGTACGGCCTCGAAGTGCGCGGTGTGCCGAAGCGCGAGCGGACGGAGCGTGCACGGCGCTTCCTTTCCTTGTTCGGCCTGCGTGATTTCGAGGACCGCTTCCCCGGGCAGCTCTCTGGTGGCATGCAGCAACGCGTGGCGATTGCACGGGCGCTGGCCAGCAATCCCGAAGTGCTGCTGATGGACGAGCCCTTCGCCGCGCTGGATGCGCAGACGCGTGAGATCCTGCAGAGCGAGCTGTTGAAGATCTGGGCCGAGATCGACACCACCGTGATCTTTGTGACGCACTCCATCGACGAAGCGATCTATCTCGCCGACCGCGTCGTCGTGATGACGGCACGCCCCGGCACGGTCAAGGAAATCATCGACATCGACCTGCCGCGCCCGCGCGACGGCGACATCCGCTCCAGCATCGAATTCAACGCACATCGTCAGCGCGTATGGGAAGCCCTGCGTGACGAGGTGAACAAGGCGCAGAAGGACTGGGCGCTGTCGCCTGCCTTCAACAGCTGATCAAGAGACAGGCAAGGACACCCCATGGCATACCTCACCGACAAGCTCGGCCACATCACCGGCTTCAACACGCTGTTCACCAGCGCGAATCCGTCCAACCACTCAAGCCATATTCCCGGCAGCGTCGTGCGCAAGAAGCCGCGTGCCGACCTGAGCAGTCTCTACCTCGGCCTGCCGCTGATCGCTGCGTTTCTCGTGCTGTGGGAAATCGCGCCACGGCTCGGCTGGCTCAACGCGATCTTCTTCCCGCCATTCTCCGAAGTGCTGGTGGCGCTGCGTGACCTCGCTGTAGCGGGCACGCTCGGCACGCACATCCTCGCCAGCCTGCAACGCGCCGCGGCCGGCTTCGCGCTCGCCGTCGTCGTCGCCATCCCGCTTGGATTCCTGATGGGGCGTTACAGCCGCTTCGAGAAATGCGCCGACTTGCTGGTGCAAACCTTGCGCAATACCTCGCAGTTCGCGCTGCTGCCCGTGTTCATCCTGCTGCTGGGCATCGGCGAAGCATCGAAAATCGCGATCACCTTCTATGCATCTGTCTTCTTCCTGCTGATCAACACGATCACAGGCGTCAAGGCGGTGGACCCGCTGCTCGTCAAGGCCGCGCGCTCGATGGGCACTTCAGACCTGGACATGTTCCGCAAGGTCATCCTGCCCGCCAGCATCCCCTCCATCGTCGCGGGTGCGCGACTCGGCGTGAAGTCGTCGGTCGTGGCTGTCATCGGCGCAGAGATGCTCGCCGCGAAATCGGGCCTCGGCTATCTCATCCAGAACTCGCAACTGATGATGCAAACCGCCGACATGTACGCCGGCATCCTCACGCTGACATTGATGGGCCTTGCCATCAATTACCTGCTGGTGTGGTTCGAGAAGCGCGCCACGAGCTGGAAGAGCCAGTCCAACACGGGGTTCTAGGCATCACCCGAAACCTATCGTCATCCCGGCGCAAGCCGGGATGACGAATATTTTCTCTCTTATCCGACCGACAGGAAAATCATGCTTCTACGTAAATTCAGTCTCGCAACCCTCGCCCTGCTCGCCGCCCTCAGCGGACCGGCCGCACAGGCGCAGGAAAAACCATCTGTCATCACCATCGGCAGCACTGCGCCCGGGCATCTGAAGTTCATCCTCGCACAGCAGCAAGGCTGGTTCGACAAGGAGTTCGCCAAGGACGGCATCAAGATCAATCTCGTGTCCTTCACCGGCGGCGGCTCCGAGGCCACCACGGCGCTGGCGACAGGCGCACTCGATGTGACTTACACCGGCAGCAACCCGGCCCTGCGCGTTGCCGCATCGAAAGCCAATGTGAAACTCATCGGCGTGTCGAGCTTCGTGCGTAGCAGCGGCTCCTTCATCATCGTGCCGGTCAACTCGCCATTGAAGACCGTCAAGGACCTGAAGGGCAAGAAAGTCGCCTATCTCGCTGGCACGGTGCGTCATTCATCGCTGAGCAAGGCGCTCAAATCGGTCGGCCTGTCGACCAAGGACATCGAGTCGCTGAACATGCCTTTCGAAGCCTCCGGCCCGGCGCTCGTACGCGGTGACATCGACGCCATCGTCGAGACCGACAACGTCGCCGCCGTACTGCTCGAGAAAGGCGCGGCGCGTGTCCTGCTCGACACCGGCACCCATCCTGAGTGGGCGACACCAAACGTGATCTCGGCCAACGGCGACTTCGTCAAGAAGTACCCCGACATCGTGCGCCGCCTGCTCAAGGTCGACCAGCAGATCTCCGCCTGGGCCGATGCCAACTACGACGAAACGGTCAAGCTCTATACGGTCGGCACAAAGTCATCGGAGAAGGTCGTGCGCGACAACTTCAAGGATGGGCGTTTCCACCAGGAACCGCGCCTGACGGATGAAGCCATCGCTTCGTTGAAGGCCGAGGAGGAGTTCATGAGCGAGGCTGGTTTGCTCAAGGGCTCGGTGGATTATGCGAAGTGGGTTGAGAAGGCTCCGATCGAAGCTGTGTATTCAACATTGCCTGCGGCGCAGGCGAAGAAGTAACGATCTCCGCCAATCGCTTGCTGTTCCCTCTCCATTAGGGAGAGGGTGCCCCGTCAGGGGCGGGAGAGGGGAAAGGGTGGCGCGATTAGAGAATCTGGTTGGCTTTTGAACGCCTCCCCCTCTCCCGGTGCTGACGCACCACCCTCCCCCTCGGGGGGAGGGAACGGCTAAGAGGCGCGTCACTCCATCATCGCGACCTGTCTCTTCAGAAACCGCAAGCCAGAAAAAAAGCCGTTCCCTCGGGAACGGCTTTTTCATTTCATGAATCTGCTCAAGCCGCAACAGCCTGCGCCGCTTGACGCACCCCATGGTCGTCCCCGTCGCGCCACTTGATGTTGCAGCCGATGGCTTGTTTCTGCGTTGCCGGTGCCGCCTGGCCAGCCAGTACAGCGTCGACCGCTGCGCGCAGATCAGCGCCTGTTGGCTCGACGCCATTGTTCGGGCGTGCGTCGTCGAACTGGCCGTGATAGAACAGCTTGCCCTGCGCGTCATAGAGGAAGAAGTCCGGCGTGCAGGCGGCATCGTAGGCCTCTGCGACCTGCTGGCTTTCGTCGCGCAGGTACGGAAACACATAGCCTTGTGCACGTGCTTCGTCAGCCACACCTTCACTGGTTTCGCCTGCCTTGATTTCAGCAGCATTGGAGTTGATGCCGATCACCTGCAGGCGACCTGCGTAGTCCTTGGCGAACTGGTTGAACTGTTTGGCGATCAGCTTCACCGACGGGCAGACGTTGGAGATGAAGGCGACCAGCACGGGCTTGCCGGCAAAGTCGGCGAAAGATACTTCCTTGCCGCTGCGTGGCTCAGGCAGGCGGAACGCTGGCGCTGTGGCACCGAGTTGAATCTGGCGGGAAAGGGTCTGTGGCATTTGAGACTCCGTATGTTGGTGGGTGAAATCTGCGTAAACATCTCGCAAGACACCGCGCACTTGCTGTTGCGCGAGCGCGCGTCGACTGCGCAGCTTCCATGCCAGTTCGTGTAAGGCCTTCGCGATCCGTCATGCCCGCACACACCCCTCAGCAAACCGGCGCCAGCACTCGACCTTGCGGATTGAAGAGATAGGTCATCAAGGTGTTCGCAAAGCGACGGTGACGAACAAGCGCGACATGTCTGATTGTTTTTCACCATCAGCATCTCCGACATGTTTCTTTTTGCGCACACCGTAATCAACGCTCCCGCATCAACAGCCCTGCCTCACCCCGCACTGCGCGGCATGCCATCAGATCTCAAGACGTGCGCAAAGCACGGTTAATGCTGTCACCCCTTGACATGAGGCCGGCCTCGGCAGCTCTCAAGCTCAGCACATGCGGCACCAACTTCTGCATCAATTTTCGATGGCACAGGAACTGCTAAGTGTCTGCTTCATGCCGCAGCTCCCATGCATTCAAGACCTACGCACGGCAGATGCTTCGCTCCGTGAATGCCCCCCCGCGCACCGTACAGAAAGCCTTCGCCACCATGACTGTAGTTACGACCACCAGCCCCCCGAACGCACCATCAAACGCCCGCACACCCGCCTACGAAATCGCCCCGCTCTTCCTGTCACGCTGGTCGCAGCGCGCGCTCACTGGTGAAGAGATTCCGGATCGCGTGCTGTTCACCGCTTTCGAAGCGGCACGCTGGGCGCCATCAGGCAGCAACACACAGCCGTGGCGATTCATCTATGCCAAACGCAACAGCTCACGCTGGGCTGATTTCCTTGGCTTGCTCAACGAACGCAACCGGCTGTGGGCGGCGCAGGCCTCTGCGCTGGTGGTGTTCGTTTCAGCCACCGAACGCAACACGCCTGAGGGTCTGCGCCCGCATCGCTCGCACTCCTTCGACACGGGCGCAGCCTGGTCGGCCTTCGCGCACCAGGCCAGCCTGCTCGGCTGGAGCACGCGAGCCATGGGCGGCTTCGACGTGGAAGCTGCGCAGCGCGTGCTGGCCGTGCCAGCAAACTATCGCGTGGAAGTCGTCGTCGCCATCGGCAAGCCGGCATCGGCTGACAGCCTGCATGAATCTTTCCGCGAAGCGGAGAAGCCCACTGACCGTCTGCCACTCGATCAGCTCGTTGCCGAAGGGCAATTCGCTTTCTGATTGCGGACACGCGAATGACCATGACAACAGAATTGAGTTGCGATGTGCTGGTGATCGGCGGTGGCCCGGCAGGCTGCTGGGCAGCACTGACCGCCCGCGAGGCCGGCGCGAGCGTGGTGCTGGTGGACAAGGGCTATGTCGGCACCTCCGGCGCGACCGCGCCGACCAACTCGACGGTGCACTACATCGTGCCGGACGACGCGACACAGCGCCTCGGCATGGTCGGCTCGCGCGTGAAAGAGGGCCAGCCCTTCATCGATCCTTCCTGGGTGGAGCGCGTCTATGACCAGACCTGCGCCAATCTCGATCGCCTGACCGAATGGGGCTACGAGTGGCCACGCAATGAACTCGGAGGAGAGTTCCGCGGCAATCTGCGCGGGCCCGACTACCTGCAGTTCCTGCGTCGTCGCCTGCGCAAGACTGGTGTGAAGATTCTCGATCACAGCCCTGCCCTGTCGTTGCTCCAGGCCAACGATGGTGTGGCTGGCGCGCGCGGCGTGAGCCGGGCCTATGGTCGTCACGCGGCAGGCACGTGGGATGTGCGCGCCAATGCTGTCGTCATGGCAACGGGCGGATGCGCTTTCCGCTCGGGTGCGACCGGAACTTTCAATCTCACCGGCGATGGCTACCTGATGGCAGCGCAAGCCGGTGCTACGTTCTCGGGGTTGGAATTCACCTCGAACTACGCGATCGCACCAGCGACCGGCGCGCTGACCAAGGGCATCATCTATCGCAGCGCCAGCTTCAGCGACGCGCAGGGCCAGGCCGTGCCACGCCCGCAGCTGTTCCGCAAACTGGCGGATGGCGAACGCGTATTCGCCGTGCTCGACAAGGCTGGCGATTACCTCGCTGAAGGTTATCGACAAGGCCAGCCGAACATTTTCCTCTACTTCAATCGTATGGGCAGTGATCCGTTCCGCGTGCCCTACGAGATACGCCTGTTCTACGAAGGCACGGTGCGCGGCACGGGCGGCTTGCTGACCAGCGAGCAGTGCGAAACCAGCGTGCCGGGCCTGTTCGCTGCAGGTGACGTGGTCAGCAAGGAACGGCTCGTCGGCCCCGCAGCGTCGGGCGGCGGACCCGCCTCGTCGTGGACCAATGCATCGGGCACCTGGGCGGGCGCTGCCGCAGCACGACGCGCACGCGAAGTAGGAGCGCGCGGCGCAGAGCGCGTCGTGCACGATGTCACCGACATATCAGGAGCAAGCACAAGCAAGGACACCGCCGCAGCAGAGAAAGACATCCCCTATCGCGAGGCCTTCGAGCGCGTACAGGCGCAAGTCGTGCCACTTGACCGCAACTACTTCCGCACCGGAGAAGGATTGCGTGCCGGCCTCGCGGAGCTGGACGCGCTATGGGCCACGCGTCATCGCATCGCGCCCGAGGCTCATGCTGACACACCCGACGGGCAGGTTCGCGCGCAGGTGCGCTTGCATGAACTCAACGCGATGATCGCCAGTGCGCGCCTGTTCTTCACCAGCGCGCTGGCACGTGAAGAGTCTTGTGTCCTGCATCGCCGTGAAGACTTTCCGCAGTCACCTGCATCGGCGCCCGCATTGCCCCCCTATCACATCCACGTCAGCGGTCTCGACACGCTGCGCCAGTGGCGTGTGCCGCTGGCGTGGACACCTGCTGCGCCGCGAACGCAACCGGCAGCAATAGCCGAGGTCGCCACAGCATGATCGAGTTCATCCATACCGAAGCCTGCATCGAGTGCGACAAATGCGTGGCCGCCTGCCCGGACCTGGTGTTCGATGCGGTGCCGGAAGGCGTGCCCATGCTGGCGCGGCGCGAGGACTGCCAGACCTGCTATCTGTGCGAGCTGTACTGCCCGGTCGACGCCATCTACGTGTCACCACGCCTCGCGCCCGAGCAGGCACTCGACCAGCAGGCCATCATCAACGCGGGCCTGCTCGGCAGCTATCGCCGCGCGCTGGGTTGGGCGCCGGGCAAGCCGGCCGGCGCGGCAGGCGATCTGTCGTACCGCATGCACGAGGACTTTCCCGGAGGCCTCGGCGAAGCATGGAAGCGCAGTTCTCGCGGAAATGCCAAGGCTTGACGTTCTGAAACCGGTAACGACACAAAACATCACGACAGCGCTTTCTTCCCGCAGGCAGGCAACTACTACTATGCGCGCAGGTCCATGTTCGGAATCCGACTTCCACGTCACACCCATCACACCGCACCACGCACGCCACAACATTCATGTCACCACCCCAAGCTCCGCAGACAACACAGGCAGTGCCTGCTCAAGAAACCAGCAAGCGATCCACACGTGAGCTGAGTCCCGACTCACGACTGGTGGCGCTCATCGTCGCCAGCGCGTTCTTCATGCAGTTGCTCGACAGCTCGATCATCGCCACCTCGCTGCCGCAGATGGCACTGTCCTTCGGCGTGCAACCGCTGGAGATGAGCGTCGGCATCACCGTGTACATGCTGACCGTGGCGGTGTTCATGCCGCTGTCAGGCTGGATGGCGGATCGCTTCGGCGCACGCAATGTCTTCCTGCTCGCCATCCTGATCTTCACCCTCGCCTCGCTCGGCTGTGGCCTGTCGCAGAACCTCTCGCAGTTCGTGCTGACGCGCGCCATGCAAGGCCTCGGCGCATCGATGATGACGCCCGTTGGCCGCATCGTCGTGCTGCGCCAGGCAGAGAAATCCGAGCTCGTGCATGCCATCGCACTCATCTCCTGGCCCGCGCTGTTTGCGCCCGTCATCGGCCCGCTGCTGGGCGGCTTCATCACCACCTATGCTTCGTGGCGTTGGAACTTCTTCATCAATGTCCCTCTGGGGGCCATCGGCATCTTCCTCGTCTCACGCTTCATACCGAACCATCGCGACGCTGCGCAGCCCGCGCTCGACGTAAAAGGCTTCGTGCTGTCGGCTCTTGGCATGGCAGGGCTACTCTACGGGCTCGAGTCCTTCGTACATGCACACGGCACCTATGCGACGCCCGCGCTGCTAGTCATTGCAGGCAGTGTCATCGGCTTCTTCGCGATCCGCCATCTGCATCGCGCCGCGCGGCCCCTGCTCGATCTCAGCACTTTCCGCGTACCAACCTTTGCCATCTCGACGCTGTCGGCGGGCACTTATTTCCGCCTGTCGATCAATGCCACACCTTTCCTGCTTCCGCTGTTTTTCCAGTTGGGCTTCGGCATGACTGCACTGGCGGCGGGTGCGTACGTGCTGGCTTATTTTGCCGGCAACCTGGGCATGAAAACGATCACGACGCCGACGCTGCGACGCTTCGGTTTTCGCCGCGTGCTGGTGGTCAACGGCATCATCGCCGCGCTATCCATCATGGCTTGCGCCGCCTTTACGAAAAGTACGCCGGAATATCTCGTCGTCGCCATCCTGGTGCTAGCCGGGCTGACACGTTCGATGCAATTCACCGCACTCAGCACATTGGCCTTTGCCGACATCACGACGGCACAGCGCAGTTCGTCCTCAACCCTGTCGAGCATGCTGCAACAGGTGGCCATGTTGCTGGGCGTGGCCGTGGCCGCCGCCGTGCTCAATATCTCGCAACGGCTGCACGGCACGCCTATCCTGCTGCTCGATGATTTTCGCGCGGCCTTCATCGTCATCGGCCTGATTGCGCTGGTGTCCTCATTCAGCTTCCTCAGGCTCGACGCAGATGCCGGCGCCGAAGTCTCGGGTCATCGGCCTGCTGCGGCCTGAGCACCGGCTTCCGCCCAAAGGGTCGTCATCCCGGCGAAAGCCGGGTAGCACACACTGTTTGATTAAGAGCAGCCCGGAAATTAGCGTGGTGATTTATCACCACACGTCACGCTTCACAGCTCATAAAGCAATGTGGAATTCCCCGCAAAGCCTTATCTGGAAAGGCTTTGCGGGCCACGCCCTGTGTTTCCACAAATGGCATGCGAACTGCTAGACAGTGCGGAGCCTTTTGAAAGACAGCCGCAATGAGCACGCCACAGCAAGCCTCCCCTGCTTCAAACGCTTCGCCCGAGGGCGAAACCCACGCCAGCCCGCAAGACAACGTCATCCACCGCGTGGACGTGTTGGTGCTGGGCGGCGGTCCAGCCGGCACCTGGGCTGCGCTGGCAGCTGCAAAAAGCGGCGCAAGCGTCATCCTCGCCGACAAGGGTTACTGCGGCACCTCGGGCGCGACAGCGCCTTCCAACACCGGCGCCTGGTATCTGCCGCAAGCTGCGCAGCGCGACGCGGAGGCCGAACGCCGCCTCGACAAGTCGACTGGTCTCGCGGACAAACGCTGGCTGCTGCGCACCATGGAGCAGGCCGTGAAGGGGCTCGACGATCTCGCTGCCGATGGCTACCCCTTCCCGCTCGACGACGAAGGCCAGCCCTATCGCGCCAACCTGCGCGGGCCGGACTACATGTACAACATGCGTCGCCGTGTGCGCGCCGCTGGCGTAACGATCCTCGATCATCACCCTGCGCTCGAATTGCTGTGGGCTGATGGCGCAGTGGCTGGCGCAGCAGGCAACGAATTGCGCAGCGGCCAGCGCTGGGAAGTACACGCCGGTGCAGTGGTGGTCGCCACAGGCGGTTGCACCTTCCTGTCACGCGCCCTCGGTTGCGACGGCAACACCGGCGACGGCTATCTGATGGCTGCCGAAGCCGGTGCGCGTTTTTCCGGCATGGAGTTCTCGGCGCAATACGGCGTTGCGGCCGAGCACGCCACCATCACCAAGGGCCTGACCTTCACCTTCGCCAGTTTCTTTCTCGAAGACGGCACCCCTCTCCCTGAAGGCGGTGGCGACCGTGCCACGCGCATCGCGCGCGCCATGATCGCCGGCCACCGCATCTACGCCTTGATGGACAAGGGCGTGCCGGAAGAGCACCAGTGGCTGATCCGCGGCCAGCCGAACTGCTTCCTGCCATTCGATCGCATCGGTCTCGACCCCTTCAAGCAGCGCTTCCCGGTGACGCTACGCTCGGAGGGCACGGTGCGCGGCACGGGCGGCCTCGACATCGTCAGCGACGATTGCGCGACGACCGTGCCCGGTCTCTTTGCGGCGGGTGATGCGGCTTCACGCGAGATCCTCGTCGGCTCCGTCTCAGGTGGCGGTAGCCCGAATGCCTCGTGGGCAATTTCCAGCGGCACCTGGAGCGGCCGTGGCGCCGCCAGTTTCGCCGCGCAACTCGGCACACGCATTCATACGCGCCCCGTGCGCGCCTTGGGAGGCACCGGTCTACGCCCTTTGAAGCGCGCCGCTGGCGAGGGCTTCACGCGCGAGCTGACGCAAGCGGTGCAGGCCGAAACCTTGCCGCTAGACGTAAACTATTTCCGAAATGCCAAACGCATCGCGCAATCACGCAGCGAGCTCGACGCCGTCTGGGCCGCAGCGCGCGATCATCTTGGCACTGCGAACGGCGACGCGCGCCTTGGCGTGCGCGCTCGCGAGGCTGCATCGATGCTGGCGACGGCGCGCCTGATCTGGGCCAGCGCTGAAGCGCGCAGAGAAAGCCGTGGCCTGCATCGTCGCAGCGACCTGCCTTCCGTCGACGAAGCGCAGACGCACCGCATCCATGTCCAGGGTGTCGACGCACCGGTCGCGACGCCTGACCCCCTCACAGCGAAAGTGATTGCCTGATGATCGAACTGGTGAGCAGCGAGCGCTGCATCGAATGCAATATCTGCGTAAAGGTCTGCCCCCGCGATGTCTTCGACATCGTGCCGGAAAGCATTCCCATCATCGCGCGCAAGGCTGATTGCCAGACCTGCTTCATGTGCGAACTCTACTGCCCGGTCGACGCGCTATTCGTCGCGCCGCATGCGGAGAGCGACGTGGCGGTCGAGGAGCAACAACTCGAAGACGCGGGCCTGCTCGGCAGCTATGTGCGCAATATGGGCTGGAAGCGCGGGAAGGCAGGCGGCTCGCAGAATGACCCGACCCGCCTGCTGCGCGTGCGCAATGCTGCGGGCTGAGAGGCCTCAGAGCCCGTTCACGATTTCGTGAAACCCGTTCAATGAAATAGTCGCCCAGACGGAGAAAGCCTTCGAAACAAACTCGTCATCCCGGCGAAGGCCGGGATCCAGATCACACGTTGGGTACTGGATCCGGGCTTTCGCCGGGATGACGATCGTATATTGAGATCGTAATCAACTTCTCAGCGCTCAGGATCCTGAGGGCGCGCGATCAGAGCTCGCGCGTCTTGAAGGTGTCGCACTGCCCCAGACTGCCGGACTCAAGACCTCGCAGCAGCCAGCGCTTGCGTTGTTCCGAGCTGCCGTGCGTGAAACTGTCCGGCACGACGCGTCCCTGCGCAGCCTGCTGCAGGGCGTCGTCGCCGATGGCAGTTGCCGCTCGCATGGCTTCGTCTACGTCTCCCGGCTCCAGCGCGTGGCGCTCCTTGTTGGCGTAGTAAGCCCAAACGCCTGCGAAACAATCGGCCTGCAATTCCAGCCGTACCGATAATGCATTGGCCTGTGTCTGGCTGGCCCGCTCCTGCGCCTGATGCACCTTGCCGGATATGCCAAGCAATTGCTGCATGTGATGACCGACTTCGTGGGCGATCACGTAGGCCTGGGCGAAGTCACCGGGCGCCTTGAAGCGGCGTTGCAGTTCATCGTAAAAAGCGAGGTCGATGTAGACCTTCTGATCGGCCGGGCAGTAAAAAGGGCCCATGGCCGTCTCGCCAGTACCGCATGCGGTTTGCGTGGCGCCGCGGAACAGCACCAGACGCGGATCGACATAGGGCTTGCCAGTCTGCGCTGGCAGCTGCTCTTGCCAGGTTTTTTCCAGATCGCGCAGCACGACCTTCACGAAGTGCACGGACTTCTCCTCTTCCGCGCTCGCTTGCACCGGCTGGCCGCTGCCCTGCTCCTGCTGTGCATTCCCCTGCAGGGCGCGACTGCCATTAAGGACGATCGAGGGATCGATGCCAAAGTACCAGGCGGCGAGCGCCAGCACCGCCGTGCCTATGCCAATCGTGCCGCCGCGTCGCATGCCACCACCGCCGCCACGCCGGTCATCTACGTTGCTGCTTTCACTGTCGTCGTCGAAACGCATGGATCAGTCTCCTAAGTAAGCGTTCATTGTGCCCCATCCACACGGTCCGGGCCGCCTTCGCCAGAGATGCGCCCAACCCGGCTGTTCACAAATAATCAATTTCAGTTCTGGCATAAGTTTTCGGTCTCATGCACCACTTCACGGCATTAAATCTGCCCACGGTGCCTTCTCTACCGCCAACACTCACTGCAATGCACCGGCATGGCCCCGCTACAACGCATTTTGGGGCGCTACTCCCTTGATTCAGCATGGCATAGGCGTTGCTCTTGCGCCTTGTTGTCATGAATCCCCAGGAGACCCTGATGTTGCAATCCACGTTTGCCAAACTCTTCCGTTGCTCGGCCACTGCTTTGCTAGCCAGCCTGCTCCTTGGCCTGAGCGCCAACGCCCATGCGGATGAACCGTACAAGATGAAATTCACGCTGGACTGGCGCTTCGAAGGCCCCTCCGCCCCCTTCCTGCTGGCCAAGGCCAAGGGTTATTTCGCGGCCGAAGGCCTCGACGTCACGGTCGATAGCGGCTCTGGTTCCGTCGGTGCTGTGACCCGCGTTGCCAGCGGCGCCTACGAGATGGGCTTTGCCGATTTCAACGCGCTGGCCGAGTACGACTCACAAAACCCGGGTTCGAAGATCCAGGGCGTCTACATGGTCTACAACTTCACGCCAGCTGCTGTCGTCACGCTGAAGAAATCCAATATCACCAAGCCCGGCGATCTGGTCGGCAAGACGCTTGCCGCACCAGTCTTCGATGCCGGCCGCAAGGCCTTCCCTGCCTTCGCCAAGTCCAACAAGGTCGACCCTGCCGCCGTGAAATGGCAGTCGGTTGATCCGGCACTACGCGAGACCATGCTGGCGCGAGGTGAAGTCGATGCCATTACCGGCTTCTCCTTCACCAGCGTGTTGAGCCTCGAAGCACGCGGCGTAAAAGAGAACGAGCTCAACGTCATGCTCTACAACGACTACGGCGTCGAGCTGTATGGCAATGCCATCATCGCCTCGCCGAAGTTCATGGCCGAGAAGCCGGAACTGGTGAAGGGCTTCCTGCGTGCTTTCAACAAGGCCCTCAAGGAAACCATCGCCAACCCGGATGCGGCCGCAGCCTACGTGAAGGCTGCCGACGCGCTGGCCGACCTGCCGCTGGAAACACGTCGCCTGAAGATGGCGATGACGTCCGTGGTGGTCACGCCTGAAGCCAAGGCCAACGGTCTCGGCGCGGTGACGGATGACCGCCTGCAGCGCTCGCTGGCCGAGACCGCCGCGGCCTACAACCTCAAGGCCGTGCCGAACGCCAAGGATCTGTTTACCTCGGCCTTCCTGCCCGCCAAGGCAGATCGCCTGATCAAGTAGTCGCACAGCCCCCTTGGTCGCACGCCATTCGACCAAGGAGCAGCGCTTGGCATCTCAGCCCCGCAGACCTCACGCCCCCCCATGAGCTTCGTCCGTTTTGAAAACGTCAGCCTCGCCTACGCCGAAGACGGCCCCCTCGCCATCCAGGACATCGACCTCACCGTCAAGGAAGGCGAGTTCATCTCCGTCGTAGGCCCTTCGGGCTGCGGCAAGTCGACCCTGATGAAGCTCATCTCGGGGCTCAAACCACCAAGCTCGGGATATGTCTATGTCAACGGACGCCAGGTCGGTGGGCCGCTCGGCATCGTCGGCATGGCCTTCCAGGCTGCTAACCTTCTGCCGTGGCGCACGACGCTGCAGAACGTCATGCTGCCGATGGAAATCGTCGAGCCCTATCGCAGCACCCTGCGCGCAAAGCGCGAAGAATATGAGGAGATGGCACGCGCCCAGCTCAGGCGTGTCGGCCTTGCGGGCTATGAAGACAAGTTCCCGTGGGAGCTCTCCGGCGGCATGCAGCAGCGTGCCTCGATCTGCCGTGCGCTGATCCACAAACCTCGCCTCCTGATGCTCGACGAGCCCTTCGGCGCGCTCGACGCCTTCACGCGCGAAGAGCTGTGGTGCATGTTGCGCGACCTGTGGCAGCAACAGCCCTTTACCGTGATTCTGGTGACGCACGATCTGCGCGAAGCGGTATTCCTCGCCGACACCGTGTATGTCATGAGCAAACGGCCCGGCAGGATTCTCGTCCGACGCGAGATCGATCTGCCGCGTCCGCGCGACATCGAAGTGACCTACACCGACGCCTTCTCTGCGCACGTGCATGTGTTGCGCGAAGCCATCGGCCGGGTACGGGAAACTGCATGAAGCTGAAATCCAAAACCATCTCGCGCCTGTCGCCCTGGCTGCTGACGATATTCGTGGTGATCTGCTGGGAGATCATCTGCCGCGGCTTCGACATCAAGCCCTTCCTGTTCCCCTCCCCTAGCCTGGTGTGGAAGGTCGGCAAGGAGCTGGCCGATCCGATCATGATGCACGCCTTGCACACGCTGATGACCACGCTGGCGGGCTTTGCGATTGCGGTGATCGTCGGCGCCGTGCTGGGCATGATCGTCGGCTCCTCGCCCATCGTGTACAAGGCGCTCTACCCGCTGATGGTCGGCTTCAACAGCATCCCGAAAGTGGCTTTCGTGCCGGTACTGGTGGTGTGGTTCGGCATCGGCACGATTCCCGCGATCGTCACCGCCTTCCTCATCTCGTTTTTCCCGGTCGTCGTGAATGTCGCGGCGGGTCTGTCGACGCTGGAGCCTGAACTGGAAGACGTGCCGCGCTCGCTCGGCGCCTCGCGACTCGACATCCTGCGCAAGGTGGGCATTCCGCGTTCGCTGCCCTACTTCTTTGCTTCGCTGAAGGTCGCTATCACCCTGGCCTTCGTCGGCTCGGTGATCTCCGAGACCGTCGCGTCGAACCTCGGCATCGGCTATCTGATGATGAGTGCCAGCTCATCAATGAACATGCCGCTGGTATTCGCCGGGCTGATCGTGATCGGCGCCATGGGCGTCATCACCTACGAGTTGTTTGCCTTGCTTGAGCGGAAGCTGACGCGCTGGGCGCACCGTGGGCAGGCTTCGGCGATGTAGTAGAACCCGTAAGAAAATGGAGCGAGCGCGCGGCTGGCCAGGCGGCTCGCACAGAGCAGTGCTAGAGCACGGCGAGTGAGCCAAGAACGCCAGCAGTGCGCGCAGCCCGTTTGATTGCGGGTTCTTATTTTTTCTTGTTGTACACGTCCAGGCAAACAGCGGCGAGCAATACCAGGCCTTTGATGACCTGCTGGTAGTCGATGCCGATGCCCATGATGGACATGCCATTGTTCATCACGCCCATGATGAAGGCGCCGATCACGGCGCCGAGCACGCGGCCGACACCGCCGGAGGCCGAGGCCCCGCCGATGAAGCAGGCGGCGATCACATCCAGCTCGAACCCGACGCCGGCCTTCGGTGTCGCCGTATTGAGGCGGGCAGCGAAGATCAGGCCGGCCAGCGCGGCCAGCACGCCCATGTTGACGAAGGTGAGAAAGCTCAGCCGCTCGGTATTGATGCCCGAGAGGCGCGCCGCTTTCTCGTTGCCGCCGAGCGCGTAGATGCGCCGCCCCACGGTCGTCCTGATCGTCACGAAGTCATACGCCGCGATCAGCACCAGCATCACGATCAGCACGTTCGGCAGGCCGCGATAGGTGGAAAGCAGATAGCTGAAGGCGGTGATCATGGCAGCGAAGGCGGCGATCTTGATGATGAAGAGCGCGCGCGGCTCGGTTTCCATGCCGTGCTTCGTGCGATCGGCGTGCCCACGCAGCTTGCTGATGACCAAGGCCAGCGCCATTGCAAGGCCCAGAATGAACGAGGTGATGCGCAGGCTCTCTCCGCCAAACGGATCGGGAATGAAGCCCGTGCTGAGCAGCTGGAATTCCGGTGGAAACGGACCGACCGACGAGCCCTGCAGCACAGCCAGTGCAAGCCCCTTGAACACGAGCATGCCGGCCAAGGTGACGATGAAGGCGGGCACCTTGTGATACGCCACCCAGTACCCCTGCGCCGCCCCGATCACGCCGCCGCCGACGAGACAGATCAGGCCGGCGAGAAGGAAATGCACATGGTATTCGACCATCAACACTGCGGCCACGGCGCCGATGAAACCACTGACTGAGCCGACGGAAAGATCGATATGGCCGGCAACGATGACCAGCAGCATGCCCAGCGCCATGACGATGATGTAGCTGTTCTGCAGCACGAGGTTGGTCAGGTTGAGCGGCTGGAGCAGGGTGCCGTCCGTCATGACCTCGAAGAATCCCATGATCACGACCAGCGAGATCAGCAAGCCGTATTCGCGCAGATTGTTCTTCAGGAATTGTGCGTGATCCAGACGCGCCGCCAGCTCTTTTTCGGTTGCCGCGGAGACTGCGGAGAGCGGGCCGTGCGATTCGCTATGCATTGTCATTGGCTCCTGAAGTCACGATGGCACGCATGATTTTTTCCTGGGAGGCTTCGGCAGCTGGAAACTCGGCGACGAAACGGCCTGCATTGAGCACGTAGATGCGGTCGCACATGCCGAGCAGTTCGGGCATCTCCGATGAGATCATCAGCACGCATCGGCCTTCGGCTGCAAGCTGCGCGATGATGCTGTAGATCTCGTACTTGGCACCGACATCGATACCGCGGGTGGGCTCGTCGAGGATCAATACCTCCGGCCGCGAAAACAGCCACTTGCTGAGCACCACCTTCTGCTGATTGCCGCCGGAGAGATTGACGGCGCGTTCATACACGTTCTGGCTGCGCACGTTGAGCTTGCGCCGGAACTCGCTGGCGGCGCTGAATTCACGCGCCTCGTCGACAACCTCGTGGTGCGCGATGGCTCGCAGGTTGGCAAGCGTCGTATTCCACGCAATGCACTCCTCCAGCACCAGCCCACAGCCCTTGCGATCTTCGGTCACATAGGCAATGCCATGATCGATGGCCTTGCGCGTCGTGCGCGTGTCGATCTCCTTGCCATGCATGAAGACCTGCCCGCTGATGCGCTGACCATAGCTGCGACCGAAAATGCTCATGGCCAGCTCGGTCCGCCCTGCCCCCATCAAACCTGCGATGCCAACGATTTCGCCGCGCTTCACATGCAGATCCACGCCCTTGATGATCTCGCGCTCCGCGTGGGTTTCGTGATGCACCTTCCAGTTCTTCACCTCGAATACGGTCTCGCCGATAGCGGGCGTTCGCGGCGGATAGCGATCGGCCATTTCGCGACCGACCATGTGTCTGATAACGATGTCTTCACCGACCGCGCCGGCACTGCAGTCGAGACTGGCGACCGTGGCGCCGTCCCTCAGAATGGTGATCGAATCGGCCACCCGGGAAATCTCGTTGAGCTTGTGCGAGATCAGGATGCAGGTGATGCCCTGCCGCTTGAGCTCGAGCAACAAGTTCATCAAGGCGTCGCTATCGGTCTCATTCAAGCTGGCCGTCGGCTCGTCGAGTATGAGCAGCTTGACTTCCTTCGATAGCGCCTTGGCGATCTCCACCAATTGCTGCTTGCCCACGCCAAGCTGGGTCACCAGCGTGCCGGGCAATTCCTTCAGACCCACCTTGTCGAGCAAGGCGCGTGTTTTGAGATGCGAAGCATTCCAGTCGATGACCCCGTGACGCGCCTGCTCGTTGCCGAGAAAGATGTTTTCGGAGATGGACAGCAGCGGCACCAACGCCAGCTCCTGGTGAATGATGATGATGCCCAGATGCTCGCTGTCGGCAATACCCTTGAAGTGGCACTCCTGCCCGAGAAATCGAATCTCTCCCTCGTATTCGCCGTAAGGGTAGACGCCACTCAGGACTTTCATGAGCGTGGACTTGCCGGCACCGTTCTCGCCGACGATGGCGTGGATCTCGCCCGGTCTCACGGAAAGATTGACGTCGCTGAGCGCTTTGACCGCATGAAAGGACTTCTTCATGCCGCGCATTTCGAGAATTGCTTCCGCCATGCTGTTCCCTGCTGCGTAATGCGCTGTGAAGCGGGCGGAACCGGGCGAACCCGGCGCCGCCGAGGACCTTATTTCAATTGCTCTTCCTTGATGTAGCCGCTGCCAATCAGCACCTGCTTGTAATTGGACAGATCGACACTGACCGGTTTCAGCAGATATGAAGGCACGACCTTGACCTTGTTGTTGTAGGTCTTGGTGTCGTTGATCTCCACCTTCTTGCCACTGAGCATGGCGTCGACCATGTCGGCGGTGACCTTGGCCAGCTCACGCGTGTCCTTGAAGATGGTCGAGTACTGCTCCTTACGGAGGATGGACTTGACCGAGGGCACCTCGGCATCCTGGCCGCTGACATAAGGCATGGGTTGCGATGCTGAGCCGTAGCCCACACCCTTTAACGCCGAGAGAATGCCGATGCTCAGGCCGTCATAAGGTGACAGCACCGCATCCACGCGGGCTTTGCCGTAATAGGCGCTGAGCAGGTTCTCCATGCGCGCCTGCGCGACCGCGCCATCCCAGCGCAGGGTCGACACCTTGTTCATCCCGAGCTGCTTGCTCTGCACGACGAGCTTGCCCTTGTCGATATAGGGCTGGAGCACCGACATGGCACCGTCATAGAAAAAGAAAGCATTGTTGTCATCGGCCGAGCCGCCGAACAGTTCGATGTTGAACGGCCCCTTGCCCTCTTTCAGCCCCAGCGCTTTTTCCAGCGACTGGGCCTGCAATACACCGACCTGGAAGTTGTCGAAAGTGGCGTAGTAATCGACATTCTTGCTGCCAACGATGAGCCGGTCATACGCCACGACCTTGATGCCCTTGTCCGCCGCCTTCTGCAAGGCGTTGGAAAGTGTCGTGCCGTCGATGGCCGCAATAACGAGCACCTTGGCGCCCTTGGTGATCATGTTCTCGACCTGCGCCAGTTGGTTGGGGATATCGTCGTCGGCGTATTGCAGGTCGGCCTTGTAGCCCTTCGCCGCAAGCGCCGCGACCATGCTGTTGCCGTCACTGATCCAGCGCGTCGAACTCTTGGTCGGCATCGACACGCCGACGAGCCCCTTGTCCTGCGCCTGGGCTGTCGATACGCCGAGTGCTGCCCCCGCGCACAGCAGCAGGCTGGCTGCAAACGCTTTGAAAGTGGTTCCAGATCGTTTCACGGTCATCTCCTTATGGTGATCACATCGCTACGCATCCTGCGTCGTACACGACGCGGTGGGCCGATCATAGGGAGATGCTTGATAATTTTCTAATGCTCTTTGCATCGCTTCCGATACCCAAATCAGAATTGGTGAAAACCCTGAAAAGCTTTGGCGTTACAGCAAAAATCAGGCGTTTATTGCCGATAGGCTTGCCTTACGAACGCACACAATTTCGCACAACCTCAAGACCCATTCAGTGCGAAGGCACACGACATTCTCCACGGGCTTTCGCCCTCAAAGCTTCTAAGCCGATGATTTAAAAGCCTTGCCTTGCATCACAAAGCAATGGCCATCTTCTTCCCTTGGCATTGCCCAAATTTGCAAATGCGAACAATTCGCGTTGACATAGATCAGTCAAATGAGAATAATTCGCAAAACAATTTGAGCGTGTCGATGAGAATGGCGGGTCACCGCTGCAAGTGTCGGCATTAGATTCGTTAAGCGGAGAAGAAATGATCAAGCATTCGCAGTATCCACGGGGGAAAGCGCCGTCACACATGCTGATGGCGCTGCTGACAGGCGCATCGGCCGTTTCGCCAGCATTCGCTGCAGATGCAGTGGTCGCACCAGTGCCGGCGACATCAACGCCAGGCAAGGCTGAGCCAACCGTCGCTCCGGTAGTCGTCAAGGGTGAGCGCGATACTGACAAGCCCGCTTCCGAAACCTCATACAGGACGGACACGACGCGCATCGGCAAGATGGACGCCGCGCCGAAAGACATTCCGCAGTCAATCACCATCGTCACAGACAAGTTCATCAGCGACCGCAAGAACGACTCGCTCTCCGGCGCGCTGACGCACGTCGCCGGCCTGTCCTTCAACGCGGGCGAAGGCGGTCGTATCGGTGACAACCTGAACCTGCGCGGCTATGTGTCCTACGGCGACATATACCTCGATGGCATTCGCGACATTGCCCAGTACAACCGCGAAGTATTCAACCTTGAGCGCGTGGAAGTGCTGCGCGGCTCGGCCTCCATGCTGTTCGGTCGCGGTTCGACCGGTGGCGTGATCAACCAGGTCAGCAAACAGCCCTACCTCGCTGACGAGAACCAGGTCGACTTCACGGTGGGTGACAACGCCTATTACCGTACGGCAGTGGATCTGAACAAGGCCATCGGCGAAACCTCGGCCTTCCGTCTCAACGCCATGTACACCAAGGCCGACGGCACGCCGAGCGGCGCAGACAGCAAGCGTTACGGTATTGCGCCCACCTTCCGTACCGGCATCGGTACGCCAGACGAATTTACGGTCGGCTACTACCACCTCAACTACGACAACACGCCTAACTTCGGTTATGCGTGGGTGGGCGGTCGCCCACTGGATATCGCCGCCGACAAGTTCTACGGCCTGAAGAGCGACTACCAGCGGGACTCTGCTGATGTGTTCAGTGGCGACTATGTACACCGCTTTGACAACAAGACCCAACTGCGTTCGGCACTGCGCTATGGCGAATACAAGCGCAGCCTGTGGGCCACGCAGACCGCCTCTTTATCGAGCCCCGTCACGGAAACAACCGCCGTGCGCCGCAGCAACCCGAACCCGCGCGGCGGCGAAGATCACACCGTCACCAGCCAGACCGATCTGACTTCGCGTTTCGAGGCCTTCGGCATGAAGCACGAAGCCCTCGCCGGTCTCGATCTGTCGCACGAAGCTTCGGACAGCTGGGGCATTGTGGGCCTGCCGGCCAAACCCAACACGGTCGTCGGCACGCCCAACGCCAACGACCCGATCCCGGCTTATACCGCGACAAACAGCAACTTCACCTCGTTCGGCGCATCCAGCGAAGGTGTCTACGCCCAGGACACGATCGAATTCGTGCCGCACTGGAAGTTGCTTGCCGGTGCGCGCTGGGACCGCTTTGCCGGCGACTACAAGCGCGGCGCCGACAGCACGGCCGTTCGCTTCCAGCGCAAGGACTACCTGTGGAGCTACCGTACCGGCCTGATGTATCAGCCAACCGATGCGCAAACCTATTACGTATCGCACGGCAATTCGTACGGCACCTCGGGGGACCTCTATCAGTACGATGCCTCGACAGCCAACACGCCACCTGAACAGGCCGTCAACACCGAGATTGGCGCCAAATACGAGATGTTCGAGGGCGATCTGTCGCTGCGCGCCGCGCTGTTCCGTTCGAAGAAGTACAACGAGCGCAGCACAGACGTCGCAACCGTGCCGGGTGCGGGCAATCTCCTGTCAGGCGAACGTCATACCGACGGCTGGGAAATCGAAGCCACAGGCCTCATCACGAAGAAGCTCGAAGTGTTCTTCAACTTTGCCCACATGTGGTCCAACGTCGACGCAGCGGGTAACGCGCCGGCGGCACAGCTGACGGTGGGCGGCCCCACAGCTAACACGCCGACCAATAGCGGCGCGCTGTGGATGTTGTACACCTTCGTGCCGGACTGGCAGGCGGGCTTCGGTGCAGATGGTCAGACCAAGCGCAACTTCTCGCACGGATCGAGCAACAACGCGCCCGGTTTCGTGAAGTACGATGCCATGCTCAAGTACGAACAGCCTCGCTATGAATTGCAGTTGAACATCAACAACTTGTTCAACAAGATTTACTGGCAGTCGGTTTACAACGGTTTTGTTGTTGCAGGTCCAGTTCGTACAGTGCAGCTCACAACTACACTCAAGTTCTGATAAATCACCGCAATGGTAGCCATGCCCGCGCAAGCGGGCATGGCCACTTTTGAAGATCATGCTGATACACGTCGAAAACGTACTGAATGAAGATGAGCTGACGCGTTTGCGCGCGCTGCTCGACGCGGCCCCCTGGGCCGACGGGCGCATTACCGCCGGCACACAGTCGGCGAAAGCCAAGCAGAATCGCCAGTTGCCGGAAAGCGCACCGCAAATGGCCGAGGCACGCAACATCGTCGGCACGGCCCTGTCGCGCCACGCCCTGTTCTTCTCGGCGAGCCTGCCACGTACCGTCTACCCGCAACTGTTCAACCGCTACGGTGTCGGCGAGAAATTCGGCGCTCACGTGGACAACGCTGTACGTCTGGTACCGGACGGCAGCCGCTATGTGCGCACCGACATTTCCGCAACGCTGTTCCTCAACGACCCGGACAGCTATGAGGGCGGCGAACTCATCGTGCAGGACACCTTCGGCGAGCACAGCGTCAAGCTGCCCGCTGGCGACATGGTGCTCTACCCGTCGAGCAGCCTGCATCGCGTCACGCCTGTCACTCAGGGCGAACGCCAGGCCTGCTTCTTCTGGATCCAGAGCATGGTGCGCAACGACGCCCAGCGTGAGCTGCTGTTCAATATGGACGCCGCCATCGCCACCCTGCGCCAGCAACAAGGCGATACCGAGCCCCTCGTCTCACTGACCGGCACCTATCACAACCTCCTCAGGATGTGGTCGGAGCTATGACACAAGCATGCACACCGCGATGAGCAGCACAGCCCTCCCCATGCGCCCGCCGGGCATCCACCACGAGCACAGCCCCTGGCCACAGCGCTATGCCACCCTGATCGGCGTGGTTGGCCTGCATGCGCTGGTCGGCATGGCCTTGCTGGCCATGAAGCTCAGCGCCCCCCTCAGTCTCGAGCAGCCGGTGCTGAGCGTGCAGTGGATCTCGCCCCAGCAACCCACGCCCGAACAGGCCAAGGCAAAAGAGCCGCCGCCCAAAAAACTGCCTGACCCGGTGCAGAAGCCGGTGCCCGTGCCGAAAGCCAAGCCCGTGGAAACGCCCGTGATCCAGGCCCCCGCAACGGCCGTCGCCGAGGCCCCGGCGGCGCCCGCTGCCCCACCACAGCCACCTGCCCCTGCACCGCAACCCGCAGTGCCACAGACCGCAGCGCCGAGCACACCGGTCGACCGCAATCTCAATGTGGAAGTCGACTGCACCCAGCACCCGGACCCACGCTATCCGCAAGCTTCGAAAACCCTTGCCGAAGAAGGCACCGTGCAACTGAGCTTCCAGGTGGACGAACGCGGACGCCCCTTGAAGGTGGATATCGACAAGAGCAGCGGCTACGCGCGCCTTGACCGGTCTGCACGCGACAACATCCTCGAGAACTGGATCTGCCCGATCCAGCAGAACAAACAACGGGTCGCGGGACGTCTGCACCATGCCGTCACCTTCGTGCTCGTCAATCACTGAACGCTTCAGAACACCTTAGATCAGTCATCACAGGAACATCACGCATATGCCAACCGAACAAACCCTGGGCTTTTCCCACTTCCTTGCGCACACCGATGGCTTGGGCAAGACACTCTTCATCCTCCTCGCCCTCATGTCACTGGTCTCCTGGTATTTCATCGTCGCCAAGGCCGTGAACCACTTTCGCCAGCGCCGTGCCAGCGAGCGCTTCGTAGAGCTGTTCTGGAATGCCACGACCATCGAAGAAGTGAAGAACGAAATCGCCACGCACGGCGCACACGAGCCCTTCTCGCACCTGACCAGCCACGCGCTGTACACCGCCGAGCACCATGACCGCGCGGGCGGCAAGATCGGCGATGCGGGCTCGCTGAACGACTCGCTGACACGCAGCATGCGCAAGGTGCTCGACGAAGAAACCTCGGAACTCGAAAACGGCCTGACCTACCTCGCCACGGTCGGCGCCACCGCACCGTTCGTGGGGCTGCTCGGCACGGTGTGGGGGGTGTATGGCGCACTGGTGGCAATCGGCATGTCGGGTGCCGGCACGCTCGACAAGGTCGCGGGCCCGGTCGGCGAGGCACTGATCATGACCGGCCTCGGCCTCGCCGTGGCGCTGCCTGCCGTCATCGGCTACAACGCATTTACGCGTGCCAACCGCGTCACCATGGCGCGTCTGGATGCGTTTGCGCATGACCTGTTCTCGTACCTGACCACCGGCTCGCAAGTCGCCCAGACGCCTAGCGCGACCAAGATCCGCAACATCGCGGGAGCTGTGTAATGGCCTTCGGTGGTTTCAACAAACAGGGCAATACCGCGCCGATGGCGGAGATCAACATGGTCCCGCTGATCGACGTGATGCTGGTGCTGCTGGTGATCTTCATCCTCACCGCCCCGCTACTAACGCACGCGGTAAAGGTGGACCTGCCCAAGGCCTCGAGCGCCGAGAACGAGCAGCCGCCGCAGAAGATCGAAATCGCGGTGGATGACAAGGGCACAATGTACTGGGACGGCGAAGCAATCGCCGAGGCCGCGCTCAATGAGCGTCTGATGGCCGCAGGCAAGGCTGTCACCGACCCGGCACAGGCCCCGCAGTTGCAGTTCCGCTTCGACCGCACGACCTCGTACGAAACCGTCGCACGCATCATGGCCGCCTCGGCACGTGCCGGGCTCACCAAGCTCGGGTTCGTCAGCACGCCGGAAAAGTAGCAGTCTTTAAGGCGAAACACGCAAAGGCGCCGCTTATACCCGGCGCCTTTGTTTTTTGCTGTCCGATTTAAGGGTTATGGCGATGCGGTAAACTTGCGCAACTCTCTCCGCAGGATTTCCCCATGAGCTTCATCCAAGACCTCCAGGCCGCCTGGGCGCGCAACAACTCGCTGCTGTGCGTCGGCCTCGATCCAGATCTCAGCAAGTTCCCCGCCCACCTGCAAGGCAAGCCCGACGCCATTTATGAGTTCTGCAAGGGTATCGTCGATGCCACCGCCGATCTCGTTTGCGCCTTCAAACCACAAATCGCCTACTTCGCGGGCGAGTCCGCGGAAGAGCAACTCGAAGCGCTGATCGATTACATCCACCTCAATCATCCGGATGTGCCCGTCATTCTCGACGCCAAGCGCGGCGACATCGGCGCCACCGCTGCGCAGTACGCGCGCGAAGCCTTCGAACGCTACCAGGCCGATGCGCTGACGGTGAATCCCTACATGGGCTTCGACTCGGTCGAGCCCTACTTCGCGTATCCGGAATGCGGCCTCATCGTGCTGTGTCGCACCTCCAATCCCGGCGGCTCGGATCTGCAGAATCTGGAAGTCGCTGGCGGCAGGAAGCTGTACCAGCACATCGCCTCGCTGGTTGCCGAAAAGTGGAATCCGCATGGACAAGCTGCGCTGGTCGTCGGCGCCACCTTCCCGCAAGAACTCGCCGACGTGCGCAGCCTCATCGGCGACATGCCGCTACTCGTACCAGGTATCGGTGCGCAGGGCGGCGACGTGAAGGCCACCGTCAACGCAGGCAAGACAGCGGCGGGCGCGGGGCTCATGATCAATTCTTCACGTGCGATTCTGTACGCAGGCAAGGGCGAAGATTTCGCCGACGCCGCACGCAAGGCGGCAATCGCAACACGTGACGACATCAACCAGTACCGCCGGGGGTAAGCTCGACAAGCCCTGCGGCGCAGCCCCCTTCAGTCCAACTCCGCAAATGAAAAGGCTCTGTTCGCGTTAATGGTTGGTTTTATCCGATGCCATGACGAAGCAGTAATTCCGGCGTGAAATCAGGTCCGCTGCGTTCAATGAGACGGCGCCAGCCCAGATAGCTGGGCAGATACTTGGTGGCCACGCCATGGAATCGGCGCATCCAGCCCTTGAGGCGTGAGTCATAGGTCACGCGCGAGCTCGCGATAAACCCCGGCGCCATCGGAGCACAGCACGGACTGCGGGGCGAGCACCTGCAGCAGTAGATTCCCCAGCGTGGCCTTGTCGGCCTTTGGGAGGACCGCTTCGAAGTGATGACCTTGCCTGTCTTGCATGACCAGCACCGGGATTTGCTCCGCAGACAAACCTCGTTTGGCCGCGTGGCCGCCCCGGTGTCGTGCCGGTCGCGTCAATTGGCGCTGACCTTTGAACGACTCCAGGAAGTAGGTTTCATCCGCTTCGACAATCGTGCTCAATTCAGTGTCCCGCTCTTGGGCCGGGTGTTGCAAAAGGCGATGGCGCCAGCGAAAGGCGGTCGTGCGATCCACGCCTGCCGCGCGGGCGGCGGCCCGCACACTCAGCCCCTCGAGCATCGTCTTGGCGTAACCGAGCCAGGCGTCGCGCCGTTTGAGGTGAGCCAGTGCGCTTCCCGTGAGTGCGTTGAATGTCTTGGCACATTGGCAGCAACGATAGCGCTGCACACCGCGCACCCGCCCCCACCGTTGGATGTGTCCGCCCAAGCAGTGAGGGCAGGCGTGCAACACGTGGGCGCGATCGTTGGCCAATGCGACGGCCTGCTCGGCAGGAGGAGGCGTTTGCGGATTCAGTGCTTGGCGCGCGCGCCGTCGTTGTGCGGGCGTCAGTTGCTCAAGCTGACCAAGCCAGGTTCGGAATGATTTGGCATCCATGATGCATCCTCCTTCACTTCACCCAATCTTGATTTCAACATAGCAAAACCAACAACGATCGCAAACAGAGCCAATGAAAAAGCCCTGCTCAATGGCAGGGCTTTTCCATATCAGCACTTGCTGCGACGCGCGACCACAAGACCAGATCCGGCGCTCGTCACTGCAATGCCACCAGGCCAAGCTTGCGCAAGAACGCGTCGACCTCCGGCTCCCAGTAGTTCGCACCGAACAGCATGAGTTGATGTCCATCGTGATTGAACACGGCGGGTGCATGGAAGAACCGCGTATCGCTGCCGCCCTCTGCAAACGCCGCATGCCATGCGGGCGGCGCCGTCTCGCCCCAGAACTGATCGTTACGGCTGTAGAGCCATAGCGAGGGAATCGCTGCCTTCGCGCCATAGCTGCGATACAGCGCAGCCATGACGTCGGGTCTGCAGCTCGCTCCTGGTGACTGCTTGGGGTCCCCGCCGGAGCCCCCCGCAAAGTTGATCGCACCGACAACACCGTCAATCTGCTTCGTCGTGAGCGCAACGGTCGCCAGCCCGCCAACGGATTGCCCCACCACGAGCACATGCTTGCGATCAGCCCAGGCTTGGGACTGCGACCATTCGATGACCTTGCTCACGGCCTCCGCAGACTTCTCCGCCACGGTCAGAAAATCCGCCTTGCCTTCGCATACGAACGTCCGGGCTGGCCCCTCCACCCAACGTGAACCATGCACCTCCCGGTCGCCACCAGCCGTCGCGCCATAACCCGGACGCACTGCTGCAACAACCGCAAAACCACGCTTCAACCAGAAGTCGAGAATGCTTTGCTCAGGCTGATCGACCTTGGCACGCCCCTCTGCAGAGGCGGCCCGCCCATGCGAGAAAATGACAACGGGAAAGTTTGTCGCACCGGTTTTCGGACGATAGATGTAGGTAACGATCTGGTAGTTCCGGAACGGGATCAACACCTTCTCGTTGATCGAATTCTCCGCCGCGCTGGAGACCAGGGATGAGAGCAACAGCACCAACGACAAGATGAGTTTAATCATGGCGGACGAGTATGTAGAAAGAAGGTTTGCCAGAACAGGCACGGCGTACCGGCCCATTTTGACCCGCGAATAGAATGCCTGGCGATGCATTTCGTCATTCCATATGCATTCTCGCTTGCGCTGGATTGAATCACACTTTTGAAGCCAGCCTCACCATCGTCTTCGTTAATTCATCGCACGCCGCGCCTGCAACGAACGTCTACAGCTGCGTTGGATAGAATTCCGCTGCCCCTGCGGCACGGAGGCATTCCTGCGCGACATTGAGCGCACTTCTTCTCTGAAGAGAAAGACCGACGTACACGCAAATCTGACGCAGGCCGCGGACTTGCTTATCATCGGCCCCTACACTTCTTCAATATCGCCCATGTCTTTCACCTCTCTGGGCCTGTCGCCTACCCTGCTGCGCGCTCTTGATGAGCACGATTTCAGCGCCCCCACCGCAATTCAGGCCGCGGCCATTCCGGCCGCGCTGCGCGGCGAAGACGTGCTTGGCTCCGCACCGACCGGCTCGGGCAAGACGATTGCCTTTGCCCTGCCGATCCTGCAGCAACTCGAAGGCATCAACCGCAAGCCGCGCTTCCGCGCGCCGCGCCCGGCGCATGCGCTGATCCTCGCACCCACGCGCGAACTCGCCATGCAGACCGGCGAGGCACTACGGGCGTTCGCCAAACATATTTCTCCGCCCGTGAAGGTCGTCGTGGCCTTCGGCGGTGTTTCCATCAACCCGCAGATGATTGCCTTGCGTGGCGGCGCAGACATCGTCGTCGCCACACCCGGCCGCCTGCTCGACCTGCTCGATCACAACGCACTCACGCTGGCGAGCATCAAGACGCTGGTGCTTGATGAAGCCGACCGCCTGCTCGATGCAGGCTTTGCCGAAGAGCTGCAACGCATCCTTGGCCTGTTGCCAGAACAGCGCCAGAACCTCCTCTTCTCTGCAACGCTGCCCCCTGACGTGCAGGCATTGGCCAATGCCTTGTTGCACGAGCCGACGCGCATCGAAGAAGTCGCCGACAGGCCCGACATCAGCCAGCGCGCGATCCAAGTCGGCAGCAAACGCCGCACGGCGCTGCTACTGCAAATGGTCAAACAGAAGGGCTGGACACGCGTCCTCGTGTTCGTTGCCACCAAGTACGCCTGCGAGCTGGTGGCCGACAAGCTCGCCCGGCGTGGCATCCAGGCCGCGCCTTTGCATGGCGAGATGAGTCAGGGCGCGCGCAGCGAAGTGCTCGCCGCCTTCAAGGCGGAAGAACTTCATGTACTTGTCGCCACCGATCTGGCTGCTCGCGGTCTCGACATCGCCCGCCTGCCCGTCGTCGTCAACTACGATCTGCCGCGCGCTGCCGCCGACTATGCACATCGCATTGGTCGTTGCGGTCGTGCGGGCGAATCCGGCACGGCCCTGAGCTTCATCACGGCCGACGCCGAAGCGCACTTCCGTCTCATTGAAAAGCGGCTCGGCTTTGCGCTTGCACGCGAAATCATCGAAGGCTTTGAACCCACCGAAGAGCCAAGCCCCACTTCGCCCAACGGCGGCGTCAAGGGCAAACGCAAGAGCAAGAAGGACAAGCTGCGCGAAGCAGCTGCGCGGGCAGCAGAAGATTGAGCGCCGTACGCGTTCTCGGCAAGATAGGCATCCCTGCGCAGCTGACGCAAAACCTCGCAGCCATTCGCCTTGCTCGCAGCGACGACTTCGCCGCCAGAGGCGTGATCGAAGTGCACTACTACGCGGAAAACAATCCGAAGCTGCCATCCAGCGATGCCTGGCAACTTGACGCCGACAAAACCGGATTCGGCCAGGCTCTACTCACGCGTCTGGGCTTGTCGCACAACTACATGCACGACGCTGCGCTGATGGGCTACGCCAATCTCGCGCCACACATTGACGAAGGCTTCTGGGTGGATGGCGAATACGTCGCCTTCCTGCACGTCGTACTCAGCGGTAGCGGCACGCTGCGCATCCCCGATTCACGCAGCCCTGCCGAGCGGGTCACGTCCTTGAGTGCAGGCCTGGTGTTCGTGCTCAACCCGGAACATGAACACGCTTTTGACGACTGCCCGGATATGCTTTTCTCGCTGTCCATGGTCGTACCGAAATCAGCAATGGAAAAGCTGCCGTTGCTTTGAGGCACGCACAAAAAAAGCGCCCCGAAAGCGGAGCGCTGTTTTGTTGCAAACCCGATCTACTTACACAGTAATGGGGCTGTACTTCGGCACCAGCGATTTCATGACTGCCCACCCGATAAGGTAAGCCACTGCGCAAATCGAGAAGACGACAAAGTAACCGGACTTGATACCTTCGAAGCCCATGAGCTGCCAGTTATTGATTGCAGAGAAATCAAACAATGCACCGGAACCCTTGTTGATCAGGAATGAGCCGACACCGCCCGCCATACCGCCAATGCCCGTCACCGTGGCAATAGCTGATTTGGGGAACATATCGCTCACCGTCGAGAAGATATTTGCCGACCATGCCTGATGCGCTGCACCTGCGAGCCCGATGATGATGGTCGGGAACCAGTAGGAGTAATGCCCCAATGGCTGGGCCAATAGCGCCAGTAGCGGGAAGAATGCAAAGATCAGCATCGAGCGCATGCGACCCGCATAAGGATCCATGCCCTTCTTTTCGACAAAGTAGGTGGGCAGCCAGCCGCCGAAGATAGAGAGCAAGGTAATGCCGTAGAGCACAAACAACAGAACCTGCGCCATGACAGAGTCAGAGCTCAGTCCGTACACGTCGCTCAGGTAGGCTGGCGTCCAGAACAGGTAGAACCACCACACACCGTCTGTCATGAACTTGCCGAAGGCAAACGCCCAAGTTTGTTTGTATTTGAAGCATTCGACGAAAGAAAGCTTCTTCTCTACAACCTCGACGTTGTTGTTGGCTTTTGTCTCGGCGATCTTGTCCTGATTGATGTAATCCAGTTCAGCTTTGTTCACTGACGGATGTGCATGTGGCTTGCGATACATGAACTGCCAGAACCCCATCCAGACAAAACCGAGCGCGCCAATCAGCACGAACGACATTTCCCAGCCGTAATGTCTGGCAATCACCGGAACCGAGAGCGGTGCCAGCAGCGCACCGACGGTGGCGCCTGCGTTGAAGATACTGGTCGAGAACGCCCGGTCTTTCTTCGGGAAAAACTCTGCCGTTGTCTTGATCGCAGCCGGGAAGTTTCCTGCCTCGCCCAGCGCCAGCACAAAACGGGCAAAGATGAACACGCTGATACTCACCGTCGTAATCAGACCCGCATCGCCAATTGTCGCAATGGCGTTCTTGGCCCCTTCAAATCCCACCAGCCATTCACCGGCAACAATGCCGGAGGTGGCAATTCCGGCAAAGGCATGGAGAACTGCGCCCACGGACCAGACACCGATGGCCCACAGAAAACCTTTTTTGGTATCGAGCCAATCTACGAATCGACCCGCAAACAACATGGAGCCGGCATAAAAAATGGAGAAAAGCGCCGTGATGTTTCCGTAGTCACTATTGGTCCAGTGAAACTCGGGCGCGATGAAGTCCTTCCACGTCAAGGACAGGACCTGACGGTCCATGTAGTTGATGGTCGTAGCAAAAAACAGCATGACGCAGATGGTCCATCTGTAATTCGTCATTTTTCCGGTAACAGGCTTTGCAGTCATTTGAGTTTTCCAAATCTTGACGGGGGTCAAGGGCTCCAATTTTGAGTGCCCGGATTGTCACTCAAAGCCACCTCGCTCCGCTCAGCAAACAGGCTGAGGTTTGCGCGACCGCACATAACAGCAAACGGCGGGGCACTTTTTTGCGCCTTCAATGTCTTGCGCACGCACAAACAGAGTCAAAGCCCCAAAAGCAGACAGGACGGAGCTACCGAGGCTATCGAACCGGCGATTGAATTATCCGCGCATGACCATGGCATGACACGACGCACCAGAGGGGAATCGTCTTCGCTCCACCCTTCCTGGGCGCCACACAATTTATCTTTTGGCAAAACCAAATGGTTGCTGATAGCAACCTTTTGGACTAGGCTTGTGACTGTTCAATAGTCGTCCCCCTGCAACCTTCCGTGCCCCATCCAAGCACATTCCTGATCGCCCTTGTGCCGCTCCTGCTGCGGCGCATGATTGCGCGCTTCCGACGACAAGTCGGACGGCAACGCTCGTCCCGCCTGCGTCACAGGATTCACGCCACTCTGTATCCGGGTCTGATGTTGCTGGTGGCCGTGCTGGCCTGGCCGCATGTAGAGGCCATCGAACGTCTGCTTGGCGGCGCGGCGGCAGGGGCATTGCTGGCGCAGTACGGTCTGCGCATCACGCACTTCGAGCCGACGCGGCAAGGCCTGTTCTATACGCCCAAGGCATGGCTCGGCATCACGCTGTCGCTGCTGTTTGCGGGACGCATCGCCTATCGCGTGGCGCAGTTGCTACTGACTGACCCTTTGGCGCAGGTACAGCCACCGGGCATTTTGCAAAGCCCGCTGACTCTGGCGATATTCGGCCTGCTGGCAGGCTATAACACAGCATATGCGATCGGCTTGCTGCGCTGGCGCCGGGGCGTGCTTGCGCGCGCCCGCAAACGCGACCAGCTGGCAGCCGAAGCCGGGAAGGTGGACGCATGACGCAGCTGCGCAAGAAGGCGCGTGAAGATTCGGCGGTATTGCGTGAGGCCATGCGCCTGTTCATTCAGGCGCAACGCCGCGTATTGAGCGAGCAAGGCTCGCCGCCGCAGGCGCGTCTGCTGATCATGCTGCTGCGTCGTGGCGCCATGACGCAAGCGGAATTCGGCCGCTTGCTGGGCCTGGAAAAAAGCTGGGTGAGCCGTTCGGTGGACAAGCTCGTCGAGCAAGGCTGGGTCACGCGCAATCCGCTGCCAACTGACCGCCGCAATATGCAACTCGAACTGACGGCGACCGGCACGCTAGCCGCGCGCGAGATGGATGAGTGCCTCAGCGCACATGCCAATGACGTGCTCGGGCGTCTGCCGCCGACGGCACGACCGGCCGTGATCGATGCCTTGCAGCTACTGTGCGACGCCCTGCACGGGTCAGAAGGCAAGGCCGGCATCTAGATCACGGACATTCAAGAGACTTCAAGCGCGCATCACAGCAATCGTGACGCGGAACAAGACAGGAACGCCACCCCATGAACGCAGCCCCTCGCAGCTTCGGCGCATCTCTTTCCGCGATGATAGGCATCTGCCTCGTCATCATGCTGATCGCACTCGACAGCACCGTCGTCGGCACCGCGATGCCGCGCATCATTGCCGAGCTGCAAGGCTACGGTCTCTACACCTGGACGGCGTCGGCCTACCTGCTGACCAACGCGATCATGATTCCCATCATGGGCCGCCTTGGCGATCTATACGGCCGCAAACCTTTCGTGCTCGGCGCAATCATCGTATTCACGCTGGCTTCGGTGCTGTGCGCGTTTTCGCAAAGCATGATCCAGTTGGTGCTGGCGCGTGGCCTGCAAGGCATCGGCGGCGGCATGCTGACCGGCGTGGCCTTTGCGTCGGTGAGCGATCTGTTCCCGGATCGTCTGCAGCGCGTGCGCTGGCAGGCCATGCTGTCGGCCACCTTCGGCATCTCCACGGCCATCGGCCCGTCACTCGGCGGCTGGCTCACCGAACATGCAGGCTGGCGCAGCGTGTTCTACGTGAACGTGCCGGTAGCCCTGCTCGCCCTGCCGGTGGTGTGGCATTACCTGCCGCACATCGTGCATCACGAAGGCGAGGACAAGTCCATCGACTGGCTCGGCGCCCTGTTGCTGGCTGTGAGCGTCAGCGCGCTGCTGATCGCTACCGAGCAGGGTCAGGCGCACGGTTTCGGCAGGCCGCTGTTCATCGGGCTGGCAATTCTGGCGGTCGCAACCGGGGCTCTGTTTATATGGCATCAGCATCACTCGAAGGCCCCGATCATCCCGCCGCGCCTGTTTGCCAATCGCGCGGTACAACAGCTTGTCTGCCTGGGGGCACTGACAGGGCTGGTCATGTTCGTGCTGATCTATTACTCGCCGCTGCTGTTGCAAGGAGGCTTCGGTCTGTCGCCCAACACCTCCGGCCTGGTCATGACACCGCTGCTGGTGCTGATCACGATTGGTAGCATCATCAATGGCCGCCTTATTTCCCGTTTGAAGAAACCCGAGCGTCTGGTCGCATGGGGGCAAGTGCTGTTGCTGGTGGGTTGCGTGATGCTGATGCAATTGAACGCCAACACGGGACATGCATTTGCCATGCTGGCATTTGGTGTGTGCGGTCTGGCGCTGGGCTTTCAGCTGCCCAATCTCACACTGCAGGTACAGGCCGTGGTCGAGCGTCGCGACGTGGGCATTGCCTCGGCCCTGATCCAGACAACGCGCATGCTGGGCAGCATGGTCGGCACCAGTGTCGCCGGGGTCATCGTCAATTCGAGTTTTTCGCGTCATGTCAGCGGCATTCTCGGAACGAGCGGCATCACCAGTCAGCCCGTGCGGGAATTGCTCGACACGCCGCAGATCCTGATTCGCGAGGAAGATCAGTCGGCGCTCGCCGAATTCGGCAAGAGCTTGCATTTCGATGCGGCGAGCTTGCTCGATCAGGCGCGCGAAGGGCTCATCAGCGGCGTGCACCACGCCTGGCTGGCGTGCGCGCTGATCATCTGCTTCGCCATCATCTTGGCACTACGTCTGCCGCACTTTGCGCTGCACGCGCCAGACAAGTCGCACATTGCCAAGTAGGCACCGGACAAGCTCTGCAGCGGCGCTCAGGGTCTGTCGCGAAACGATCCTCGCCAGTCGCACGCCGCAGCGTCAGGCCCATACAACCAGCAGCGCGCCAGCAGTGCGCAGATCGCCCGCGTGGCGGCGTCGCAGGACTCGTCTTCGCTGGCGCAATCGAGCTGGCAGACGATGCGCTGAGCCGCTTCCGGCGACGGACGTTCGGCAAATTGCGTCATCGCGACGAGACTGCTGGCCAAGGCAGGGGCTCCCGCAGCGAGCGCCGTTTCCACGAGCCACAGGTCAGCTTCCCAAGTGCCCATGTCAGTGCGCCTTCCGCAGCTGGTCGTGTGTGAGCTGCTGCATGATTCGACCGCGCCAGCGAAAAGCCAGTGCGCTGCACAGGTCGGCCAGATGTGCATCGCCAACATTCTGCTCCGCCGCGCATTCCAGGTGCCGTGCCACCAGGGCTGCATTTTCGGCGCATGGACATTCGACATAACGCGTCATGGCGAACAGCGTGGCCCCCGCAAGGGACATCAGCGGATTGGCTACGGGCACAAGCTGCGGATCGTTTCCGGAAATGGACATGAGGCTCTCCTGTAATAGGCGCACATCGAGGTGCATAGGAAAACCCATTCTACACAAATGCGAATCATTCGCAATTGAAGCTTTTGATCACCCACGCTTATCGGCACGCGCTGCTGGAATCTAGCCAATGCAACACTTTGCGGGTCTAATCGGCGCTCTTTCAGCAAGCCCACGCCTCCCGCATGTTTGCCTCCTGTTTCCGCAGCTTCGCTGCAAGCGCACTTTATCTGCAGACGCGCAGCCTTCGCACCCAGTCATGGATAGCCGTGCTGGTCGGTGCCCTCTGCGTTTTTTCCTACGCACCGTTCAATGTTTTCCCGCTGGCAGTCCTGTGCTGGGCCGTGCAATGGCTGCTGTGGCAACAAGCCTCGCCACGTCGCGCCGCTTGGTTTGGCCTCGTCTGGGGCTTCGGGATGTTCTGGACTGGCGGTGGCTGGCTCTACGTCGCCTTTCACACCTACGGTGGCATGGCGCCGTGGCTTACGGTCATCCTGCTGTCTATCTTCTTCGCCTACCTCGCGCTGTGGGGCACGCTGGCAGGCTGGCTGTTCGCCCGCCTGCGCAGCGGCAGACCATTCTTCGACGTGCTGCTCGTTGCCGCGTGCTGGACCTTTGGCGAGTGGCTGCGCGGCTGGGTGTTCACCGGCGTGCCCTGGCTGGCGCTCGGCTACACGCAATCACCGCCAAGCCCGCTGGCGGGCTACGCGCCGCTGTTTGGCGCCTACGGTGTCGGTTTCCTCCTAATCGCCGTAACGGCGCTTATCGTCCTCGCTCTGACCGACAAGGCGCGACGCGTGCAGGCCGCGCTGCTGACATTTGTCATCATCGTAACCGGCGCTGCATTGCGCCTCATCTCTTGGACAGCGCCCGTCGGCGAGCCGATCACCATCTCGCTGATCCAGCCCAATGTGCCACAGAACCTGAAGTGGGAGACCAGCAAGCTGCGACACTGGCTGGAGCTGAATCTCGAGCTGGCGCGACAGAATCCGGCTCAGTTGATCGCCCTGCCCGAAACCACACTGCCACTGGTAGACGAGCAGCTCCCACCGGAATATCTGGAGACGCTCAGCGAACCGGCAAGACGTTTTGGTGGCAATGTCATCACAGGCACCTTCACCCGCGATGCGAACGGCAACTACCTCAACAGCGCGATTTCGGTCGGCACCCATCCGCGCCAGGTCTACAGCAAGCGCCACCTGTTGCCCTTCGGTGAGTTTGTACCCTCGTCGATGCGCTGGCTGCTCGATCTGGTCAACATCCCGATGGCCAATCAGGAGCCAGGCCCGGCCGGGCAGGCGCCCATGCAAGTCGGCGACCAGTTTGTTTCGGTCAACATCTGCTACGAAGACGTGTTCGGTGAAGAACTGATCTATGCCCTGCCGCAGGCAACCCTCATGCTGAACATGAGCAACCTCGCCTGGTATGGCGACTCGCACGCACAACCCCAACATCTGCAGATTGCGCGCATGCGCGCGCTGGAAACCGGGCGCCCGATGCTACGCAGCACCAACACCGGCATGACGGCACTGGTCATGCCCGATGGCGCCGTCGCGCAAGTACTGCCTGCGTTCACGACGGGCGCATTGACCGCAAAAGTACGTGGCTATACAGGCATGACGCCCTATGCGCGCTGGAGCAATTGGCCGGTGATTGGCTTGATGGCTCTGGTGCTGGGCATCGCACTGTGGAAACGGCGGTCGTAAGGCGGAACTCCTCCGGAGGCTCCGCCAGCCGCCGCGAGGCGGCTACACGCAACGTACCTACCAGCCCGGACCCGGCGGAACCTCCTTCGGAGTTCCGCCCTGACTACTGCTACTGTTCCTTCATGCCCAGGCGCTCCATGCGATAACGCAGCGAGCGGAAGGTCACGCCAAGCAACTGGGCTGCACGCGTGCGGTTCCCACCGGTTTTGCCAAGCGCTTCGATAATCGCCAGTTTCTCGAAACGGTCGAGGTGGTCCTGCAGATTGCCGCCTTCGCTGGCACCACTCGCCGACAGCTCGCCCGTTGTCAGGGACATGGGCTCCAGGCGCAGATCGGCCTCATCAATATCGTCACCCGATGACAGCGCCAGCGCGCGCTCAAGAATGTTTTCCAGCTCGCGCACATTCCCAGGAAACGCGTAGCGCTCCAGCGCCTTGACGGCTGCAGGCGTGAGTCGCGGCAAATCCATGCCACTATCATTCGCCAGGCGTTGCAGGATGCTCTGCGCCAGTTCGGGAATGTCCTCACGGCGCTCGCGCAAGGCAGGCATGTGCATCTCGATGACATTCAGGCGATAAAACAGATCCTGACGGAAGCGCCCGGCATCCACAGCCTCTTTGAGGCTCTGGTGTGTGGCCGAAATAATGCGCACATCGACGGCCTGTTCCTGCGTGTCGCCCACACGACGCACGCGTCGCTCCTGGATCACGCGCAACAGTTTCACTTGCATGGCCAATGGCAGATCAGCCACTTCGTCAAGGAACAGGGTGCCGCCGTTCGCCGCATGAAAGAAGCCATCGCGGTCCGCCTCTGCACCGGTAAACGCGCCCTTGCGATAGCCGAAGAATTCCGACTCCATGAGATTCTCGGGAATCGCACCACAGTTGACTGCAATGAAAGCTTGCCCCGAGCGCGGCCCGAGCGTGTGAATCATGCGTGCCGCGCGCTCCTTGCCGCTACCTGACTCGCCCGAGACATAGACTGGCGCCAGACTGCGCGCCAGGCGCTCGACCAGCGAGCGCACCTGCTCCATGGCCTGCGAGCTGCCGGTAAATTGTGGCGTCTTGTCGGCAGGCGCGTCCGATTGGCGCGTGCGCACGTCGAGTGCCGACTTGACCAGGGCGCGCAACTGCTCCAGCGATACGGGTTTGGAGAGGTAATCGAAGGCGCCGGCCTTTAGCGCTGCCACCGCGTTATCCATGCTGCCATGTGCGGTAATCACCGCAACCGGCACGTCGGTGGCCAGCGCCGCAACGTGACGCACAACTTCCAGCCCTTCGCCGTCAGGCAGACGCATGTCGGTCAGCACCAGTCGATACTTGCGCTCCGACAACAGATTGATCGCTGCGCTTACACTGCCCACGCTGTCCGCGCCGAGCCCCATGCGCATTAGCGAAATTTCGAGCAACTCGCGAATATCGTCTTCGTCGTCGACGATCAGCACGTCGGCTTCTCGCGGCGCCGCGCGGCGTTCGCCGGTTTGCACACTCATGCCTGCCCTCTCGCTATCAAATGAAAATCGGCGCCACGCCGTTCAGCATCGCGACCGGTGTCTGCGCCTGGCTCCGCTAAAAACAGCCGCGCCCCGTTGGCATCGGCCAATTCTTGCGCCACATAAAGTCCCAGCCCAGTCCCCTTGGGATCGGTCGTGTGAAACGGCTCGAAGATGCGCCCGCGCTCTTCCGGCGCAATGCCGGGGCCGTCGTCGCTGATGGATATCAGCAAATGCTCACCGCCCTGCAGAACGACCCTCAAGCACACGGAGCCAGGCAGCTGACGACAATAACGCAAGGCATTGCCCAGCAGGTTGCCAAGTATCTGCGCCAGATGCACCCGGTCGAAAAGTATGGTCGGCTGGCCCTCAATATCCAGCCTCACGCACATGCCCGCGGCAGGGGTGTGCATGGCGAATTCTTCGACAAAGTTGTGCAGGAATGCAGTGACATCCAGCGTCTCTGTCGTCGCCCGATCGCGCCGCCCTAGCTCCAGCACGTCACGCACGATGCGCTCGATGCGCGCGGAGTTGTCGAGGACAATGCACGACAGGCGTTGCTGCACCTGCGTGCGCTTTTCGTCCTGCAGGAGTTCGGCAGCCTGCGTTACGGACGCAAGCGGGTTGCGGATTTCATGTGCAATGTTTGCTGTCAGGCGCCCTAAAGCGGCGAGCTTGAGTTGCTGTGCCTGGGACTGGATACGGTCAAGGTCCTCGAGATAGAGCACCTGATCGCCGCCCTCGCTTGCCAGCACACGTCTCAAACGCAGCGTCTTGCCGCTGCGCTCGATGCGCAGCACTGGCGACGCGACCTCATTTGACGCTTCCAGCCCGGCCCCAAGTTCCGGTACACGCATCTCGACGCGCTCGCCTTCGACCAGTTCCACGCCGAGCAACTCGACCGCACGCGGATTGATCTGACGCACCGCTCCCCCAACGTCGACCACCACTACGCCATCCTGCATGTCTTCGATGATGCGCGCGTTAACACGCATCTGGCGTTGCAGAGCCGCGCCACGCTGCCGTGCCAGAGTCTCGTTTTCCAGCGCACGCCGCGCCAACAGCCGCGCCAGCATGGCCACGGCAAAATATCCCAAGCAGGTAATGCCGGTGCGTGTCAGATCATCGGCTCGCACACCCAGCAGCTCAATACGCACAGCCTGCTCGGCCAGCACGGAAATCGTCGCCATGGCTGCAAAACCCAGCACCATACGCCCCTCACCGACCAGCGCAGCGCCGGCCAGCGTGGTCATCAACAGGTAGGGCACCGTGCCGCGCTGCGATCCACTAATGAACATGATGACGGTGAGCACCACCACGTCGAGCGCCACCTGCCACATCAGCAAGGTATTTAGCTGCTGACGCGTCTGCGGCGTGATCAGCATGAAGCCGATCGCCGCGAGCCAGTAGACGAAGACAACCAGTGTGTAGATGGAAGGCGCGAATTCGCCTATCTGGAACAGGGCGCCAAAAATCCCAAGAAGGCTGGCAATGACAAGCCGATAGAAATTGAAATAGCGTATCGACACGCTACGCGAGGTATCGCCAGGCAGACGTCCGCTCGACACCGCCTTCATTGCCTGCCTGGGCCCAGACGCAGGTGCTCGGAGGAGCAGAAAAACTGGCCTTCGGCCTCAACGCCTTCGCTGGCGGGGACGAGCAAGCCGCAGTGCGCGCAAGGCAACACCTGCTCGGCCTCCTGAGATTGCGTCGCAGCACCACTTTGCGCCACCTTGGCGTCATCCGGCTTGCCGCCCGCCAGCAGGCGACGCAGGTAATACACACCGATCAGGATCAGGAGAAAAAGCAGCAGGTTACGCATGGGCGGATTCAGAGTTATAGGGAGGCATGAGTCTAAGCGCTGGCGCGATCATTGTGGAAACGATGGAGGAGGAGTGGCGGGGATGGCAGCCGGTTCCGACGCGGCATTCGCCAACGCGCGCTGCGAAGCTGTACCGAGGAGCTTCTTCACATCCAGGCGATCATTGTGTTCGAACGGCACTTTGCCATAGTCGTGAATCAGGGCCTCGCCCTTGACGACATAGGCCACCTTCCCGTCGTTCTGCACCAGTGCAGGCAATCGCATCAGCAGATCAAGCGCGCGCGCCGTGGCCTCGACATCAACCAGCGTATCGGCCATACGCGCCAGCACGACCGGCTGGTTTCGCGCCCCTTGAACGAGGATAAGGTCTCCGGCAATGATGCTGAAAACGAGGCCATCCAAAGTAATGTCCCTGTCATTCTCGTTGTGTACGCGAATGCTCAGTAGCAGACGCTTTTCCAGCAAATTTCCGCCAGTGATCCGCACATCTGCCAGCGTCACCTTTGGCTTGCGCCACTGCATGCTGCTGCAGGCCGACAAGACGAGCACCAACAGAGCTGCGCACCAGACAAGCTTCAAGCGGTTTTTTTTCACTACATCAATCCTCGTTGTTCACTCGTTAACACCACTCACGAAAAGCTCTGCATGCCGTCGCGCAGCCGCACATCAACGCTGGCACAAACACTGCTCCGCCCGCATAATTTCGCACAGCCGCGTACGCCCGATGACGCAGCGGCGCACGACACTCCTTCATCGTGTTCATTGCAAACCACCGGCAGCAACATGAAGTACGCACAAATCATCAAGGAAATCGGGCGTGGTGCCAAGGGAGCCCGCCCCATCGAGAAGCAACAGGCGGAGCTGCTGTTCTCAGCCATTCTCGATGGCCTCGTGCCCGACATGGAACTCGGCGCGATTCTTCTTTCGCTGCGCGTCAAGGGCGAGGATCTCGGCGAGCTGACAGGCTTCAAGACCGCACTGGATAGCCGCTGTGCTCAGGTCGCGGCACCGCCGGGCCCGCGTTGCGTGGTGCTACCCACTTACAACGGCGCGCGCAAACAGGCCAACCTGATGCCGGTCGTGGCGCAACTTCTTGCACGCCAGGGCATCCCGGTACTGATTCAGGGACGTCACGATTTCGATTCTCGTGTCAGCCCGTTCGAATTGCTCGCAGCACTCGACGTACCTGTTTGTGCAACCTTGTCCGAAGCTACGCAACGCCTGCAGTCGGCACGCCTCGCGTGCCTGCCACTCGAAGTGCTGTGCCCGGGGCTGGATCGCCTGCTCGCGCTGCGTCCGCGCCTTGGCGTGCGCAACAGCGGTCACACGCTAGCCAAACTGCTGGACCCGGCACCGGGCCGCACCGTGCGCGTCGTCGCCGTTACGCATCCGGAATATCTGGCCCTGATGGAAGAATTTCTCGTGCAGGAAAACGCGACGGCGCTGCTGATGCGCGGCACCGAGGGCGAAGCCTATGCGAGCCCGCGTCGGCGCCCGCGCCTGCTGGGTTTCCAGCGCGGCACGGCCATCGAATTATTCGATCAGGTGTCGCTGGAAACCGAAGCGATCTCAAGCGAAGCGTGTTCGGTGGAAAACAACGCGGCCATCGTACGCGCCATGCTCGACGGCAGCATGCCAATCCCGCCACCGATTCTCGATCAGGTCGCCGCGCTGACGAGACTCGCGAATAGTTGAGTCGCCCTGATTGAATCGACCTAACCGTTGAGCGAGTCGTGCAGAGCCACGTATTCCAGCGTGAGCTTGTGGCGCGGGTCGAGATGGATCATCGGCTTGCTCTGTTGATGTGACTCACGGATCCGCACCGAACTCGACAGATAGTTGTCGAGAATCGGCAAACCTTCGTTCTTGAGCTCCTGCACGATGCGCTGCGGCAGGCTGGCGCGCGGCTGGAACTGGTTCACCACGATGCCTTCGACATGCAGATTGTCGTTGTGATCGCTGCGAATCTCTTCGACGTTCTCCAGTAGTGTGTACAGCGCGCGACGCGAGAAATCGTCGCAATCGAAGGGAATCAGGCAGCTATCGGCGGCAATCAGCGCTGAGCGCGTATAGAAATTCAGTGCAGGTGGCGTATCGATGTAGATGTAGTCGAAGTGTTCGGACAGCTCTCCCAGCGCCTCGCGCAGCTTGAAGATCTTGTAGCGCGACTCAAGTTTGCCCATCAGCTCTTCGAGCCGCTTCGATGAGGTCATCACCGCGAGATTCGGGAATTGGCTAGCCTGCACATAGCCGGTCACCGGTAGATGCTCGAAGCGCAGGGTGAGTGTCTGCTCGAACAGCTCGGCGCTCGTCTGCTCTACCGCTTCGGCCGCATCACCGAGCAGGTAGTGGGAGGAGTTACCCTGAGGATCGAGGTCGATCAGCAAGGTGCGCGAGCCTTTGGATGCCGAAATCGCAGCGAGATTGCAGGCGATGGTCGACTTGCCGACGCCGCCCTTCTGGTTGAACACGACGCGCTTCATGGCATTTCCTCTCCGGAACGGGGTGCGCTGCAATTGCTGCATTGTGCCAAAAATAGTAGACAAAAAGCCTCGAAAGCTCACACACACCGGGTTTTTCGCGCTTGCGCGAAGCACAAAAACCCAAATAAATTGTCTCCTCGACCACGTCCTTGAATGCCGTTCGATCCGAGACTCGCCCCCGAAGTCAGCGACTTCGCCACACCGGTCGCCAGCCTCAGGGACAATTCCGGCCTCACGGTGCTCACAACGCAGCACCCGGCCAACGTGAGCGCAATCCCCGACCCGCCACCGGTCGCCCTGAACACACTCGGCATGGTCGTACTCATGTGCTACCCGGAGACACGGCCAAGGCCAGGCTTGGCCTGCGGAAGCGCCAACATGCCACGAGCCGCTACAATGCGCTCTCGTTTTTCCCATGAGAACGCCTTGATGCTCCCGGCCCTGCCTTGCCGCATTTTCCCCCCGACCCGTTACCACACGCTTCACGTCCTTGCTGCAGGCCTGTTGTGCTGGAGCCTGGCCGCATCAGCGGACGAATTCGTGAGCTTTGGCGGTATCTCGCACCACTTCGAGCGCGATCTGGATCTCAACGAGGTCAATCCCGGCATCGGCTATCAGGCCGACTACTACGGCTACCCGGACATGGACCTCGCCTGGTCAGTCGGCGTTTTCAAGAACAGCCTGCGTCGCGCCGCGTTCTACGCCACGGTCGATTACGCGTTATGGCACCCGGCCGAGGGCTGGCGTGTCGGCCTGACGGGAGGCCTTTCCAGTGGTTACCATCACTCCCCCATCGTGCCGATGGTCATGCCCTTCGTCGAATGGCGCATCCGCAAGCTCGGGCTGGAAGCCTACGTCATTCCGACGATCAAACCTTATGTCGACGGCGCAGTCGTATTGCAGTTCAAGTGGCGTATCGACTAGGCTGCAAGCGAGACGCTTGGCGGAAACGTGTGGTACAAAGGCCGCATCAGACTTGATCACAGATCACGTTGTCATGAAGCCTCACCAATCTCAGACCCCTCATCACTCAGCCATGACATACAACACTTGCCCTTGGCTTCCATCCCGGCGCTTGATCAGCCATCTCGGCAAACTCCTGCTTGTCTGTTGCCTCGCGGCAGGCTTCAATGCCGCGCAGGCCCAGCAATTCACCCCGGCCCAGATCGCTTACATCAAAGCCGAAGCCCGCAAGGCCGATGAGGCCTATGTGAAAGATGTGGCCGAAATTGTTGGCATGCGCAGCAGCGCGGTCGCCAAAGTCATGCCGGAGCATGACCGCATCACCGACCCGGTGGCACGTCTCATTGCCGGACTTGAGCAGCGCCAGGGCAAACCCCTGACGGACGATCAGAAAACAGCCATTCAAGCTGCAGACCTGCAGCGCCAGAAGCACATGGAATGGGTTGGCCAGAACGCACGCAAGCGCTGATCGCCGTTGTCGTGACGACCGGAAACAAACGCGTTTGAATGAAGAAGAATTCATCGACCGCTTGCATGCGCGCGTCGACCGAATCTGGCTGACCGACGCGCTGGTCGCAGCCTGCTCGCTCATCTTTCTCGTCGAGATGTGGCAGTCGGGAACCTGGTGGACGGTGCGCAGCGAAGTCCTGTTGGCGATGGGTGCAGACTTCGGCCCCAAGGTCCAGTCCGGTGAAACCTGGCGCCTGCTGAGCGCCATTTTCCTGCACGGCAACCCGCTGCACCTCGCCCTCAATATGCTGGCTCTGTGGCAGGTCGGCCACTTCATTGAGCGCATCTACGGGCGTGGTGGCGCCTTGCTACTGTTCTTCGGCTGCGGCCTGATGGGCTCGCTGGCGAGCATCTGGTGGCGCGCGCAAGGCCTCAGCGTCGGCGCCTCCGGCGCCATCTTCGGGCTCTATGGTGCCCTGCTGGTCTGGCTGATACGGCGGCGCCACGACGTGCCGCTAGGTATCCTCAAGAAATTGCGCAGCGGCACGCTCGGTTTCATTGGCTACTCGCTGTTTGCCGGCTTCGCCCTGCCCGGCATCGACAATGCCGCTCACCTCGGCGGCTTGCTGGGCGGCATGCTGCTGAGCCTCGGCATGGCCGCTCCGCTCAACTCGCCACCCTCCGCCCAATGGCGCCAGAGCTCGACCTGGCTGGCATTGCTGGCCACCGTGCTGTGCGCGGGCGCGCTGTGGCGCACAGCGCCGCAGGTAGCGGTGGCCTGGCAGCAACACGTCGAATTCGCGGAAGTCGCGCGCGACCTCGCCCAACATGACGCCCAGCTGGAACAGCAGGTGCAAAGCCTGATGGAACAGCTACGCCTGCGCCGCCTCTCACCATCCGATGTCGCACGCGAGATCGATGACAATCTGCTGCCAGCATGGCAAACGCAAATCGACCGATTGGCGGCAATATCGATCGCGCCTGCCGACCACGTCCGGCACCAGGCTTTGCTGCGCTACGCCAGCCTGCATGGCAGCGCCCTGCAGATGCTCTCGCGCGGCCTGATGACGGGCCAGCCGGGCTGGCTGCAACTCGCCCGCCAGCGCCAGCAGGAAGCACAAGCCGCCCTGCTCGGCACGCGAATAGAGACTGCGCGATAATGCCGGGCTTTGCAGCGAAACCTTTGCACACGCCCGCACAGCTCCCCCTTGAGAAAGCCCGAACATGGCCAAAGGCAGTACGCGTCAGCTGAACTTCCACGACTTCACCGATCCGACCACGGGCATGCGCGTCACGCGCCTGACGCCACCGGATGTCATCAGTCATCGCAATTACTTCTACCAGAAGTGCTTCTTCAACGACGGCTCTCAATTGATGTTCGGCTCGGAGTTCGACGACACGATGAATCACTGGCTGGTCGATCTGCACACCGGCCTCGCCCGCCAACTCACAGAGGGTCTGGGCTGCAATACGCATGGCGCATTTCTCTCTCCCGATGACAAACACCTGTACTACGTACGCAACAGCAACGAGCTACGTCGAGTTGACCTGCAGACGCTCGAAGAAGAAGTGGTCTATGCCGTGCCCGACCTGTGGAAGGGCGCTGGCACCTGGGTGCCAAATACGACTTGTACAAAATTTGCCGCGATGGAAATCTGGGACGCAGATCGCGTCACCGATTGCGTCGGTTGGGAACGTTTCACCAAACAGTTCTACCAGACACCGCGCACCCGTCTGATCTCCATCGATGGCACTACGCACACTTCGCAAACCGTGCTCGAGCAGAAGGTTTACATGGGCCACCCCATGTATCGCCCTTTCCACGACGAGACCATGGGTTTCTGCCACGAGGGTCCGCATGACCTCGTCGATGCGCGCATGTGGCTGATCGATGCAAACGGCGAGCACCTGCGCAAGGTAAAGACCCACGCGCCGGGCGAGAGCTGCATGCACGAATTCTGGGTGCCGGACGGCTCACGCATGATTTACGTCAGCTACGTCAAGGGCGAGCAGAACCGCTTCGTCTGGGCGGCCGATCCGGTGACCCTGAAAAACGAAATGCTCATGCCGATGCCACCCTGCTCGCACATCATGAGCAACTACGATGGAACGCTGCTGGTCGGCGACGGCGCGGGCCAGCTCGAAGACGTCTCGGACCAGGAAGGCCATGCTTTCGAGCCGGATCCCTACCTGCACGTCTTCGACCTCAAGAGTCGCACCACGCAACGCATCTGCGCGCACAACACGTCCTGGGGCGAGTACAAGGGCAGCCACCAGACCAGTCACCCGCACCCCTCGTTCACGCCGGACGACAAACGCGTGCTGTTCACCAGCGACTTCGAGGGCATGCCTGCGGTGTACCTGGCAGACATCCCCGCCTTCTGAGCCAAGCGTCAAAAAGTGCTTCCATGCTGGCAAACAAGCCCGCGCCAAGTGCCTGGCAAGAGACCGGGAGACCTGCCCCTGCTATAATTTGACCTTTTTTGTCAGCGACTTATGCAGGTTTTCAGGGGCATCCCCAAATACAACGAGCGACCTTGCGTGCTGACCATCGGCAACTTCGATGGCGTGCACCTCGGGCACCAGGCCTTGCTGGCCCGGTTGCGCCACCGCGCCGCTACGCTTGGGCTGCCTTCGGCGGTGATGACTTTCGAGCCACTGCCGCGCGAATATTTCGCGCCGAACGAAGCACCGCCACGCCTTACCAGCCTGCGCCGAAAGCTCGAATTGCTCGAAGCGCAAGGCGTCAATCAGGTTTACGTCCAGCCTTTCAACGCAGCTTTTTCCTCGCTGTCGGCGGAAGACTTCATTGAGCACGTGCTGGTGCGCGGCCTGCGCGCGCGGCACCTGCTGATCGGCGACGACTTCTGTTTCGGCAAGGGCCGCAAGGGCAACTTCGAAACCCTGCGCGCAGCAGGCGAACTACGCGGATTCCGCGTCGAGGCACTCGACACTGTGGACCTGGGCGGTGAGCGGGTCTCCAGCTCGGCCGTGCGCACTGCCATGCTTGAAGGCGACATGGTGCATGCCAATATGTTGCTGGGCGCGCCCTTCGAAGTCGTCGGTCGCGTCATGCACGGCGACAAGATCGGCCGCACCATCGGCTTCCCGACCGCGAACATCCAGCTGCGCCAGAAGACCATGCCGCTGTCAGGCATCTTCGCCGTGACGGTGGCAGGCGGCCCGCTCGATCACGTACCCGGCGCAGCGAGCCTCGGCGTGCGCCCGACGATTGGCGACAAGCTTGCGCTGCGGCTTGAGGTCTTCGTGCTGGACTTCGATGGCGACCTGTATCACAAGCAACTACGCGTGCGTTTCTGGCGAAAGATTCGCAACGAAGCAAAATACGATTCGCTGGACGAACTGACGGCCGCGATCAACACGGATTGCGATCAGGTACGCCAGTACTTCGCAGCCGGACAAGACTTCTGATTTTTTACTGACTCACTTCAAGCGCTTCGAGAAAACAATGGCCGAGTACCGACAGACACTGAACATGCCCGACACCGCGTTTCCCATGCGTGGTGATCTGCCCAAGCGCGAGCCGGGCTGGGTTGCGCAATGGCAACAGAAAAAGCTCTACGAAAAGATTCGTGCCGCATCTGCCGGTCGTCCGAAATTCATTCTTCACGATGGGCCACCATATGCCAATGGCAATATCCACATCGGCCACGCGTTGAACAAGATCCTCAAGGACATCATCGCCCGCTCGAAGACGCTGGCGGGCTTCGACGCGCCCTATGTGCCGGGCTGGGATTGCCACGGCCTGCCGATTGAACACAAGATCGAAGTCACGCACGGCAAGAACCTGCCGGGCGACAAGGTGCGCGCACTGAGTCGCGCCTACGCGGCCGAGCAGATCGATGGCCAGCGCAAGGATTTCATCCGTCTCGGCGTACTCGGTGACTGGGAGCACCCCTATCGCACGATGGATTTCGGTAACGAGGCCGGCGAGATCCGCGCGCTCGGCACCATGGTCAAGAACGGCTGGGTGTTCAAGGGCCTCAAGCCGGTGAACTGGTGCTTCGATTGCGGCTCGGCGCTGGCTGAAGCGGAGGTCGAATACGAGGACAAGAAGTCGGACGCCATCGATGTGGCCTTCGAATGCGCACAGCCGGTGCAGCTGGCCATCGCATTCCATATGGATAGTCTGCCCAAGCCCGCCTACGCGGTGATCTGGACAACGACGCCCTGGACGATCCCCGCCAATCAGGCACTGAACATTCATCCCGAGTTCGATTACGCGCTCGTCGATGTCGGCGACAAGCTGCTGGTGATGGCCTCGGATCTCGTCGAGAGCAACCTGAAGCGCTACGGCCTCGAAGGCTCGGTGATCGGCACGGCCAAGGGCGCGCGTCTGGCGAGCATCGAATTCAAGCACCCGTTCTACGACCGCATCTCGCCCGTCTACATGGCCGAGTATGTCGGCGTCGACGCAGGTACCGGCATCGTGCACTGCGCACCTGCGTACGGCGCGGACGACTTCGTGATCTGGCGCGCCAATGGCCGCGGCTTCGATGAAATCCTGAATCCCGTGCAAGGCCATGGTGTGTATGTGCCATCGCTCGAATTCTTCGGCGGCCAGTTCATCTGGAAGGCCAATCCGAACATCGTCGAGAAGCTGCGCGAAGTCGGCGCCCTGCTCAAGCACGAAACCATCTCGCACAGCTACATGCATTGCTGGCGTCACAAGACGCCGATCATCTACCGCGCCACCGCGCAGTGGTTTGTCGGCATGGACCTGCGCCCGAATGATGGTGCAAGCCTGCGCGAACGCGCGCTGCAAGCCGTCGAAGACACGCAGTTCTTCCCGGCCTGGGGCAAGCCGCGCCTGCACGCCATGCTCGCCAATCGGCCCGACTGGTGCATCTCGCGTCAGCGCAACTGGGGCGTACCTATCCCGTTCTTCCTGCACAAGGAAACCGGCGATCTGCATCCACGCACGCTGGAGCTGGTTGAAGAAGCGGCCAAGCGCGTCGAGGCCGGCGGTATCGAAGCCTGGTTCAATCTGGACGCAGCCGAGCTGCTTGGCGCCGAAGCCGAGCAGTACACGAAGATCAACGACACGCTCGACGTATGGTTCGACTCCGGCACCACGCATCTGCATGTCATGCGCGGCTCGCACGCCGATCAGCACGCCTACCCGGCCGACCTGTACCTCGAAGGCTCGGACCAGCATCGCGGCTGGTTCCACTCTTCGCTGTTGACCGGCTGCACCATCGACGGCCGCGCGCCCTACAAGGCGCTGCTGACACACGGCTTCGTGGTCGACGGCCAGGGCCGCAAGATGAGCAAGTCGCTCGGCAACACGGTCGTGCCGCAGGAAGTGTCGGACAAGCTTGGCTCGGAAATCCTGCGCCTGTGGGCCGCCTCGACCGACTACTCGGGCGAAGTGTCGATCAGCAAGGAAATCCTCGACCGCGTCGTCGAGACCTACCGCCGCATCCGCAACACGCTGCGCTTCCTGCTGGCCAATACGGCTGACTTCGACTTCGCCACGGATGCGCTGCCGGTCGAGCAATGGTTCGAGATCGACCGCTACGCACTGTCGCTGACACGTCAGCTCGCCGATCAGGCCGAAGCGGATTACGCCAGCTTCGACTTCCAGCGCGTGATCCAGGCGCTGCAGATCTTCTGCTCGGAAGACCTCGGTGGCTTCTATCTCGACATCCTCAAGGATCGCCTCTACACGAGCGCGCCGAAATCAGTCGCGCGTCGTTCGGCGCAGACCGCGCTGTGGCACATCACGCAGACCGTGGTGAAACTGATGGCGCCGGTGCTGTCGTTCACGGCCGAGGAGATCTGGGCCGTACTGGGCAATGATGCGGATGACAGCATCATGCTGCACGCCTTCCACAAACTGCCCGACGCAAGCATCGACGCCGCTGCGCTGGAGCGCTGGTCGACGATTCGCGCCGTGCGTGCCGAAGCGATGAAGGTCATCGAAACCGTGCGTACCGAAGGCAAGGTCGGCTCCTCGCTGCAGGCCGAACTGAGCGTGGCCGCAAGCGGTGCGAAATACCGTGCCCTGTCCTCGCTCGGCGAAGACCTGCGTTTCGTCTTCATCACCTCGCGCACGCAAGTCAGCGAAGTGGCAAGCGAAGCGGACGAAAAGATCGTGGCCACGCCGAGCGAGCACGCCAAGTGCGCACGCTGCTGGCACTACCGCGCTGACGTCGGCAGCAACGCCGCACACCCGGAACTTTGCGGGCGCTGCGATGCCAATCTGCACGGTAGCGGCGAACAGCGGAAATACGCATGAGCATGACAAAGTCGAAACGTTTCATTCTGTGGTTGATGCTGGCTGTTCTGGTCATCGGGCTTGACCAGATCAGCAAGCAGGTCGTGCTCTCGCACCTGACTTACGGCCAGAGCATCCAGGTCACCGGCTTCTTCGATCTGGTACTGCTCTATAACCCGGGCGCGGCCTTCAGCTTCCTGGCCAATCATGACGGCTGGCAGCGCTGGTTCTTCATCGTGCTGGCCTTCGTCATCTGCTCGTGGCTAATCGTTCTGGTGCGCAAGCATCAGGCCGAGACGCTGCAACCGCTGGCCTTCTCGCTGGTCATCGGTGGCGCGCTCGGTAATGTGATCGACCGCTTCCAGATCGGCGCCGTCGTCGACTTCCTCTACTTCCACATCGGTGCGCACGGCTGGCCCGCATTCAACCTTGCTGATTCGGCCATCTGTCTTGGCGTTGGCCTGATGATCCTGTCGCAATTGCGCGAAGCCCGCGCAGCAAAGAAAGTCTCCGCATCATGAATACCCCTGCAGCAGGCGCCATCCATGCGCACAGCCTCGTCACGCTGAATTTCCGTGTCACGCATCCGGCGACCAGCCAGACGCTGATCACCACCTTCGGCGCGACGCCCGCCACCATGCAGCTCGGCGCAGGGGAACTGATGCCTTCGCTGGAGTCACGCCTGATCGGCCTCGCTCCCGGCACGCGCAAGATTTTCCACTTCGCCCCCGGCGAGGCCTTTGGCGACTACAACGAAGCCCTGGTCGAGCGCGTGCAGCGCAAGCACATTCCGCCGAGCCTGTATCTCGAGCAGGACACGGTCTATTCTTTCCCTGCGCCCGATGGCAGCACCTACCCAGGCCTGGTGCGCGAGCTGACGGACACTGAAGCGCTGATCGATTTCAATCATCCGATGGCGGGCAAGGCTGTCGATGTGGAAGTCGAAATCATCGGCGTGATCTGAAAGAGAACCATGACTGAAACCGTAATGAACGAAGCCGAAATCCTGCTCGCCAATCCGCGTGGTTTCTGCGCCGGGGTCGAGCGCGCCATCTCGATTGTCGAACGTGCACTCGCCATTCACGGCGCACCGATCTACGTGCGCCACGAAGTCGTGCATAACAAGTTCGTCGTCGAAGATCTGCGCGCCAAGGGCGCGATCTTCATTGAGGAGCTCGACGATGTGCCTTCCGGCAGCACGCTGATCTTCTCCGCGCATGGCGTGCCGCAGAGCGTGCGCCGCGATGCCGAAGCGCGTGGCCTGCGCGTGTTCGACGCAACCTGCCCGCTCGTCACCAAGGTGCACGTCGAAGTCAGCAAGATGCGCGCGCAAGGGCGCGAAATCATCATGATCGGCCACAAGGGCCATCCGGAAGCGGAAGGCACCATGGGCCAGAGCGAAAGCGGCATGTACCTGGTGGAAACCGTCGATGATGTGGCAACGCTGCAGGTGACCGATCCAGCCATGCTGGCGTATGTAACGCAGACGACACTGTCGGTCGATGACGCGCAGGTCGTGGTGGATGCACTCAAGGCGCGCTTCCCCGCCATCGTCGGCCCGAAGAAGGACGACATCTGCTACGCAACGCAGAACCGTCAGGATGCGGTGAAATTCATGATCCCGCAGGTCGATGCAGTGATCGTCGTCGGCTCGAAGAACAGCTCGAATTCCAATCGCCTGCGCGAAGTCGCAGCCGCACGCAACGTGCCGGCGTGGCTGGTCGACAATGCCTCCGGCATTGACCCCGCCTGGCTGGAAGGCAAGAAACGCATTGGCGTTACTGCAGGCGCATCGGCGCCGGAAGTGCTGGTCAACGAAGTCGTCGCCCGCATCCGCGAGCTGGGCGCAAAGACGGTCCGCACGCTGGAAGGCGTGACCGAGAACGTGATCTTCCCGATCCCCAAGGATTTGCAGCCTACGCGCGACTGATCAGTCGCCACGACAAAAAGAGGCCCGCAATTGCGGGCCTTTGTCATGCTCATGCAGTTTGGCGAATGCGCGATGTGGCGATGTGACTGGATGCCGCACCCGCAATATGGAGTCTGTCAGGACAACAGTGATGAACAAGAACAACTCACGGCCGCCCAGAGGGTTGCATCCGCTCATGGCGCTTCTCTACGTGTTTGGTCTCACGTCCGCCCAGGCACAGACGCAGGTGCCGGACCAGGAGCTGAAGTGGGCCCGCGAGAGCGCGCCTGTGGGTGGCTGGGCCTCACTGAGCGGTGGCACGCAGGGCGGCGCCGACGCCTCAGCCAGTCATATCTACACGGTGAGCAACGCCGACGAACTGCGCGATGCCGTCAGTGGCTTCCGTTCGCGAATCGTGCTGGTCAAGGGCACGATCGATCTGTCGGAAGGGCGGTCCTTCGCCAGCACGGCCGACCAGAAGCTGCGCGGCATGATCAACGTCGGGCCCAACACCACGATTGTCGGTCTAGGCAATGACGCTCGCATCATCAACGGCAACTTCATGATTGAGCGCACCGCGCAAGTCATCCTGCGTAATCTCACTATCGAGAATCCCTGCGATGTGGCGCCGTCCTTCGATCCGGGTGATGGCCCCACGGGCGCGTGGAACGCCGAGTTCGACGGCGTCACCATCGTTGCTTCGCATCACGTCTGGATCGACCACGTCACCTTCACCGACGGCAGCAAGACCAACGACATGATGCCGGTGTCGCAGGGGCACGTTAAGGAATGTCACGACGGCGCGCTGGACATCAAGAAGGCCGCCAGCTACATCACCGTCTCCAACAATGTTTTCACGCAGCACGACAAAAATAATCTCGTCGGCCATAGCGACAAGGAAGGGATGGACGGCGCGTATCTCAAAGTCACCTTCCACGACAATCTGTTCCGCGACGTCGGCCAACGCACACCACGCGTGCGCTATGGTCAGGTGCACGTTTATAACAATGCCTATTCCGGTTCGACAACTCACAAGGCATATCCCTACGTCTACAGCCTTGGCGTCGGCGTGGCCTCGCGCATGATCTCCGAGAACAACAGCTTCGCCATCGACGGCGTGGACAGCTGCGCCGGTGTGATCAGGAACTTCGGTGGCAAGACCTTCGTCGACAACGGTTCCGTGCTCAACGGCAAGGCGTTGAACGCCGCGGAGTGCGGCTACGACAGCGATGTGGGCTGGAAGCCGCCCTATGCCTACAACCTGCGCGCCACCGGTGAAGTGGAGGCTTATGTGCTCGGCCATGCAGGCGTGGGCAAGTTGGGGGTTGCCACGACACCCTGAGACGACCCGCATGAACGAAAAAAGGCCCGCCGCACGCGGGCCTTGTTTTTTGGCCCGGCGTGAAAGGGACAGCCCTGCGAGCGCACAGAAAAAAGCCGGGACCTAAGCCCCGGCTTGCCGTGGTCTTGCAGGCAAAGACGCTTAAGGCGTCACGCCGCCAACCGTCACGCTATAGAGGGCAATGCCCTTGGTTGCAGTGGTCGCTGTCTTCTGCCACGGAAACACGCGCACATAGAGGGTTGCGCCGGCGCTCACCGGAACCGAGATGGTGTACTTGGCCTGCGTCAGGATTTCCTTGGACGTGGTCAGATCCACATCGTTGAGTCGCACCGGATTGCTGAAGTCGGCGCTCAGTGAATACTCGAGATTGGCGCGCAGGTTCGAACCTCCGTAGGAAGCGAAGTACATCGAGATATTGGTGATGTTCAGGGCGACCGTTGGCGTCACGCTGAACTGCAGGTACTTGGTCGCGTCGGGGGCAATCCAGGTGTCTGAAATGTAGCGTGCTGGCGTGACGACCACCCCATTCACGCTCCATGTGACCGTATCTGTCGTCGTCGGAGCAGTCAGGCCGACCGGCGTGACTGCAGCCGCGCTCAGGCGTCCGGTAATGAGTGGCGATGTAGCCGTGCCGGCGGAGAACCAGCTGACATAGTCCGTTGGCGCGGCCGAGCCGGTCCCGCTGAAGGCAACCGTTGCTGCCGTGGTGCTGCCCGACGTGACGACGATACTGGCGCTGTAAGCCTTTGCAAGCGTTGGCGTGAAACGCGCGTAGACCACCTTGGTCAGCGCGCCACCCGTGTAGGCCAGGCTGAGCGTCTGGCTCCAGGTGGTCTGGTCAGCCGAGAGCTGAACTTCGCTGGGCGCCGTTACCGTCAGCGTGCCAGCCGCGGGGCTGAGATCGAAGGCGCTGACGCCGAGGCTCTTGATGCTTGCTTCACCGACCGTGACCGGACCGAAAGCCACGGGATAGGCATTCGCCTGGATGGTGGGGGCCGCGATAACGTAGTTGCCGAGCGCACTGAGGCTCGCGATCGCCTTGATGTCGTCGGCAGCCCGCTTCGCGATCAACGACGCGTACATGATCTGCGGGTGGGTATTGTCGGCGGCCATGTACAAGGCATCTGCAGCGGGCGTGCTGCCAAAGACCTCGACGATGGCCTTCGTGTCCGCCGTGATATCCAGCACCGGAACGTTGTACTTCGCTCCCACGGCTTTCACTGCTGCCGGGTAATTGCCGCGAGGATTGGCTTCGGTGCCCTTGATGACGGCACTGTAGTCGTGCTGCCCCGATGCGGTCACTACGCCGCTCGTGACCTCACGGCGCACCATCGGCGTCGCCAGGATCGGGTAAGCGCCGAGCGCCTGGATCTGCGTGACATAGCGCTTCAGCATCTGGTAGTACGAGTGCTCATCGCGGGTCGTCGTGGCATCGACGATGTCGGTCCCTCCGGTGCAGGCCTCGCCGTCGGTGATGGTCGGATCGCTGCAGATGGCGTAGGTGCCGTAGGTGGAGTACGGGCCGGTCGACGTCGTGTCGCCGTACTTCTGGTCGTTGTGCCCGAACTGGATGATCACGTAGTCACCCGCTTTGATGGCTGCCTTGGCGGCGGGCCACATGGTGGACTCGTAATAGAAGCTGCGCGAACTGCGGCCGCCGGCGGCCCAGTTCTTGATCTTGACGTGCGTGCTGTCGAAGTGCAGGCCGATCCGCTCGCCCCAACCCATTTGCGGACGTTCCGCGTCGGTATACGTCGTCAAGGTCGAGTCCCCGAGCAGGTGGAGAGTGACCGCCTGTGTGCCGACGCTGCTGGTGTTGGAGCTTGAATTGCCTGAGCTTGAATTGCTCGAACTGCTGGAGCTTGAACTGGTGCTTGGCGTCGCGGCCGAGCTCCCTGAGTCACCGCCGCCGCAAGCGGCCAAAAGCGCGCTCAGCAAGAGCGCGCCCAGAAAGGCTGAATACTTCTTCATGCTGTCTCCTCGTTAAAATCTTATGCGTCCGTCAATCTGACGACAGACTGTGTTTGCGGAAAATATGCGAACACGCCGTCTCGCGCATGATCGAAATTGCGGCTTCTGAAGATTTATGTCGATTTCAATGAAGCCAGTGCTTGGGAAGCACACGGAAGTTGCTGTCGGGACGAGGACAGTCATGAAAAAAGCCCGCAGATCTGCGGGCTCTTTCAGTCACTGCCGAGAAGGCAGCTGCCTGACGCTAGATGAGGACCCCGCGAACACGAAATTCGGAGATCGATGGCTGCGCACTCAGCGTTGCGGTGATTCGCAAGCGAAGCGCGACTGTTCTACAGCCACATCAGAATCCGGTGACGTCGCTGGCGCTCACATCACAGCTCGCCGTGTTCCAGAACAGGCCCAGCTCGCTGCTGTCGCCGCTACCCTTCTCGACGCCGTTGTATTCCATGCAGATCTCGCCGCCGCTGTCCGGGTACTTCCAGCCCTTGATCTTCAGGTTGCGGATCGTCGCCTTGTCACCGTAATTGCGATTCACGCCGACGATGGTGCCGGTCGAGCCGTTCATGGTGACGTTGTTGATGTTCACAAAGCGCGGACCACCATTGTTGGTGCAATCACCACACGAGCGGTACAGCTTGCCGATGCGGCCAGTGGTCGAGAAGTTCTCGATGACAATCGTCGAGTTCTTCGAGTTGTGCTGGAACACCTTGTCGTCCGCTGCATTCGCCGAGCCGCCCGACACGGTCATCGTTACGCCTGCATCCATCAAGGTTGCCGCGTCTTCGCAGACGTCATCCCACACCACGTTTTCCAGACGGCAATTGCCCGCGACGCAATGAATGCCATCGGCTGCGCCACCGGCCTTGAGATGCACGTTCTTGATGGTCGCGTTATTGAGCGTAAATACCGGTTGCTGACTTTCGCTGCCTCCGGCACAGGATGTGCCGACCGTGATGCCGCCACAGTCGACCGTTGCATTGGTGATGACGCTACCCGCCTGGCATGAGTTCGGCGTCGCGCTGCTGACCGAGCTACTCGACGAAGACTTCGAACTACTGGAGGACTTCGAGCTGCTGGAAGAAGACTTCGAGGTGCTCGACGACGAAGTACCGGCGCTCGAAGATGAACTGCTGACCACACCGCTCGGCACGGAGCACTCGTTCACACCCCCCGCCACCTTGCCGCCGAAAGTCGCTTCGGCACAGAGAAAACTTCCCGTCAGCACCTTGTAGAAAAACTTGTCGGCGCGCCCGAAGGCCACATTAGTGGCCGTTGCCACCGAACACGTCTTGCCCTCGGTGCATATCGTCGTGTAGCCGCTCGGGCGATTTGCTGCGCCAGCCGTTGCGCTCACAGCGGCAAGAACAAGACCTACGATCCACAAATATCTCTTCACGATCCACCTCCGTTTTTACGTCAGACAGATACGAAAATGCCGCCCCGTTTCATTGCGAACGCGGAGCGGCATCAGGACTACAACACTTACAGCTTTAGAAGCTCGTCACGTCGGACGGGCTGACATCGCAATAGGCCGTATTGAAGAACTCGCCGTACTTCTCGGTCGAGCCGCTGCCCTTCTCGATGCCCTTCCACTCCTCGCAGATGCGCGGCTTGGTCGTCGTCGCCGTCGGACGCGTCAGGCCCTTGACCTTGAGGTTGCGGATCGTGGCCTTGTCGCCGTAGTTACGATTCACGCCCACGACCGTGCTGGTCACCGTGCCGTTGATGGTCACGTTATTGATATTTACGTAACGCGGGCCACCGTTGTTGGTGCAGTCACCGCACGAGCGCCACAGCTTGCCCACCTGGCCGAAGGTCTGGAAGTTCTCGATGACGGTCGTGCTGTTCTTCGAGTTGTGCTGGAAGGTCTTGTCCGGCGCTGCAGTTGCCGAACCACCGGAGATGGTCAGCGTGCCGCCTTCCGACTTGTTGGTCGCCGCGTCTTCGCACACCTCGTCCCACACCACGTTTTCAAGACGGCAGTTGCCACTCGCGCAGTGAATGCCGTCAGCAGCCGCGCCTGCCTTCAGGTGGACGTTCTTGATGGTGGCGTTATTGAGCGTGAAGATCGGCTGCTGGCTTTCGCTACCACCAGCGCAAGACGTACCTACCGTGACACCACCGCAGTCGACAGTTGCATTGCTGATGACACTACCCGGCGCGCAGGAGTTGGGCGGCACGGTGGAGCTGGAAGTGCTCGAAGAGGCCTTTGATGAACTTGCGCTGGACGTCGCCGTGCTCGACGTGCTGGAGGATGAGCTGCTTGGCTTCGAGCTGCTCACCGAGCTATTGACTGAGCTACTGGAACTGGTCGCGGTGCCCGAAGGTACCGAACACTCATTGGTGCCACCGGCGACCTTGCCACCGAAGGTCGCTTCATTACAGACGAAGCTCCCCGTCAGCGTCTTGTAGAAAAACTTGTCGGCGCGGCCGAAAGCCACGTTCGTTGCAGTCGCAACGGAGCAAGTCTTGCCTTCATTGCAGATCGTTACATAGCCCGCAGGGCGGTTGGCGGCAAGAACGCTGCCCGCAAAAACGATGGCCCCAAATGCCACAAGGCCGAACATCAAATGCTTCAAAGTCATGCATGTCTCCTGGTCTGTTTTTTTTGGTCCGCCAATGGGCGGAGTGCTACATCAACGCGCAGCCACATCGCTGCATGGAACATCTCGGCTAAATGACGCCCGGAGCCGCTCGCATGAGAACGAGCCCCGGGCATAACCGCCGGGAATCTATTGCGCGGCGCCCGGGCCGACATTCTTGTATTCGGCCAGGTATGGATTGGTGGCCGTGCCGTACTGCGCCGGATTGCTGCTGCTCCAGTCGGCCCACGGCGGGTTCTTGATGAACGCGCTGACCGTCGACTCACGCACGATCACCTTGCCGATGGTGCCGCCGTTTGACGAAGACTCTGGCCACTGACGTGCAAAGGAAATCGTCGCGCCACCCGCATCGGCATTAAAGATGCTCTGCGTGAACAGGAAGCCGTACGGATTGCTCGTTGCCGTGCTCGGCGCGGCGATGGTGCTGCTGCTCTTCCTCACGCGCGTGAAGTAGATCGTGCAGGCATCAAAGACCGCCGTGCCGCGCCCGAATATGAAGTCCGTATCACCCTCGATATAGCTATTGCCGAAGTAGCTGCGCGCTACCACGTCGAGCGCTGTCGTCTTCACGTAAAGCGTGTCCTGGTTGCCAAGCAGACGCACCTTGTTGAACAGGTTGCGGTCACCCACCACCATCAATGCCACGGCCTGACTTTCGCCGCCGCCTTCGTCATAGGTGTTCTGCACCGTCACATTGGTCATCTCGAAGTTGTTGGCGGTCACCACGAACAACGACGAGCAGGTCGTGCCGATGCTGCCGGACTTGCTGGCGCAAGCGTCGTAGACCGACTTGATCGCGGTCGGCGTGCTGCTGGTAAATACCGCACCACCCGGATTGGCCATCGCCGCGAACTGTGCCCCCGTCAGTTTGGCCGCAGTCGGCAAGGCGATCACCGTCTGTGAAGGATCGGCACCGCCACCATACAGGGTGATGGTCGTGCCGAGCGGCACGATGACCAGCTCGTTGTATGTCCCCGGCATGACCTTGATGTACTGGCGCGTCGTCACCCCGGATGCGGCAATGGCCGTCACCGCGGCCTGCACCGTGGTGTGTGTGCCACCACTCTTGGCAACGACGTAAGCCGGGCTGGCAGGCGTCTGGATCACCGTCGTGCGTGGACTCCAGTTGTCCGTTACGAGTGCCGTCAGCGGACCCGCCTTGGCGAGGAACTGCGCTACGTCGTAATTGGCGGCAACCGCATCGCCAAGCTGCGGTCGTGTCCCCGTCGTACCGCCACCGCTCGACGACGAGGAGGAAGATTTACTTGAGGACGACGATGAGTTGCTCGACGAGGAGCTGGATGCCGTCACCGACGAAGAAGATGAAGACTTGCTGGAGGATGCACTCGACATCGAACTGCTGGCTGCAGAGGACGTACTGCCTCCTGACGGCACCGAACATTCGTTCACCCCACCCGCTGTCTTGCCGCCAAAGGTCGCCTCATTACAGACAAAACTGCCGACGAGGACCTTGTAGAAAAACTTGTCGGCGCGCCCGAAAGCCACGTTGGTCGAAGTCGCAACGGAACAAGTCTTGCCTTCGGTACAGATCGTCACGTACCCGCTCGGCCGATTGGCTGCCCAGCCAGCCTGGGTCAACAACACAAGCATCGTTCCCATCATCCATCGCATCGCAGTCATCTCTCGGTCTCCTGTCAGCTCGTTCGGACTCGCTTCGTCACCTGGGCGCGGCAGCAGGCTACTGCGCGCTTTCACTCACGCCAAAATTCACTCATGCCAAAAACATGAGCCAACCTGACTGCGGCTGGCTCATGTATCTCACTATGTGTACCTCACGGTTGCGGGCACGAACCGGCACATGCGCTGGTATTGATGGCGCTTGGCGCTATCAGCGTGACGTCGGATTGACTGACGTTGCAGTTCGCCGTGTTGAATTCCACGCCGAGCGCCGAAGTACTGCCCGAACCCTTCACGACGCCGTGGTAGACCTGACAAATCTTGGTCTTGGAATTACTGCTGTTGTTGAGCGTCAGATTGCGAATCGTCGCCACGTCACCGAAGTTGGTGTTGATACCGACAATGGTCGGCACGTCACGCGTGATCACATTGGTGATGGTGACCTTGCGTGGCCCACCATTCGCCGTGCAATCGCCGCAAGAGCGATACAGCTTGCCGGCTTTGTTTGCGTAGAAGTTGCTGATGCGCAGCTCGCCACGGCCGTTGTGCTGGAAGGTCTTGTCGGAACCGTTGTAGGCGGCGCCACAGGTAATCGACATGACGGTACCTGCCGCGCCCAGTGCCGTAGCAGCGTCCTCACCGATGTCTTCCCACCAGACGTGATCCAGCGTGCAATTGCCGAGGCAATGGATGCCGTCAGCGGCCAGGGTGCCGATGATGACGTTCTTCAGGGTTGCACCCTCCTCCACGTCGAACACGGCAGGCTGACCTTCAGCCTGGCTGCCACCCGAGAGGTTGTAGCGCTTGTTGCCGCCGTCATACCCGGTGCCGGCAGGCACGACGATGGTCGCGCTCGACTGCACGGTGGCCGTCGCGGTCGGCATCTGGCAGCCGGGATAGTAGCCAAGGTCACCACTCGAAGACGTGGAGCTTGAGCTTGAACTCGATGACGGCGGCGTAGAGCTGGATGTGCTGGAGGTGGATGAGCTCGACGCGCTCGGCGCAGAGGAACTGGTGGACGTACCGCTCGGGACCGAACACTCGTTCACGCCGCCCGCCACCTTGCCACCAAAGGTCGCCTCATTACAGACGAAGCTGCCACTCAATACCTTGTAGAAAAACTTGTCGGCCCGGCCGAAGGCCACATTGGTCGACGCCGGTACCGAACACGTCTTCCCCTCATTACAGATGGTGACGTAGCCAACAGGGCGATTGGCGGCAAAGGCACTGCTCGCCAAGCTTGCGGCCGCAAGGCCGAACATCAGGTGCTTCACGTTCACGAGAGTCTCCTAATCACATGCCCGCTGGACCGCAGGCTGGTTGAAAGTCGCAATCAGCGAGCAGGACTGCTGGTCGCTGATTGCGTCACGACAAATCAGAGGGGCTGGATGTGCGGGCGGCAGGTCGCCACGGCGAAAGCCACAGCGACGGAATGACAAGTCACTAAAGTCGTGACGGCGGCAGGAGCGGGCATGCCGAACAGCTTGAAGGCTTGGCGGGAAGTCATCGGGTCTCCTGTGGCCGTCTGGCGGCCATTTCATTTTTCTGCATCGGCTCTTGGGCCAGCAGTTGCATCTTTATAGGTGGGGAATCATGTTCCGTCTTGTACGAATGCGACACGTCTCTACCGACACAGGAATATGCAAAAACATCAAAATCACCAGTAACATTTAATTCATTGATCATGCTCACCAGAGGGATTTGTTGGTGGCGCTCGTCGACTCGCTAACACCGAAAGTAACTACGTAACTGAAGACGCGAGGCAGTTGAATGACACTTGCATTCTTGCACCACCACGCACGCGACCACACAGCCACCAGCCGCACACAAAGAAAAAGGCCGACGCTTGCGCGTCGGCCTCATGGTCTTGCTCATGCCACGCATACCCCCTGATCGGGTGCATGCATTCTTTTTCCCTCTTACAGCGCGGAACCTGAACCGCTGTTCTGGAACTCGCCCACATTCGGGGAAGAGCTCGAACCGTAGTTCATTGGATGCGAGCTGTCCCAATCACGCCAAGGGCGCGACTTGTCGACGCTCAGCGTGATGTTGGCCCCGCGAATGATCATCTTGCCGACAGGGCTCGACAGGCTGCTCTGCGGCCACTGACGCGCAAACGCCACGCCGCTGGCGCCACTGGAACCCGTGATCGAACCGCCATTGATCAGGATGCCCATATTGCTGGACTGCGTGCTTGGCGCACCGATCGTGCTGCCGTTCTTGCCACGGGCTGCGGTGTAGTTGATCTGGCAGTTGTCGAGAACACCCGTACCGGCACCGAAGATGAAGTCCACATCGCCTTCAACAAAGCAGTTCTGCGCGTAGAAGCGCTTGCCTGCACCGTCGATCCACAGCGTGTCCTGGTTGCCGTACATCTTCACGTTGTCGAAGTGCACCTGGTCGGCAGTGGTGTAGACCGCGACAGCCTGGTCGGTACCCGAACCGCTTTCGACGCGGCTATTGGTGATCGTCAGATTCTTCGCTTCGAAGCCGGTGTTCTGGATCACGAAGGACGCGGAGCAAGTCGTGCCGATCGCGCTCTTGCTCGCGCAGCTGGAAACCCATGACTGGCCAGCGCTCGTGTAGTTGGTCCCGACCATCGTCTTGTATGCGCTGCCGGTCTGGAGCGCGCTGGTCGCGATCTGGATCTTCACGGCGGTGGATGCGCCTGTGCCATACAACGTGATCGGCACGCCCGACGGCACGAAGACCATCTCGTTATACGTACCCGGGCTAACCAGGATGTACTTGCGCGTCGTGCCGCCGGCGTTGATGGCGGCGTTAATCGCTGACTGAACGGTCTTGTATGTGCCGCTCGAGCTCACGGTGTAGCTCGGCGAGCTAGGTGTGCTGATGGCTGCAGGCGACCAGCTGCCGAGGAACTTGGCCACCGTGTAGTTGGCTGCAACGGCGGTGCTCAGCTGAGGACGGGTTGCGGTCGAAGGTGCCGGTGTGCCACTCGGGGTTGGTGTTGGTGTTGGTGTTGGTGTTGGTGTTGGTGTTGGTGTTGGTGTTGGTGTTGGTGTTGGTGTTGGAGTTGGAGTCGGTGTGGGGGTTGGCGTCGGCGTCGGCGTCGGCGTCGGAGTTGGTGTAGGCGTGCTGGCCGCAGGACCTACCGAGCACCACGCTGATTCGGTGTAGCTGTTAGATGGGAAAGCCGAACCGATACAGGCAAAACTACCGGTCTTGACGGCATAGACGAAGGAGCCTGATTTGCCCAGCGCCACGTTGTTGGTGCCGGTCATGGCGCAGGTCGCGCCGGTGTTTTGAGCGCACTTGGTATAGCCCGAAGGGTAGTCTGTTGCCGCGAACGAACTGCCTGAAAAGGCGAGCGCCAAGGCGCCCAGAAGAAGCCTGTTTTGCATCGTATGTCTCCGGTCTTGATTGTCGTTATGTTTCCGCTTCCAACGCACCCACGCGCAGGGATCGTGGTGCCAATTGCACGGAATCGAGCTGGCTATGCTGCCTGCCAGTTACGCAGAGTGGACCGGTAACATCAATTAGTCACGGCGCGTCGCAACAAGCTTTTTCATAAACGACAAAATCGCCAAAATCAGCCGGCCGGACAAAAACAAAGCGGCCCTGCCCGGGCCGCCCAAAAACCATATGAAAGCCTGAAAATCAGGCCTGCTGGATTGCGTACATTGCGCCAAAACGCGTGGCCGGATCGTGGGCCAGCGCCTGGAAGGCGCCCTCTTCCACCAATTCGCCGCGCTCGAAGACGACGATCTTGTCGGCTTCTTTCAACGTGCTGATTCGGTGCGCGACGATCAGCATCGTGCGCCCGTCGCCGTACTCCGTCATGAGCCCCTGCATGACCTTCTGCTCGGTCGCGGAGTCGAGCGCCGAAGTGGCTTCATCGAGCAGCATGATGGGCGCATTGCGACAGATTGCGCGGGCGATACCGACGCGCTGGCGCTCTCCGCCCGACAGCGAATAGCCCCGCTCGCCGACCACCGTTTCAAGCCCTTCCGGCAGGCGCGCGATGAGGTCTTCGAGACACGCCGTTTCGCAGGCACGCTGCAGCAGCTGCGGCGCCACGTCGCGCATCATGGTGATGTTCTCCTTGAGCGAGAAGTTGAACATTTCGGTTTCCTGCAATACGACAGCGACATGCGCGGTCAGGTCTTCGTGATCGATCTTCTGGATCGGCACGTCGCCGATGCGCATCTCGCCCTGCTCGATGTGATAGAGCCCTAGCAGCAGCTTGATCAGGGTGGACTTGCCCGAGCCGGAATGGCCGGCGATGCCGACGATCTCGCCCCGCCTCACTTCAAGTGAAAGCGGCCCCACGGCGGGCTTGTCGCCATAGCGGAAGACCGCCTTGTCGAGCGTGATGCTGCGCCAGTCTTCCGGGAATTTCTGGTCGCCCTTGGCAAGACTATTGTCTGTCCAGAACAACGGCATCATGCGGCCGAGGTTGGACTTGCGTTCGATCATGAGCTGAATGCGGTCGGTGAACTCCACAGAGGAGTCACGCAGCTTGTCGAAATACACAGCGTAGGTCAGGAAGAAACCCGGCAGGAGATTGCCGTGCATGACCATGTAGCCAATGACAAGCAGATACGCCCCCCAACTGATGCCGTTGTGCCACTGGAAACACATCCACTTCGTATTCCCGAGGCGCAGGCGCTCGTAGGACAAATGACGCGCCAACTCTTCGCGCTGCGCGATATTGCTGGTCATGCCATCGGCCGCACCCATCGCCTTGACGGCGAGGATATTCGACGCGCTTTCCACGAACGAACCGCTGGCGTTCTCCATTGACTTGTTGATGCGGTCCGAAAGCCGCGCAATGCGGTAGTCGAAAAACGCTTCGGTGCCCATCAGCACCGCGAGGTAATAAATGAAGAACAGCGCAAAGGCCGGGTGCAGCATCACGCAGGCGATCAACGAACCGGTAAAGGCCACGACGGCCGGGAACAGGTTGTTGATGATGTCGCCGGTCCATTCGCGCACTGACTCGGCGCCAGTAAGGATGCGCTGCGCCTTGTTGCCGGTGCTCTCCTGTTGATGCCAGGCGAGCGAGGAGTCCAGCAGCCTCTCGAAACCCCAGACCTTGGCGCGGTAGCGCGCATTCAGGCTGATGCGCCCCAGCACGCGCTTGCTCAGGAGACGCACCATGGAAATCAGCACGTGGCTGCCGGCGAGGATGCCGATCATCCAGAACAGCGGCGTTGCAGAGGGGCGCAAGGCTGCATCGACCTTGACGTAACCGATCAGAAAGTTGGCGATCAGGCCAATGATGTAGGGCGGCACCATGGTGTACGACAGCACCACAATGAGCACGACAGTGAATGACAGGTACTTCCAGCGCTCATGATCCAGGAAGTACCAGAGCGCGCGTGGCACATCGAGAAAACGGAAGCGTGACGGATCTTTGACCGGCTGCATGCAGACTCCGTGCGTTGGGGTGTAGCGATAGAGCAAGGCGCACCGCCACAAACACGCGCGGCGGCAAAAAGCCGAAAAAAGGAATTTTACGCCGCGGCTGGCGCGCCCCGGCGCTGGAAACAAAGGTTAAACCAGCCCTGACCCGGCCATTGCCAGCTGGACGATTGATCCTCGCCGTGCCGGAAGTCGCCATTTACAACCATTTACGGCGCCGCCGCATTGACACCCGCCACGCGCCCCTTGCACACTCGCGCCCGACAATCAGACAACAGCGGAGTGCTTCAAGCCCCTGCCAAGCCTTTTGGCGATGCCGGCGGCAAGTGACTCCGGACACGGGACAGAAGACAAGATGGCGAAGCAGAAGAAGGTAACAGGCGGCTCTGGCAACACTTCGGGGCGCAACGGTAGCAACGATACAAACGCCAGTGCCCTGACAAACCCGGCGCAGCCGGGCTTCTTCGAGGAAACACTCGTTCCACTCGTCGACCGCATTCCACTCTGGCTGCGCACCTCCATCTGCCTGCTGCTGGTCGCCATCGCCGCAAGCTGCTCCTACGTCGTCAACAAGGGCGAGCCGCCCTACCCGTTCTGGGACGAGAACTACCACGTGACCTCGGGCCAGCGTTACATCGACGGCCTTGGCCACTTCGAGCCGCACCCGCCGCTGGCGCTGTTGCTGATCGCCGCGGGCGAGCTCCTGTCCGGTGAGAACCAGAATGTCGACAAGCATCAGCTCATCGTCGACAAGTACATCAACGGCGACAAGATGCCGCCGAATTTCTCGTTTGCCGGCATGCGCCTGATGCCAAGCCTGTTCGCCGCCTTCGGTGCGCTGCTGTTCTTCGGCCTGCTCCTGACCCTCACCGAGAACCGCCTCCTGGCCCTGCTCTTCAGCACGCTTTACGTCTTCGAGAACGCCTACGTCGTGCACTTCCGTGCGGTGCATCTCGACAGCATCCAGATGTTCTTCTGCCTCGCCACCATCTGGCAGTTCGTGCGCCTGTGGAAGCGCCCGGACACACTGTCGTGGAAAGCCTATGCCTGGCTTGGCGTGCTCGCCGGGCTGGCCATCATGGCCAAGATCAACGCCGCCCTGCTGCTGATCCTCTTCCCTATCCTGTACTTCAAGGACGCCGCCACGCGCCTCGACTTTGATCTCACCAGGCTGGCGCAGGACTTCATTGCCAAGACCGGTTCGACCATCGTCGCGATCCTGATCGTCGTGCTCACCATCTTCGCCATCCACGGCGCCATCGGTCGCAAGCTGCCCGACCCGCAAAGTTCGGCCGGCAAGCAGGACATCGAAAACATGTCGCCGACCTACAAGGAATACCTGACCCAGCATGGCGCACTGACGCCTGACGTGGTCTTCGCCATCACCCGCGACTACTTCAAGTTCATGGACAAGGACCACCTTGGCGTGCCCAAGCTGGACATCTGCAAGCCCGGCGAAAACGGTTCGCACCCCTTGCACTGGCTGATCATGGACAAGACCATCAATTACCGCTGGGACTCGGCTGACGGCAAGACCAAGTACGTGCAGCTCGTCGGCAACCAGGTCAGCTGGTACCTCGGCCTCGCCTCGCTATTCCTGTCGATCGCGCTGATCGTCAATCACCGCTTCTTCAAGAACCCGATCGGCAACACCAAAACCTACCACCTGATCGAGGTGTTCACCAGCCTGTATGCAACCTTCATGGTGCTGCACCTGTACCTGGGCACGCAGCGCGTGATGTACCTCTATCACTACTTCCTCGGCCTGCTGATCACCTACATCCTGGTCGTGCTGCAGTACCAGTACCTCACCGACCTGCACGCCCTGCGCACGAAGACACGCATGCTGATTGCTGGCGGCATGGCGCTGGCCATCAGCCTGTCATTCGCCTTCTTCGCCCCGCTGAGCAACCACAATCCGCTCACCAAGAGCCAATGCGAGGCGCGCAACATCTTTTCACATATCGTCGATTGCCAGTAAGAGACCGCGCTGGGAGCAGTCATGATCGCAACGCTGGCACGAATCATATTCTTCGGTGTCGGCGTGGCCGTGCTGCTGGAAGCGTGGCTGCCCGAGACTGTCGAGACAAGCAGGGTCACTCAGCACCAGACGTCCACCAGCAGGAATATTGGCAAGATTTCCAGCGAGCAAACCAGCTATACGCTGGCGCTCGGCGGGGGACAGATCGACTATTGCGGCGTCAATGAGGCGGCCTACACCCGCCTCAAGGATGGCGATATCGTCGAAGTCCGGGCGTCACCGCTCCTCAGGTCCTGCGTGCACATCAGCCGCGGCAGCGAAGTGTTCATGACGAGCAACACGACAGGTATCAACGCCATCATTGGCGGCATTCTTCTCATTGCTCTGGCCTTGATCTGGCCGAAATTTCAGCACAGCGAAGACGAGACGGTCTAGGCTCCCGACGCCCGTAGAGCACTGCGTTAGGGAACCTAAAGGGCCCCGCCCTTGCGGCCGTTAATGCTGAGTAGCCCCTCTGGCTGCGAAAAATGTGGCATTGGTCACGCATTCAGGTGGTGCTTTCGCCGGTTGACGCGTGCAACCCCCTTCACTGATCGCAAGCTGCTAAATTCGGGGCTGCCTTGTAAAGCGAATCGCCATGCCATTTGTCCGCCGAAATGCCGAAGGCCGCATCGTCGCCCTGCTGGATGCAGAGGAGGCTGCGTCGTATGCGCATCTGCCCGCATACAGCATTGAACAACTGCCCGGCACCCATCCCGAGGTCGTCGCCTTCCTGGGCACGGACCCTGCTGAAAATTTCAACGGGCTTGATGCCAGTTTCATCCGCGTGATGGAAGACCTGATCGACGTGCTGATCGAGAAAGGCGTGCTGCGCCTCACCGACCTGCCGGTTGACGCCCAGCGCAAGCTGCTGGCCCGCAAGGACATGCGCCGCAAACTCAAGGGCGCGTTGAACCTGCTGGGCGATCGCGACGTCCTCTGATCGGCCATGAGCGCAGATGATTGACTCCGGTGAAAAGCCCATGAGCGAATTGCACAAGCCGATGCAGGGCGAGTTGCCGAGCGGCTTGCCGCAAGACACGCAACCGGACCAACGCGCCAAACCCGCACTCGAGCCGCATGCCGAGACCATTCCGCCGGTCGCTGCCGCAGCATGGCGAGTCAATCCGCATGCGACCCATGTGGACCCGCTGATCGACTGCCTGGTGCTGCTGACCCGCCACTTCGGCAATCCCTGGACTGCCGAAGCACTCGTCGCTGGCCTGCCCTGCGTCGATCACCTGTTGCCCCCTTCGCAGCTGTCACGCGCCGCCAGCCGTGCCGGCCTCGCAGCCAAACTGACGCGGCTTCCCCTGATGCAGCTGCGTGAGCATCACCTGCCCGCCCTGCTCCTGCTCAAGGACCGCCGCGCCTGCCTGCTGGTCGAGCGACGCCTTGATGGCATCTGCCTGATCCGCGAGCCCGAGTCGCCGGACGGCATCGTCGACATTCCGCTGGTCCAGCTCGAAGCGATCTACACCGGCACGGCCGCCATCGTCACGCCGCGTTTTCGCTTCGACGCCCGCACGCCGGAAGTCGGCAAGGTGCGCGGCCGTCACTGGTTCTGGGGCGCGCTGTTCTCGAACTGGCGCCTGTATCGCGATGCCCTGCTGGCCGCGCTGATGGTGAACATCTTCGCCACCATCATTCCGCTCTACTCGATGAACGTGTACGACCGCGTCGTGCCGAACCACGCCATCGAAACCCTGTGGGTGCTGTCGATCGGCGCGCTGCTGATGCTGCTCTTCGACCTGACCCTGCGCACGGTGCGCGCCTACATCATCGACACAGCCAGCAAGCGCATCGACGTATCGCTGTCGGCGCTCATCATGGAGCGCGTGCTCGGCGTCAAACTGGCCTCGCGCCCGGTATCGGTCGGCTCCTTCGCGGCCAACCTGAAAGCCTTCGAAGGCGTACGCGACTTCGTCGCCTCGGCTACGGTCACGGCGCTCATCGACCTGCCCTTCGTGCTGATCTTCCTGCTCGTCCTGATCTGGATCTCGCCGTGGATGGCCGTGCCCGCCGTGGTCGGCATGGCGCTGGTGGTCGGCGCGGCGTGGATCACCCAGGCCAAGATGCACGAACTCACCGAAACGACTTACCGCGCCAGCGCGCAGCGCAACGCTACCTTGATCGAGAGTCTCGTGGGCCTCGAAACGATCAAGACGCTCGGCGCCGAAGGAGAGTTCCAGCGCCGCTGGGAACGCGCCACGCAGTTCATCGCACAAGTCAGCAACCGCACACGCCTGTTGTCTTCGGGCACGGTGAATTTCTCGCAGACCGTGGCGCAACTGGTCAACATCACCACCATCATGACGGGCGTATATCTACTGTCGGATGGCCAGATCACCATGGGCGCGATCATCGCCTCCAGCATGCTGTCCGGCCGCGCGCTGTCGCCGCTGGGTCAGATCGCGGGATTGATGATGCAGTTCCAGAGCGCACGCACCGGCATGACCTCGCTCGAATCGCAGATGAAAATGCCGATCGAACGCCCGGCCGATGCGCCCTTCGTACACCGTCCGCAGTTCGAGGGGGACATCGAGTTCAAGGACGTGGCCTTCGCCTATCCCGGGCGCGAACAGAAGGTGTTGCGCAAGGTCTCGTTCCGCATCAAGGCCGGCGAGAAAGTCGGCATCATCGGCCGCATCGGCTCCGGCAAGACCACGCTGGAAAAGCTCATCCTCGGCCTGTACCAGCCCACCGAAGGCTCCGTACTCATCGACGGCGTCGATGCGCGCCAGATCGACCCGGCCGAGCTGCGCCGCGCCATCGGTTTTGTGCCGCAGGACGTGACCTTGTTCTACGGCTCGCTGAAGAACAACATCGCCATGGGAGCCCCCTTCGCCGATGACGCCGCCATTCTCGCCGCGGCCGAGCTGGCCGGCGTGTCGGAGTTTGCCAATGCGCATCCGGAAGGATTCGACATGCTCATCGGCGAGCGCGGCGAGTCCCTCTCCGGTGGCCAGCGCCAGACCGTCGCCATCGCGCGCGCCATGATTACCGACCCGCCCATCCTGCTGCTCGATGAACCGAGCGCCAGCATGGATCACCAGAGCGAAGAGCAACTCAAGCAGCGTCTGCGCGCTTTCGCAGCACGCAAGACAGTGCTGCTGATCACGCACCGCACCTCCCTGCTGGACCTGGTCGACCGCCTGATCGTCATCGACAGCGGCACCATCGTCGCCGACGGACCGAAGGCCCAGGTCGTCGAGGCCTTGCAGCATGGCCGCATCGGGAGGGCCGCATGAGCGCGATCTACAAGTGGTTTTCTGCCACCTATGACAGGTTCATTGCGCGTACCGAGCGCATGGCCAGCTACCAGGAAGACGACTTCGAGGCCGATGCCGACTGGGCCATCAACGAGCAGACACCGCGCGGCGCACGCATTGCCGTGTGGGCCGCAGGCATCTTCCTGCTGGTGTTGATCGTCTGGGCAGCATTGGCGCAACTCGACGAAGTCACGCGCGGCGAAGGCAAGGTCATTCCCTCGCGTCAGGTGCAGATCCTGCAAAGTCTGGACGGCGGCATCGTCGAGGAGATCCTCGTCAAGGAAGGCCAGCAGGTCAAGGTCGGGCAACTTCTGCTGAAGATCGATCCGACGCGCTCGGTGTCTTCGCTCAATGAAAATCGCGCTGACTATTTGTCACTACAGGTCAAGGCATCGCGTCTGCGCGCGCTGGCCGAAGGCAAAGCCTTCGAAGTGCCGGCCGACGTGCAGACCGCTGCGGCCGCCGCCGTGGAGCAAGAGCACAGCCTGTATCTGGCGAAGCGCTCCGAGATGGACACGAACATCGGCATCGCGCGTCAGCAACTGACACAACGCTCGCAGGAACTGGCCGAGATGAAGGTGCGTCGTGACACCGCCGCGCAAGGCCTCGCCCTGACCCAGTCGGAACTCGACAAGACGCGGCCGCTATTCAAGACCGGCGCAGTCTCCGAGGTGGAGTTGCTGCGCCTGGAGCGCGACGTCGCGCGCTACAAGGGCGACCGCGATTCGGCGATGGCCTCGATCCCGCGCATTGAAGCGGCCATGAACGAAGCGCAACGCAAGATCCAGGAAGTTGAACTGAACTTCCGCAACCTCGCCCGCACCGAGCTTTCCGAAACGATGGCAAAACTCTCGCGCGTGAGCGAAGGCACGAGCGGTCTGGCCGACCGGGTCAAACAGTCCGAGATCCGCTCGCAGGTAAATGGCACAGTCAAGCTGCTGCTGGTCAACACGGTCGGCGGCGTCGTACAACCCGGCAAGGAAGTGGTCGAGATCGTGCCAAGCGACGACGCACTATTGCTTGAGGCCAGAGTGTCGCCGCGCGACATTGCCTTCCTGCACCCGGGACAGCCCGCGCTGGTGAAGTTCACAGCCTATGATTTCTCAATCTATGGCGGCCTCGATGCCACGCTGGAGCACATCGGCGCCGACACGATCACGGATGAGAAAGGCAATGCTTTTTATGTCATCAGGGTACGCACCCTGCGGACCGAACTGGGCAACCAGAAGCTGCCCATCATTCCCGGCATGGTGGCGGAAGTCGACATCCTGACCGGCAAGAAATCCATCCTCGCTTATCTGCTCAAACCGGTTCTGCGAGCGCATGAGAAGGCCATGACGGAAAGATGACGGAACGTCTGGACGGCCCTGCGCTGCACATCCTGACAGCCGACGACACGGTGTTCCATCGCATCCGCGAAATGCGTGGCCCCGACTGGCCCTGGCATGCACAACACCTTCGCAGCCCCGTCGAGCTCGACGGCCTGCCCGTTGGCAGCCTCGTGATGATCGATAGCGCTCATCCCGAACGGCCGGACTGGAGCGACGCGTGCTGGCGCGTGTGGACGGCCCGGCTTTCGATCATCGTGCTCAGCAGCGTGCCGCACGATGCCGAAGGCATATCCGCCATGAACACCGGTGCGGCGGGTTATTGCAATGCCTATGCCAACGCAGCGACCCTGAAGCAGGTTGTCGAAGTAGTCGCGAGCGGCGAACTGTGGGTGGGCCGGAGCTTGCTGACGCGCTTGCTCAAGGGCGTCAATCACAGCCTGGCGCAGCGCGCCGGCAACGCCGCGTCTCCCGCGATGGCCTGGCACATCGCGCTGACCGAGCGCGAGATCGAAATTGCACGCATGGCCGCACAAGGCGCATCCAACTTCGGCATTGCCGAAGTCATGGGCATTACCGAGCGTACGGTCAAGGCACACCTCAGCTCGATCTTCGACAAGCTCGGTGTCGCCGATCGCCTGCAGCTTGCGCTCAAAGTACACGGCGTCAAATAAAAAGCGCTGACGTGAACGGCTGCGCGAAACGCTGGCGGCGTTGGCTCGCTCGCCGTGCATAAGCACTGCTCTACGCTCGCCGCCTTGCCAGCGTCCCGCTCGCTCGTCCCCGTCAGCGCTTTTCTTCCGTGAAAATATGAAGCAAGCCCCGCAGGCGTGACCGAAGTCACACTTCCTGACGCACAAGACACCGAATTTAACCCTGTCTGTACCCGCGTACGATGCGGCGCCCTGCCTGCGTCATTAGTCTCCAGTGACATAGACCGTTAAAGGTTTGCGGAGTCCGTGCACTGCCATTCCGGCAAATTCACCTCTCCGCTGATTGACACCCGCTGGAGCTAGCCACCATGGCCGAGATGAACAACCCGCAACTGCAAGGCACCATCCAACGCATCGAAGGCACGGCCTGGCGCAAGCTGCCCGATGGCCAGATGGTTGTGCTCAGGCCGGGTGATCACATCAATGCAGGTGACATCATTGTCACCGGCCCCAACACCCACATGGAGCTGGCCCGATCGAGCGGAGCGCCTGTCGATATCGGCCCGGATCGCACCCTGCTTGCCGATCAGGATGTGCTCGGCCAGAGCGCTCCTGACAAAGCCGAAGCCGCCATCCTGCCGCTCGACGCCGACGCAGATCGCGTCATCGCGGCCCTGAATGCGGGTCAGGATCCCTTCGCCGTCCTCGAAGCCCCTGCGGCCGGCCTGACCGCTGGCGGCCAGGACAGTGGCCACAGCTTCGTGCAACTGCTGCGCATCGTCGAAGAAGTCACGCCCTTCACGGGCGAGACGCGCAGCGTCGCAGGCGCGACAGACCAGCTCATTCCTCCCGTTGGCGGCAGCGATGGCCTGGCGACGCAAGACGAGGCACCGCAGCCGGAGTCACCACCAGCGCCGTCCGTTGTCGTACCCACTTCGACCGGCATCGTACTGAGCGGCTCTGCCAACACGGTCAGCGAGGGCGGCAGCATCGTCTACACAGCCACCACGGCCAGCCCGGTGACGGGTACGCCGCTGGTCATCACGCTCAACTCGGGCGTGACCATCACGATTCCGGTCGGTGCCAGCAGCGCCAGCAGCACACCGGTCGCCGTGCGCGCCGATGACGCCTACGCCCAGGGCGACGAGACCATCACGACCCGCATCACCTCAACCTCCGGTGGTGGTTTCGACCAATACGAAACCGGCACGCCGGTCACGACCGTCGTGCGCGACGACGCCGACGCCACGACAGCAAGCCTGTCGGCCACGGCGTCGACTTCGGAAGGCGGCAGCATCGTCTACACGGCCACGCTGACGGGCAGCGCCGCGACCCCGGTCACCATCACGCTGTCAAATGGCGCAAGCATCACGATTGCCGCCGGGTCGAGCAGTGGCTCGGTCTCGGTGCCCGCTCCGGCAAATGATGTTTATGCCAATGGCACATCTGTATCAGCAACGATTACCGGCACAACGGGCGGCGGCTTCGAGAACCTCGTGGCGAATTCCGCACCCGCCACCACACTGATCACCGACACGGTCGACACGACCATCGTCACGCTCAGCGCCCCGGCCAATGCGCTTGAAGGTGCGGGCGTGGTCTACACCGCCAGCGTCAATCATCCGGTCACCGGCAGCCCGCTGGTACTCACGTTGTCCAACGGCACGACCATCACCATCCCGGTCGGATCGAGTACGGCAAGCAGCGCCCCCGTCGTGCTGCGGGCAGATGATGTCCTCATGCAAGGCACAAGCCTGGTCCCGGTCAGCATCACTGCGCATTCGGGCGGCAATTTCGAGGCGCTCGATACCTCCAGCAACACGACGACCTCGGTCACCGACGATAGCGATGCCACATCGGTTTCTCTGACGGCAACGCCAACGGTTGCCGAAGGCGGCAACATCACCTACACCGCGACGCTGAGCAGCGCAGGCACCACGCCGGTGACAGTCACGCTCAATAGCGGCGCGGTCATCACGATTGCAGCGGGCCAGCTGACAGGCAGTGCCACGGTCGCCGCCCCTGCAGATGACGCATACGTGGACGCCGGTTCGGTTTCAGACTTCATCCGCACCGTCACCGGCGGTGGGTTCGAGAATCTCGTCGCCAGCTCGACACCTGTCAGCACCAGCGTCACCGACACGCTCAACACCACGACAGTGACGCTCACGCAATCGGCCGCCTCCGTGGCCGAAGGTGGCGCGGTCACCTACACGGCCACCGTCGACCATCAGGTCACGGGCTCGCCGCTGGTGGTGACGCTTTCCAATGGCCAGACGATCACCATCCCGGTTGGCGCAAGCAGCGCCTCGGCACCGGCTTACACGCCGCGTGCCGACGATGTGTATGTGCAGGGAGCGGGCTCGATTGTTGTCAGCATCGCCGGCACATCGGGTGCCAACTACGAAGCCCTGACAACGACGAGCACGGTCACCACGACGATCACCGAAGACAGTGATGCCACGACGGTGACGCTCACGCAGTCAGCCGCCTCGGTGGTGGAAGGCGGCACCGTCACCTACACCGCGACCGTCGACCATCAAGTCACAGGCACACCGCTGGTGGTGACGCTCTCCAATGGTCAGACCATCTCCATCCCGGTTGGCGCAACCAGCGCCTCGGCACCCGCCTACATCGCTCGTGCAGATGATGCATACGTGCAGGGTGCCGACTCGACCGTTGTCAGCATCACCGGCACCTCGGGCGCCAACTTCGAAGCACTCGACACCACCAGCACGGTCACCACGGCAATCACCGAGGACAGTGATGCCACGACGGTGACACTCACCCAGTCAGCCGCCTCGGTGGTTGAGGGCGGCGCCGTCACCTACACCGCTACGGTCGGCCATCAGGTGACTGGTTCGCCGCTGGTGGTCACACTCTCCAACGGTCAGACAATCACGATCCCGGTTGGCGCAACCAGCGCCTCGGCACCCGCCTACATCGCTCGTGCAGATGATGCATACGTGCAGGGCGCCGACTCGACCGTTGTCAGCATCACCGGCACCTCGGGCGCCAACTTCGAAGCACTCGACACCACGAGCACGGTCACCACGGCAATCACCGAGGACAGTGATGCCACGACGGTGACGCTCACGCAGTCAGCCGCCTCGGTGGTTGAGGGCGGCTCCGTCACCTACACCGCGACCGTCGACCATCAAGTCACGGGCTCGCCACTGGTGGTGACGCTCTCCAACGGTCAAACGATCACGATCCCGGTTGGCGCGAGCAGTGCTTCGGCACCGGCCTACATTCCGCGTGCCGATGATGTGTATGCGCAAGGTGCGGTTTCGACAGTCGTGGGAATCGCCGGTACCTCCGGTGGCAATTTCGAAGCGCTCAATACATCGAGCACGGTCAGCACCACGGTCACGGACGATGCCGACGTGACGACCGCCAGCATCAGCGGTCCGGCCAGCGTCGCCGAAGGCGCTGCTGCGAACTACACGGTCAGCCTGAGCAACCAGGCTGACACCAGCGTCACCATCCAGCTCGCCTACTCCGGCACGGCCAGCAACGGCACAGACTTCAGCGGCGTCGCCAGCGTGACCATTCCGGCAGGTGCCAGCAGCCAGTCTTTCAATATTTCTGCGATCACGGATGGTCTGGCCGAAGGTTCGGAATCCTTCACCATTTCCCTGGCCTCACCCACAGGTGGCAACTTCGAGAACCTGGTACTGGCTGCACCCGGTGCAGGCGGCTCGGTCACCACCCAGATCATTGATGGCGACGCGTCCAGCGTCAGCCTGTCGGCCACGTCTGCACTGAGCGAAGCCGGCGGCACCATCACTTACACCGCAACCCTGACACAGGCCCCCGTCTCGCCACTGACCGTCACGCTCAGCAACGGTGCAACAATCAGCATCGCAGCAGGCGCATTCAGCGGCAGCGTCGATGTGCCATTGGCATCACGCGACGATGCCTATGTCGAAACGGATTCCGTCAGTGCCACGATCAGCGGCACCAGCGGTGGCGGCATCGGCATAGCCATCGATCCAGCGCCCGCCGTCACGATCATCACCGACACCCTCGATACCACCACGGTGACCTTGAGCGCACCGGCCAGCGTGGTCGAAGGCGGCGCGATCACCTATACGGCCAGCGTCGATCACGCGGTTACCGGCAGCCCGCTGGTACTCACCCTGTCCAACGGCGCGACCATCACCATTCCTGTCGGCGCCAGCTCGGCGACCAGCGCACCGGTTGCAGTGCGTGCCGACGACGCCTATGCACAAGGTAGCGTAGCCGCGCCGGTCAGCATCACCGCCCACAGCGGTGGCAATTTCGAAGCGCTCGACACCACCAGTACGACCAGCACCACCGTGACCGATGACAACGACATCACGACGGTGTCACTGTCTGCCACGCCGGCCGTCGCGGAAGGCGGCGCCATCGTTTACACCGCATCACTGACCAGCCCTGCCGATACGCCGGTTACCGTCACGCTGTCCAACGGCGCAACGATCATCATTGCGGCCGGTACAAGCTCGGGGACGGTCTCGGTCACAGCCCCCGGCGACGATGCGTATGTCGATGCCGCGCCAGTATCGGCAACGATCCTGACGGCGACGGGCGGCAACTTCGAAAACCTGTTGATCAACCCGGCGGCGGCCAGCACCAGCGTCACCGATACGATCGACACGACCACCATCACGCTTACGGCAACCGCCGACGTCAACGAAGGCGGCAGCATCACCTACACGGCCAGTGTCGACCATGTCGTGACCGGCACGCCGCTGATCATCACGCTCAGCAATAACCTGACCATCACGATCCCAGTCGGTGCAAGCAGCGCCAGCAGCGCGCCGTACAACGTGCGTGGAGATGACGCTTACCTGCAGGGCAACGAGACCCTCAACGTGGGCATCACCGGCACCAGCGGCGGCAATTACGAAGCACTCAACACCGCGAGCACGGTTAGCACCGTCGTGCACGACGACAGCGACGCCACCATTGTCACGCTGACGGCCTCAGCCGCTCACGTCAATGAAGGTGGCAGCATCATCTACACGGCCTCCGTCGACCATGCCGTCACCGGCGCCCCGCTACAGATCACCCTCAGCAACGGCCAGACCATCACCATCGCCGCGGGCGCCACCAGCGGCAGCAGCGCGCCGTACGCCATCAGCATCGACGACATCAACATCCATGCAGACCACACGCTGCCGGTCAGCGTTGCCAGCGTAACGGGGGGTAACTTCGAAGCGCTCGACATCGCCAGCAGCACTGCCACCACCCAAGTCAACTTCGCGCCGGAAACCGGCGCCGTTAACGCCAGCGGCAACGAAGACACCAGCGTCACCGTCACACTGTCGGGCACCGATACGGACGGCACGGTCAGCACCTACGTGATCGGCAGCACGCCGGATCACGGCACCCTTTACCGCGACGCCGCGCTTACACAAGCACTCAATGCCGGCGACACGGTCAGCGGCAACACGGTCTACTTCAAGCCCGATGCGAACTGGAACGGCAGCGCCGGCTTCCAGTATGCCGCGCAAGACAATGACGGCGTCGTCGACAGCACGCCCGCCACCGCCACGATCACGGTCAACCCCGTCAACGACGCACCGGTGGCGCATACCGACGTCGCCACCACGCCGATCAACACGCCACTGACCAACATCAACGTGCTGAGCAACGACGTCGATGTGGATGGAGACAGCCTCAGCGTCACGTCCGCCAGCGTGCCGAGCGCGCAGGGCACGGTTTCCGTGAATCCCGATGGCACGCTCAACTTCACGCCAGCCAGCAACTACACCGGCTCGGCCACGATCAGCTACGCCATCAGCGATGGCCACGGCGGCACCAGCAACACCACCCTGACGATCAACGTCGGCGCCAACACGCCACCGGATTCGGCCAATGCCCTCATCACGACCAGCGAGGACACTTCGGTCGCCCTCACCAGTGCGCAGTTTGCCTTCAGCGACAGCGACGCCGGGCAGACCCTCAACGCCGTGCGCATCGACGGCCTGCCGACTGCAGGCACGCTCACCCTCGACGGCTCGCCAGTATCGGCGGGAGCGGTCATCTCGATCGCCGACATCAACGCCGGTCTCCTGGTTTTCACGCCTGCCGCCAATGCCAACGGCAACGCCTACGCCAACCTCAGCTTCAGCGTGCAGGACAGCGCCGGCGCCTTCGACCCGTCGCCCAACACGCTCACAATCAACGTCACACCGGTGGCCGACGCGGCCGTGATCGGCGGCGTCGATACAGGCGCGACGCGGGAAGACCTCACCACCAGCGCCAGTGGCACGCTTACGATCAGCGACCCGGATGCCGGCGAAGCAGCCTTCGTCGCCCAGACCAGCATCGCCGGCGCACACGGCAGCTTCAGCGTTGACATCTCCGGCAACTGGACTTACACGCTCAACAACGGCGACGCCGCCGTGCAGGCCCTCGGCGCAGGTCAGAACCTGCCCGCCGAAACCTTCCAGGTACAAAGCCTCGACGGCAGCACGCACACCGTGACCGTCAGCATCACCGGCACCAACGATGCCGCCGTCATTACCCCCGCGGTCTCGAACATCACCGAAACGAATGCGGTGCTGACGACCGGCGGAACGCTCGCCATCTCAGACATCGACAGCCCCGCCACTTTCGTCGCGCAAACGAACGCGGCGGGCACGAACGGCTACGGCCAGTTCAGCGTCAATACGGATGGCACGTGGACTTACGCAACGAATACCGCACACAACGAGTTCGTCGCCGGCAACACCTACACCGACACGCTCACCGTCACGAGCGCCGACGGCACGACCAGCACCATCACCGTCAACATCCTCGGCACCAACGACGCGGCGATGATCACCCCTGCGGTCGCCAACCTGACCGAGACGGACGCGGCGCTGACAACCAGTGGCACCCTAGCCATCTCGGATGTCGATAGCCCCGCCGCCTTCGTGGCCCAGACCAACGTCACAGGGTCGAATGGCTTCGGTCAATTCACATTAGGTAGCAACGGCGCGTGGACGTACACGACCAACACCGCTCACAACGAGTTCGCGGCAGGTGCGACCTACACCGACACGCTCACCGTCACGAGCGCGGATGGAACGACCAGCACGATCACCGTCAACATCCTCGGCACCAACGACGCTGCTGTGATCAGCCCCGCAGTCGCGAACCTTACTGAAACCAATGCGGTACTGACGACGGGGGGCACGCTGGCAATTAGCGACGTCGACAGTCCTGCGACCTTCATCGCCCAAACCAATGTTGCAGGCTCGAGTGCGTACGGTCACTTCACGCTCGGCAGCAATGGCGTCTGGACCTACACCGCTGATACGGCGCACAACGAGTTCATTGCGGGTACGACCTACACCGACACACTCACCGTCACGAGCGCCGATGGCACGACCAGCACTATCACGGTCAACATCCTTGGCACGAATGACGCAGCGGTGATTACGCCTGCAGTCGCGAACCTCACTGAAACCAATGCGGCATTGACAACGGGGGGCACGCTGGCAATTACCGACGTCGACAGCCCTGCGACCTTCGTTGCCCAAACCAACGTTGCAGGCTCGAGTGCGTACGGTCACTTCACGCTCGGAACCAATGGCGCCTGGACCTACACCGCCGATACAGCACACAACGAATTCGTTGCCGGCAACACCTACACCGACACGCTCACCGTCACGAGCGCCGATGGCACAACGAGCACCATCACCGTCAACATCCTTGGCACCAACGACGCAGCGGTCATTTCACCTGCGGTCGCCAACCTGACCGAGACGGACGCGGCACTGACAACCAGTGGCACGTTGGCCATCTCGGATGTCGACAGCCCTGCGACCTTCGTCGCCCAGAACAACGTTGCGGGCTCGAATGCGTACGGCCACTTCACGCTCGGAACCAATGGCGTCTGGACCTACACCGCCGATACAGCACACAACGAATTCGTTGCAGGCAGCACCTACACCGACACGCTCACCGTCACGAGCGCCGATGGCACAACGAGCACGATCACCGTCAACATCCTCGGCACCAATGATGCCGCGGTCATTTCGCCTGCAGTCGCGAACCTCACTGAAACCAATGCGGCATTGACGACGGGGGGCACGCTGACGATTACCGACGTCGACAGTCCTGCGACCTTCATCGCCCAGACCAACGTTGCGGGCTCGAATGCGTACGGTCATTTCACGCTCGGCAGCAATGGTGCCTGGACCTACACGGCCGATACGGCACACAACGAGTTCGTTGCAGGCAGCACCTACACCGACACGCTCACCGTCACGAGTGCGGACGGCACGACCAGCACGATTACCGTCAACATCCTCGGCACCAATGATGCTGCGGTCATTTCGCCCGCAGTCGTAAACCTCACCGAGACCAACACCGTGCTGACCACCGGCGGCACGCTCGCCATCAGCGATGTGGATAGCGCAGCGACCTTCGTCGCCCAGACCAATGTTGCGGGCTCCAATGCGTACGGCCACTTCACGCTCGGCAGCAATGGTGCTTGGACCTACACCGCCGATACGGCGCACAACGAGTTCGTTACAGGTTCGACCTACACCGACACGCTCACCGTCACGAGTGCGGACGGCACGACCAGCACCATCACGGTCAACATCCTCGGCACCAACGACGCTGCGGTGATCACCCCTGCGGTCGCCAACCTCACGGAAACCAATGCGGTATTGACGACGGGTGGCACGCTGGCAATTAGCGACGTCGACAGCCCTGCCACTTTCCAGGCCCAGACCAACGTCGCCGGCTCGAACGGCTACGGCAACTTCACGGTGAATGCGGATGGCTCGTGGACTTACACCGCAAACACCGCACACAATGAATTCGTCGCTGGTACGACCTACACCGATACGCTGAGCGTCACCTCCGCTGACGGCACCGTCAGCAGCATCACGGTCAACATCCTCGGCACGAATGACGTACCGACTTTCGGTGGCGCTTCGACAGGTTCGGTCGTCGAAGCCGGCGGCCTCAACAATGCTGCGGCCGGCACGCCGACCGCTTCGGGCACGCTGACGATCTCGGATGCGGATGCCGCTCAGTCCTCCTTCGAGCCCCCCGCTTCGCTGGCCGGCACCTACGGCAACTTCACTTTCAACACGGGAACCGGCGCCTGGACCTATGTGCTCGACAACAGCAGGCCTGCCACGCAGGCGCTGACTGCCGGCGCCACGGTGCATGACACGCTGAGCGTCACGAGTTCCGATGGCTCGGCAAGCAAGGTCATCGATATCACGGTCACGGGCAGCAACGACAACGCCAGCATCACGGGCACCAGCACGGGTTCGATGACCGAGGACACGGCCCTCACGAGCGGCAACCTCACCGCCGCGGGCACGCTGGCCGTGAGCGACGTCGATGCCGGCCAGGCCACGTTCGCCACACCTGCAACGCTTGCCGGCACTTACGGCAATTTCACGTTCGACGCCGCGACCGGCGCGTGGACCTACGCCGCCAGCAATGCACAGCCCGCCATCCAGTCGCTGGGCGCGGGCCAGACGCTGACCGACACCATCGTGGTGAACAGCGCGGACGGCAGCGCTTCGCAATCCATCACGGTGACCATCCATGGCACCACCGATTCCGCTGTCATCGGTGGCACAGCAACCGGTACGGTGACAGAAGACGCGGCCATCTCTGGTGGCAACATCTCCGTCAGCGGCGCGCTGACGGTTTCCGACGTCGATGCCGGCGAAGCCAGCTTCGCCACGCCTGCGACACTCACCGGCACCTACGGCAGCTTCAGCTTCGATACCGCGACCGGCGCCTGGACCTACACCGCGGACAACGCACAAACCGCCATCCAGCAACTCGGCGCGGGCCAAAGCCTGACCGATTCCATTGTCATCAAGAGCCTGGACGGTAGCGCTTCGCAGACCATCACGGTCACCCTAAACGGCACGAACGACATCGCAACGATCTCCGGCAGCAGCACGGCTGCGGTCACCGAGGATGCGAGTGTCACCGCCGGCAATCTCACGGCCTCCGGTTCGCTCAGCGTCGCAGACGTGGATCTCGGTCAGAACAGCTTCGCGGCGCCGGCAACACTCTCGGGCGCCTACGGCAACTTCACCTTCAACGCCGCGACCGGCGCCTGGACCTATGCGGCCGACAACAGCCAGAGCGCCATCCAGTCGCTCGGCGCCGGCCAGTCGCTGACCGACTCCATCGTCGTGAAGAGCCTCGACGGCAGCGCCTCGCAAACCATCACGGTCACCATCAACGGCAACAATGATGCCGCTGTCATCGGCGGCACGGCGACCGGCACAGTCTTCGAAGACACGGCGGTCACCAGCGGCAAGCTCACCGCCAGCGGCAGCCTCACCGTCGCCGATGTCGACGCGGGTCAAGCCACGTTCGCCGCGCCGGCAAGCCTTGCAGGCAGCTACGGCAACTTCACGTTCGACACCGCGACCGGTGCCTGGACCTATGCCGCGGACAACGCGCAGACAGCCATCCAGCAACTCGGTGTCGGCCAGTCGCTGACCGACACTATCGTCGTGAAGAGTCTGGACGGCACGGCTTCGCAGACCATCACGGTCACGATCAACGGCACCAACGATGTCGCCATCATCGGCGGCACGGCGACCGGCACGGTCACCGAAGACACCGCAATCTCTGGTGGCAACATCTCAGCCAGCGGCGCGCTGACGATCGTGGATGCCGATTTAGGCCAGGCCGGCTTCGCGACACCCGCTTCGCTCACCGGCGCCTATGGCAGCTTCAGCTTCGATACTGCGACCGGTGCGTGGACCTATGCCGCGGACAACGCGCAAACCGCCATCCAGCAACTCGGCGTCGGTCAGTCGCTGACCGACTCCATCGTCGTGCAGAGCCTCGATGGCAGCGCCTCGCAAACCATCACGGTGACCCTCAACGGCACGAACGACATTGCCACGATCACCGGCAGCAGCACGGCGGCTGTCACGGAAGACGCCAACGTCACCAGTGGCAACCTCAGCGCCTCCGGTTCGCTCAGCGTTGCGGATGTGGACCTGGGTCAGAACACGTTCGCAGCACCCGCAACGCTCGCTGGCAGCTACGGCAACTTCACGTTCGATACAGCGACCGGTACCTGGACGTACGCCGCGAGCAACGCGCAGTCCGCGATCCAGTCGCTCGGTGCCGGCCAAAGCCTGACCGACTCCATCGTCGTGACAAGCCTCGACGGTACGGCTTCGCAGACTATTACCGTCACAATCAACGGCACCAACGATGTCGCCATCGTCGGCGGCACGAGCACAGCTAACGTGATCGAAGCCGGCGGCATCAATAACGCCACGCCGGGCACCGCCTCCGCCTCGGGCGCGCTGACGATCCTGGACACCGATAGCGGCCAGTCGAGTTTCACAGCACCACCCTCGCTCACGGGCACCTACGGCAACTTCACGTTCAACGCCTCGACAGGCGCCTGGACCTATGCGCTGGACAACAGCAGATCCGCCACGCAAGCCCTCACGGCTGGCAGCACCGTGCATGACACGCTGACCGTCACCAGCACGGACGGTAGTGCTACGAAAATCATCGACGTCACGGTCACAGGCAGCAACGACAACGCCAGCATCACCGGCACCAGCACGGGCTCGATGACCGAAGACGCTGCCCTCACGAGCGGCAATCTCACCGCCAGCGGTACGCTCACAGTCGCCGACGTCGATGCCGGTCAGGCCACGTTCGCTGCACCCGCAACCCTCGCCGGCACCTACGGCAACTTCACGTTCGATGCTGTGACCGGCGCGTGGTCCTACACCGCCAGCAATGCGCAACCCGCCATCCAGTCGCTGGGCGCGGGCCAGTCGCTGACCGACACCATCGTGGTGAACAGCGCGGACGGCAGCGCTTCGCAGTCCATCACGGTGACCATCCATGGCGCCAATGATGTCGCTGTCATCGGCGGCACGGCGATCGGCACGATGACAGAAGACACGGCAGTCTCCGCTGGCAACCTCGTAGCCAGCGGTACGCTGGCGGCCTCCGATGTCGATGCGGGCGAAGCCAGCTTCGCTACGCCCGCGACACTGGCGGGCACCTACGGCGATTTCACTTTCGACACGTCTAGCGGCGCCTGGACCTACGCGGCAAACAACACGCAGACAGCTGTGCAGCAACTCGGCGCCAGCCAGTCGCTGACCGACTCCATCATCGTGAAGAGTCTGGACGGCACGGCTTCACAGATCATCACGGTCACCATCAACGGCACCAACGACGTTGCGACAATCTCCGGAACGAGCTCGGCGGCTGTCACCGAAGATATGAGCGTCGTCGGCGGCAAGCTCACGGCGGGCGGCACGCTGGCCGTGAGTGATGTCGATGCAGGCCAGGCTTCGTTTGCCACACCGGCGACACTCGCCGGCGCGTATGGCAACTTCACCTTCAACGCCGCGACCGGCGCCTGGACCTACGCGGCCGACAACAGCCAGAGTGCCATCCAGTCGCTCGGCGCTGGCCAAAGCCTGACCGACTCCATCGTCGTGACGAGCCTCGACGGGACCGCCTCGCAAACCATCACGGTCACGATCAATGGCACCAACGATGCCGCCGTCATCGGCGGCACTTCGACCGGTTCGGTCGTGGAAGCCGGTGGCCTCAACAATGCCACGGCCGGCACACCGACCGCCTCCGGCACACTGACGATTTCGGACGCGGACGCAGGCCAATCGAATTTCACGGCACCACCTTCGCTCACGGGTACCTACGGCAACTTCACGTTCAACGCCTCGACTGGCGCCTGGACCTACGCGCTGGACAACAGCAAGGCTGCAACCCAGGCGCTCACCGCCGGCACCACGGTGCACGACACGCTGACGGTCACGAGCTCGGATGGCACGGCCACTCAGCTCATCGACGTGACTGTCGCGGGCGCAAATGACAACGCGACCATTACGGGTACAAGTACTGGTTCGGTGACGGAGGATGTGAATCTCACATCGGGCAATCTCACCGCCAACGGCACGCTCGCCGTCACCGATGTCGACTCGGGCCAGGCCGCATTCGCCGCGCCAACGACACTCTCGGGCGCTTACGGCAACTTCACCTTCAACACCGCAAGCGGCGCATGGACGTATACCGCCAGCAACAACCAGTCCGCTATCCAGTCACTCCGTGCCGGCCAGTCTCTTACCGATTCGATCAGCGTGCAGAGTCTGGACGGCACAGCCAGCCAGACCCTCTCGGTCATCATCAATGGCACCAATGACGGCCCCGTGGCGGTCGCCGATGCCAAGGCTGCCACCGAAGACGTCACGGTCAGCACCACGGCGGCCACGGGCGTCCTGGCAAATGACACGGACGTCGACAGTGGCGACACAAAGACGGTCAGCGGAGTCTCCTTCGGCGCCACCACCGGCACGGTCGGCTCGGCACTTGCGGGCACCTACGGCACGCTCACGCTGAACGCCGACGGCTCGTACAGCTATCTCGCCGACAAGGCTCCCGCCGAAGCGCTCGGCGCGGGACAGACCGCAACCGAGATCTTCACGTACACGATGAAGGACTCCGCCGGTGCGACATCTTCGACCACGCTGACCTTCACCATCAATGGCAGCAATGACGCGCCCGTCATATCCGGTGTCGACACCGGAGCCGTCGTCGAAGCCGGTGGCTTGAACAATGCCACGGCAGGCACGCCGAACGCGGCGGGAACGCTGACCATCAGCGATGCCGATGCAGGTCAATCGAGTTTTGCAGCGCCGCCGCCGGCTTCGCTCAACGGCACCTACGGCAGCTTCACCTTCAACAATGCGACGGGTGCCTGGACCTATGCGCTGGACAACAGCAAGGCCGCAACCCAGGCACTCGCCGCGGGCACCACGGCACACGACACGCTGAGCGTCACAAGCGCCGACGGCACGACATCCAGAGTCATCGATGTCACGGTGACGGGCGCCAATGACACGGCCGTCATCAACGGCACCAGCACGGGTTCCATGACGGAAGACATTGCACTCACCAGCGGCAACCTGACAGCGTCCGGTGCGCTGGCCGTGAGCGACGTCGACGCCAGCCAGGCCACGTTCGCCGCACCGACCACCCTCGCCGGCACCTATGGCAACTTCACGTTCGACGCCGCGACCGGCGCGTGGACCTACGCCGCCAGCAATGCACAATCCGCCATCCAGTCGCTGGGTGCGGGCCAGACGCTGACGGACACCATCGTCGTGAAGAGCTTCGACGGCAGCGCTTCGCAGTCCATCACGGTGACCATCCATGGCACCAATGATGTCGCTGTCATCGGCGGCACGGCGATCGGCACGATGACAGAAGACACGGCAGTCTCCGCTGGCAACCTCGTCGCCAGCGGCACGCTGACGGCCTCCGATGTCGATGCGGGCGAAGCCCGCTTCGGTACGCCCGCGACACTGGCGGGCACCTACGGCAATTTCACTTTCGACACGTCGACAGGCGCCTGGACCTACGCCGCAAACAACACGCAGACTGCGGTCCAGCAACTCGGCGTCGGCCAGTCGCTGACCGACTCCATCACCGTCAAGAGCCTTGACGGCAGCGCCTCGCAGAACATCACGGTCACCATCAACGGTACCAACGACATCGCAACGATCGCCGGCACCAGCACGGCTGTAGTCACCGAGGATGCGAATGTCACGGCCGGCAATCTCACGGCCTCTGGTTCGCTCAGCGTGTCGGATGTGGACTTGGGTCAGAACACATTTGCAGCCCCTGCGACGCTCGCCGGTAGCTACGGCAACTTCACGTTCAACGCTGCGACCGGTGCCTGGACCTATGCCGCCAACAATAGTCAGAGCGCGATCCAATCACTCGGTGCCGGCCAAAGCCTGACCGACTCCATCGTCGTGAAGAGCCTCGACGGTACGGCTTCGCAAACGATCTCGGTCACGATCAACGGCACCAATGATGTCCCTGTCATTGGCGGCACTTCGACCGGTTCGGTCGTGGAAGCCGGTGGCCTCAACAATGCCACGGCCGGCACACCGACCGCCTCGGGCACGCTGACGATCGCGGATGGGGATGCAGCGCAGGGCTCCTTCCAGACGCCCGCTTCGCTGGCCGGCACCTACGGCAACTTCACGTTCAACGCCGCGACTGGCGCCTGGACCTATGCGCTGGACAACAGCAAGGCGGCAACCCAGGCCCTTAGCTCTGGCACCACGGTGCACGACACGCTGAGCGTCACGAGCTCGGACGGCACGGCCACCCAGCTCATCGATGTGACCGTCACGGGCGCCAACGACACCGCCGTCATCACCGGCTCCAGCACAGGCTCCCTGACGGAAGATACTGCGCTCACGAGCGGCAACCTCACGGCCAGCGGTACGCTCGCGGTCGCCGACGTCGACTCGGGCCAGGCCGCGTTCGCCGTGCCAACGACACTTGCGGGCGCTTACGGCAACTTCACCTTCAACACCGCAACAGGTGCCTGGACCTATGCGGCGAACAACGCGCAATCGGCTATCCAGTCGCTGGGCGCAGGCCAATCGCTGACCGACTCCATCACCGTGAAGAGCCTCGACGGCAGCGCTTCGCAAGCCATCACGGTCACCATCAACGGCACCAATGATGTCCCCGTCATTGGTGGCACGTCGACCGGTTCGGTCGTGGAAGCCGGCGGCCTGAACAACGCCACGGCGGGCACGCCAGGCACCTCCGGCACGCTGACGATCTCGGACGCCGATAATGGCCAATCGAATTTCACGGCACCACCTTCGCTCACGGGTACCTACGGCAACTTCACGTTCAACGCCGCAACAGGCGCCTGGACCTACACGCTCGACAACACCAAGGCTGCCACGCAAGCCCTCACCGCCGGCGCCACGGTGCATGACACGCTGACCGTCGCGAGCTCCGACGGCTCGGCCAGCAAGCTCATTGACGTCACGGTTACGGGTGCCAATGACACGGCCGTCATCACCGGCTCCAGCTCGGGCTCCGTAACGGAAGACACTGCGCTCACGAGCGGCAACCTCACCGCCAGCGGTACGCTGGCCGTCGCCGATGTCGATGCCGGCCAAGCCACGTTCACCGCGCCGGCAACACTCGCCGGCACCTACGGCAGCTTCACCTTCAATGCCTCGACGGGCGCCTGGACCTACGCGGCCAACAACGCCCAGACGGCCATCCAGCAACTGGGTGCAGGGCAGTCGCTCACCGATTCAATCACCGTGCAGAGTGCCGACGGCACGGCCAGCCAGGCCATCACGGTCACCATCAATGGCACCAACGATGGCCCCGTGGCCGTGGCAGATGCCAAAGCGGCCACCGAAGACATCACGGTCAGCACCACGGCGGCCACCGGCGTCCTGGCAAATGACACGGACGTCGACAATAGCGACACCAAGACGGTAAGCGGTGTCGCCTACGGCACCACCACCGGCACGGTCGGCTCGGCACTGGCGGGCAACTACGGCACGCTCACGCTGAACGCAGACGGCTCGTACAGCTATCTGGCCAACAAAGCCCCGGCAGAAGCACTCGGCGCAGGACAAACAGCCACCGAGACCTTCGCCTATACGGTGAGGGACGCAGCAGGCGCCACGTCTTCCACGACCTTGACGTTTACGATCACCGGCACCAACGATGCCGCCATCATATCGGCACCCGTCATCAATCTTACGGAGACGAATGCAGCCCTGACCACAAGCGGCACGCTGAGCATCACGGACATCGATAGCCCTGCCACTTTCGTGGCTCAGACCAATGTTGCGGGCAGCAATGGCTACGGAAAATTCACGCTTGCCACGAATGGCGCCTGGACGTACACGGCCAACACGGCTCACGATGAATTCGTCGCGGGCACGACCTACACCGACACCCTGACCGTGACCTCGGCTGACGGCACGACCAGCACCATCACGGTCAACATCCTCGGCACCAACGATGCCGCCGTCATCTCCGCCCCCGTCGTCAATCTGACTGAAACGAATGCAGCCCTGACCACCAGCGGCACGCTGGCCATCACCGACGTGGATAACCCCCTCAGCTTCGTGGCGCAGCCCAATGTCGCGGGCTCGAATGGCTACGGCAAGTTCACCCTCGCCACGAATGGCGCCTGGACCTACACGGCCAATACGGCCCATGATGAATTCGTCGCAGGCGCCACCTACACCGATACCCTGACGGTGACGAGTGCCGACGGCACTACATCGACAATTACGGTCAACATCCTCGGCACCAATGACGCGCCGACTACAACCGGTGGCTCCGTCACGGGCACTGAAGACACGGCGCTCGTGCTGAACTGGTCGCAGTTCAATGTCACGGATGTGGACGGCGGCCCTGCTCCAGGGATAGTCATTTCGTCCCTGCCCGCCAACGGCGTCTTGCAGTACTCCACCGACGGGGTGACCTGGACGAGTATCTCGGCGGCAGGTCAGACAGTTCTCAAGACCAATATCGACGCAGGCTATCTGCGCTTCGTGCCGGCGACGAACGAATCGGGCATCAACGCCTTTGGCGGTTCGGGTGTCGGCAACAATAAGGCCGACTACGTCAACTTCAACTATCAGGCCGTAGATGGCTCAGGCGTCAATGGCACGGGCAACACCGGTACGCTGCACGTCGACATCACACCGGTCGCGGATGCGCCAACGGTCTCACTGTCGGCCGGCGCGCCCGCCTTTACACAAACATCCAGCGCGTCGGGCGTTGCCAGCGGCTATGACACCTACTCGGTTCGCCTGGCCTCAGCACTCACGGACACTGATGGCAGCGAAACACTTTCGAACATCACGCTGACGGGCGTTCCCGCAACCGTGACTTTCAGCGCGGGCACCAAACAGGCCGACGGCTCCTGGGTGTTGACCCAGGCCAACCTCACGGGTCTGACAATGACAGTGCCGACCGGCACCGCGGCCTTTGACCTGCGCGCGGCCAGCACCAGCACGGAGACCGCCAATAGCAGTCAGGCAACGACGAGCGTCACGCTGCACATCGAGGCCAACCACGCTCCAATCAGCGTAGCTGACACGGCGACGGCCACCGAGGCGGGCGGCACGGGCAATGGCACAGCGGGCGTCAACCCGACGGGCAACGTCCTGACAAATGACCTCGTCATTGATGCGGCGGATGTCAAATCCGTCGCCAGCGTCAGCGCCGGCAGCACCAGCGGCACCGTAGGCACCGCCCTTGCCGGCGCCTACGGCTCACTGACGCTCAATGCAGACGGCAGCTATACCTACGTCGTCGATAACAGCAACCCGACAGTCCAGGCCCTGCGCACCAGCAGCAATACGCTGACCGATACCTTCACTTATACCAACAAGGATGCCTCCGGCGCAGTCTCGGCTCCGACGACCTTGACCGTGACGATACAGGGTGCGAATGACGCCCCCGTCGCCGTCAATGACGTCAACGCAGTGCTCAAGAACGGCACGATCACGGCGGCAGCTGCAACGGGGGTGCTCGTCAACGACACCGACGTCGATACCGGCGACACCAAGACCGTCAGCGGCGTGAAGTTCGGCAACACCACAGGCACCGTCGGCAGTGGGCTCACCGGCACCTACGGCACATTTACCCTCGCGGCTGACGGCTCCTATACCTATAAGGCAACAACCGCGGCCGCCGGCAACCTGGGGACCAACGCGACAGGGACAGACACTTTCACCTATACGGTGAGAGATGCCGCCGGGCTGACATCCACCGCGACTGTGGTGTTTACCGTGACCGGTTCGAATCATGCCCCGACCGCAGTCGGCACCACGCTCAGCGGCACCGAAGACACGCCGCTCACGCTGAGCTGGGCCAACTTCGGCGTCAGCGATGCTGATGGCATCAACGCTTCGACAGGCATCAAGATCATGTCCGTGCCCGCTGACGGCGTCCTGCAGACCTCGACTGACGGCGTCACCTGGACGAACATCACAGGGACTACGACGGTCCTGAAGAGTGAAATCGATCTCGGGCATTTACGCTTCGTACCGGATGCCAACGAGTCAGGCAGCAACGTGTTCACGACCACCGGCACCGGCAACATGAAGAGCGACTACGCCAGCTTCACGTACCAGGGGACCGATGGCACAGCGAACAGCGCCACGGTAACCATAAAGGTGGATATCACCCCTGTTGCGGACGACGCCATACTCAAGGTAGGTGGTGTTTCCATCATTGATGGCGCGACCATTATCGTCACGCAGCCTGCGGGCGATGGCTTGACCGTGCGGCAGTACACCAACGTGCCCAATATCTCCACGACGACGGTCGATACCGTCGCGGAGGTGGAACAACTGCTCACGCTGCTGAACTTGGACACGCCTGCCTCAACCACCATCTCGGGCGCACCACAGAACTACGTCCCGAGCACCTCAGGCGGCGACCCGTCCGGAATTCCCACCGACGGCGCTTACCGGATGACGGGCCTGATCTACATGGAGGCTGGCCACACTTACACCTTCAGCTCCTACATGGACGACACGGCGCTGCTGGTCGTCGGTGGAACAATTGTTCTGGAAAAGCAATACAACAGCTGGGGCAATATTGCCGCCACGACTTACGCTCCGACCGTCAGCGGTTACTACACCCTCGACTGGGCGGTTTACAACGGCACCTCAATCGGCGCAGTCAAGCCGTATCTGAGCGTTGATGGCGGCACAGCGCAGGATCTCACCAGCAGCAATTTCAAGATCTACAGTTCTCTCACGGCGCTTGAAAATGCCGGCGGCATTCACGACGCTGTGATCGGCTCGGCGACCGCCGGCTACTACCCGGTCAGCAATAGTGGGGTGGAAGACACCAGCATCAAGATCTCTCCGATTGTGATCGGTCTGACTGACACGGACGGATCCGAGGCCATCGTCAGTCTTTTCGCCAAGACGCTGCTCGCCGGCACCGTCCTGTCGGACGGGACAAACACCTTCACTGCGACCAGCACGACTACCTCCGTCAACATCACCAACTGGTCGCTTGGCACGCTGACCATCAAGCCACCGCTGAACTTCTCTGGCAGCTACAACCTGACGATGGAGCTGACCAGCAAGGAAACCTCCACGGGAGAACTGGCAACCAATACCGTCGTACTGCCGATTCCGGTTGCCAACGTCAACGACACACCCGTCGCCGTTGCGGACGCAGCCAGTGTCACGGAAGACTCGGGCACTTACACGATCGCGGGGAATGTCATCAGCAACGACACGGACGCGGACAACGACACGCTGCGCGTCACGGCCATCAACGCGCAGACATCCCAACTGGGCGTCGACATTGCGGGCTCGCACGGCTACTTCCACGTCAATGCGGATGGCAGCTACACCTACGCGCTGATCAGCGACGATGCGCAAATGAATGCCCTGAACGCTGGCCAGTCCTTGACCGACTTCGTCAGTTACACCATCGCCGACCCCAGCGGCGCAACCAGCACAGGCACGCTCACGGTCACCATCAACGGTGCGACCGACGCGTACTCCGGCGCATCACTGATCACCGGCTCCGCAGCGGGCGACACGCTGACGGGCACGGCAGCGGCCGACCACATCCTTGGCCTGGCGGGTAATGACTACATGGAGGCGGGATCCGGCCACGATCTTGTCGAAACGGGTGATAGCGCCACCAGCAGCACCGTCGCGCAATTGAATGCGTCGACATTCATGACCACGGCTGACGCCAGCATGCTGAATGCATCGGATCAGCTCGCGGTGGCTGATGACGCCAACAAGGCTCTGGGTGACCTGGCAAACGGGGGGCTCGGCAATGACGCGCTCACCGGAACGGGCGGCAATTCGCATTTGCTGTACGGCGGTGCCGGTAATGACTACCTGCACGGAGGCACCGGCAGCGATGCGCTTCGCGGTGGCGCGGGCAATGATCACATCGAAGGCGGCGGGGGTAGTGACGTACTCCGGGGCGACTCCGGCGCAGATGTGTTCATCTGGTCGCTCAACGATGGCTCCGCAAGCGCCGGCACGACAGCGGCTGCCGCGGGCAACCCGTACGGTGTCGCAGCAGGTGTCGGCCTTTCCGGCACCGCGGATCTGGTCATGGACTTCAGCAAGGCAGAAGGCGATGCGCTCGATCTGCGCGATGTGCTGGTCGGCGAAAGTCATCAAGGGCTGGCGTCAGGCAACTTGTCCAACTACCTGCACTTTGAAGCGTCAAACGGCAATACGGTGGTGCACGTCAGCACCACAGGCGGATTCGCGGGCGGCACGTACAACCCGGCCAGTGAAAACCAAACCATCGTTCTGGCAAACGTCAATCTGACGCAGGACAACAGCGGCACCACGCTACTCAATGACAATGCCGTAATTCAGGACTTGCTGAACAACAAGCGCCTGATCGTCGATTGAACCCGCTTGCGGAAAGTAGCCGGGGCGACGCGACAAAGCTCAATCGAACTTTGTCGTGCCGCCCCGCTGTCTTTGCTGCGTGGTCTTTCCCGTTTTCCTTCAGGCAGCGACCTCAACTCCCTTGCGCCACATCATGATCGCTGCTGCGCGCGCGCTGTCACGGCGGGCCCGGTCACGCCGTCAAGCTGCAGTTTCTGCAAGCTTGTCCATTCCGCTTCACTGCTGACGCGCTCTGCAATGACAAGCATGTCCAGACTACGCGCCACGTTCACGACGGCATGCACGAAGCGCTGGTTGCCCTCATGCGTGTCGATGCCAGCAACGAACGCGCCATCAAGCTTCACGTAATCCACCTGCACCTCGTGCAGACGTGGCATGGCGGCAAAATAACGGCCGAAGTGCTCGACGCCGAGTTTGCAACCATACTGACGTACCACGCGCGACAGTGCCGACAAGGCGGCGATGCCCTGCTCATCCATCAAGGTGCGCTCGGAGACCTCCAGCCACAGACGCGATGCCTTGCTACCCGCCTGCGCGAGACGTGATGCACAGCCCGTGATGAACTGAGGATCCTGCAGTGACGACGCAGAGATGTTCAGCCCGATGTCCTCCTGTACCTGCCCGAGGCGCGTCAGCGCAAGATCCAGCGCCAGCAAATCCAGAACCGCCTGATGCCCCTGCCGCAATACCGATGGCATGAACTGCCCTGCCGAGAAGCGTGTGCCGTCCGCCGTCACGAGCCGCAGCATCACCTCATGATGCAGGAGCGAACCGTCGGTACGCACCACCGGGTACATCGCAAACTCGAAGGCGCGCTCGGCCAGCGCGTGCTCGACGGTATGCCGCCAGGCTTCGCCCGAGAGCACGCCCGTGCTCGCCGACACGGCGACGCCGGCCACCGGCGGCGTTGCGCTCTCGGCCTGCATCAACGCGGTGTCGATCCGCGTCATGACGTCGGCAACACTCTCGCCCCGCACATAAGGAGTCCAGCCGATGGCCACCGCTGGAAGCCGGTCTGTGAGCTCACGCTGGCGGCACAGATTCTCGATCGCAGCCAACACGCCCGCGCAGACGGACGCGGCCTGCGCCGTGTCTGCGTCGGCAAACATAACGGCAAACTCCGCACCACCCAGCCGGCCAAACTGCGCCTCCAGACCCTCAAGACGCGTCGCCGACAACTCGCTGGCGCACGCCTGCACCAGCGCGTCGCCGCGTTCGCGCCCCAGGCGACCATTTACGCCCGCCAGATCCAGAATGCGCATGACGAACAGGACGCCGCCCGAGGCCGCCTCTTCGTCGGCCAGAGCGTCGCGCAGGCATCCCATGAAAAACGCGCGATTGGACAGACCGGTGGGCACATCGCGGTTGGCATCGCTACGCAACTGATCGATGCGCTCAGCCTGCTCCGCGAACATCGCCTGCACACGCTTGACCATGGCATTCATGGCACGCGTGACAATGCGCAATTCCTTCACGGGAGGCTCGGACGTCGTAATGAATTCGCGCCGACCAATCGCTTCCGCCTGATTGACGATGATACGCAGCGGCCCTTTCAGCCAGCGCATCAGCAAACCCACGACTGCGCCGAGCAGCAGACCGACGAGCAACAAGGTCACTGCCGTCTTCAGCGAACCACGCCACAGCGCGCCATAGGCGTAACGCGTGCTGGCCTTGACCTCGACGCGCCCGGCCTGCTTCCAGCCGTCCGACACCAGGGCCACTCCTGACTGCGCCTGCAAGGGCACGAGGCTCACGAACCAGCCTGGCGCATCCACCACGGCATTCTGCGTACGTCGCTCTGCAACGACGCGGCCGCTCACGTCGCTGAACACAATGCTTTCGAAATGCCCTGAATCGAATAGCGCCACCAGCAGTAATTCGGCCATCGCCGGATCCTTGCTCTGCTGCGACATGGACAAGGCAAGCGACGCCGCATTGTCATTGCCCTGTGCATACAACTGCTGTGCGAGGTAGTCGCGCGCCGTCCACACGCTCACCACAAAGCACCCCGCCAATGCCAGTAGCATCGCGCTCAACACACTCAACCACAGCCTGGTCAGCAAGGACATGTGATCCCCCTCATCTCGAATTGTTGACGATGCTTCTTCCCGCTCATTGTTCTCATGCTGTTTTTTTTCATGGCTCGTAACCCTCCGCCTTCATGCGGATCAGCAAATCCTTCCAGCGCGACAGTCTGTCGACCGACGATGCGGGCTTGTCGGCCCCCGCCATCCACAAACCGTCACTATTGAAACTGAACACGGGCGTCAGATCGGGCCGACGTCCCGCGGGCCGGATCTCCGTGATCAGGTTGTCCAGAATCAGCGGCTCCGCCTCCGGCTGCGCGTAATAGCTCAACACCATATGCGCTTGCGTGACGGCACTGCTGGCAGCGCCAATACGCGCACGCACATAGGTCAGACGCATACGCGAAGCAGGCACGCCAAGCTCGATCAAGCTGAAGTACTTGGCAATCGCAAAATCCTCGCAATCGCCCGCGCCCTTGCCGAGACTCTCCAGCGGCGTAGCCCAGTAATCCGGTTGGCTCCAGACGACAACGTCGTCCTGAAACTGCATCCGCCGGTTGAAGAATTCGTTCACCTGCCGGAGTCTGTCACTCTCCTTGGCGCTTGCCGGACGCCCGAGCATATCGCGCCAATCGCGCAGATTACGTGCTCCATCTGCGCCAAAGCGCTGCGACATGAATTGCTGCATACGCTCGGTGTCACTCGCAGGAACCGCGAATGCGACAAGCGCGAAAACAAACAGCAAGACACGACACCAGCGCATGCGCCACCACCGCGTCTTGCCATGGGCATGCGAAGTTCGCCTGAAAATGTGCGATACCCCACGATCGGCGGTTGAATCGCAGGTGAAATAGTGATGCGAATCAACCATGAGGTCGCGGGACCGCTAAAATCCGACGGAAGTTCGTCAGGCTGCGCGGAGAATCAAACCAACAGGCAAGTAGGTGGGCGACGCCCCCTTCCAGTCCTCGTCTGCCCCCGCAGCAATCAGCAACACCTGCCCTCACAGAAGCGCACCACAAATTGCGCAACGTATAGCGAAGACGGCAGACACGGTTCACCTGGAGAGATTGCGGATGTACTCGAAATTGTATGTTGGGGTGCTGTTCGCGTTGGCACATGGCCTCAGCAGTGCAGCAGGCCTCAATGAAGTCACTGAGCGCGCGTTGGCCCAGAGTCCCGACGTACGAGCACGCCTCCACGATTTTCTTTCTTCGACGCGAGAACAGGAAGCCGCTCGCGGCGGCTATCTGCCGACTCTGGACTTCGAAAGCTACTACGGACGCGAGCGTCTCGATGACAACATCGGCGCCGTGAATACGTTCAACCATCCGGGAGCCAGCCTCCAGTTACGCCAGATATTGTTCAATGGCTTCGCGACCCGCAATGAAGTACGCCGCCTTGGCCATGCCCGCGCAGCGCGCTACTACGAGCTGCTCGCCACGACGGACGATACCTCCTTCGAAGCAGCACGCGCTTACCTCGATGTACAACGTTATCGGCAGCTATCGCAATTAGCTCAAGACAATTGGGCAGTTCACAAAGAAATCTACGACCAGATCGAACAGCGCGTAAAAGCCGGCGTTGGCCGCCGTGTCGACCTGGAGCAAGCGGCCGGCCGCTTGGCGCTGGCACAAGCCAACTGGCTTACCGAAACCAGCAATCTTCACGATGTTAGCGCCCGCTACGAGCGTGTCATAGGTGAAACGCCGCCCGCACTGACTGACACCCCCAACATCACAGGCAAGCTGCCGTCAGAAAATGACGTCATGGCTGTGTCTATCCGAAACAACGCAGGGTTTCGCGCCTCAGTCTCCCAACTTCAGGCCGCTCGTGCGCAAACAGCAATCCGGCGGGCTGCCAATTCGCCAACTTTCGAGGCGCGCGGCTCCCAAACCCTCGAACGCAATCACTCCGGAATTCCTGGTCACTATTCCGACAGCATTGCGCAGGTCGTCATGAGCTACAACCTCTTCCGCGGCGGCAGTGATCAGGCTCGCATCAAACAAGCAGAAGAGCTGTACAACACGGCCGTTGCCCAGCGCGACAAAACTTGCCGCGACGTGCGCCAAACCACTTCAATTGCCTGGAACGATCAACGCAAGCTGCGCGACCAGATCCTGTATCAGGAACAACACGCACTCTCCACCGAAAAAGCGCGCGACGCCTATCGTCAGCAATTCGACATCGGCCAACGCAGCCTGCTGGACGTACTCGACACGGAGAACGAACTCTTCGAGGCCCGCCGCTCAGTCATTCGTTCGCGATACGACCTCAAAATATCCGAATTCCGCGTTTTGGCAACCGCCCACAAATTGCTGCCCGCATTGGGCCTTGCATCGTCGGATGAGGTCCCGCTTGAAGCGCAGGGCGATGAAGCCCCAGACGACGGAGCACTCACGTGCGACACCTCCATGCTGCGCTACGACGTCCTGAACACCGCCGCAGCCATGGCGAGCCGACCGCCAGCGCCGGTTGCACCGCCTCCCTCCGCGCCTGTGCCGGTGCAATGTGAATTCGCCGCCAATGACTGGGCCGCGGCCTGGTCGGCGCGCGACCTCAACAAATATCTCGGCTACTACTCCAACAACTTCCAGCCACTCACCCGAGCGGATCAGGAAGCGTGGAAGCGTTTGCGCTCCGAACGCGTCAACAAGCCCTCGATCTCGGTCAGCCTGAGTGATCTCAAGACCACCCAACTCTCCTCCGATAGCTGCGAAGTCGCCTTCAAGCAGCAATACCGCTCCAACGACTATAGCGATGACGTCAGCAAGAAGCTCGTCCTGAAGCGCGAAGGCAGCAGCTGGAAGATCATCCAGGAAATCGCCCCGGCCAAATCCGGCACTAACTGAGGCGTTTTTAGCGCCAGGCCTACGTTGCGTGCGGACGGACGGATGGTTTTTCGAGATGGGCTTGTCCGCTTGGGACATGGCCGCGGGCGCCCTTCTCGTGCAGGAAGCTGGGGGTCTGGTAAGCGACTTCGGGGGTGAAGGCGAGTACCTCAAGACGGGCAACCTGGTGGCCGGCGCCCCCAAGATCTTC
>DATIDV010000029.1:0-218732 GCA_035456105.1 Rhodocyclaceae bacterium | reverse complement strand
GTGCGAAGCGAATCGGCTGCCGAGAGGGTGGAGAGAAGGCCCTCAGACGTTAAGGCAGGAGCACAGAATCTATGGGCTTATCCGACAGATTGCATGAGCGATCCTGCTCTGATCCGAATCTAATCTCCTCTACTTCAACATCGTGATCGGCTGTGCATTTCGCATGTATGTCGACAACTATCACGCGGGCGAGGCATGCCCACACGACGTTGGCCCTAGCATTCACGAAGTCGTTGACGCCCTAGCGTACGCGAGGGTTGCCCAATTACCGCAGCGATTCCAGCATCCGGGAAGGGCCGACCCGGCGGGTGCAAGGTGATGAGTGCAGGGTTCAGTTTTCTTCGTCGACGCTACCCACCCGGTACTTGATGTCGTAGTTAACGATGAAATCCAAAGCTTCGTCATTCAGTCCGAAATACTGCGCAAGCAGCGCATCGATTTCATCGATGATGGGTTTGCACTGTGCATATTCGAACGTTTCGATAGTGAGCCCGCTCTTGATCATCGATTTAGATGTTGAACGGAGCTTCGTCAGATATTTTTTCCCCAGGTTGGCTAGTCTAAGCCTGAGATTGTCTGGTGCTCGGTCGGGGTCGAACGGAAAAGCGAGAAGATCTCGACGATTTAGGTTCCGACAATCTGAGAGCACATTCCAGAACCAGAAGAACGTTGACGAACTGAGCACTGCGACTACTGCACAAGCAGATTCACTTGAATCGAATCCGAGCTCTTTGAGTTCGGACGGAAGAGTCAAAACTCCAGTTTTGCTATTGACTACCTCAGGTACGAAATCTAGGAAGGCGAGAAAATACCCGAACTTCCTTGTGTAATAGACTTTCGACTGACCTGCCCGTGACACTGCCGTGGCTAATCTTGTTCTAGACGCAATCAAGCTCTCAAATGCCTTCGTCTCGACGGCACGGCCGAGTTTTTCGAGCGAAGCTGGGAACACTCGGAATGCGGAATTCTGTTCGGCGTAAGCAATACGAGATCTAAATAGGCTATCAAACTCTTCACGCTTCCATCGATAGTATTGAGCCGTATAGATTGTCCTAGTACGTTCAACTGATCGGCGGCCCATCAGTATGGTTAGCCTCTTTTGAGCTCCGGCAAACAACTGCGAAGGGCGATTTGCGAAATTGGATACCCAAATTGGATTTACAGCATCAAGAACAAGGCGTTGGAGCGGCTCAAAGCCGTCGGTTCCGAAAATGGAGATCGGTACGATCAGACCCATTCGGCCATGCGGCTTGATGATCGCCACAGACCGTTCCGTGCTGAAAGCATAGAGATCGCCGCAAGTTTCGCTTTGAAACCCGAGGACGGTGTAGCTTTTCTTGACGTCCTTGTACTCGACATAAGGCGGATTCCCAATCACCACATCGAAACCGCCCTCCCGCATGACGCCATAGAACTCTGCGAACCAGTGAAACGGCAGGTGGCTTTCGCGCCACGCAGTGAAGGGTTTAGGCTTGTGGGGATCAATGCCATAGTCATGAGCCAGATAGCGATCCAATTTTAGGCTCAGCGCGGACAGCTTATCGCGCAGCTCGCGCTTATCGTCGGACGTAACCTTGCCACCATGTACAGTCTGCTGCTCGCGGAAACGGTCGAACATATCCGCCAGATCGCCGATGCTAGCCTTAATTTCGTCGCGGTGGGTCTGGTCACTGGCTAGCGTATTGGTGGCGTCGAATTGAGTCTCAGTGGCATAGCCGACCAAGGTATTACCAGCGCGGATGTTGAAATCGATGTCTGGCAGTGGCTCCAGTTCGCGCCCGGCATCCACCTGCGACACCAGCTTTAGAAATAGACGCAGCTTACATATCTCCACCGCCTCGGCCATGATGTCCACGCCAAAGAGGTTATGCAGGATGATGCTCTTAAAGATGTAGTAACGACGTGAGGGGTGCAAGTCGACTTCGGCCAGCACTTTCACGAAATCCGCCTCAGCAACTTTGCCGAGCTTTTTCGCGTCCTCGACAAATCCTTCCATGCGCTCAAGGCAGGCTTCGTATAGCGGCTCCAGCACACCCAGTGCGGCGAAAAGAAAAGCACCTGAACCGCAGGTCGGGTCGAGAATGGTGATGCCGTGGCGGAACTTCTCGCTGGCCTTTTCCGGCACGCGGCCCACGATGGCTTGCCAGACGGCGCGCAACAGATCGGGAGAAGAAGCAGTGTCGATCACATCCTGCATGAACTGGCGAATATCGAGATTCAGCGTGATCAGATCGTCAACGGCTTTCACCTCTCCCCTGACCAACTTGTCACGTAGTGATAGATAGCGGATGCGGCGTTCGACGTACTCTCTCCAAGTTTCGGTGGGCAGCGTTCCGCGTTCGCCTGTGGCGGTATGAAAAATGGCTTCGCCTAGGTTATAGCGACGCTCGAACATCCGGGACTTGGCATCCTTCATGCCCGCTTGCACGAAATCGGGCAATGCGGATTCGGCCACTAAATTGCCTTTTGTATCGATGACACCGGTTTTCATCGCCGAGTAGATATAGCTGTCAGGGTCGGCCTGGAGCAGATTCCAAACCGACGTCTTACCGTCGAACGCCACCATGCAGCGCTTGCGGGCCTGCTCAATCAGGTGCGGGATAACGGTGTTCTTGCTGATGTACTCGGTAATGTCCTCCTTGGTGTAATACGCCCCCATCTGCTTCTGGTTGATGTATTTCTCGAAGATGTAGCCGAGCACATCGGGATTGATCTCACGACCAGACGACAGGGGACGATCATCCAAATGCCAGTCCCAAGCATCGAAAAACCCAAACAGATGCTGAAAGGCTTCATCGGGAACATCGATGTCTGGATTGTTCTCCTCAAGTTCGTGCAGCGAAAAGAGGCCACCATTAAGGTAAGGCACCTCGCCAATCAGTTTCGTGAGTTCTGGGTTGCGCTCGGCTTTGGTCTGCCCCAACCCTTCATGGAACAAACGACGCAGGAACTGACGATAGAAACTGTGGAACTTGCCTTTACCGGTCGTGGCCTGCACCTGGGTCATGCGGTTGGCAAGGTAGTTTTCGTCACCATCCAGAAAGCCTTTCTTCTGAATAAAGTAGACGAACATCAGGCGATTGAGCATCAGCGAGGCATACCAAGCCTTGTCGCTGGCAGCACTGAGGCCTTCGATAAATTCGGCAAAGGCTTCGTGCTGGGTTCCAAACTTATCGAAGAAGCTCTTGGAGACGCTATCGCGATCAAACGCATTACGCAGGCCGGTGATCACGTCGGTAAGCGTGACAGCCTCTTCCTCCTCAAGTGACCAGACAATTTGCGAGAGTTTCTGTCGCAGTGACTCTCCGCTTTGCCCTTTGTGCCAAGTGTGAGTTCTGGTCGTGGTGGGCTGACCCGGTGAGCGTGAGACCCACAGCCAGATGAGCATGGACTCCTTGGCGTCGGCAAAAACCAATAGATGCTCGTGGGCTAATTTGGCAGCCTCCTTCTCGATCTTGAGGAGCAGCGGGCGCGCGGGCACTTTGCCAGAGCTATCTGGAGAGCAGCGAAATACGGCCACACCGCGTTTGTGGGCGATATTAATCAGCGTGAATTCCTCGCCACCAGCCGATATAGTTTGCGGCTTGAGCGGGGGGCGATCCCAACCGAGCTCATTGAAAAGCTGATCCAGCTTGATTTCGCTAAGCAGCTTCTGAAAACGCGCGGAGTCAATTGTCATATTATTTTTTTCCGGGCTGGCTCAAGCCAGACCCATTGAGCAAATGAGTTTGGGCTCTTTCTGCTGGTCTTGATCGTCAATCACACATAAACGTCCGTCTTCGCGCAGTGAGAACACGAGATCGAGCAACTGGTGGTCACCAATTCCTGCTTTGAGCTGGCGATTCATGCTATCGGTAGCAGATTGATAAAGCGGATAGCGATAGATTTCCTCCATCACCCTGTCGATACGGCGCACATGCTCATCCGTGATGAACAGATCGCGTTTGTCACCGATACTCTCGCGAAAACGCTTAAGACGTTCGAAAGCCTTGAAACGCGCGCCAGAAGGACGTCCCAACGCTCCGCCAAAAGATTTCTCTTCTTCGACGATGTGAGCAAGACCCTGTTGCGTAACCGTGTGGTGATACTCAGTGCGTGGCAGTGCTAGGGTGTCGGCAGCGCAAGCGGCTGCTTTCAGAATGGTAAGTTGAGATTGAGTGACGGGCTTGCCCGCCTCGTCCATCCATGCAAGAGCGTCGTTACCCTGAGCTGTCCGCATATAAACCAGCACACCTCTGGGCGATGCAGGGTTGTGTTCGTGTTCCTTCGTGGCGTAAACCACATTGGGCATGGCCTCAATTGTTGAAGAAAGCGACGGATCCGCGTCCGTCGCGTTCTTCCAAATCTGATAGGCGTAGGAAGCAAGATCGACCTCGCTGTCACCATCGTCGTCGAGAATGCCGTTTTTCTCGGTATAGAGATCGCGTATCAGTTCCTCGTCCGTATCGTCATCGAAGAAGCTTTCGTCCGATCCCACGACCTCAGCATTTTCGATTAGGCGCTGCTTAACTCGGGCTCGCAGGTTAATAAGCCGCTCAACACCATCCGCTGGGACAAAAGAGTAGCAAAGGATCGTGTCAGACTGCTGACCAATACGATCCACACGACCCGCGCGCTGAATCAGTCGAATTATCGCCCAAGGCAGGTCGTAATTGACAATGACATGCGCATCTTGGAGATTCTGCCCCTCCGAGAGCACATCGGTAGCAATGAGCACTCGAAGCTCGTCCGCTTTCTTGATGTGATCCCGCTTAGCATTCGACCCAGGCGAAAAGCGCCAAGCCAATGAAGTTGGGTCGATACTCTGGCCGGTGGCTTCATCCGCCTGCTTGACTCCACGTGCGGCCAACTGGGCATTGAGGTAACGAGCAGTATCAGCAAATTGAGTAAATACGAGCAGCTTTTCTTTAGGATGCTGCTGATTAATCAGTTCGAGGAGAGCCGCCAACTTGGAGTCCGCATTGGCATCCCACTCGCCGCAGTGTTGCAGGAGCTGAAGCAAAGAATTCGAATCCGCCAATAAGTCTTTGCCCAGAGCCTTGATGAACAGCGCACCCGGCAACCACTTGAACCTGCTCTTCAAGGCACCGCTGTAAGCCTCGTAAGCTTTGGCTGCACGAGCGCGATAGTCAGCCTCCGTGCGCAGACCGTTGAGCGATGTAGGGTCGGCAACGTCCTCATCGCCATTGTCATCAGCCAATAGACCATCGGGATCTTCGTCGTAATGACGCGTATCGAGCAGTTCTGCCCCCTGAGTCCCCAAAGGGATATCAAGGCCTTTCTCGATAGCGTGCAAGACGATGAAGTTACGCAGGATGTGCCGCTCAATGGAGAGGATGAATGCCGGACCTGCGCTTTCGAGGCGTTTGAAGAGGTTGGTACGACAGAATCCCATCAGTCGCGTACCCGCTCGCGAAAGGCCCTCTATGACCTTGGCCTGATGTGGTGTTGGCGGCGCCTTCGGTTTGGCCGCGATGTAGTTGCCTAAACCGTAGCGTGGCAGGATGAGGTCATTGATCCCGTTGACAACCGGATCACTGTAGAAGCGAGCGTAGGGGTCAGACGGATTCGCACCATCTATCTTGAAGCGGAGGTTCTTTGGCACGCGCTTCGGAAAGTAGGATTTGCGGCCATCCGAAAACAAAAGGTACTTGCCACGTTCATCCTCGCGAGCGTAGTGCTGCATGATGAAGCCTCGCGTACGACGCACCATGTACAGGCGCATGAGATCACGCCAGTCATCCGGAATATCGCTTTTTTCGAATGCGGCCAGTGAGCGCACACCACACTGGTGGCGACGAATGAATTCGTGCTCTCCACCCAGTTCAGCCAGCAATTTCTCGGGGCGGATACCGATGTCGGCATCTTGATTCAAGAACAAGGCCAATTGCGCGGAAAGGTCTAGATAGGTCTTGTTGTAAGGCGTAGCAGAAAGCAGAACGGTCAGGCTGTCATTACGCTCGATGTATTCACGGATGACCTTCCAGCGCTTACCTTCTTTGTTGCGCAAATTGTGCGACTCGTCGATAAGGACCAACCGATAACGCCGCGTATTCTCCGGAAGTTCGGTAAGCACTTTGGATAGCGGCATCACTTTGGCATGCAGACGATATCGGTGGGCATAGTCCTCCCACATCGAAACAAGGTTCTTGGGGCAGATAATCAACGTTTCAGTGTGGTAGTCATCCTCGAACACTTTGGCCAAAGCGGTGGCCATCATCGATTTACCCAAACCGACTACATCCCCGATCAGCACGCCCCCCCGCTTGTTCAGGTGATGCGCGGCAATCTTTACGGCTGCAATCTGAAAATCGAAAAGTGTGTCGCCGAAAACAGAAGGAATGCGAAACTCTGAAAGTCCGGCACGTGCCTCCTGTGCCAGATGAAACGCCATCTTTAGATAGACGTGATAGGGAGGCACTAAACGCTCTCCCGCCCAGCTCTCATCAATGATGTCAGCTAGCTCCTTGGAGATGTCGATACACCAACGGTCGCGCCAACGATCCTCAAACCACTCAACCAGCTTGTTGCATGAATCGTGCTCCAGCACATCAACGTTCAGCTCGCCCTGCTTGGCAAGACCTGCCAGCGTAAGGTTCGAGCTGCCAAGAAAGCCCGTCACAGGGTTATTGGCGTCCTGTCGGTGCAGGAGATACAGCTTCGCATGAAGTGGGTGTCGTAGATAAACCTTGACCGCCAACTTCTTGGATCGAATCTGCGCCGAGAGCTGCCTCAAGGCTGCCTCATCATCATTGGTCGGCACGCCAAAGGTAAGCTGCTGGCGGAAGTCCTCTGCTATACGACGTTTTTCCCGGAGCGCTGTCTGGTTGTCCAGCAGATCCTCGTCCTCTCGAACACGCAACGCTTGGCGCAACTCGTCACTGGGAGAAACATGCATACCTACCAAGAGCCGGCAACAACTTCCCTCGCCACCAGTCCATTGATCAACGTAACCGGAAAGATGACGCCATCCGCGAAGGTTGAAATACCCCACGCAAAAATCAGCGCGCTCGGCAACCTCGAGAGTTTCCTGAAGCGCGGGCAATAAAAGCTTCTCAATATTGTCGAAGATCCGAGGCATGTCTTATCCTAATACAATGAGTTTTATCGGCATTATCCGTCATGTACCCCTACCGATTGCGATTGCCGTGAAGCTGCTCGTAACCGAAGCAGCTCGAACTCATAAGTCAGTCGCTTTGGGGTAACACCGCTAGTCTAGAGGCAAGATACCGTCCTGCTGCTATCGCAGTCGCCGTAACGACAAGCTCCTGGATAAGCCATGTAATCCGCCAACGGCCGAGATCTGCAGTCCATGCGCGGACTTACGACAATTGAATACACGGCTTGCAAAGCCATGCCTATTGACTGAAGAGTCAAGTGCTTGAATTGTCGATCTCCCGCTTTGCATGAAAGAGCCGTTGAAACGCGAACATTGAAGCCGCCATTAAGGGGTCACAGGCTCTGAAGAGATCGTTTGCAAGCTCGTAAAGCTCGGAGGACTTTGCTACTTCTGTGGGAATGCCTTTGCGACCAGCATATCGAACATCACCTTCGCCAGGGACAGCGTAAACACGACCATGTATGACAAGGTTGCGCTCTTCAAGCAGCTTTACGACTACGTCCAAGTGTCCAGGAAAATGACCAAGTTCTTTTGTCAGTGGCATTAAGCTTTTCAAGCGATCTTGGATCCACTCTATTTTTTGACTGCTCGGCTTTCTCATGATTTTGTCGTACTGAACCTGATCTCCCATGAACAGCGCTCCGACACATTCGTCGATGGCTTCTTCTAGATAAGCAGCATATAGAGCCACGAACCCGAGCCCTTTGATCAGATCGCCGTCGTCAATGAGTGTCATTGATGTGCCTATTGTGGACTGATGGGATGGCCCGCGCGGGAGGGGTAATACGCGAAACGCTTGAGGTAACGGGCGGCATGCGAAGCATTGACGTTCCTACTAACGACCCAACTAGGCGTCACTGTAGGTTACGCAAAAAACTGCGAGCGGCATTGATGAATGCATCGAGACGGGAGAGTGGCTCGAACCACACGACATCTTGTGCCGGAAACACGTTGAGAACACTCGGATGTTGGCTGATGTCCTGACCGGTCAAACTCTTCAAATCGGCCATGTACTTGGCATCAATGACTCCGAGATTGTGTGCGTAGAGATGTCGCTGAAGTACGAGTTCCTGAACAGAAGCGAAATCCTGCATCTTGGCCAGGTCAACGCCAATTGAATTAAACAGTGCAATAGCCCCGTCTTTTCCACTCCACGGCATAACTCGCTGAAAAATGTTCTGTTTGTACTTTGGGTCTGCACGTAACTGAGTGAGATTTGCGTGGCCCACCTTCTGAACGTAGTAGTCCCGCAATCCTGTCTCCACAGACGCAGCTGCGCGGATTAGGGTGCCCATGTCAAAGTACTTGTCAGAAAGCTGCGTGGCCCAGACTTCGTTGTAGTTGTTGCAGCCAGGAAAATGCTGTTGACCTTCGGTAGTGAGAGTTTGGCTCTTGAGTGCCGAGCTAAGCACAGGTCGGAGAAAAAAGTGAGTTTCAGCGACACGGTCGAGATCTGGACTAAGCATGGAGCAACGCCTTTCTGTGTGATGCATGACCTATAACACGAGAGGCTCAACCCGGCTTTCCGGAGCGAGCCCGTTCGATGGAAGAGCTAGGCGTCTGCATTCGCCTGAGATTCGATTTTTTTAGGCGGATACAGCGCTCTTAGTTCTGAGAAATCCCCGCTTGAGCGTGAAGCGATCTCTTCCCAAGCTTTTGAAAATGCTGGGCGACGCATGTTCTTTGACATTCCATCCAGCCAGAACGTCCAAGTCTTCTCGGAGATGCGCCCGGCGCTTTTGAGAAAGGCCTGCTCGTTACAAAGATCAAAGTAGTGATACATCTCGTCGAAGTGTTCGTCGTGCTCGACGTCGGTCAGTGGCTCGCCGAGCAATGCCTTTGTCGGTAGCTTCGCCGCGAGTTCACGGTATTCCTTTGCGAAGGCATCTTCAAAGTTAGTGACGCTCTGCCTATGAACCAGGAATAGTTGCCATGCCGCCGCGAGCGCGCCAATAGCTGTAGCTACACTTGCGACTGCCGAGAGATTTGCGAGCGCATCAGGTGACATGTTCATGAGGAATTCTGAAGCCGTTTAACGGAGTGGTGGAAAAATGGATTTCATTGGCAGATCGTGCTGTGAATCGAATGAAATATCAACGCTCCAAAGTTTGGGTAGTAGTCATTCATACATCTGCACTCCCCTTCTTGCACAATTGCAGACTGTCTAGGGTGGGGCCAAGATGTGCCGTTCGGTCACCGCCCGCGTATTCATATAGCCTATCCCAATCGCCGACTATTTTTCAGGCAATCTAATAGAGGGAAAATGCGTGAAAACCACGGCAATCTCAGCAGCAAGCTATTCTCCGGCATCTATGCTGACGAGCTAGGTATCAACCATCGAGTTGATGCCGTGCTGCCATGCTCATGGCGTTCGCCTGCACTGGTCCGGCTAACGCACTATCGACTGACGCCCGGGCGGGGGTGGTGCGCTCCCTCATGCTCTAGCAGCCAACCGGTGATACAACGCACCGATGCACCATCGAACGGGAAATGGAGCGCATGAATCCAAAATCCTTCAGACACTTATTACTCTCCTGAGTAGGGCAAGAAATCACCGCTGGTGGTCTTGCTTCCGCCAACTCAAGGCTCACCTCCCTTACTCGCAGCTCGGCGATATTCAGGGAATGGGCTTCTCTTTATGCTTTTGTTCTCAGGAGAATTTCATGTCTGTTCAATGTCCTCGTTGTGAATCAATCCGTATCTCGGCTCGCGAAATGGGCAAACGTACTGGCGGCGTCATCGGCGCAGCTGGTGGCGCGGCGACCGGCGCTGCTGGTGCTGTATCGGGTGCCGAAGTCGGCGCCGCGGCCGGTGCAGTAGGGGGCCCTGTCGGCATCGCGCTTGGCAGCGTGGCTGGCGCCCTGATCGGTGCCCTGGTCGGTGCTGCCACAGGTTGTGTAGCCGGAGCCAAGTTGGGCGAAGTGGTCGACGAAAAGGTACTCGGCAACAGTGAGTGTCAGGACTGCGGCTGCGTGTTCAGCAAACCCCAACCACGCCAGCACTGACCTGCTCGATCACTCTGCATAAACCGGCAGTCGAGCACCGTCACTCTTCGCTCTTCATCTCAACGCGCTTACTGAGCGCATCGCTTCATCTTCCTCCGCTCGCAACTTGCATCAGCCATCGGCTGAGGCCATGTCACGTCCGGAGCATCCTCTGAAAGGAATCCACTCATGGCATCTCTTGTTCAACACATGGCCTATGTCGGGGAAACACCCTGGCATGGTCTGGGCAACGCACTCGCCCCGAAACAACCGCTGGAAGTCTGGGCAGAACAGGCTGGCATGGCTTTCCAGATTCTTGAAACCCCCGTGCGCTATATGACTGAATCGGTCGGTGCACTCGGTTCCATCATGACCTTCAGCGATCAGAAGGTGCTCTATCGCTCGGATACCAAGGCGCCACTGTCGGTGGTGTCCAATCGCTATCGGGTCGTGCAACCTCGTGAAGTGCTGGAGTTCTATCGCGATCTAACGGAACTCTCCGGATTCGAGCTGGAAACGGCAGGCGTACTCAAGGAAGGCCGCAAGGTCTGGGCACTCGCGCGTACCGGCCAATCGGCTGCACTCAAGGGCAATGACAAGATGAATGGTTACCTGCTGCTCGCTACTGCCTGCGATGGCACGCTCGCCACTACAGCGCAGTTCACCAGCATCCGGGTGGTCTGCAATAACACTCTGGCGGTTGCGCTGGCAAATGGTGGTCAAGCCGTGAAGGTGCCGCACAGCACGAGCTTTGACGCACAAGCAGTGAAGCAACAGCTTGGTGTCTCGATCTCGTCGTGGGAAGCGTTCATATACCGGATGCGTACCTTGTCAGAGCGGAAGGTGAAGTCACACGAGGCGATGAACTTCTTCCTGCGTGTCTTCACTGATCCGGAATCGACAGCCACGGGCCTGACCAACGAACGCGCCATCAAGGCGGTGCAGTCGCTCTATGACGGCCAGGGCAAAGGTGCGGAGCTGAGCTCGGCCAAGGGAACTGCTTGGGGACTTCTAAACTCGGTGACTGAATACGTCGATCACCAGCGCCGTGCTCGCAGCCAAGACTACCGGCTGGATTCGGCCTGGTTCGGGCAGGGAGCGGTTATCAAGAGGAATGCGCTGGATGAGGCGCTGAAGATGATGGCGTAACCGGAAGGAGGCCGACGCGTACCTCACGTTAGTTGGCTTCTCAGTTGGCAAAATGGGCCTTTCTCCACATGCTTTGCGAACGCATCTCTTTAGAAGAGCAGCGGCCAATGGCTGGCCCAACGCGTAAATCTTGGTAATTTACGCGTCCTCCGAATTTTCGTGACGAATGCTATCCGCGTACTCTATTGTACTTTCGTATTTCATCCACTTGATCCATGCCGACAGGCCGTCCACATCGGGAAACAATGCTTTTTTATTGATACCCATCATGTTTAGACCGTGATGAATACTAAAACAAAAATTCCTTGGAATGACTAGCCGGGCCACGACTTGATCTCTCAATGGCTCAGTTGGGTCTGGGTGACTAGTAAATAGACCACTTTGAGCCCGTATCCTAGGCGTTACGTGTCGCGGGAGATAAGCCACTAGCTCTTCCAAACTGAGAGGGTCGATTTCGCTCTCCTGGTTAACACTCAGGAATTTGATCGAACGATCAAGCACGTACACTGCGGCGTCATTCGGCTCCTTACCATCAACGGCAAAGAAAAGCGCAACGGCAGCGCTATAGCTCCAATCAAGCAATCGCGTCGGCAGCCCATGATGCTGCGCAACGGCGAGCCACTCCCAATAGCTGGTGGGCTTTTGACTAATGTTACCTTCGGCTTCTTTGTAAAAGATCCGAAATGCTTGGCTCTCCTCGAATAACAAGTCCTCCTTTGTCTTCCCTGCCTGCTGGAAGTCAGAAAGATACCTTCCGACACTTGGTACGAGGTCGTGATCGACGATGTTCGACACCCCTCTATACAGATATCCATAGGCAAAATTTGCCTGTATGCAGTTCATGTATGCCCCGAGGTTAGTCACCCTCCACTCTTTCATGTTCATACACACCTTTGATGACAAGAGCCGTGGTCACGGCGAAATCATGAAGAGGGCTCGTAGGCCTTGTGAGTTCCACTTTATTGCTGGGTTAGCATATTGATTTCAATTAGCCAAATTCTGGCTATCGCATTCTCCTCGCCCGCAATCAACTGCCGTCAGCGACGGCTAACTTCCCAAGAAGAAAAATGGACGCTGATCTGCCAAGCGCAGCACATGGTCGTCCTGCAGTGCAGTCTTAACATGCCGAATGCTGCCGTTATCACCCAAGACTTCAATCTCACGCTCACGCACCAAACTCAACACAACTTTTTCGACCATAGATTTCGTTGCCGCCGTCGTATTGACCCGTTCAACGAAGAAGTCGCGGAAACTTATCCCATCGCGACGCTCTGCTAGTAGCCGGGGAATTTCTTCGAGCATGCTGTTGTCACTCAACTTGGAAGCTGCATCGTCGAATTCGAATGCTGCCTGCGGGCGTTCTTCGTCATCAATCTTTGCGGCATATCCGGTGCTGAACATGTCAAATCCGGCGGATCCGTAATGCACAAAATGGTTGTGGTGCTTCCAATGAGCACTGGCCATCACGTCCCTAGCCTTCCAGTGCTGAGATAGATGTAGCAGCCAAAAGTCGCCGTGTCCCCTATCGGGTCGTATGAAGAAGGGAGTGAAGAAAGCCGCACCTGAACCAGTGGTCAGCCGCTTGTAAAGCCCAGCCTGCACCCTGACCCGCCATCCAGGTCCGCGATGATGCTTGTCCAAATCATCGGCAGAGACAGCTCCATCCATACCAGTCCTACGCTCGAAGGTACGCAGATTGTCTTCGTTGAGGTAGTTGATTAGCGAATCGATATTGAATGTGAGAATCACCTCAGGCTGTTTCAGTGTCGCGAAGATCTTGTTCAGAGTTGGCAACGGAACCTGGTTGTATCCATATTGATCAAGCACAAATATGGCCCGGCCTGACCGTGGGGAGCGACGTCGAACTTCTGCAATGGTGGCGTCCGCTTTCTCCTTGAAGTCGCCAGTCAACATCTCGATAGCGCCAGACCGAATTTGCGCGCCATAGCCCTCGTGTTCCAGTACGTGCTTTAGGTGCTCGACAGCCGAACGGTTTTTGTCAATGCAGATTAACTTGACGTCAAAATGGATGTCCTTGCGTCGCTGTTGCTCATGCATTACCCGTGCTTTCGCTTCACTCACGGCCTGCAGGATGACAATCGGTGATCCTGGAACCTCTTGGCCAGCGCCGTTGATGTACCGGCCTCCACCGCAGAAGCCGTCAATCACTGTCAGTTGGATTTTTTCCTGTGCTGGGGTAGAGACAAGAGTAATGAAGTAGTCGACCAGATAATTGCGCAGCAAGGCATGCTTTACTTCGCTGTGGCGCAAGAGCTTGGGCAGCGGCCCTCCCCAGATCCATTTGTAGTGCGATACAGTCATCTGGCGTCGCGGCCGGCGGTTGCCGCGTGTGGCTTGAATACCCCAGAATGTGCCTTATGCATGAAGAGTAATGCAACTCGGATTTTGAATTTCAAAGCTGGACTGAGACACCTTCAGGCATTTCATCCCAAGTACGCCCATCCAGCACACGACCATTCGCCGCCTTTGCTCGCTTCTTTCCATCTGCGCCCCAGCCGCCCCATTGTTTGAAGAAAAATGCAACATTCTGCGTTTCGCATTGCTGCTGAACGGCTAGAGCCCATGCCTTCTGCATCGGCCTTGCCTTAGGACCCGATTCGCCACCAACGATGACCCAATGAATGTCTGTTAGATCGAGAGCGCCCACGTCCTCAAGCAAAGGTTCTACTGATAGAAAACGAATCGATGCCGGCACCTTACGGAGATGATCGATACGAGGGACGCCGTATTTCTTATCTTCGACTGAGACACCCATCCAGGCGTTTCGTGGCACTTGGCGAGTCCTGAAGAACCTAGCCATTCGCGCCGCCCGTTTCGTAAGTATCTGATAGGTGTGCTGCGGCGTCTGAGCAATGACTGCGAATACGCGTTCGATGTATTCATCTGGCACTCTTTCGTGGAAGAGATCCGACATCGAGTTCACAAAATAGACCGTGGGCTTTTTTCGCTTGATCGGATCGTTCAAGCGATCAGGCAGAACCGTCAATGCGAAGCCATTTTCGTAACCCGAGGCTCCCATTGCTTTGAGACGCCGAGCCATGGCTTCGGCATAGCAGTGCTTGCAACCCGGGGAGATTTTTGTGCAGCCCACCGTGGGGTTCCACGTCTGTTCGGTCCATTCGATGCGACTCGTGGTGGTCATGTGGTTTCTCCATGCTTTCTTGCTGATGTTCTTCTCTGCCCATAACGACGGACGATACCCCTGACGACGCCCAGGATCAGGAGCTCGTGCCGAGGACGAATAACTTCATACGCTTTGTTATGCGGCACCAGGACTGGCTTGCTCCGCTCATATCTCAGTTCTTTGACGGTGCACTGTCCGTCAACCAACGCTGCAACAAAATCTCCTGACACGGCACTCTGGGTTCGCTCCACCACTGCCGTATCTCCATTGAACACTCCGGCTTCGATCATCGAGTCCCCACGAATAGGAACAAGCACCGTTCTCGCCGGGTGGTCGACCAGCAATCGATCGAGCGCATGCGACTCAATACCACCTGACCATGCAACGCTTTCGGAAAAGCCAGCATGAAGCGTGTCATCGAGATTCGGCAACTCAAAGAACCGATCTGTGGGCACTACACGCCCGCCGGGGGATTGTTCCAGATAGCCCGCGGCCATGAGGCGTTTGATGGCCCTGAAAGCCCCGGCCTTACCCTTAAAGCCCAATAGTTCGCCCAATCTTGCATACGAGGGCAAGGCCTTCTCTCGAAGGAGAAACGCGCGCAGCACAGCCAGGTACTTGATGTCGTTATTGGGTCTGCCCATTTTATAAGTATACGTTCGTTTACTAATATTGCAATATGCGTTTTGACTCACCGACACACTCTTTGATGTGGCACGATGATGACAACATGGGAGAGGTCACATGAGCATGATCGAAGGCACTACTTCGACGCGTAATCGGTTTGGCGGCGCTTGGACTGAGGAAAAACTTGATCGTCTGCAGAGGTACTTGGGCTTCTACACACAAGCACTCAAAGCCCAGCCATTCCGATTGGTCTATTTCGATTCATTCGCGGGGACGGGACGTTGCCACATCAAACGGGCGGGTGGCGATCGCGTGATTGATGGCTCGGCCAAGATTGCGCTGGATTGCACGCCAGCATTCTCGGCATACCATTTCATCGAAAAGAAAAAGTCACATGTCGCCGAGCTCGAACAACTTCTCAGATCACATCCGAACGGTAGTCGCGCAACCCTAAACATGAATGTTGCGGCTGACGTCTTGCCGAAGCTCTTGCAACAATACGACTGGCGTTCCACCCGCGGAGTGTTGTTCCTTGACCCCTATGGGCTTCAGTGCTCATGGCCCATGCTCGAAGAGATTGCTGCCACAAAGGCGCTCGACGTGTTTTTCCTGGTGAGCTTGAGTGGGCTCTTCCGCCAGGCTGCCGTCGACCAAAGCGCTGTCGACAGCGGCAAGGCTGCCGCGCTGAGTCGGTTTCTGGGAACAGATGCGTGGAGAACGGCGCTGTACGTAAATGTGCAAAGCGATTTATTCAGCGACGATCCGACAGTAACGCGTGATAAAGGATATGACCCCATCCTGCAGTTCACACGAAAGCGGCTCAACGAAGCCTTCCCCTATGTCAGCGCGCCATTGCTCCTACGCGGTCAGAAAGGACCTCCACTATTTGCCCTGTTCTTCATGGTTTCGAACCCGGAGCCCAAGGCAATTGGTTTGGCTAGCCGCGTAAGCCGGGAAATACTTTTTGGGTGATGTTCAGCCATCGGTCAGTGGAGCTATGCAACGCAGTGAGCCGCTCTGTTGGCCAGTCAGAGTTAGGAAACTTTACGACATCGAGCTACTGATTTTTCCGACAGCTCTCCAGGCGAAGATGAAGGTGGCGGCACTGAAAAATCTAACATCCACGCAAATGTAACCCCTCACTTTATTCACCCTTAAAACACCCAGCCCGGCATCCGCCGCGCTGGGTGTTTGCATTTCTGGAGGTCACATCATGAAACACGGTAATGCAGTACGGCTCGCTTCCACCAAGGACATGAGCCGCGAGAAGTGGTTGGCGGTACGTAGCGGTGGCATCGGTTCGTCCGATGCTGCCGCAGCCGTCGGTCTGTCGCCCTACAAGAGCCCACTTGAGCTCTGGCTGGAGAAAACCAGTCGCAAGCCACCGGAAGACCTGAGCGAGAAGGAGGCTGTCTTCTGGGGCTCTATCCTGGAGCCTCTCTTGGCGACGGTCTATCAACAACGCACCGGCAACAAGGTGCGACGCGTCAATGCAGTGCTTCAGCATCCCACGCAGTCCTTCATGCTCGCTAATCTGGATCGCGCTGTGGGGTATGACGGCATTCTTGAAATCAAGACGGCTAGCTATCACTCGGCGCCGCAGTGGGAAGAGACAGTGCCTGAGGCTTATCAATGCCAGGTGCTGCATCAACTCGCTGTCACCGGAAAAGCTTGGGCAGACGTCGCAGTGCTCATCGGTGGTCAGGATTTCCGGATCTATCGCATCGAGCGCGACGAAGAAAGGATCTTCGCGCTAGTCGATTTGGAAACTGAGTTCTGGCAATGCGTGCAGGACGATGTGCCACCCGAAGTGGATGGTTCGGAATCCAGCGCACGGGCCTTGAACTGGATGTACCCGCAGGACTCGGGCGAAACCATCGATTGCCAGGATTCCGACCAGTTGAACCGTCTGTTCTGCGATCTGCTGGACATGAAGCGTCGGCGCGAGCAGCTGGAGTTTCTGGAGGACACGCACAAGCAGACGATTCAGGCTGCCATGGGCAACGCGACTACTGCGCTCTTCGTCGGTGGCAAGGTCAGCTGGAAGAAGCCCAAGGACAGCCAGGGCATCGATCTCAAGCGCCTGCTCGATGAGCACCCCGCGCTGACCGCGCAGTACGCCATCACCACACCAAGCTCTCGCCGCTTTCTCATGCAAGTCGAGAAGCCTGCTGCGGGAAAAATTTAATCGCTTCCCCCATTACATGAAAGGATCAAATCATGATCAAAGGACTTGCTATCACACCGCCCGTAATCGGACGGATTTCCATTGGGCATATTGTTGAACGCAACGGCAAACGCCTCCCAGAGAAGGATGATTACTTCACTATCACTACGCAGGTTCAGAACCGGGAGGGATGGCTCAATCATCCACTGCAAACCAAGCTTGCCGAAGGCACGGCCAATGGCAAGCTGCGCGCCATTCCGGTCAGGCTGCTGTTCAACTCGCCTGAGCTCAATCTACGGGCGCAGTACAGCCTGTTTGATCGCTCTACGGGCAGACCGGTGTGTGTTGGTGACGGCGACACTGCCAAACGCAGCACAGGCCAGGGCGTTCAGGATCTGCCTTGCCCCTCACCCATTGGCTGCGAGTTCGGGCAGTCCGGCGGCTGCAAGCTTTTCGGCAGGCTCAACGTGCAGGTCGAGGGACAGGATGATGATCTCGGCAGCTTCATCTTTCGCACCACCGGCTACAACTCGGTGCGAACACTGGCAGCTCGATTGGGATATCTCAACGCCATCAGTGGCGGTAACGCAAGACACTTGCCATTGATGTTGCGGTTGCGGGGGAAGACTACGACGCTGTCACGCGGCACGCCGGTCTATTACGCGGACCTCACGCTAAGGGAGGGCGACTCGCTCATTCAGGCAATCGGCCGTGCGAGAGAGGAGGCTGCTCAGCAACGCGAGGCCGGTATTGAGACCGCATTGCTGGAAGAGGCAGCAAGGCGGGCATTGGCAAATGGAAGCTTCGAGGAAAGCGAAGACGAAGTGCCAACGCTTGTAGAGGAGTTCTATCCGGAGTCATCGCACGCTGCTTAAGCGCGGAAGGACTTACAACCCTGCATCACCAAGCACGTCAGATGGCTTGCAATCGAGCGCAGCCGAAATCCTTACTATGTTCAGGATCGTGACGTTCCTTTCCCCGCGTTCGATCTTGCCCATATGCGAGCGGTCTATCTCTGCATGGTCCGCCAGCGCTTCTTGCGATAACTCCAATGCCATACGCCGTGCGCGTATAGCGGCACCCAGCCGCACAAGGCACGAATCTTTGTCCTGCTTGACGGAGATCCTTGACATGACGCGAATCGTCGCGCCATGATGCTTTCACGACCACGGTATTTACGACCCATTTGTAGCGGGGCTATTGCCCGCTCTTCACTTTTCACTGACCCAAGGAAATCAAATGAAACCAAGAATCTTGAAGACAGTGCTGATCAGTACGCTTGTGACAGGGCTCACTGCCTGCGGCTCGTCGGTACCAAAATGCTCCAGTTCCCAAGCCGAGCAAGGCATTCGCAACATCCTGTTCAGCAGATTCAACGTTGCTCAACTGACCCAAGAAGAGGTTGATAGCAATGTCACAATCAAGTCTGCTCGTGCGGAGTCTTTCGACGAAGGGATCAAGACTTATCGCTGCGAAGGAGACATCAAGATTGGCGAACGCGGAGGAGCACGCCTCACCTACGAATCGCGCCTGGATGATCACGGTGAGCCGAGCGTTGTAATGACAGGCCTAGATGGAGCGCAAATGGTCCAGCTTCAGCAGGCTATGCTCAATCTGAGAGCGAAGATTCGACCCTAACTACAAGCACGCCTCTGAGCTGACTACTACTCACTTCAAGCGCCGCAGGGCCACTAAAGAACACAGCGCATGATGTACTAGGCAACCTTGCTTGAATCAGCTCTCTCTGCCATGGTCGCGCTGTCGTTCAAGCAAGGTGGATAGAACTCCGCACAGGAGGTTGCGACTATGAACGCCCCTTGTTGGGCGTTCTTTTTTTGATGACGTAACGGGGCTCGGTAACAACTGCGAGCAGCTAGTGAGTGGTCTTTGGTTGCGAATTAGCGCGCCCATCCGATTTCTCGCAGGATCATGCCAAGGCAGTTAAGGGCTATTTCGGCGTCTTCATCGGTTGGCTTACGCAATCCCAGCTTCTCACGCTCGTTCGATTTGCCGCGTGGATGAAGCAGGTTGATGACATCCGCTGCATCTCTCAACATCCTGCGATCCTCTGGCAGTGCTTTGATCAGAAGCCCGAGATCCTGTTCGGTACGCTTCTCTCCATGCCCGTTTGCAACCAACCAATGCCCAATGACAACCACAGCAGCATTGCGGCAGAGGTCAATCAGGGCAACCGGCCCAGAGCGGAACGCACCGTCGGCAACGTGATCGACCTCCTGCAGTACCGCTATGCGGGCTAACTCGGGAATCTGGTCTTCGAGAATCTCTGGCAAGGCACCAAAGCTGGAGCGCGCCCGCAAGGTCACCAGATCCTCTCCAGATGAAATCCGCTCGACGCTATGAATTCGCCAGATCGTTGGATTGTCTTTGTCGCCCAGCACTAAAAGCATCCGCGGATTGCTGCGCACCCGGGCACCAAAATTCCATAGAGGATGAAATGTGTCCAGGTTCTGAACCACTCGACCAGCCTGAGTACCGTAGAGGTTCGGGTCTGCAGGATGAGGTGCGTTATGCCAGGTGTCGGTCCATACGCCCTGCTCGGGTCGGCCATACAGACGACCACGACGAACTCGCGTCACCGGGTCAAAGCTATCTTCCCGGAAAACCAGGCGAATTTCTTCGATGCGCTTGGCATTCGACAGATCAATCCAGTCCTCTTCGCGCTCAATCAGCTTGGCTTGTGTGATGACGGGCGTCGGCCAGAGGCCGCGCCCGTATTTGGAGGGCGTGCCTTCGTAGGCTAGTCCGGTATTTGTGTCAATGCCAATCATGTTCTGATCTCCACTGGCTTTGGTATCCGGGCCGCAGCCATTGGGTCGGGACCGACATCAGTCGTGAACCAGTCAACATCAGGCCGCGCTCTGAAAGGCGTTCAGCTCGACCCATGTCGCAAGACTTGCCAGTGCGGCCATTGCGCCGGACTGTGTGCTGATGGCTGGCCATACACTGAAGGTAAGGAGTCTGTTCTTGCTTTCATACCAAGTGAAATCTTCTCCGGCGCTGACAAACAAGTGCGCGGGCGCGTGCTCCATTTTGTGGCGGAATGCGGCTTGCAGTTCTTCGAGTGGATGTTTGACGTAGCTCCGGTCAAGATAGGCATTCACATAGAAACAAAGCCCCCCCTCTGGTGCGCGCTCAATATCCTCAAAGTAGGCCAACACTACCTGTGAGTCCCCTCCCCAGTGCGCAGGGTAGTAGCGCATGGCCCGCGTACCATCACCCCATTGATGCACGGCAGTGCGTAGGGCGCTTTCCTGCCCGCGGCAGGCCAGTGCGGCGCTGACTGCCTCTTTTCCTTCCTGCTGCAAATCGCTTTCAAGCTGGGCAAGCACTTCGCCTGCTTTGCGAAGCAGATGAAAATTCTCGGTAGCAAATTTCACGGTCTCTGGATTCATCGTGTGCGCGCTTTCAGGGTGGGCTAGCGTCTCGAGGTGCTGCAGAAATTCCTGGTAGAACACTTGCCATTTTGAGAATGGGTATTTGTTCAGCTCCTTACCGAAGCGAGCTAGTGCCGAATCGGTCAGCTCGGCGTAGCTGATCACCGGCCAACTAGACGGAACGTCTTGCGAATACGTCGTCGGGCGTAGAACACATCGCAGCGCTAGGCGCTCTTCCCGGCGTTGTGCGATAAGTCGGTCGTAGATATCAAACGGGTTATTGCTTGCGCCGCTCAGCACCTTGTTCTCGATGCCGAGCACGAAAGTGTTGGTCGCAATCACGATGTCGAGCCGTTTGTGGGAGTCTGTTTCTTCGTCACGGATCGCACATTCGCGCTCAACGGTAATGGAACTCCAGTCTGTGTCGTCGAGCAGGCTGCTGTCGACAAACCCTCTTGCCGAGAGGCATCCGATGAGCGCCTTGCTTAGCCAGGGCGGGCAGTGTGGGTCTCGCCCCATGAACACGGCCATGAGGTCGGATACTGGGTTCTCGAGGTAACCTAGGCCACCCAGCTCAAAGAAATTGGGCTCTTGCGGCGTGCTGAGTTGAAGCGTTTCGAGCTGGGCGAGAAACGCCCTGAAGTCATCCGTGATCGAGCTATTCATGTGGTCTGGTTACTTGGCTTCAAGGTTGCTTGAACATGGTGCAAACCGGCCTCTTCAAGCCACGCTGTAGCTTCTTTCCTGATGGATTGCCACCAGGGGCTCGCGTCTTGCGAAGGTTGAAGTAACCGCTCTGGACGCCAGTAGTCCTCTGGCCTGCGTATGGCTGCTGCAATCAGCATCGTGCCTTCTTCAAGCGCCTGCATTCGCTTGCGAGATATCACCAGACCACGCAGCGCGATCGATAGTGAATCTGCTACAGCGCACGCTGCCAGCAAATCGACAATGCAGGATGGATGATCGAAGCGAGCGCCATCGGACATCAACTCATAACGAGCAAGAGCCTCGTCATCCAGCCCTGACACATTCTCCCGAAACACGAGTGCGAAAGGCCCTTCGGAACGCTCTCCCGGCTGCCCCGAATCAGCTTTCAACACATACAGAACGAAGCGCAAGGAATGATCGCCGACGCGTTCGGACAGCCATTGGTGCAGCTCTCTGGGCTGCTTGTAGAAGCAATGCGGGTAAGGCGAATGCGGCTGCGTGTCCGGCATACAGTCCAGCCAAGCGCGATCCAGCATGAAGAAGTCGGCCACCCAGTCAAGAAAGGCGGGCGTGAGGTGCTCACGCAGGCTCTGGGCGCTAACGAAGGCCGTCATGGGTAGGGCGAGATAGGGTGGCAGCAAGCGCACAATCTGGGTGCGAGCAATGTCGTGTGCTTCGAAGGCAGCTAGTACGCGCGCAGCTTGCGCGCGAACTGGATCACGGCGCTCAAACCACCAGTTCAGACCACGAGGGAGCATATCTGCCATTGCTTTCACGTATGCCAACCAGTCGAACATGAAGCTACCTCAGCTATTAATACTTCGGCCAGATGGGATTGAACGATGCCAACCAGTGAGCTTGACCTGCTCGCGCTTCCGAAACTAAGTGCTCCACCCTCTCACAATGACTGGCGTGATGAACTTTGCGCATAGGTCTCATTCGCTTCTTCTTGTTTGACCGAGCCATAGGCCACAGAAGTCAAAAAAAGCTTTCGATGATGACGAATTGGAAGATACGTTGCCATCTCTGATCATGCGTAAAGCATATTACAGTGAGCCGCCAGATGTTCGCACGTCGCAGTAATCACATCGATCTTCTTGAGCTGGGCTTGCAGCACGTCAATGCCGTCACTGATCTCGGCCGAGAGGATAGGTGGCTCAGGAAAGCGAGACTCTTGAACGGGAAACACCGCAGTCTCCGACGCCCTTAGAAAGCATCCCGCATACGGTGACCAAACGGTGACCAAGCCACTAACTGGTTACCAGAAAGCAAAAAGCCCAATCCGAGGATTGAGCTAAGTACTTGATTCTATTGGTCGGGGCGGCGGGATTCGAACTCGCGACCCCTTGCACCCCATGCAAGTGCGCTACCAGGCTGCGCTACGCCCCGACGAGGCCGCGATTGTATCAGGGAAGCGACGCCAATGCACAGGCAAGACGTCTGAAAATCAGCTCTTGAGGAAGGCCAGCAGATCCATCAATTCGCCGCGCACGCTATGCACGCTATCGCGCGCGCGCTCAGCTTCCTCTGCGACCTCGTGCTCGAAAATGGCATTCTCTTCAAGGCGGTTGCGCGCACCGCTGATGGTGAAACCGTCGCGATAAAGCAGGTCGCGAATTCGGCGCACCAGCAGCACTTCATGATGCTGGTAGTAGCGGCGATTACCGCGCCGCTTGACCGGCTTGAGTTGTGTGAACTCCTGTTCCCAATAGCGCAGCACGTGCGGCTTGACCGCACACAAGTCGCTCACTTCACCAATCGTGAAGTAGCGCTTAGCAGGGATGGGCGGGAGTTCCCGCGCCTCAGGATTCGGTTGATGCGTTTGCATGGCTCAGGTCGTCGACCGCAGCCTTGAGTTTCTGGCTGGCATGGAAGGTCACCACGCGACGCGCCGTGATCGGAATCTCCTCGCCAGTCTTCGGATTGCGGCCCGGACGTTGCGGTTTGTCGCGCAACTGAAAGTTGCCGAAGCCGGAAAGCTTCACGTCTTCGCCACGGGAAAGGGCATTGCGGATTTCGTCGAAAAAGCTCTCGACCATGTCTTTTGCTTCACGCTTATTCAAGCCCACTTTGTCAAACAGCAGGTCGGAAAGTTCAGCTTTCGTCAAAGTCATAAATCAGTCTCTGTTGTTCCAGCCAAGCTTATGTGCGCAATTGCGCGCCAAGCTTTTCACCCGCCACGGCAACCATGATTTTGATGGTCTGATCGATTTCGGCGTCTCCCAGCGTGCGTTCAGTGTGCTGAAGCACCACTCGCAGCGCAATACTCCGGGTATCGGGTTCGAGACCTTTGCCCGAGTAGACATCAAAAACATCAATTGAACGCACGATTTCGCTGGCGGCCGATTGCAGCACTTCCTGCAGCTGGGCCGCCCGTACGCCACTGCCAACTACCAGAGCAATGTCACGCCGAACAGCTGGCTGCTTCACGACATCCACATGCGTTGGCAGCTTGCGTGCCAGCACGGCATCAAGTTCCAGCTCGAACAGGACGGGCGCCGAACCAAAATCATATTTTTGCGCCCATGCAGGATGCAATTCGCCTACAAAACCGACCAGCGCACCGCCCAGCATGACACGCGCAGTGCGGCCGGGATGCAGGGCTGGATGCACGGCCGCCTCGAAGCTTGCTTCAGCTCCCAGCAAGGCCTCGACATCAGCCTTCACGTCATAAAAATCGATCTTGCGTGAAGCCTGCCCCCACTGCTCACTGGCAGCCGGACCCCAAGCCAACGCTGCGATGCGCACCGGCTGATCGTAGCCAGCCACGGGCATGCCAGTTGCATTCTTACGGAAGCAACGACCGATTTCGAAAACGCGCACCCGGTCGGCACGACGACGCAGATTGCTGCCGAGCACGCCAACAAGTCCACCGATGAGCGAAGAGCGCATCACGGCGAGCTGGCTTGCGATCGGATTGGCCAGACGCACTGGATCAGTGTTGCCGGCGAAGTCTGCTTCCCACGCCTCTTCAACGAATGCGTAGCTGATGACCTCCTGGAAGTCGCGCGCGGCAAGCGCGCGACGTACCCGATGCTGGCTCTGACGAGCTTCCGGCAGCGGCAGCATGGTCGTGCCAGCAACAGGCGCAATGGCAGGAATATTGTCGTAACCAACGACACGCGCGACCTCTTCGATCAGGTCTTCTTCAATCGCAATGTCAAAGCGGTAGGATGGCGCCGTGACACTCATCGCATCACCCGCAGAACCTACAGTCATGCCGAGACGCTCAAACGTGGCACGCATGTCTGCATCGCTAACACCGACTCCCAGGACACGACGCACACGATCAGGACGCACACTGACGGCCTTGCGTTGTGGCAAGGCATCGCTGGCAACAACCTCGACGACCGGCCCTGCTTCGCCACCGCAGATTTCCAGCAGCAACCCAGTCGCTCGCTCCATTGCCGTACGTGCGAGGTCGAAATCGACACCGCGTTCGAAACGATGCGAAGCGTCCGATGAAAAGCCCAGTGCGCGAGCACGACCGACGATGGCGTCAGGCTGAAAGAATGCACTTTCGAGGAACACGTTGCGCGTTTCGTTCGTCACGCCGCTGTCATCGCCGCCCATCACGCCAGCCAGCGCCAGGACGCGTGCGTCATCTGCAATCAGCAAGACATCGGCAGCAGGTTCGACGGTTTGTCCATTGAGCAACTTGAGCGAATCGCCAGCCTTCGGCATACGTGCATGCACGCTGCCGAACAACTTGTCGTTGTCGAAGGCATGCATCGGCTGACCGAGTTCGAGCATCACGTAATTGGTAATGTCGACAGCAGCGCTGATAGAGCGCACGCCGCAGCGCTCAAGCCGTTGCTTCATCCAGTCGGGCGTTGCAGCAGCTGCATTAACGCCCCGCACGATCCGTCCGGCATAGCGCGGGCATGCCTGTGGCGCATCCAACGAGACTTCGCGGCGTTCGTCATGTTTCGGCGCAACAGCCTCGACCTTCGGCAGGGTAAGCGACGTGTCCGTCAGCGCAGCCAGCTCACGTGCAATACCCGCAAGACTCAGGCAGTCCGCACGATTGGGTGTGAGCTTGATGGTGATCTTGTGATCATCCAGTGACAGATAGTCACGAATGTCGGAACCCACAGGCGCATCGTCCGGCAGCACCAGCAGGCCGTCATGCGCTTGCGTCATGCCGAGCTCGTCGGCCGAGCACATCATGCCGAAGGACTCGACACCACGCAGCTTGGCCGCCTTGATTTCGAAACCCGGCAACTTGGCGCCGACCGTGGCGCAAGGCGCCTTCATGCCAGCCACAACGTTCGGCGCACCGCAGACGATCTGTTGAAGCGTGCCCGTACCAATATCTACCGTGCATACGCGCAGTTTGTCGGCGTTCGGATGCTTTTCAAACGAGACGATCCGGGCAACAACCACGCCGGTGAAAGGCGGTGCAACAGCGTCGACCTCTTCCACTTCGAGGCCAGCCATGGTCAGCAGATGACAAAGCGCATCGCTGTCTAGCGCCGGGTTACACAGACTACGCAACCATTTTTCGGAGAACTGCATATCAGTCTTTGAATTGAGTCAGGAAGCGCAGATCGTTCTCGAAGAACAAGCGCAAATCGTTGATGCCATAACGCAGCATGGTGAGGCGGTCGAGACCCATGCCAAATGCAAATCCGGTGTATTTCTGCGCATCGATACCGCCGTTGGCGAGCACATTCGGATGCACCATGCCGCAACCCGCTATCTCGAGCCACTTGCCCTTGTTCGGCCCGCTCATGAAAGCGAAGTCGATCTCAGCTGAAGGCTCGGTAAACGGGAAGAAGGACGGACGGAAACGCACCTGCAGTTCATCCGTCTCGAAGAAACGCTTGAGGAAGTCGATGATGACGCCCTTGAGGCCGGCGAAGCTGATGTGCTCGCCGACCCACAGACCCTCGACCTGATGGAACATCGGCGAGTGCGTCGCATCGGAGTCGACGCGATAGACACGGCCCGGCGCAATGATGCGCAACTCGGGCATGTCAGCATTCTCGTATTTCGCGGCGTGCGCCTGCATGGCGCGGATCTGCACAGGACTCGTATGCGTGCGCAGCAATACGCCAGGGGCATCCTGAAGATAGAAAGTGTCGTGCATCGACCGCGCCGGATGATTCTCGGGCGTGTTCAGTGCGGTGAAGTTATGCCAATCGCCTTCGATCTCGGGGCCGTCGGCCACTTCAAAACCGATTGAGCGGAACAGAGTTTCGAAACGCTCAAGAATGCGATTGACCGGATGTACACCGCCCGTGCCCTGACCACGTCCCGGCAAAGTAACGTCCAGGGCTTCGGCGCGCAGCTGTGTTTCGAGCTGGGCCGAACGCAGCGCATCGCGGCGCGCTTCAAGCGCGGCTTCGACAGCAGTCTTGCACTGATTGATTTCGGCGCCTGCGGTGCGACGCGCGTCGGGGTCGAGCTTGCCGAGCCCTTTGAGCAGTTCGGTGAGGCTGCCACTCTTGCCAAGGAAACGTGCCTTGGCCTGCTCAAGCGCGGGAGCGTCAGCCGCTGCAGCGAAAGCGGCCTGCGCTTCCGAGAGTATTTGATCGAAATTACTCACTAGAGCACTCACAACAGACCCTGTCTGGAGAAAGAACACTTGCGCAAACCGGCATTCTGTAAAGCACGAAGAATGCGACACAAGGTCTTGAATCTTATCGGAAGTCCGGCTGCATTGCACCTGCGCCAGACTAAAAACAGGCGAAAAAAAAGGAGGCCAGGCCTCCTCTTTTCTCCAGCTTCAGTGTCGAAACACTTACGCCAGCTTGGCCTTGGCTTGTTCGGCGAGCGCTGCAAAAGCAGGCTTGTCAAACACGGCCAGATCAGCCAGAACCTTGCGATCGACTTCAATCGCAGCCTTCTTCAGACCGTTCATGAAACGGCTGTAGGTCAGACCGACTTCACGCGCAGCGGCGTTGATACGGGCAATCCACAGCTGACGGAATTGACGCTTCCTTTGACGACGGTCACGATATGCATATTGACCGGCCTTCATCACCGCCTGTTTGGCGATGCGGTATACGCTCTTGCGGCGGCCGCGGTAACCCTTAGCTTGGTCAAGAACTTTTTTGTGACGGGCGCGAGCCGTTACACCACGTTTAACTCTAGGCATTTTCTATCTCCTCTCAGTTAAGCGTAGGGCATCATGGCGCGGATACGATCGGTGTCAGTGCTGTGCACTGCCGTCATACCGCGGAGCTGACGCTTCGACTTGGTGGTTTTCTTGGTCAGGATGTGGCGCTTGAACGCTTGACCGCGTTTTACGCTGCCACCGGCGCGAATCTTGAATCGCTTCGCCGCGCCAGACTTGGTTTTCATCTTTGGCATTGCATACTCCGATGTTCATGACGGCCGGTGACCTGCATTGGATGCAGACACTTGTAAACCGGACTATCACGTGTTTCGCAGAAGCTTTACGGCGCTTCTGCAAGCCGTCGAGTGCGCTTTCGCGCCCCTGAAATCTGTACTGCTTATTGCTTCTTCTTCGGCGCGAGGACCATCACCATCTGACGGCCTTCGAGCTTCGGGAACTGCTCCACAATACCGATCTCTTCGAGATCAGCCTTGACGCGTTCAAGCTGACGCACGCCAAACTCCTGGTGGGCCATTTCGCGGCCACGGAAACGCAAAGTCACTTTGACCTTGTCGCCCTCACCGAGGAACTTGATCATATTGCGCATCTTGATCTGGTAGTCGTTCTCATCAGTACCAGGGCGGAATTTGATTTCCTTCACCTGGATTTGCTTCTGCTTCAGCTTGGCTTCATGCGCCCGCTTCTGCTCCTGATATTTGAACTTGCCGTAATCCATCAGTCGGGCAACTGGCGGCACCGCTTGCGGCGCAATCTCGACCAGATCGACTTCTGCTGTTTCGGCCATAGCGAGCGCTTCTTGCGTCGATACAACGCCAAGCGGCTCGTTATCCTCTCCTACCAACCGCACTTCGGGTGCTGTAATTTCCCGATTAATGCGGTGCGACTTGTCCTGTGCGATGGCTCAATCCTCGTAAATTAGAAAAAAATCAAGCGCCTGCGCCGCGTGAATCAACTTCGCGACGAAGCCGCTCGATCAGTTCGCTTACAGACATGACGCCGAGATCCTCGCCGCCACGCGCACGTACCGCAACGGTACCCGCCTCCTTCTCCTTTTCGCCGACAACCAGCAAATAGGGAAGCTTCTGCAAGCTATGTTCGCGGATTTTATAGGTAATTTTCTCGTTTCGCAAATCGGCTGATGCTCTGAAGCCGTTTTCGAGCAGGGTTTTGACTACACCGGAGACATATTCGGACTGGCCCTCAGAGATATTCAAGACCATTACCTGGGTCGGCGCCAGCCACAGCGGGAAGGCGCCGCCGAAGTTTTCGATGAGAATGCCAAGGAAGCGCTCAAGCGACCCCAAGATGGCCCGGTGCAGCATCAGTGGCACGTGACGCGCGCTGTCCTCACCGATAAACGATGCACCAAGACGCGCCGGCATGGACGGATCGACCTGAATCGTGCCGCACTGCCATGAACGGCCAATGGCGTCCTTGATGTGGTATTCAACTTTCGGCCCGTAGAACGCGCCCTCACCCGGTAGCTCTTCCCACTCGAGATCGCAGGCGCGAAGTGCAGCGCGCAGCGCATTTTCGGCCTGATCCCACTCCTCGTCCGTGCCAACGCGGCTATCCGGGCGCAGCGCGAGCTTGATCGCGACTTCGTTGAAACCGAAATCTGTATAGACCTTGCGGACGAGCTTGTTGAAGGCCGTCACTTCGGACTCGATCTGGTCTGGCGTGCAGAAGATGTGACCATCGTCCTGCGTGAAGGCACGAACGCGCATCACGCCGTGCAGTGCACCGGAGGGCTCATTACGGTGGCAGGAGCCGAATTCGCCGTAGCGCAACGGCAACTCGCGATAGGAACGCAGGTCGGCGTTGAAAATCTGCACGTGACCCGGGCAGTTCATCGGTTTCACGGCGTAAGCGCGATTTTCCGATTCGGTCGTGAACATATTGGCGCGGTAGTGACCCCAGTGCCCCGACTTTTCCCACAAAGTGCTGTCCAGAATCTGCGGGCAACGCACTTCCTGATAGCCGTTGTCGCGGTACACATTGCGCATGTATTGCTCGACCTGCTGCCACAGTGTCCAGCCCTTTGGATGCCAGAACACCATGCCCGGTGCTTCGTCCTGCATATGGAAGAGGTCGAGCTGCTTGCCGAGACGGCGATGGTCGCGCTTGTCAGCTTCTTCGAGCATGTGCAGATAGGCTTCGAGTTCTTCCTTCTTGGCCCAGGCCGTGCCGTAGATGCGCTGCAGTTGTGCGTTCTTCGCGTCACCGCGCCAGTACGCGCCAGCCACCTTCATGAGCTTGAAGAACTTCAGCTTGCTGGTTGAGGGCACGTGCGGGCCGCGGCACAGATCGATGAAATCGCCTTCACGATAGAGCGAAATCTTCTGGTCAGCCGGAATGCTGCTGATGATTTCCGCCTTGTACTTCTCGCCGATGCTATCGAAGAATTTCACCGCTTCATCGCGATCCCATACTTCGCGCGTGACCGGAATGTCTTTCTTGGACAGCTCGGCCATGCGCTTTTCAATCGCAGCCAGATCTTCTGGCGTGAAAGGACGCGAATAGGCGAAGTCGTAATAGAAGCCGTTTTCGATCACAGGGCCGATCGTGACCTGCGCTTCCGGGAACAGCTCCTTGACGGCATACGCCAGCAAGTGCGCCGTCGAGTGGCGAATCACTTCCAGACCGTCCGCATCGCGATCCGTCACGATGGCGAGCAAGGCATCCTTGTCCATGACGTGCGAGGTGTCGACCAGCACGCCGTCGACCTTGCCAGCCAATGCTGCCTTGGCGAGACCGGCGCCGATCGAAGCGGCGACATCGAACACGGAAACTGCTGCATCGAAGCTGCGGACCGAACCGTCGGGAAGCGTGATGTTGGGCATGATCTGTTCTTCGTTGAGATGAAGCTATTCAAGAAATCCGGACGAAAAAAAAGTGCGGGCAAGCCGCACTTTGTTTTCACTACTGTCTTCTGTGAAGAAGTATTCGAAAGAATGTTCCGGCTGGATTACGAGAAATGTCGCGCCGTAGTTCGGAACATCTTTTTTCTTTCGAGGTTACTTCATCGGTATCTGGTAGGCGCGGAGGGATTCGAACCCCCGACCTCTTCCATGTCAAGGAAGCGCTCTAACCAACTGAGCTACGCGCCTGAAGAGCTGCGCATTATACGGGCTAGTTTCGGCGTGTCAAATGAACTATCGAACTAGTTGGCAGCTGGCAGCTTCAGGAAGTTGTCGCGATAGTGCTTGAGCTCCTCGATGGATTCGAGGATGTCAGCCAATGCAGTGTGTGCGCCACGCTTCTGCACGCCCTTGAAGACCTCCGGATTCCAGCGACGCGCCAGTTCCTTGAGCGTGCTGACGTCCAGATTTCGGTAGTGGAAATACGCTTCGAGCTGCGGCATCCAGCGCGCCATGAAACGGCGGTCCTGGCCAATCGTATTGCCACACATCGGCGTGGTGCGTGCTGGCACGTACTGTTTCATCCATTCGAGCAGCAATTGCTCCGCTTCCGCTTCGTTCATGGAGGAAGCCTTGACGCGATCGATGAGGCCAGAGCGGCCGTGTGTGCCCTTGTTCCATTCATCCATGGCATCGAGAACGCTGTCTGGCTGATGCACGACGATGACGGGACTCTCGGCAACGGTGTTGAGTTGCGAGTCGGTGACGATCATCGCAACTTCAATGATGCGATCGGTGTCTGGTTCGAGGCCGGTCATCTCCATATCCAGCCAAACGAGGTCATTCTGGTCCTGTGCCATAATCCTTGCGCCATTCCTGATGATTCGGGTGACGCATTCTCTCATGCACAGCCCCCGGTTTTTGCTCCAGTTCTTCTACGCGAAAAGACTCCATGACTGCTTTCGGTTTCACCGCCGTTTTTCTGCTCGCCTTATTAATCAGCGTTTCCGTGCGCGTCTGGCTCAGCCTGCGTCAGGCGCGTCATGTCGCGCGCAATCGTGACCGCGTACCTGCAGCTTTTGCGGGCAGCATCTCGTTGGCCGATCACCGCAAGGCCGCGGCCTACACCCTGGCCAAGGGCAAACTCGGCCGCGTTGAGCTAGCACTCGGCACGGTCTGGCTATTGATACTGACACTCGGCGGCGGCCTGCAATACCTGCATGAAGTCGCAGCACAGTGGTTCGAGCCCACCGGGCTGTGGCATGGCGTGGCGCTGTTCGGCCTGCTGGCTGCAGTGGGGTTTGTTTATGACCTTCCCGCAACGCTGTATGGCATCTTCAAGCTCGAAGCGCGCTTCGGCTTCAACCGCATGACGCCGAAGATGTTTGTCACCGATACGCTCAAGCAGCTCGCACTTGGCATTGTTATTGGCACGCCGGTGTTGTGGGCCGTGTTATGGCTCATGCAGCAGATGGGTGCGAACTGGTGGATCTGGGTGTGGGCCTTCTGGCTCGGCCTTAATTTAGTGACGATGATTGTTTATCCAATTTTCATCGCGCCACTGTTCAACAAGTTTTCGCCGCTGGCCGATGAGAGCGTCAAAGCACGCGTTGAGGCTTTGCTGACACGTTGTGGTTTTCGTTCCAAGGGCCTGTTCGTGATGGACGGCTCGAAGCGCTCTGCACATGGCAATGCCTACTTCACCGGTTTCGGCGCAGGCAAGCGCATCGTCTTCTTCGATACGCTTCTGTCATCCCTGCAGCCGACGGAAGTCGAGGCTGTGCTTGCGCATGAGCTCGGCCACTTCAAGCATCACCATCTATGGAAGCGCATCGGCGTGATGGGCCTCGCAATGCTGGGGCTACTTTGGGTACTCGGCTTTGTGACGCAGCAGGACTGGTTCTATCAGGGCCTTGGTGTGCAGGCACAAAGCAATGCACTGGCGCTGATCCTGTTCTCGATGGTGCTGCCAGTCCTGCTCTTCCCGCTCACGCCGCTGACCAGCATGTGGTCACGCAAGCATGAATTCGAGGCGGATGCGTATGCCTGCAAGCAGGCCAATTCGCGTGATCTGGTGACAGCGTTGGTCAAGCTCTACAAGGAAAACGCCTCGACGCTGACGCCAGATCCGCTGCACTCCTTGTTCTATGACTCGCATCCGCCAGCGTCGATTCGTATTGCGCGGTTGCAGGGCCAATGAGCGTCGCTGCGGAAACAAAACTTCACGGCCGCATCGTTGCGGCTTTCGGTCGTCACTATGAAGTCGTGCTCGAGGGCGGCGAACGCACTGGTGAAAAGTTGCGGTGCTTCCCGCGCGCCAAAAAGAGTGTGTACGCCTGCGGCGATCGCGTCGAAATCGCACTGACGGGTGACAAGCAGGGTGTCATCGATGAGCTGATGCCGCGCGAGAACATCCTGTATCGCGCCGACGCCTTCAAGGAAAAGCTTATCGCTGCCAACCTCACGCAGATCGTGATCGTGGTGGCGACCGAGCCGAGCTTCAATGACGAACTCGTGACGCGCTGCCTGTGTGGCGCGGAATCTCAGGAGGTGCCGATCCCTGCGCTGATCGTCCTCAACAAGTGCGACATCACCCCTGCCCTGCCGGCTGCGCGTGAAGCGCTGAAGCAGTTCTCGGACATCGGCTACCCGGTACTCGAACTCAGCGCGATGGAAGATGTAAGCCTGCTGCGCGAACGCCTGATCGGGCAGACCAGCCTGCTGGTCGGACAATCCGGCATGGGCAAGTCCACGCTGACCAATGCGCTGATCCCGGAAGCGCATGCAGCGACGCGCGAGATCTCCGAAGTGCTCGATTCAGGCAAGCACACCACGACGCATTCACGCCTGTATGACTTGCCCGAAGGTGGCGCGCTTATCGACAGCCCGGGTCTGCAGGTATTTGCTCTGGCACATCTCGGCACAGGCGAAATCGAAGCGAGTTTCCGCGAGGTTCGCGAAGTGCTGGGCACCTGCCGCTTCCGCGATTGCAAACACACGATCGAGCCGGACTGCGCGGTGCGTCTTGCAGTGGAAGAACGTCGCATGTCTCCGCGCCGATACCAGGCTCTGCTGTCCTTGATGGCGGAAAAACGTTTCTCTGTCGTGGCAAAGTACTGAAGGCGTAACTCACATCAAAAAGCCGACCATCTGGTCGGCTTTTTGATGTGCTCTTAAAGCCCCGCCAGCCAATCCGGCCGAGGAAGTTCATCGAACGCGTGCCGCAGAGAATCGCCCCAGCGCTGGCGCAGGGCCGCAAAGTAGGGATTCGACGCATCGATGCTCTGGTGAACGGCAACGTTGTATTCGTTGGTGTGTACACAGACCAGATCCAGCGGCAAGCCAACTGAGAGATTGGATTTGATCGTGGAGTCCATGGAAATCAACGCGCACTTCACCGCATCATCCAGCGTCGTCTTGCGATTGATGGTGCGATCGATGATGGGCTTGCCGTATTTCGACTCACCGATCTGGAAGTAGGTCGTTTCGGTCGTTGCCTCGATAAAATTACCGGCGGCGTAGATCGTGAACAGGCGCGGTGCCTCGCCCTTGATCTGCCCACCCAGAATGATGGAGGCATTGAACTCGATGCTGAACGCAGCCAAGCCCTCTGCATCGCGCTGATGCACTTCGCGCAGGGTATCGCCCACGTGGCGTGCTGCGGCAAACATGTTGGGGGCGTTGTAGAGACTCTCGATGTCGTCGCCCGCCTCAAGTTTGGACTTGAGCATCGACACCATGGCTTGCGTGACTGCCAGGTTACCGGAGGTCATGAGGACGAGCACGCGCTCGCCCGGCCGCTCGAAGATGAAGGTCTTGCGGAACGTGCTGATGTGATCCACGCCCGCATTGGTGCGGGAATCGGAAAGGAAAACCATGCCAGCATCCAACAGCATGCCTACGCAATACGTCATACGGCAATCCGCCTCAGGGAAACACTTTCGAGTGTAGGTGCGCTTGCGCAGTGGAACAAGCAATAAGCCGCCGGACGCTCGCGCTCAGGCTAAGCCGCAGCAGTCTCTTGGCTCTGTGATTGCGTGCTTTCGACGACGGGCACGAGGAAGTCGTTGGATATCTGATTACCCAGATCGGCGACGCGCTCGATGAAGCCGGTGAGGTAGTCATGCAACCCTTCGCCGAAAATGTCGTCAATGCGACCGAAACGCAATGATGCCGCCAGTTCCCCCGCGCGACGCTCGGTCTCAGCTGAACGCTGGTTTGCCACCAGCTGCAGCAGTTTGTAGACCTCCTCCATGCAGCAGGCGAGCGAACGAGGCATGTCACGGCGCAGGGTCAGCAACTCGACAACGCGTTTTGGTGTTATGACATCGCGATAGACGCGACGAAATATCTCGAAACCTGACACCGAGCGCAACATGGCGCTCCACTCGTAATACTCCGAGGCGTCATCGTGCTTGCCAGAAGTGCTCAGTTCGTGAAACTTCACGTCGAGCAGACGGGCTGTACTGTCGGCACGCTCGAGGAAGGTGCCCATGCGCGTAAAGTGCAACGACTCGTCATGCAACATGGTGCCCACGGTAACGCCGCGTGACAGGTGCGAGCGGAACTTCACCCACTCGAAGAACTCGCTGGCGCCGTCGCCTTCGAGCCCGACCTGGTTGAAGCTGCGCATGGCTATCCAGGTCGCATTGGTGGTCTCCCACAACTCCGATGTCAGCGTACCGCGCACGGCATGGGCGTTTTCGCGGGCAGCGCGCAGGCAGGAGTGAATACTCGACGGGTTGCTGCGATCAAGCACCATGAAGCGCATGACTTCCAGTGGCTGGAATGCGCCACCCAGCTTCTGGTAAAGCTCCAGCTGCCCCATCGTATCAAGCGCTGTACGCCATTGACGCTCGATATCGGCACTGCTTTGTGGCAGCAGGGACATGCGGTAATTCACATCCAGCATGCGTGCCACGTTCTCGGCGCGCTCCATGTAGCGCGCCATCCAGAACAGGTGATCTGCGGTTCTACTCAGCATTGCTCAGCTCTCCAGAACCCAAGTGTCTTTTGTACCGCCGCCCTGCGACGAATTCACGACCAGCGAGCCTTCCTTCAGCGCCACGCGCGTAAGACCGCCCGGCACGAAGCGCACCTCCTTGCCTCCCGACAGCACGAAGGGGCGCAGATCGATATGGCGTGGCGCAACGCCGCGCTCCACGAAGGTCGGGCAGGCCGACAAGGCGAGCGTCGGCTGGGCAATGTATTTTTCAGGCGACGCGACAATGCGTTTGCGGAAGTCTTCGATCTGCTCCTTGGTAGAGGCCGGGCCAACCAGCATGCCGTAGCCGCCCGCGCCGTGAACTTCCTTCACCACCAGATCGGCCAGGTTGTCCAAGGTATAGGCCAGATCGGCCTTCTTGCGCAGCATGTAAGTCGGCACATTGTTGAGCAAGGGCTTCTCGCCGAGATAGAAGTCGATCATGTCCGGCACGTAGGGATAGATCGACTTGTCATCCGCAACACCGGTGCCGATGGCGTTAGCCAGCGTCACGCCGCCGTCACGATAAACATCCAGCAGGCCCGGCACGCCGAGCATGGAATCCTTGCGGAAGGCCAGCGGATCGAGGAAGTCGTCATCGACGCGGCGGTAGATCACATCCACCTTCTGCGGCCCCTGCGTGGTGCGCATGTAGACATGACCGCCTTCTACGAACAGATCACGCCCCTCGACCAACTCCACGCCCATTTGTTGTGCAAGGAAGGCATGCTCGAAATAGGCGCTGTTGTAGGCGCCCGGCGTGAGGACGACAACCGTCGGATCAGTCACGCCTTTTTGTGAAACGGCGCGCAAGGTGTCTAGCAACAGATCGGGGTAATGCTCTACGGGCGCAACGCGGTGCCTGGCAAAGAGTTCTGGAAAGAGCCGCATCATCATCTTGCGGTCTTCGATCATGTAGGACACGCCGGATGGCACGCGCAGATTGTCTTCCAGCACGTAGTACTCGCCCACGCCGGCACGCACCACGTCGATGCCCGCAATCGCAGCGTAGACATTGCCCGGCACGTCGACGCCCTGCATCTCGGGGCGATACTGTGCGTTTTTGAGCACCTGCTCGGGCGGAATGCGCCCTGCCTTGAGGATTTCCTGATCGTGGTAGATGTCGTGGATGAAGGCATTCAACGCCTTCACACGCTGGCGCAAACCGGCTGCCATGTCGACCCATTCCTTCGCGGGGATGATGCGCGGAATGACGTCGAAGGGAATCAGGCGCTCGGTACCTTCCGCTTCACCATAAACGGCAAAGGTAATCCCGCCGCGATGAAACAGCGCATCTGCGGCCTCGCGCTTGTCGGCAAGACGTTGTGGTGGCGTGGTTTGCAGCCAGTTCGAAAATTTTTCGTAGTGCGGTCTGGTCGCGCCGCTGAAATCCGTCATCTCGTTAAAGAATTGCATCGCTGACATTCATTAACCTCGTCGAGTCCATCAATTCTGTAATGAGCTTAAGCGAAACGCATGCCACATGACGGCAAGCGCGATAAACACGGCGTGAGAACCGCAATGCACCAAAGTAGTTCTACCACATGAACATTGCGCACCAATATTGCAACAGCATTGCACCGTATCAGTGCTGCAAAACAACAGCGCTGGCGATGAGCTCAAGCAGAAGTTTGCGCGCATGCCCTGGCGCTCGCTGAACATTCTCGCCAGCCAGAAAAGACAAAGGCCCGCACGATGGCGGGCCTTTGTTTGACAGAGAAGCGAGTGATCAGGCGCGCAGATGCAATTCGTCTGCGGCGAAAGTCAGCGACAGCGGTTCGATCACCACCTGCTTTGGCCCTGCCTCGACGCGACCCGCCACCCAGGCCTGGACACCGACGGATGCCGCGATACGCACGACCTCTTCGGCCTGCTCTGCAGGCAGGTAGAAGGCAAAACCAGCGCCCATATTCAGGCTGCCATAGGCTTCGCGGTCGTCGATGCCCGCGTGTTGCTGGATGAAGGACAGCACGGGCGGCACGCTTGGCAACGTGTGGATGCGATATGTGAACTCGGCCTGATGACGCATGATCTTGCGCCAGCCATGACCCGTGATGTTGGCGCTGTAATGCGGCACGATGCCCGCGGCAAACAGCGCTTCAGTCACCGGCACATAAAGAGCCGTCGCATCCAGCAGCGCTTCACCATACAAACGGCCGTCAGAGAGCTTGGTCGCGTAACCCTCTGGAAGGCGATCAACCAGCTTGCGCGCCAGACTAACGCCATTGGCATGAATGCCACTTGAGGCAAGGAACACGATGGCGTCGCCATCGGCCAGCTTGTCGCCAAGCGTCAGACGATCTCGCGACGGGATGATGCCCACGCTAGACGCGGCCAGATCGATGCGCCCGGCTTCCACCACACCGGCAAGCGCCGGCGTCTCGCCACCGCCCCAGCTCACCTTGCAGACGTCGCAGGCGCGCTGCCAGCCATTCACCAGATCGCGCATGCGCGCTTCGTCGGCGAACCAGTCGCTGCCGCCTGCAGACCAATAGGCATGTACGGACAAGGGCGTTGCGCCAACGGTGATCAAGTCGTTCACCGCCATCGCAATCGTGTCCTGCGCGATGCTGTCGTAATGCGTCTTGCCGGTGATGGCGCGCACGGCGTCCGCCACCAGCGCCTTGGTGCCGAGGCACTCGGTAATCGAGGCGATGAGCACGCCGGCCACTTCCATCACGTAGGCCGACTCACCTCGCGAGGCGGGGATTTCGGTCACGCCGTGGGCGGCCAGATTGCCGCGCGTAGCACTCGCAGCCTGCTGCGCGAGGATCTTGAGCGGGTCGATCTTGCTGTAGTCCACCCCGGCGGCGGTGTAGTCGAGAGGCGTGTTCGGAGTGCTTGAAGACATTGCAAATCCAGCAAAGGGAAAGTCCGGCATTTTACCTGTTCGCGGCAAGTACATCTCAGGCGCTGTAATATTGTGTCCCCTCGGCCGTCTCGGGCCGCAGACAAACTGCCCTCACTTTTCACCTTCAGCCTTGAAGCAACTCATTCTTGACGTTCGCCCCGATTTCAACCCCACGCTGGACAACTTCGTGCCCGGCGACAACGCTGCACTGGTTGCCGCGCTGCGTGAGCATCTACAGAGCCGCAACGGCAGCGTGCTCTATCTATGGGGCACGCCGGGCAGCGGGCGCAGCCATCTACTGACGGCTGCCGCAGCGCAGGCCAAGGAAACACGCTCTGTCACGAACACGGCAAAAGACGCCCCGAGCGGCGCGCTTGTCTGTATCGACGATGTCGAACAGCGCAACGCGGACGAACTGGCCGACCTGTTCCGCCTGCTCATCAATGCGCGCGAAAATGAACAGGCCGTGTTGATTTCCGGCAACGCCCCGCCAGCCTCCCTGGGTTTCCGCGACGACACCAGCAGCCGCATCGCGCAAGGTCTGGTGTTCGAAATGCGCCCACTCAGCGACGAGCAGAAGAGCGAAACATTGATTCAGCACGCGGCCAGCCGCGGCATGCAGCTCGCGCCAGGCATCGTCAATTACCTGCTGCGCCGCAGCCGACGCGACCTGCCCTGGCTGATGGCCGTACTCGACGCCATGGACGAAGCCAGCCTGAGCCTCGGTCGCCCCGTTACCCTGCCCCTGCTGCGTGAGATACTTCGGCCCGATTAGCAAACCCTCCCTGCCCGCCATGAAACTTGCACTCTTCGATCTGGACAACACCTTGCTCGCTGGCGACTCCGACCACGCCTGGGGCGAATTCCTCTGCGAGCGCGGCGCCGTAGACGTTGTGAACTATCAGGCGCGCAACAACGAGTTCTACAACCACTATAAGGCGGGCACGCTCGACAACATGGCCTTCCTGGAATTCGTGCTGGCACCGCTGGCGCGCATTCCGCGCGTGGAGCTTGATGCCCTGCATGCCGATTTCATGCAAAGCCACATCAACAAGATGATGCTGGCCCAAGGTCAGACGCTCGTGAAGAAGCACCTCGATGCAGGCGACCTGGTCGCCATCGTCACCGCCACCAACGCCTTCGTCACCGGCCCGATTGCACGGGCTTTCGGCGTACAGACCCTCATTGCCACCATCCCGGCGCAGGAAAACGGCCAGTTCACTGGTAAGCCCCGCGGCACGCCGGCCTTCCGCGAAGGCAAGGTTGCACGTGTCGAAAGCTGGCTGGAGACGCAGGCGCTCAGCTGGCAAAGCTTTGCCGAGAGCTGGTTCTATAGCGACTCGCTGAATGATCTGCCGTTGCTGGCGCACGTCACACATCCTGTGGCCGTCGATCCAGATCCGACCTTGCGCGCGCACGCGGAGGCGAACGGCTGGCCGGTCATCAGCCTGCGGAAATGACTGTGCTGCGCTGCCTGCTCGTCTGTGCAGCGCTCCCATTTGCAGCCAACGCGATGGACGTGAAGGTTTGCGACAACCAGCTGATCCTCTCCGGCAGCGTTGTTTCGGGCGACTTCGGCACCATCAAGGAGGCAATTTCAGCCCATCCGGAAATCAACATTGCCGTGCTGCGAAACTCGCACGGCGGCGATGCCGAATCTGGCTACGACGTCGGCGAGTATTTTCGCGACAAAGGCATCAGCACCTACGCGTCCGGCTACTGCCTGTCGTCCTGCTCGCGCATGTTCCTGGGTGGCAAGGAGCGCTTCTTCGCCGATGACTTTTCGCTCGGCAAGTACAGCATCGGTTTTCACAGCAACTACGACAGATCCGACCGCATCGTCTCCGGCGCGCAGTGGAAGCTTTCACGATTCATCCGTAAATACTCCGACGGCAAGGCCGACGAGGCTTTGGTCGACAGATGGGTGAATATCCAGAACCGGAAAGGTTTTGCGCACTTCTTCCACCCCACTGCGCTCAAGCGCAGCGATGGCGTTTCCGTGCTCTTGTGCAATGGCAGCGAAGGCAACCGCCGCTGGGAGCTGTGCGAGAAAATCGTCGGTCACGATGCGCTGTCGATGGGCATCATCACCAGTCTCGAACTCAAGCATTCATGTGACGCAGCCTCCCTTCCTCGGGACGGCGCTTCCGCCAGCAATGAATTGCGTCAATAGCTTTCCACCCCTGTGCAGTCCGCAAGCGCGCCTGTTGATCCTCGGCTCGATGCCCGGCGTCGCCTCCCTGAACGCGCAGCAGTACTACGCACACCCTCAGAACCAGTTCTGGAAAATCCTTGGCAGCCTGATCGGCTTTGACCCGGCGAGCAGCAACGAGCAGCGCATGCGGCATCTGACGCAGGCAGGCATTGCCGTGTGGGATGTACTTGCGAGCTGTGTTCGCGAGGGGAGCCTCGACGCGGCTATCGACAAGACCTCAGCCGTACCCAACGACTTCGCCGCATTTTTTGCCAGCCATCCGGCCATACAACGCGTGTGTTTCAACGGCACGGCTGCGGAATCGATTTTCATGCGTCAGGTGCGACCACATTTGCCCATCTCGCTCACGCAGCAGTATGTGCGCTTGCCCTCGACCAGCCCGGCCAATGCTTCGATTTCTCTGGCTGACAAGCTGACAATCTGGTCGGCTGCCATTTCCGATCTCGCGTGACGTTCCGACGCGCTTCTGGCAATCCATTCAGCTGTGCCGCCCCCGTTCTGCTCCTCGCCCGGAATAAAGTCACATAACAGGCAAACACCTGACTTTCATTGGCTGCAGCGCTCAACCACAGTGGCATGAAGATGCAATGAGCATCGCTACAGGGACGGGCCCAGCATGCAACGACCAGCCCAACAGGAAACGCCGCCTCCAAGCCAGCTGACGCGGGCGATCATCCCCATCTTTCTTGTCGCAACAGCCTGCAACGCATTGGTAGCGGGCTCACTATATGGCACGCAGGGCGCCGGCATAGCGGCGGCCAGCAGCGTGTTGATGTCGGCCGTGCTGATCATCATGTCCCGCCTGCTGCAAGCCGAGCAGGCAGCCGAACGCAAGCACTCCGCCAGCGCGCTGGCTACCGCTCACGCGTATTTTGGGCGGGTGCTCGACGCCATTCCCGCGACGATTTTCATGAAGGACGAGAACAGTCGCTACACCTTCGTCAATGAAGCCTTCTGCGAGCTGCGGGCGATGAGCCGCGAAGAAATCCTTGCTGCGCCCATCAGCAAGATGCGCGATGAGCACGGCCACGCCACGGAATCCGAGGCAGAAGACAGACAGGTCTTCGGCGGATACAACATCCTCAAGGAAGAGCGCGTTTTCCATCCGGACAGTGGCCAGGAAATTTTTCGCACTGTATCCAAGCGCCTTTGCCACGACGAAAATGGCCGGGCCTTCATCATCGGCAGCACACAGAATGTGTCGATGTGGCGTCAAGCGGAGCGCGAAGCACAGGCGCTAGGCAGCAAGCACCTGCACCAGAATCACTTCCTGAAGTTCGTCCTCAACACCGTGCCGATCCCGGTGTACGTCAAGGACGAAGAACTCTACTACCTCATGGTCAACCAGGCCTTTGCAGACCTCATGGGTTTGCCGGTGGAGCAGATCGCCGGTCGTCGGGCGAATGAGCTCACCGACAACGACGCAATTCTCGGCGACGAGATGCACGAGATGTCGATATTGGCGCAAACGGACTCGCCCCCGCAGGCGGAGCCCTGTGTACTGATTGACAAACAGGGCAACGAGCAGCTGCTCACATCGCGCAAGGTTGCGGGCCGCAACATCGACGGCAATCGCGTGCTAGTGGGCACCTACACGCCTAGAACCGACCAGATCGAAGCGGGCAGGCGCCGCGACAGCGCCGACTTGCCCTATACCGCAGACAGCAATGCGGCGCGGGTGAAACTCTCCTCTTGTTGAGCTGATGCGGCGCCGCCGCCGGCAGATCGGGCCTGACGCGCGTCCACACCTGGTCGCGGCAAGCCTCAGGGCACGGTTCCCCGCTATAATTCCTTGTTTTACAAGCCCCCTGCCCGGACCCTGCCTGAATGATCCGCAAACTGTTGCGCCGCGTTTTCAAGCGTGAGACTGCCCCGCTGAATGCCCCTGCCCTGATCCCCATCGCCCTGCACGGCATCCGCAGCGAAAACCTGTCGCCAGGCGCGCGCCGCGTCTGCGCAGGTCTGCAGGAAGCAGGCTACAAGGCCTATGTGGTTGGCGGCGCGGTACGCGACCTGATCGCAGGCATTCCGCCGAAGGATTACGACATCGCCACTGACGCCACGCCGGAGCAGGTGAAAGAACAGTTCCGCCGCGCACGCATCATCGGCCGCCGCTTCAAGATCGTGCACGTGATGGTTGGCAACGAGACGCTTGAGGTCTCCACGTTCCGCGCACTGCACGATGCCGACACCGTTACTGACGAGCATGGTCGCGTACTGCACGACAACGTCTATGGTACGCAGGCTGAGGATGCGACGCGGCGCGACTTCACTGTCAACGCGCTGTACTACGATCCCGCGACCGAAGTCGTCACCGATTACCACCACGGCGTGGCCGATATCAAGCAGAAGACCCTGCGCATGATCGGCGAGCCGGTGCAGCGTTATCGCGAAGACCCGGTGCGCATGCTGCGTGCCGTGCGGCTTGCGGCAAAGCTCAATCTCATCATCGATCCAGCGGCCCGCAAGCCCATTGTCGAAATGTCGGAGTTACTGGAAAACGTACCGGCGGCTCGCCTCTTCGACGAAATGCTGAAGTTGCTTACCAGCGGCTATGCCGTGGTGAGCCTCAAGCGCCTGCATTCCGAAGGCCTGCACAAGGGCCTGCTGCCGCTGCTCGACGTGATCCTGAATCAGCCGCAAGGCGAGAAATTCGTATGGCTGTCGCTGGAGAACACCGATCAGCGCGTCCGCGATGACAAACCAATATCGGCCGGCTTCCTGTTTGCCACCTTGCTGTGGCATGAAGTACTGGCCAACTGGAATACGCGTCGCGAATCAGGCGAACACACCACGCCTGCACTACTCGCGGCGATGAGCGAAGTGCTGGAAATCCAGGCGGAAAAACTCGCCATCACGCGCCGCATCTCGGCCGACATCACCGAGATCTGGGCGCTGCAGCCGCGCTTCGAAAAACGCTCGGGCAAGATGCCCTATCGCCTCATCGAGCAACCACGCTATCGCGCCGGTTACGACTTCCTCCGTCTGCGCGCCGAAAGTGGTGAGATCAATATGGAGTTGCCGGATTGGTGGGATGCGTTTGCGCATGCCAACGCGGAGGATCGCGAAGGCATGATGCAGCCGGAAAAGCTCGACCCGGCACGCAAGCGCCGTCGTCGCCCGCGCAAGCCCAAAGTTGCTGGCGAGACAAGCGCACCCGCGAGCAACGATGGCTCTGCTGACTGATGCTGTTACCTAGCGTTCACGCCTGGATCGGCATCGGTGCCAACCTCGGTGAAGATCCGGTCGGCACCGTGCGCAACGCGATTGCCGCGCTGGGCAAGCAGCCGCATTGCCGGCTGGAAGCGCAGTCCGGTCTGTACCGAACAGCCCCAATGGGCGTCGCTGAAGGCAGCCCCGCGCAGCCCGACTACATCAACGCTGTGGTGCGCATCGAAACCGCGCTCGGCCCGTCACTCCTGCTCGAAACCCTGCTCGCCATCGAGAAAACCTTTGGCCGTACACGCAGTGTGCAGAACGCCGCGCGCACGCTGGACCTCGACCTGCTCGTCTATGCCGATCGCATCGTCGATCAGCACGGCCTGCTGCTGCCGCACCCGCGAATGTGTGAGCGGGCCTTTGTGCTGGTGCCATTGGCAGATATCGATCCGGACCTGGTGATTCCCGGCAAGGGCGTCGCGCGGGACTTGCTGGCAAGCGTTGCCACGCAGGCGATTGCTCCAGTCTGAACAAGCCCCGCATTAACTACGAAATCACGACAACGAGGTCACACCATGCCTACCTGGCTACCGACATGGGCTCCGACCGTACTACTGCTGACCGCATCGAACATCTTCATGACTTTCGCGTGGTACGGCCATCTGAAGAATCTCGGTAGCCGGCCGTGGATCATCGCGGCGCTCGTCAGCTGGGGCATCGCGCTGTTCGAGTACAGTGCCCACACCCAAGTCCACGAGTAATGGACAGAGTGCCCTTTACACAAAATCAAAGAGATATAGTGTCTTTCTGCAGTCCATCAATCTCCGCCCAAAATAGACAAAACAGGGCTCTCCTGTCCATTTTCTGCGCGGGCACTCATTGCTCAAAAATTCGGCGAGATTGATCACCCGTCACCGATACAAGGTGGCCACAGTGCAAACTCTCTCCTAATCAGGCAACTCCCCCCAAAAAAAATTAGCCCTTCCGATCCGACCGCTGTCACACCCGCTCTGCACAGAGCGTCAAAGCACTAGGGCAGCAACTGGACGGTTACAGCCCCTGCCCTGTTGAGAACGACCGCTTATCGGCCTAGTGCAACAATCTGGTGTCGAGTTCTAACATCGCATTTACGTCACCAGAGTGCAAAGCCCATACGTAAAACGCAGGCAAAATGTTGGCGCACAAAGCGCGTGACTTGGTTGGTTAGGTGCAATTAGTTAACATATTTGCACCATGTGCATAGGTCGGCACTGTTGCGGCTACTTTGAGGACGACATGACATCTAGCAAACATCTCACTGAAGACCTCGCAGATGAAGGGGTGCCATCAGGCGTAGAGCATGAGGACGAAGCGTTCAAGAACCATGAGCCGTTCGATCCTGCATCTATCTCCCTTTCGTCAAAGGTGGTAGCACTTGATGCAGTCTTGCGACGGATAAAAAACGGGACAATTGTTCTAACGCCAGATTTTCAACGAAACCAGGTCTGGGACGTTGAGCGAAAGAGCTTGCTAATTGAATCAATGATGCTCCGCATTCCTCTTCCTATGTTTTATGTATCCGAAGACAAAGATGGAGTCTGGGAGGTAGTCGATGGATTGCAGCGCCTGACCACGATCCGAGACTTCATTTTGGGCCCGGATGGCGATGGAAAAGGATTCAAGATAAAGCATCTAGAATTCTGGGGTGAGCTTTTTAACGGAAAAGATTTCTATTCAATTGAAAAGAAGTCGAACATGCCTCGAGTTATTAATAACATTATGGAAGCGGAGCTTTCATTTACCGTTATAAATCCAGACACGCCAGAAAAGGTCAAAAGAAATATATTCAAGAGAATCAACACTGGAGGAATGCGGCTATCTTCTCAGGAAATTCGCCATGCACTATATCAGGGCAAATCCACAAGACTTCTAAAAGAATTGACCTTAACCGACTCGTATGAGCGGATTATGGCGAAAACTATAAAAGATGATCGGATGGCGGGAAGAGAGCTTATCCTGCGTTACCTAGCCTTCCATCTTCTCGGGCGCAAAGCATATCGAGGCGACATGGACGAGTTTCTGTCAAACACTATGCGGCACCTGAACGGAGATATAACTATCGAGACCGAACAAAACTACTCAAATGATAAAATCATAGACGAATTCGACAAAGCACTTGAGCGGGCATACGAGATTTTCGGAGACCACGCCTTTAGGCGCTCACGAGGAAATTTACGCAAAACACCGATCAACAAATCCCTGTTTGACGTTTTAATGTATTGCCTCACAAGAGCCTCCAATGAAACTTTCAATAGAATAAAAACAAACAAGACCGATTTTGAAAAAAAATTCCACTCAATCCTTAGCAATGATGAATTTAGCGAATCTATCGGTCGGTATGGTGCAGACCCTTTGGGCGTGAAGCACAGATACTCTACACTTATTGAATTATTCAAAGAATACTCTCATGCTTGACGCAATTTCAATTAATGCATTTAAGTCGTTCCCAGCAAAAACAATTCACTTCAAAAGACTGAATGTTTTGACGGGACTGAATAACTCAGGAAAGAGCACAATCCTACAAGCAATTCGAATGTGTGATCCAAATAAAGGCCCATACCTTGAAGGGCTTGGGTATTTTTCTGAAATAAGGTCAAAGTATTCCCCCTCCCAGGAAGACGTCGTGCTTTCCTTAGAAAAGCAAGGCAGCAGTGTCGCTTGCCTGAAGCTAAATTCGCAAGGCCATCAATATACGAAGGAAGAAAACGATCTTCCACTTATGGAGTATATTGGCGCCGACAGATATGGGCCGAGAGTTGCGCTTCCGATAATTGAAGAGGATTTTTCTAATTTTTCAGTCGGGCAATATGGTCAGTATTCCGCCCATTACGCGAAGATTTTTGAAAACATTATTGTTCATCCGGACCTTCGGCATAAAGATTCAGCCAGTAATACACTGCGCCACCAGCTTATAAAATGGATGGGTGAAGTATCGCCAGGTGTAAAGCTTGAGTTTGATGTGGCATCTCGTTACGATAGTTCGAGCATAGTCGTCGATGAGAATCGATCCACTAATTCAGGATTTGGTCTTAGTTATTCGCTTCCGATAGTTCTAGCGCTGCTAACACTAACAGGAGAGCTTGGGGCCGACGACTCTAATGTCAAATTACCAATTTGGTATGACAGGATTCGAATTACTGGAGCGGCACTACTAATTGAAAATCCTGAGGCGCATTTGCACCCGCGTGGTCAAACTAGCATGGGACGCCTCATTGCTCTTGCAGCATCTGCTGGACTGCAGATATTTCTTGAAACGCATAGCGATCACCTACTTGACGGGATTCGCCTCGGCGTTAAGAACTCTAACGGCAAGCTCATTGGGGACGATGTAAGAATTAAGTACTTCACCAAAACCGAGAAATTTGGATCTGAAGTCCATGACATCGCCTTGCGCAATGACGGAAAAATTGAGCACTGGCCCGCAGGTTTTTTTGACCAGTTTTCACTGAACCTACGAGCCCTGAGCACAAACAATGGATCGAACTAAATTTTTTGTCGACGAACTAGCCCTTGCTGGTGAAATCGTAAAGAAGACTCCATCCATTGATCACTTGGGTAAAATAGTTGAAACAGCTGAAATTGTTTTGACCGCTGCTTCAGTCTGTAGAATTTATTTCATTGAAGACTTTTATTCACTCACAATAAATGGCGACAGCGTAGCTCAGATTATGTTTGGAGATCTTGGACGCGGTGAATTCCGAGATGTTTTTCTGAGAATTCAAATTCTACTCGATCAAAGTGAGACTTGTACTGACGCTCATGGAGCGCCCACTTCAGGATTCCGAGCATTGGCCACAAACGGCAACGGCGGATGGATATCGCTTAATTCACCAAGTGGCAATCCTGGCTGGAAGCCAGAATTGATGCAATGGATCTCTAATCCAGAAAGTTTTACATCCGCATTACGACAGCTTTATATTTGTTGTGGGCGAGCGATCACCTCTCTAGATCGTTATGCGCAGTTTTTATTTCCACAAATTTATTTCTATGCAAAAGCTTCTGATGTTGGAAAGACTAAGCTGAGCTATACGACCATGCTGCCTACGTACTTCGAGCACTTAGCCTACTTGAACGACTATGCAATAGATAATTTCAAAGCCAAAACCCAGCCGCATGAAATAATTGCTTCAGCAGGGGCTGTCGGAGTTGAGATCTCTCCAGAAAGCCCAAGCACGCACAAAAACAATGACGCAATGAAAGAACGGAACATCACAATCGATAACGCAACAATCTGCTGCGAGTGGCATACAAAGCTAACAAAGACACAGGGGCGAATTCACTTTTTCGCGCGAAAGCACCCGGATGAAAATGTATTTAAAGTTGTTGGTGAGAAAGTTATTGTTGGAATAATAACAGACCACCTTTCATGAAATGAATAGAGTAATCCACCATGCATCTATATAGGCGCCCTAGCTAAACGGGCTGCAAACAGGCTGACAGCAGTCACTCTTGACATGTTGGCACCGCCTGCTTTGGCCGACTACCAGTCGGCAATCATGCCTACCACCCCACCACCAAACCGGCTGCTAAACCAACAACCAGAGATAAGCGCTTGATATCGCCAAAGTAGCCAGCGTGACCGGCACACCCAGTTTTGCGTGCTCCAGCCAGTCGATCCTGATGCCCTTGCGCGCAGCCTCATTCACCACAATGATGTTGGCAATGCTGCCGACTATCAAAAGATTTCCTGCCAGAGTGCTGGAGAGGGCAAGTACGGTTCCGGCATGCTCTCCCACGGTTGTTGGCAAAAGCAGCATCACTGCGGGCACGTTGGATACGACATTGCTGAGTACAAAGCTGGTGATGAAGAGAGGGCCTTGTGTTCGCAAATCAAAACCACTGGCTGCCAATGCCTCGACGCCACGAGAAGGTAAGCCCGTCTGCTGCATCGCGTGGTTGACCACAAAAAGCCCCATGAACAGGATGAGCAGTTGCCAGTCCACCAGACCAAGCATTCGGTGCGAATGAAGGCGCCGACTGGTCAGCAAAAGCCCAGCTCCAGCCAACGCCATCAGGTCCCGCGGCCAAGGCCCAACCAGGAAAGCCACGAAGATAGTGGTGGCAACTAACAGCCCTTTGGCTGTCTGCCAACGATCGAGCGGAGCATCCTCTCCATCACGCGAATCCTCTTCAAACTGGACTGGGGAGTCGACTGCATTCCATCCTTGGCGGAGTCTCAAGGCCACAATCAAACCCCACGTCACAATAAGGCTCAGGGCAACCGGAACGGAAGCGCCAAGAAGATAGCGGCCAAACGACATATTGAGCGTTTGACCTATCAGCATGTTTTGGGGATTTCCAATGAGCGTCGCGGCAGAACCAATATTAGCGGCGCAAGCTAATCCAATCAGGAAAGGCACGGGTGCGATCTTCCTGGCAAGACATATCTCGGCGATCACAGGAGCCATCGCCAAACACACGACGTCATTGCTAAATACTGCCGACAGGTATGCGGCTACGCCAATAATTGCGCCCAACAGCAACGAAGGTCGAGTGTTAAGCGAACCTATTCGACACGCAATCCAGGTATAAAACCCACCCAATCGGAGCTGGGCTGAAATCACCATGAAAGCAAACAGCAAGATCAGCGTAGGTGCGTGCATCGACCGGAAAGCATCCTCGACACTAATCACCTGTGAAGCCACGAGAACAATCGCACCGAGCAGGGCAATACCAGTACGATCTAACTGCAAAAATGGAAGCCCGCCAAAAAGCATTCCAACATAAACAAGAAGAAATACCACAACAACAATAGATATCATTTCGTTTTTGAACTCATACTCAGTCGGCTAGCAGCCCTCTCGTCAGTGACTTTCTGATTGGGGTGACTTTTCCGCCAGTCGGCACCGCCTTCTCCCTAGCCCGTGCATCCTGTTCATCACACAATTGCTTGATCAGCGACACCTCTCTGGCCAAAGCCCCCTCCCATAGGGACCGATAACGGGCAGCTTCAGCCTTAGCCTCGGCTAGGCGCTCCTGTATTCTATCGCCCTGCGTAGCCTCGATCTTGGCGGCATCGATGGCTCCAAGAAGGGCTCCAAATATCGGTCGTGACTTCTTGATCGTGCCCTTCTTTCGCCCTGCCTCCAGTGACACCGCGTCGTTGGTTATTCTGGTGCCCTTCGGGACGTTGATCGGCCTTCCTTTTTTAAGCCGTTCCAAGGCATCGAAATAGTCCGTAAGGACATCAAGCATGCGCACCTCCTGTCGAGGCAGTCGGATCGCTACATTCCTTGGGCCGCCACTCCTGCTCCACCCGCTCCAAAGCCTCCAACTCCTCCAGCTCCATCATTTCAGTAATCGAGCCTGGCGTGACATGGGCCATAGCTGCGCGTTTGAGCCGAATAGTTTTCACGATCTTTGAGTGCTTCCCGACAAGGAATTTGCAGCCATCTGTAGCGCACGCCGTATCGATAAGAGCCAACCCCTTACGGTTTTCACACCCCCCCGGTCGTGTGCACCCACCCAACGGACCATCGCGGTAGGCCAGTAGCCCTGCCTTCATCTGCTTGGCAACAGCCTCACGCGACATCACGTCACCTCGCTCACGCTGGCGCTCGTGAAAAACGCCAGCGCCTCCAAACATAGGCTCGTTGCTGTTCAACACATCTCGCACAAAGGCTAGCATTTCAGCCTCCTCACTTCCCTCCTGCCAGTCGACTGCAACGTGCTCTCGGTATCCAGCGAGATCATCCTCAAGGAAATTTTTGCAAAAAACACTTCCGCGCCCGTAATACATGGACATCTCACGCGTCATATGTTGCAGTTGCCGACGCAGAGAAGAAAGTCGCACCAGGCCACTGGCGTTGGCATAGATCGCCAAACTCCTGCGCAATTGATGCGTAGTTAACGGCCAACGCTTGCCAACAGAATAGTTAGGCTCCTCACGCCACGCCCGAAAAGGGTCAATTTCCTCCAATTCCGCAATATCCCCAGCCTCGATAACCGGACATAGCCGTCGGACTAACTGATCCTTGCTCGTGCATGAAAGCTCAGCCCCCAAAACTGCGTACCGCCGCGCCGTCGAGGAATTCTGCGGCACCCACGGCAAATAGCTACTAGCCACGAACAAGGGAAAATCATCCTTGGACTCTTCCCCCTCGCACGGCATACCATCCAAGAACTCGTAAATCACCGCAGCAAACTCTTGCGCAAGTCGAATCGCTCGAAATCCGTCGCGCTCAGTGGTAACCCACTTTGTCCGAAGACGTCTTCCCTTGTTGAATTTCGTCGTGGAGCCCACGATCAAGCAATGCTTACGCCCGGAATTGTTGTTTTCACTGAGCATACAGTGAAAGGGAAGATGGAGAGCTTCGGCGTCCCTCATGCCACTGAAAACATGGATCTGCATTTTGCATAGCAAATATACTTCGCTAACAATACTTGCGAGCGATATCAATCTTGTATCGCTATATCCCCGTGATTTAATGAAGTCCGTAAGCCCATACTTCTTAATCAATCTCGCACCAATTTTGATCCCACTCTCACTCCTTCTCGCTCCTCGATTGTCGTAGCAATTACAGGCCTCGCGAAGAGCGCCCAAAATGCGAGCCTTGTTCGCCTCGATATCGTCAAATTCTTTAGCCAGGTTGTTAATAAGCTCAGCATAAATCCGCGTAGGAAGTGGAGCGAATTGCCGGAGCCGATCACTATACGCTTTAGCACGCCGCTCAAAACTCTTCCAGCGCTTAGTTTCCGCCACGACAAAACCTAATTGTTTTTCAGGGTCCAATTTCCCAAAGAATCTAAGCAACGCCATCCAATGGCGTATCGCGTTACTTGGAAAACTCGCACCACAAGCATCCTGCAAACTTGTTTGGGTCAACACATCACGTACCGAGCATGACCGCTCCTCGGCAAATCGCGCTATATAACGCAAATATCTAAGCTTTTCATACAGAGATTTTGAAGAGATCCCGTCCCCGAAGTAGATGATACGCGTCATCAGAAACTGTAACTCGCGTATTCTGGCTTCCCGCTCAGGCGTAACATCAGCCCTATTGATCAGCACCCTGCCCGACGCTGTTTTCCAGTAGTAGAAAGCCAGCATCAGCTGTTTTTTGTGCGACGAATAGGCCGTCCATGGCCAAACGAATTCGCTGACTGTATGTGGGGTTCCATCCACATCACGGCAGATGACATGATTCAACGACAGGGAACTCCCCCACCCTTCGTCCCACAAATCGGGTCCAGCGACCTCCCCATGCAATTCGACTCTGGCTTCAATCTTCACGCGATAACTCCTAACTCCAGAAACAGTTGGTATTTATCGGCAAAGAACGGAGTGAGACTCCCATTTTCAAATACATCCTTTCGCACTCGCTTAACCATCGTTCGACAGTTTTTAAATGCGGCTATCTTTTCAAGGTCCGCGTCGCATTTTTCGATTAACGGACGCATGGCCGCCTCGTGCTTCGGGCCCAAGACCACCTGCTCCATAACAAAGGCCGCTGATGCAATTTTGCGCGCATCCTCCTCGCAAGCAACCAGCACTCTATGTGTGCAGAACAAGCATCCTTGGCTGCTCTTACAATTCGGCGCGATCGGAGGGTGGGCCGCGAGTGCCTCCGGGTGTCCGAAACTATCGCAGCATCCGCCCTCCTCTATTGACCGAACTCCCATCCCCTTGGTCGCAACAACACGCTGCCTTCTTGCTGCCTCAGAAATCGAATTCAAGAGCAACGACAACTCCTGTCGATGATCAATAGCTGAGCCTGCATCGTAGTGTCTTTGAACTGTCTGCTCTAAGTTATGCAGCACTTTGGACGTTACGGACGCGTCATGGTGGCGCTGATACCAATCAGCTACGCTGGCGCGAAGCACTCGCGGTCCCATACGTGGCAGTTTCGGATCGATTGTTCGCAGCAGGGACGAATAAAGCGACCCAAGAGGTTCCCCTGGTATGCGGCGTGGAGGACTCTTGTTTTTACTCCCCAGAGTAAAGAACAGCAACGGAAAATCTGCACCGTTTAGAAGATAATGACGTAACGCCATGAAACTACGCATTAGCGGCATAAATGCTAGAGGCACATTCACAACAACAAGCTTTCCACCAGCCCGTAACTTGATTGATCTAAAACCCTGTATGTTTGTGGCGACATCAAAATCACCAACCGTCTCTAATCTCTGAACTACCGATTCGTTAGCACCTGTATTGCAGAAAAACAGAAACAGGAACGCATCATGCGCAATCATGCCGAGCATAATCCGTGACCACGCACGTTCGTCACCATTGGCTGCATCGATAAAAGCCTGTGCATTCGAAATATGTCTTCTTGCCAGTTTTCTACCTTCCGAAGGGTAGCGCCACACGGTATATCGATGTTCAATTTCCTCGGGCTTTGCTAGACGTCCAGCCGCATAGTCGTAGGCCCAATGAGGCAATGTGAGTTTTTCACGCTCGACACCCCATTTGTGCGGGGGAAGGCGCCACATGGTGACAGGAAAAATCCAGAGGCAGTTTTCTGCCCAACCAAGAGACTCCGGGAGGATCAGTTTGTAGGGAAAGGAACGCCGCTCCAGCACCAATTCACACAAGCCTTCGAATAACGCTTGATTGAGCGCTACGGCGTGAGCAAAATCATGGGGCGCTAAGGGATCGGTAGCGCAGTTTTGAATCGTCGTTAACTTGACCATACGGATGCCAAGTTGAAGATCATTAAGGCCAGTGGCAGCCTCAAGAAGCTCCCTCACAAATCTGATCCGCTGATTATGGGCGCATGCTCCAAAATCCTGCCTTCCGTAACGCTCACGTGTATCTTCCGCCCAAAGTCGATAAGCTTGACGGGTGGCGTCTCCGCCCGCGAGGCAATCCGTCAGGCCAGATGCATCAGCCCAGTCAACGAAAGACTTGAGGCACTTTGCATAAGCAAGAGCTGTAAATATGCTCTTGCCCCCATCATTGACGAGACGGGAGAGTGCCTTGATGAGTTGCAGTACCTGTCTGCGGCGTTGCTTGAGAAATGAGCCGAGCACAACTTCACACGACTCACGACTCTTACGCTTACTGCTAGAACGCAACGTATAGCAAAAGGAACCAATATCATAGTATTTGTCACCAAACCTTAGAATCACTTGCTCCGGATGCAATACTCGCTCGCTCCCTTTTTGCGGAAATAGTAGCGTTGTTGTCGGACGCGTCGAAAATATGTGATCGGACGAATTACTCATCTTCTACTCTCACATTTTTCATGGCCAGATCGACCCACCTCTGCAGTTGCTCACCATATCCGTTTACTGCTTGGTATATATTGTCCATCTGACTACGGTAGTTCAGATACAGATCGGTAGTAGTGAAGCTCTCATGCCAAAGGAGGTCTTTGACGATCATTCGCGCGCGAATCAGCGTAATTGCTCTCCTTTGCACCAAATCCATTAGCTGCTCAGCCATGTTCATTCCAAAGCTGGCTCGCAGGTCGTGAATGCGATAGTTAAAACTCTTGTCGTGGTGCTTGCGCACATAAGGAATCACGTGTTCCTTGAGAAACTGGCGCACAGGCTGGCCGGTTTTTTCGTGGCGACGATTAAAGCCAGGTTTAAATCTCTGAGCATCAACCTTTGCTGTGTAGTAGGGGTTGCCCTGCTGCGTTAGGAACAGATAGGGGTCAGGGTGCTCGTCATGTCTGGCCTCAAACCTGCTTCTCCGAATCAGGGCCCGTTCCGACAGCGCGTAGGTATTTAGCAGTTCATAAACAGGGCGCGGAACCTGAAGCACGCCGTACTTATTGTTTTTTGTGTCGATCCCTGTCCCTGGCCCAGCCTTCAGCTTGAAAACCTCACCTTCCCCAGTCAAAGCCCTGGCGTAGCCCGGATTTGATCGCTCAAAGTGCCGCAGGCGAAGTGTGCCAACAGTCTGAATTCGTGCTCCGGTCGCGAGCATGAATAGCTGGATCAAATAGCACTCGCTATTTCCCTTGGCTGTGGTTGCCTCCAGAATCCAGCCCTGTTCCTTTCCATTCAGGGGTCGCAACTTGCCGCCATCCAGAATCGCCCCTGCAAAGGGGTCTTCTGACTTAGGCGCGCGGATGCTCACATCAGTGGAAGGCACTCTCTTGGTTACTGCACGCCCCTCGGGCGTCTTGAAAGTGAGCTGGTACTGAGTTTCTTCCCAGGGAGCGTAATCGGGCTGGAAATAGTGGTTTTCAATCAGCCAGCGATAGAAGGCTATGACCGTTCCCATGCGCCGCTTGGCCGTTGCAGGCGCGAGCTCGCCGGCCTGAATCATCTGCTGGAGATAGCCGCGATAGCGATATGTAGGCCGTCGCAGCTTGATCTTTGGAAACAGGAAAACCAGAACGTCGGGATTGTCCTGTGTATCCAGCCACTCCCTGTAAGCCCCAAGATCGTCCGCTCGACTCTGGTACGTTGTCATTGCTGGAGTGGCTTCCGCCTCCAGTTGAGCAAGGATATAAAGCGTTCCAAGAGCCCACGGCACGGCATTCCTGTCGAGCACTACAGGGAGCAGGTTGTAACTAACCCCCCGTCCGGCCAGATCATCCCAAACATACCGATAATGGTAGGTAAGCGCGGAATGCCCTTTGCCCTGTTTGATGACCCGCTTGAGTGCGCGTGGATCGTCGGCTGTCGTCAATTCGGACAACTGAAAGACGGGGAGAAGCACCTTTCGCCGCAACTCTCTCATTCGCCGCCCTCGTGTTTTGTCGCTCCACTCTTCCCCGTACGGGGCTTGAACTCGTACCTTCCGGGCCAGAGTTCCTGAACGCTGCTGCCCAACAAACCTGCCACCCGTATGGCAACGCGGTGGCAGGTTGCACGGTCGTGAATCACGTTGTTGACGATGCCGTGGCTAACTCGCAGGTCCTTTGCGAGCGCAATCTGGGTCCAACCCAGCGTACGCAGCCGGTACGCTATATCCACGCCCCGCAATGTCTTGCCACTCATGGCGCCCAGCGCTCCGTAAAGATAGAATTAGCTACTTACAACAATGCGAAAGCTTATCTTACAATGGCAATCGCTATTTGATAATGAGCGACTCTAGCGCAGCGGATGGGCTGGAAGCAAGCGGCGTCGACCAGCAGGACGGGTTCTGTGCACGGTTCGGGCAATTGCTTGTTGCGCTGAACATCTCGCAGAACGAGTTTGCCCGGCAGCTTGGCTCGACCTCCGCCTTCATCAGCAACCTGGCGCGCGGCAAGTCCCGGCCCGGCCTAGATTTTCTGGCGAAGATCTCCACCACTTTTGGGGTCAGCCTTGATTGGCTCGTGCTCGGCGTAGGCACGTTGCGCGGCGATCAATTCATTGATCCGGAATGGCTGCACACGGTCGCACTGCGTGTCGAGCTTGCGAGGCTCACGGCGGCCGGCAATCCGGAGGCCAAGGCGCTGGTTGGCGAGTTGCTGGGCGAACGCCCTCCTGTCTTAACGGTCACGCCTGTCCGCCAGGCATTGCTGGATCTGCTGGCGTCGGCCACATCGCACGGTTCCTTGGTCACGGCTCTCTACAACCGATACGTGAGCCAGCGCGATCCAGCCGAACGTGCGCGCGATGTTTTGCGAGCCGCGGTGCAGCAGCTTCAGGCGAACAGCGCTGATCCGCTGGCAGCACTGATCAACCAGAGCAAACAGGCGCCAGACACTGCCAGCTCCGTTGCGCAGACGGCCTTTGGCGGCAGCAACAAGTTTGCTGGTGGAGACTTCCATGAACACTGATCAAGTCCCGGCATCATGAGAGTCCCAATCATCCAGATCGCCTTCGGCGGCAAGAATCGGTTTGCCGCCAGGGACTACTACGAACACCCATCTGCGGGGGATGCGCTCCTGTCGCCCCTGGCTGCGCGCAATCAGCGTGCTATCTGGGACGAAGACACATTCCGCGACCGCTTTGGCTTCGATGCGCCAGCAGAGCAGCGGCAATACGTCATCGAGCTTCAATGCCATTGGGATCTGACCAACAGAGAAGTCACTTCGCTCTACAGTGGAGGTTGTCTCGTCCTCGGCAAAGGCAAGGCAACCCGCTTGTGTCCGCGCATCGCGGTCTATGCCTGGGGGCTCTTTCTTCTTGTGAGCGCCGTTCTCTGCGCAGCCTTGGTTTCATTCCGGTTGCTGTCATTCTCGGCGAGCCCTCACGAAAGCATGCTTTTGACATTCGCCCTCTATGGCATAGCCGTGGTCATGCTCTGGTTTTCCTCGCGAATTGGCTTTGAACCTGTCGGAATATTGAGAAGGCGCGGCCTGAAACTCGGCCGAAGCTGGATACTTCCAAAATACAGTCGCGATGGCTCACCACTTCACACAGACCAAGAGCGATGAACGCAGTAGAAATCGAATCAGCAGTAACAGCCGGCCGGCCTACCCAAGGACAGCAGGTCGGTCAAAGCGAAAACAGGGCCATGATCAGACGTCCGACCAATGTGAATTCCAAACAGGACGGCCCCTTAGTTAATTTGCGGCAACGTCCGCCTTTAATCCACATTCCCGATCCACTAGCTACCGCTAGATTTATCAAAGGATCAATGGCTGGCAGATTCCGGCCATCGGTGGCCTTTGATTGAGTTGTTCGAGAGTTATCGTACAATGCCATTATCACTTTTAAACAATACGTCGTCTGACGGAATGTTTAAAGCCTTGGAAGTGACAGAGGCGCTCAGTTTCGGTGTCGATACGTGGTATGCGCGGTGTTTTAGTATTCTCGCTTGGAATAGAAACTCGCCACGTAAATTCACTCCTGACTGACGAAAGATAGAAACTACTTGTTCAGCACGAATTTGACTTTGTGACTATCGTTTGGTCCTGTTATCTAGCTAAACGTACATGCTGTCGCAGCGTGGATTTGCAGTGCCGACGCTGGGGTATCTTCCACCACGTCTACAACCTAGTTGTAAATTATTTATCAACATTAGAAACCTGGTCATAAAATTAGTCCTCTACTCAATCAGTGGATCTCTGCTCTCATGGGGACAGGTCGCTGCATCCAAAGATTTTATTTCAGAAGAAAACGCAGACAAACTAGTAAGGTTATGTAGGCAGGAAATGAATAATTTGAAGGTTGTCTGCATCCGAGGGAAAGACTGGGGCTCCTATTCGCATCCCGATGACGACGTGCAGCAAAATAACGAATACTTGCAATACAAAAAACTCATAAGCGACAATAACATATCAGCACTTCAAGAGCTTTCAATTCCCGCTAAAAATTCAGGCAGTACCGTCAAGATATTTCTCAATATTTTTACGGAATACTATCCATACACAAACAATCCTGTGACATATGCAAACATCAGTCTTGCTGTCCACCCAAACCGGATGATCCTAGCAAAGGATGGATTTTATCGAACACCGTCTGAAGACGAGGAAATGAGGGCGGAAATTGAAAATGAATTTTTGAGGTTGCCGTTAATGAAGGTTTCCTCTAGTGACGGAAAAAATTACCTAAGAAAATTGGAATTAGAAGCCAAGCTCCAACAGCAACAGCGTGAAGCTAGGCAAGTTGCCGACAGGGAAAAAAGTAAACCAACCTGCAGTACAGTGGTGGTAAACGGAATCGTTTCAGCTGGTTCAAGTCAGCTTCTGGAAGCCGCGTACGCCGCAAAAGACATAGAGGATAGTGTTGCAAGAAACCCGATCATATGTAGAGGCGGAGTTGCCGGGTGCATCGGCGTATCCTACCAAAGAAACAACGTTGGGCAGATTATTGACTGGGATCCTCGGTATTTTGTATTGAATCTTCCAATTGAGTTTGACCAAGGCCGAAGAAATATAAATGTGTTTGCAAGACGCGCTAATGCAAAATGCGCAAAATAAAGTTTTAAAAACCACAAAATTAAATCAATGGATTGTTGTCGGATAAAACCCGTTATGACCGAGCGCGTCAGAGATCATTGGTCGGGACAAGTTGTTTCCGCCGACGAGGGCTGACCGTATCGGATTTTTGCTTATTGGTTTCACGTGCGGACACCCTCCAGACCGGGACATGCGGTAAAGCTGCGTGCGACAAGAAATTTTCGGGCTGACTTCTGCGCCAATGCATTTAACTCTCCGACCACCTCGCGCTCAATGACTCCGTCAGGGTTGTCCGCGATAAAACAACAAGTCGGCGAAATAGGTAACACGAGGTTTCCGTCGAAGGTGTCGGGTAGAACGAACTCGCCTGCATCGGCGCGAACGACACCCCAACGCTTTCCAGCCAGATCGCAAGCATGAAAATCGAGCATCCTCATAATGAGAGGCCCTGCGATCATCCGGCCGGCAACAAGACCGGTTGAATCGGCAACGATAACTCCATATTGCTCCAATTGATCTATCTGATCTGCAGATACGGCCCTCTCAGGCGCCACCCCAGCTAGCCGTTGGTCTGCAATCGGTTCGTGGGCAAGATGCGTTCGCGCCCTCCATAGCGCAAACATCTCTGAGATGGTCTGGTGGCAAGCCTCGCTCTCCACCGTCGCCGAACCGTGAAGAACTCTGGCGACAATTGTCCCGAAGCGGCTCTCAATGTCTTGCATTGTCCGAGCTTCTGAACGTTGATCCCAGTGGCGATTCACCGTGAAAACAGCGTGCTTGGGCGGGCGCCGAGCGATGCACAGTGCGCTCAGGTCCAGCACCTCCAACTGGCCATTGGCACCTGAAAACCGCTTGAGGAGCGACTTAGCGATCACATGCTGGTTCTTTGTGATCTGCTTGGTCGGCAAGCGGGTGGTGGCTGGCGATTTCATCAGCCTATTTTGCGGGCGCTGGGCACCGTTGACCAGTCGTGCCGATGACACTCCGGAAGGACCAGCGTGGTTGGTCAGCGGGCGCCCGCTGCTCATGGCATCGCGCCCGTACTGTGTTTGGCATAATGGTAAAGTCAGCCTGGTTCGAGCCTACACTCGCGGAATCGTGAGGGAGGACTTCTGAACGGGTTTAGCGCTCAGGTCGACAGATTAGGTGGCATGTGCCTTGCCCACGATAGGAGGCAGCCGGGTGGCCAGTAATGATGATGTTTGGTGCGATGCCCTGAAGTGGAGCGAGCGCTGGGTGGAAGATGAGGCGCTGCCAGGTGGGGCGCAGGGCAACGCATATATCGTACGCAAACGTGTAGCAGCTGCATGTGACGCGAATGCGAAGCGTTTCTTCCTAAAGGAGCTCAAAAGCAACAAAGACATTGAGCGTCGTGCCAGGATGTTTCGCGAGGCGGCTGCGCTGTCCACTTACGCACATCCAGGTATTCCCTGTTTGGTAGAAAGCAATGCTTCGCATCACGCTGATAGCACCGGGAAGTTCAAGCTGTATGTGGTCACAGAGCTGATTGAAGGCAGCAATCTGCAGGAATCCATAACAAAGAATGGACCACTTAACTTTCAGGAAAGCATGGCGCTGGCCTTACGCCTGGTGGATATTGTGGGCTACTGCCACCAGCAGGAGAGCACCCACCGCGACATCAAACCCGCCAACATCATTTTGGCCGGTGGGGTGCCTGCCGCCGCTGTACTCGTTGACTTCGGTCTTTCTCATCACTCATTTAACTGTGACGAGCATGCTACCGAGCTTGAGCAGGAATTAGGCAATCGCTTCCTGCGCTTGCCGGAGCTATCCGCGATGAGCGTTAACAAGCGCGACCCTCGCTCTGACCTGACCTTTGTTGCCGGTATCTTGTTTTACGTGCTTACTGGCCGAGCGCCGGCGCAACTTGAGGACGAGCGAGGCCGCCGCCCACACCAGCGAGACGACGTGGAGTTGAATTTGCGGATAGTGGCGCAGTCGAAGGCAATGGCATTGCTGACGTTCTTTGATCAGGTATTTTCGCCACGCTTGGAAAACCGTTTTGGAGATGCACAAGCGATGAAGCACGCGCTCGACAAGATAAAATCAGCGGATTCAATCGCATCAGGAAGCACTGAAACCTTTCAGAAGATTCGCGAGCGGCTTGAAGCACAAGGTGCTGAGGAAAAAGCTTACCAAAGTCAATGGATGAAGCTGGCTGGTAACAGGGTGGAGCAAATTGTTCGGACTATCAATGCGCAACTCGGCGACCACCTAGAGGTCACTGCGAGTGGTTGGTACAAAGAAGAGCCCGCCCATCACTGGAAGAATATTGGGCTGGATACTCCTGGCACGCATTACCCCCGTTTTCGCCCGTGTTTCGATTTCCAGATCCTGGGGAGCGAGTTTGTGATCTCAGTCTTTGACGAGCAGCGCCAAGGCAGTGGCAGGCCGATCTGGCGTACGTCGGCGGACTCTATCAACCTCAGCGATTGGGCGCTGGAGCAATCAATCCATGAGATTTTCGCAGAGGGCTTAAGCAGAATCGTGTGATCTGGCGGTGCGTGGCGATCCCTCACGAGAGGTGGCATCGAGCGCTTTACATCTGCGAAAACAAGGTATTTGAAGGGGGCGACTCGCGGGCTTATAGATCCCTGTCGCTACGGACTTGGTCTCTGGATAGCAGCTAGGAGGCCGAGCGGGCGTTTCGGGTTGGAATATGCACTGTGCTGCGGATTCAGGATGAGGAAACAGCTTAGGATGGCTCAGTCATAGGCGCTGTGTGCCCATCAGGTTTGCGCAACCAGATCACCAGGCTCGCACTCCAGTGTCCGCGCAAGCCGGAGGATGTTGAGCAATGCCAAGTTGCGTTGACCACGCTCTACTCCACCGAGATAGCTACGTGCCAAGCCGCTTTCGAGCGCCAGACGCTCCTGCGACCAGCCACGTGCTTTCCGGATTTCCGCGAGACGCTTCCCGAAGCGCTGGAGGTCCTCCTGCTGTTCGGGAGTGAAGTCGGGTTTCATTGCGCCATGCTAAAAACCAGACCACTTTCAGGCGACGCTCTATGAGTGACAATGGCGTGCAAAATCGCTAAATTTCGGCCGTCGCTTTCTGCCTAAGAATCATGACCTCAACCCGTCACCTCGGCGCCTTGGATCACCTCTCCGGCAGCCAGATCTCGACGCTGATGATGCGCTACTACGCAGGTGAGCCCGTTCGGCCCTTGCTCGTAGAGTTTGAGGTCGAGTGTGGCCCAGGAAACCTGTGGAAGCATTTTCCGCCGATCCCAACGGGAGAAGCCTGCCCCGCATGTGGAGCCGCTTTGGTTGAACGGTTCAGCGGACGAACAAGCAGCGCTGCAAAACGTGCCCCGGTAATCCGGTGCGGCAGCTGCCGCCATCGCGAGTCGCGCGATTGCGTTTGTGGGCGCTGCTGCGCACGTAGAGAGAAAACCAGGGAGGCTGACGAGAGTCGGCGGCGCAACGCTATTGCGGACTTTTGCGCGGCGCAGTGGGACTACTCCGTGCAAGACATTTCACCCACACAACTGTCTGCGAAAGTTGCGCTTGCGTTGCTCTGTGTCGTTCGCAGCGGTGGGTGGCTCAGCCCGACGACAGTTGGTGTCCTGGACGGCGATCACCCGCGTTTCGCGCCATTCCCTGTTGAGTTCTACAACAGCATCCCGCTCGCCGTCATCACCAATCAGCTGGCTGCACCATCACCAGATTCGCCGCCAGAAGGATTTATCAACGACACTGCAGGAAGCCTTACCTGGCGTCTGGAGGGTGTGCATTGGCAGTTGCTCATGCGAAACCCATCGAACTTTGTCCATGAGCTTGAACTTTTGATCGCGAGCCGAGCATGGCCCCTTGATTGGACAGAAGAACTCAGAAAGTTTTGGCATGAGCTTGCGATTGCCGAGTGCATTGAATTTGCTGTCGTCATCGCGCTCAAGAGAGAGCTTCCGATTCCATGTGATCTAGGGCTGACTCAGTTGCTCAAGAACCTTCTCGTGGACTATTCGGTATCGCAGATCTTCGAGTTGCTCCAAGCCGCTATTGAAGATACAGCTGATTTCGTTGCACGTGGATATATCACGCCGAAGCGGGCCGAAAACTTCATTGTCGGAGCATGCCAGCGACGCGCGGACCGAGCTCGCGCGGATGGCTCGACCATCGAAGGACTGCAGCGCGATCCCATGCTTGGTCGAACCCAAGCAAGCTATCTTCTCCACGACGTATTCTTGGGGCACGGAGAAGATGGGTTCTTTCAGGTGATTCCTCGTGCATAGAGCACTGCGGGCGACTGTAAGCTGAATCCTTTGGAGAACGCTCTGCACCCTCAAATGCAGCTTCACATCCATATCCGCCTTTACGCATGAACAGGCCAGCGGCAAGCCTGTCTGTATGCCGGTGCTGAGCAAAAAGCACTGACGGGGTACTTGCGGACGCGACTGGAAGTCTTAGCCCCAAGCAATGCACTGTTTCAACTCCATGGGGCTGCTCCGTATGCGAATCACACATGGAGCGTGCACTGGGTGCAGACCTTGATCCAGCAAGCGTAAAATGGAAATAACATTGCATGGATAACGGGGAATCCAGTGGCCAGAAAAAGAAAAACCAGCACGTTTGAAGATCTGTTCGAAATTGCAGCAGCGCTGCCATGGTGGGCAGGGGTACTCCTCGCACTTATCGTCTATCCCGTGATTCACCATTTCGCGGTGGTCGATGTGCCAATCACCACATCACCCGGGCAGATGGGTCAGGTGGTTGTTTGGCAAATGACGAAGGCGATCGCCACCTACTGCCAATACATCATTCCGCTACTGTTTTTGGCCGGAGCGGTCGCCTCTTTTTTTGGGCGGCGGAAACGCGAAGGGTTGCTCACTGATGTCGCCACAGGGCGGTCCGGCGATGCTTTGCGCAACATGAGCTGGCGGGAGTTTGAGATGCTCGTTGGCGAAGCGTTCCGGATGAATGGCTACTCGGTGACCGAGACGGGTGGTGGTGGCGCCGACGGAGGCATTGATCTTGAACTCCGGAAAGGCGGCGAGACTTTTCTGGTGCAATGCAAGCAATGGCGCGCGTTCAAAGTGTCCGTCAATATCGTGCGCGAGCTGTTCGGCGTGATGGCAGCACAGGGCGCGACAGGTGGATTTGTCGTGACGTCTGGCGTTTTTACCGCCGATGCCCAGGACTTCGCCAAAGGCCGAAACATCGACCTGATTGATGGCGCGGCGCTCAAGGTGATGATTGAGCGGGCTCGCGCAACTCGTTCGGCTGCAGCGCCGGCAAGTTCCGCAGCAACCCATGCATATATTCCCGCGCCGGTTCAGGCCAGTGAACCAGCATGCCCTCGCTGCGGCGGCGCCATGGTTAAGCGCATTGCCAAGCAGGGTTCGAACGCGGGGGGCTCATTTTGGGGATGTTCTGGATACCCAGCATGTCGCGGGATTCTGGCGATTGATTAGCCGAGTCGGTTAACCGAAGGTTTGCAGACCCCGGGAGGGGGCTAGATGACTGCCTGCGAAGGCCGAAAAGCCGCATCTCGCCCAGATATCTACAGACGTCACCCATTCCGTCGGAATTAGTGGCGGAATTCACTGGAATACGCATTGCCATCCAGCCCCCACTTCTGCCGCGCTCCGCTTGCCTTCTGACTCGCGCCGCTACGCGGCACGCGTCCAGACTCTGTCCGGTGGCAAACCGTTTTGTAGAATCCTGAGAAAACCCGAATCGCTCTCACGATCCGCGTGCCGATCAAGATGAACTCAGCAATGCTCGCCTATACTCTTCGCCCTGGCGCTCAGCGGAAAGACTCTGTCCATTTGAAACAAACTTCCACACCAAGCCTTGACGTGAATTACTTGCGTGTACTCCTGCAGGTACCTGCAAATCGCATCGGCGCCCAGACCATGACGCTCGGGCAGCTCAAGATCATGCAGGAGGTCATTACCCTGTCGGTCTTCGTGCCCTTTGCTGTCTTATACATGGGTCAGCAGCTCAAGCTCGACTACCTGTGGGCCGGGCTGTGTATGCTTGGCGCCGTGTATTTCATGTTCCGCAGCTGACGCATTTTTTAGCGTTCGATCGAGTGCAAACGCGCTCCTCCAAACCCACCATTCCGGAACTGCGCAATGCTCGAAAAAGCACGCTACATCGTTGTTGAAGGCCCCATCGGCGCGGGCAAGACCACGCTGACCAAACGCCTAGCCGAACGCCTCAATGCCAATGTGCTGCTCGAGCAGCCAGAGATGAACCCTTTCCTCGGCCGCTTCTACCAGAGTATGGAGCGCTGGGCGCTGCCGACGCAGATCGAATTCCTGTTCCAGCGCACCGACCTGCTGCACGAGCTGGAACCTTTGCGCCGCGAAGGACAGCGCGTGGTCAGTGACTTCCTACTGGAGAAAGACCCGCTGTTCGCCGGCCTGACGCTCGCCGATGACGAAGAACGGCTCTACCAAAGACTGTACGAAAGCCTGCATCCGAAGACACCGGCGCCGGACCTCGTAATCTACCTGCAAGCCAAGCCGGAAACACTGATCGAGCGCGTCCGCCGCCGTGGCATGGATAGCGAACGCAAGATCACCGAGGGTTACCTTGAACGCGTGGTCGAGCGCTATGCGCAGTTCTTCCATCAGTACAACCGCTCGCCGCTGTTCATCGTCAATGCAGAGGAACTGAACCCGGTCGAGCAGGACGAAGACTTTGAACTGCTCTACAAACGGCTGTTCGCGATGCGCAGCTACCGCGAATTTTTTGGTTACTCGGCGGCGCAGTAGCACGCTTCCCAGCCACGCAACACAGGAGCCATCATGAGCGCCCAGGCAGAAACCAAGTCCCTCACGCTGTACGACCTCGGCAAGATGCGCGCCGCGGGCGAGAAGATCGCCATGCTGACCTGCTATGACGCCAGTTTTGCCTCGCTGTGCGAACGCGCTGGTGTGGATGTGCTGCTGGTCGGCGATTCGCTCGGCAATGTCCTGCAGGGCGAGCGCAGCACCTTGCCTGTGACGCTGGAGCACATGGCCTACCACACTGCCAGCGTGGCACGCGGCTGCACGCGCCCCTGGCTGATCGCTGACCTGCCCTTCGGTAGCTATCAGGAGAGCCCGGCGCAAGCGATGCGCAGTGCGGCAACGCTGATGGCGGCAGGCGCGCACATGGTCAAACTCGAAGGTGGCGCTTACATGGCGGAAACGGTGCGCTTTCTCGTCGAGCGCGGCGTGCCGGTGTGTGCGCACATCGGCCTGACGCCGCAGTCGGTATTCCAGCTCGGCGGCTACCGCGTACAGGGGCGCACAGAAGAAAGCGCGGCCCACATGCTGGCCGACGCGCATGCACTCGAAACGGCTGGCGCGGCCATGATCGTGCTGGAGATGGTGCCGGCACAGCTGGCTGCGACACTCACGCGCTCGCTCAAGAGCATGGCCAGCATCGGCATCGGCGCCGGTGCCGACACCCATGGTCAGGTGCTGGTACTGCATGACATGCTGGGCATCTACCCCGGCCACAAGGCGCGCTTCGTGCGTAACTTCATGACGGGAGCCGAGAGCATCGAAGCTGCAGTTGCCAGTTATGTACGGGCGGTAAAGAACGGTGGCTTCCCCTTGGCAGAACACACGTATTAACCAACGAGAGCTTACGGATGAAGGTTTCTACGACGCTTGCGCTACTCGCGATATTCACTACGGTCAGTGCATCTGCCGCGACACCCGACATCACCACCCTGACGCAATGTTTCAAGCTGCGCGGCAGCGAAAGCGACGAGACACGCCTCAATTGTTATGACAAGGCATTTGCGGAAGCTGAAGGCAACTCGCTAAAGGTTTCGGAACTGCCCGACCCACCAAAGCCCGCCCACCTGCGCAACCTCTGGCGCGCCGACGAAGAACAGAGCGGCCTCAGTACCGTCTTTCGCCAGTACAAGCAGAACTACATCCTGCCCTTGTCCTATAGCGGGAAGCCCAATACGCAGCCGACCAGCCCCAGTGCCGACCACACGGCCACCTCTTCAATACAGCCGCAAGCCGAGGAGATGAAATTCCAGCTGAGCGTCAAATCACGCCTGCCATTCACGTCGAATGAGTCCAGACATTCGTGGTGGCTTGCTTACACCCAGCAATCGCACTGGCAGGTCTATGACACGAAACACTCGCGCCCCTTCCGCGAAAGCAATTACGAGCCCGAGGCGATCTACTCGTATGACCTGTCGCAGCTGGATGCGCCTGCGTGGCCGATGTCACCGCAGTTCCTGAATTTCGGACTCGTACACCAATCCAACGGTCAGCCTCTGCCTCGCTCGCGCAGCTGGAATCGCATCTACGCTCAGCTCGGCATGGAACAGCCTGTCGGCAATGGCAGCCTTGCCGTGCTGGTGCGTCCGTGGATGCGCCTTCACGAGAACGGCAATGACGATAATCCGGATATCACGCGTTATCTGGGCTATGGCGATCTGGAGATGAAGTACTGGCTCGATGGAAGGGTCTATTCGCTGCTGGCGCGCAAACGTTCGATCCAGCTGGATTTTCCCATGCCCTTCCTGCCCGCCATTCGCCTGCAGTATTTCAATGGCTATGGCGAAAGTCTGATTGACTACAACCACCGCAATCAGACTTTTGGCATCGGCTATTCCTTGCCTTACGGTCTGTAATTGGCGTCACGCGAAGCGCACGCTGACAAAGACGGGAGTCCCGCGCATTCGCTCGCGACCTCCTGTCATCGTGAACTATGCCGGCCCCATCCCGGCGAATAGCCGCCGCGTGTTGGCACTCGCCGCAGCGGCCAACTCTTCCACGCTGATGCTGCGCAACTTCGCCACTTCAGCGGCGACGTGCGGCACATAGGAAGGCTCATTCATCTTGCCGCGATACGGCACCGGTGCGAGATAAGGTGAGTCCGTTTCGATCAGCAGGCGATCAAGCGGAATGTTCGTCGCGACGCCCTTGATCTGCGTGGCGTTCTTGAAGGTAACGATGCCCGAGAAGGAAATGTAGAAGCCAAGCTCGATGGCGGCATCGGCCACCTCCTGCGCCTCGGTGAAGCAGTGCATCACGCCACCGACCTCCTGCGCATTTTCCTCGCGCAGGATGCGCAGCACGTCCTCAGCGGAATCGCGTGTGTGGATCACCAGCGGCTTCTTGCACGTACGCGCCGCACGGATGTGCACGCGCAGGCGCTCGCGCTGCCATTCCGGCTTGTCCTTATGCCAGTAGTAGTCCAGTCCGGTCTCTCCGATGGCCACGACCTTCGGATGCGCCGCCAAGCCCAACAGGCGCTCCACGCTGGGCTCTTCGCACTCCGTGTGCTCGGGGTGCACGCCGACCGTGGCAAAGATGTTGTCGCGCGACGCCGCCAACGCCAGCACACGTTCGATGTTTTCCAGACTCACGCCGATGCAGACGGCGTGCGACACCTGCGCCGCCGCCATGCGCTCGAACAAGGCATTACCCTGCTCCGCGAGATCGGGAAAATCGATGTGGCAGTGGGAGTCGATGAACATTTGCAGCGGGTGAGGAGTGATGAGAGAAGAGTAAGGAGGAAAACCGTGGGGGCTTTTTACTGCTCGCCATTCCTTCCCACGTAGCGGAGTCAGGAAGTGCTGAAGCGTGATGAGCAAGGGACAAGCGCAAACCCCCGGGGGTTTTGCTCCTCACTCCTCACTCATATCTCCTCACTCACAAAGTATGTGTGGGCCGATTCGAGCCCAGTGCGGCGCCCAGCACCTGTTCGATCTTGATCTTGGCCTGCTGCCCGCCTTCGTCCGCGGCGAATTGCACGCCCACGCCCTGGGTCTTGCCATTCTGCGCATTCGCCGGCGTGATCCAGATCACCTTGCCTTTGATCGCCAGCTTGGCCGGGTCATCCATGAGCAACAAAAGCAGGAAGACTTCATCGCCCGGGTTGTAGGTCTTGGGCGTCGGAATGAACAGGCCACCGTTCTTCACGAAAGGCATGTAAGCCGCATGCAGCGCTGAGCGCGAGTTGATGTTCAGCGACATCACACTAGGCCGGGCAACGGCGGGACGAGCTTCCATTCACGACCTCGATTCACATAACAGGCAGCCACGCTGCCCGTTGATTAAAATTTGCCTAAGCGGCCTTGCTATTGGTTGCTCGCGCTACGCGCAACAACACGTCTTCGAGAAACAGCCGCGCATTCAATGGATGTTGCGCTACGCGGCGATAAGCCAACAATTCATTGTAACAAGCCATCCAGCTTTCGCCGCGCCCTGCACTCAGCGCACCAAGCTGCGGTGCGAAGTCGCGAAAGAAACGCGCCCTGCTCCCTGCCGCCAATCTCGAACCATCCGACAGCCAGCGTTGCAGCCAGCCCACCAGCAAGGTCATCGACAGACCCATCTTGTCCGCATCCTTGGCCTTGAGCCATGCTTCCCACTGTCCTGCCAGCTTGAGCGGATCAGTTTTCGGCAAGGCCAGCATGTCACGGGCGAAGCGCTGACGCGCCTCGGCGAGCGCTCCATCGACAAAAGTCAGCGCTGCCAACGGCAAGCCGCTGGCAAAGCCCAATACAGCGTCCGGACTCTTTGCGCCGCGTGCCTGCAGCCACTGTGTTGCAACGGTCGGATCAGGCACCGGAAAATCCCAGACCTGACAGCGGCTGCGTATCGTCGGCAGCAGGCGTCGTGGTGCGTGGCTTACCAACAGGAATACGGCATCAATCGGCGGTTCTTCAAGACTTTTGAGCAGGGCGTTGGCTGCGGCCGGGTTCATCGCCTCGGCCGGGTCGATCAGCACCACACGGCGCCCGCCCTGATGGCCACTGATTTCCATGAGGCCCTGCATGTCACGCATCTGGTCGATGCGGATCTGGTCGGATTTCTTTTTCTCTTTCTTGCCCGAGTCAGCTTCGCCCTCTTCGGCGTCATCCGCCTCCTCGCTGGCCGGCACGATGCGGTGCATGTCCGGATGATTTGCCGCACCGAACCAGTTGCACGAGCCACACACGCCGCAGCTGAAGCCCTGCGCGTCCGGCGCATCGCAGAGCAGGCTCTGCGCGAGTTTTTCTGCAAACAGCCGCTTGCCACTGCCCGGCGCACCCGCCAGCAGAAGGGCGTGCGGCAGGCGCTTGCCTTGCGAGAAGGCACGTGCCCATAGCGGCATCAACCAAGGAGGAAGGTCAGCCAAGGTACTCATGACAGCCTTGAGCCGAGAACATTCAACACGTCGGCCGTCACCGCGTCTGGCGTGCGCGCCGCGTCAATCACGGCAATACGGCCGGTACTCTCATCTGCGCGCTTGAGGTAAGCCGCACGCACACGCTCGAAGAAATCACGTTGCTCGCGCTCGAAGCGATCCTTGTCTGCACGCCCCTGTGCAATGCGCTGCGCTGCCACGGCGGGCTCGACATCGAAGAGAAAGGTCAGGTCTGGTTGCAAATGCGGATGCACCCAGCTTTCGAGTGCACGGAATTTCTCATCGCTCAAACCACGACCGCCAACCTGGTAGGCATAGGTCGCATCCGTGAAGCGATCACACACCACCCAGGCGCCGCGCGCCAGAGCAGGCTCAATGACCGCCGCCAGATGTTCACGCCGCGCCGCAAACATCAGCAGCGCTTCCGTTTCCAGATTCATCGTCTCGTGCAGCACCAACTCGCGCAGCTTCTCCGACAGGGGCGTGCCTCCGGGTTCGCGCGATTGCACGACTTCGCGGCCGCGCTGACGCAGGGCATCGACTACGCCCGCAATCTGCGTGCTCTTGCCCGCTCCGTCGATACCCTCAAACGTGATGAAACGTCCCCGGCTCATCGTGCGCCCTTGCCTTTCTGATAGCGCGCCACGGCACGATTGTGTTCGTCCAGCGAGCGTGAAAACTGGCTGCTGCCGTCGCCACGTGAAACGAAATAGAGAAAATCGGTGCGCGCCGGATTGAAGGCCGCACGCAGGGCAGCCAGCCCAGGCATGGCAATCGGCGTCGGCGGCAGGCCGCGCCGCGTATAACTGTTGTAAGGGTTATCTGCCTGCAGGTCGCGACGACGCAGATTGCCGTCGAAATTCACGCCCATGCCGTAGATCACCGTCGGGTCGCTCTGCAAGGGCATGCCGATGCGCAAGCGATTCACAAACACCGAAGCAATCTTGTCGCGATCGGAAGCCGTGCCCGTTTCCTTCTCGATAACCGACGCCAGCGTCAGGCCCTCATAAACAGTGCTCACTGGCAAGCCCGGCGACCGCTGCGCCCATTCGCGATCGAGCACCTTCTGCAATTGCTCATGCGCGCGACGCAGGACTTCGAGATCGCTGATGCCACGTGAAACAAAGTAGGTGTCAGGGAAGAACAAACCTTCAGGGCTGGCCTCCTGCATGTCGAGTTTTGCCAATACCTCGGCGTCGGACAGACCCAGTGTGTCGTGATTCAGATCAGGCATCGCATCCAGCGCGGCGCGCAACTGACGGAAGTTCCAGCCCTCGATGAAAGCCACTTGCGCATACGAAGTCGAGCCATTCGACAGCAGCATGATCAGGCCCCAGGGCGTGATGCCCTGTTCAATGCGGTAATTGCCCGCCTGCACGCGATTGGCGCGGCCACTCAGGCGCGCGACCCAAACCAGAAAGGTCGGTGACACATCGATGCCCTGCTCTGCAATCTGGCGCGCGACGTCGCGCATCGAACCGCCTCGCGCCACTTCCACATCAAGCACGGTAGCGCGTTGCGACAACGGTTGCATCGCGTACCAGACGGCTGCGCCTGCGACCAGAAGTGCGCAGACGATGCCCCACCAGAAGAGACGAGAAAACAGACGGAGCATGAGACGAGGTCAGGCAAACAGGAAGCGGGACATGAGACGGCAGCAGCGAAAAGTGCAATATCAACATTTGCAACAGCGCCGCAAACAGGGAACCGGGGTGCAGCAATATTGCCAAAGTGATCACGCAGGCATGAGGCAAGCGGCGCCTATAATAGCCGAAACACCCCATCTAAATTCCCACCGTTTTTTGCAGCAGGAAGCTCACGATCATGCAGTCACCCTGGCTAGTTTTTCTCGACGAAATCGGCGCTCGTTTTGAGGAGGGCCATGCAGGCATTGTGCACTTTGGCGACGAGCGCGCCGACGTTGCCCTCGCCGCGTCCGGCACGGTGATCGTCCCGCTCACGCACACCAGCCTGATTCGCGCCGAAGGTGAAGACACGGCCGTATTCCTGCACAACCTGCTGTCCAACGACGTCAAGAAACTGCCTCTGCACGGCGCGCAATACACCAGTTTCAACACCCCCAAGGGCCGCATGCTGGCCAACTTCACGCTGTGGCGCGACAACACCGGCTACCTGCTGCAACTGTCGACCGATCTGCTCGCCGCTATCCACAAGAAGCTGGCCATGTACGTGATGCGCTCCAAAGTGCGTCTCGCCGACGTAACGCCCGAATTCGCGCTGATCGGCATCGCTGGCGCCGACGCTGCGACCGCGCTTGATGCGGCAGGTCTCGCACTGCCACCGGAAGTCTTTACCGTCTCGCAAGGCACGGTACAGGTCGTGCGCATTGACGCCAGCCGCATGGTGCTGATTGTCCCTATCGGCCAGGCCGCTAATGTCTGGCAGAAGCTCAGCTCGCGCGGTGCCAAGCCGGCGGGCACGGCTGCCTGGCGCTGGCTGGACATTCAGGCCGGTGTGCCACAGATCACCGCAGCGACGCAGGACGAGTTCGTCGCCCAGATGCTCAACTTCGAATTGATTGGCGGCGTGAATTTCCAGAAAGGTTGCTACCCGGGTCAGGAAATCGTCGCTCGCACGCAATATCTCGGCAAGCTCAAGAAGCGCATGTACCTTGCACATCTCGATGTAGCTGACGCACCAAAGCCCGGCAGCGACCTGTTTGCGCCGGAATTCGGCGATCAGTCCTGCGGCAAACTGCTCTCCGTCGCGCCTGCTCCACAAGGTGGTTTCGATGCACTGGCGGTATTGCAGATCGCCGCCTTCGAAGGCGGACAAGTCCATCTTGGTTCGCCGGAAGGCCCCTTACTGAGCTTTGGCAATTTGCCTTACACGGTCAGCTGAAGCTCGGTCGGTGTCCAGCTTTTATGTGTATTACCGCATCGACTTGCTCCAGCGCGAAGCCGCCATGGCAGCGGCCGATGCGATCCTGAAGCAGGTTCAGGTTCGTTGCGGCATTCATGGGGAACTGCTGCAAAGGGCCGACGATGCGGCGACGTGGATGGAAGTCTATGAAGGCATCACCGATGCAAACGCCTTCGGTCGGGCGCTCGACGAAATCACGATTCGATCAGGCTTGCTGGCTGCACTCGCCGAGGACAGCAAGCGTCACATAGAGCATTTCCGTAGCGTCGACTCGAACGATTGAAGCAGCTCAGGCCAGCTGCAAACGCATACCGATATGCGGAATGCCTGCCTCCATGAAGGCAGCCCCCATCGGGCAGAAGCCGAGACCCGCATAGAAAGCCTGCGCACGCATTTGCGCATGCAGGATCAGCTCACCATACCCGCGCTGTCTGGCGATATCGATGAGCGCCTGCATCAGACGTTGACCATGCCCGTGACGACGATGCGCCTCAAGTACCGCAATGCGGCCAAGGTGGCCATCCGCCAGCAAGCGGCCGGTGGCAATCGGCACATCCCCCACGCTCAACAAGGCGTGCAAGGCAGTCGCATCGTGTTCGTCAAGCTCAAGCTCGACCGGCACGCCCTGCTCCAGCACGAAAACCTGATGTCGTATGGCATAAGCCGCAACACCCAATTCGTCCCAACTACCTAGCCGGACGACTGCCGTCACGCCAGTGCCTCGCGGCTGAAGGCATAACGCATGTCGTAGCCGTCAGCTCCGGACTGGATCGAGGCATAACCGCCGATCGGCAGACTCAGTTTGTCCGCAACATGCCCGTGCATCAGGCCGGAGAACACCGGTATGCCGAGTTTGTCCTGCCAATGCGCAATCACGTCAGGCAAGTCATAGCCATTGTCGCGATCCGTCAGTCGATAGTCGCCGAACTGACCGAAAACAATGGCGCGCTGCGCTTGCAAGACGCCTGCATGGAAAAGCTGATAGAGCATGCGCTCCACGCGAAACGGCGTCTCCCCGGCGTCCTCGAGGAACAGGATGCCGCCCGACACCTGCGGGCAATGCGGGCTGCCGACAAGGTGAGCCAGCATGGTGAGATTGCCGCCCCACAGCAGGCCCGAGACCTCGCCCTGCCAACCTGCGGCGACCGGCACGTTGATACTGTCGTAAGCCGCCTCGAACCAGCGACGGAAATGCGTGAGCATGAACGCGCTGGGCGGCACCATGCCGAAATCGGTGGCGGCCATCGGCCCGGCCAGACTGGCATGCCCGGTATGCTGCAATAGCGCGAGCTGGAAAGCAGTGAAGTCGCTGTGTCCGACCCACAGCTTGTTGCCGGCGGCGATACGCCCGAAATCAAGATCATCAAGCAGGCGACTGATGCCATAGCCACCGCGCAGCGCCATGACGACATTGACTTCCGGGTCTTCAGCCGCCGCGTACAAGGCCGCGATACGTTCGGCATCCGGTGCCGGAAAACGCTCGCTGCGTCCGATCAAGGCGGCACGATCGTAACGAAGATCCCAGCCCAGCGACTGCATCGCCGCAACGGCGCGATCGAGGAATTCGATATCAGGGAGAAATGCCGAGGGCGCCACCAGGGCAATCACGGGTTTAACCGCCGCAGCGGCTCGCACGAGGGAAACTTGGCTGGCTCTGGTTTTCATGGCCCGGCAAGCTTACACCGCGACGCGCTGCCAAGCGCCGCCCGACAGGACGGAAGGCGCGAATTTATGCCAACAAGGTGCGTTGGCGCTTTGCAGCAAAGAAGCTCGACAGCAGGCCACCACACTCCTCAGCCAGCACACCACCTTCAATGCTGGCGTGATGATTGAGGCGGGTCTCGCCATACAAGTCGAGCACGCTGCCCGCCACGCCAGTCTTCGCATCACGCGCGCCGAAAACCACGCGGGCAATGCGCGCATGCATGATCGCGCCCGAACACATCATGCAGGGTTCAAGCGTCACATAGAGTTCGCAACCCGGCAGGCGATAGTTGCCGAGATTCCGGGCGGCATCACGCAGGGCCATCACTTCGGCATGCGCCGTCGGGTCGTGACTCAGGATAGGCTGATTGAAACCGCGGCCGACGATCCGTCCCTCGCAGACAACCACGGCCCCGACCGGCACTTCGTCGAGGCTGCCGGCTTCCCGCGCCAAGGCCAAAGCCTCGCGCATGAAAGTCTCGCTTACACCGACCTGTGCCTCACTCATTCCGCAATCTCCTGCTCAAGCAGCTTCATCCAGGTCTGACCGCCAATACCAAGCGCCTCACACTCAAGCGCGCGGCCGAAGCGGCCAGCGCCCCAGAATTTCGTGGCGACTTTGCCCGATCAGACTATGCACAAGCACAAATTCTCTGACTGTCCAGCTGACGGGCGCAACATGTTCCTCCGCCACCCCACCTTCGTCATACAACAAGGTGAGGTGCGCAGTGAAGCCCGTGGGGCCAGCAGGCTTCAGCCCTTGATAACGCATGGTTTCAACCAGACGGCGCTGGAACTCGTCCACAGCCGTTGCATCCTCGCTTCCCCGCAAGACAACAGCCCGTTTGTCGTGACCAAACTTTTGCACGCGATCAAACGACACGTCGAACGGTGCGCCCTCGAAGCGCTCGCCCGCGACGATGGCACTCGAAACAACGGCCTTTGGCAGGCCGGCAAATGCGCCAAGAAAAGCCAGCGTGACATGCAATCTCTCGCTGGGTATCGCCGCACCTTTGAGGCGGTGGTCAGCGCGCAGCCGCCGCGCCAAATCGACAATCTGTCCTGCGCTCTCTGCATCGGGCAACAGCGCGTAGAACAGGCTATCCGTAAATACGGGAGGGTCGATACCGTCCAGAGAAAGCTGAGCGCTCATTTTCAATCCTCACCGTTGGCGGGCCTAGATCATTCCCACTCGATCGTCGCTGGCGGCTTGCCAGAAACGTCGTACACCACACGATTGATGCCACGCACTTCATTGATGATGCGATTGCTGACCTTGCCGAGCAAGTCGTACGGCAAATGCGCCCAATGGGCCGTCATGAAGTCCTGAGTCTGCACTGCGCGCAAGGCCACCACGTAGTCGTAGGTACGACCGTCGCCCATCACGCCGACGCTCTTGACCGGCAGGAAAACAACGAAGGCCTGACTGGTCAGGTCATACCAGGTCTTGCCGGAGGCCTCGTCAACGGTCTTGCGCAGCTCTTCGATGAAGATCGCATCGGCACGACGCAGCAGGTCGGCGTACTCCATCTTCACATCGCCGAGAATACGCACGCCCAGGCCCGGCCCCGGGAAGGGATGGCGATAAACCATGTCGTGCGGCAGGCCGAGTGCAACGCCCAGTTCGCGCACTTCGTCCTTGAACAATTCGCGCAGAGGTTCGAGCAGCTTGAGCCCGAGTTGCTCCGGCAAGCCACCCACGTTGTGATGGCTCTTGATGGTCGTGGCCTTCTTGGTCTTGGTGCCGCCACTCTCGACGACATCCGGATAAATCGTGCCTTGTGCGAGGAAGGTCGCGCCTTTGTGTCCGCCGTCGCCAGCCTTGAGCTTAGCCGCCTCAGCTTTGAAGACATCAACAAACAGGCGGCCGATGATCTTGCGCTTCTGCTCAGGATCGGTGACGCCTGCGAGTTCGCCCATGAACAGCTCGGTTGCATCAACGCGAATGACTTTCGCATGCAGTTTGCCGGCGAACATCCCCATCACCGTGTCGCCCTCGTTGAGGCGCAGCAGACCGTGATCGACGAATACACAGGTCAGCTGGTCGCCGATGGCGCGATGAATCAGTGCTGCCGCAACCGAAGAATCGACACCGCCGGACAGGCCAAGAATGACTTCTTCGTCGCCCACCTGCTCGCGGATCTTCGCGACGGCTTCCGCGATGTAGTCGCCCATGATCCAGTCACCCGCACAGCCTGCGATCTCTCGCGCGAAGCGTGTGATCATGGCTGCACCTTGCAAGGTGTGCGTCACTTCCGGATGGAACTGGACGGCGTAGTAGCCCTTCTCTTCATTCGCCATGCCGGCAATGGGGCAACTCGGCGTCGAGGCCATCAGCTTGAACCCAGGCGGCAGTGCAGTAACCTTGTCACCGTGACTCATCCACACCTTGAGCATGCCGTGACCTTCGGCGGTCGCGAAGTCCTGGATGTCCTGCAGGAATTTCGTGTGGCCGTGCGCCCGCACTTCGGCATAGCCGAACTCGCGCGTATCACTCCAGCTCACCACGCCACCAAGCTGCACGGCCATGGTCTGCATGCCGTAGCAGATGCCCAGCACCGGCACGCCAAGATCCCACACTGCCTGCGGCGCGCGTAGTTCGTGATCCTCGTAGGTCGAGGCATGACTGCCGGAGAGGATGATGCCCTTGGGCGCGAAGCTGCGGATGAAGTCGTCCGACACGTCGTTCGGATGGATTTCGCAATAGACATGCGCTTCACGCACACGGCGGGCGATCAGCTGGGTGACCTGGGAACCGAAATCGAGAATCAGGATTTTGTCGTGCATGGTGTGCTCGGCAGTACAGAAATGGGGAGTGTAAAAGCAAGACGGTCGGCTTAGCCGACCGTCCAGTTCATCTTGCTGCAGCCATCATTCCTGATGGTAGTTGGGTGCTTCCTTGGTGATCTGCACGTCATGCACGTGCGATTCGCGAATGCCCGCGGACGTGATCTCAACGAACTCCGCCTTGGCATGCATGATGTCGATGCTTGCACAGCCGACGTAGCCCATCGAAGCACGCAAGCCACCGCACAGCTGGTGAATTACTGCGCCAACCGGCCCCTTGTAGGCAACGCGACCTTCGATGCCTTCCGGCACCAGCTTGTCGGCGTTGTTCTCCGCGTCCTGGAAGTAGCGGTCTGCCGACCCCTTCTCCATCGCACCAAGCGAACCCATACCACGGTAGGACTTGTAGGAGCGCCCCTGGAACAGGACCGTCTCACCCGGCGCTTCTTCCGTACCAGCAAACAAGCCACCGAGCATCACGCAATTCGCGCCAGCAGCAATCGCCTTGGAAATGTCACCGGAATAACGGATGCCGCCATCGGCAATCATCGGCACGCCCGTACCCGCCAAGGCACGCGAGACGTTATCGACTGCCGTCATCTGTGGTACGCCGACACCCGCGACGATACGCGTGGTGCAGATCGAACCCGGACCGATGCCGACCTTGACGCCATCGGCGCCATGATCGACCAGCGCTTTCGCTGCAGCGCCGGTGGCGATATTGCCGCCAATGACATCGATATGCGGGAAATTCTTCTTCACCCACTGGACACGATCCAGCACGCCTTTCGAATGGCCGTGAGCTGTGTCCACTACAATCACATCGACGCCGGCATCCGCCAGCATCTCGCAACGCTCTTCCGTACCCGCACCGACACCGACCGCCGCGCCGACACGCAAGCGACCATGCGAATCCTTGGCTGCAAACGGATGCTCGGTTGCTTTCTGGATATCCTTTACCGTGATCAGGCCGTAGAGCTCGCCGTTGTCCTTGAGGACCAGCACGCGCTCGAGGCGGTTGCGGTGCATCAAAGCCTTCGCCTCATCAAGCGACGCCCCTTCACTGACCGTCACCAGCCGCTCGCGCGGCGTCATGATGGCGGACACAGGCTGATCGAGATTCGTTTCGAAGCGCAGGTCACGGTTGGTGACGATACCGATGACACGCTTGCCATCCATTACCGGCACGCCGGAAATGCGATGCTGACGCGTCAGGGCCAAGACTTCACGTACGGACAAGGTCGGTGGAATGGTGATCGGGTCACGCAACACGCCCGATTCGAAGCGCTTCACCATCGCAACTTGCTGCGCCTGTTGCTTGGAGGTGAGGTTCTTGTGGATGATCCCGATTCCGCCCTCCTGCGCCAGCGCGATTGCGAGACGCGACTCCGTCACGGTGTCCATGGCGGCAGAAACAAGGGGGATATTCAGCTGAATATTACGTGTCAGGCGCGTCGCTAGGCTCACATCACGCGGCATCACCTCGGAATGGGCAGGAACCAGCAGGACGTCGTCAAACGTCAGCGCCTTCTGGATCAAACGCATGTCTATAATCCTTCCCGGCAAATGACTATTATACGTTCGTCAGTCGCCTCTGGCAAAACCTCCCGGAGCGAGACAGTATCCGGGCAGAAGACCTCTACATGCTTTTTCATGCCACGCTTGTTCGCCATATGACCTTCCGTTCCTCACTGCCCCGCCTTTTCGCCACCCTTGCCACCTTTGCCTTCGCAGCAACGGCATCTGCCGAGGTTTACACGTGGAAGGACACCAGCGGCCGCGTCCATTACTCCGATCAACCCCCTCCCGGTGGCGACACCAAACCGACGAAAGCTGCGCCGACACCGAAGTACGCACCTGCCATTGCTGAGCCCACTGCCGCGCAATCCGGTGCGGCTACGCAACCGGACTCCAAGCCCGACAGCAAGGTGGCTACGACGCAATCCGGTCCGAAAACCTGGCAGGAAAAGGATCTGGAAGCCAGGCAAAAGCGCGCAGCTGATCAGGAAGCGGAAGCAAAACGCAAACAGGAAGCCGAACGGGCCGATGAGAAAAAGCGCTACTGCGAGAGCCTGCGCAATAACCTCTCGATGCTGGAACGTGGCGGCCGCGTGACCACAACCAATGCCGCCGGGGAGCGCGTCTACCTGGACGACAGCCAGCTCAAGCAGGAGGCAGAACGTACGCGCGGCCAGCTGTCACGCGACTGCAAGTAACTCCTGAACTTGTCGCCAAAGGCGGTGCGGTCAGCTCTCGACGAGCGACCCGCCGCCTTTTTTCATGGCCTTGCCTTCGGCGGCACGCTGACGCCGGACCTCCTTCGGGTCAGCAATCAGCGGTCGATATATTTCGACCCGATCACGGTCACGCAACTCGGTGTCAAGCTGGACGAGCTTGGCGAAGACACCAATCTTGTTTACATCGAAATTGATTTCCGGATAGCGAACCAGCAGACCTGAAGCGCGAATGGCCTCAAATACGCTGGCGCCCGCTTCGAGCTCAAGAACAACGAGTTCCTGCGTGTCCGGCAAGGCATAACAAACCTCGACCTTGATTTTCGCCGCCATCACCGCTCACCCGCCGCATATACCTGATCAGCGCGTTTGACGAACGCGTCAACAAAGGTATTCGCGATGTGATTGAACACGGGGCCCAAGACCTTTTCGAGAAGCTTGTTGGAGAACTCGTAATGCAGTCGGAATTCGATCTTGCATGCCGTTTCGCCGAGCGCCTTGAACAACCACTCGCCTTCGAGCTGACGAAACGGCCCTTCACGCAAGCGCAGTTTCATCGACACTGGAAACTGTTTTTCATTGGCCGTGGAGAATTGCGAGCGTATGCCGTGGTAGTTGATGCGCAGAATTGCTACGGTCAGCACATCGCTACGCTCCACAATTTCAGTGCCATCACACCACGGCAAGAATTTCGGATACTCCTCAACGCCATCCACCAGCGCGAACATTTGCGCCGGACTACGCTCGACCAGCACGACTTTCCTGACTTCAGACATATAGGATCCAGACCGCGCAACGCGGTGCTGCTAAAATCGGCATTCTAGCGCAGCCACCCAACACACCCGTTCCCATCCATGAGCATCATCGACAATCGCAAGGCCTTTCACGAATACTTCATTGAGGAGCGATTCGAAGCCGGACTGGTGCTCGAGGGCTGGGAGGTCAAGGCAATCCGCGCAGGTCGCGCGCAGCTCAAGGAAGCGTACGTCGCACTGCGCGGCGAAGAAGTGATTGTGCACGGCATGCACATCAGCGCCCTGCTTTCAGCCTCGACGCACATCAAGCCTGACCCGGTGCGCACCCGCAAGTTGCTGCTCAAGGCCCACGAAATTTCCGGTCTGATCGGCAAGGTCGAGCGCGCTGGCTACACCTTGGTGCCGCTCGATCTGCACTACAGCAAGGGACGCGTGAAGATGGAGATCGGTCTTGCCAAGGGCAAGAAGCAGTATGACAAGCGCGAGACCGAGAAAGAGCGCGACTGGAATCGGGAAAAGCAGCGGCTCGTGCGCGACAAGCGCTGAGCAAAAACACCAGCTCAGGCCGTGCGCTGCCTCAGCTGCTCGAACAGACACACTGCCGCTGCGGCGGCGACATTCAATGACTCCATGCCGCCCGGCATGGGAATGCGTGCAAGCTGTGTCGCGCGTGCTATCAAGCCAGCGCTCAGGCCCGCTCCTTCCGAGCCAAACATCCACGCCACCGCCGGTCGCAAATCGAGCTTGAACAGATCTTGTGAGCGGGCGTCGAGCGCCGTCGCGACGACCTCGCCCTGCCAGGCATCCAGCGCCGCATTCAGGTCCACGTGCTCCGACACGGACAGCGCAAAGTGTGCCCCCATGCCGGCCCGCAATACTTTTGGTGACCACGCCTGAGCACAGTGTTCGCTGAGCAATACGCGGCGGATCCCTACCGCCGCCGCTGTACGCAGCAGGGTGCCGAGATTACCTGCATCCTGCACGGCCTCAAGCAGCAGCACATCTCCCGTAACGGACGACGATGAGTCGCCCGGAATATCGATCTCGGCGAGGATGCCACTGGGTGTGTCGACTGGACTCAGGGCTCGCAGCAGCGCCTCGGACATTTCAATGATCTCGCTGCCAGCTGCTGCAAGCGCGTTCACAAGAGCCGCAATTTCCTGCGCCTGCAGTGCATTCCCGGTGACGGCCACGCGGTGGATTCTGATCTTTGCGGCGCATGCAGCTTGGAGGAGATGAACGCCGTCCAGAACCGTTGCACGCTCGCTACGACGATAGCGACCGTCTTCAACAAGCGCGCGCAAATGCTTGAAAGTGGCGTTATCACGCGACGCTATCTGTTTCACGCGCCGCTCACTCGAAGAGTCGCTTTTGCGACACGGCCTCGCGCACTGGCGCAAAACTCATGCGGTGATGCGGAGTCGGCCCGAGGCGCGCCAACACGGCGAGGTGCGCCGCGGTGGGATAGCCCTTGTGCTGGTCAAAGCCGAACTCCGGATATTGCACATGCAACTGCACCAGCATCGCGTCGCGATGCGTCTTGGCCAGAATGGAGGCCGCTGAAATCGCCGCTTCCAGCGCATCACCTTTGACGATGGCGCGGGCGGGCATTGCAATCTCCGGTATGCGGTTGCCATCAACAAGAACTTCATGCGGCACCTTGTCGAGTGCCTCGACCGCGCGCTTCATGGCCAGCATGGTCGCGTGGAGAATGTTGAGCCGATCAATCTCCTCTACACTGGCTTCGGCAATTGCCCAAGCCAGAGCATCACGCCTGATGATAGGAGCCAGACGATCACGCGCTCGTTCTGACAGCTTCTTCGAATCGGCGAGTCCCGCGATGTGACGTGCCGGATCGAGTATCACGGCGGCAGCAATCACCGGCCCGCACAGAGGTCCGCGCCCTGCCTCATCGACGCCACACACCAGGACAATGCCCATGTCATCCACGCAAGCCAAGCAACGGCAGGATGGCACGAGCCGCGCGCTGAGCATGATTCTGGCGCAGCTCGAGATGCATCCCGGCAAAGCGCTCAGTCAATCGCTCGCAGGCTTCGCGATCCAGCAGCCACTTTTCCAGCCCGCCCGCCAGCGCCTCCGGCGTCACGGCATCCTGGATAAATTCCGGCACAAGAAACTCACCGGCCAGAATGTTGGGCAGGCCCACGTAAGGCAGGTAGGCCAGACGCTTCATGATGCGGTACGACAAATTGGCCAGCCGGTAGGCAATGACCATCGGGCGCTTCAGTAGCGCGGCTTCGAGTGTGGCTGTGCCACTGGCAACCAGCACCACGTCAGCCGCCGTCATGGCGTCCTGCGAGTGCCCGAACAGGATGCGTATTGGCAGCTCCTGCGCCTCGGCACGACGAATGGCTTGTTCGAACAGATTGCGTGTTTCGCGCGTGACCAGCGGCACGATAAAACGCAAATCCGGATCAGTCTCGTACAAGCGCCTTACCGTACCGACAAAGCTGTCCGCCATGCGTGCCACTTCGCCATTACGACTGCCCGGTAGCATGGCAACAACCTTCGCAGAGAGCGGTAAGTTCAATAGCTCGCGCGCCGCATCGCGATCCGGCTCCAGCGGGAATTCGTCGGCCAGCGGATGACCAACGTAGTGCGCTGTCATACCGTGTTTTTCGTAGAGTGCCGGCTCGAATGGAAACAGGCACAGAACGCAATCGGCTGCGCGCTTGACCTTGAATACGCGCCGACCACGCCAGGCCCATATGGAAGGACTGACGTAATGTACGGTAGGCACACCCGTGCTTCGCACTTTCTCTTCGAGCCAGAGATTGAAATCGGGTGCGTCGACGCCGATGAAGAGATCGGGTTTGTCCTGTTTGAGCCGCTTGAGAACATTCTTGCGGATACCCGACAGCTCGCGGTAACGCTTGAGCGCATCCACGTAGCCATTCACCGCCAGAGTCTCGGCTGGCCACCAAGCCTCGAAGCCCTCCGCCTCCATCTTCGGGCCGCCGATGCCTACGAATTGCGCATCCGGCAGGTGCACCTTGAGCGCCCGCATGAGGTGACTAGCCAGCAGATCGCCCGAGGCCTCGCCCGCGACCATCGCAATACGCATGACTTGGTCTGCTCCGCCGGGGGTCAGCGGACAATGCCGCGCCCGGAGGCGGCAATGAAATCGCTGAATATCTGTAACTCGGGCGTCGTCGTCGCCATTTCGGCAATTGCAGCACGCGCTTCATCCATCGACAGGCCCTGGCGATACAGGGCCTTGTAGGCACGTTTGATCTGCGCGATAGCTTCGCTCGAATAACCACGACGCTTGAGGCCTTCGCTATTGATCCCGTGAGGCGCAGCCGGATTGCCCGAGACTGTTACGAAGGGCGGCAGGTCTTGCAGCAACACCGTACCGACACCACAGAAGCTGTGCGCGCCGACACGGCCAAACTGATGCACACCGGTGAAGCCGCCGAGAATCGCCCAGTCGCCAATTGTGACGTGCCCCGCAAGAGTCGCATTGTTGGCAAAGATCACGTTATCGCCGACCACGCAATCATGTGCCACGTGCACGTAGGCCATGATCCAGTTGTCATTGCCGATGCGCGTGATACCTTTGTCCTGCACCGTGCCGACATGCAAGGAGCAGAACTCGTGAATGGTGTTGCGGTCGCCAATGATCAGCTCGGTCGGTTCACCCGCATATTTCTTGTCCTGCGGCTCTTCGCCAATCGAGCAAAACTGGTAGATGCGATTTGCGCGTCCGATACGCGTATGGCCGGTGACCACGACATGCGGACCAATGACTGTGTCGTCACCGATTTCGACGTGTTCGCCGATGATGCTGTATGGCCCGACCTTGACGCGCTCACCTAGACGCGCGCCAGGGCTGACAAGAGCTGTCGGATGAATCATCAGATTTGCTTGATTGCGCACATGAGTTCGGCTTCGACCGCGACTTCATCGCCAACCTTGGCGACGCCCTTGTACTTCCAGATGCCGCGCATGGTACGCGTGATGCTGACCTCAAAACGCAGCTGATCGCCCGGCACGACCGGGCGCTTGAAACGCGTGTTGTCGATCCCGGCGAAATACAGCACAGAGTTTTCGTCAGGCACGATGCCCTGGGTCTTGAATGACAGGATCGCTGCCGCCTGCGCCATGGCTTCAATGATCAGCACGCCGGGCATCACCGGTGCATGTGGAAAGTGTCCATTGAAGAACTCTTCATTGATGGTCACATTTTTCAGCGCGAGCACGCGGTCACCCGGCACCAGCTCAAGCACGCGATCGATCAGCAGAAATGGATAGCGGTGCGGGAGGTATTTCATGACCTCCTTGATTTCCATCACGCCCAGGTCCTGGCCAATAGCCACGTTATTCGTTTCGCTCACTTACCGCTCCCAGTTTCGTTCGACTCGTCGCGCGCGGCGTCGAGTCTTTCAAGTTTTTTCTCGAGTTGCTTGATGCGATCGGCCATCTCGTCAAGATGCTTGATATGCACAGCGTTACGTAGCCAATCATTGTGCTGGATGGCCGGTATCGTCGAAGTGTAGACGCCCTTTTCGCTTACCGATTTGCTCATGAAGGAGCGGCTGGACACGACAACATCATCGGCCACCTCGATATGTCCCATGATGCCGGCCTGCCCCCCCACCATCACGCGCTTTCCCAACTTCGAACTGCCTGCCATGCCTGCAAAAGCCGCCATGGCGCTGTTCTCACCTACACGACAGTTGTGGGCGATCTGAATCAGGTTATCGAGCTTCACGCCATTTTCGATCACGGTGTCATCCAGCGCACCACGATCAATCGTCGTGTTTGCTCCAACCTCAACGTCGTCACCCAGAATCACGCGCCCGATCTGCGGAATCTTCTCCCAGCCGCCATCCTTGCGACGCGCGAAACCGAAGCCATCTCCGCCGATAATCGCGCCGGAATGCAGCACACAGCGCGCACCAATCTGACTGCCCGCGTAGACCACGACCTTGGCATGCAACAAGGTGTTCTCGCCAATCGTCGTGCCTTGCTCGACGATAGCGCCAGGCCCGATGACCACACCTGCGGCGATATGACAGTCTTCACCAATGAACGCCAGAGGGCCGACACCAATACCGGGCGGCAGATCCGACAAGACCACCGCCGTAGGATGTATGCCCGCATAGGCATTCGTTACCGGATTCAGCAACTGGGTGACACGTGCGAAGTACAGATAAGGATCGTCTACGACGATCCGCGTACCGGACCACGCATCTGCGAGGCTGCGCGGCAGGATCAAGGCGCCGGCATGCGTGGCGTCCAGAGCCTTGCGATACTTGGCGTGCGCCACAAAGCCGATATCCGACCCGGCAGCACGCTCCAGCGGCGCAACCTGCGTGATGACAACGGAATCATCGCCTGACAGCTCGCCGCCCAGCACCTCGACGATCTGACGAACGCTAAAAGAAACCGTAGTCATTTTGCGGAAGAGGATGCTGTTGTATCCGCCAAGGCCTTGATGACCTTGTCCGTGATGTCAATACGCGGATTGAAGTACACCGCCTCCTGAATGATCAGATCGAACTTCTCAATCTCGGCGACCTGTCTGATGGCCTTGTTGGCGCGCTCGAGCACGCCAGCCATCTCTTCATTCTGGCGCTGGTTGCGATCCTCAAGGTACTCGCGACGCCGACGTTGGAAATCACGATTCAGGTCATTGAATTCGCGATCGCGCGCGCGCCGATCCGGCTCGGCCATCGTTACTGAATTCTTTTCGAGATTGTCCTGCATGGTCTGCAACTGCTTGGCGACGCGCTGCAGTTCCTGATCACGCTTCTCGAACTCCTTCTCGATCTTCTTCTGCACACGCAAGGCTGGCGCAGATTCACGCATGACGCGGTCTGCATTGACGAAGCCGATCCGACTCGGATCGACCGCCGCCGCCGCCGCCGCCGCCGAGGTCGCCAGCAATGCGCAAAAAAACAATGGAATCAAGCGATACACAGGGTATCTCCTAGAAAATCTGGCCAATCTGGAACTGGAACTTCTGCGTCGTGTCGCCTTCCTTCTTGTTGATAGGAAAGCCGAGACTGAATTTCAGCGGTCCGACTGGCGAGGTCCAGCTGAAAGCAAAGCCATATGAGAAACGCAAATCAGACCAGCGGATCTTCTCACCAGCCCCCCACACCTGACCACCATCCAGGAAGGTACTCAGCCGCATGCTGCGATCTTTTTCCTTGAGCCCCGGGACAGGAAACAGGAACTCGGCGCTACCGGTAATCTGGCGGTTACCGCCCAGCGCCTCACCATTGCTGTTGGGATCATTGGACTTGGGACCCAGCGTGGAGTCTTTATACCCGCGCACGGTACCGATACCACCAGCATAGTAGTTCTTATAGAAAGGCAATTCCTTGTCGCCATACCCGCCGCCCCAACCCAGATCCGTTGCCAGCATCAAGGTCATATTGGTCGTCAGTGGCGTGAAATTCTGGATGGAATATCCAACACGGGCATAGCGCAACTCTGCTGGCGGCAATGCCAGCTCGGCATACACGCGCTGATATGAACCCTTGGTCGGATAAACAAAACTGTCGCGATGGTCCCGCGCCCAGCCCACATTGGCAAGCAGGGTTGTTGCCGAATCACCGTTCTCCTGGACAAAGCTCTTGTATTTGATCGGGCTGTTGTCAAAGACGTTGACGTCGGTAAGGTCAGCCGACAAGCCATAGTTGATCGTGTCGTCCTCGGATACAGGCACCCCAAAACGCACCCCCACGCCCGTAGAACGCGTCGCGTAGCGCCCTACATCCAGCTCGCCGGTATCAACCTTGCGATGATAGAGATCGAACCCACGGCTGACACCATCCTTGGTGTAGTAAGGGTTAGTGTAGTTGAGGTTGATGTTCTGATTGACCTTGCCCGTGCTGCCCTGGAAGGTCAATGAATTACCCGTACCAAAGAGGTTGTTTTGTGAGATGGCACCGCTCAGGACCACCTTTTCGGTCTGAGAGTAGCCAACACCGACGGACAGATTTCCCGTCGAACGTTCCTTGACCTTGACGTTCAAATCGACCTGATCACTGCTGCCCGGTACCGGTTCCGGATCAATAGCCACTTCCTCAAAGAAGCCGGTCCGGTCCAGGCGCGTTTTTGAACGGTCAATACGTTCGCGGTCATACCACGCGCTTTCCATCTGGCGAATTTCGCGCCGAATGACTTCACTGCTGCTGCGATTATTACCGGCAATATTCACGCGATTGACGTAGGCGCGGCGGCCTGGATCGATAAAGAATGTCAGCGCTGCCGTTCGATTGGTCTTGTCGAGTTCAGGGATCGGATTGACGGTCGCGAACGCGTAACCATCATTGCCCAGACGATCACTCAGCTTTTTCGATACTTCGTTGATGTGCTCACGTGAGAACACCTCACCAGGTTTGACATCCACCAGTAGAGCCAGCTCCGTCTCGGGCACGAGAAAATCTCCAGCCAGCTTGACGGACGATATCTTGTAAGCCTCACCCTCGGTGATCGCGATCGTCATGTAGACGTCGCGCTTGTCCGGCGTAATTGACACCTGCGAGGAGTCAATATTGAAATCCGCGTAACCATGATTCAGGTAGTGCGACCGGATTTCTTCCAGATCTCCCTGCAGCTTCTGCTTCGAGTAGCGATCGTCCTTGCTCAGCCACGACCACCAGCCCGTCTTCGACAAGGACATCAGTTTCAGCAGCGTGCTCTCGGAATAGACCTTCGCGCCGATGATGTGGATCTGCTTGATCTTGGCAATCTCGCCTTCTTCAATCTCGATATTGATTGCAACACGGTTGCGTTCAAGAGGCGAAGCAGTGGTACGCACGCTCAGCGCGTAATAGCTCTTCGTGAGATAAAGCTGTTTGATTTCCTGTTCGACCTTGTCGAGCACCGAACGGTCGAAATTCTTGGATTCGGAAATGCCTGCGTCCTTCAGTCCCTTGAGCAGGATATCGTTCGAGAATTCCTTGTTGCCCGAAATCGTGATCTTCGAGATGGCCGGGCGCTCATCGACGATCACCACCAGCACATCCTTCTCCGCCTCGATGCGCACATCCTTGAAAAAGCCGGTGGCATACAGCGACTTCAGTGCCTGACTGACACGCTGGTCATCGACGGTTTCACCGATACGAATGGGAAGATAGTTGAAGACCGTACCAGCCTCTACGCGCAGCGCACCCTCGACACGGATGTCTTTCACCACGAAGGGGGTAATTGCGAACGCAAAAGGGGAGAACAATGCGGTAAGCGCCGCAGAGATTATTGTTTTGGTCATCAGCCTTGGCCGGGAAACTGGCGATTGATGTCGTTGAAAAAGGCCAGCAACATCAGGCCCCCGAGAAGCGCAATGCCTACGTTCTGGCCGAGCTGCATGAAGCGCTCGGAGACGGGCTTGCCGCGAATGAATTCGACCACATAATACAGCAAGTACCCCCCGTCCAGAATTGGCACGGGCAGCAGATTCAGCACGCCCAGACTGATGCTGATCAAGGCAATGAAGGTGATGTAAGGTTCGATGCCTGCTTCGGCACTCTTGCCTGCGTAGTCAGCAATCGTGATCGGTCCGCTGACGTTACGTAGCGAGACCTCCCCCATCACCATGCGCCACATCACCTTGAGACTGAAGGTCGTCGTCGCCCAGGTTTGCGACAAGGCATGCGACATCGCCCCCAGCGGGCCATAGCGCACCTCCACAAGATTCTCCCGACCCGCATCGGCAGGGATCTGCGGCGCAATGCCGATACGCCCGCGCGGTGGCTTTGCATCCTTGACAGGCTCCGGCGTCATGCGCAGGGCCAGCTCCTTGCCTTGCCGACGCAGCACGACCTCGATTTCCTGCCCTGGCTTACGCGACACGGCGGCAGCGAACTCGTGGAAATAATGCACCACGCCTCCGTCTACGCTAAGCATCTCGTCGCCCGGCAGAATACCGGCATGCTCCGCCACGCTGCCTTTCACAACCTCCGCGACGATGGGTCGCAAGTGCGGCACCGGCATGTCAATACCCAGCTGAGCCATCGGGTCAGGCTGCCGGTCATCAATCTTGACGCCTTCCAAGGGCAACTCATGCAACACCTGGGCGCCACTCGGGCTCCTGCCATCTAGCGTCAGGACACGGCCATCCAGCGCGCCTTCCATGATGGCCCAGCGCAGATCGGTCCATGACTGGATCGGCTCACCGTTGATATTCGCGATGCGCTCGCCGCTAAGCAAGCCGGCACGCTCCGCAATCGAACCGCTCTTGATCTGCCCCATGACCGGTGCGAGCTCGGTTGTGCCCACGATGAACAACACCCAATACACGGCAATGGCCAGCAGGAAATTGGCGGCCGGGCCTGCGGCAACGATCAGTGCACGCGACAGGAGCGTCTGACTCTGGAAAGTCCGGTGTTGCTCAGCAGGATCGACACCACCCTCCTGGTCATCAATCCAAGACACATAGCCGCCGAGCGGCAGGGCCGAGATTGCCCACTCTGTCTGGTCCATCCCGAAGCGTCGCGACCACACCACCTTGCCGAAGCCCAGCGAGAAGCGCGCAACCTTGACCCCGCGCCAGCGGGCCACCAGGTAGTGGCCCAGCTCGTGAATGAGCACCAGGATGCCAAGGGCAAAAACGAAGGACAGGATGGTTTGCAGAAGTTTCATGATCGGCTCCGCGCCAGTGAATGAACAACGGATCGCGCGCTCATGCGCGCCTCTTCGTCGGCATCCATCACGGCCTGCAGATCGGACAGGCGCTGGGCAGGCAAGTTCTCCAGCACCGCCTCGACAATCTGTGCGATCTGGTCGAAACGTACACTGCCATCAAGAAACGAGGCCACCGCAATCTCGTTGGCGGCGTTCAGGGTCGTCGGGCCACTACCACCGATCCGCAGGGCTTCATATGCCAGACGCAAGCACGGGAAGCGCTGCAGGTCAGGCTCTTCGAAGCTCAGCTTGCCGATACGGCAGAGATCAAGACTGGCCACACCGGAATCGACACGCTCCGGATAACTCAGCGCATGGGCGATCGGCGTACGCATGTCCGGATTGCCCAACTGGGCCATCACGGAACCGTCGTTGTAATCGACCATCGAGTGGATCACGCTCTCGGGATGGATCAGTACCTTGATGCGGGGCGCCTCCACACCGAACAGCCAGCGCGCCTCGATGATCTCCAGACCCTTGTTCATCATGCTCGCCGAGTCGACCGAAATCTTGCGGCCCATTACCCAATTGGGATGCGCGCAAGCCTGATCCGGCGTCATCGCTGCGAGTTGCTCCAGCGGGGTCTGACGGAATGGACCACCGGAAGCGGTGAGGATTATGCGCCGCACGCCACAGACGTGCAGACCGTAATCGAAACCCGGTGGCAACGACTGGAAAATGGCGTTGTGCTCGCTGTCGATAGGCAACAAGGTTGCTCCGGCGTCGCGCACGACATCCATGAAGGTCTCGCCCGCCATCACCAAAGCTTCCTTGTTGGCCAGCAGCAGACGCTTGCCCCCCCTTGCCGCCGCGAGCGAAGAAGACAAACCTGCCGCACCAACAATGGCGCCCATGACTGTCGTCACTTCCGGTGCTGCAGCCACGTCGTCCAGCGCGGCAGCGCCGTGCAGCACCTCGACCGACGATTGCGCGCCAAGCAGTTCGCGCAGGCCATGTGCTTCATCGGGGCCTGCCACAACGGCAAAGCGCGGCGCAAAGCGGCGGCACTGATCAGCCAGAATCTGTATGCGGGAATTGCCCGTCAGGGCAAAGACTTCAAAACGGTCCGGATGGCGCGCCACGACATCGAGCGTGCTAACCCCGATGGAGCCCGTGGCTCCGAGAATCGTCAGTACCTGTTTCTGCATGATTGCTGCAAACCTGACGGCAAGAATTTCGGTCGATCAAGGCACGTCGGCCGATACCTACCAGCCACGCGAGTCTAGTGAAAAATCATCCACAACAAACCTGCCAAGGGCATGGTGGAAAGCAGGCTATCGACGCGGTCCAGCACGCCACCATGACCCGGCAAGAGCACTCCGCTGTCTTTAACGCCCGCCTGGCGCTTGAGCAGCGACTCGAACAGATCGCCCCCGATGCTCAACAAAGTGAACACGATGGCGAGGCCAATCACGATCGGCAGGCTCACTTGACTGGCCAGTCCCGGCGCAAAATAATGCAGGCCAATGGCATACAACACGACCGCCACCAAAGCGCCGACAGCGCCCTCACGACTCTTCCCTGGGCTGATATTCGGCGCCAGCTTCACGCGGCCCCACCTGCGACCAACAAAGAAGGCCGCGATATCCGCTATCCACACTGGCAGCATGAAGGCGATCAGCACCCAGGGGCCCGCGCGACGCAATTCGACCAGAGCGAGCGCAGTCGAGATCAGAATCAGCAAACCGTAACCGAAACGTGCGTACACACCTTCGAGACGGATCTGGAAGCGCAGGAAGACGGGAACCGAAAACACCCACAAGGCCAGCGAAGCACCATACGCAGCGCCCAGCAAGATGACGTCGGCCTTGGCAAAGCTCCATGCCACCACTGGCAGCACAGAGAGAAGGCCGAACACATGTCGACCGACCGTGCTGGCACTGACAAGGCGCGCCCATTCGCCGCTCGCGAGCCAGACGCAGCCTGCAATGGCCAAGCCCCACACCCAGTCAGGCGAGAAAAACACCAGGAGCAACAAGGCCACCACCAGCCCACAGGCTGTCAGGATCCGGGTCTTAAGCATGCTTGGCAGAGTTTCCGTCGCTGTCGAGTTGCACTTGTTCGCTGGTGCGGCCGAAACGGCGCTCGCGTTGTTGGTAGGAGTGGACCGCCTCGTCGAAAGCCTCTTCGTCGAAGTCGGGCCACAGGCGATCAGTAAAGTAGAACTCGGTATACGCGAGTTGCCACACCAGGAAGTTGCTGATGCGCTGCTCGCCACCGGTACGAATGAAAAGGTCAGGCTCTGGTGCGTCAGCAAGGCACAGGAACGGCGCGAGGTCTTCTTCGGTGTAGGCGTCGCGCTTTTCGGGATGCGCCGCGAGCATGCCATTGACGGCATTCACGATGTCCCAGCGGCCGCCATAGTTCGCTGCAACTGACAGCGTCAGTGCAGTATTGCCTGCTGTCATCGCCTCGGCGTCGCGGATCGTCTTCACCAGCACTTCATCGAAGCGCGACAGGTCACCAACGATGCGCAGACGGATATTGTTCTTGTGCAGACGCAGCGCCTCGCCCTGCAATGCCTGCAGGAACAGGTTCATCAGGAACGAGACTTCCTCCTGCGGGCGACGCCAGTTCTCGGAACTGAAGGCAAACAGGGTGAGGTTTTCAACGCCGCGCTCAATGCACAGCTTGACCATGCTACGCACCGTCTCCACGCCGCGCTTGTGGCCCGCTACGCGCGGCAGGAAGCGCTTGCGCGCCCAGCGGCCATTGCCATCCATAACGATGGCAATGTGCCGTGGCACGGCCGATGTTTCAGGAATTTCGCGCGTAGAGCTGAACAAACGCGACAAAGGCATGATGGCCGGGCTCCGCGCGAGGAATGAAAATTGAAACGTCTGAAGGTCTTGATGCAGGGCTTAAACCTGCATCAGATCCTGTTCTTTCTGGGCAAGCAGCTTGTCCACTTCGGCGATGTGTTTGTCGGTCAGCTTCTGCACATCATCCTGGGCCTTGCGCTCTTCGTCTTCGGCAATGTCCTTGGCCTTGAGCGCATCCTTCAGCGAGGAGTTGGCATCGCGACGCAGATTCCGAATGGCAATCTTGGTATCTTCACCTTCACCACGCACAACCTTGATCAGGTCACGACGACGCTCTTCGGTCAGCGCCGGCATCGGCACACGCACCTGGTCACCGACCGTCGAAGGGTTCAGGCCGAGATCCGAATCGCGAATCGCTTTTTCGACCTTGGCCAGCATGGTCTTTTCCCAAGGCTGAACACTCAGCGTGCGGGCATCGATCAAGCCCACGTTGGCAACCTGTGACAGCTGGGTCGGCGAACCGTAGTAGTCCACCATGATGTGGTCCAGCAGGCCGGTCGAAGCACGACCGGTGCGCACCTTGCCGAGATCTGTCTTCAGAACCTCGATCGACTTCTGCATCTTGCTTTCAACTGTTTTCTTCAGCTCGGAAATCATGCTCTAGCCTCTAAACGTGTACCAAAGTACCTTCGTCTTCGCCCTGGACAACACGCAGCAGCGCACCCGGCTTGAAGATACTGAAAACCTTGATCGGCAGCTTCTGGTCGCGACACAAAGCAAACGCCGTCGCATCCAGCACCTGCAGATTACGCGCAATCGCCTCGTCGAAAGTCACCGTCGTGTAGCGTGTCGCCGATGGGTCCTTCTTCGGGTCAGCCGTATAGATACCGTCAACCTTGGTTGCTTTCAAGACGATCTGTGCGCCAATCTCGCTGCCACGCAGAGCGGCGGCCGTATCAGTCGTGAAGAACGGATTGCCGGTGCCGGCAGCGAAGATGACGATCTTGCCTTCTTCGAGATGGCGGATAGCGCGTCCGCGAATGTAGGGCTCGACCACCTGATCAACGCGCAAGGCGGACTGCACACGCGCTGTCAGACCGGCATGACCGAACGCATCGGCCAGAGCCATGGCGTTCATGATGGTCGCCAGCATGCCCATGTAATCAGCGGTCGCGCGGTCCATGCCGGACGCTGCGCCCGCCATGCCACGGAAGATGTTGCCGCCACCAATCACAACGCCGACTTCCACGCCAAGGCGAGCAATTTCGGCCACATCCTTGACGATTCCCGAGACGACTGACTGGTTGATGCCATAAGCATCATCGCCCATCAGCGCTTCGCCGGAGAGTTTGAGCAGAATGCGTTTGTAGGCAGCAGTCATCTTTTCTCCTGTGTGTTCTGGCGGGCTCATGGCCCCACATACATAAAGGGCAGGCTCGTAGAGCCTGCCCCCGGTTCAGCTTAGCGTGCGGCCGCAGCGGCAGCGGCTTGCGCAGCAACTTCAGCAGCGAAGTCGTTCACCTTCTTCTCGATGCCTTCGCCGACGATGTACAGCGTGAAGCCGGCCACCGATGCGGACTTGGCCTTGAGCAGTTGCTCAATGGTTTGCTTGCCATCTTCAGCCTTGACAAACACCTGGCTCAGCAGCGTCACTTCCTTCAGGAACTTCTGCACCGTGCCTTCAGCGATCTTGGCGAGCATTTCTTCCGGCTTGCCGGATTCCTTGGCCTTTTCGATCGCCACGCGACGTTCGGTTTCGATCAGTGCTGCATCGACACCCGAAGCGTCCAGCGCCTTTGGCTTGCTGGCTGCGATGTGCATGGCGATGTCGCGGCCGAGGCCGTCTTCACCACCGACGACGTCGATCAGCACACCAACCTTGGCACCGCCATGGATGTATTGCTCAGCCTTGCCCTTGGCTTCAACGCGCTGGAAGCGGCGGATCGACAGGTTCTCACCGATCTTGCCAATCAGCGCAACGCGCACGGCGTCAACGGTCGAGTCGTTCAACGGCAGCGCGCCAATCGCAGCAACATCTGCCGGGTTCTTGGTGGCGACCAGCTCGGCTACAGCCTTGGTGAAAGCCAGGAAGTCGTCGTTCTTGGCAACGAAGTCGGTCTCGCAATTCACTTCAACGATGGAGGCCAGCTTGCCATCGGCGGAGATGTAAGTAGCGACGATGCCTTCAGCGGTCACGCGGCTGGCAGCCTTGCCGGCCTTGTTGCCCAGCTTCACTCGCAGGATTTCTTCAGCCTTGACCAGATCGCCGTCGGCTTCGGTCAGTGCCTTCTTGCACTCCATCATCGGTGCGTCGGTCTTTGCGCGCAGTTCGCCCACCATGCTTGCGGTAATTGCAGCCATGCTTGTTCTCCAGATTTTTTCAGTCAAACACCTCGTGTCCGCCATCTAGCAGCGAACACAAGGCCGTAAATACGACACAGCCGGTTGCGTCAGGGGTCTATTGACGCCCACGCCCCCGGCTGCGATTTTCAGATTGCAGTATTACGCTTGTGCAGCAACGCCTTCCTTCACTTCGACGAAGTCGTCGGACACTGCAGCGACGATGTCTTGCACGAGGTTATTCTTGCCTTCGATCACTGCATCGGCAATACCTTGTGCGTACAGACGGATGGCGCGACTTGAGTCGTCGTTACCCGGGATGATGTAGTCGACGCCTTCAGGGCTGTGGTTGGTATCAACCACGGCCACAACCGGAATGCCCAGCTTCTTGGCTTCGGTGATGGCAATTTTGTGGTAGCCAACGTCGATGATGAAAATCGCGTCAGGCAGGCCGTTCATGTCCTTGATGCCGCCGATGGACTTTTGCAGCTTCTCGAGTTCGCGCTTGGCCATCAGGGCTTCTTTCTTGGAGAGGCGATCCTGCGAGCCTTCCTCGAACATCTGTTCCATTTCCTTCAGGCGTTTTATCGAGCCCTTGACCGTCTTGAAGTTGGTCAGCATGCCGCCGAGCCAGCGTTCATCAACGTAGGGCATGCCGGCGCGTTGTGCTTCTTCGGCAATGATTTCGCGAGCCTGGCGCTTGGTGCTGACCAGCATCACGGTGCCCTTGTTGGCAGCAAGCTTCTTCACGAAGCTGATGGCTTCGTTGTACTTCTGGAGGGTCTTCTCCAGATTGACGATGTGGATCTTGTTGCGATGGCCGAAGATGTACGGAGCCATCTTGGGATTCCAGAAACGGGTCTGGTGACCAAAGTGAACACCAGCCTCCAGCATTTGACGCATTGTCACTGACATTTTGATACTCCAATTTCAGGGTTTAGCCTCCGCCTGCGGTTGCATGCAAACTGCTATGCACAGCGCCTCTGAAGAACATCCTCATCGGCGAACCCGATCCGCTGGCGTGCGAATTTGTATCGCAGGATGCGACACAGCCGAGCATTGTAGCAGCGGAGCCCCTGCCAATTCAAGTCAAAACAGCAGTCGGGACCGGCCCTTGCATTGCCCCGCCCCGCCAAGTGCGCTAGCCTTGACCTTTCCCCGTTCCACAAAGTGCTGCAGCAATGAGCGTCGTCATCAAGACCCCCGAAGAGATCGAAAAAATGCGCGTCGCAGGCCGCCTGGCCTCCGAAGTGCTTGATTTCATTACCCCACACGTCCAGCCCGGCGTCACGACCGAAGCCCTCGACAAGCTGTGCCATGACTATATGGTCAATGTGCAGGGCACGATTCCGGCACCGCTCAACTACTGCCCGCCAGGCTATACGCCCTACCCCAAGTCGGTGTGCACCTCGGTCAATCACCAGGTCTGCCACGGCATTCCCGGTCCCAAAGCACTGAAAAAGGGTGATGTGCTGAATATTGACGTGACCGTCATCAAGGATGGCTTTCATGGCGACACCAGCCGCATGTTCATCGTCGGCGACGCCAGCATTCAGGCCAAGCGCTTGAGCCAAATCACGTATGAATGCATGTGGCTGGGTATTACCGCGGTCAAACCCGGCGCAACGCTGGGCGATATCGGCCATGTCATCCAGAAGCATGCAGAGGGCGCCGGCTTCTCCATCGTGCGCGAATTCTGCGGACACGGCATCGGTCGCAAGTTCCACGAGGAGCCGCAGATCGTGCATTACGGTCGTCCCGGCACCGGCATGGCTTTGCGCGAAGGCATGATCTTCACCATCGAGCCAATGATCAACGCCGGTAAGGCTGCGATTTCCGAGCTGCCCGATGGCTGGACTATCGTCACGCGCGATCGTTCGCTGTCCGCTCAATGGGAGCACACCCTCGTCGTCACCGCCGACGGCGCGGAAGTGCTGACCGTCTCCGAAGGTTACCCAGCGATTCCCGACTTCGTGAGCGGCACCGGCGTCCGCCTCGCCAGCTGACGCATGAACGCCTCTGTTGCCACCGCTGACCGTAGTCAGATCGATGTGCTGCGCAAAAAACTCGCGGACGGCAACGCTCTGCTGCGCCAGACCTACGAAGCTGACGGGCGCTCATCACGCCTCCTGCAGGGGCGCTCGCGGCTTGTCGATGGCGTGTTGCGCGAGCTGTGGGGCCTGTGCGCACTGCCCGCCGATGTGACACTGATCGCCGTAGGTGGCTATGGGCGTGGCGAGCTCTATCCGTATTCGGACGTCGACATCCTCGTGCTGATGCCGACCGACGAACCAGACGAAGCCTTGCGCGGCAAGATCGAGCGCTACATCGGCTTCCTGTGGGATCTGGGCCTCGACATCGGCCACAGCGTACGCACCGTTGATGAATGCATGATCGAATCGGCACAGGACGTCACCGTGATGACGACCATGCTCGAATCGCGCCGCCTGACCGGCAGCCTCGCGCTGTATCGCGAATTCCTGCGCCGCCTGTACGTCGAGTTCAACCCCGAACTTTTCTACCACGCCAAAAGTGCCGAGCAGGAACAGCGCTACAACCGTTTCAATCAGACGCCTTACGCACTAGAACCAAACTGCAAGGAAAGCCCGGGCGGCTTGCGCGACCTGCAGGTCATCATCTGGACTTCTCTGGCAGCCGGGCTCGGCACACGCTGGTCCAACCTTGCAAAGCAGGGGCTTATCACGCGCGAGGAAATGCGCGACCTGCACGCCGTCGAGCGTTTCATGCAGCAAGTGCGCATCCGCCTGCATTACATCGCCGGTCGCCGCGAAGATCGCGTGATTTTCGATCTGCAGGAAGCGCTGGCACGCGCCTTCGGCATGGAGGCCACCAAGGCCAAACGCGCCTCCGAAGTACTGATGCAGCGCTACTACCGCGCAGCCAAGAAAATCACCCAACTCAATACGCTGATCCTGCAGAACATCGGCGCGCGCTACGCGCCAGTGTCATTGACTGCATCACGCCAGATCGACGAGCACTTCCAGATCACGGGCGAGTTGCTCGATATCGTCGACGACCAGGTCTTCGAGCGCCATCCATCGGCAATGCTTGAGAGCTACCTGCAGATGCAAAAGCACCCGGAGCTCAAGGGCATGAGCGCCCGCACGCTGCGCGCGCTATGGCGCGGCCGCAAGCTCATCAATGCAGATTTTCGCCGTAACCCGGTCAATCGCGCCAACTTCGTTTCGATCTTCCAGCAACCCCGCGGCCAGACACATGAGCTGCGACGCATGAATCAGTACGAAACACTGGGCGCCTACGTCCCTGCGTTCGGCCGCATCGTTGGCCAGATGCAACACGACCTGTTCCACGTCTACACGGTTGATCAGCACATCCTGCAAGTCGTGCGCAATATGCGCCGCTTCGCGCTCGAAGAGCATGGTCACGAATACCCGCTGATGACCCGCCTGATGGCCGAGTTCGAGCGGCCCTGGGTACTCTATCTCGCAGCGCTTTTTCACGACATCGCCAAGGGCCGCGGTGGCGATCATTCCAAACTCGGCATGGCCGATGCGCGCCGCTTCTGTCGCGAGCACGGCTTCGTCAAGGAAGATGTCGAACTCGTAGTGTGGCTCGTCGAGCAGCATCTGTGCATGTCACAGGTCGCGCAGAAAAAAGACCTCACCGACCCGGATGTCATACGCGGCTTTACCGCACTGGCAGGTAGCGAACGCCGCCTTACCGCACTTTATCTGCTCACCCACGCCGACATCCGCGGCACCAGCCCGAAAGTATGGAACGGCTGGAAAGGCAAGCTACTCGAAGACCTGTTCGTGGCCAGCCGGCAATTCTTGCGCGGCGATACGCCACAACAGGCACTCGGCCTCGACGAGCGCCGCGAACAGGTGCGCGAGCGACTGCGCTTCTACGGCCTGGTGCCCGACGTGGAGAACACGTTGTGGGCCGATCTCGATACGGTGTACTTCCTGCGTCACGACATCGAGGAAATCGCCTGGCATACGCGCATGCTCTACCACTGCGCGCATACTGAGCGGCCTGTCGTCAAAGCTCGTCCCAGCCCTATCGAAAAGGGCCTGCAGGTGATGGTCTACACGCCTGACGAGAAAGACCTGTTCATGCGGCTGTGCGCCTACTTCAGCCGTAAGGGCTACACCATTCTCGACGCCAAGATCCACACCACCAACCGCGGCTACGCGCTGGATAGCTTCGTCGTCTTCGACCCCGGCCACGACAGCGATTATCGCGACGTCATCAGCCTGATCGAGCACGAACTGGCAGACAAGCTAGCCAACCAGTCGCCGATCGACGCCCCGTCCGCAGGCCGCGTCTCACGCCAGCTGAAGCATTTTCCGATCACGCCCTCCGTCAGCCTGACCCCGGACGAACGCGGCCAGCGCTACATCCTGTCCATCGTCGCGGCCGACCGTCCCGGCCTGCTATTTACTGTGGCGCGCACCCTGAACGAGCATGGCATCAACCTGCACACCGCCAAGATCGCCACATTGGGCGAGCGTGCAGAAGATACCTTTCTCGTCAGCAGCCCCGGACTGGAGAGCAGTGGCAAGACCGTGCAGTTGGAATCGGACCTGATGGAGCGACTGCGCGTCTAGTCACCTCTGCCGCAAGCAAGACAGCGCCCAAAAGGGCCACAAGAACAGACAAGGTTCTTGTGGCCCTTTTGCTTGTAACGCAGCAGCGTGCTCGGAACTCTGTTGAGAAGAGAACACCTCGTCAGCACCCCACAACAGATGCATGACGGCATGCAAGATTGCATGCCAAATGTCGCATGAAAATATATTGTCCCGCACCAATTCTCATGATTTCATTTGTCATTTCCTGCGTTTTATACTCACGTGAACTTCATTCCGAGTACGGTGCTTAAGATGAACAATCTCCTCCTGTCCGATCTGCGTGTGCCACGCGCTCACGCCTCATTCAATGGGGCCAGCGGCTACCATCTTGAAGGCGACCAGGCCCGCCTCAGCGCAGAAGTCTTCGTGGCGTCTGATGCAAACGATGCCGAGTGGGCACTGCAATTGTGGGCATGCAAGCCTCACGGTGCTGCGCGCATCAAAGTCGCTGAACTGCCGATTGGTTTGCCCGCTTACGAAACCATCGTTGTCGACGGCTGGACGCACGCCCTGCCCCCGGCAGGTGATGACGCACACACCATGGCACTGAGCCTCGCCAGTGGCGCAACCGGCGTGTTCAACGAGATTCACGACGTAGTGTGCTTCCCGCTGCCAACCCAATTCATACAGCCGCGCTTCGAAGGTCAGTTGTATGCACGCCGCGACGAAAACGGTCTGGAACTGAGCGTGCCATCGGCCAGCAATCCACGCAGCGAAGACAACCTGAGCGGGACGCTGGTGATCGAACTGTGGGACCTGTCCGCGCGCTATTCCGGCGGAGCCTTTGAAGGCGCATTGCTGGCGTCGGAAGAGATCGGCTCACTGAGCGGCCAGGCTTCCGCCCCAGCACAAACGCTCAACGTGCCGCTGGTGTCGTTGTCTGCCGACGCACAACTCACTCTGATGCTGCGTGAGTGGACAACGGTCGGCTATGTGACGCGCGATTTCCGCGAGGTCACGCTGTCATCAGAGCCATTGGCCGAGGCATCGTCTGCAGCGGAAAACGCCGCTGCCGTCACCCCTGCCTCTGCCGCCGTCAGCAAACCCGCGGCAGCGAAGGTGAAAGCCACGCCCACAGCGCCAACCAAGAAGCGGGCCAAGGAAGTACCGGCCGCCAAGGTAACGAAAGCAATCGCCACCAAAGCCACGGCGGGCAGCAAGACAGAGAAGGCAGCAGCGTCGACTGACGACGCGCGCGTGTCCATCAATGACGCAAGCATCAACGAACTAGCTGCCATCAAGGGTCTGAATCGCAATGCAGCGGAAGGCATCATTGCTGAACGCCCCTACGCCACGCTCGATGAGGTGGTTCGCGCCAAGGGCATGGGCGAGAAATTGCTGGCCAGGCTGCGTGATCTGTTGCGCGTCTGAATCTGCTTGAAACTCATCACATGACGGAAAACGGGGCGCTGAGGGCGCCCCGTTTTCATGGCTGCTTACTGTGGTGACATGCCCAAGGCAAGCTGCACATTGGCTGTCGTCTGTCCTGCAATCGTTGCAACATCCACGCCCCGCAACTCCGCCAGCAGCGCAGCAAAGCGCGCGACGTTCTCGGGTTCATTGCGTCCTTGAGGCAGCCAGGTTGGCGGAATGTCCGGCGCGTCGGACTCCAGCACAAGACGTTCCAGCGGCAAGCTCGCGGCAAGCTCGCGGATGCGTGTCGAGCCACTGTAGGTCATGGCGCCGCCGAAGCCGAGCATGAAGCCGAGGTCGATGAAAACCTGGGCCTGCTGCATGCTGCCGTTAAAAGCGTGCGCAATGCCGCCGCGCGGCCGGTGACGACGCAGGTATTTGAGGACGCGATCCTGTGCGCGGCGCACGTGCAGAATAACGGGCAGATCGAACTCGCGCGCCAGCTTGAGCTGCTCGACGAAGAACCATTCCTGGCGCGCGTGATCAGCGCCCTCCACAAAACCGTCCAGACCGATTTCTCCCACCGCACAGACGCCGCCACGTGCCAGTTGTTGGCGCAGGACTTCGATGTCGGATTCCTGCGCCGCGTCAACATAGAGGGGGTGAATGCCGAGCGCGCACACGCTGCCGGGTAGCTCGGCAGCGAGCTTGCGTACGCTATCGAAATTGAAGACCCCGACTGCGGGGATCACGAATCGGCTAATGCCGACGTCCATCGCACGCTGGATCACGGCAGCGCGGTCGACATCGAACTCGCCCGCATCGAGATGAATATGGGAATCGATCAGCGACAGTGACGAGGCAGCAAGCCCAGGCAAGGAGGGGACGGACGAAGCAGACATGCTCATCTATCCGCGCCCTTTCAAAGCGCCCTCAACCTGCGCAGAAACGGCTGGGCTCGCCGCTCAGCCAGCTGGCCGAGTTCTCGGCAAGCTTGATGACGGCTTCGCGCAAGGCGATCGCGCCGCCAGCGGGGCTGGCCTCACGCATCGGCACGCTGACGTCGAAACCCTGACGCAAGCTGCCGCCCCCTGCGCCGGCCTGCGCATCGCGCAGCACGATTGCATCGGCCACGAGCAATGCACGCGTCTGACCATCGGCAGCCACTTCGATGATGAATTCGCCAAGACTGTATTGCAGACGGCAGCGCCCGCTGCCCTGTGGTGCGAGCTGGCGCGCGAGCGCCGCCTCGACCATGGATGCGGGCGTTGCCGCCCAGCGATTGAGCCCATACTTGCCGCGGCGGGTCGGTTGGGAGGCCTCGCGGTACTGCATGTCGAAGGTCGCCACGATTGGCTGGGCGATGACCTGCACGCTGCGCAAGGCCACGGGGCTCTTTGCCGAGCCCTGCGGAAAGACTCCGCCCAGATCATGCAGCGTAAGGGTCGGCGCCGCGCCTGGCAGCGAGCATGCACTCAGCATCATTGCGCAGGCGGCTGCAAGGGCCGCCGCGAGAACCGGAGTCTTGTTCATTTCGTTTCTTTCGGCGCGAAAGTTTCACCCGGCCCCAGGGTCGATGCCTCTCGGCCAAAAAGGAAACTCTGTGGAGAGCGCTGGGCGTCGTCGAGAAAAGAATTGAGATGCAAAGAGGTCCCTTGCAGCTCGGTCGCCAGCGCGTTAATGCGCGGCAAGGTGTCGCCGATGAGGCCGGTCTGCAGATCTGCACCAAGTTGATTGATTCGCGCGCCTGCCGCCTCCACCTTGCCCAGCGTACGGTTCCAGTTGTCGATTGCAGGCGACACTTTCTTGCTGGCTTCGGAGAAGTTTGCGATGGCGACATGCAACTGCTCGGCCGTCTGCGGCGAGACGATGCGGCGCACGTCACCAACCAGCAGGGGCGCCTGTTCCAGCGTCTTGTTGAGATGCTCGGTGCTGCTTGCCAGGTTCTTGAGCATGGTGTCCATGCGCTCGACGTTTTGCGGGCTCATGAGCTTCGCGAAATTCTGCGAAGCTTCGTCGAGTCGGCCTAATACCCTGCGACCAGTATCGTTGACCTGCTCCATCAGCCCCGGTTGCAGCGCAATGCGCACGGGATCCTGACCTACTGGCAGAAGTGGGCGCCGATCCTTGCCGGAGTCATCCAGCAGCACGAAGGCATTTCCAGTAAGACCCTGATAGCCCAATGTGGCCGTGGTGCCATGGGTCATCGGCACATCCTTGCGCACGCGGATCTCGACAATCACCTTGTAGGGATCGGCGTCATCCAGCGCAATCGACATGACGCGGCCCACGCGCACGCCGCGAAAGCGTACCGCTGCCTGGTTGTTGAGGCCGGTCACGCCCTTGCTTGTTTCAAGCTCATAGGTGCGGAACTCCTCCCCCCCGCCGCCGAACCACCACAGGGTCAGCAGCACGCCGCCGATCAGTAGCAGCGCTACCAGTCCGACAGCAAATGCATGTGCGCGATTTTCCATTGTTTCCAGCGCCTCGGTTTCTCGTCAGGATGCGCCTTCAGCGCATCCACGGTGTCATGGGTTCGTCATGCTGTCGCAACGAGCGGAAAAAGGTGTCGATGAAAGCATGATCGAGGCACATGATTTCTTCCGGCGTGTCGCAGGCCAGTATACGGCGATCCGCCATCACGGCAACGCGATTCGCCAGCGCCAGCAGGCTGTCCACGTCATGCGTGACGAACACCACGGTGAGGCCCAGCGAATCGTGCAGGCTGCGCACCAGACTCACGAAACCCGCGCTGCGATCCGGGTCCAGCCCGGCCGTGGGTTCATCCAGCAATAACAGTTCAGGCTCCAGCGCCAGAGCACGCGCCAGCGCTGCGCGCTTAACCATGCCGCCGGACAATTGGGCTGGCATCTGCCGCGCCGTATGCGGATCGAGTTCGACCAGCGCCAGCCGGCTCATCACCAGCGTTTCCACTTCGTCTTCGTGCAGGCCGCCAAGTTCCCGCATGGGGAAAGCAATGTTGTCATAGACGTTCAGCGCCGAGAACAAGGCTCCGTGCTGGAACAGCATGCCGAAGCGCTGACGGCGCAGGCGTCGCTCGCGGTACGAACCCTCGTCATAGCGCTCGCCGAACAGGCGCACCTGACCGGAGGTTGGCGCGGAAAGCCCAGCAATGTGGCGCAGCAGCGTTGTCTTGCCCTCGCCCGAGCCGCCAACAATGGCCAGCAGATCACCCGGCTTCACCGACAGGTTGATACCGTCGTGCACCAGCAGTCGCCCGAAACTGGTCCTGACGTCGACGATGTCGACCACGCTCACTGTCTGCCCCCCGTCTTTGTCTTCATCGCGGCACGCCAAGCGTGCGCGTCAGCACGGCAAAGATCGCGTCGATGATGATCACGGCGGTAATGCTGCTCACCACCGACGCGGTGGTGTTGGTCGACAGGCTTTCGGTATTCGGTTTGACGCGCAAACCGTAGTGGCAGCCGATCATGGCAATCGTCATGCCGAACACCGCGCCCTTGCCCAAGCCGATGCCGATGTTGGCGAGTGGCACGACGGTTGGCAGACGCTCGAAGAAATTGAAGATGTCGATATTGAGTTGCAGCTTTGCGGCCATAGCGCCGCCGATCAGAGCCAGCGCGGAAGTCCAGGCCACGAGCAAGGGCATGACCAGCGTCAGCGCGACGACCTTGGGCAGGATCAGGCGTTGATGGCGCGACACCCCCATCGCCGCCAGTGCATCGATCTCTTCGGTGACACGCATGACGCCCAGTTGCGCCGTGATGGCCGAGCCGGAACGTCCGGCGACGAGAATGGAAACCAGCACCGGCCCCAGCTCGCGGATGACACCGAAACCGAGAATATTGATAAGAAAAGTCTCGGCACCGAAATTCTGCAACTGCAGAGCCGACAGATAACTCAGGACGATGCCGATCAGAAAGCCCAGCAAGGCCGCCACGGGCAAAGCCTGCACGCCGGTCTTGTAGGCGGCCGCCGAGGTTTCAAGCCAGGGGATTTCACGCGGATGCTGCGGCAAGCGCCATAGCTCGGAGGTGACGTGGCCAATCAGCTCGATCATGCCGCGCACATGACTACCCGCTTCCAGCAGCCCCTGCCCTACGCGCGCAAGGTACGAATGCACACGGTGCGGTGGCGCGGGCGGCTCTGGTTCGAGCGGATGCTGGATGCGCTCGAAGGAATTGATCAGCAGGCCAGGCATGACCAGCGCCTCGGGGTAACGCTGGCCCCAGGCGCGCCACAGCAGCAGCGCACCAAAAGAATCAAGGCGCTCGACGGCGGACAGATCCCAGCTTATTTCTCTGGCCGAACTCGCCAGATCGCGCCGCAAGGTGTGCAGGTGTGGGCGCATACAAGCCAGCGTCCAGTGCCCATGCAGGGCAAAGCCCGCGCCGGTCACCTCGATTCGCGGCGGGGTCAGTTGCTCGGCATGATGAACGCGTGATTTCATGGGTGTCGGAGGAGTCGGCCTTGTCCCAAGTACTCAGCCCGCTGCCAGCGGTGTCTGCTGCAGCCCAGTCCCCCGACCACCGGGCTGCTTGCTCACTTTCAGACGCACGACGCGGCCGAGGCGCGCCCACTGCTGCTCTTCTTCCTGCAACGCAGCCGCCGTCAAAGGCATGTCATGCAACCAGTCGGCCGCCGCATGTACAACGTGGCCACGTTTGTCGCGCTCCACGGCAAGACCGCTCGGCAGGCGCTCGTCACGCGCACGATGCACGACGACAGCCAGACGCAGGCACAGAATCAGATCCCAATCCGGACTGTCCGGATCGATCGACTGCACACGCTCGAGCTTGCCGCGATGCGCCAGTGCCAGCCGCGCCAGTCGCCCCTGATCCATGCGCGAAAAACCCGGCATGTCGGCATTGGCGAGAATGTAGGCGGTGTGCTTGTGATAGCTCGAATGCGCCACCGACAAGCCGATTTCATGCAGCAAAGCGGCCCACTCAAGGAAACGGCGACTCGGATTCTCGGCATCAGCACATTCGGGATGCAATTGCGCCAGTAGTGCCAGTGCCGTGTCGGCAACGCGACGCCCTTGCTTGCGCTCGACCTGATAGCGCGAGAGGAAGGCCTGCACGGTGGCATCGCGCAGATCGTGGCGGTGATAGCGGCCCAGCAAGTCGTAGAGCACACCGAGGCGCAGCGCGCCATCGGAGAACACCATGTGCTCCAGGTCGAACTCCTTGAAGATCGCCGACAGGATGGCAAAGCCGCCCGTGAACACCGGCATGCGATCCGACTTGAGGCCTTCGAGATGCAGATTGTCGACATGACCGGCCTTGAGCATCACGGCGCGCAGCTTCTCCAGCCCCTCGCGCGTGATCCCGCTGGAGGAGAAGCCATTGAGTTCGAGCACGTCACACACGGCCTTGGCCGAACCACTCGACCCCACGGCCTGATTCCAGCCGCTCTGCTTGTAAGCACTGACGATAGCCTGCAGCTCCTGGCGCGCCGCCAGCTCGGCCTCGCGCAGGCTGGCGCGCTCGATCACGCCGTCGGCGAAATAACGCAGGCTGTAGCTGACGCAGCCCATGTAAAGGGATTCAAGCTGGATCGGCTCGAAGCTGCGGCCGATGATGAACTCGGTCGAGCCGCCGCCGATGTCCACCACCAGTTGCTGCAGATCCGGCTCGGGCAAGGTGTGCGCAACACCAACGTAAATAAGGCGCGCTTCCTCGCGGCCAGCGATGACCTCAATCGGAAACCCCAAGGCCTCTTCGGCGCGCAGGAGAAATTCGGCGCCATTCTTAGCGACACGCAGGGTGTTGGTTGCCACGCAACGCACGGCGTCAGGCGCAAAGCCACGCAGGCGTTCGTTGAAACGGCGCAGAGCAATCAGGCCACGCATCTGCGCGGCCTGGTCAAGCATCTTGTCGGGGCCCAGCCCGGCAGCCAGACGCACCGACTCCTTGAGGTTGTCGAGCGCGTAGATCTGGTCGCCGACAACGCGGCCCACAATCAGCCTGAAGCTGTTCGAGCCCAGATCCACCGCGCAAACGAGTTCATGATTCATGGCTTGAGCAACCTCCTGAAACGGTTCCGGCGCATTGTATCGCGGATACCCGGAGGCCCAGGCCCGCATGCTGCAGCGCAAGCAAAAAGCATTGGCGCCACTCGCGGTCAGGACAAATGGGGCGTTCGGCAGCTTTTCGGTCCATTCCGGTAACCAAAGCGTAATGAAAGTGTCACACAATGAGCGCTGACCCGACTCAGCATGACATGACGCTGATCATTCCAGATCACAGCCCACATTCAGACCAGCCCGTTCAGGCCATTCCGGAAAGCCACCCGATGAACCATTCCGACCACAAGCGCGTCGCCCCGCCCGAAGGCCTCATCAATCGCGAACTGTCCATGCTCGCTTTCCAGCGACGCGTGTTGGCCCAGGCCGCTGATGAAGGCGTGCCACTCCTCGAACGCCTGAAGTTTCTGTGCATCGTCTCCAGCAATCTGGATGAGTTTTTCGAAATCCGCGTCGCCGGTCTGAAGGAGCAGATTAGAACCGGCACTACCGTACTGGCTGGCGGCGTGCGTCCGCAGGCGTTGTACGACGAAGTCTGCGGCCAGATACACAAGATCGTCGCCGAACAGTATTCGCTGCTCAATGACAACATCCTGCCGGCCATGGACAAGGAAGGCATCGTCTTCTTCCGTCGCTCGCTATGGACCGATGCGCAACGCGAATGGATCGCCCAGCATTTCCTCAACGAAGTCATGCCAGTGCTGACACCGGTCGGTCTCGACCCGGCCCACCCCTTCCCGCGCGTGCTCAACAAGAGCTTGAATTTCGCCGTCGAGCTCGAAGGCCGTGACGCCTTCGGCCGCAACAGCAACGCCGCCATCGTGCAGGCGCCGCGCTCGCTGCCACGCGTGATCCGCCTGCCACGCGAATTGACCGGTGTCGATAACGGCTTCGTGTTCCTGTCCTCGATCGTGCACGCCCATGTCGGCGAACTGTTTGCGGGCATGAACGTGCTCGGCTGCTACCAGTTTCGCGTGACGCGCAACAGCGACCTCTTCGTCGATGAGGAAGAAGTGAAGGACCTGCGCAAAACGCTGCAGGGTGAATTGCAGCAGCGCAATTTCGGCGACGCCGTGCGCCTTGAGGTCGCCGACAACTGCTCGCCGCAGATGACCGACTTCCTGCTGCAACAATTTGAACTCGGCCGCGATGAGTTGTATCGCGTGCCCGGCATCGTCAATCTCGTACGCCTGATGCAGGTGCCCGACTGGGTCGAACGCCCCGATCTGAAGTACGCACCGTTCAGCCCTGCCTATCCCAAAGGTCTCGACAAACGCAGCAATATGTTCGATGCCATCCGCAAGGGCGACATCCTGCTGCACCACCCCTTCCAGAGTTTCTCGCCCGTCGTGGACCTGCTCAGTACCGCAGCCGACGACCCTCAGGTACTTGCCATCCGCATGACCGTGTATCGCACCGGCACGGACTCGGTGCTCATGGAGCAGTTGTTGCGCGCCGCACGCAAAGGCAAGGAAGTAAATGTCGTCGTCGAACTGATGGCGCGTTTCGACGAGGAGGCCAACATCAACTGGGCAGCCAAGCTCGAAGATGCCGGTGCGCATGTCGTGTATGGCGTATTTGGCTACAAGACCCACGCCAAGATGCTGCTCATCGTACGCCGCGAGGAGGACGAAAATGGCAGGAGCATACTGCGCCGCTACGTCCATCTCGGCACTGGCAACTACCATCCGCGCACCGCACGCTTCTACACCGACTTCGGCCTGATGACAGTCAACGAGGAAATCGGCGCCGACATGCACGAAGTCTTCAAGCAACTGACCGGTCTCGGCCGCGCCGAAACCCTGCGCCATTTGTGGCAAGCGCCCTTCTCACTACAACCCAACGTCGTAGCAACCATCAATGCCGAAGCCGACATCGCACGGCAAGGCCGCAAGGGCCGCATCATCGCGAAGATGAATGCGCTCATGGAAGGCGAAACCATCCAGGCGCTGTACGACGCGTCGCAGGCAGGCGTCGAGATCGATCTCATCGTGCGTGGCCCCTGCGCGCTGCGCCCCGGCGTTCCGGGCCTGTCGGAGAACATCAAGGTGCGCTCCACAGTCGGCCGCTTTCTCGAACACACGCGCATCTTTTTTTTCCAGGCAGACGGCGAAGAGAAGGTTTACCTGTCCAGCGCCGACTGGATGGACCGCAACTTCTTCCGCCGCATCGAAGCCGCTTTCCCCATTCTCGATCCGAAGATCAAGCGCCGTGTCATCAAGGAAGGGCTCAAGCCCTACCTCATGGACAACAGCCAGACTTGGGAAATGGATGGCGAAACAGGCACTTACCGCAAGCGCGCCAGCCGCGGGGCACGCCACTGCGCGCAGGATCTGCTGCTCAGGGAAGTGGGCGGCGTGAGTGGCATCGTCGGCTAAGAGTCGTTGAACTGACGCCTTGCATAGCGCTGCGCCAGCACCGCGCAGATCATCAGCTGTATCTGGTGAAACAGCATCAGCGGCAGCACGATGGCACCCACGGCATGCACGGGAAACAGTACCTTCGCCATCGGCACGCCGGTGGCGAGACTTTTCTTGGAACCGCAAAACACGATGGTGATCTCGTCTTCCTTGCTGAAGCCCAGACGCTGCGCCGCGAAACGCGTCACCCACAGCGCAATCGCCAGCAGCACGAGGCTCACCGCAATCAGGCCGCCCAGCGCGGGCAGCGGCATCTGCTGCCACAAGCCCTGATTCACCGCCTCGCTGAAAGCCGTGTAGACCACCAGCAGGATCGAGCCCTGATCGACGTATTTCAGCGAGCCCTTGTTGCGATCCACCCAGGCACCAATCCACTTGCGGGCAATCTGTCCGGCAATAAAGGGCACCAGCAATTGCAGACAGATATCGGCAATGCTCTTCCACGCGCTCGTCTGGCCGCTTGTGCCAACTTCGTGATGTGTCGCCAGTAGCACTCCCACGAGTAACGGCGTCACGAAGATACCCAGCAAACTCGAGGCCGATGCGCTGCAAACGGCGGCCGGCACGTTGCCGCGCGCAATCGCCACGAAGGCAATCGACGACTGCACGGTCGAGGGGAGCGCACACAGGAACAGGATGCCGGTGTAGAGATCAGGCGTCACCAATGGCGCAAGCACTGGCTTCAATGCCAGCCCGAGTAGCGGGAACATCGCGAAAGTGCTGAGCATCACCACCAGGTGCAGACGCCAATGTGTGGCCCCGGCAATTACGGCCTCGCGCGACAACTTGGCACCGTGCAGGAAGAACAGCAGGCCGATGGCGATATTGGTGACGATGTTGAAGACATGTGCGGTCGTGCCTTTGCACGGCAGCAGGGATGCGATGAGGACTGTTGTGACAAGGGCGAGCGTGAAGTTGTCGGGCAGATAGCTTGGGCGTGACATGATGCTTTCCTGGCAGGAGCAGAGGCCGGGCCTCGCGCAATGCGAAACACGACCGGGCCGACAGACTAGAGGATTTTCACCTGCCCATGCGCGGCATCAGGCAGACAAACCAAGGATAAACAACATCAGCGCACGCCCGAATGCCACCTTGAATGAAAACCCCAGAGCATCCCTAACGCATACCGCAGGGACTAGCACTGCCCGCGACTACGCCCTACCATGGGAGCACCAGCACCTGACGAGGGACCACCATGACACGCCTATTTCGTTTGACTGCCTGCCTCTTCACCTGCACCTTGCTTACAGCCTGCTACTACCCCTACCCCTATACGACCACATCGGCACCGGTACCTGCCAGTTTTGACCGCTCGTGGGACGCAGCACTTGGCGCAGCTGCCGATGCAGGCATACAGATCAGCTCGGCAGACCGCGCCACGGGCCGCATTACCGGCAACAAGGCCGGAGCAGCGGTCGAGATTCTCCTGCTACGTCAGGCTGACGGCAGTCTGCAGGTGAGCTTTAACGCGCCGGCCTCGCGCGAAACCAATCCGACCCTCAGTGATCGGTGGACCACAGGCTACAACTACCGCATGGGTCGCTAAGCCTTAGCGGGTACTGGGTGTCCTTCTTGCCTTTCGATAGCAAGCGCCGCTCCCAAGTGGCACCCTCCTTGTCAAAGCTGGGCAGGCGGGGGCGGCTGACTTGGGTAGCGACCGTGCCGGACAGACCACCGAGCAAGATGAGAGTACCGACGAAAAGATATGTGCGAGCCACGCAGCAGCAGCCCGTGGGAAGCATGCACTTTACTTTGGGATAGCTTTCGCCGGCAGGCAGGAAAAGTGATGAGTGAAGACTCAAGCCACCGACAACCGCTTGCCCTCACCACTGAACTCACGATACCAGGCAACGAAATCATCCGGCGGTAGCGGCCGGCAGTAAAAATAGCCCTGCGCGACGTGGCAGCCGAGCTTGCCAAGGAGTGTGATCGTGCTGCGTTGCTCAACGCCTTCGGCAACCAGCGTGAGGTTGAGCGCGCGACCGAGGGAGACGATGGCTTCGACGATGGCGCGGTCAGCCTTGTCCGTTTCAATGCCACGGATGAAGGAACCATCGATCTTGAGTTTCTGGATCGGCAGGTGCTTGAGATAACCCAGACTGGAGTAGCCAGTACCAAAGTCGTCAATAGCCAGCGATATGCCCATGGTTTTGAGTTTCTCGAGCGCGGCTTCGGTAACGCCGGACTCGTGCATGACGATGCTCTCGGTGAGTTCGAGTTCGAGCTGCTCGGCCTTGATGCCGTAGAGCTGCATCGCTTCCTCTACCCGGCGTACGAACTCGGGCTGACGGAACTGCAGAGCCGAGACGTTGACGGCCACCGGAAACGAGGCAATGCCATCCGCATTCCACTCGGCACGCTGGCGGCAGGATTCGCGCAACACCCAGTCACCAATCTGCAGGATGAGACCGCACTCTTCGGCAATGCGGATGAACCTGCTGGGCGGCACCATCCCGAACTCTTCGCTCTCCCAGCGAATCAACGCCTCGACACCCACGAGCTTGCGCGTGGCCACTTCGATCTGGGGTTGATAGTAGAGCGTGAATTCATCGCGGTCGGCCGCGCAACGCAGCGCGTGTTCCAGCGAAAGACTTTCGACCGCTGTTTCGGACATTGCGGGTTCGTACAGCTGATAGTTGTTCCGCCCCTGTGCCTTGGCGTGATACATGGCGACGTCGGCATTGCGGATCAGCTCTTCGGCGTCGGCGCCATTCTCGGGATAGGCGGCAATTCCGATGGACGGCGTAATGGCCAGCTCGTGGCCTTCGACACGAGCAGTCGGTGCGAGCACGCCGAGAATGTGTTCGGCGACGCGTTCGGCGTCCTCTATTGCACGGACCTTGTAGAGCATGACGATGAATTCATCGCCCCCCAGACGTGAGACGGTGTCGGAAGCGCGCACGGCACGCTTAAGACGCTCAGCCACGGTTTTCAGCAAGCCGTCACCTACCGAGTGCCCGAGCGTGTCATTGATGATCTTGAAACGATCGAGGTCGATAAATAGCACCGCAACCTGATGCCCTTCACGCTCTGCATGCAGTAGCGCCACACGCAGGCGCTCCATCAGCATGGCGCGATTTGGCAGACCGGTGAGCGTGTCATGGTGCGCCATGTGGCTGATCCGCTCTTCCTGCTCCTTGCGCTCGGAGATGTCGCTGAAGATGCCCGCGTAATTCGTAATGACACCTTCGCGATCGGTCACCGCACTCATTGACAGCCATTGCGGGTAGGCCGTGCCGTCGCGGCGCTGATCCCACACCTCACCCGCCCAGTATCCGTGCATGCGCAACGCCTGCCACATCTCTTCGTAGAAGGCCTCATCGTGCAGGCCACTGCGCAAAAAGCTGGCGGGCTGCCCCACGGCCTCTTCTTCAGAAGAACCGGAGACATCGGTGAAGGCCTGGTTGACGTAGGCCACATTGCCGTCGAGATCGGTGACGAAAATTGCCTCGCGCGTCTTGCGGAACACGGAAGTCCATATCCATGATTCACGCTCGCGGCGATCGAGCTCATCAGCCAGCTCGCCGAGCACGTGGTGCACATGCATGATTTCATCGTTCTCCGGTACGACAAGTGCGCCGGAAGCGTTGCGCACGTAACGCCCATCCTTTACGGCATCGATTTCACCGGCGAGCGCCACGATCGGTTTGACCAGAAAGCGCCGGGCCAGACGCAGACAAGGCGCGGCCGCCAAGGCACAGGCCAGCAACGGGATGAGCAGCGCAGCGAGAAACACCGCCATCGCACGCAGGCGCATGGTGATCTTGTCGTGCAGCAGGATCAGACGTCCCGTACCTCCCGCGAAGTCAGGCGCAAACGACAACGCAAAGGCGCGGCCATAGTTGTGCCAGTCGCCGAAGCGACCAAGCGAGGCCTCGCCTGTCATCTGGTTAGCCGCAAGCACCAGCGCAGCCAGATCGGGCGCCTCTCGCAACACCGCGTCATTCGGTAGTCGGTTCTCGTCGCCAAGGTGACGATTGCCCGGCAACTGCCACACCGCTTCAAAACCTTCACGCCCGGCAGCCTCACGGATGTCATCGCTCACCCTGGTCACGAAAATGCTGACGTAGCCCACATGGCGACGCTTGTCGTCAAATTGAGCGATCACGGGCGCAACGGTGGCTTGCGTCAGCTCGCCATCAACCATACGCCACTGCAGACCGCGGTCATTGGTGGGCAGGGTCAGGTCGGCGCGCAGCACTGGCCGCAGTGGGCCCGCGCCAGCGTTGGACGGCAAGGGTTCGGCGCCACCCTGCATGACCTGACCGAATAGCGGGGAGGAGAAACGTCCCATGGCGAAGTGCTCGGCACGGCTATCGAAATAACCGAGCGGCTCCCCGTCGCGATCGTAGGCAACGACCAGCGCCTTGACGCTGAAACCGACATGCGCCAGTCGAAGAACGATGGCCTGCTGGTCGGACACAAAGTTGGCAGCATTGATGTCGCGGCGACCGTACTGCTCCGCGATGGAGTCGAGCCGCAAAGCCAGCGTGGCGTCGCTGGCAAGCTCGCTGACGATGCGCTGGCTTTGTGCGTCCTGACGCTTCAGCGCCGTGCCCAGCTCAGCCTGCACATTGTCGAAGCTGTGGCTGACGGATAGTTCGTAATAGGCCAGTACCCCCCACGCCACGAGCACGGCGGACACCAGCATGACCAGCCCCATGCTCAAGCCGAGCAAGACTAATACCTTGCGTTCGAGACTGAGTTTTCCCAGCAAAGTCTCGACAGGTTGCAGGATGAAATTCATAGGCGGCAGATATTGCGTTGCTTGAGGGCAGCACAGCCCCATCTGAATGCTTGTCGCTGCGCTTTGCTTCGATCGGCAACGTGATAGAGCGACCAGCAGCCAGGTCGGGCCCACCCTTGGCTTACAAAGCGTTGTCGACTGTACTGCCGCAATCGTCACCCCTCTTGGATTCTGCCTCAAAGTACTCACCAAGCGTGGCTTTTGCCGCATTCGACGACGGCGACAACAAGCCGGCGTTTCGGGACTAGCTGCTCAGACTATCCACTCCCGCGTGAACACGTGTTGATGGATGAATCCCGCGCACGTCGCCCGCTCTACCGACGGCCTGTTTTTACCGTGGTTTGTCGACATGGCGGACGCCGATATAATCCTCCGCTCCCCATCCCGGCCATCATGATCGGTCACGGCACAGGGGACAGCTCCTCCCTGGAGCGACGTATCAGCAATCCGGACAACACCAAGTGACTGACTCCAAGGATCTTTCGAGCCATACACCGATGATGCAACAGTACTTGCGTCTGAAGGCTCAGCACCCCGACACCATCCTGTTCTATCGCATGGGCGACTTCTACGAGTTGTTCTACGAAGACGCCGAGCGCGCCTCGCGCCTGCTGGACATCACCCTCACCACGCGTGGCCAGTCGGCAGGCGTGCCGATCAAGATGTGCGGTGTGCCCTTCCATGCGCTGGAGCCCTATCTCGCCAAGCTGGTGAAGATCGGCGAATCGGCCGTGATCTGCGAGCAAATCGGCGACCCGGCCACCAGCAAAGGGCCCGTCGAACGCGCGGTCGCACGCATCGTCACCCCTGGCACGCTGACCGATGCGGCGCTGCTCGACGATAGAGCTGATGCGCCGCTGCTGGCGGTACAGCTCCATCGCGGCGTGCTCGGCCTTGCCTGGCTGAATCTGGCCAATGGCGATTTCCGCATCGTCGAAACGACACCCGAATCGCTGATCAGCCACCTTGAGCGCCTGCGCCCTGCCGAGGCGCTGATCCCCGACAGCCTCAAGCTGCCCGCCCTCGAATCGCGTGTGCCAGCGATCCGCCGCCTTGCAGACTGGCAGTTCGATGCCAAGACCGGCACCGAACTGCTCACCAGCCATTTCGGCACACGCGATCTGGCCGGTTTTTCCGCCGAGGGGCTGGACGTCGCACTGGCCGCGGCCGCAGCGCTGTTCGAGTACGCACGCACCACGCAGCGCCAGTCACTGGGCCACATCACGCGTCTGCAAGTCGAGCGCGATGGCGACTACCTGCGCCTCGATGCCCATACGCGTCGCAATCTCGAAATCTCAGAAACCTTGCGCGGCGAGCCCTCGCCCACCCTGCTCTCGCTGCTCGATCTGTGCCAGACCAGCATGGGCTCGCGCTGGCTGCGCCATTGCCTGCACCACCCACTATCCGATCGTCATGCGTGCCGCCTGCGTCATCAGACCGTCGGGGCCTTGCTCGGCGATGCGGGCAACGGACCGATGAGCGCGATTGCCGACGCGCTGCGGCCTATTGCCGACATCGAACGCATCGCGACGCGCATCGCCCTGCGCAGCGTGCGCCCGCGCGAGCTGGCCAGCCTGCGCGAGAGCCTTGCCGCGCTGGACTCACTGCGCGCGCCGCTGCCCGTGGAGCAGGCAGATCTCGCTGCGCAACTACACCGCGCACTAACCACACCGGTCGAGGCCTTGCTGCACCTGCAGGCATCGATTGCGCAGGAACCCGGCACACAGGTGCGCGATGGCGGTGTCATCAATACCGGCTACGACGCCGAGCTGGATGAGCTGCGCGACATCCAGTCCAACTGCGGCGCCTTCCTGCTCGAGCTCGAAGCACGTGAGCGCGAACGCACCGGCATCAGCACGCTGAAAGTCGAATTCAACCGTGTGCATGGCTTCTACATCGAAGTCACCCACGCCAACACCGCCAAGGTGCCGGACGACTATCGCCGTCGCCAGACGATGAAGAACGCCGAGCGCTACATCACGCCCGAGCTGAAGACCTTCGAAGACAAGGCACTGTCGGCGCAGGACCGCGCACTGGCACGCGAGAAGATGCTTTACGAGCAGGTGCTCGACCAGCTCGCACCACAAGTCACGACTCTGCAACGCATCGCGCATGCGGTCGCTCTGCTCGACGGCCTGAATGCCTTCGCACAAGCCGCTGCACGCTACGACTATCGCGCACCCGAACTCGTCGACGAACCCGTTATCGATATTCGCGAAGGCCGCCATCCGGTCGTCGAGCAACAGGTGGACAGCTTCATCAGCAACGATGTGCAACTCGTGCCGACACGCCGCATGCTGCTCGTCACCGGCCCGAACATGGGTGGTAAATCGACCTATATGCGTCAGGTCGCGCTCATCGTGCTGCTGGCGCACTGCGGTTGTTTCGTACCCGCCTCACGTTGCAGCATCGGCCCGGTGGATGCCATCTTCACGCGTATCGGCGCCTCCGACGATCTGGCCTCCGGCCGTTCGACTTTCATGGTGGAAATGACCGAGGCCGCAGCCATCCTCAACGGCGCAACAGATCGCAGCCTGGTGCTGATGGATGAAATCGGCCGTGGCACGTCCACCTTCGACGGCATGGCATTGGCATTCTCGATCGCCAAGCATCTACTCGACAAGAACCAGAGCTACGCCCTGTTCTCGACCCACTACTTCGAACTCACGCGCCTCGGTCACGAGTATCCGGAATGCGCCAACGTGCACCTCGGCGCCGTCGAGCATGGCCACAGCATCGTCTTCCTGCACGCCGTGGAAGAAGGTCCTGCCTCGCAGAGTTACGGGATTGAAGTCGCCGCGCTGGCCGGCATTCCTGCGGGCGTCGTGCGCGACGCCAAACGCCGCCTGCGTGCGCTGGAAAGTCGCGAGGTGGCAAGCGGCCCGCAAGACGATCTGTTCGCCTCACTCCCCGAGCCCGAACCGACCAGCGTAAGTCACCCGGCACTCACGCAACTGTCGGAACTCGATCCCGACAATATGAGTCCGCGTGAGGCGCTGGAAGCGCTGTACGCCTTGCGCAGAACCTTGCATTAGAAACTTCAATCCCACGACATGATTGAACCTGCCTCCGCTGCCGACCTTGATTTGTTCATCGCATATCTGAACGATCACCTTGCGGACAACGGTATTGACGGGCTCTATTTTCAGCCGCTGGAGAGAAGCGCCTCAGGTGTACCTCCAGAGATGGAAGAAGCATTCCGGACAGGTCTGGAAACACCAGTCGGCAGCCTTGGCTGGCGCCGCCTTTGGCTCGCACGATCGCCTGATCGAAAGATCCTCGGTCATATCGACCTTCGCTCGCGTCCGGAGCGCTTCGCGGAGCACCGCTGCCTTCTTGCCATGGGCGTAGATCGTGATCACCGAAAATCGGGGCTGGGCACTGCCATGCTCTCTCACGCACATCGATGGGCTGCAGAGAGCGCAAAACTCGAATGGATAGACCTTCAGGTCCTGAGCGCAAATGAACCTGCCATACGGTTGTACACTCGCGCAGGATTCATCAAGACCGGCGAGTTGCCCGAAATGTTCAGAGTCGACGACCAGACACTCTCGTACACGTCGATGAGCAGGTGCCTCGCCACTACGTAAGCAGGATCAGCATTGGGCTTCACAAGCCTCGAACGTTCTTGCGTGGCCATGAACGCTGCAAATAAAAAAAACGCATCGATTCGATGCGCTTTTTTCTTGAGGGTGCCATCACCGCTTCACGGCGTCGGCACCGCTCCCAACGTGCTCTGCCGCACCAGCAGTTCGTGCACCAGCAAGGGATTCTCGGGCACTGCACACGACTCCGGATACGGCTCACCGCGACGCTCGCAGATACGCCGCACCAGCAGACGCAGCGCGATCTCCGCCATCAGCGGCGTATCTTGGTGCATGGTCGTCAATGGTGGCGAGAAGTAGGCGCTCTGAGGGTCGTTGTCGATGCCCATCACGGCAAGGTCCTCCGGCACCCTGAGACCCATTTGACGCGCCTCGAACAATACGCCAAGCGCCATGCGGTCACTGCCGACGAAGACTGCATCCAGTTCGGGACACATCTCCTTCAGACGGCGCAATGCCGGTCCACCGGATGGCGCCTCCCAGTCGCCCTCCACGCACAAATTGGCAGACCCCGGCTGCCCGCCCTCCGCGAGCGCGGCGCGCCAGCCTTCGACACGCTGCTGCGCGACCGAGCGATCCATCGGCCCCGAGATGTGACCGATGTGATGGCGATGCAGGCTCAGCAAATGACGCGTGGCGATCTTGCCAGCCTGGAAATTATCGAAACCAACCGTATCAATACCAGCCCGCTTGCGCGCATTGATCACCACGACCGGCATCGGCAATTCACTGACAGCGTAGTCATCCAGCCAGGCATGGCTGTCACCGATTTCCGGGCCAGCCCAGATCACGCCGTCAACCTGTCGGTCAATCAGGTGATTGAGCATAATCTCTACGCTGCCGCGCGAGAATTCGCGCATTTCCTTTATCAACAATGCATAACCAAGCTCATCAGCCTGGCGCACCATGCCGGTGTAGGCATTACCCGTCGTGAGATAGCCAATGGCCGCATTGCTGACCACCCCGAGCGTGTAGCTCCTCCCACTGGTGAGCTGACGAGCGAGTGCGCTCGGCCGGAAGCCCAGCGTCTCGACACACTTGAGCACGCGCGCGCGCGTCTCTTCCGTCACATGCTCGCTGCGGTTGATGACACGCGAAGCCGTCTGTTTCGACACGCCGGCCATCTTGGCCACATCAGCCAGCGTCGGGCGACGCCCCTTCGTGTTGTAGTTCTCTGTCACTTGTGTCTACTCCCGGATCCCATCATCAATGTCGAAGCCCGTTGAACGCACCGGACTCCAGATCGCAGCACCACCCGACGTGTCCGGCCGAAGGCTCGGATGTCCGCTATTCAGCAGCATTCCCGACACTGCGCCTATTCGCCCCGTGCGATATTTGTTCTTGCACCAGTGCGCGTCATACGCTCTGCGGAGATTATGGCCTTAATCAAAATTGTAAGCATCAAGCAAGCCTTTTGAGCCGCACTCGCAGCAACTCCACCGGACGAATATCACGGCCTTCACGTCAAGCCTGCCGCACCTGATGTGCGCGGACGATTGTCGATAGCCAAACCGCAACCGTCATACAATTACGGCCCCCAAATACGAATCGACACGATCAGCCAACTCCCCATGCCCTCTTCCATCGACATCAGCGAACAAAAAGGCGTGCGCTACCTGCACTTCGGCTCCGAATGGGTACAGGGCGCCATGCGCATCGCACGCCCCGTTAACCTGGAGCTGTCCTATACGCGCGAAATGATGGCTGGCTTGCTGATGCGCGACGACAAGGCGTGGCCGCGCCGCATCCTACTGATCGGCCTCGGCGCCGCCTCGCTGACGAAATACTGCTACTGGAAGTTACCGCAGTCGCGGCTGACCGTGGTGGAGATCGATGAGCGCGTGGTCGCCGCCACGCAGCAGTTCTTCAAGCTGCCGCCGCAAGACGAACGCCTGCACATCGAGATTGGCGATGGCGTGGACTACGTACAGCAGGGCAAGGGTTTGTTCGATTACATCCTCGTCGACGGCTACGACGAAAACGCCAAGGTCGGCGCGCTCGACTCTCTGCCCTTCTACCAGGCCTGCTGCGCACGACTTTCCGAGAGCGGCATACTCGCCGTTAATCTGTTCGGTCGCGCACGACGTTACGGCCCCAGCCTGCAGCGCATGACAGAAGCATTCGACACGCGCAGCGTGGCATTTCCGTCTTGCGACAGCGGCAACGTGATCGCCTTCGCAGCGAGGGGTGAAGCTGTGGAAGTCAGCGCCAGTCAGTTACGTGAACGCGCCGCCAAGCTGGCTGAAGAGACGGGCCTCGATTTACGACCTACGGTGAGTCGGCTCGAAGAGGCCAAGGTGCTTGAGGGAGGCGTGCTGCGCTTCTGAGCGCGCCCCGAATCACATCGGACGCACGATCTGGTGCAGAACAAGCGCCGTTGCGCCAATTGCCACCGCCTGCTCCCCGAAACGCGCAACCGTGACCTTGGGGGGCCGCAACGAGCCTTGTGATATGCGCTCATTCAGCGTATCAAGTGCCATATCTACATAGTGCGTGCCAAAGCGGCTGCACGGCCCCCCGAGCACGACCTGCGCCGGATCGAAGGTCGCCCACAGATTGTGAATCAGCACACCGAGATAATGCCCCGCGTTTTCGAGGATCTGCTGCAGCGAATCATCATTGGCTTCGACGCGCGACAGGAACTCTTGCGGCGTGATGCCAGCCGCGCGTGACATGGCACGCAAGCTGATGATTTCTTCGGCCGTGCGGTAAGTACCTTCCGACTTAAGCTGCTGATTACCGACGTCGCCCGCAAACCCGCCATGCCCGCTCAGCAGGCGATCGCTGACGAAAACGCCAGCACCAATGCTCATGCCGAGATGGATGTAGAGCAAGGGCTCTTCCACTTCCACGCTGGCAAACTCCACCTCCCCCAATGCAGCGGTGGCAGCACGGCGTTGCACATAAACCGGGAGTTTAGGCATACCTGCCAAGACCAGCGCAGCATTCAGCTCCGTCCGTACCGGTACATCGCGCCAGCCAAAATTGGGCGAAAAATGAAGGATACCGCTGCCTGCATGTACCGGCCCCGGCACACCTACGCCAACCCCCAGCACGCTGCGGTCTTGCGTCAGCATTTCGCGCACAATTTCACCAATGCCATCCGCAAGGACGGTCATCACCTCCTTGACGTCCTTCGTGTCCATCTTGCGCTGCGCCGTGGCGATCACCTCGCCAGTCAACGTCGTGGCAACCACATCGATCTGGCCGACATTGAGATCGGCGCCGATGAGCGCCAGCTTTTCAGTATTCAGCCGGAGTGGTGTCGGGCGGCGTCCGATACTGCCCGTCACCAGGGCATCGTCTTCAGACAACCATCCCTCATCGATCAGCTCCTGCACCAACTGACTTACCGTCGATTTGGTGAGGCCCGTATTGGTCGCCAGGTCCGCACGCGACAAACCAGGGTTCCCTCTGATAAGCCGGACCATCGCCATGCGGTTGATATTTTTGAGGAAGCTTTGATCGCCGGTAATTGCCATTGCTTTCTACCCAGAGCTTTCGCCCATGACGTTCGAATACGCATAGTGCCCGATACGGGCTATCCGCTTTATTTTTTTGTTTCTTACGTGCCAAGGCCAATTGCACGCGAGGCAACGTGCGAGCGATTGTAACGTGGCTTCCCCGCTAATTTTTGTTCTCGTCCAGCAGGGTTTTCCGCACTTTGTGAAATTGTTTCAACTCACACCACAGGCAAATTTATCAATTCAGCCATTTGCTAAATGCATTAAACCGTATGTACAAAGAACGGGCTCCGGCGTCATTACACCAACCGGAGCCCACAATTCCGTGGACAACAAAAATCAGTCGTCGTTCTTCTTCAGTGAAACCTGATCTGTCCGCGTTCCCTTGGCTTTATCAAAACTGCGCAAACCCGCAATACCCCACAAGCCAGAAAAGAGCACCCACAGCTCTTCGGCCTTGAGTACGGGCGGCGGTTTCTGGCGGGCCGCTACTCAGCCACGCGACTGGAACCAGGCCCAGCCTCATACCATCAAAGGGCAGAGCACGAACTGATAGGCCAACGCGCGCCCGCACAGCTAATGGAAGGGGCGCCAGCCGGCTACGAAGACGCTCGGATGCTGCGCCTCCGTCTTGTCGATGTCCATCCGACTCTTGACCAGTTCTGCTTCGATGCCCTTTTCCTGCAGCGCAATCTTCAGACGCTCTTCGTCCGAGGAGAACAAGTCATCGGCCACCTTGGCAATGCCGGTGACCAACTCACCAATACCCAGCAGCGGGATCACACCAGACGAGAGAGCTCCAGGTAGCCATGTCGCCGCGATCAATGATCGTCCAGCCTGCCCAGCCCGCATGGAAATTCCGGGAAATACCGGCATAGGTCTGACCACTGCGATCGTTCGCCACATTGCTCAGCTTGTAACCACCTTCGTTCTGGATCATTGCCTCGAAAGCAGGACTGAAGTCCGCCATGACTGCACCTCCCCCAGGCAATCTGTCTGCAAGCAGCCTGCAACCTTATATGACACTGAGCAGGTATCTCCAGTACGTCAGGAAGCTGTCAAACTTGGGGCTGCTAAAATGCCCTTCTGGTCGGCCAGCGCGCCTAGCCCCTCGCGTCTCCTTCACTGGCCGCCCAATAGCCATTACTCCATGACCACCCCGAACAATTCCCGCACCCTGCTTCGCGCGCTACTTGCCCACGCCTCGCCCATTCTCGTCGCGCAACTAGCGTCGATGAGCACAACCATTGTCGACACGGTCATCGCGGGTTATGCAGGCACCATCGATCTCGCTGCAGTGGGTATCGGTTCGGGCATCTACATTTCGGTGATGCTGGCCTTTGCGGGCATCGTACAAGGGCTCACGCCCATCGCCGCCCAGCACTTCGGTGCGGGGCGCACCACACAATTGCCAGCGAGCTTCCAGCAAGGCATCTGGCTGGCGTCTGGCCTGGGGGTGATCGGCATGATCCTGATGATCTTTCCCGGCTGGCTGCTCAACGCCAGCAGCATGACGCCACAGATCGAGGAACGCACGCGCGACTACCTCACCGTGCTGGCCTTCGCCATGCCCGGCACGCTGATCTACCGCACCTGCGGCGGCATGCTTAATGCCATCGGGCGACCACGCATGCTGATGTTTCTCGGCCTTGCCAATGCAGGCATCCATGCGCTGCTTGCGCCGACCATTGCATTCGGCTGGCTCGGCACGCCGCCGCTCGGCGCGGTGGGCTGCGCCGTATCGAACGCCGTCATCACCACCTTGCTGGCCGTTGCCGGGCTGGCTTATCTCGCACGCTCGCAACACTCACGTGGCTTGCATCTGCTGTCGAACTGGCAAGCGCCTTCACTGAAACACACCGGTGAAATCCTGCGCATCGGTTTGCCCATCGGCATGTCAGCTTTTGTCGAGATCACCAGCTTTGCGCTGATTGCCTTGATGGTCGCCCCGCTTGGTCCGATTGCAGTCGGCGGGCACCGCATCCTCGGCAGCTTCGGTGGCGTCTGTTACATGCTGCCCCTGTCGATCTCCATCGCCACGCTGGCCCTCGTCGGTCAGGCTGCGGGCGCACAGGACTGGCCGCGCGTGCGCAAGACGATTCGCGTCGGCATGCTGCTCGGCGTCGCCGCTTCGACCTCTCTCGCGCTGGTGTTGTGGGCGAGCGGCGACGCACTGATCCGCGCCTATACACCCGACCCGGCCGTGCAGCAGCTAGCCATCAGCCTCATCGCCCTGATCGCCTTCTACCAGCTCTTCGATGCGGTACAGACAGTTGCCGCGCAGGCCTTGCGTGGCCTCAAGCAAAGCGTAGGGCCGATGACCATCCACATACTCTGCTTCTGGGGCGTAGGCATGGCCGGCGGCTGGTGGCTCTGCTATCACGGTCTCACCCCATTCGGCATTGCACCGATGGGGCTGGGTGGTTTCTGGTCGGCGGCAACACTGGCCACGATTATTGCCAGCGTCATGTTCGCGATACTGCTGCAAACCTCGCTACAAAAGACAAAGAGAAGGAGCCCCACTTCTCCAGCCGCACCGGATAGGTAAGGCGGAACTCCTCCGGAGGTGCCGCCAGCCGCCGCAAAGCGGCTCCACGCAGCGTACGTCTTGGCCCTGACCCGGCGGAATCGCCTACGGCGTTCCGACCTACGCCGACGCCTCGCGCCCCAGCCAGTCGTTACGCAACTTGGTGACTGCGGCCGTGGTGCCTGGCGCGCGCACTAGGGCGCATTCGTCCATGCGCGGCGGTTCGAAACGCATGCGCGTCGTCATCAGTTCGTCGCGGCGGAAGTAACTCACGTCGAAGCCATTGCCCTTGTCATAACGCAACAGCAGGTTGTCGAGATTTCCAGCAGTCACGCGTAAGCCGTCGATCGCCACCAGCTCATCGCCTGCCGACAGACCAGCGCGTTGCGCACTGCCTCCGTCGAGCACATTGGCCAGCTTCAGCACATTGCCTTCGGCGCGCGTCTTGATGCCAAGCCCTGACAACAGATTGCCGCGCTTGCGCTCCAGCGTGATGCCATAGGGCTTGAGCAACTTCTCGAATGGCACGTCGGTGATGCCCTCGACCCAGGCTGCGATCTCACGCGACACATCCACCCCGGTCGCCGCCGTGATGATCGCGGGCATCTCGCCTTCTGCCACACCGCGCCCCTGCAAGGCGTAGTCATTCCACAGGCACAACATGACGTCATCCAGGGAGCGCTTGCCATGCGTCGCGGCACGCAGAGTCAGGTCGAGCCCGGCGGCAACCAGCGAGCCCTTTGTGTAGTAGCTGACGATGGCATTCGGGCTGTTTTCATCCTGGCGGTAATACTTGATCCAGGCATCAAACGAGGACTCCGCAACACTCTGTTTGTGGCGCCCGCTGCCGCGCTCGACACCTGCAATGGTCTTGGCCAGCATACCGAGGTAATCCGCCTGCGAGATGAGGCCGCTGCGTACCAGCGCAATGTCATCGTAGTAGGAGGTAAAGCCCTCGAAGACCCACAGCAGGCTGGTGTAGCCCTCCTCGCGCAGATCGTAGGGCAGGAAGCGCGCGGGCTTGATGCGCTTGACGTTCCAGGAGTGAAAGTACTCGTGACTGCACAGGCCGAGAAAGCCGCGATAGCGCTCGTCGATGGTGGTCGTGCCAGGCACCGGCAGATCATTGCGTGAACACAGCAATGCGGTCGATGAGCGATGCTCCAGACCGCCGTAACCCTCACCGACGGCCATCACGAGGAACAGGTAGTTTTTGAAGGGCGCCTTGCCACCGAAGAAGTCAATTTGCCATTCGCATATCTTCTGCAGATCGGCGCACAGGCGTTTCTCGTCGAAGCGCGTACGCCCCGTGACCGCAACCTGATGTGACACACCACCAGCGATGAATTTCAGCAGTTTGAATGTACCCATCTCGAACGGATGGTCGACCAGCTCATCGTAGTCAGCCGCCGTGTATACACCGAAGCCGCCCTGCTTCGCCGTGCCACGCGCAGCAGTGAGCGTCGTGGCGACGCGCCATGCAGCGAAATTCTCGTCTGCTGGTTTCTTCAGCTCGATTTCATGCGGCAGATGCTCGCGTCCGGCGACGCTCAGGAACATCTGCGTGCCGTTGAAGAAGCCGTGCGTCTGGTCGAGATGCGCGCAACGCACCGACAAGTCCCATGCGTAGATCTCGGCCACCACTTCGAGGGGGGCATCTGCGCTCAGCTTGCCGCTGCGCCAGGTGTGCTTGTCCTGCTTCGTCAGCGCCACCTTGCGCGTCCCCTGGGTGGCACGCAGGGTGACGATGTTTTTCGCAAACTCGCGAATCATGTAACTACCTGGCAGCCAGGCCGGCAGACTCAGCGTCGCGCCCGCCACATCGGGCTGCGGCACGCTCAGGGTGACACGAAACAGGTGGGCCGCCGCATCGGCGATTTCAACGGTGTAACGCAGGGGAAGCAATTTCATCGGGGCACCGCGGTGAAGGATGGTTGCCCCAACGATACTACCGATTGCAATTAGCCGCAGGCTTCAGCTCAGGCCATCCCCGTGACGCCAGCGCTGAACACATCACCCACGATGCGCCCCTGTTGCAGACGCACCTGGCGTCCGCATTTGTCGGCCAGATGCTCGTCGTGCGTGACCAGCATCAGCGTCGTGCTCGATTCGCGATTGAGCTCGAAGATGAGTTCGATGATCTGCTGCCCGGTCGCGACATCAAGATTGCCCGTTGGCTCATCCGCGAGAAGCATTGCGGGCTGCATAGCGAAGGCTCGTGCCAGCGCAACGCGCTGCTGCTCGCCACCAGAGAGGTGTTTGGGATAGTGCTTAAGCCGTGCCCCGAGACCGACACGCTCCAGCCAGCGTACGGCGCTGGCGCGCGCATCTTTGCGGCCAGCCAGTTCAAGCGGCATCATCACGTTTTCTTCGGCTGTCAGCGCAGGTAGAAGCTGGAAGGACTGGAACACGAAGCCCAGCGAAGCGCCGCGCAGGCTGGCACGCTGATCCTCGTCGAGCTTGAAAATATCCTGCTCCATAAGACGCACCGTGCCAGCGCTCGGCTCGTCCAGGCCAGCCAGCAAGGCCAGCAAGGTGGATTTTCCGGAACCCGAAGCACCAACGATTGCTACAGTTTCACCGGCACGGATCGATAGATGGATATCTTGCAGAATCGTCAACGTGCCTCCATCTGCCAAGGCTACGGTCTTGTTGAGGCCATCGGCCTCCAATACTTTCTTTCCAGCGAGCGTATTCATGTTGCGATTCATTGTCCTGTCACTGGTTCTCGCGCTATCAATTTCTGCAAATGCAGCTGGCATTCTTGTCATGGGCGACAGCCTGTCGGCCGGTTACGGCATCGATCAGAACAGCGCCTGGCCCAGACTGCTGGCTCAAAAGCTACAGCGGGAAGGCTACCGGTATGAAGTTCACAACGCCAGCATCAGCGGCGAAACCACCTCCGGCGGACGCACGCGCATGGCCGAAGCGCTGCAGCGCACCCGACCGCAAATCGTCATCCTCGAACTCGGCGCCAACGACGGCTTGCGCGGCCTGTCACTGAAAGCCATGCGCGACAATCTCGATGCCATGATCACCTCTTCGAAAAGCGCTGACGCCAAGGTACTGCTGGTAGGCATGCGCATACCGCCCAATCTCGGACAAGCGTACACGGATAAGTTCCAGACAACCTTCGCAGAACTCGCAAAGGAACACAAAACCGCCTTCGAGCCTTTCCTGCTTGAAGATGTCGCGCAACACCGCGAGCTGGTTCAATCTGATGGTCTTCATCCCGTCGCCAGTGCGCAACCAATTCTGCTCAATCGAATATGGCCGAAATTGAAGCCCTTGCTGCGCAAGTGAGCCCTACCATTCACGCGCAAGCTGCCTTGAATTAACTACCCCCTTATTCCGGCCCATCTTTGCATGCCCCTGCTACGTCTTCTTTCCGTCCTGTGTCTGTGCTTGTCCATAAGCGCAAACGCGGCAGAAATCATTTCGTTGCGCGTCATGTCCCTGCCTAATAACAGGCACGTCTACTACACGAAACTGCTCGAGGAATCATTGCGAGCAGCAGGTTATGAACCTCGCATCGAGTTCGTGAACACAGTTCCACAGGCACGCATCTGGCGAATGGTGGCGAACAACCAGCTGTCCCTGATCTGGGGTGTGCAGACCAGCACCAGGGATCACGACTTCGCTTCGGTGAGCAACCAGCTGACCAATGGCCTGATTGGCGAACGCATACTGCTGGTGCGCAAAGGCCATGAGCAAGACTATGCGCATGTGAAGACAACCGATGATTTGCGACGACTCGGCAAGGTTGGCGGCGTGGGTGAAGGCTGGTTTGACGTCGAGGTCTGGCAACTGAATGCCTTGCCGGTCTACATAAAGTCGGGCGACTGGCGCCAGATGTTCCGCATGCTAGCCAATGGTGATCGCGGCATCGACTACATGGTGCGCGGCGCCAATGAAATCGTCGATGAAGCGGCAAGCTATCCGGACCTTGGCATCGAGCCGAACCTCATCCTCGCGCATGACCGTGACATGCACCTCTACCTGTCGCCAGAAGCGGAGCGCTACAAATCCATCATCGAAAGCGCACTTGCACAAGCAGACCGCAGTGGTCTCAAGAACAAGCTGATCGCGCAATACATATTGCCTGACCTCAAGGTATTGAATCTTGACAAGCGCCTGAGGCTAAAACTCAACACACCGCCGCTGTAAGCAGCCGCAACGTCGATTACTGGCCTAACTCTGGTCTGCCACGGAAATACTCCAACGCCCCCGGATTGGCCAAGGCCTCGATGTTCTTCACTTCCTGCCCGTGCACCACGGCCCTCACGGCCAGCTCGACGAGCTTGCCGCTCTTGGTGCGCGGAATATCCGGCACCTGCAGGATCTTCGCCGGCACATGGCGCGGGCTGGCATTCTCGCGGATCACCAGCTTGATGCGTGCGACGAGTTCATCACTGAGCGTGAGCTCATCGCGCAAGCGCACAAAGAGCACCACGCGCACATCACTTTCAAAATCCTGGCCGATGACGATCGACTCCAGCACCTCGGGCAGCTTCTCCACCTGACGGTAGATTTCCGCCGTGCCAATGCGCACGCCGCCGGGATTGAGGGTCGCATCGGAACGCCCGTAGATGACCATGCCAACATGCCCGCCTGGATGGTGGATCTCTTCACTCCAGTCTCCATGACACCAGACATTCTGGAAGCGCTCGAAATACGCAGCGTGGTAACGCGCTCCGCCGGGGTCGTTCCAGAATTCAACTGGCATACATGGAAATGGCTTTGTGCACACCAATTCGCCTTTGCCACCAACAAAAGGTTCGCCAGCCTCGTCGAATACCTCTACGGCAAGTCCCAAGCCCTTGGCCTGCAACTCGCCCCCCCACACCGGTCCGTTCGGATTGCCGAGCACGAAACACGACACGATGTCTGTGCCACCTGAAACGGAGGACAGGCAGACGTCCGCCTTGATGTCGCGATAGACGTACTCGAAGCCCTCCGGCGACAACGGGCTGCCAGTAGACAACACGGCACGCAGCGGGCTGAGATCGTGCGTGACCGAGGGCTTAAGGCCAAGCTTGGCGGCCGCGTCGAGGTACTTCGCCGAAGTGCCAAACAAGGTGCAGCGCTCAGCGCTGACGAAATCCCACAGCACGACACCACGCCCGGCGAATGGCGAGCCATCGTAGAGAAGCAGCGTCGCGTCCGAAGCCAGAGCAGACGCCAGCCAGTTCCACATCATCCAGCCACAAGTGGTGAAGTAGAAAACGCGATCCTCAGGCTTGATGTCGCTATGCAGCTGGTGCTCCTTCATGTGCTGCAACAAGGTGCCGCCGGCACCATGCACAATACATTTCGGTACGCCGGTCGTGCCCGACGAGAACATGATGTAGAGCGGCGCGTTGAAGGGCATGTCAACGAAGTCGATCTCGGCGACGTTCGCGTGAGGTGCAAGAAAATCTTCCCACATCACGCCGCCACGGATTGCCCCCAGACCATGCACGTTCTGCGTGTAGGGTACGATGACCGTCGCTTCTATCGAGGGAATCTGCGCAACGATCTCGCCGATGCGTTCCATCGCATCGAGCGTCTTGCCGCCATAGAACACGCCGTCCGCTGCTATCAGCACCTTGGGTTCGATCTGGCCGAAACGGTCGAGCACGCCTTGCACACCAAAGTCCTGCGAGGCCGACGAGAAGATCGCGCCGAGACTCGCCGTAGCCAGCATGGCGATGATGGTCTCGGGCATGTTCGGCATATAGGCCGCCACGCGATCACCTGGACCGACCCCTAGCTGGCGCAAGGCGGCGGCAAGGCGCGCCACTTCAATGTAGAGCGCAGCATGACTCAGGCGTCGCTGCAACTTGTCCTCGCCCTGAAAGACAATGGCATCAGCTTCATCACGCCGCCGCAGCAGGTTGCGCGCGAAGTTCAGCTTTGCATCAGGGAACCACTGCGCGCCGGGCATCCGCTCACCATCGATCAGCAAACGTGTGCCTTTCTCGCCGACGACCTCACAGAAATCCCACACGGCCGACCAGAAATCGGCGCGCTGCGTGACCGACCAGCGATGCAGGGCGGCGTAATCCGGGAGCGATTGCGTGTGGCGTTGTTCGACGAAGCGTGTGAAAGCCGTCAGCCGTGTGGCCGTGATATGCGCCGCATCGGGTTGCCAGAGAGGCATATCAGCAGACAGGTCACTCATTTGCTGCTCCTGCGTAAGTATCCTTCAGCGCAATGTAGCCGAACCGGCCGATGTGGCACAGCAGGGCAAACCGCAGATCAAGACCTCCATATCCGCAACGCATTGCGCAATAACAAGGAAGAGCCCAAGAAAGCTGCCACAGCGCACGGCGTCCGGGCGAAAATACGGGTTTCGTATCTCATGCGCAGGGACAAGAAGAATGGAACGTGAATCCATGGAATTTGATGTGCTGGTTGTCGGTGGCGGCCCCGCCGGACTGGCAGCGGCAATCCGCCTCAAACAGGCCGCACAGCAAGCCGGTCGCGAGGTCTCGGTGTGCCTGATCGAGAAAGGCAGCGAGCTCGGTGCGCACATCCTGTCCGGCGCCGTCATCGACCCCAAAGGCCTCGACGAATTGCTGCCCACCTGGAAGGCCGACGGTGCGCCGCTGACCACGCAGGTGACGGAAGACCGCTTCATGTTCCTCACGCAGTCCGGCAGCCAGCAAGTGCCGAACGCGGCGATGATTCCCAGCCTGCGCAACCACGGTAATTACATCGGCAGTCTCGGCCAGCTCGTGCGCTGGCTCGGCCAGCAGGCCGAAGCTCTCGGCGTCGAGATTTACCCCGGTTTCGCAGGCGCCGAAGTGATCTACAACGAAGATGGCGCTGTCATCGGCGTCGCAACGGGTGACATGGGGGTGGCGCGCGATGGTTCGCATGGCCCGAACTATCAACCGGGCATGGCCCTGCTTGCCAGCTACACACTGTTTGCGGAAGGCTGCCGTGGTCACCTCGGCAAGCAGCTCGAAGCACGCTTCAATCTGCGCGCCGATGTTGATCCGCAAACTTACGGGCTCGGCATCAAGGAGCTATGGGAAGTACCCGCCGAGAAACATCGGCCGGGGCTCGTCATGCACACCGCTGGCTGGCCGCTTGGCTCGGAAACCTATGGCGGCAGCTTCCTGTATCACTACGGCGAGCGCCGTGTGGCGGTGGGCTTCGTGCTGGGCCTCGGCTATAGCAATCCCTATATGTCGGCCTTCGAGGAATTCCAGCGCTACAAGACGCATGCAGTGATTCGCGAACAACTCACTGGCGGCAAGCGTCTTGCCTACGGCGCGCGCGCTCTCGCCGCAGGCGGCCTGCAGTCGCTGCCCAAGCTGGTGTTCCCGGGCGGCGCGCTGATCGGTGACGATGCGGGCTTCCTCAATGCAGCGCGCATCAAGGGCACGCATACGGCCATCAAGTCCGGCATGCTGGCCGCGGACGCCGCCTTTGCGGCCATCTCCGCTTCACGCAAGCAGGATGAGCTTACCTCGTACCCGGAGGCCTTCAAGGCTAGCTGGCTGCATTCGGAGCTGCACGCCACGCGCAATTTCAAGCCACTGATGAGCAAGGGGCTTTGGCTCGGTACGCTGGCTTTCGGTATGGAGCAGAAGCTATTCGGCGCACGCTCGCCATGGACCCTGCATAACTCGGCCGATCACCTCAAGCTCAAGCAGGCCGCGGACAGCAAGCCTATCGACTATCCAAAGCCGGACGGCGTGCTGACATTCGACCGGCTCTCCTCAGTGTTCCTGTCGAACACCAATCATGCGGAAGACCAGCCCTGCCATCTGCAGCTGAAGAATCCGGCGGTGGCGATCGGCATCAACTACGAGCAATACGCCTCGCCCGAGCAGCGCTACTGCCCTGCCGGCGTGTATGAGATCGTGCGCGAAGCGAATGCAAACGGCGGCTCACCACGCCTGCAGATCAATGCGCAGAACTGCGTGCACTGCAAGAGTTGCGACATCAAGGATCCGACGCAAAACATCAACTGGGTTGCGCCACAGGGTGGCGAAGGGCCGATCTACACGGAGATGTAGTCAGCCTCTGCGGCAGGCTGACGGAAGCTGGCGTATGGAGGCAACTAGCCATGCGGTGAAAACAAGGTGCCGCACTGGCCACTACCTTTTTGGCATAACTTCAGACAACAAAAAAGGACGCTTTGGCGTCCCTTTTTGTTGAAACTACGCAAATGATTACTGTGCGGTTTCTGGTGCTGCAGCCGGTGCCGACTCGTCCAGCAGAGCCTTCATCGACAGCTTGACCTTGCCGCGATCGTCGGTTTCCAGAACCTTGACGCGCACGACCTGGCCTTCCTTGAGGTAATCGCTGACAGCGTTGACACGCTCCTTGGCGATCTGCGAAACGTGGAGCAGACCGTCACGGCCCGGCATGATGTTCACGATGGCGCCGAAGTCCAGAATGCGAACAACAGGGCCTTCGTAGATCTTGCCGATTTCGACTTCGGCGGTGATCGCATCGATGCGACGACGTGCCTCATCCGACTTGCTTTGATCGGTCGAGGAGATGGTGATGGTACCGTCGTCCTGGATGTCGATAACGCAACCGGTTTCTTCGGTCAGCGCGCGGATCACGGCGCCGCCCTTGCCGATCACGTCGCGGATCTTTTCAGGATTGATCTTGAACGAGGTCATGCGCGGTGCGAAGGCCGACAGTTGCGCCGGGCTGTTCAGGCTGGACTCCATCAGGCCGAGGATATGCAGACGCGCTTCCTTGGCTTGATCCAGCGCCTTGTTCATGATGGCCGGGCTGATCGAGTCGATCTTCAGGTCCATCTGCAGCGCGGTGATACCGGTGGTCGTACCGGCCACCTTGAAGTCCATGTCGCCGAGGTGATCTTCATCACCCAGGATGTCGGTCAGCACGGCGAAACGGCCACCGTCCTTGATCAGGCCCATGGCGATACCTGCGACAGGCGCCTTCAGCGGCACACCTGCGTCCATCATGGCCAGCGAACCGCCACAGACCGAAGCCATCGACGAGGAGCCATTCGATTCCATGATTTCGGACACGACGCGGATCGTGTAACCAAATTCCTTCGCGTCCGGCAGCACGGCTGCCAGAGCGCGCTTGGCCAGACGACCGTGGCCGATTTCTCGGCGCTTCGGTTGACCGACGCGGCCGGTTTCACCGGTCGAGTACGGAGGGAAGTTGTAGTGCAGCATGTAGCGCTCTTTGTACTCACCGGCGATGGCGTCGATGATCTGCTCATCGCGGCCCGTACCCAATGTGGTTACAACCAGAGCCTGCGTTTCACCACGGGTGAACAGTGCCGAACCGTGAGCACGTGGCAACACGCCAGTGCGGATGTGGATCGGACGCACCGTGCGCGTGTCGCGGCCGTCGATACGTGGCTGGCCTTCGAGGATGCGGCTGCGGACGATGGCTGATTCGAGTTCGAACAGCACGTTCTTGACGTCGTTTTCCTTCGGCGCGCCTTCTTCGCCGGTCACCAGTGCGGTCACAGCCTTCTTGGTTACGTCCTTGAGTAGGCCGCTACGAATGGACTTGCTGGTCGTACCGAAAGCGGCTTCCAGATCGGCTTGCGCTACGGCCTTGACGGCTGCGTGCAGTGCTTCGTTCTTTGGAGGTGCTTGCCAGTCCCACTCAGGCTTGCCCGCTTCGGCAACCAGTTCATTGATGGCCTGAATGACGGTCTGGATTTGTTGGTGACCGAAAACCACGGCACCCAGCATGATTTCTTCGGACAGCTGGTCGGCTTCGGACTCAACCATCAGCACGCCGACTTCGGTACCGGCGACAACCAGATTCATCTGGCTGGTGGCGAGTTGCGAAACGGTCGGGTTGAGGATGTACTGACCATCGGCATAACCGATACGTGCAGCGCCGATCGGGCCGTTGAATGGCAGGCCGGAAATACCCAGCGCTGCGGACGTTGCGATCATCGCCAGGATGTCGCCGTCGATTTCAGGGTTCTGCGACAGCACGGTCGCGACAACTTGCACTTCGTTGTAGAAACCATCGGGGAACAGCGGGCGGATCGGGCGATCGATCAGGCGGGAGGTCAGCGTTTCCTTCTCGGTCGGACGGCCTTCGCGCTTGAAAAAGCCGCCGGGGATACGGCCGGCTGCGTAGAACTTCTCCATGTAATCGACGGTAAGCGGGAAGAAGTCCTGGCCCGGCTTGGAGTCCTTGGCACCGACCACGGTTGCCAGTACGACGGTGTCATCAACGGTGACGATCACGGCACCGTGAGCCTGGCGAGCCATTTCGCCGGTTTCGAGCGTTACGGTGTGTTGACCGTACTGGAAGCTTTTCTTGATAGCTGTAGGCACTTGGAATCCTTTCAATCAGACGTGCGTTCTGCCGCACACGCGGCAGGCGCTTGAGCTTCCGGGGAAACTCGATTTGAATAACTTGAATTGCTCTTGCACGAACTCGCAATCACGCCAAAGCGCTCTGCAGCGGCGGGCGGAATTGCGCAAAACCCGTCTGGGAATGAATACGGACTCGGGCGAGGTCAGAAAATTTTGTCGCAGGGCCGGGCAACAAAACAAAAAGCCGGCGTACCCACAAGGGCTGTCGCCGGCTTCGCCTGCCTAGTTTGCAAGCGCCCCTTGCGGAGCGCCACGACCAGCCAGAGTCTGCATTTGCGTATTACTTACGCAGGCCCAGACGTTCGATCAGGGTGCGGTAGCTGTCGTACTTCTTGCCCTTGAGGTAGTCCAGCAGCTTGCGGCGCTGGCTGACCATCTTGAGCAGACCACGGCGGGAGTGGTGATCCTTCGAGTTGACCTTGAAATGATCGGTCAAACCGTTGATGCGCGCGGTCAGCAGCGCGATCTGCACTTCAGGCGAACCGGTGTCGCCTTGGGCGCGTTGGTATTCGCCAACAACCTGTGCCTTGATTTCAGTCGTAATAGCCATATACGTTAACTCGTTGTCTGTACACTTTGGTGAGTCGGCGATTGTAGTATGGGTCTGCCTTGCAGGCAAGCCCCTGTACTCATTGTATTTAATCGTCCGGTTGGCCGACCAGCTCCGGAAACATCACATCGGTAAAACCGAACTGCGTCAGGTCACGGATCCGGCGGGGATAGAGGATACCGTCGAGGTGATCGCATTCGTGCTGGACCACGACAGCATGAAAACCACTGACTTCGCGCCGGATCGGCTCGCCGTACTGGTCGAAACCGCTATAGCGCAGTTGTGTATACCGCGGCACCAGACCCCGCATGCCGGGCACCGACAGGCAGCCCTCCCAGCCCTCCTCCATCTCGTCTGATAAGGCCTCGAGCACCGGATTGATCAGGATGGTCTCGGGCACGGCTTTGGCATCGGGGTAGCGCTCGTTACTGGCAAAACCGAAGATCACCAGTCGCAGATCGACGCCGATTTGCGGCGCAGCCAAGCCGACACCACGCTCATGACGCATGGTGTCAAACATGTCGGTGATCAGATCATGTAGATCCGGCGTATCAAAAGCCGTTGCTTCCTGCGCGCGGCGTAGCAAGCGTGCGTCGCCCATGCGCAAAACCGGTCTGATCATGGCGCTACCGCGAAAAAGTGTTGCAACACGGTCTTCACTTGGCCCATGGCCTGATGCAGGGTCTTCTCGATCACATCCATGGTGATGCCGTGCGCGCTGTCGCCACGCCCTGCCGCGTAGTTGGCCACGACGCCAATGGCTGCATAGGGCAATTCCAGTTCGCGTGCCAGAACGGCTTCCGGCATCCCGGTCATACCGACGATATCGGCGCCATCGCGCTCAAGCCGATTGATCTCGGCAGCAGATTCCAGACGCGGGCCTTGCGTGGCGGCGTAGACGGCGCCGTCGATCATGGCGTGATCGACTGCCTTGGCGGCAGCCAGCAGGCGCTGACGCAGAACCTGGCTATACGGCTCGGTGAAGTCCACATGGACAACCTTGGTGTCGCCATCGAAATAGGTCGCATCGCGGCCGTGTGTGTAGTCGATGATCTGGTCCGGCGCGACCAGGGCGCCAGGCAGCATGTCGGCGCGAATGCCGCCTACCGAGGCAACCGAGATGACGCCGTCCACACCTGCGTTCTTGAGCGCCCACATATTGGCGCGGTAGTTCACCTTGTGCGGCGGAATGGTATGGCCGTAGCCGTGGCGCGCCAAAAAGACAACATCCTGCCCGCTGATGCGGCCAAATAACAAGGCACCGGAAGGCTCGCCATAGGGCGTTCGCACAACTTCGCGGCGCTCCACGTCGAGACTGGAAAGCTTGCTTAGACCACTACCACCAATGATTGCGAGCATGGAAACCGGGGACCTGTTCGTGAGTCTTGAATGTTAGCACGCAGGTCAGGGCCGTTTTTCCGACGGCGCGGAAGCGGCCGGACGCACAAGTGCAAACGCAAAACGTGCAAAAAATCGGCATCAAGCCCTCAGGCAAGACAAAGATTTTTACAAATGCGATGCAGCACACCAAATACAGAATTCTGCCACCACCCTTGTAGGCATTGATTACACAAGGGCAAACCCGAATAACCTCGACACAAATTGCGGCGACGCAACATGCCTGTGGCATGTACAAACAGTCTAAACCACTGTTCTACCTGCATTTTAAAGTTAGTACTAAATTCGTTCTTTTTGTCGAATTTGTGTCCACGGCCCGTTTTTTCGGTGATAGGATCGCCCCCGTCCGTGAGAACAAGACCAAACACTGCGGACAATCACGGTGGCAAAGCAGCAAGACTTTCACTGACATAGAAACAAACGACCATTTCATTGGCCAGGAGACTAGAACATGCTTCGCAAATCAATCATCGCGGCCGCGCTCGCACTGGTAGGAACCAGTGCCTTCGCTGCTGCTGACGCCCCTTCGGGCTGGACCAAGTGCGCCCAACCCGGCGCAACCTGCACCATGAGCGGCACGCACCAGGCCGCCATGGGCAAGTCAGGCGTATTCGGTTACGCCACTTTCACGGGCAACTTCGCTTGCTCGCTGACCAATTTCCCTGGAGCGCCAAACCCGTCGGCCTGGTGCTCATACGACCCGGCAGCTAGCAGCTCCTCGTCTTCCGCAGCCTCCAGCGTTGCAAGCAGCAGCTCGTCCTCGAGCAAGGCAAGCAGCAGCGTCGCTTCAAGCAGCGTGGCTTCCAGTGTTGCTTCGAGCGTCGCCTCCAGCAGCGTCGCGTCGTCCGTAGCATCGAGCAGCGTGGCTTCGAGCGCGACCTCCAGTAGCGTCGCCAGCGGCACCATCGACGCACGGACCCTGACAGGCGCCAGCACCCCGCTGCAGAACGTGAACGGCTCATATACGTATGGCGTTCGCAACTACGCAGCTCCGGCCACTATCGATGGTCTGCACAACCCTTCGAACTACAAGGCCGCTCCGGTACTGCCGACCTGGCAATTCGCGACGGTTGATCCAACCGGCGGCGCACTGACCAATAACGAGCGCGCTGTGGCCCCTGCCAGCGGCTGGCACTCCTTCTCCCGCAAGGGCAAGGTGACGGTCACCGGAGGCTCCGCTGCTTCGACCAACCGCATCTACACGGTCTTCAATGGCCAGCAATTCGTTGCCGCGCTTGCCGAGGCAGGCAATGACCCGAAGATCATCCGCGTCGTTGGTCACATCGATCTGCGTTACAGCAGCAACAACACCGTGTTCAAGGAATACACCAGCTACCTCGACCAGAAGTTTGGCGGTTCGATCATGCTGCCCTCGAATACCACTGTCGTCGGCATCAACAGCGCATCGGGTGTTGCACCACGCATTACCGGCACGACAATTCTGATTGGTGGCGAACTGGCGAATGGCGCGGCTGATGCACAGGCTGGCTACAAGGCCTGGATTGATGCGGGCAAGGACAGCGAAGACTATCCGACCTGGACACGCAACATCATCGTCCGCAACCTGCGCATTGATGCACCGTGGGACGTGAATCCTGAAGATTCGGCCAACGCCTACGCAGATGCCATCACCCTGTCACGCGCTCAGAACATCTACTTCTCGAACGTGTCGATGGGCGACGGCGATACGCCTGACTCCCTGGCTGGTGACACCCGCCATGACGGGCTGCTGGATATCGTGCGCGGCAGTGACTACGTGACGGTGACAAACAGCTACTTCAACAAGCACCACAAGACCACCCTGATCGGCAATGGCGATTCGGGTCGTGCCTGGAGCGATGAAGGCCGTCTGCATGTCACGCTGTCCAACAACTTCTATGACCGCATGGAATCCCGTCTGCCCCTGAATCGTTATGGTCAGGTGCACATGTTCAACAACTACATCTACGGTCGCACCGACAGTGCAGCACCGGCTGACCTGAAGTTTGGCAGTGGCATCGACCCGCGCTACAAGTCGAACATGCTGGTTCAGAACATGTTCTTCGAGATCACGGAACTGGCAACGGATAGCTTCTGCAAGAAGGGTATCGATGGCGGCAATGGCACGAATCCGATCGGATTCCGCTCCTCCGGCCACTTGATGCTTTCGAACAAGAAGGTCAACAACGTCGCGAACACCACGCCAGTGGCTTGGGATGGTCAGTGCGGTTACGCAGCACCGAACGGCGCCGACGTCTGGACGCCGCCATACACCTACACATTGCTCACCGCTGCATCGACCAAGACGGCAGTGTCAGCCAGTGCGGGTGCAGGCAACCCGGTGTATCGCCTGCCACGAGATGCAAACGGGCTCTAATTCGGGCCTGTAAAATAAGTAGTTAAAAAGCAGCAACACTTAATGGGCAAGTCTTCGGACTTGCCCATTTTTCATTTTTCGCACCTTTAACGCACTTTTAAGTTTCCCCTAAGCGGCGGGCTCCAAGCTTTAAACCGTCGACAGGCATTTGCCTGCCACGTTTGAACAAGGAGTCCATCATGAAAATCCGTCCCCTTCTCTCGGCGCTTGCCGCAGGCTCTGGCCTTCTCCTCGTCACGCTGCCAGGCCAAGCCGCGGCCTTTACGATTCCCAATCATCACGTCACCCAGTCACAAATCGACGCAGTGCAGGCAGGGCAATCCAGCAATGATGTCATTAGCGCCCTGGGCCAGCCCGAGGATACGGCCAGCTGGATGGATGGCACGCAATCGCTCGTGTATCAGACCTACGACAATGCTGAAGGCAACAAGCGCGTCTATGTCGATCTGAACAGCAGCGGTAAGGTGACTGACGTCGAAGTGCTGACGCCGTAAGGCGGCATGAACCCAAGACTTCCCGCCTCGGAACGCCGTCGCGGGAACTTTCCCGCCAGATTTTTTCTCATCTGTATCCGTGCAGGCATCTTCGGGCGTCAGGTTCGGTGGCCCCACCCCTAAGGGATGAGCGCCCTGCCTGCCCGGGTTGCAGGTCTTATGGCGATCTCACAGGAGCACAAGCGGCGATGCGACTACTGCTGGTGGAAGACGACCACATGATCGGCGAGGCGGTACTCGATCTGCTGCGCGCTGCCAGCTACGCGGTCGATTGGGTGCACGATGGCCTCATGGCCGACACTGCATTAAGCAGCCAGGACTACGACCTCGTACTGCTCGACCTCGGCCTGCCACGCAAGGACGGACTGGACGTATTGCGCGGGCTTCGCGCACGCAAGCTACGCACGCCGGTACTGGTCGCCACCGCCCGCGACGCCATCGTGCAGCGTGTTGCGGGCCTGGATGCAGGCGCCGACGATTACATCATCAAGCCCTACGATCTCGACGAACTCCTGGCGCGCATCCGCGCCCTGATCCGGCGCAGCGCCGGACGCGCCGAACCCGTCTATGAACATCAGAACATCAGCATCAATCCGGGCACACGCGAGGTGCTGGTCGACGGGCAGACGGTCATCCTGTCCTCTCGTGAATGGGCGGTACTGGAGCCCCTGCTGGCGCGCCCCGGCATGATCCTGTCACGCGCGCAACTTGAAGAAAAACTCTTCAGCTGGAAAGACGAGATCAACAGCAATGCCGTCGAAGTCTACGTCCACGGCCTGCGCAAGAAGCTTGGCGCTGGACTGATCCAGAACGTGCGCGGAGTGGGTTACCTCATACCCCGGATCTAGACAATGCTCGGCGCTTATTCCATCCGGCGGCGCCTGATCATCATTCTTGGCCTCACCGTCTCGCTCGTGACCCTGGTTCAGGCAGCCGTGGCCTACCGCGTCGCTTTACGCGAAGTCAATGACATCTCCGACTACCACATGACGCAGATCGCTTTCGCCGTGCGTCGCGGCATGCCGGAGCCCGCCTCGCCGCCCCCCACGCATCGCCTGCTCGACGACGAAGACCGCAGCTTCAGCCTGCTGGTTTCGCCGCTACCTGCCACGCCAGCAAAGGAACCCGTACGCGGTTTTTCAACGCGTCAGATCGGCGACAAGGTATTCCGTGTTTTCAGCCTGCCCACACGGACGGAGCTCATTGAAGTCCTGAACGATGAGGCCACGCGCAGCAACAATGCGAGCAAGCTGGCGCTGCGCACCATTCTGCCCATCCTCATGCTCGGCCCGCTGCTCCTGCTGACCGTGTGGTGGGGCATCTCGCGCGCACTGCGGCCACTCGTCAAATCGCGCAACGAGATCGCACAACGCGGCGCCAACGATCTGCATGCCCTTGAAACGCGGGGCGTACCGGAGGAACTGCTGCCTTTCATCGTCGAAATAAACGTGCTCTTCGCACGCATCACCACGGCCTTCACGGCTCAACAATATTTCGTTGCCGACGCTGCGCATGAATTGCGCTCGCCGCTTGCCGCCCTGCGCTTGCAGGTGCAAGGCCTGCAACGCGCCACGACTACCGATGCGCGCAATATCGCGGCGGGGCGTGTGATGGCAGGCATTGATCGTGCGACACGCCTCATCGAACAGATGCTGGTGCTGGCACGCGAGGAAAGCATGGCGCCAGATCCGGCACCGGGTGACCTTGCTCAGATCGTGAGGCTCGCACTATCCGATGTAATGCCACTGGCTCAGGCTCGCCATATCGACATCGGCGCCAATCTGAACACTGACGACACGCCTTTCGACATCCGCTGCAACGCCGAGGCCCTGCGTATCCTGCTGCGCAACCTGCTGGAGAACGCCGTGAAATACACGCCGGAAAAAGGCGTCGTCGAGCTCACTTTGCTGCGGGAACAAAGGGGCGAAGCAAGCCTGATCACACTACGCGTGGAAGACAGCGGACCCGGCATCCCCGCCGACGAGCACACGCAGATTTTCGAACGCTTCCGCCGTGGCAACAGCAAGCACGAAACCTGTGGCAGCGGCCTCGGTCTAGCCATCGTGCAAGCCATCGCCGAGCGGCACCGCATCCAGATTGAACTGGGGCGCTCCGCCCAGCTCGGCGGGCTGGCCGTGACACTGCATTTCGCCTAGGGTCTGTTGCCATACATCCACCGGATCGGCGGGATGTATGGCAACAGCCCCTAAATCACCTTGAAGCCATGTGTGCCGTCACGCCCCAGCTGCTCTACCAGACCGTATTCCCAATCGAGATAGGCCTGCATTGCCTCAGCCGCATTGTCGGTCCCCTCGTAGGGGCGGCGATAACGGTCGATGCGTTGTGAAGCGAGATGCGCTTCGCCGCTGCCAGTCGGCAAGCCCGCCGCAAACCAGGCGGCATTGCCACCTTCAAGCACACGAACCTCCTCTTTCACCAGTGCCTGCAGATCACGCGCGGCAAAGCGTGCGAGGTCCGGGTCGCTGGATGTCAGCACCAGATGCGCTGCCCTGGGTACGCGCTGGATGTCCTCTGCAAGCTGCGAGCGCAGTACGAACCATGCTCCGTGTACGTGGCGTTTGATGTATTGCGCGCTGGGCCCGAGGTCGATGACAACGGCCTGACCCTTGTCGAGCCATGCCGACAGTTCGCCAGCACTGACTGCTGCAACGTCAGACACATCAGGCTCGTCCGGCAGGCTGCGCGGTGAAGCACCCTGCACGTTGAACAATGCTGCGTCGACGTCGTCGAGCACATGCACTTCCCAGTTCATCTGCGCGAGCCATGAGGCCGTCATGTTGGCGCGCACGCCATCGGTATCGACCAGCACAATGCGCGCGCCGCGCACGGGCGCGACCATCTCGGTTTCCTGCACGAGCTGACCACCGGGTGTCGACAGGAAGCCTGGCAGATGACCCGTTGCGTACTCTTCCGGCGTGCGCACATCGAAGAGATACAGGCTGCGCTCCGCTTCTGCACGCCAGCGCTCGATCTTGCCCAGACTAGCGCGCAACACGCCTGCGCGATCCGCCAGCGTGCGCGCCTTGTGCGCGGCAATCTGATGATTGTCGGCACTGATTTCGCCAAAGCGCCGTTGCTGACCCTGCTCCAGTTTCTGGCCTGCTAACGTCCAGCCAATCGTGCCGTTGCGCAGCGCCGAGACCGGATTGGGAATTTCGTTGTTCACCAGCGACTGCGTGCCGATGATGCTGCGCGTGCGGCCGGCACAATTGACGATGACGCGCGTCGCGGGATTTGGCGCGATATCACGGATGCGCAAAGCCAGCTCTGCCCCCGGCACGCTGATGCCGCTTGGGATGCTCATGGTGTTGTATTCGTCGAAGCGGCGTGCATCGACCACGACCACATCGGCCTTGCTGTCGATCAGCGCCTGCACCTCTTCGGCGGAAAGCGACGGCGTATGCCTGACCGATTCGACCAACTCGCCGAAGGATTTGCTCGGCACATTCACGTCACGGAAGATCTCGCCACCTGCGGCGCACCAACCGGCGAGACCCCCATCGAGCAGGCTGACATCCGTGTAGCCCAGCTGGACCAGACGCTCGGCCGCACGTTGCGCCAGACCTTCGCCATCATCGAGCACGACAATCGGCACATTGCGCCTTGGCAGACGCGTGTAGGCATCGAGATCAAGCCGTGACAATGGCAGGTTGGCGGCGAAGAGCGGATGCGCCTGCGCGTGCGGATCTTCCTCGCGCACATCCAGAAAAGCGATCTCGCGACGCGCGATCAGCGCTTCACGCACATCCTGTGTGCTACGTGTCCCTATCGTCATTTCGGCGCCCACAGCAAAGCATTCTTCGTGACCACCGGTGCAGGCAGTACGCCAAGACTCAGGAAGGTATCGGCAATCTTCTGCTGCTCCTCGAATACATCGTTCTTCACGAGGCGCACGTCAAGACTGCGACGGCCGATCGCGCGCTCCACGGTCGGTGCGTCCGTGCCAATCAGCGGCGCGATCAGCTCGGCAGCGGCTTTCGGATTCTGCTTGGCCCACTTGCCGGTCTGCGCGATGTCATTGAAGAAGGCCTGCAGCACGTCAGGACGTTTGGTCGCGTAGCTGGTCGCCGCCAGGTAGAAGCGCTGGTACGGCGTAATGCCCTTACCATCGGCGATGACGCGCACTTCGGAAGACTTCTGCAGCTCGGCGAAGAACGGGTCCCACAGCGCCCAGGCGTCGACCGAACCACGCTCGAAAGCGGCGCGCGCATCTGGTGGTTGCAGGTAAGCCAGATCAACATCCTTGAGCGACAACCCTGCCCCGGCCAGCGCCTTGGTGATCAGTAGATGCACGCCTGCACCCTTGGTAACGGCGATGCGCTTGCCCTTGAGGTCGGTCAGTTTCGTGATCGGCGAGTTCTTCGCCACGACAATGGCCTGCGCTTCCGGCGATGGCGTTTCCAGCGCCAGATAGGTCAGCTGCGCGCCTGCGGCCTGTGCGAACACCGGCACGGTGTCGGCCACGTCGGCGGAGACATCGATGCTGCCGACATTCACGGCCTCGAGCAGCGGCGTGCCGGAGGTGAACTCCGCCCACTTGATCGTGACCCCGAGCGGCGCGAGCGCCTTTTCCAGCGTGCCGCGCGTCTTGGCGATCAGGGTCAGGGTGGACGACTTCTGGTAACCGATGCGCACCGTGGTCTCATCGGCGGCCCGGGCACTACCAGCCAGCAGGCTGGCCGCAGCAAGCACGCCTGCGAGCACGCGGCGAGCGGAGATTGTTCTGTTCATGACTCTTCTCTTCTTGTGGATTGCGCAGCGCGCAGGATGAGGCGGATTGTGATTCGGCCCCCGTCCAATCGAAACGAAGAAGTCGTGCTTTTCATATAAGCGATTTCGCAGAGGGGTCATGCATTGCTGACAGGCATGTCCAGAGCGCCCTTGTTATGCACAATTTGCATGAATTCTTATCAACATAATGTTGTTTGTGAATTTTAGAGCCGCAACTATTCTGCCTCCACGCAAGCAAGCCACGTGATTGAGCACGCCAGCACTTGCTCCCGATACTTTATGGAGGCAGCCCATGTCCGAAGTTGTTGAACGCGCGGTAACCCCGGCAAATACGTCATCCCTGATCGTCAATCAGATCGAGCCTCGCATCGGCGCCGAGATCAGCGGCATCGATCTGCGCCAGCCGCTGACGCAAGCGATCCGCGACGAGCTGTATCAATTGCTGCTCAAGCATCGCGTGCTGTTCTTCCGCGACCAGTTCATCACCTACGAACAGCAGGAAGCCTTTGCCCTCAACTTCGGCCCGCTACTGGAGCACGTCACCTCCAAGAAGATCAATCAGGAGGCCAAGGTTGCACACCAGATCTCCGCCCAGGCTGCGCGTGAGGAATACGACATCCGCTTCGGTCGCTGGCACACGGATACCAGCTGGCAACTGACACCGGGCCTTGGCGCGGTATTACGCGCCGTGCGCATCCCCGAAGTCGGCGGCGACACGCTGTGGGCCAATGGCGCGGCCGTGTATGAAGGGCTGTCGGACGAGCTCAAGGAAAAGATCGACAACCTGTATGTGGTGCATGACTACCAGAAGCGTCTCGCCAAGGTCGATCACAAGTACCCGCTGGTGTCGCATCCTCTCGTGCTGACGCATCCGGACACGGGCGAGACGATCCTGTTCCCGAACTTCTCGCTCAACCCATCCATCGTCGGCTGGTCGAAGGAAGAAAGCGACAAGCTGCTCAACGAACTGCTGCTCGAATACAACCGTCCTGAATACCAGGTGCGCTTCAAGTGGCGTCCGGGTTCAGTGGCGTTCTGGGACAACCGTGCGGGCCTGCACTACGCGGTCCAGAACTACGGCGACTTCCCGCGTCTGATGGAGCGCGTGCTGATCGGCAGCGATCACATTCCGCAGCGTGTGCGTACGCCAGAGAACGGCTGAGACACAACACCACTTCCCTACTTCGTCATTTCCGCGCACGCGGGAATCCAGTGACTTCACGCAAACGGCAAACGCCCCTGGATCCCCGCGTTCGCGGGGATGACGGTTTCTAGCGTTGCGGACCAAACAGCATCCACGCGCGAACTATAGTTTCTGGTGAAATCGATTTGGCCTATTACGAAGCAGATGTTCTGGTAATCGGCGGTGGCCTTGCAGGCGCATGGGCAGCCGTCGGTGCGGCGCGCGAAGGTGCGCGCGTGATCCTGGCGGACAAGGGCTACTTCGGCACCAGCGGCGTAACCGCTGCGGCCGGCCCGGGTCACTGGTGGGTGCCACCAGCACAACGCGAGGAAGCCATCGCCAAACGTGCGGAGGCAGGCGAAGGCCTGGCCGACCCACGCTGGATGGCACGCATCATCGACAAGACCTGGGACACGCTGCCGACACTGGCCGACTACTATAGCTTTCCGCAGAATGACAAAGGCCTGACGGTCTACCGCTCGCTGCGCGGGCCGGAGTACCTGCGTGCCATGCGCAAGCTGGCCGAAGACCTTGGCGTGCAGATTCTCGACCAGAGCCCCGCACTCGAATTGCTGCTGCATGGCGACGACTCGGTTGCCGGCGCACGCGGTGTGCATCGCCAGCGCAACGAGAGCTGGGCGGTGCGCGCCGGTGCCGTCGTATTGGCGACCGGCGGCTGCGCCTTCCTCTCTCCCCTGCTTGGCGCCAACAACAATACCGGCGACGGCTACCTGATGGCCGCCGAAGCAGGCGCAGAGCTGTCCGGCATGGAGTTCTCGGCGTACTACACCGTCTCGCCTGTGTACTCGTCGATGACGCGCTCGATGTCCTACGCCTTCGCGCGCTACTTCGATGCAAGTGGCCGCGAGCTGTCCGTACCCATGGGCCCGCCTGCGACGGCTGTATTGGCGCGCGCCATGCTGGCCGGCCCCGTCTTCTGCTCGCTCGATCGCATGCCTGAGCACGTGCGCGTGCGACTGCCACAGATTTCACCGAACTTCCTGCTGCCCTTCGTGCGCAAAGGCATCGACCCTTTCACACAGCGCTTTGAAGTGAAGCTGCGTGGCGAAGGCACGGTGCGTGGTGTCGGTGGCCTGCGTATCGCCGACGACGATTGCCAGACGACCGTGTCTGGCCTCTATGCGGCAGGTGATGCTGCCACACGCGAACTGATCGCCGGCGCCATCTCCGGCGGCGGCAACCAGAACTCGGCCTGGGCCCTGTCATCGGGCCTGTGGTCGGGTCGTGCCGCAGCACGTCGTGCACGCGAATCGGGGATTCGTGCCGACCGCAGCGTCGAAGCTATCGGTGCTGCAGGTCTGCGCCCCGCGCATGGCGATGAGCATATCGACACGGACGAAGTCATCCGCAGCGTGCAGAACGAGATGCTGCCGTATGACAAGAATATTTTCCGCAGTGCGCCTGTCCTGCAGAACTCGCTGCAGGTTCTCGACCAGTTGTGGCTGGAAGTGCGCGATAGCGGCCGCAACGATAGTGACAACAACCCCAGCAAGACGGTGCGCCAACGCGAGACCGCCGCCCTCGTCGCGACCGGCCGCTGGTGCTACAGCGCCGCGCTGGCGCGTCAGGAAACGCGCGGCATGCATCGGCGCACGGATGCGCCACAACGTGACGAAGCTTTCACGCATCGCATCCTGACTGGCGGACTCGACAAGGTGTGGACCCGCGCTGACGCAAGCACGCCTCAACAATCACCCGAAGAGATTGCAGCATGATCGCCCTGATTTTTTCCGATCGTTGCACGCAGTGCACACGCTGCGTCGACATCTGCCCGACCAATGTCTTTGACGCCGTGCCCGACCAGCCGCCTGCCATCGCGCGACAGAACGATTGTGAAACGTGCTTCATGTGCGAGCTGTACTGCCAGGCCGACGCAATCTATGTCGAGCCCGAAATTGAACGCGCAGTTCCGGTCGATGCGCAGCAGGTGCTCGATGCCGGCTTGCTCGGCCAGTTCCGTCGTGACTCCGGCTGGGACGAATGGAGCGCCGACCCGCAATACAGCAATCAGCACTGGCGCATGGACGAAGTATTCACGCTGGCACGTGCGATGCCACGCCCCGTAGTTGAAGAGGAAACCACACCATGAGCCAGATCGCCGCAGACCCCGAAGCATCGCAGGCAGCGCGTCCACGCATCGAACGTCTTCGCGATTTCGTCGTGTCCTTTGCGGAGCTGCTTGATGTGCACTCCAGCGAGGCTGACGTGCTGAAACACGGCGGCGCCCTGCTCTCGAAACTCGTCGCCATCGACGACTGGCTGCCGGAAGATTTCGCACAGCCGGACCCGGAACGCTATCGCCAATATCTGCTGCACACGGATTCGCGCGAACGCTTTTCCGTCGTGAGTTTCGTGTGGGGGCCGGGCCAGAGCACGCCGATCCACAACCATACGGTGTGGGGCCTGATCGGGGTACTGCGCGGCGCGGAAGATGGCCAGCGCTTCCGCTTTGATCAAGGCCGCCTCGTCGAGGACGGCGGGCCCGAAAGACTCGAACGCGGCGCAATCGAAGCGGTGTCGCCGACTGTGGGCGACATCCACCGCGTCAGCAATGCCTTCGCGGATCGCACCTCGATCAGCATCCACGTCTACGGCGCCAATATCGGTGGCGTGTCGCGCTCCGTGTTCGCACCCGACGGCACGCCGAAGAAGTTCATCTCCGGCTATTCAAATTCGCGACTCCCGAACCTGTGGGATCGCTCAAGCACGCCCGGCTGACATGACGGAAACCCGCGTGAATACAACGTGTACGGAATTCAACACCTGCCGCGCCCATCTGCTGCCGCAGGACCAGCAAGGCACGGTCTGTCCGGATCAGGCCGCACGAAACACAGGCCTTTGAGGCGTATCAGGGCGTGGCACACGTCCTGCTATGACGTAAGGATGTTTACGGCGTGCGATGCGCGGATTCTGGAAATCAGGCAAACAAAGATAACGGGAGTGAGTTTGAAATGAATAGAACAATCTTGACGGCTTTACGAAGTGCCGCAGGCGTATTGAGCGTGGCGAGTGCGGTGGCCCTGGCTGCACCGGCACCCGATGCAATCGCCATCAAGCCTGGCGGCGAACTGGTATTCGGCCTGGATGGAGCCCAAGTCAGCGAGTTCATCCTCGACCCGGCGAACTCCAGTTTCGCGCCCCACAACCGCGTCTTCCGCTCGATCTTCGACAGCCTCGTGGTGCTGAAGCAGGACCAGACCGTCGGGCCATGGCTCGCCGAATCCTGGGAGATCTCGCCAGATCGCAAGACCTACACCTTCAAGCTGCGCAAGGATGTGAAGTTCCATGACGGCACGCCCTTCAACGCGGCCGCCGTGAAATACAACCTCGATCGCATCGCAGAGCCGAAGAACGCACTCGCCGCCCTGATCGATCTCGGCCCTTACCAGTCCTCTGAAGTGGTCAATGCCAACACCCTGCGCATCAAGCTCAGCGAGCCCTACGAGCCGCTGCTGCGCAACCTTTCCAAGACAACATCCGGCATCAGCTCGCCAGCCGCAATTGCCAAGTATGGCGACGCCTACGCGCTGAACCCGGTCGGCACCGGCCCGTTCAAGCTGATCAGCCTGCAGCAGGGCACGGAGATCAAGCTCGCGCGCAACCCGGATTACAAGTGGGCACCGCCTACCGCAGCCCACCAGGGCCCGGCTTACCTCGACAAGCTCACCTTCCGCAACGTGCCGGAAGAGTCCACCCGTGTTGCCGTGCTGCAGAGCAATCAGGTACAGGCCATCGATGGCATTCCGCCGCAGAACTTCGTGCTCTTCAAGAACGATCCGAACTACCGCGTGTACCTCAAGGAACTGCTCAACAACAATTACGCGCTCGCCCTGAATGTTGCCAAGGCGCCGTGGAATGACGAAGAAATACGTAAGGCCTTTCGCCTGTCAGTCGATATCGACACCATCGTCAAGGTCATCTACCTCGGCAGCGCACCGCGCGCATGGTCGCAACTATCTCCCTCACTTTTCGGCTCGGCAGAAAAGGATCTCTTCAGATCATGGAAGCCCGATCTCGCCCAGGCACAGCAGATCCTCGACAAGAAAGGCTGGGTCGTTGGCAAGGACGGTATTCGCGTCAAGGACGGCAAGCGCCTGACGGTGAGCTTTATCGACACGCAAGGCAATCGCGAGAAGCGTCTCGATGTGATCCAGCTGGTGCGCCGTCACGTTGCCAAGGCCGGCTTTGAGCTGACCATCGACAGTCAGCCTGCCGGGGCCTATCGCACCAAGATCGCCAACCTCGAGTACGACCTGAGTGCCGGCAGTCAATTCGCGCCGGACCCGGATGTGCTGCGCCGTCTGTTCAGTCCGGAAGGTCGCGCCAAGACGTCCGGCTACAAGATCGACGATCCTGAAATCACGCAGTGGCTCAAGGATGGTCTGAAGGAAAACGACCCCGCGAAGCGCGCAGAGATCTACAAGAAGGTCCAGCGCAAGCTCGTCGACAAGGCTTACACGATTCCGGTCTATGTCCTGCTATATGCCATTGGCACGACGAAGGATGTCAACGGTCTGACCATCGACGCGCAGGGCTTCCCGGAATTTCAGGGCGTCTGGCTGTCGAGCAAGGCAGAGAAAGGATAGTCAGCATGTTGTCGTATCTCATCCGTCGATTGTTCTCAGCCCCGTTTGTCATCTGAGGTGCTTGCAGGTGACAAGGCCACGGCGGAGAGCGTCCTGCTCATCCGGCAAGCGCTGGATACGGGCCGCTCTCCCCGAGCAATACATCAGTTACATGGAATGAGTTTCAAATGAAGAGAGCAATTTTCACGGCTATCCGAAGTGCCGCAGGCGTATTGAGCCTGGCGAGCGTCGTTGCCTTGGCTGCACCAGGGCCTGCTTCCACACCGACGACCGGCGGCGAGCTGGTATTCGGGCTCGATGGGGCGGCGGTCAGCGAATTCATTCTCGACCCGGCGAACTCCAGCTTCGCACCACACAACCGCGTTTTCCGTTCGATTTTCGATAGCCTCGTCGTACTCAGGGAAGACCAGACTGTCGCGCCCTGGCTGGCCGAGTCCTGGCAAGTTTCGCCTGACCGCAAGACCTACACCTTCAAGCTCCGCAAGGACGTGAAGTTCCACGATGGCACGCCCTTCAACGCTGCTGCCGTGAAGTTCAACCTCGACCGCCTCAAGGACCCGAAGAACGCGTTTGCCAACCTGACGGATCTTGGCTCCTACGAGTCGTCCGAAGCCGTTGATGCCCACACGCTGCGCATCAAGCTCAGCGAACCTTTCGAACCTCTCTTGCGCAACCTCTCGAAGACCACGCTGGGCATCAGCTCACCCACTGCAATCGCGAAGTTTGGTGACGGCTACGCGCTGAATCCCGTGGGCACAGGCCCCTTCAAACTGATCAGCCTGCAGCAAGGCACCGAGATCAAGCTCGCGCGCAATGCTGACTACAAGTGGGCCCCACCGACAGCTGCGCACCAGGGCCCGGCCTATCTCGACAGACTCACCATCCGCAATGTGCCGGAAGAGTCCACCCGCGTCGCAGTCCTGCAGAGCAATCAGGTGCAGGCCATCGATGGTGTTCCGCCACAGAACATCGTGCTCCTCAAGAACGATCCGAACTACCGCTTGCTGCTCAAGGAATTGCTGCAGAACAACTACACGCTTTATCTCAACGTCGCCAAGGCACCGTGGAATGACGAAGAGATACGCCAGGCTTTCCGCGCCGCGCTGGATATCGACACCATCGTCAAGGTGATCTACCTCGGCACCGCCCCGCGCGCGTGGGCTTCGTTGTCACCGTCTGCCTTTGCCTCTGCGGAGAAGGAACTCTACAAATCGTGGAAATTCGATCTCGCTCAGGCACAGCAGATCCTCGACAAGAAAGGCTGGCTCGTTGGCAAGGACGGCATCCGCGTCAAGGACGGCAAGCGCCTGACGATCAGTTTTATCGACACACAGGGCAATCGGGAGAAGCGTCTTGACGTCATACAGCTGGTACGTCGCCATCTCGCCAGGGCCGGCTTCGAGCTGACCATCGATAGCCAGCCCGCCGGAGCGTATCGCGCCAAGATGGCCAACCTCGAATACGACCTTGGTGCGGGCAGCCTGTTTGCGGCAGACCCGGACGTGCTACGTCGTCTCAACGGTCCGGAAGGTCGTGCCAAGAGCTCCGTCTCAAAGGTGGACGACCCTGAAATCACCCAGTGGCTCAAGGACGGGTTGACCGAAAACGATTCGAAGAAGCGCGTGGAAATCTACAAGAAGATCCAGCGCAAGCTGGTCGACAAGGTCTACACGATTCCCGTCTATGTGCTGCTTTACGCCATTGGCACAACGAAGGCGGTGAACGGCCTGACCGTCGACGCACATGGATTCCCGGAATTCCACGGCGCATGGCTGGCGAAATAAGGGAGGCACAGCATGTTGTCTTATCTCATCCGCCGCTTGCTTTCATCCCTGGTCGTCATCTGGGGTGCGACAACGCTGGTCTTCCTGATTCTCTACTGGTTGCCCGGCGATCCGGCCGTGCTGGTCGCCGGTGACAACGCTACCGCCGAGAGCATCCTGCTCGTGCAGAAACAACTCGGCACCGACAGGCCGCTGGCAGAGCAATACATCAGCTACATCTCCGGCGTGCTGCATGGCGATCTCGGCCGCTCCTTCACCAGCAAGCAACCGGTGTTCGAGCGACTCTGGGCGCAGTTCCCGGCAACGCTGTCACTGACCCTGCTGGGTTGCTCGGTGGCCATCATTTCCGGCGTGCTGCTCGGTGTGATTTCGGCGGTCAATCGTGGCCGCTGGATTGATCAGGCCATCCAGTCGATGACCTTGTTCTTCACCTCGATGCCCTCCTTCTGGCTCGGCATCATTCTCATCCTGATCTTCTCCGTCACGCTGCAATGGCTGCCTGCCATTGGCAACGGCACATTCGCGCAACTCATTCTGCCAGCGGCCTGCCTTGGCTTCGTCGCCTCGGGCAGCCTGACACGCATGGTCCGCAACAGCATGCTGGATGTGCTCAACGAGCAGTTCGTCACTACGCTGCGCGCCAAGGGCCTGCTCGAACCCAACGTGCTCTACCGCCACGTGCTGCGCAATGCGCTGATCCCCGCCATCACCCTGCTTGGCATCCTCGTTGGCGAACTGCTGTCCGGCTCCGTCGTCGTCGAAACCCTGTTCGCACGCCAGGGCGTGGGCCGCACCCTGGTCGAAGCGATCGGCGTGAAAGACATCCCCGTGGTGCAGGGAGCCATCCTCTTTGCGTCCATCTTCTTCGTCATGATCAACACGCTGGTCGACATTTCCTACACGTGGATCGATCCACGCATCAGGAACTGACACCGGCCCAAAGAGAGGACTGCCCATATGGATCGCGCAATCGATATCGCCATTGGTAACGTCGGTGCTCTGGAAGCGCCCGGCAGCTTGCCGGCAAGCGCGCCACGCAAATGGACGCTGCCTCAGTTACGCAGATGGCCGCAGCGTCCGGCATGGCTCCATGGCTGGGCAAGCGAATGGGCGGTACTGATTCCCGCATTGGTCGTTGCCGTGCTCGTTGTCTGCGCCGCCGCGCCGGGGCTGCTCGCGCCGTTCGACCCGACCGACATGGATGTCGAAGCCATCCTGCAAGCACCCGGTGCGCAGCATCTTCTCGGCACCGACCAGTTCGGCCGTGATGTGCTGAGTCTGCTGATCTACGGCGCGCGCCAGTCGCTGCTGATGGGCGCCTTCGCCGTATTCATCGGCGGCATCCTCGGCGGCCTGATCGGCCTCGCATCGGGCTATATCGGCTCGTACGTCGACGCCGTGCTGATGCGTGCCATCGACATCAAGCTGGCGGTGCCCGGCATCCTCCTGGCCATCGTCGTGTCGACCGCGCTCGGCGCCAGCCTGACCAATACCATCATCGCCGTCGGCCTGATCTCGGTCCCCCGCTACGCACGCGTCATGCGCTCGCAGGTCATCACCATCAAGAACCGACCCTTCGTCGAGGCTGCGCGTTCCATCGGCACCTCGCAGGCGGCCATCCTGTTCAAGCACATCCTGCCGCACTGCTGGTCACCCATGCTGGTGATGGCGACGCTGGGCGTGGGCAGCTCGATTCTCATTGGCTCAAGCCTGAGCTTCCTCGGCCTCGGCATCATTGACGATCGGCCCGACTGGGGCTTCCTGCTCAGTCAGGGTCGCAGCTACCTGAGCGTGGCGTGGTGGATTGCCACCTTTCCTGGCCTCGCCATCACGGCGCTCGTCGTCTCCGTCAACCTGCTCGGCGACGAGTTGCGCCACCACGTCGACCCACAGAAACGTGTCGGCTGAAATCAAGGATCAGAACCCTGTCATGAATGCAGCACGCGACGCCTTCCTGAAGATCGACGATCTCGCCATAGACATCCACAACAATGCGGGGTCATTGCAGATCGTCGACAAGGTCAGCCTGGAAATAGCCGCGGGCGAAACTGTTTGCCTGGTCGGCGAATCCGGCAGCGGCAAGTCACTCACCGCCTTGTCGGTAATGCGCCTCATCGAGTTCAAGAACGGCGCCATCACCAAGGGGAGCATCCGCTTCGATGGCCGCGACCTTGCCTCGCTCACGCAGCGCGAGATGAGCGAGCTGCGAGGGGACCGCATCGGCATCATCTTCCAGGAGCCGATGACGGCCTTCGACCCGGTGTTCACCATCGGCGAGCAGATCGCCGAGGTGATCGTGCGCCACAAGAAGAAGCCCCGTGCACAAGCCCTGAGCGAAGCGATCCGCCTGCTCGACCGCGTGCACATTCCGGATGCGGCCCTGCGCGTGAAGCAGTATCCGCACGAACTTTCCGGCGGCATGCGCCAGCGCGCCATGATCGCCATGGCACTGGCCTGCGATCCGGAGCTGCTGATTGCGGACGAGCCCACCACGGCGCTCGACGTGACCATCCAGGCGCAGATCCTCAAACTGCTGCAGGAGATCCAGCGCGACACAGGTCTGTCCATCCTGCTCATCACGCACGACCTGGGCATGGCCGCCGAGATCGCTGATCGCGTGGTCGTCATGTATGCCGGACGCATTGTCGAACAGGCCAGCGCCGAAGGGCTGTTCGGCGAGCCTGCACATCCCTACACGCAAGGCCTGCTGGCATCGGTCGTGGGCAGTGGCGAAGTACGTGCGCGACGCCTGTACTCCATCGAGGGCTCGATCCCTGTCCTGTCGGCGCCACCTTCCGGTTGCCGCTTCCATCCACGCTGCCCGCATGCGACTGCGCAGTGCGCATCGGAAGAACCCGCCCTGCAGCGCGCAAGCGCCGGCAACAATGTGCGCGAAGTGGCTTGCTGGCATCACGCCCGACTGCCGGCGCTGGATGTATTGACGCAAGCAGCGCCCGTCACGCCCCACCCTGTCGCGCCTGTCGCGATTGATTTCTCGGCGATCGGTCGGCGCATCGCGCGGTCTGCAGGCACGGCACAACGCCCGCCACTGCTCGATGTCGTCTCGCTGCAGAAACACTTTCCGCTCAAGGGTGGCTGGCCCGGCGCACGCAAAGTCGTGCGTGCCGTCGACGGCGTGAGCTTCCAGATAAAGGCCGGTGAAACCTTCGGCCTCGTCGGCGAGTCGGGCTGCGGCAAGTCCACCCTCGCGCGCGTGCTGCTGCAACTTGAAAAACCCACGCAGGGCCAGGTGCTTTTCAACGGCGAGAACATCACGCAGCTGCCTCGCAATCAACTGCAGCGCGTGCGCCGCAATATGCAGATGGTGTTCCAGGATCCGTACGGCTCGATCAACTCACGCTGGACAGTGGGCGACATCATCGGCGAACCGCTGGCTGTGCATGAGCAGCTGGGCAAGGCCGAGCAACGCAGCCGCGTCGAAGAATTACTGGCGCGCGTCGGCCTTGATCCGTCCGGCTACGACCGCTATCCGCATCAGTTCTCGGGCGGCCAGCGGCAACGCATCGGCATCGCGCGCGCCATCTCGCTCAATCCGAAATTCATTCTCGCCGACGAGGCCGTCTCCGCCCTCGACGTGTCGGTGCAGGCGCAGGTCATCAACCTGCTGCAAGACCTCAAGGAACAGCTCGGGCTGACTTACCTGTTCATTGGTCACGGCCTCAACGTCGTCCGCCACGTGTCGGATCGCATTGGCGTGATGTATCTCGGCAAGCTGGTCGAGGTGGGTCCGGCCGATGAGATCTTCCGCAATCCGGCGCATCACTACACACGGGCGTTGATCTCGGCGATTCCCGTGGCTGATCCGACACGGCGGCGCGAGTTCATTCCAATTGTCGGCGAGATTCCATCGCCGACCAATCCGCCCTCTGGCTGCCGCTTTCACACGCGTTGCCCCGCGGCGACGCAGCGTTGCCGTGAAGAACAGCCCGAGCTTGCGGCGGTCAACAGCGCGCACGCCGTGGCTTGCCATTTTCCGCTCTGAGCACTTTTCCCGCCTTGAACCTGCCACGCGCTTTGACTTCGTCACCCCACTAAGCACCACCACTGAAAGGGAACACCATGAGCACACCCAAAGAATCTCTGCGGCAACTGCTTGCCAACCTGCATGCCGAACGCGTAGCCACCTGGGAGCCTGCCGCCCTGCAGGTCAACATCGACCAGCGCCAGACCCTCATCGACAACTACGATCCATCGAAGCACGTCCAGGTGGGGCAGAAACTCGACAACTTCAGACTCGAGGAAGTGGATGGCAAGACGCTGGTGCTCGACGAGCTGCTCGCCAAGGGCCCCGTCGCACTGGTGTTCTTCCGTTTTGCCGGTTGCCCGGCCTGCAACATCGCCCTGCCCTACTACAAGCGCCAGCTTGCGCCTGCACTGCAGGAACTCGGCGCCACGCTGGTCGGCGTGAGCCCGCAAGTGCCGGAGCGTCTCGTCGAAATCAAACGTCGCCACGAGCTGAACTTCCTCATCGCCACTGATCGCGACAACGCCCTCGCCCGCCACTTAGGCATTCTCTACACCTACGACGAAGCCTCACAGAAAGCCTCGCTCGCCAAGGGTGGTGGCATTGGCGAAACCACCGGCACGGGTACCTGGGAGCTGCCGCAACCGACCGTCGTGCTTATCGACCGCGACCGCGTCGTGCGCTTCGTCGAAGTTTCGCCTGACTGGCTGGTGCGCAGCGAAGCGGACGCAATCGTCGAACAAGTGCGTGCGCTGTCGACAGTCCCAGCCTGATTTGTAGGTTGGGCTGACGAAGGAAGCCCAACGCGGAATACGCCCGAACGTTGGGCTTCCGATGTTGGGCTTCACTTCGCTCAGCACCAACCTACCCAATCCACGCAAACCTGAACCATCCCTTGAGGCATTCATCATGACAATTGAATTCATCGGCTACGTCGGCAGCAATCTCGGCTCCGAAATCATCGAGCGCAGCGGCCCGACCGTTAACCGTGAACACATCGAACGCGCCGCGCGCATCCACGACGAAGCCGGTTTCGACCGCGCCCTCGTCGCCTTCAACTCCAATTCGCCCGAGAGCATCCTCATCGCCTCTCACGCGGCCTCGGTAACGAAGAACCTAAAGTTCCTCATCGCCCACCGCCCAGGCTTCACGCAACCTACACTGGCCGCACGCCAACTCGCCACGCTGGACGCGCTCACCGGCGGCCGCATCGCCGTGCACATCATCACCGGCGGTAGCGACGAAGAGCTCAAGGCGGATGGCAGCTACATCGGCAAGGACGACCGCTACGCGCGCACCGACGAGTATCTGGATGTCGTGCGCCAGGAGTGGACCAGCCAGACCCCGTTCGACTACGCCGGCAAGTACTACCAGTTCGACAAGGCTTTCTCCGCCGTGAAGTCGCCACAGTTACCGCACCTGCCGATCTACTTCGGTGGCTCGTCCGACGCTGCGATCCGCACTGCCGGCAAGCACGCCGATGTGTACGCGCTGTGGGGTGAAACCTATGCGCAAGTCGCCGAGACCGTCGCACGCGTGCGCGCCGAAGCCGCCAAGCACGGTCGCACCATCAAATTCTCGCTGTCGCTGCGCCCCATCCTTGCCGCCACGGAAGAACAAGCCTGGGCACGCGCCGACGACATCCTCGAACGTGCGCGCGCACTCGCTTCGAAGAACGACACGGCACGCAAGGGCGAGCCGCAGAACGAGGGCTCGAAGCGTCTGCTCGAAGCTGCTGCACAGGGTTCGCGTCTCGACAAGCGCCTGTGGACCGGCATCGCGGGCCTGCTTGGCGCCAAGGGCAATTCGACATCGTTGGTGGGCACGCCAGAACAGGTCGCCGATTCGCTGCTCGACTACCGCGCGCTGGGCATCACGACCTTCCTGATCCGCGGTTTCGACCCGCTGGAAGATGCCGTTGCCTATGGCCGCGATCTGATTCCGCTGACGCGCGAGCTGGTCGCAAAACGTGAAGAAAGTACGCTGGCACCTGCTTGATCACATCGCCTGACACCGCAGCCTGGCCCCGCGCCGGGCTGCGACATTCCGGCAAGTCACGATTCCGGCCCGGTCAGGTTTCCTGCACAATGCGAGCGGCACGCATGATCTTGCGTGTCCGCGATTCGCTTTGTGCATGACCTGACCGGAACCCCGCCGTGAAAATCGACGACATAGAAGCCTTTGAAGCTGTAGTGCGCTGCCAGTCCCTGAGCCAGGCCGCAGAGGTCTTGTCCCTCACCCAGCCCGCCATCACGCGGCGCATCCAGAGCTTCGAGGAAGCGTTAGGCGTCGTCCTGCTCGACCGTAACACCAAGCCACCGAAGCCGACCGCTGCAGGCTTGCTCGTGTATGAACAATGTCGCGTCGTACTGAGTGAAGTTGAAGCACTGCGCGAACTGGCGACACAGGACCTGACGCCCGCTGGCGGCCTGCGGCTGGGCCTGACGCAGGGGCTTGGCGACATCCTGCTGAGCAACCTGCTGCAGACGCTCAAGAAGACCTATCCCGATCTCGACACGAACTTCTCGACGGACTGGGGCAACCTGCTTGTCGAGAAAGTGGAGCAAGGCAAGCTCGACGCAGCGACGGTGCTGATGCCATCCAACCGGCTCGCACCACGCCACGCACAGGCACGCTCGCTGGCACGCGCCAGGCTCGTAGTCGTTGCGGCGAAAGACAGCATCACCAAACGCTCGCCCAAGCTTGCCGATCTGTACGAATCCGGCTGGATACTCAATCCGGATGGCTGCGGCTTCCGCGCCAGCCTGCAGCGTGTACTCGCCGCACAAGGTCTGCCCTTGCGCGTGGTATCGGACACTTTCGGTCGCGAGCTGCAGCTGCAACTCGTTTCGCGCGGCCTGGGCCTCGGCCTGATGCCTGAACCACTTCTCGCCTACAGCAGCTATCGCGACAAGCTCGACGTGCTGAGCATCAGCGACTTCAAGCAGACCATCGATCTGTGGCTGGTGCACAGAGAGCGTCTCGGCAGCTTGCAGGCGCCGGTGGAACAATTTGCACAACTGGTCACGGAAGCATTCCAGCGCGACCTACGAGTCACAGGTTAGAGCACGCACGCTCTCCAGCCCTTGACTGCAACACAGCATCCATTTTTCGTCATCCCGGCGAAAGCCGGGATCCAGCTCAACGCATATGCCTGGATCCCGGCCTTCGCCGGGATGACGAACTTATTCAGCGTCGCCTTCTCGAACCACCAGAATCTTTATGCGAAAACAGCATTAAAGTTATGAACATAATGTTCTTGTTTAATGATGTTTCGCTCGTTAGCCTTCACCTCGTCAAACTGATTCGCTGACGGCGTTGCACTCGAACTTCCCGAGATGAACCCGCAGCGTTCATCACTCACCGGGGGAAGTCGATGGGCCGCATCTCAGCTAACCATTCTGTCAGCAGTTCACTCAAGTTCGCATTACGCGCAGCGGTGCTGTGCAGCATCTTCAGCGCACCAGGCATTTCGCATGCAGCCGATGCTCCGAAGGCGGTCATCACGCCAGCACCGTCCGCCAAGGACTGGGCCGACCTCGCCAAGCTGCCCGACTGGAGCGGAACCTGGAATACCGACCGCAAGCATGTGAACGCTCCCTTCGCGGGCAAGTCGATTCCGCCGTGGAACGAGAAGGCCGGCAAGTACATTGCCCAGCAACAGGCGCTCGACAAAGCCGGCACGCCCAACAATATCTACATCAACTGCCTGCCAGAAGGCATGCCGAGCTTCGTCATCATGACGCTCAATGCCAGCGAGTTCTTGTTTACGCCGGGCCGCGTCACCATCCTCAACGAGTTCGACGGCAATCGCACGCGGCGCATCTATACCGACGGGCGTGGCCATCCGGAAGATCCCGACCTCACCTTCAATGGCCACTCCATCGGCAAGTGGGAAGGTGACACGCTGGTCGTCGATACCGTTGGCATTCTTCCTCAGACTTTCATTCCCATCGGTCAGTCGGTCGGCATCCCGAACAATGGTGACGTCCACGTCATCGAGCGCATCCGCCTGGTCGAGCCAGACCGCCTGAATTTCGATCTCGAAATACACGCACCGAATGTACTCAAGGAGCCTTGGAAGATCACCAAATCCTTCCTGCGCTCACGTAATCGCAACGACGACATCGTGGAGGCGTCGTGCCGCCAGGGCGACTTCTACGCCAAGGTGGATGCCGCAGGCAATCACGTTTTCGTCGAGATTCCCAAAGAAGTTGGTGGCGCGCCCTTGCCCACCAGCCGCGCCCAAGATCGCTGATCAATTCGCAAGCCAAACATTCTGGAGACATTCTGCATGACCCGCACCATCAAGACATTGCTCGCAGCCACCGCCTGCCTGCTGCTCGCCAGCACCATCGCGCCTGCCATCGCACATCACTCCTTCGCCATGTACGACCCGTCCAAGCCATTCACCCTCACCGGCACGGTGAAGGAGTTCCAATGGACCAGTCCGCACGTTCTGTTGTGGGTCGTGCGCGATCCACAGGCGGGCGAAAAGGAAGGCGTGCTGTGGTCCATCGAACTGTCGACCAGCCCTGGCCCGCTGAGCCGCATCGGCTGGACCAAGCGCTCGCTCGTGCCCGGCGATCGCGTCGCAGTGGAGATCAATCCGCTGCGCAACGGCGAAGCTGGCGGGCAGTTCAAGAAAGTCACCAACATCAAGACGGGTGAGGTGCTGACAACAGCGACACCTGATGCAGCCTCAGCTCCGGTAGCAACACCCTCAGCGCCAGTCGCCGCGAAGTAGCCCTGCCCATATGCACCCGGCCGGACAAATTTGACTTCACAACACTCGACGTACTGACCATCTGGCTCAAGCGGAAAGCGGGCTGAACATGAAATCCGAAGACATCGCAGCACTGGCGCACGAAGCTCCGACAAACCCCGCTGGCATATTTCGCAGCCTGCAGCAACCCTCGCCACGCCGCGCGCTGGCCTTGCTGGCGCTTGGCGCAATTGTCGGCCTTGGCATCGCGGGCTTCAGCCTGTTCACCGCGCGCGGCAATGTCAGTAGCGGCGTGCCGGACGGTGCAGTCGCCCGCGTGAATCAAGGACAGATTCTGGAGAGCGACTTCCGCAAACAGGTCGAGGTGCTGACCGGCGCGCCCTTCGACAAAGCGACATCCACGCAACGACGAGATGTGCTCGACAGCATGATTGCCGAAGAGCTTCTCGTACAGCGGGGTATCGAAGTGAGCCTGCAGAACTCCGATGCAGGTGTGCGCGAGGCGCTGGTGGCTGGCGTCAATCTGCAGACGGAAGCTGACGTGCTGTCACGCCAGCCGGAAGAGTCCCAGCTACACGACTATTTTCAGAGTCATTCCGCACGCTATGTGAGTGCCGGTGCCACGCGTCTGCATCACCTGCTGCTCCCTGCCGGGACCGATGCGAACGCGGTGGCACTCGCGCTGAAGCAAGGCACGCCCGTCGAGCGCGTGAGCACGAAATTCCAGCTCAGGGAACTTGGCGACGGTGCCAAAAGCAGCCTGCCCGATGTGGCACTGAGAAGCAGCCTGGGCTACAAATTGTTCGCCGAACTCCGCAAGCTCAAGACTGGCGATGTCAGCACGCCCGTCACGGAAGCCGATGGCGTACACCTGGTGGTCGTTGCGGAGCGCGATGCCCCCACCGCACAAACCTTTGAAGTGGCGCGGCAGACTGTCGCAAGCGATTTCCAGCGCGACGCATTGCAGGCGGCTCAGGACGAGTACGTGCTCTTCCTGCGCAGCAAGGCTGACGTGACGGTTCGCGATGAACCCCTGAAGCTTGCTGATGCAGCCAGGGCAGTGCAACCATGAGGACACTGCTGCACCTTGCATTGATACTCGGCTGGGGTCTCCTCGGTGCTACGGCTTCGGCACACACCCGTAGCGAGAGTTATTCAGTCTGGGAGCTCAGCGGCCCGGCAGTGCATGCCAGCTTCACGCTGCCCGATGCCGAAGCCGCGCGCCTCGGCGACGGCGCTGCGCCCTCAGACGAGCGCATCGCCACCTACCTGGCCCAACACGTGTCGGCCACTGCCGGTGAGCAGGCCTGCAGCGCCAGCGCAGCACCGCGCACAATTGCGGCAAGCAAGGGCTTCCGCCGCTTCGAGCTGGCCTTCCGCTGCCCTGACGCAAGCGCAATCGCCTTGCACTCCACGGCCTTCTTCGAACTCGTGCCCTCGCATGTCACCTACGCACGCATCCGCAACGGCAATACGGGCTTTGTCGAGCAACTCATCACCAACGATCATCGTGATATCGAAGTCGGCGGCGACGGTGCCAGCGTGCTACAGAACGCCAGCTTCTTCGAATACATCTGGCTCGGCATCCTGCACATCCTCACCGGCCCCGACCACATTGCCTTCCTGCTCGGTCTGGTACTGATTTCGCGCAAGCTGCGTGACCTTGCCTTTGTCATTACCGGTTTCACACTGGGCCACAGTGCCACGCTGGCGCTTGCAGTCACCGGCGTTTTCCGCCCCCATGCGGAGTTCATTGACGTGCTGATCGCGCTGACCATCGGCCTGATCGGCGCGGAGAACATCATCGCCGCTTCGGGGCGCGCGCGCGTCGTGGCGATCAGCGCTTTCGGCCTGCTGTTCGTCATGGCGCTGCTCAAGTTTGCGGGCTTCGGGCTACTGCCTGCGCCGCTGCTGATTGGCGCCGCAATCTTTGCGGCAAGCTACCTCCTGTTATCGAACCAGGTGCAGGACGCCGCATGGATTCGCCTCGTCGTCACGCTTGTTTTCGGGTTGATCCATGGCTTCGCCTTTGCCACCGATCTGATCGAGATGCATCTACCGAACGGCCGCATGGCGGAGCTGTTGCTCGGCTTCAACCTCGGCGTGGAGTCCGGTCAGCTGTTGATCGTCTCACTGATGCTTGGCCTGACCGCCCTGCTGATCCGTGCCCGCGTGGCGCTACCACGGCCGCTGGTTGTCGAGGTGCTGTCATCGGCGCTCGTCGGGCTCGGTACGTTCTGGATCGTCAGCCGCGTATACATCTGAATCAGGAGGCAATATGCCAAATCCATTTGTCGCACTACAGCCCTTCTCTGACTGGTTGTCGACCACAGCGCTTAGCGTCGGTATCCAGAGTACAACCTGGATCGTGCCCTCCGTGCAGATTCTGCACATCCTGCTGATCGCCGCACTCATCGCGTCCGTGGCCCTGCTCAACGCACGCCTGCTCGGCTTCGCGGCGCGCAGCCAGCCCGTTGCAGATGTCGCCAAGCGTTTCCTGCCCTGGGTATGGTGGGTCGTGCCGGGGCTCGCGCTCACCGGACTGATTCTCATCATTGCCGAGCCCACGCGCGAGCTGACCAACCCGATCTTCTTCGCCAAGCTGTTCCTGCTGCTGCTCGTGCTGCTGCTCACCGGTGTCGTGCAGTACCGCCTGAGTCGCAACCCGGCAGGCTGGGAACGCTTGGCCCCGAGCGGTGCTGCTGCCATCCCCACGACCTTCAGCGCCAAACTTGTCGGCGCCAGCTCGCTGTTGTTGTGGGTCGGCATTGTCGTCGCCGGCCGCTGGATCGCCTACTTCCTCGATCTCTGATGAGGCATTGACCATGAGCTTCCCGACCGAACTGCTGCAGCAACTCCAGGACACGGCCTTCGCCACCGCCATCGGCGAATCCGTGTGGCTGTTTCCTACCATCGAGACCATCCACGTGCTGGCGCTGGCGCTCGTCGTCGGCAGCATCGCCGTCGTCGACCTGCGCCTGCTCGGCTGGGCCTCCGCGCGACGCGCCGTGAGCAGCATCGCACGCGAAGTTCTGCCATGGACCTGGGCCGCGTTCACGGTGGCCCTGATCAGCGGAGGACTGCTGTTCTCTTCCAAGGCCGTGCAGTACTACAACAACATCCCATTCCGCATAAAGATCGCCTTGCTGCTCGCTGCGGGTCTCAACATGCTGTGGTTCCAGCTGCGCACCTATCGCGATGTGGCGCAATGGGATGCAGCCGCCAAGCCACCTGCCGGCGCGCGCTGGGCCGGCAGCTTCTCACTGGTGTTCTGGGTCGGTGTTGTCGCCGCAGGTCGCTGGATAGGTTTCGTGCTGTGATGCATGCAAGGCGACACGGGCTGCGCGGACTGTGTTCGCTCATCGTCATCGTCACCCTGTGCGGTCTGACTTCGCTCGCATCGGCACACGGATTCGCCGGACGTGATGCGGCCTTCGTCGCCAACGCAGCAGGTTTCGACCCCGTGCCTTACGCCTATCTTGGCGCGCGCCACATGCTGACGGGCTACGACCATCTGCTGTTCATCTTCGCCGTGCTGTTCTTCGTGTTCAGCGTGCGTCAGGTCTTGCTCTACGTCACCCTGTTCTCGCTCGGCCACTCGTTCACCCTGCTGCTTGGCGTGTGGATGCACTGGCAATTCAATGCGCATGTCGTCGATGCCTTCATCGCGCTGTCCGTCATCTGGAAGGCTGTCGACAATCTTGGCGGCTTTCGCGCCTTCGGCTGGCAACCCGACAACCGTTTTATCATCCCGGCATTCGGCCTGATTCACGGCCTGGGCCTCGCTACCAGTTTGCAATCATTGCAACCTGCGGCGAATGGACTATTGCCAAATCTGCTTGCGTTCAACTTCGGCGTGGAGCTCGGACAACTGCTGGCACTGATCGCCATGCTGGGTGCGCTGGCACTGTGGCGGCATCGCACGAATTTCAGTGGCCCCGCAGCCATCGCCACCAATACGCTCGTGCTGACTGCAGGCGTCGTACTGCTGGGCTACCAGCTCGCCGCTACCGCATTTCTCCGGAGCTGAAATGACCCATCCATCTTCACAGCCACTGGCGCTACCGCGCCGTCACCTGCTGGCGCTCGGCACGGGTGCTCTGCTTGTCGGCGCACTCATCGTGGCGGGCGTGGTGCTGCCCGCCGAGTTCAATCACGACCCGCTCGGCTTCGGTCAGTGGAGTGGGCTGTCGCGCCTGTCAGCAAGCAGCGCGGCGCCAGGGACAACCGTCGCCCTACGGGCAACGGAGTACGCGACGCCATTTCGCAGCGACACCCTCAGCATTGCCCTCGCGGCGGGTGGAGATAGCGCGCATCGCGATGAGCTGGAATACAAGGTGCACCTGAAGAAAGATGCAGACCTGATTTACAGCTGGCAAGTCGTCGGGCTCGACAACGCTGAAGAGTTCTACTCCGACTTCCATGGTCACGAGCCGGCGCCAGCCACATCCAGAAATCTCGTCGTCGCCACCTATCGCCAGGCAACAGGCCTGCAGTCCAACGGTTCGCTGCGTGCACCTTTCGACGGCATACATGGCTGGTTTCTGCAGAACCAATCCGATCACCCCGTCACAGTCAAGCTGAGGATTTCGGGCTTCTATGATCTGGTGCCTGCAGGCGAGCCGGGTAATGAGGCCGGGCTGCAACCGGACGGCGTGACCCGGTAGTTCTGAAATCCATCGTCATCCCGGCGAAGGCCGGGATCCAGATCGCACGTCCGGCACTGGATCCCGGCCTTCGCCGGGATGACGACCTTCTAACTAAGGATCGTGGACAAGCCCGAAGAACCTGCCACAAGCGCAGCGAGCGCGTGCAGCCCGTTTGCTACGGCTTCTACTTGCAGTTGCTATGGCAGGCGATACCCGCCGCGTCCGGCCGTGGATCAGGTACGAAGCCGTCGCGATTCGGCATGCGTACCTGCGGCAGGCTTTTCGCATCCAGCACGGTCTCGGCGCCAACGATGCCGTTCAGGTTCAGCAGATACGCCGTAACGGCATAGACCTCGTTTGCGCTCAGGCTTTTCGGCCGGTCGTACGGCATGGCACGGTTGACGAAGTCGAACACGGTGGTCGCGTACGGCCAGAAACTACCAATGGTTTTCACAGGACTCGCAGCCTTCAGCGTGCCTTGCCCGCCTGCCAGCTGATCCGCTGGCTTACCCTGACCATTCACGCCGTGGCAGACGATGCAAGTCGTCTCGTAGACTCTCTTGCCCTCCGTCACGCTGCCCTTTCCTGCAGGAAGGCCGCTGCCGTCCGCGCTCACATCGATATTCCAGGGCGCGATGTCTTTCTCGCTGACCACGTGGCCGATGCCGTAGCTCTGTGCGTGCACAGATCCGATACCAAACGCCAGCAGGAACACAGGTGCGAAGTTACGCATGAACATTTGTGATAATGCCATTTGGATTTACGCTCCAGCTCTGGATTGCGTTGAAGTGATAGTTGGAGTTGAGCCCGCGCGCGGTAATCAGCTCCTGCCGTGTCGGTTGCACATAACCGGTGTTGTCGATGGCGCGGCTTTGCAGGATCGCCGGGCTGCCGTCCCATTTCCACGGAAACACGAAACGCGTCAGTGCGCGATCCAGCACCGGCCCTTCGAGTCGCGCTTCGCGCCAGTTGCGGCCGCCGTCGACCGACACCTCGACGCGCTTGATACGCCCGAGGCCGGTCCACGCGAGCCCCTTTATCTCGTAGAAGCCCGCACCCCGCAGCGTGTGGTCGGGCGCAGGATAAGTGATGACGGACTTGGCTTCCATGATGAAACTGAACTGACGCGCCGTACCATCCGGCAGCAAGTCGGTGTACTTCGACGTCTCCTCGCGCGACTGAAAGGGTTCGGCTCCGATCTTGATGCGTCGCAGCCACTTGATGCTGGTGTTGCCCTCGTAACCCGGCAGGAACAGGCGCAGCGGGTAGCCCTGCTCCGGTCGCAAGCGCTCGCCATTCTGGGCATAGACCAGCAGCGCGTCGTCGAGCGCCTTGTGGATCGGGATGCTGCGCGACATGCCGGCGCCATCCGCACCTTCCGCCAGTAACCACTTCGCGTCTTTCGATAATCCCACTTCATCGAGCACCACGGCGAGCGGCACGCCAGTCCACTCACTGCACGACAACAAGCCGTGGCTGAGCTGCACCGATTTCGATGTCGGTGCCTTCCACTCCGAGCCGGTATTGCCCGAGCACTCGAGAAAGTGAATGCGCGTTGCCGATGGCAGACGCACCAGATCATCCATCGTGAATATCGTAGGGCGACTCACCAGCCCATGCACAGCGAGACGATGTTGCGCCGGATCGATCCGCGGAATGCCCGAGTGATGCCGCTCGAAATGCAGACCGCTCGGCGTGATGATGCCGAACGAATCCTGTAGCGGCGTCATCGACGAAGCCGCACCGGGAAACACCGAACCGCGCGAACGACGCAGGACTTCCTTCTCGAATGCAGACGGCAAGCCGTAGGGCTTCGACAACACGTCATCGCCCGGCTGCTTGCTCCAGGCCGGTACAGCCAATTCATCGGCTGCGTTCTTTAGTGTCTGTGCCTGCGCACTAGCCGACAACACGCCACCGGTAATCGCCATGCCGCCAAACGCCGCGCCGCGGCGCAGAAAGCGGCGCCGTTGATCGCCGGCCCGTGTGGTACCGGCCTCGGCGCTCCCGCGCGTGTCGACAGGCACGCTTTTCTCTTCTGCCATGAATGCTCCCCCGATATTTTTCCTTGCGGGCCATCGCTCCGCAGGAGTGGCATAGAGCAAGTGACATACCAGCAAACAGAACGCATACATAGCCTATCCGCGCCCTCGTCTTTGCTGCACCTCGCATCGATCAAGGCGCGATTTTCGCAAGCTGCTGCGGCTGAGAAAGCTACATCTGCAACAGCGCCTGCTGATTCTTCAGCAGCCACTCGGCATCCTCCGACGCATGAAGAACGCCACACATCATGCAACCTGTTTATGAAGAAAAATAGTAACCATGCAATAAACAAATATTGGAGCGTTGCAAATCATCTCCCTAGAATTCTGCGCAACGAGGCCGGATGCGTGCAGGGAGAGACGCAACCCGACTCAGGGCTGTCGATGGCAAAGCTGCCATGGCAGCACAACAGATCATCCCTACTCTTCGATTGCGAGCACATCATGGCAAAGAAATACCTCAGACTCGGCGCGATTCTCAGCGGCGTCGGCACCACCCAGAACGCTTGGCGCGAGCCAGGCCTGCCGGGCGACGCCAGCGTCAACATCGACTGGTATCGCGACAACGCACGCAAGGCCGAGGCGGCCAAGTTCGATCTCGTCTTCATCGTCGACAGCCCATACATCACGCCCGACACCGCACCGCACTTCCTCAACCGCCTCGAACCGCTGACCCTGCTGTCGGCTGTCGCTGGCGCCACGTCGAAGATCGGCCTCGTTGCCACGCTCACCACCTCCTACAACGAGCCCTACAACGTCGCCCGCCAGTTCGGCTCACTCGACCTGATCAGCAACGGCCGTGCAGGCTGGAACGTCGTCACCACAGGTCTTGAAGGCGCTGCCGGCAACTACGGCCGCGAAGAACACATTGATCACGAAGTTCGCTACGCCCGCGCCCTCGAACACGTCAAGGTCGTGCAAGGCCTGTGGGACTCGTATGAAGACGACGCCTTCCCGCGCGACAAGGAGAAAGGCGTGTTCCTCGACAAGAGCAAGCTGCATGCGCTCAATCACAAGGGCGAGTTCTTCTCGGTCACCGGCCCGCTCAACATCTCGCGCTCGCGTCAGGGCCAGCCGGTCATCTTCCAGGCAGGCGACTCCGACACCGGCCGCAATCTCGCCGCCCAGGTTGCCGAAGGCATCTACACCAACCAGGAAAACTTCGAGGAGGCCAAGGCCTTCTATGACGACATCAAGCAGCGCACCGCTGCGGCGGGTCGCAACCCCGACCACATCCTGATCTTCCCCGGCCTCGTGCCGGTGATTGCCGAGACTGATGAAGAAGCACAGGCCCTTGCCGATGCCGAATTCGGCAAGCTCGACCTGAAGAAGGCGCTGGTGCAACTCGGCCGCCCTTTCAACTACCACGACTTCTCGCAATACGACATCGACGCGCCTTTCCCCGATGTCGGCAACCTCGGCTCGAACGGCTATCGTGGCTCGGCCGACCGCATCAAGCGCATTGCTGCTGCAGAGAAGCTCACCCTGCGCGAAACCGCCTGGCGCTTCGCCGCACGGCCCTCGCCTTTCGTGGGCTCACCACTGACCATCGCCAACGAGATCGAACGCTGGTATGTCGGTGGCGCCGTCGATGGCTTCAACTTCCGCATCTCCTCACCGACCAACTTCGATGCCTTCGTGAACAAGGTGCTGCCTATCCTGCGTGAGCGTGGCGTGGTGCGCAGCGAGTACGATGCAGAGACCCTGCGCGGCAATCTCGGTTTGCCCGTGCCAGCCAATCGGCATGCCGTGGCGCGGCAGGCAGCACCGGCCAAGGAGAGCGTCACCGCCTATTGATCCGGCCAGAAGGCTGGTCTTCAGGTCAAGAGCAGCGCTCACCCGCAATGCCGTTCACTTAAGCGTCGCGAATGAAAAAACCTCGTCATCCCGGCGCAGGCCGGGATCCAGATCCACGCGTCCGTAATGGATCCCGGCTTTCGCCGGGATGACGAACCTGAGGAGAAGGACCAGGGCCGTTTCGGACTCACCAAGTTCGAACCTCACTTGGCCGAATTCAATGGGGTTCGCGAGCACGGCTTCACCATGGCGCGGGCCAAGCATCATATGACGCGCCCAAGTGCCCGCAGGAATATCTGCGAGCACTTGGGCGCGTCGCTTTTTGCTATCGTGCCAGACTCGTTCATCACCTCGCAGACAAGCTGACATGGCCACATCCTCCGTCGACGCAAACTACCGCTTCATCGCGGCTTATCAGGAAGTGAATGCACGCATCGGGCAGCGACAGCAGGCGCTGGCCTTGTATGTCACGCTGGTGGTCAGTCTGCTGGCCGCACTGGTGGCACTGAAGCCGAGTGCGGGCAAGGAGGATGCGCCGGTGGAATGGTTGATGCTGGGCTTCCCCGTTGCATCGCTGTGCCTCGCCTTTCTGAACTACAAGGCCGAGCGCGCCATTACCAATCTGCGCGAGTTCCTCTCCGAGCTGGAACGCCTGAACGACGCACATGAGACCTTGCCGAGCTACAACACGCATCCGCGCTGGGCGATGGGCGCCAACAAGGCGCGCCGCTTTCATGACTACGCGTCTGGCGTGCTGGTCGCAGGCGGCAATGCCATCGGCCTTGGCGCGGTGCTCAAGATCTACCCGCAACGGATTGCGGAGACCCCGTATGCCTTGTGGCTGTCCGGCCTCGTAGCTGTCGTTGCGGTGGCAATCCTGCTATTCAGCCCGCGCTGGAGTTATTCACCCGATGTCTCGGGGACGCCCACCCGGTAAACCCGCAGGCGATCAGGTACTGATACGCCCCAGGCGAATCTGCGCCATCAGTGCACGCTGGTCCGGTGGCGCGGCATGTACATGCGGCAGATAGCTGACGAAAGCCTGTGTAGCGATGCTCAGGCGCTCCTCGATGTCGGCTGCAACGTGAAAGCTGCCATCCGGTTGCCAGCCCACATCGCGATCCGTGGCAAATACACCGCCGACAAGTAGCTTCACTTTCAGGGAGTTGAGCACCGGCTGCAATGCGTGATCGAGCGACAGGGTGAATGCCGCGCTGCCACCTGTTGCCAGATTGAGTGCGACCTTGCCAGCGAGCGCGCCTTCGGGCAGCAGATCGATCAGTGTTTTCAAGCCGCCACTGTAGGCTGCCTTGTACACGGGGCTGGCAATCAGCAAGCCATCCGCGTGTTTGACGACGGCATTGAAGGCCTGCACATCCGGGCTGTCAAAGCGACCATAGATCAGATCCTCCGCGACAAAATCGGAGAGTGAAAACTGGCGCACGGTAATACCCGAATCGACGAGCAGTTCGATACCGCGTTTGAGCAACCCGCTGGATCGCGATTTGGGGCTGGGGCTCCCCGCCAGTGCTACGACAACTGCCATGTTCTTGCCTTTTCTGAAATAACGTTGTGAGCGAAGCGCGCGCATTGCGCACGACGCTGAAATCGAATTGTAGGTACCCGGTTCACGCACTTGTGAAGAGTCACGGCCTGCAATTTCATTGCGTGACCTGCCGCCTGGCGCGTGCTGGGCACGGGCGCGGGGTTGTATCGGCCCTATCGTCAAGAGATGACGACGGGGCCAGATTTTCTAGTCGTGATCACCCGCGACAGCCAGCTCTTCATCGGGGCTATGGTCTTCAAGCAGGCCATGACGCTTGAGCAAGGTGCGCAGCACATTGCGCGTCACGCCAAGCGCCTGTGCAGTTCGCACCTGGTTGCTCTGGTTGCGACGGAACGACAGGTGCACCAGCGCGGATTCGATCTGTTCGAAAGCCTGCTCCGGGCGGGATGAAAGGTAGCGATCCAGCGCGCGCTCGACCCCCTGCAATGGCGTGAGGCTTGATTCGCTGTTCGTGCCCGGCGCACTGACACCCACAAAGCGCAGATCTTCCACATTGATGACATTGCCACGGCTCACCAGCAACGCGAAATGGATGACATTCTCCAGCTCGCGGATATTGCCTGGCCAGGTGTAATTGCGCAGCGCCTCAAGCGTTGCCTCGGGCAGCTTCGGCTCTCCGACGCCCATGCGTTGCGCATACAGCGCCGCAAAGTACCGCGCCAGAGGTTCGATGTCGCCGTGGCGTTCGCGCAAAGGCGGCAGCACCAGCGTCGCAATATTGATGCGGTAGTAGAGATCGACACGGAAGTGTCCGGACGCGACCGCACGGGTCAGATCCACATTGGTCGCAGCGACCAGACGCACGTCCAGCGCCACAGGCTTGCGCGAACCCAGACGCACGACTTCGCGCTCCTGCAAAACACGCAGCAGCTTGACCTGCATGGCCAGCGGCAGATCGCCGATTTCATCGAGAAACAGCGTGCCGCCGTTGGCCGCTTCGAACCAGCCCGCGCGTGCGCCCTGTGCGCCGGTGAAGGCGCCGGCCTCGTGACCGAAGAGTTCAGCCTCGATCAGATTCTCGGAGAAAGCGCCGCAATTGACAGCCACGAACGGCCCCTTGCGACCGCTCTGTTCATGCACATGACGTGCGACCAGTTCCTTGCCGGTACCGGTCTCGCCTTGAATGAGTACGCTCACATCGCTCCGGCCGAGCACTTCGATATGGTTCAGCAGTGCCAGCGAACGCGGGTCGGAAAAGATCAGCGCCTTGGCGCGGATCGATGTCGCATGGGGCGACGGATCCGGAAAGGAAAGCAGCTTGCCGGGGTGAATACTATTGGACATGGCGGAACTCCTTGTGCCGGTGGGCGTCGGCCCGATGCGAATGACAGACACTCTAAGCAGCGCTACGCCGATGTCGAAATAATTAGTTCTGCGTTAGTTATTCGAGTGCGCGCATGGAATCGAGTACCCGTGCGTATCTCACGCCCGCCATTGATTCCGTTTTGTTCTAAGCACTTGAAAAAAGCATCGTTTGCGTTTGCAGGGACGCACCGTAGTCTGGCCGCTGTTTGACTTAGCGCAGTACGGAGATTTTGCAAATGGAATACAGGCCGCTCGGCAGGACAGGCATCAAGGTCAGCACGATCACACTCGGCACGATGACCTGGGGTGAGCAGAACAGCGAGCAGGACGCGCATCGCCAGCTCGACCTCGCACTCGACTACGGTATCAATCTCATCGACACGGCCGAGGCCTATCCGGTGCCGCCGAAACCCGAAACACAGGGACGCACCGAGCAATACATCGGCACCTGGCTGGCCAAGCCGGGCAACGCAGGCAAGCGCGACAAGTTCCTGCTGGCCACCAAGGCTGCCGGCCCGGCGCGCCAGAAGCACAACCCGACGCACATCCGCGGCGGCAAGACGCAGCATGACCGCAAAAACCTCACACTGGCGCTGGAGGACAGCCTGCGCCGCCTGCAGACCGAGTACGTCGATCTGTATCAGCTGCACTGGCCGGACCGCACGACAAACACCTTCGGCCAACTGAGTTATCAGCACATCGAAAATGAAGAAACTGTCGAAATCGCCGAGACGCTAAGCGTGCTCGCCGACTTCCTGAAGGCCGGCAAGGTGCGCCACATCGGCGTGTCAAACGAAACACCTTGGGGCGTTGCGCAATTTCTCAAGCATGCGGAGATCGCTGGCTTGCCACGCATTGCGACCATCCAGAATCCCTACAACCTGCTTAACCGCAGCTACGAAACCGGGCTCGCCGAATTCAGCCACCGCGAAGACCTCAGCCTGCTCGCCTATTCGCCACTGGCTTTCGGCGTGCTCAGCGGCAAGTACCTGAACGGCGCCCGCCCGGAAGGCGCACGCCTGACGCTCTTCGAGCGCTTTGTGCGCTACACCAGCCCGCTGGCGCAGAAAGCCACGGCCGACTATGTGGCATTGGCGCGTGAGCACAATCTCGACCCTGCGCAACTCGCCACAGCTTTCGTGCTGGCCCAGCCTTTCGTGACGACTTCCATCATCGGCGCGACTACGCCGGAGCAATTGCGCACGAATATCGAAAGCGTCTCGCTGAAGCTGGATCAGACCGTGATTGATGGCATCAATGCGATCCATGCGCGGCAACCCAATCCGGTTCAGTGAAGCCAACTCAGGCTTCGCCGGGATGACGAGAGATTTGTACTAGCAGTTTTTGAATTGCGCAGAGAAGTTTTTCATGGAGCACACATGAGTCACGCAGAACAAGTCAGCGAATCAGCCACGGGCGGTCATCACGCCGGTACGTTGCGCATTCAGCAAGTGCGCAAGCAGTACGAGGTTAAGGGCGAGCAACTCCCCGTTCTCGATGGCATCAACATCGACATCCAGCCGGGCGAATTCGTCAGCATCGTCGGCAGCAGCGGCTGCGGCAAGTCGACCCTGCTGCGTCTGATCATCGGCCTTGAAGACGACTACCAGGGCGACATCCTGCTCGACGGCGAGCGCATTCGCGGCACCAGCCTGAAGCGCGGCATCGTATTCCAGGAGCATCGCCTGCTGCCCTGGCTGACGGTCGAGCAGAACATTGGTCTGGCGCTGGAGAACTCGCCGCTGTCGACCGAAGAGCGACGCAGGTCGGTGCAGAAGCACGTCGAACTGGTCGGCTTGCAGGGCTTCGAGACGGCCTACCCGCACCAGCTCTCTGGCGGCATGTCGCAGCGCGTGGCGATTGCCCGCGGCCTCGTCAATCGCCCCGAGATTCTTCTCCTCGATGAGCCCTTCGGCGCACTCGATGCACTGACGCGTGCCAATCTGCAGCAGGAGCTGCAACGCATCTGGCAAGCCGAAGGCATCACCATGATTCTCGTCACGCACGACGTGGAAGAAGCGGTGTTCCTCGGCGACAAGGTCATTGTCATGGAGCCACGCCCGGGCCGCATCAAGCGCATCGTGCCGGTCAATGTGCCACACCCGCGCAAGCGTACTGACGCGGAGCTCAACCGCATCCGCGTCGACGTGCTACGCGAATTCAACCAGCTGCCGCCAGAGGAACTCATCGAAGAGATTCCGCATCGCGCGCAGGATCTTATTTTTGCCTGGTAATCACTATGCCGCCCAGCCTCAACCTCGACACCCGCGAGCTCGCCGAGCAGTACGATGTCATCAGCGACAAGCAGTTTGAACATGGCAAGCTGCTGCTTGCCGATCTCGGCATCAGGGCCGGCCAACGCATTCTTGACGTCGGCTGCGGCACAGGTCGACTCGGCGAATATGCCGCCAGCGAGCTGATCGGCCAGCACGGTGAGGTCGTCGGCATCGAGCCACTCGAGCTGCGCGTGGACATAGCGCGCAAGCGTGCCTCGCCCAATCACCAGGTACACGTTGGCCGTGCCGAAGACCTGTCGCAGTTTCCGGACAGGGATTTCGACCTCGTCTATCTCAACAGCGTCTACCACTGGCTGCCCGACAAGAAGCCGGTACTCGACGAAGCCTTTCGCGTGCTCAGGCCCGGCGGGCGACTGGGGATCAGTGTGGCCTCGCAAGACCGGCCGCACGACATCCAGCGCGTGCTGCAGGACGTGCTGGTCGAGCATGCGCTGTATCGCAACGAGACTGGCGCCACTCCGCACCGCGTGGGCTTCTCGACGCTCGGCGCGCAACTGGAAAGTGCCGGCTTCCTGATCGATCAGATCATCCTGCGCAGCTTCGCCGATGTCTTCCCCAATGCGGAAGCCGTACTCGATTTCAATAGCGCCAGCTCCTTCGGCAACTATCTCACCGACTACACCGCAGACACTCGCGAAAAGGTTCTGTCCAGCCTGCGCAAGCGCTTCACCGAGCTGAAGACAGCGGAAGGCATCGTCGCCTACCGCCATCTGTTGTTCGCTGTCGCCAGCAAGCCTGTGTAATTCAAACCCCACCACACCACTCATCACAGAGAAGAAAGTCATGACAAAGCTATATATTGCGCAAGGTGCCTGCTCGTTCGGCGCACACGTCGTTGCACGCGAGATCACGCAGGCAAGCGGCCTGCCAATCGAGATCATCAAGGTGCCGCTGCGCACGCCTGATTCACCCATTCACAAGGTCAACCCGCTCGGTCGCGTGCCGACCGTCGTCACCGACAGCGGTGACGTCATTACCGAGAATGGCGCAATCCTGCCGTGGCTGGCCGACCTGAATCCAGCGGCCGGTCTCAATGCACCAGTCGGCTCGACAGAGCGCGCACAGATCCAGGAATGGATCGGCTTTCTGAACTCCGATATCCACGGCGCCTACAAGCCGGTGAATCGTCCGAATCTGTACCACCCTGACGAGGAAATTCAGAAGAGCATTCGCGAACAAGGCATCGCCCGCCTGCGCGACCTGGTGCGAGTCATCCAGCGCAAGCTCGAAGGCAAGACCTGGGCGGTCGGTGAGCGCTTCACCGCGGCCGATGCCTACCTCGGCGTGTTCCTTCGCTGGCTGCCACGCGCTGGCATCGACATCGCCGAATTCCCCGGCCTCGCTGCCTGGCTTGAGCGCTTCAACGCACGCGAGTCGGTCAAGGCTGCAATCGCTTTCGAAGCGGCTTGAGGGGCTGAAATGGGCGCTCATTCAGATACGGCCGTGCAGACTGCAGACAGGCATGTGGCACTTGATGATCATGCATTGGATCAGCTCTTTCGCACGGCACGCACCTACAACGTGTTCCGTGACGAAGCGATCAGCGACGAGACGATCCACAAGCTCTACGACTTGCTCAAGTGGGGGCCAACGGCCTTCAACGCGCAGCCGGCGCGCTATGTGTTCGTGCGCTCGGCCGAGGCCAAGGCGAAGCTCGGACCGGCCTTGTCCGCCGGCAATCGCGACAAGACGCTCGCCGCGCCGCTGACTGTCATCGTCGCGGTCGACACGCGCTTTCATGAGTACCTGCCAAGCCAGTTTCCGTCCTACGATGCGCGCCCGCTGTTCGAGAACACACCGGCGCTCATCGAGCCAACCATTCAGCGCAGTGGTTCGTTGCAAGGCGCTTACCTGATCCTCGCGGCACGCGCGCTCGGGCTGGATGCGGGGCCCATGTCCGGCTTCAATGCGGACGTGCTCAATCAGGCCTTCTTCCCTGATGGCCGCTGGAAGGCCAACTTTCTCATCAACCTCGGCTACGGCACGACCGAGAAGCTCTTCCCGCGCAATCCGCGCCTGGGCTTCGACGAGGTCGCGCGTATCGAATAAGGCTGGCCACCGCAGGGCAATGCCGTTCACTTAAGCGCTGCGAATGGCAAAAACCTCATCATCCCGGCGAAGGCCGGGATAACGAACTTGTTTTGGAATTTCCACAGCTGAACTGCATCAGCCACTTTAGGGCGTGAAACGCGCTGCGTTGCGCACACCGCCTTTCCCGCCTGTGCAACGCCATGCAGCCCCCCTGCATGCTCTTTCGCCTCCACCCGCTTTGCCAGCTGTGAAGCTGTCTGATGCCCCCTCGCCGGCTGGGAGAGAGATCGCGCGAGCTCAGTGATCATCACATGGCATGGCACTGGGCTCCCGGCTTCCCGCGCGGCTCCGATCCACGGCGAGGCTGTTGCCATGCGGGCGTGTATTTGTCCCCGCTGTGTTGTTGCAAATTTAACAAATCGGAACAATCCGGCATTTTCGCAAGCTAGAATCCGCGCGCGCTCGGGCCTGCTCCCGAGCCTCGTATCCAACACATAAACAGGGGATTCCATGCATAACGCCTCGACACTGACTGGCCTTCATCGCGCTAGCCGTCTCGTCTTCGTCCTGATTTCAGGCCTCGTCCTTGCCGCCTGCGGCGGGGGGGGTGGCGGTAGTGACTCCGGTAGCGCGCCGCCTGCGGCTTCCTCGAGCTCCAGCGCCGCGACCTCTTCGAGCTCCATCGCAGCCTCTTCTTCGAGCTCCGCCGTCGGCTGGAATGTCTACGACGGTACGCTTCATCCGTCAGCAGCCGGTTCGCTCACGCTCTCTACCGGCGTGGCCGCAAAGTTCACCATGATGACGGGCACCTTCACCGTCTCGAGCTCCAGCTCCAGCGTTGCCGCGGGCTCCAGCAGTTCGTCGAGCACCAGCTCGGCATCAAGCTCTGCCAGCTCGCTCTTCAGCTTCACGGACTATTTCACGGCCAAGGGTGACGGCACTGTCGAGCTGAACTCCTCAGCGGTCGTCGAGAACCGCAGTGCGGCCCAGTACTTGAATGTGATCCGCAATGATGGTGTCTACCCCAAGACCTTCACCTTGCTCGCTCGCGTGCTGCCAGTTGCCGGCGTGACCTACAGCGCCGCCACGGGCACGCGCCTGCTGGATATCGCCGTGGGCATGTCTGACACCGGCGTGGTCGGCTCGGTCATGGAAGCCACCATCGTCGCCGACGCGAAGACCGTGGGCTTGCGTATCAACAACACCGACACGGTGGCCGATACCGATTCCATGGTGGCGCTGGACCTGAGTGTGCCGCACATCTACCAGATCGCCATCACGCTCACGTCCAAGAATGCCGGCACCATCAAGGCCTATATTGACGGCGCGACGACGCCTGCCATCGATGTCACGACGTCCAACCTGTTCCTTGTGGGCGCGGCGGGCGACAACTACCTTCGCATCGGCGACTTCCGTTCGAGCGTGTTCCGCAGCTACACGGACTGGCTGCTCTGGACCACGACAGGTGCATACACGCCGGCCGACTTGAAAGGCAAGCTGCCTTCCACCATCGGTGTGACAACCGGCTATTGATCGCCGGTAGCGAAACACCGCGGCACTCGACAAAGGCTCCGCAAGGAGCCTTTGTTGTTTGTACGTCGCAAGCCTTTTGATCGACGCGGCATGCTGCACAATGCCAGCTGCCCCTTGCCCTTCGACTGCACTCCATGCCCGACGACTACACCATCACCACCGACCAGAGCCGCTTCGACATCGCGGCCATTCACGCTTTTCTGAGCCAGACCTACTGGTCGCCCGGCGTACCCATCGAGATCGTCGAGCGCGCCACGCGCAACTCGCTCGCGTTCGGCATCGTGCATGGCGATGAACAGGTTGGCTTTGCGCGCGTCGTGACCGACAAGGCCACCTTCGCCTATCTCGCCGACGTGTACGTGCTCGAAGCGCATCGCGGCAAGGGACTGTCGAAGCGTTTGCTTGAGTTCATTCTCGCGCATGAGGATCTGCAGGGTCTGCGTCGTTTCCTGCTATTCACGAAAGATGCGCATGGCCTCTATGCGCAGTACGGCTTCAACGAAGTGCCGAACCCTGCGCGCATCATGGAACGATTCAATCCTGCACCACACAAAGCGCCCTGAGCGCGCCTATCCAGAACCTGATCAGTGTCTAACGAATTTCTGCTTCTCGCTGGCGGCGCGATGTTTGCCGGCTTCGTCCAGGGCATCTCCGGCTTTGCCTTCGGCATGGTCGCCATGTCGTTCTGGGTGTGGGGCGTCGAACCGCACGTTGCAGCGGTCATGACCGTGTTCGGCAGTCTCGTCGGGCAGCTGCTTGCCGTGACGCGCGAGAAGCGCGAGATCGATCTGCCCGTGTTGATGCCCTTCCTCGTTGGCGGTGTCATTGGCATCCCGGTCGGCGTGACGATCCTGCCGCATCTGAACCCCGCGCATTTCAAATTGTTGCTGGGGTCGGTGCTGCTGCTTTTCTGCCCCGCCATGCTGCTCGCGCCACGCCTGCCGGCAATCCGTGGCAATCGCTTCGGCGACGCCATCGTCGGCACGGTGGGTGGCGTGATGGGCGGCATCGGCGGTTTCAGCGGCGTCGCACCGGCGCTGTGGTGCACGCTGCGCGGCTACGAAAAATCCGCACACCGCACGATCCAGCAGAACTTCAACCTGACTGTACTGAGCATCACGATGGCGGCCATGCTGGCCTCTGGCGTGGTGTCGCGCGACATGCTGCCCAAGTTCGCCATCGTTGCCCCCGCACTGTTACTGCCCGCCATATTGGGTGCGAGGGTCTTTGCCAAGCTTAGCCCCGTCGCATTCCGACGCGCCGTCCTCGGGCTACTCTGCCTGTCCGGCATTGCAATGATTGCGGCATCCCTGCATTCGTTCGCTCACCCATAGCGCCCCCCTTATCGGACGGCCCCCGTCCGCGTGCGCGAAGAAAAGCTCGCCCTGCTCATCCCGATTCAGTGGTGCGCCGCCTGAACAAGCGCGCGATCAGTTTCCATGTGAGCCTGATCATCAGTGCAGCGAGCAGCAGGAATACCAGGAGGCCCGCGAGGAACCAGAGCGGGTGGTTAATCAGCGCCCAGAAACCCACGACAAAGAAGGCGTCTTCCGAGAAGGACGCGGCGAGATTGCTGACGGGCTCCGGCGAGGTGTTGAGCAAGGCGCGCGTACCCGCCTTCGCGAAATGCGTGCCGGCCGCGGTGGTGAAACCGAGCAGGCCGAGCGCAATACTCAGCGCGCCGCTGTCGCCCCCCACCAGCGCGCCGGCCAGCGCTGCACCGGCGGGAATCCGGATGAAGGTGTGCACGGCATCCCAGATCGAATCGAGCCAGGGCAGTTTGTCGGCAAAAAACTCGATGACCAGCATCAGCCCGGCAGCGCCGATCACGAGCGGATGCGCCAGCAATTGCAGCCCGGTTGGCAGGACGAGCACGCTGAGCTTCGAGAGTACGCCGAGGGCGAAGACGAGCGCGTAGAGTCGCAGGCCCGCAGCCCAGCCGAGACCGGCGGCCAGCGCGAATAGCGCCGGCGTGTCGAGCGGAAGCTGCGACCAGTCCAGGAAGGGTCGGAACGAGACAAGCGCGGTCTGCCAGCTGGAGATATCCATTTGCTCTCCATTGCATCACTCAAGTTGCACCGAATCAATCGAGCAGGCCCGCCGTCGCTTGCGGCTCTGCCCAGCCGCTACAGCACCCACCTATAGCACCCACCATAAGGCCAGCGGCAGAAACACCAGCGACATCAGGTTGCCGATGAGCACCATCGAGGCCACCCGCTGCGGCTCCTGCCGGTAGCGCTCGGCGAAGATGAAATTCAGCACTGCCGGCGGCATGGCGCCGAAGACGATGAGCAGCGCAGTCTCCCAGTCGTGCAGGCCGATAAGTCGCGCAACGCACCACGAGATCGCCATGCCGGCCAGAGGCCGCACGGTGCCGGCGACGAGGCCGTCGCGCCAGCTGCCCAGGTCCATGCCGACCAGGCGCACGCCCAGCGCCAGGATGTTCATCGGAATAGCTACCTGGCCGAGCAACTGGATGGAGTCCACCGCTGGCTCCCACAGGTGTATGCCCAGCAGCGATACGACCAGGCCTGCGAGCATCGCCGCCACGGGCGGGATGCGCCACAACGTGGTGACGCGCGCTTCGCGGTTGAGCAGCCAGGAGCCGAAACCGAAGTGCAGGGTTACCGACACCATGAACAGCACGACGGCGGGCTGCAGCATCTTGTCGCCGAAGGCCAGCATCGCCACCGGAATGGCGAGGTTAGCCGAGTTGCCGAACATGACCAGCGGTGCCCAGGTGCGGCCGTCCTGCCGCTGCACGCGTGCCAGCAGCCAGCCCGCCGCGCCGCAGGCGAAGGTGGCGATGAACATGCCCAGCGCCAGCTGCCAGTACTGTGCGATGTGAAATTCCTTGCCGGCCAGCGCGCCGAAGATCAGCGCTGGCACGAACACATCCATCGTCAGGCGGTTGGCTTCAGAGAAATCGGGCTTGTAGCGCCAGGCAATCCAGGCACCGACGCCGGTGAGGAAGAAGACTGGAAAGACGACGGCGATGATGCGGGCGAACATGGCGGTTTGGAGGGAGAGGTTAAGGTCTCAACGCAAGGTCAGCGCCAGCGCAATCGGCAGCGTGAGCAAGGCGAACAGGTTGCCGATCAGCACGATGGAGGCCACCTGTTCCGGTTCCTGGCCGTAGCGTTCGGCGAAGATGTAATTCAGCAGGGCCGGCGGCAGGGCGCCGAAGAGGAGCAGCGCGGCCATTTCCTGCCCCTGCAGACCGAGCAGCGTGCCGACGAGCCATGACAGGCCCATGCCGATGACGGGTCGTGCGATGCCGCCCGCCACGCCCAGTCGCCAGGTCGAGAAATCGATGTCGCACATGCGCACCCCCAATGCAAACAGCATCAGCGGGATGCAGATTTCGCCCAGCATGCGGATGGAAATCACCAGCGGTGCCCACAGCTCGACATGCAGCAGCGACACCAGCAGGCCCGCGATGCTGGCCAGCACCGAGGGCACCCGCCACACATTCCAGATGTTCACGCGCGGGCTGAGCATGTGCACGCCATAGGTGAAGTGCACCAGTGTGGATGTCATGAACAGGATGAGCGCTGCCGGCAACCCCTGCTGACCGAAGGCCAGCACGGCGACCGGCAGGCCGAGATTGCCGGAGTTGCCGTACATCATCGGCGGCACGAAGGTTTTCACCTCGACCGCCAGCATGCGGGCCAGCACCCAGCCGGCGACGCCGGACAGGGCCACGACGATCAGCATGGCCAGCGCCAGCCACCTGTACTGCGCAAGGTCGAACTCACGGCTGGCCAGTGCCCCGAAGATCAGGGCTGGCGCGAAGACTTCCATCGTCAGTCGATTTGCATCCAGCATGTCGGGCCGCCGCTTGCGGGCTACGAAGTAACCGATGGCGGTGATGGCGAAAACCGGAAACAGGATCGAGATGATGCGAATCGGCATGCAGGGGCTCCGTGCGGCCTGTCTGGTGTGCAGGTGGCGGCGCCCGCGACACGCCTGCGTGGCGAAGGGCTGCTTTCCACTCTAGCACCCCCGCGAGCGGCTGCTCCGTATGTCGTGTGCAAGCGTGAGCAAGCGTGAGCAGCATGCAAGCCTAACTGGATGCCGTCGCGACCTTGCTCCGCGCCACGTGGAGTTTCCTGTAGCTATCGATCAGGCGCTGGTGCCGGTCCAGCCCCTCGAGCTTCATGCTCGTCGGCGTCACCTCATAGCGTCGCACGCCCATGCGAGGCATGTTGGGTGGGGTGCACACTCTGCCTTGTGGCAAATGCCCGAATCATGCGGCGGAGTTAGCATTCCGCCCTAGTCGCTATCGCAAGACCAAACGCTGGGGCCTTCATTCCCCAGTGTACCTATACGTTGGCGTGGCGAATCAACGCGACCAACTCTGAAACTCGATCGCGCAGGTCAAGCACATCAAGATTGGCCGGTTTGGTACAAACAGTCTTCGCTACCCGAACCTTGTCTACTTCCTTCACGGTCACTCCCTCTTTGCTTTTGAAAGGCAACACGTAGTCGTATTGTCCGGTCTTAGATCTGCTAGCAAATCGCGCGGGATAGCATTCCGCTAGAGCTTCTGACATCAATTCTTTGCTGACATAGTTCTCGATCTCACGTCCTTCGGTAATCCATGCCATACCGCCATGATCGGTGAGTTCCGCTTTGACACGCGTTTTGGTGTTGTTGATGGATTCCCGAACAGCCGTCCTATCACTGTCAATCACAACAGCGACATTTCTGTTGAGCTGCCGAACCGCGATCAACGCATCTATGTCGGCTTGAATCGCCTCGGGTTCATCAGCGCTAAGGTGGCTTAGAAGCCTGCCGCCGTAGAACATGATTGAGTAGTGAATACCTTCTCGGAGCTCGGGATCAACAGCGCTTATCCAATGCCGGACATAGATTCGATCGGAGGGGCCTTCGACCCAAACAATCGAATTGGTTTGCAAGAGGTCTGATGCCTTGTATCCGAGGTCACGGCACACATTAAATCGCTCTGCTGAAGAAGTGCAGGCGGAAAACCGGGTTTCACCGTCCTCATTGGTCACGTGGAACACCGCCGCATCTAGTGAATCGATGATGCTGGCAGAGTGCGTGGCAATGAAATACTGATTGTCGGTGTTGTCGCTTAGGTACTGGATGAATCGTCTTTGAAGTATTGGATGAAGGTGAATCTCTGGTTCTTCAATGCAGACGATCTGTTTTTCCATGAGCGTGCAGAATGCAGAAAGCATCACGACTTCGTGTATCCCGGTTCCGAGTGAGGCAAGTGGCAAAACCTTTCCGTTCATGTGAACGAGGATGTGCTCCCTGTCATGAGGAACTTCCAAACATGCGTCTTCCGTTTGGGTAACTACTCGAAGAAATAAATTGATTCGGTTGAATTTTGAAAGCCTGTCGCGTTCGTGTACCCCTGGGTTTTGCAAACGAGCCAATTCATCAATCAATCCGTTTCCGTTCCATCCGACAAACTCCAGTCCTTTTTCGGACACCTCCCTGATTGCGGGAATCAGAGAGATATCTGGAATGTCCAATGAGCACTTTTCGATGATGCTGCGCAGGGTCTCCGGAATCCAATGAGCAATCATGTCCCCACTGCCTCTACCTGTAAGCGCGCCCCATATCTGTTGCCACCTGAGTCCGCCGTGCTTTGCGGCAATAGCCTTAGGATCAAGATCGCCATCAAAAAGCGACCAAGTTGATTTATCGTCCGAACGCTTTAGCCATATTTGATCTTTGCCCAACAAAGACAAGATGGCGTCTACAGTCTCATCACCCGCCGAACCAAGATTTGGACTCCGCTCCTTCCAAGCTTGGATAACAGCGGTTCGCAAGAATGCCGCAGGGACACCAACTCCCATCTTCACTTGACTCTTAAATGAACCTACGTGTACATCCAGCGCAGTCAAAGCGACAGGGTTTCTGTCGAAGCGATCCATTGTGGTGACCAAGGGCTTCAGATGATTCGCAATGAAATGCAGGGCGCATGATTTTCCAGCATTGTTTGGACCAATCATGAAATTGAAACGCTGAAATGGCCCAATGTAGGCAGGCGCTTCACCAACCCCTCGGTAATGCGCAAGTGCCACGCCATTCAAAAAAACTGAATTATTTGTCATCTTCTAGTCGATAAGAATTGGCCGTAACGCGTAACCCTAACAGGATACTTCGGCCACATTGGCCCGCGCCACGTGCAGCTTCCTGTAGCTGTCGATCAGGCGCTGGTGCCGGTCAAGCCCCTCGAGCTTCATGCTCGTCGGCGTCAGGCCGTGGAAGCGCACGCTGCCATCAATCGAGCCGATCGCCGCGTCCATGCGCGGGTTGCCAAACATGCGGCGGAAATTGGCTTCGTAGTCGGCCAGTTCCAGTTCGTCGTCCAGCACCACCTCCAGCACGACATTCAGGGCTTGATAAAACAGGCCGCGCTCGACCGTGTTTTCGTTGAACTGCAGGAAAGCTTCCACCAGTTCTTTCGCCGCTTCGAACTGCTTCAAGGCGAGATTGATCAGCAACTTCAATTCCAGAATCGTCAGCCGACCCCAGTCCGTGTTCTCGTCAAACTCGACGCCGATCAGCGTGATGATGTCGGTATAGACATCCAGCTCACTGTCTTCGAGGCGTTCAAGCAAAGCTTCAAGAGCGGCATCGTCAAGTCGATGCAAATTCAATATGTCTTCGCGGAAAGCGAGCGCCTTGTTGGTGTTATCCCAGATCAGATCCTCGACCGGATACACCTCGGAGTAGCCCGGCACGAGGATGCGGCAGGCCGTTGCGCCAAGCTGGTCGTACACCGCCATGTACACTTCCTTGCCCATGTCTTCGAGAATGCCGAACAGGGTCGCGGCTTCGTCGATGTTCGAGCTTTCGCCCTGGCCTGAGAAGTCCCATTCGACGAACTCGTAGTCGTGCTTCGCGCTGAAGAAACGCCACGAGACCACGCCGCTCGAATCGATGAAGTGCTCGACGAAGTTGTTCGGCTCGGTCACCGCGTTGCTTTCGAAGGTGGGCTGAGGCAGGTCGTTCAGGCCTTCGAAGCTGCGACCCTGCAACAGCTCCGTCAGGCTGCGTTCGAGCGCGACTTCAAAGCTCGGGTGCGCGCCGAACGAGGCAAACACACCACCGGTACGCGGGTTCATCAAGGTGACGCACATCACCGGGAACTCCCCGCCTAGCGACGCATCCTTCACCAGCACGGGAAAGCCCTGCTCTTCCAGTCCCTTGATGCCGGCCACGATGCTTGGGTATTTCGCCAGCACTTCCTGCGGCACATCGGGCAGCGCAATTTCGCCTTCGAGGATTTCGCGCTTCACCGCGCGCTCGAAGATTTCCGACAGGCATTGCACCTGCGCTTCGGCCAGCGTATTGCCGGCACTCATGCCGTTGCTGAGGAAGAGGTTGTCGATCAGGTTCGTCGGGAAGTACACCACCTCGCCGTCCGACTGGCGCACATAGGGCAGCGCACAGATGCCGCGCGCGGTGTTGCCGGAGTTGGTGTCGTACAGATGCGAACCACGCAGCTCGCCATCGGCGTTGTAGATCGCGAGACAGTTCTTGTCGAGAATTTCCTTTGGCAGCTTGTCTTTCGGGCCAGGCTTGAACCAGCGCTCGTCCGGGTAATGCACGAAGGCCGCGTTGCCGATCTCTTCGCCCCAGAACTGATCGTTGTAGAAGTGGTTGCAGTTCGTGCGCTCGATGAATTCGCCCAAGGCGGAGGCCAGCGCGCTTTCCTTGGTCGCGCCCTTGCCATTGGTAAAACACATCGGCGAGTGCGCATCGCGGATATGCAATGACCATACATTGGGAACGATGTTGCGCCACGACGCGATCTCGATCTTCATGCCGAGGTTCGCCAGAATGCCCGACATATTAGCGATGGTCTGCTCCAGCGGCAGGTCCTTGCCTGCGATGCGGGTGCTCGGAGTTGACGCCAAATCGGCCGTCAGATTCGGTATCAGCAAGGCTTGCGCATCGGCATCGAGATTCTCCACTTCCTCGATGATGAAATCTGGCACGTTCTGCACCACCCGTTTCACCGTGCAACGGTCGATGGAGCGCAGGATGCCCTGCCTGTCCTTGGCGGAGATATCCGGTGGCAACTCGATCTGGATCTTGAAAATCTGCTTGTAGCGATTCTCCGGATCGACCATGTTGTTGTGCGACAGCCGCATGTTCTCGGTCGGGATGTTGCGCGTGTCGCAGTACGCCTTCACGAAGTAGGCTGCGCACAAGGCCGACGAAGCCAGGAAGTAGTCGAACGGCCCCGGTGCCGAGCCATCGCCCTTGTAGCGGATGGGCTGGTCTGCAATGACCGAGAAGTCGTCGAACTTCGCTTCCTGGCGAAGCTTGTCGAGAAAGTTGACCTTGATTTCCATGGGAATTCCAATAGCGCTGAACGATTCAGGCGCTATTGTCCGGCTTTTCCTGCCGTGACTCCGTGCTTTTCAGCAATGGGGTCCCACTCTGCTCGGTGCCGATGGCTGACTGCGCAACGGATAGAACGGAAAAATGAAACGCGCGGGCCACGAGAGCAGAGCTCGTGGCCGGCGCGTTTCTCAGGAACTTATATCACTGACCTGCAGAGTTCCGTGACTGTGTCTGAGTGTGCGCATGGATCGCAATTCGCCGTCATTCCCGCGTTCGCGGGAACGACGGGGTATGTGAAGGGCTTGGGGGAATCAAGTTTCAAGTTTCTCAGGGTGCGCAAAGGATTCTTCTTTGTGCACGCGAACTTCAGCGGCGTGCGCAACGCTACGCTTCGGTTTCCACCCCACACCCTATGTTTTGCGCAAGCTCGGATCAGGCTGCCTTCGCTTCACCCTTCACGGTGTATTGATTCACCGGCCGGTCCAGCCCGAGGTTTTCACGCAAGGTCTTGCCCTCGTACTCGGTGCGGAACAGGCCGCGGCGTTGCAGCTCGGGCACGACCAGTTCGACGAAGTCGGTGAGCGACTCCGGCAACACCGGTGGCATGACGTTGAAGCCGTCCGCAGCGCCATTCTCGAACCAGCTCTGCATCTCGTCGGCAATCTTCTGCGGCGTGCCGACGACGACCCAGTGACCGCGCGCACCAGCGAGATATTCGTAAAGCTGGCGCACGGTGAAGCCTTCGCGCTTGGCGAGTGTCAGCACGACGTTCTGACGGCTGTTACGGCCCTTTTCCAGCTCGGGGTAGTACGGCGGTGGCGCGTCAAGATTCCAGGTGGACACATCGTCGTTCGGCCAGAATTTGGCAATCTCGTTGAGGCCCACTGACGGATGAATGAGTTTCTGCAGCTCGGCCCACTTCGCGTCGGCCTCTTCCTGCGTGCGGCCGATGACGGGCGAGATGCCGGGCAGCACCAGCAGCTCTTCGGGGCGGCGGCTGTACTTCGCCATGCGTGCCTTGACGTCCTTGTAGAAGGCCTGCGCTTCGGCAAGGCTGGTCCATGCGGTGAAGATGGCTTCCGCAGTCGCTGCGGCAAGCTCGCGCCCGGGCTCGGATGAGCCGGCCTGCACTATGACGGGATAGCCCTGTGGCGGGCGCTCGATATTGAGAGGCCCTTTCACCTTGAAGTATTTGCCGACGTGATTGAGGGTGTGCAGCTTGTCAGGATCGAAGTAAACGCCGGTCTCGGCATTGCGTATGAACGCGTCATCCTCGTAGCTATCCCACAACCCCTTTACCACGTCGACAAATTCGTGGGCCTGTTCGTAGCGCACCTCTGGATCGGGATGCTTGTCCAGGCCAAAGTTGCCATAGACATTGTCAGCCCCCGTCGTCACCACATTCCACGCGGCACGCCCCTTGGAGATGTGATCCAGCGAGGCGAATTTGCGCGCGAGCAGGAAGGGATCTTCGTAAGTCGTCGAAGCCGTCGCGACGAAGCCGATGTGCTTGGTCGCCACGGCCAGCGCGGACCACAAGGTCACTGGCTCGAAGTACGAAACGCGCCCCTGGCGACTGAAGGCTTCGCGATCGCCCTGCTCGCGCAGACCCGGCGTGTCCGCCACGAAGACCTGATCGAACAGGCCGCGCTCGGCGATCTTCGCGACTTCGATGTAGTGATCGATGTTCACGCCGGAATCGATCTGCGAGCCCGGATGACGCCAAGCGGCAATGTGATGGCCGGTGGCCATGATGAAGGCGCCGAGGCGCAGTTTGCGTTCGCTCATGAGTTCTCTTTCTCGTTGACTTGTCGAAAATGCTCGGAAGTAATGAGTGCCCTGTTGCACGCTGCGTGCCAGACTCAACAGCCCCCTGCTCCGTGGGCAATCGTCCAGTCGCGACGCGGGTCTCGGCGGAGGCACGATGCCGTGGCAGACCACGCCCCCCGGCAGGAGGTGTTTGCAACGCCGCAGTCATCCGCGGGGATGCTGAAAAATCAGCAGGCGGAAAAAGGCTCGGTCAGTAGCCCAACTGCTTGTCCACGACATTGCGCAAAGCCTCTCCGCGCAGGGAGCGGCCGAGGTTGTCACAGAAGATGTCCAGCGTGCGGCGTGCGTTGTGCGGGGTGCTGCCGGAGGTATGTGCAGTGATGATGACATCCGGGTGTTGCCACAGCGGCGAGTCAGGCGGCAAAGGTTCGGGATCGGTAACGTCCAGGCCAGCACCGGCGATATGGCCGCTGTGCAGCGCCTCCAGCAGCGCCTCGCTGTCGATGATGGCGCCGCGGCCGATGTTGTAGATGTAGGCGCCCTTCTTGATGCGCGACAGGCGCTCGGCGTTGAAGAGCCCCTGGGTCTGCGGTGTCAGCGGCAAGGTGATCGCGACGTGGTCGGCCTGCGCCAGCGCTGCATCAAGGTCCTCTACGCTGTAGTGCTGCGACACACCCGGCACCAGTTCGCCGCGCAAGCTGCGGCGCACACCCAGCACGCGCAAGCCGAGAGCATCGGCTTTGCGCGACAGCGCCTGGCCAATGGCACCCAGGCCAATCACGGCGAGCGTCTGCCCTTCCAGTTCGAAGACTTTGGGAAGTGGAATGTAGGGGCCCTTCACACCTGGACCGAGCCACTCCGACCTTGCCTGCGCCTTGCCCAGCACATGCAGCTGGCGCGCAAATGAGAGCGCGAGTGCCAGCACGTGCTCGGCAATATTGATGGCATGTACACCACTGCTATTGGTGAGCACGACGCCGCTGTCGCGCAGGCGTGGCACGAGGAGACGATCGACACCTGCGCCGATGGTGTGGATCCAGCGCAGCTGCGGCGCATCATCAAGCAGCTCGTCTATCGGCAGACTGCGCCCCAGCAACACCGCCTGCGCCGTGGCCACCTGAGACTGCCAGTCCGCGCCATTGGCCAGCAGGAATTCGAGCTTTGGATGATCTGCCTGCAGCCGGAGGAAATCCTCGCCTGCGCGCGGATGTGCCAAGGCAACGCGCTGCAGCGAAGCCAGCTGGCCGAATACGTCTGAAGATACTGCCTGATTAATAGTGTCTGTCGTCATGGGAGGCTCCCTCAGAACCTGTTCACGGTCTTTGGAAACTCGTGAAATAGGGCTGGCATTTTCTTGAAACGTCAAAAAAAATTCGTCATCCCGGCGAAAGCCGGGATCCAGTACCGGGCGTGTGATCTGGACCCCGGCTTTCGCCGGGATGACGATGGTTTTACAGAGATCGCGAACAGACTCTCAGGGCTTTACGAACTTCAGAGTGAAGCGATCACTCTCACCAATGGCGCTGTAACGGGCGCGATCCTGCTCTTTGAGGCGATAGGTCGGCGGCAAGGTCCATACGCCTTCGGCATAGTCCTTGGTGTCTTTGGGGTTGTCGTTGACGGTCGAGCGCGCCACGAGCTTGAAGCCGGCCTTCTCGGCGAGGCGCACGGCTTCGTCCTCGCGCACATAGCCTTTCTTCAGTTGCGCATCGGCGGACTCGTCGAGGCGCGCGCGGTGGTCCTCAATGCCCAGCGTCCCCCCGCGCTTGAGCGCACGATAGAACGTTGCAAAGGCCTCGTCGGCCGTATTCGTCGTCAGCCAGTTGTGAAGGTTGCGAAAACTCAATACGAGATCTGCAGTGCCGGGCGGAACGATGTCTTGCGCCGGGAAGGAAGCCACCACGACCTTGCCGTAGCGCGACGGGTCACTCGCCAGCTTGCCGGCAAGCGTGCGATTACCGCGCAAGGCTTCCTCGGACGCCCCCTGCTCCGGCGGAACGGCGGCGATGTAGCGCCCCTTCGCTTGCAGATGCGGCGCGAGTATTTCGGTCCACCATGCCGAGCCGCCCGGCCAGATCTCGACAAGCGTCTGATCTTCACGCACGCCGAAGAATTGCAGCGTCTCCTGCGGATGGCGGTACGCATCGCGGACACGATTGCTCTCTGCACGATGCGGCGAAGCAATCTGCGCCGAAAGTGGATCGGGGGCGTCGGCAGCGTCAGCGACGATCGTTGCCGGAACTGTGGCGACGAGCAGCACTGCAAGCGCCGCCGCCCGAACGGCGCGACGACCAAGGGCGAAGGCCGGCAAGGAAATGCGCGGTAGATGTTGCCGCCGTGAATGTTGCATATGCATGTGCTCTCCAGGTCAGAAGGCCTACGCATTGCAAATGCCGGGCCACCTTCCGGAATCAGCGTTCATCGTGGTCCGGCCGGCAGCCGCCCTGTCTTCCTGCTACATCGGCAGCACACACGCAAACCAGCTGCTGCGACTGCAACAGCCAGCATGTCGAGTGACAACGCATCAAGTCGGCCGCCTGCGTGCTGATCGCATAGCAGCGCCTGTTGATCTCGCAGCCGCTTTCCCCGCGCAGCCGGCGCACACACCATTCAAATCAAGGAGATGGGTGCTGGCATGGTCCATGCAGATTGTCCATGCAATGTCGCCTGCGACAACAGGCATCCACATGGCGGCACACATCGACACCACGCACGACAACGGCACATGGAGTACAAAATCATGAAACATGCATATGAAGAGAATTCAAGACAGCAGGGCAGCCTGCGGCGCTGGCTAGCCGGGCTGCTGCTGATTGCAGCACAAGGCTTCTCGATCTCGGCACAGGCCGAAGCACCTCCACCGGTCATCCGCTTCGCATTCGCAAGCCCCAAGGTTGGCGTACCGCCGCAATACACTGCAGGCACTGCAGGCATCGCTTTCACCAAGGGCTGGTTCGAGGAAGAGTTCAAGAACGACAACATCAAGTTCGAATACCTCTTCTTCAAGGGTGCTGGCCCGGCCGTGAATGAAGCCTTCTCCAACAAGCAGATCGACTTCGCGTCGCACGGCGACCTGCCTTCCGTCATCGGCCGCGCAGCGGGCCTCAAGACGCGCCTGCTGATTGCCAACAATGCGCGTAGCAACATCTACCTGGCCATCCCGCCGAACTCGACGCTGAAGTGGGTCAAGGATCTGAAGGGCAAGAAAGTGTCCTTCTTCAAGGGCACCAACTCGCAGACACCGATCAACCGCCTGCTGCGCGCCAACGGCCTTACCGAGCGCGACTTGAAGGTGGTGAATCTCGATACGGCATCGGGCAAGGCAGCGCTGCTCAATGGCGATATCGATGCATTGTTCGGCAGCTTCGATCTGCTGGCACTGCGCGACGAAGGCAAGCTGAAAATTCTTTACACCAGCAACGGTGATTCGCCGATCTATACGCGCCAGGGCCACATCCACGTCGACGACGAATTCGCCACCAAGTACCCGGAAACCACCAGGCGCATCGTGAAAGTACTGATCAAGACCGCACATTGGGGCTCCCTGCCGGAGAACCGCGCCGAAGTGCTGAAGCTGTGGGCGATCCCCGGCGTGTATTCGGAAAGCACGCTAGCGGAAGACTACGGCCCGGACCTGAACCCACGTTTCAGCCCGCTGTTCGACCCCTTCCTGGTCGGCCGCTACAAGGACGTCGTGAAGGATGCCCTCGAGTACAAGCTGTCGCGCAAGACCTTCGAAGTCGAACCCTGGATCGACCGCAGCTTCCAGAACGCTGCGATCAAGGAACTGAAGCTCGAAGGCTTCTGGGCGCCACTCGACGTGAACGGCAAGCCGATCAAGGCAGCGCCTGCCAAGGCCGCTGCAGCCCCTGCCGCCGTGCGCACGGCAAGCAAATAAGCAAGCAATGAAAGAACGGGCCGGTGCCATGGCATCGGCTCGTTCGCCATCAAGCTCCCCGCAGCCTCACCCTCGACCTCGGCAGCTCGCATCACTGCGAGTGGTGATCGCACAGCAGCGCACTGTTGATCCTGCAGCAGTTTCATGTCGCAGCTTCGCGCGCGGTCTTTCAAATCAAGAGGATGGCCGCTGGCATGGTCCGTGCAATACCGACAGAGACCACGGCCGTCGCATGGCCGCACACATCTACATGAAACAGGAAGGCGCAAAAATGAGAAATGCATATGCAGAAAACGCGAAACGACAGGGCAGCCTGCGACGCTGGCTGACCGGTCTGGTGCTCGTTACAGCACAGGGCTTTTCCGTCGCAGCACTGGCTGAAGCGCCACCACCCGTCATCCGTTTTGCATTCGCCAGCCCGAAGGTCGGCACGCCACCGCAGTACACCGCCGGCACGGCAGGTATTGCCTATGCCAAGGGCTGGTTCGAGGAAGAATTCAAGAATGACAACACGAAGCTGGAGTTCCTTTTCTTCAAAGGCGCCGGCCCTGCGGTGAATGAAGCTTTCTCCAACAAGCAGATCGACTTCGCGATGCACGGGGATCTGCCCTCCACCATCGGCCGCGCGGCCGGTCTGAAGACACGTTTGCTACTGCCCAACAGCGCACGCAGCAACATCTATCTGGCCATTCCGCCGAACTCGACGCTGACATCGGTCAAGGACCTGCGAGGCAAGAAAGTGTCCTTCTTCAAGGGTACGAATTCGCAGACACCGATCAACCGACTGCTTCGCGCCAATGGCCTGACCGAGCGCGACATCAAGGTCGTCAATCTGGATACGGCCTCGGGCAAGGCCGCCTTGCTCAATGGCGATATCGATGCATTGTTTGGCAGCTTCGACCTGCTGGCACTCCGCGACGAAGGCAAGCTGAAAATCCTCTTCACGAGCAACGGCAATTCGCCGGTCTACACGCGTCAGGCTCACGTTCACGTCGATGACGAGTTCGCCACCAAGTACCCCGAGACAACGAAGCGCATCGTCAAGGTGCTGGTGAAAACCGCGTACTGGGGCTCGCTGCCGGAGAACCGCGCCGAAGTGTTGAAGCTGTGGGCGATTCCAGGCGTGTATTCGGAAAGCACCCTGGCCGAGGATTATGGCCAGGATCTCTCGCCGCGCTTCAGCCCGCTGTTCGATCCCTTCCTCGTGGGCCGCTACAAGGACGTGGTGAAGGACGCCTACGAGTACAAGCTCACCCGCAAGACCTTCGAGGTCGAACCGTGGATTGATCGCAGCTTCGTCAATGCGGCGCTCAAGGAGCTGAAGCTCGAAAACTTCTGGACGCCATACGACGTGAACGGCAAACCGATCAAGTCTGCGCCGGCCAAGGCCGCTGCCGCACCGGCACAAGTACGTACAGCTGCCGCGAAGTAACCAGGCACTCGCTCATGTCGTCATCCCGGCTAAGGCCGGGATCCAGCCGGACACGTGGAACTGGATCCCGGCCTTCCCCGGGATGACGAGCCTCTTGGCTGAATGGAACTTGCCCCACCCTAGCGGGAGACCCATATGTCATCTTTAGTCATTACACCGCAGAGCAACCTGCACGCGCCCGAAGCGGTCGCGAACGGCGCGCAATCGCAACCCGCCGCGCGCGAAAGCCGTTGGCTACGGGACGCATTGGCCAGTTTGCGCGCTTCGGCCGCGCGCCTGCTGCTTGCATGGATACTGCCGCTCGGAGTCTTCCTGCTGTGGTGGGCCTCCGCGAAATACGGCTGGGTGGCCGAGCAGATCCTGCCCGCGCCAGACTTTGTTGCGCAGACTTTCGGCGAGCTATGGCGCAATGGCGACATCACGACCAATCTGAGCATCAGCCTGCAGCGCGTGCTGTACGGCTTTGCTGCAGGCACGGCCATCGGCCTGTTACTGGGCGTGGCGATGGGTCTGTCGCCCGTCGCCAAGGACTATCTCTACCCGACCTTCAACGCGTTTGCACAGGTGCCTTCGCTGGGCTGGCTGCCGCTCCTGATGATGCTGGTCGGCATCGAGGAATCACTGAAGATCATTCTCATCACCAAGGCCGTGCTGGCGCCCGTGGCGATCAACACTTACCAGGGCATCAACAACGTGCCGACGCGCCTCATTGAGGTCGCGCGCGTGTATTCCTTTACGCGCTGGCAGCTACTGCGCAAGGTTGTGTTTCCGGCAGCCTTCCCGCAGATCTGGAGCGGTGTGCGCTTCGGTCTCACCAAGGCCTGGCTGGCACTGGTTGCGGTCGAACTGCTGGCGTCCAGCGAAGGGCTCGGCTTCCTGCTGGTGTATGGCCGCCAGCTCTTCCAGCTCGACGTGGTGATCTCTGCCGTGATCGTGGTCGGTGCGGTCGGCTTCACGCTGGACAAAGTGCTGGCCCTGGTCGAAGCGCGTCTGCTGCGCTGGCGTCGTGACAGTTTCTGAGGAAAACCCGATGGCAAACACCATGACTCAAAGCGCAAGCATCACACAACCCGCCGCAAAGCCAATTGGCATACCCGCGTTATCACCGAAGTGGAAGAAAGTATTGCGTGGTCTCGCCCTGCCGATTGTCTTGCTGCTGATATGGCAGAGCGCATTCCAGTTCGGCTGGGTGCGCACGGACTTCCTCGCGCCACCACTCAAGGTGTGGGACACGGCCCTCAAGCTGATCAGCAATGGCTACCTGTGGGAGTCGCTGTCGGCCAGCTTGCGGCGCGATCTGATTGGGTTCGTCATCGGCACCATACTGGGCCTGCTGGTGGGCACGGCGATGGGCATGTCACGCATCGTCGACAAGCTCCTCGGGCCGAGCTTCCACACCGTCAAGCAGGTGTCATTGCTGGCGTGGATTCCGCTGATCTCGCTGTGGTTCGGCCTTGGCGATCCGGCCAAGGTGGCCTTCCTCTCGCTCGCCGCGTTCTTCCCCACGGTGCTCAACACTTATGAGGGCATTCGCAGCGTACCGCGCGAATTGCTGGAAGTGGCACGCGTGTTCGAGTTTTCGCGCTGGCAACTGATTCGCCGCATCGTGCTTCCAGCTGCATTGCCCTCCATCCTGACCGGCGTGCAGCTTGCGCTGATGTACTCGTGGATCGCCACGCTGGGCGCCGAGTACGTACTCACTTCGGGTGCGGGCATCGGCAATCTCATGGTCGATGGCCGCGAGCACTTCTGGTTCGACCAGGTGATCCTGGGCGTCATCGTCGTCGGGCTGGTGGGCTACTCGCTGAACCTGCTATCGCAATTTGCAGAGCGGCGTTTGCTGGGTTGGCGCGGTACCAGCGTGGCGCGGTTTGCTTGAAAGCTGAATGACCGCCCTTTCACCGTCATTCCCGCGAAAGCGGGAATCCAGCGACTGTGCGAGCGTGTTTAACGCCACTGAATTCCCGCCTGCGCGGGAATGACGGTTTGACGTGATGGCTTAGTAATTCGCCAGCGTCATTTCAACCGATCAGATCAAAACTCAAAACCGAGGAACCCCATGTCAGATCCACACGAACTCCTCCGCGCGCGCTACGGTGCCGACCACATTCCAGCCTCCGCCTCGCACTACGCACCGGATGCCATCAACCCGGTGCTGGAGACCCTGCTCGCGCATCGCTCGGTGCGCGGCTTCCGCAAGGATGCGCTGCCCGCCGGCACGCTGGAATTGCTGATCGCTGCCGCGCAGTCCGCACCCAGCTCGTCGAACCTGCAGACCTTCAGTGTCGTCTCGCTCGAAGAGCCCGAGCGCAAGTCGCGCGTCGCCACGCTGGCGGCAGATCAGGAGTTCATCCGCGAGGCGCCGCTGTTCCTCGCCTGGCTGGCTGACCTGTCACGGCTCGAACACATCGCTACCGTCGGCAAGGTAGAAGCCGAGGGCCTGCAATACCTCGACACTTTCCTGATGGCAGCCATCGACGCCGCGCTCGCGGCGCAGAACGTGGTTAGCGCCGCCGAATCGCTCGGCCTCGGCACCGTGTACGTCGGCGCCCTGCGCAACCGGCCACTGGAGGTCGCGAAGGAACTTGGCTTGCCGAAAGGCGTCTTTCCCTTATTCGGCCTTGCTGTCGGTCTGCCCGACGCAACACGCCCGGCAAGTGTCAAACCACGCCTGCCGCAAGCGCTGGTGCTGCATCGAGAGAAATACAGCACGGCCCCGGTCGATGCAGGCATCGAGAGCTATGACGCGCTCATTGCGGAGTTCAATCGCTCGCAGAATCTGCCGCCAGCACGCTGGACGGAACGTACGCTGGAACGCGTGCGCACGGTGGCCGCCCTTCGTGGCCGCGACAAGCTGCGGGAGCAGCTGGGGGTGCAGGGTTTTAAACTGAAATGAATGCCGACCTTGCCGCCAGCCCCGCGCAAGCGGGAATGACGGGATTTGCGCTGATTCCCGCCTGGAGGTCGTTCACGATCCTTGGGAATCCGTGAAGCGAGGAGCTGTTTCTGTGAAAAGAAAAAAGTAGCTTGTCATCCCGGCGAAAGCCGGGATCCAGTACCGGGCGTTCGAGCTGGATCCCGGCTTTCGCCGGAATGACGATCCGTTTTTTGAGATTGTGAACAGACTCTTACAAATCAACACCGGAACCTCCACCACAAAGGAGGAAAATCATTGCCGCAAGCCTTTTCGATTCGCGAACCCAGGCGAGTTGCCACACTAACCCGCCGCCCAACCGCCGCTTGATGCGGCTCCGGTATCTCCTGAATGCCCCTGCTTTCAAAACTCATTTCCAGAGATTCACTCGGCGTCCTGCGCCATCGAAATTTTTCGTTTTATCTCATCGCCAAACTCATCGCCACGCTGGCCGTGCAGATGCAGGGCGTGGCCGTTGGCTGGCAGATCTATTCGCTGACCGGCAGCCTGTTCGATCTGGGTCTCATCGGCCTCGCGCAATTTGCGCCCTTCATCGTGCTGGTGCTGCCCGCCGGGCAAGCTGCCGACCGCTTCAACCGGCGCGACATCATCCTCGGCTGCTTCGTGCTGCAGCTGGTCTGTGCGCTGCTGCTGTTCAGCTTCTCGTCGGTCGGCCTGACCAGTGCATGGCCGGTGTTCGCCGTGCTGACCCTGTTCGGCGCGGCGCGCGCCTTCAGCATGCCGGCACAGCAGGCCATCATCATGAATCTGGTGCCGCAGGCCGAGTTCGGTCAGGCAGTGGCGATCAGCTCGTCGAGCTTCCATGTCGCCGTCATTCTCGGGCCGACGCTGGGCGGCTTGCTCTACCTTGCTGGCGCGACGACGGTGTATGGCATTGCGGCGATACTGCTGTGCGCCTCCGTACTGCTGACCTGGTTCATGCACACCACGCGTCAGGCGAGCAGTGATGCATCGGCGCCAGCGCAATCGCGTTCCGTGCTGGAAGGGCTGCGCTTCGTCTGGTCGCGCCCTGCCATGCTCGGCGCCATCTCACTCGATCTGTTCGCCGTGCTGTTCGGCGGCGCAGTTGCCTTGCTGCCTGCCTATGCGCACGACGTGCTGCATGCCGGCCCGACCGCACTCGGCTTGCTGCGCACGGCACCCGGTGTCGGCTCGGCACTGGTCGCCATCGTGCTGGCCTTCAAGCCGATCCGCCGTCATGTCGGTGCCTGGATGTTTGGCGGCGTTGCGGTGTTCGGTGCGGCCACCGTCGTAATGGGGCTGACCACCAGCTTCGCCGTTGCGCTGATCGCCCTGCTGCTCACCGGCGCTGGCGACATGGTCAGCGTCTATATCCGCCACATCCTCGTGCAGACCGAAACACCCGACGCGATTCGCGGCCGCGTCAGCGCCGTCAATGCGGTGTTCATCGGAGCATCCAATGAGCTGGGCGAGTTCGAATCGGGCCTCGCCGCAGGCTGGTTCGGCTTGCTGCCCGCGATTGTGATCGGTGGTGTGGCGACATTGGCGGTCACGGCGATCTGGATGTGGCGCTTCCCGGTGCTGACGCGCATGGATCGCTTCCCGCATGCGGAGGCGGAAGAGAAAGCGAAGAGCAAGCAGGAGGCGAAGCGGCAAGAGGCGGAGTCGCTCGAGGAACTCGATACCGCCAAGGCCAGCATCTGACACCGACCCTATGAAATAACACTCGAAAAATTCGTCATCCCGGTGAAAGCCGGGATCCAGTACCGGACGTTCAAGCTGGATCCCGGCTTTCGCCGGGATGACGATAATTTTCTTGAGGCATCGCAGACAAAGTCCCAGAACAAATACTTCAGGAGAGCACATGAGTCAGCCCGCACCCCAAGGTTTTGCCCAAGCCGTACAGCCCGTCACAAGCACGGTAATCCACACAGACAGCGAAGGCCTCCTCGAAGGCGAAATCACGATCGGCGGCATTCCTGCCTACCGCGCCGCGCCCGCTTCGGGCACGCAGCATCCGGTCATCCTCGTCGTGCAGGAAATCTTCGGCGTGCATGAGCACATCCGCGACGTCGCGCGGCGCCTTGCCAAGCTCGGCTATCTCGCCATCGCGCCCGAGCTGTTCCATCGTCAGGGCAATCCGGCGACGATCAGCAATATCGAAGAGCTGCGCGAGAAGATCATCAACAAGGTGCCGGACGAACAGGTGCTGGCCGATCTCGACAGCGCTGTCTCGTGGGCGGCTGCAAACGGCGGCGACGTGAATCGCCTCGGCATCACCGGCTTCTGCTGGGGCGGGCGCATCACCTGGCTGTACACGGCGCACCAGCCGCGCGTGAAAGCGGGTGTCGCCTGGTACGGCAGGCTGCTTGGCCCGACCACTGCGCTGCAGCCACGCCACCCCATCGACATCGCTGCTCAAGTCAAGGCGCCGGTGCTGGGCCTGTATGGCGGGCAGGACGCCGGCATACCGCTGGAGTCCGTCGATAAGTTCCGCGCCGCGCTGGAAGAGACCGGAAGCCCTTCGCGCATCCACGTCTACCCCGACGCGCCGCACGCTTTCTATGCGGACTACCGGCCAAGCTTCCGCAAACAGGAAGCAGAGGACGGCTGGCTGCTATTGCAACAGTGGTTCAAAGGACACGGTCTGTGAGCGCAGCGACTGATCAGCCGGTACATACGCGACTGACAGACAACTTCCAGCGCGCGCCGGGCGTGCCGCATCTGCCGGCCACGCCGTTCCGCTTCATCCTCTATTTCGTCGCGCAATACCGCTGGCGTTACATCGGCATGGTGCTGTTCGAAACCTTGAATGCCGTCTGCGGCATCATGATTCCGTATGCACTGTCGACCATCATCAAGGCGGTCACCGCAACGAATGGTGCCATCCAGGCGCATGCGGGGAGCGTGATTCATAACCTGCGTGGCCCGCTGCTGCTGTTCTTCGCTTTCAGCGTCGGCGAGGTCATCTTCGGTCGCCTCGCCGGTGCGATCCAGATCCGCCTCGGGCCACGCCAGCGGCAGAACGTCTCGCGCCACGTCTACGAATACCTGCAGTACCACTCGCATCGCTACTTCAGCAGCAACTTCGCCGGCGCCCTGGCGCATCGCATCTCGGAAACCTCGATGGGTGTCACGCAGACGCTGTGGTCCATCATCACCGAGTTCTGGCCGATAACCATCATCATCGGTGTGTCGATCGCGCTGCTGTTCAACGCGCATGCGCAGCTCGGCATCTTTGCGTCCGTATGGGCCGTCTGTTTCATCGGCATCTCGTTCTGGCTCGCACGCAAATGCCAGCCGCATGCCTTCAAGGCTGCCTCGGCGCGCAGCGAGACCACCGGTGTCATTGTCGACTCGGTCACCAACGTCACCAGCGCGCGCCTGTTCGCACGTTTCGGTTTCGAGCGCGGCAATCTCGATCGCACACTCGCGGAGGAGCTCAAGGCCGTGCGCCGCTCCAACGGTTATTCCGAGCGCGTACGCTGGTTCCAGTTCTCCGCCTCGGCTGTGCTCAAGATCGGTCTGCTCTACTACGCGCTGACCTTGTGGGATGCCGGCAAGATCACGGTCGGTGAATTCGTCATGGCGGTCAGCCTGTCGCTACTCATCATCAACGAAGCGCGCAACCTGAGCCGCCGCTTCCTCGAATTTTTCGAGTACATCGGCAATGTCGCCAACGGCGTGCACACCATTATCCGCACGCACGAACTGGTGGATAACGTGGACGCTCAGCCACTCGCCGTCACCCAGGGCGCGATCGAGTTCCGCGATGTGAGCTTTGCCTACGACGCTAATGCCGACAGTGACGCGCAGGTATTCAAGCATCTCAATGTGACGATTCCTGCCGGCCAGCGGGTTGGCCTCGTCGGTCTGTCAGGCTCAGGCAAGTCGTCTTTCGTGAGCCTGCTGCTGCGCCTCTATGACCCGCAGTCCGGCCAGATCCTCATCGACGGCACGGACATCCGCGGGGTCACGCAGGACTCGCTGCACGCGCAACTGTCGCTGATCCCGCAAGACCCCAGCCTGTTCCACCGCAGCCTGCGCGAGAACATCCGCTACGGCCGCGTCGAAGCCAGCGATACGGAAGTGGAAGAAGCCGCGCGCCTCGCGAATGCAGACGAGTTCATTGCCGAGATCGCCGAGGGCTACGACGCGATGGTCGGCGAGCGCGGCGTCAAGCTCTCCGGCGGTCAGCGCCAGCGCATTGCCATTGCACGCGTCATCATCAAGAACGCACCGGTGCTGATCCTCGATGAAGCAACCTCGGCACTCGACTCGATTACGGAACAAGCGATCCAGAACACGCTCGACAAAGTCATGCACGGCAAGACCGTGATCGTCGTCGCGCACCGCCTGTCCACCATCGCGCATCTGGATCGCATCCTCGTCTTCGACAAGGGCCGGATTATCGAAGATGGCTCCCACGGCGAACTTCTTGCGCGCCAGGGTGCCTACTTCAACTTGTGGAGTCGTCAGGCCGGTGGTTTCCTGCCGGAAGAGTCCCGCGATGTGCATGGCACAAGCACCGACAAGTTGCAGTCCCCTGAAGCAGTCAGCGATCTGGACGAAGACCGGCGCGACACGCGCCGCGAGCTGACGCCCCTTTCACATTAAGCAATCCAACCAGGAGCCCCACATGATCGATCTGCACTACTGGACCACGCCGAACGGCCACAAGATCACCCTCTTCCTCGAAGAGACCGGCCTGCCCTACAAGCTCTTCCCCGTCGCCATCGGCAAGGGCGAGCAGTTCAAACCCGAATTCCTCAAGATCGCGCCGAACAACCGCATCCCCGCCATCGTCGATCACCATCCTGCAGATGGCGACGAGCCGATTTCGATCTTCGAATCCGGCGCCATCCTGCTCTACCTCGCCGACAAGACGAAGCAGCTCATCCCGCAAGACCTGCGCGGCCGCACCGAGACGATCCAGTGGCTGTTCTGGCAAATGGGCGGCCTCGGCCCGATGGCCGGCCAGAACCACCACTTCACGCAGTACAGCGAAGCGATCCCCTACGCCATCGAGCGCTACGTCAAGGAAACCGCGCGCCTCTACGCCGTGCTCAACAAGCGCCTCGCGGATCGCGAATTCATTGCGGGCGACTACTCGATTGCCGACATCGCCAGCTACCCATGGATCGTGCCGCACGAGAAACAACGCCAGAATCTTGATGACTTCCCGAACCTGAAGCGCTGGTTCGAAAGCATCAAGGCGCGTCCAGCCACCGTACGCGCCTATGCGCGGGCAGAGGAAGTGAATCCGGGTAACAAGCCTTCAATTGACGAGGCCTCGAAGAAGATCCTTTTCGGGCAGGATGCATCGACCGTCCGATAAATCTCACCGAAAAATCACCGTGCAGGTTGATGCTGGGCGAAGCGAAGCCCAGCATCAACCAGTGGCACCAATCTGCAAATCCGCGCCGCAGAGCAAGCACTCGGCATGACATCAATAGAAGCTACCTCCCCGCCTCAGACATTCAAGCTGCATCGCCTGACAGATGAGCTCGTCTACGTGTTCCAACGATTGCAAGACTCCTCCGGCACGCGCCGCTTCGCGCGCGAAGATCGTCTCGCCCTCATCATTGAATGCGGCGAAAGCCTGGGCTGGCTCATCCGCAATCCGGAAAACGGAGAGATCACCGGCGAACCGTGGGACGACGCTTCGCGACACCACCATGCGGAACATCCCGCCGAAGGCGAATGGATCAGCAAGAAGGGCTTGAAGTCCTACGTTTACGCATCACACCATGCGCGTCCGGCCTGACCGCTGAATGCCATCTGCCGCGCAACCTCCTGCAACAAGGCTCAAGGCCGTCGGCTTCGATCTGGATGGCACGCTGCACGACCGCGACACCTCACTTGCAGCGTTCGTAGCATCTCAGCACAGCAAGTTCGCACTCGAACCGTATGCGTCACTCGCGACATGGCGCGAGCATTTCATTGCGTTGGATGCGGGTGGCATGGTCTGGAAAGACAAGGTCTATCAGGCGTTGACAACAGAATGGCAACTGCCCTGGTCCTGGCAGAAGCTACTCGCCGACTATGAAGATAACTTCGCTGAGTCTGCGCGCCCCTTTCCCGATGCCATCGCAACACTCGTCGCGCTCAAGTCGCGCGGTCTCGCATTGGGGCTAATCACCAATGGCAAGGCGAAGTTGCAAGCTGCGGTCATTGCTTCACTTGGCATCGAAGGCTTCTTCTCTACGATCTTAATCTCTGAAACCGAAGGACTGGCAAAACCCGATCCGCTAATTTTTGCACGCCTTCTGGAGAAGCTATCGGTCAGTGCAGAGAATGTTGCCTTCGTTGGCGACAGTCTGCGGGCCGATGTCGAGGGCGCGCACAAGGCGGGGCTGTACTCCATCTGGTTGAATCACGCGACACCCGCAAGCCTTCCTGAAACTGCCGATGCTGTAGTCCACGCCTTGGCCGAAGTAACATCACTGCCACGTATTTCTGAATGTGCTTGAGCACGTAGGGTGCAATAACCAGCGGGCATTGCGCCGGATGGGTTAACACCGGAACATGCGGTGCAATGCGCTTCGCTTATTGGCACCCTACTCCGACTGGCATGCCCTACTCGATCACCCCCACCACCGCAGCCCACTTCGAAGGTCTCTACGCCGCCATCGACACGGTCGCACGCGAGCAGCGTTACCTCGCCTTCCTACAGGCGCCGCCGCGCGAACAATCCTTCACTTTCTACCGCAACATCGTCGCCAATGATCTCTGCCAGTTCGTCGCGCTCGATGGCGATGAGGTCGTCGGCTGGTGCGACATCCTGCCGGTGATGGGCGACACACGCGCCCACGTCGGCACGCTCGGCATCGGCTTGATGCCGCATGCTCGTCGCAAGGGAATCGGCACAAAGCTCCTGCAGGCCACCATCGACAAGGCATGGGCAAAGGGCCTGACGCGTCTGGAGCTAACGGTGCGCGTCGACAATCCCGCAAAGAGACTCTACGAACGCTTCGGCTTCGAGCACGAAGGCCTGCGCCGCAATGCTTTCCTGATCGAAGGTGAGTATTTCGACACGCATGCCATGGCCTTGTTGAAGCCAACGACCGCTAAGGCTGGATGAGTGGAGCGTAATCCGGCGTATTGAAATGGTGGTGAGGCTCCCTGCGTCGGATTACGCTACGCTCATCCAACCTGCGAGAGCCGCACCATGACCATCGAAATCTCCAAAGAAGTCCGCGCCCAAGCCGTCACCTCCATCGAACGCTGGTTCCGCGAGAACATGGACGAGCCCATCGGCAACATCACCGCCGGTGCGCTGCTTGGTTTCTTCATCGAGGAAGTCGGCCCGCTGATCTACAACAAGGCCGTGCTCGACGTGCAGGAACGTCTGCAGGCACAGGTCGGCGAGCTGGACATCGAGGTGCACGAAGAGCCCTTTGAATACTGGCGCAAGTTCGACAAGGCGCGCAGGGGCAAATGAGTTAATGACGGGCTTGGCTTTTACGCCGCGAGATTCGCCACAGCGACGCGCAGTGATGAACTACGAAACGGCAATCCACATTTCGATCATCGCTCCTGCGCAAGACACGACAGCCGCGCTGAATCTCCAGCACCTCGAGACGCAATTTGCTTATGGCATATGCACATCAGGCAGCACACTGATGCGAAGCCGCAAAATAATGCTGTTTATTCCACACAAAAATGAAGTGGCCTGGCATGGCACGCCTCCTGCAAGGAGTGATGACTTTGGCAACTTCATAACGAGGTGGAACTGGTCATGCAAAAACAATCAATCTCATTCTGGCGCCGCGGCTTTCTGGCATTCTTGCTAGTGCCTGCAATGCTGGTACCTGCTGCATCGCAGGCCGATGTAGTAACTGACTGGAATCAGATAGCCATCAAGACTGTCCTCGAAAATCCACCGGGCAGCCTCTTCTCCGTACGCAACCTGGCTATCGTGCATCTTGCGGTACATGATGCAGTCAACGCCGTCGACCGTCGCTACCAACCCTATCTTGTCGATACAAAAGCCGCGACAGGTACTTCGCCGGAAGTTGCTGCGGTAGCCGCTGCCCACGGCGTACTGCTGGCGCTCTACCCTTCGCAGAAATCCGTACTTGATGCAGCACTGTCCAGCAGCCTTGCGAAAATCCCCGACGGTGAGGGCAAGACACTGGGACTCGCACTCGGCCAGCAGGTTGCCGCGCGACATATCGAAGCACGCAAGGATGATGGCTCCGATCGCAAGGTCGAGTACGTAGCGAACAATGATCCGGCCACGTGGAAGCCTACAGCGCCCGCGTTTCTGCCCGCGGCAAACCCGCAATTCGCGCAGGTACGCCCCTTCTTTCTCCGATCACCTTTGCAGTTTGATCCCGGCGCGCCGCTTGCGATCACGAGCAAACAGTTCGCTGACGAGTTTGAGGAAGTAAAGCGCCTGGGTGCGGCAAACAGCAAGGAGCGCACGCCGGACCAGACCGCCGTTGCCGTCTTCTGGACTGCGCCGAGCTACGTGATATTCAGTGGCGTCGCGCGTCAGGTCAGCGATGCCAAGAAATTCAGTCTGCACGATAACGCGCGTCTGTTTGCCTTGCTCAACGGCGCCACGGCCGATGCTTACATCGCGGGCTGGGCAGCCAAGTTCAAGTATCCACGCGCACGGCCAATCACCCTGATCCGCGAGGCTGGCAAACTGGGGGTGCCGGCACTCAAGGCCGATCCAGACTGGGAGCCCTTGCTGACCACGCCAAACCACCCGAATTACATATCAGGCCACTCAGTGTTCGCTGGTGCTGCGGAGCGCGTCCTTCAAGCCGTGTTCGCCACAGATGTCATTCCCCCTGCCAGCGCGACCTACCCAGCGGGAGCCATTACGCGGCGCTACCGCAAGATTTCCGACATCACGCTGGAGAACGACAACGGGCGAGTCTGGGGTGGCATACATACCCGTGAAACAGTGGGCCAGGGAGGCGCTGACCTGGGGCGCAAGGTAGGAGAGTTCGCCGCGGCGAACCACCTTGTGTCGGCCAAGCCGGGATCGCTCGCTTCAGCAAACTAGTCAAAACAAAACGCACGCCCCGCCAGGGGAGACGGATGTATTTTCGCGGGCTACGGCCCGCTTTTTTTTGCCCTGCATGCTCACCGACACTTCACGCAGCTCGTAGGTCGGGTTAGTGCAACGTAACCTGACATGTCCTCTCCTCGTTGTCGGGTTACGCTGCGCTAACCCGACCTACGTTCATTGCGAGCCAGCTCCCGCCGACAACCGTGCACCTCGCTGCACATTGTGTTGCGTTGACTGCACGTTCTCCAGCACACAAATCCTGCTCGGCACCTTCGCCATATCTTCACCTGCGCTCGACAGACGTACTCATCTGCCGCGAACCACTGCCAGTACGCAGCGTGGCGCTTCGACGCATCTGTCATGAAATGCCTTTTCACTGATGGCACAACCCTTGCAACGCCCTGAGCTTCTGATCTCACGCATTTCGGGGAGTGGTCCATGGGCAGTTTCGATAGCAATCTGGAAAGTGTCGTGTACAGCGGTTCCTGCGAATACGACGCGGACGTACTGATCATTGGTGGTGGCCCGGCCGGCACCTGGGCGGCGGTGAATGCCGCAGCGCATGGTGCGCGCGTGGTGCTCGCCGACAAGGGCTATTGCGGCACATCTGGCGCGGCCGCACCGTCCGGCAACGGTGTGTGGTTCATTCCACCTGAACCCGCCCTGCGCGAAGAGGCCATGGCCAGTCGCGAACAGCTCGGCGGCTACCTCGCAGACCGCGGCTGGATGAGCCGCGTGCTCGACCAGACCTGGTTCAACATCCACCAGCTCGACCAATGGGGCTACCCCTTCCCCAGTGACGATCAGGGCCAGCGCCGTCGCGGTTCGCTGCAGGGCCCCGAGTACATGCGTCTGATGCGTAAGCGCGTGAAGCAGGCCGGTGTGCGCATTCTCGATCACAGCCCTGCCCTCGAGTTGCTCGTCGACGAAGCTGGCGCAGTCGCCGGTGCGGCAGGCGTGAGCCGGCAGAAAGGCGAACGCTGGCTAGTCAGGGCGGGCGCAGTCGTCATCGCCACGGGCGGCTGCGCCTTCCTGTCACGCGCACTCGGCTGCAATGTACTGACCGGCGATGGTTACCTGATGGCGGCCGAGGTTGGTGCCGAGCTTTCCAGCATGGAGTTCTCGAGTGCCTATGGCATCTCGCCGGAGTTCTCTTCGGTCACGAAGACCGCCTTCTATCGCTACGCCACCTTCCTGCGCGAAGACGGCTCGGTGATCGAAGGCGCCAGTGGCCACAACCGCTCGAAGATTGCGAAGACGCTGATCGATGGCAAGGTCTTCGCCGTACTCGATCAGGCAGATGAGTCGCTGCACGCTTCGTTGCGCCTCGCACAGCCGAATTTCTTCCTGCCCTTCGACCGCCTCGGCATCGATCCCTTCCGCCAGCGCTTCCCGGTGACCATGCGCCTCGAAGGCACGGTGCGCGGCACGGGAGGTCTGCGCATCGTCAACGACACTTGTGCAACCTCCGTCGCCGGTCTGTATGCGGCAGGCGACGCGGCCACACGCGAGCTGATCTGCGGCGGCTTCACCGGCGGCGGCAGCCACAACGCTGCCTGGGCCATGTCATCCGGGTACTGGGCAGGCTCCGGCGCCGCCGACTACGCACGTCAGCAAGGCAAGACCGGCAGCGAACGCAAGCTGCGCCACGCGGGTGGCGCAACACTCCGCCCCGCTGGCAACACCTCCCACGAGGTGGATGCGGGCGCACAGGTGCGTGCTGTGCAGGCCGAGGTGTTCCCGTACCAGCACAACTACTTCCGCACGGCCGACACCCTCAACGAATCGCTCACGCGGCTCGACGCACAATGGCGCCAGCTGCGCAGCAGTCGCGCGACAGATCTGGCCTCGTCCATCATCGCGCGCGAAGCCGCCGCCATGACGGCCACGGCACGCTGGATGTATCGCAGCGCGCTGGCCCGCACCGAGACGCGCGGCATGCACAAGCGTGAGGACTTCCCCGGCATCGACACCAGCCAGCATCACCTGCTCACCAGTGGCGGGCTGGACGACGTATGGGTCAGCACACGTCCAGCCACAACACCAGTGCCGCAGGCCAAAACCGAAGAGCTGGCGGCATGATCGAACTCGTCAGCGAAACACGCTGCATCGCCTGCAATCTGTGCGTACCCGCCTGCCCGGTGAACGTCTTCGAAGCCGTGCCGGACAGCCCGCCACGCATCGCGCGCCAGGCCGATTGCCAGACCTGCTTCATGTGCGAGTTGTACTGCCCGGTCGACGCGCTCTATGTCTCACCGAATGCTGATGGTCTGGATGGCGTCAGCGAAGAAGCGCTCGAAGCCTCAGGCCTGCTGGGTGGCTATCGCAAGGCGGTGGGCTGGAGCAAGGGCAGCGAACAGGCGCGTGCAACGGATCAGTCGTTTCGCGTGCTGGGGAAGTACTAAACACCACCACGCATCGTCATCCCGGCGAAGGCCGGGATCCAGTTGGACGCGTGGTGCTGGATCCCGGCCTTCGCCGGGATTACGAATTGTGAGGTCAGTGATTCTTAACGCGCTGCATCCCCACGACGATATTCATTCGTCACATCGTCCAGCTGTTTCTTCAGCCCGGCATCCAGTTTGAACTCTGTTGCCACCAAGGTCGCATCCAGCTGTTCCGGCGTGCTCGCGCCGAGCAACACTGTGCTGATCGCAGGGTTCGCCAACACCCATGCAACCGAGGTCGTGATGAGCGAGACGCCGGCCTTGTCGGTGATCTGCTTGAGTTGTTCGACGGTATTGAATTCGCGCTCGTGCCAGTAGCGATCCTGGTAGCGCTCGGCGGCTGCGCCGAGGGTGAAGCGTGAGCCGGGTGTCGGTGCCGAGCCGGGTTTGTGTTTGCCGGTGAGCAGGCCGCCTGCAAGCGGATTGTAGGGAATCACGCCGAGGCCTTCTTCCTGCGCCAGCGGCAACAGCTCGCGCTCGATTTCGCGGAACAGCAGGCTGTAGCGCGGCTGGACGGAGATGGGCCGCACGAGCTTGAGCGCATCGGCGCGGCCGATGAGGCGTGAGAGACGGTAAGCGAGGAAGTTGGAGACGCCGACATAGCGTGCGCGGCCGGAGGTGACGATGGTGTCGAGCGCGGCAACAGTCTCATCGAGCGGTGTGTCGGGATCATCGGCGTGCAGCTGATAGAGGTCGACGTAGTCGGTGCCGAGGCGTGCAAGCGACTGGTCGATGGCGTCGAGCAGGTGCTTGCGCGAGTTGCCCTGATCCCACGAATTGGGGCCAACCTTGCCGTGACCCTTGGTGGCGATGATGAAGTCGGAGCGCTTGCCCTTGAGCCAGCGGCCGACGATCTCTTCCGTGCGCCCCACTTTGTCGAGACCGCCGCCGAGTGGATAGACGTCGGCAGTATCGAGGAAGTTGACGCCGGCGTGCGCGGCCTTGTCGAGGATGAGCCGCGAGACTTCTTCGTCGGTCTGGAAACCGAATGTCATGGTGCCCAGTGTCAGACGGGAGACTTTGAGGCCGGTGTTGCCGAAGCGTTGGTATTGCATGGTGGGTTCTCTCGTGTTTGAAGTTTTTCTTGCCGTCATTCCCGCGAGTTTTGGAAGACTCGCGGGAATCCAGCGGCGTTGCAGTTGATTGAGCGATCGGTGGGCATCAAGTCGTTTCTCGTCCGCACTCAAAACAACGGCCACGAGTTTCGATTTGCTCCGTGAGCAGGGAGTTCAAACCAACGCCGCTGGATTCCCGCCTTCGCGGGAATGACGGGATTGGGTGAGCCTGCGTCTTAACAATAGACCGTTCGTGCCGAGCGTAGTGCAGCACAGCGTAACGAAGCCTGTCCTGAGCCTTGTCGAAGGGTCGAAGCATGAACCCGGATCGCGCCCTTCGACTTCGCCACGCTCAGAGCCGGCCCCGGCTCGAACCGGGGGCGTACGGCTTGAGTGCGGCCGCACTCCGGCATCAGTAATTGATCGTACCTGGCAACCCGCCACCGGCCGGAATCGCTGCGCCATTGATGGCGGCACTCTTCGGTGAAGCCAGGAAGGCGACGAGGTAGGCGATCTCTTCCGACTCGACGATGCGGCCGATGGTGTTGCCTTCCGCCGCGCGCTGCGCAGCTGCTTCGTCAGTGCGTTCGGTGCGCGTCGCTCCGGGGTGCACGGCGACGACGTTCACACCCTTTGGCCCGAGTTCATCGGCAAGGTTCTTGGTGATCGCGGCGACACCCACGTTACGCAGCGAGGCAACCGTCCGCCCGGTCTTGTACAGCGCCAGACCGCCAATATTGATGATGCGGCCCCAGCCCTGTTTGACGAGGTGCGGGGCGATGGCGCGAGCGGTGCGCACATAGCCGAGCACCTTGATATTGATGTCTTCCAGCGCGAGTTGATCGTCGATGTCGCTGAGCTGTGTCGCGGTCGACAAACCACCCGGCAATGCCGCCGCGTTGACGAGGATGTCGACGCCGCCAAGGGCTTCGATGGCATGCGCGACCAGTGCGTCGGCGGAGTCCTTGCTCGTTGCGTCAAATACGACGGTAACGACCTTGCGGCCGGTCTCGCGCGACAACTCACTGGCGGTGGCCTCAAGCGTTTCGCGCCCCCGCGCGGCGATGACCACATCCGCCCCTTCGCGCGCCAGTTCGCGTGCGATGACCCTGCCGATGCCCCGACTTCCGCCGGTGACGATTGCGCGCTTGCCTTCCAGTTGCAGACCCATGTTTTTATCCTTGTGAGTGCTCTCTAGCCGAGAGTGTTGAAGAGTTCGCCTTCCAGCGAGTAGGAGCGGAAGCCGTCCGGCCCCGTTGTGAGATCGCCCGCCACGGTGATGCGACGCACGACACGTGGCAGATCGAAGTGTGCGTAGTCGATGGGGCCAGCGTGGGCAACCGCCTGGTTGTCCCACAAGGCAATCGCGTGCGGTGACCAGTGAAAGCGCACCTGGTATTCCGGGCGCGTCACTTCGTTGATGAGAATGTCGAGAATGCCCTGACTCTCGGGCTCCTTGAGTCCGACGATGTGGCTCGTGGTGCCCGGATTCACGAACAGCACTTTCTCGCCGGTGACCGGATGAATACGGACCAGCGGATGCACGGCTGCGAAAGGTCCGGTGGCGCGTCCATCTTTGCGGACTTTGGTCTTGCCTCCTGCCACGTCGTAGCTGCTGGTGCGATGCACGGCCTGCAGCGGATCGATCAGTTTCCTGATCGGCTCCGACAGGCCTTCGTAAGCGAGTACCAGATTGCTGAACAGCGTGTCGCCACCGTAGGCGGGAATCTCCACGCCGCGCAGGATGGAATAGCTGTTGGGATTCGCCACAAAGGTGATGTCGATATGCCAGCCCTTGTAGTCGCGCGGGGGTGTCGCGCTGGGCACGGCGCGGTCGCCACGATGGCGCGTCTTGTAGTCCGCCGCCTTGCGCTCCCAGATTTCCGGATGCGTATCGAGCCCTTCGGAGATAGGGTGCGCGGGTGTCAGTGGCCCGAAGGCGCGGCCGAAGGCGAGCTGCTGTTCGTCGCTGATCTGCTGATCGCGAAAGAACAGCACACGCCATTGGTTCAAGGCGGTCTTTATTTCAGCCAGCGTTGCAGCCGTCAGCGGCTCACGTAAATCCAGCCCGCTTATCTCGGCACCGATCACCGGCGTAAGCGGGCGAACGTCGAGCGTATTGCGACTCAGGGTGGCGTGTGACATGGCGATGATTTCCTTGCCTGGCATTGGCGGTAGAACTCTCCGGTTCGCAAGCTCCATGCCATGAAAAAACCCGCACGCGGCGGGTTAATTCAGAGACAAGACTGTCTGATGTGCAACACATCTCCCCTCTTCTGCTCAATGCGCAGCAGTGATCTCCGACGTCACCAACCTATCGTCATCCCGGCGAAGGCCGGGATCCTGTGCCACGCGTACGAACTGGATTCCGGCCTTCGCCGGAACGACGACTTTTTTTGAATTGCCTCCGCTAATGCAGAAACACGAGGCTAGCGCAGATAGCTGATGACCAGCCCCAGCAAAGCGCAGGCGGCGATCACGTGTATGACATTGCGCTTGAAGCGGAACAGCGCAATCGCCGCCGCTAGTGCGATCAGTGCCGACACCCAGTCGAAGCCGCCCGCAAAACCTTTCGGCCACAACACGTGATAACCGAAGAACAGCGCGAGATTGAGAATCACGCCGACGACGGCGGCCGTAATCGCGGTCAGCGGCGCGGTGAACTTCAGGTCGTTGTGCGTCGTCTCGATCAGCGGGCCTCCGGCGAAGATGAAGACGAAGGACGGGAGGAAAGTGAACCAGGTCACCAGCGTCGCAGCAGCGGCTCCGGCGAGGAACAGATGCTCCGCGCCGAACAGCGTCTGCAATTGCGGGCTCTGGTAGCCGCCGACGAAACCGACGAAGGCCACCACCATGATCAGCGGGCCCGGCGTGGTCTCGCCGAGCGCGAGGCCGTCGATCATCTGCGTCGGCGTGAGCCAGCCGTAGTGCGACACCGCCCCCTGATACACGTAAGGCAACACCGCGTAGGCGCCGCCGAAGGTCAGCAACGCCGCCTTGGTGAAGAACCAGCCGAGCTGCGTGAAGGTGTGTGGCCAGCCGTAGCTGAGCGTCAGCAACGCCATCGGCACCAGCCACAGCACGACGCCCACCACGGCAATGCGCAGCAGACGTGCCCAGCTGAAGCGCGCGTGCTCGGGCGTCGGGGTGTCGTCGTCGATGATGGCAGGGCCAAAGGATTTGTCGGCCTTGCCATGACCGCCGCCGGTCTTGAAGATATCCGGCGCAATGCGGCCACCGACGTAGCCGATCAGGGCAGCGCCAAGCACGATGAGAGGGAACGGCAGATTGAGCGCAAAGATGGCGATGAAGGCCGCCGCCGCGATCGCCCACAGCACCTTGTTCTTCAGTGCGCGCCCGCCGATGCGATGCGCTGCCTGCAGCACGATGGCCGTCACCGCCGGCTTGATGCCGTAGAACAAGCCCGCTACCAGAGACACGTGGCCGAAGGCGATGTAGATCCACGACAGCGCGATGAGGATCAGCAACGAGGGCAACACGAACAGACCACCCGCGACGATGCCGCCCCAGGTGCGATGCATCAGCCAGCCGATGTAGGTAGCGAGCTGCTGCGCCTCGGGGCCGGGCAGCACCATGCAGTAGTTGAGCGCGTGCAGGAAGCGCTTTTCGGAAATCCAGCGCCGGTTCTCGACGAGTTCCTGATGCATGATGGATATCTGTCCGGCCGGACCGCCGAAGCTGATGAAGCCGAGCTTGAGCCAGAACAGGAAGGCTTGCCAGAAGCTGACTGAGGGTGTGCCCGCCGTAGCAGCGGGCCCCGTGCCGGGTGCGACGTCAATGCCGGTATTGCTCATGATCCTGATTCCTTGAGAAAGGCGGCATGCAGGCCATCGAAGATGCCGCATGCGAGATTGAGTAGTGCGTCGTCGTCCGGTGTGACTGCCTGCAGGCCGCGCATCACGCGCTCGACGCCGGCCGCATCGGCGGGTTCGATGCCACCGGCATCTAGAAAATGCACGATGGCGGCAACGCGCCGGATAGCTGCTGTTTCAAGGCCGAAGCTGGCGACCAGTGTCTCGAAAGTCACCTTGCCATCGATGTGGGTGAAGCGTGCGCCATCGAAATCGAAACCAAGGGCCTCGGCCGGGCAATCTGCAGGCGAAGCCAGCCACAGGAAGCGCGCGCGCGTGTCGATAAAGCGGCAAATCAGCCAGGCGCAGGCGAGGCGATCCACCCATGGGCGCGCGCGGGTCGCCCACAGCCTGCGCTGGAAGTCGGCAACAGCGAGGCTTTCGATGCGCCCATCGATGGCGCGTGGCTCGTCGGGGGAAAGCTGCTCGACGATGGCGGCCCCTAGCGCCTCCAGCGCGGCATCGGTCTGACGCTGGGCTTCGCCCGGGAAGAAATCGATAGCGGCAAGCTGCGCAAAGGCCTTGCGCAACTTGCGCGCACGTTTGAGCGACTCCGCTGCGGAGGCTGCATTCAGCTCGTCGTGGCACTGGCGTATCTCCGCCAGCAGGCTGGCGAAATCCGCGCTGCGATCAAACAGCGTAGCAACGTCGACGCCCTCTTCCAGATTCGCATCCAGCAGATAAGCCGTGCCGCCATTGGCGCGTACATCGTCGGCGATGCCTGCGAGTGAATCGCAACAATCGTCGCGCGTCGGCAGTACATAGACACCGTCGCGCAACACAGCCGCGCCACAAGCCTTGAGAGCACGCCAAGCGCGCATGCGTGCCGTGGCGTTTTCAGTCGGCAGGGAGAGAATCAGTAGCAGGCTTTTCATTTATGAAGAGCTTACTACATAGATGTCACAAACTCTACGCAACAAATAGTGAGGCAATTGTCCAATTGCCGAAGCGGGAAGCTACTCGCCCGTATGGCCCGTAATGGCGTCGAGAACCGTGACGATATCTGGCGCGCTGGCTACGTCCTTGAATTCGCCCAGGCGCGCGTAGATGTCCGCTGCACCTGCGTGAAAGCCGGCAGGCAAACCGTGCGCAACAAGCGATGCGGCAATCTCTTCCATCTCTGCTACCCAGCGCCAGGCCTTGCGCGCGCTGCCAGCCACGGCTGCCGAGCGCTCGGCAATGCCGGGTTGCGAGCGCTGCCATTCATCCAGCAAGGCGCTTTCGACGCCCTCTGCTTGCGCGAAGCTCCGTATCGCGGCGAGCAGCGCGATGCTGCCCTTGCTCCATGCCGCGTAGGCGACCTTGAGTGCCGAGGCGGCACCGATGGCGCCCTCCAGCGCACGCACCTGCAGTGAATCCGTATCGAACGCCGCAGCCAGGCTCTGCGCAGATTCGCCGGCCAGATAAAGGCGTGTGACGCTGCCCTGCTGTGGCGGCCCGCCGATGATGCCGCCGTCGACGAAGTGCGCACCAGCCGCTGCGACAATGCGGCCGACCTCGCGCGCGGTTTCCGGCGAGATGGCATTAGCGTCCAGATAGGTCGCCTTGAAGCCCAGCGCCGCAACCTGGCGCGCGAGATCGAGTGCGGCATGCGGCGGCACGATGGACAGGGCAAGATCGGCACCGCGCAAGGCATCGGCCGTGCTGCCTGCATCGCGCAAGCCAGCCTGTTGCGCACGTTGCCGCGTCGCCGCGCTGCGCCCGGCGGAGGCCCACACCACGTCAAAACCACGCGTCTTGAGTACCGCACCGACGGCGGCCCCCATCTCTCCGGGGTTGAGCAGGGCAATGCGATTGGGGGCGGCTTGGCTCATATCAGTCCTGTGACGAAGCGGGATCGCAAAAGCAGACTATGGCGCAAGAGCCATTTGAATTGAAGCATCAAAGCTGATGCGTCATCCCGGCAAAGTCCGGGATGACCAATGCATTTTTGTCGTGCCCGGAGTAGTGCTGCCTATCAACGAACGATAGGGCAATTCTCGTCAGCCGCCCAATCACCGAAGCTCAGGTAGTAGGCATGCACATTGCCAAAACCCGCGTGCACGGCGGCTGCAGCCGCCAGCGCGGCGCGACCGCCACCCTGGCAATGGGTGACGATGGTCTGACCCGCTTGCAAGCCGGCATCAGCCAGCAATTTGCGCAAGGTCTCGACCGGTTTCAGCTTGCCATCACCATTGAGCAGATCGGTGTGCGAGATATTCGCGGCACCCGGCAGATGGCCGCTACGTGCGTTGCCGCGGCTGTCCTCGCCGCTATGTTCGGCCGCAGTGCGCGCATCGAAGATTGTCACCTCGTGGCGTTCCAGTGCATTGCGCAAGCTGTGGCGCGTGAATACACCCACACCGGGCCGCTGTCCGTAAGCCTCGAAGAGGCGCTTCGTTACGGGGATGTGTTCAGTCTCCACCCTGCCCTGCAAGACCTGCTGCAAGGCAGGCCAACCACCATCGAGAATCGCTGCCTGCACACCGAAGAGCTGCAGGATGAACCACACGCGTGCCGCCTCTGTCTGTTTGCCCGCGTCATGCACGGCAACACGCGTTGTGGCATCAATGCCCAGCTCGCCAATGCGTTTGGACCAGAAGCCCGTATTGGCGAAATCCGTGTCGGCCGCCTTGCCGGCGGCCTCCCAGACGCGGATATCGAGATGCACCGCACCCGGCGCGTGGCCTTCGAGATAGCTGGCATGGTCACGCACATCGAGAATGAAGCGCTCTTCGCCCAGGGCCTGCTCGGCACTGATCACCACCGCTGCGTCACTCATGCTGCGACCACTTCGCGTTGCTTCAGCGTGTAGCGATTTGCCGGGCGTGCAAGGCCCAGATTCTCGCGCAGCGTCCTGCCTTCGTACTCGGTGCGGAACAGGCCACGGCGGCGCAGCTCGGGGATGACCAGCTCGATGAAATCGGTGAGGCTCGATGGCAGCAGCGGCGGCATGATGTTGAAGCCGTCCGCACCGCCTTGCGTGAACCACTCTTCGAGCAAGTCAGCAATGCTCTGCGGCGTGCCGACGATCTGCTTGTGACCACGCGCACCGGCGATGCGCAGATAGAGCTGACGGATCGTCAGGTTCTCGCGGCGTGCGAGATCGAACAGTAGTGCCTGACGACTCTTGCCGCCGTTCGAAGGGGGCAGCTCGGGCAGCGGACCGTCCACGTCGTAACCCGAAAGATCGAAGCCGCCGATCATGGAGGAAAGCAGTGACAGGCCGACTGCCGGGTGCACCAGTTTCTGGATGCTCTCGAACTTCTCCTCCGCCTCGTCCTGCGTGCGCCCGACGACGGGGAAGATGCCCGGCATGATCTTGAGCTCGTCAGGGTGGCGGCCGTACTTCGCCAGACGACCTTTGACGTCGGCATAGAAGGCCTGCGCATCGGCCGTCGTCTGGTGTGCGGTGAAGATCACTTCTGCCGTGCGCGCGGCGAGTTCCTTGCCCGGATCGGACGAGCCCGCCTGCACCTTGACCGGGTGGCCCTGCACGGGGCGTGCGACATTCAGCGGACCGCGCACCTTGAAGTGCTTGCCCTTGTGGTGCAGGGTGTGCAGTTTCTCAGGATGAAAGAAACGCCCGGACTCCTTGTCGCGTATGAAGGCATCATCCTCCCAGCTGTCCCACAGGCCGGTCACGACGTCGATGAACTCCTCGGCACGCTCGTAGCGGTTAGCGTGCGCGACGTGTTCATCAAGGCCGAAGTTCTGCGCTTCTGCCTGATTGGCGGAGGTCACCAGATTCCAGCCCGAACGTCCGCCCGAGAGATGGTCGAGCGAAGCGAACTTGCGCGCTAGGTGATACGGCTCGTTGTAGGTCGTCGTCACCGTGGCAGTAAGACCGATATGGGTTGTCACGGCTGACAGCGCGGACAGCAAGGTGAGCGGTTCGAAAGCCGCACCGCGTGCAGACAGCGACAGCGTCTCTTCATCCTGGCCACCGCCCCACACGGCTGCGCTGTCGGCGAGGAACAGCATGTCGAACTTTGCCGCCTCCGCAGCCAGCGCGATCTCCTTGTAGTGCTGGAAGTCGTGACCGCCATTGGCGTTAGCGCCCTCGTGGCGCCATGCAGCGACGTGATGACCGGTATTGGGTACGAAGGCGCCAAGTTTGATCTGGCGTTTCTGGTTCTGACTCATGTGATTCTCCGATTGTTCTGGATCCCGGCCTTCGCCGGGATGACGGCATTCAAGGTGTCGCGCCCGCGATACGGTCGATTTCCTCCAGCTCGGTCGCACTCAACAGCCAAGAACCTGCCTTGACGTTCTGTGCGATCTGCTCGGGCTTGGTGGCGCCGGCGATCACGCTGCTCACAGTCGGGTTGGCCAGCAGCCAGCTGAAGGCGAGATCAAGCAGGCTGTGGCCACGCTCCTGCGCGAAGCTAGTCAGTCGTTCGACAATGCGCAGATTATTCTCGGACAGGAGTCGGTCGGCGCGCGCGCTGTTGCCCGCCAGGCGCGTACCGGCAGGTATCGCCTCGCCGCGCTTGTACTTGCCGGTGAGCAGGCCATTGGCAAGCGGAAAGAACGGCAGCAAGCCAATGCCATAAGCATTCAAAGCGGGAATCAGCTCTTTTTCAGCATCACGCTTGAGCAGGCTGTATTCGTCCTGGCTCGACACGAAGCGGTGCGTACCGAGTTCGCGTGCGATGAACTGCGCTTCGACGACCTGCCATGCAGGAAGATTCGACGCACCGATGTAGCGCACCTTGCCGCTGCGCACGAGGTCATCAAGCGCGCGCAGCGTCTCTTCGATAGGCGTTGCCGCGTCAGGCAAGTGCAGCTGATAGAGATCGATCCAGTCAGTCTTGAGTCGCTTGAGGCTAGCCTCTACCGCACTGACGATGTACTGCCGCGAAGCCCCCTTGAGACCCTTTGCTTCGTCGATGACGTTGCCGAACTTGGTGGCGATGATTACATCCTTGCGGCGCGTGCCAAGCACCTCGCCGATGATGCTTTCCGAGCCGCCCTTGTTGCCGTACACATCGGCCGTGTCGAAGAAGTTGATGCCGTGCTCGATAGCCGCGTCGATGACCTTGCGCGAAGCTTCCGCATCGATGCGCCCGCCGAAGTTGTTGGCACCAAGGCCGATCGGTGACACGCGCAAGCCGGACTTGCCCAACGTGCGGTAGGTGGATTGACTCATCTGGAGATGTCCCGGGAAAAAGTGTTGTTTGCAAGATGCCTTCACAAAAGTATTTGCACTTTCCGGGCCAGCCACGCCGCCGCGCCTGAAGCCCGTCGCGTCGCGACATCGACCACACGTGCCAGCAAGCCGATGTTGAAAAACGTGCAGCGCTCCTTGAGCCTGCACGGATTTGCGCACCGCGTGCAGACGAACGCGAAATGCGCTTTACTGCTCGGGAAGCATCAGGAAACCAGAACCAACCCGGAGTTTTCGTCGCATGCCAGCCACCACGCTGTACGTCGCCCGCCACGGGCAGACTGCATTCAACAAGCAGCAACGCTTTCAGGGCAGTACCGATCTGCCGCTCGACGAGGAAGGCTGCGCCCAGGCCGAACTGCTCGCGCAACGTCTACCGGCAGGCATCACACGCATCATCGCGTCGCCGCTGCTGCGGGCACGGCAGACGGCCGGGTACGTCGCCAAAACGCATGGACTCAAAGTGGTGTTGATGGAGGACTTCCGCGAGCGCGACTACGGCGTTTTCGAAGGACTCAATCGGCAGGAGCTCGAAACGCAGTACGCCGAAATCTGGCGTCGCAAGATCGCCCAGCAATGGGACGACGCGCCACCGGGCGGCGAGACCATGCGCGAGACATTCCAGCGCGTGCAGGTGGGCTTGCAGTTGCTGGCCACACAGCAGCCCGGAGAGACCGTATTGCTCGTCGCCCACGGTTTCGTGGCACGTGCCGTACGCGCCATCCTGACGCAGCAGGCCGAGGCTGATTTCTTCACGACGCCCATGCTGGGGAATGCAGAGTTCGAGACCTATTCGATTATCGGGACACACCTGTCTCGATAGGAGCGGGCCATGCCTGCTTCCATGCGCGGACTCAGCGAACCAACTCCGCAGCGCCCATCGCGAAATATTCACACGGCAATATGACAATGATCATGAAAGCACGCGATAGGCGCCGCACCCGCCTGTCGAGCGGCAGCCCGTCTCCTATGCTTAGAGTCTCTCAACCGCCCTCTGGGCATAACTGATCGGCCTCTGCCCGGCCTGTTCATGAGACACGGGGCCGCTCTCCTTCCATGAATGGAGGTAGTCATGCGCACCATGAAAGCAGCAGTTGTTCGCGAATTCGGCAAGCCGCTCCAAATAGAAGAAGTCCCCGTTCCCGAGGTGACTCCGGGACAAGTTCTCGTCAAGGTAGCCGCCTCTGGCGTATGCCACACGGATCTGCATGCGGCCAATGGCGACTGGCCGGTCAAACCGAGTCCGCCTTTCATTCCGGGACATGAGGGTGTGGGTCATGTCGCCGCCGTCGGTGCGGGCGTGAAACACGTGAAGGAGGGAGACCGCGTCGGCGTACCGTGGCTGCACACAGCCTGCGGCCATTGCGAGCATTGCATCACCGGCTGGGAAACATTGTGCGACCAGCAGCAGATGACCGGCTACACGGTTAACGGCGGCTATGCGGAATACGTATTGGCCGACCCCGGATACGTCGGCTTCCTGCCGAAGAACGTGGGTTTCTCGGAGATCGCTCCCGTTCTCTGTGCGGGCGTCACGGTCTACAAGGGCCTCAAGGTTCTCGATTGCAAACCCGGCGACTGGGTGGCGATCTCCGGCATCGGCGGCTTGGGCCACCTCGCCGTCCAATATGCCAAAGCCATGGGCTTTCATGTGGCAGCCGTCGATATCGATGATGAAAAGCTGAATCTCGCCCGGAAGCTTGGCGCCGACCTGACCGTGAACGCCAAAGCGGAAGACCCGGTGCAAGCGATGCAGAAAGCCATCGGCGGCGCGCATGGCATCCTCGTCACCGCGGTCTCACGCAGCGCCTTCAGTCAGGCGCTGGGGATGCTTCACAAGCGAGGCACCATGGCGATGGTTGGCCTGCCGCCCGGCGATTTCGCACTGCCCATCTTTGATGTCGTGCTGAATGCCAAGACCGTGCGCGGCTCCATTGTCGGTACGCGCAAGGATCTGCAGGAAGCCCTCGACTTCGCTGGGGAAGGCAAGGTGCACACGGTATTCAGCGAAGACAGGCTGGAGAATATCAACGCGATTTTCGACCGCATGCGCAAGGATCAGATCGAAGGGCGCGTGGTCATGCGCCTGACCGACGAGCAATGAAGTATTGCGGGGCGCACGACGTGCGGTATTCGCCATAGAGCGCGCCGTTACCACATTCGGTCATTCCCGCGAACGCGGGAATCCAGCGGCGTTGATCTCTCTGTGAAGCCGCCGGGTTCCCGCTTTCGCGGGAACGACGAAATGTGGGT
>DATIDV010000028.1:0-47210 GCA_035456105.1 Rhodocyclaceae bacterium | reverse complement strand
ATGGCGCCGGTGCCGCGCTCGCCGCGCTCGCCGGCGTGCTTGCCGCCCCCGTCATCCAGGTCACGCCGTTGATGGGCTCCAACATCATCATCGTCGTCTTCGCCGTCGTCGTCATCGGCGGCATGGGCTCCATCCTCGGCTCGGTGCTTACGGGCCTCGTCCTCGGCCTCATCGAAGGCCTCACGCGTGTCGTCTATCCGGAGGCCTCCAACATCGTCGTCTTCGTCATCATGGCCATCGTGCTGGTGCTGCGCCCGGCAGGCCTGTTCGGGAAGGAGACGTAAAGATGAACGGACGCGCCACCACCATCTTCTACATCGCGCTCCTCGCAGTCGCGCTCCTCGCGCCCTTGCTCGGCCTCTACCCCGTCTTCGTCATGAAGCTGCTGTGCTTCGCCATCTTCGCCAGTGCCTTCAATCTCCTGCTCGGCTACACCGGCCTGCTGTCCTTCGGCCACGCCGCCTACTTCGGCTCCGCCGCCTACGCCACGGGCTACCTCGTCAAGAACCTCCATCTCACGCCGGAAGTTGCCATCCTCGCCGGCATGGCCTTCGCTGCCGTCTCGGGCCTCGTCGTCGGCGCCATGGCCATCCGCCGCCAAGGCATCTACTTCGCCATGATCACGCTGGCCCTCGCGCAGATGCTCTACTTCGTCTGCCTGCAACTCAAACTCACGGGTGGTGAAGACGGCCTGCAAGGCGTGCCGCGCGGAAATCTGTTCGGCGTGGTCTCACTGGCCAGCGATACGACGATGTACTACTTCGTCCTCGCCCTTTTCGTCGCCGTCTTCCTGCTCATCCGCCGCATCGTGCACTCGCCCTTCGGCCAGATCCTGCGCGCCATTCGCGAGAACGAACCCCGTGCCATCTCGCTCGGCTACGACGTCGCGCGCTACAAGCTGCTCGCCTTCGTATTGTCGACCTCGCTGGCGGGCCTGGCCGGCTCGCTCAAGACTCTGGTGTTCGGCTTCGCCACGTTGTCGGACGTGCACTGGTCCATGTCCGGCGAAGTCATCCTCATGACCCTGCTCGGCGGCGTCGGCACCTTCCTCGGCCCCGTCCTCGGCGCAGGCATCGTCATCGCCCTGCAGGACAACCTTGCCGACAAGGTCGGCTCCTGGGTCAGCGTCATCATCGGCGTGATCTTCGTGGTGTGCGTGATGGCGTTCAGGCGCGGACTGGTGGGAGAGGCTCAGGCCTTTTTCGGCAGGAAGAAGCCTGCCCCGCAAGCACAACAGGTACCACTGCCCCCCGCCCCGTAACCCGTCACGCGCTCGCCTTTCCCCTCACCCGCAGCGGAGGAGCCGACATGAGCCAGACCGACAAGGACAAGGTTTTCTCTGGATCCATTCCCGGTCTCTACGAGACCTATATGGTCCCCTTGATCTTCGAGCCCTATGCGGCAGACCTGGCAGAGCGGCTGACTATGCGCCTGTCCACGCACTCGCTCACGAACGTGCTGGAAGTCGCTGCAGGCACGGGCGTTGTAACGCGCCGACTAGCATCAGCGCTACCGACAGGCGTTTCCATTATCGCCACAGACCTAAATCAACCCATGCTGGAAATGGCTGCCGCAATTGGCACTCCACGCGCCGTGGAGTGGCGTCAGGCCGATGCCATGCAATTGCCCTTCGAAGACGAAAGCTTCGACGCTGTCGTGTGCCAGTTTGGCGTGATGTTCTTTCCTGACAAATCACAAGCCTTTGCCGAGACCCATCGCGTGCTCAGACGCGGCGGCGTTTTCATTTTCAACACGTGGGATCGCATCGAAGAAAACGAATTTGCAGACACGGTCACGCATGCGCTTGCGACGATGTTTCCGCACGACCCACCGCGCTTCATGGCGCGCACACCGCACGGTTATTACCACCACGCCACGATTGAACAGGATCTCACAGCGGGCGGCTTCGTCACGCGCCCCCGGATCGACACAATAACGGCGCGCAGCCGGGCAGACTCAGCACGCATTCCCGCAGTCGCCTACTGCCAGGGAACACCACTGCGCAACGAGATCGAAGCGCGAGACAGCACGCGTCTCGACGAAGCCACCGATGTGGCGGCCGAGGCTATCGCTGAACGGTTTGGACGAGCTGACATAGACGGCAAGATACAGGCGCACGTGGTCGAAATCGACAAATAAGACTCACAGCTTCTACCGAAGTCGGAACATCACAGCCATACGCTCCACTCAAATTGCATACGCAAAGGTAACCGCGGCGCGTGCCGCGATAGAATCAGTCGTTCAACGACGACCGGAATAACTCATGCGGCGAATACTTGTCACCGGAAATGCTGGCTCTGGCAAGACAACGCTGGCAGCCTTCCTTGCCGAGAAAACTGACCTCCTCTACGTCGGTCTGGACAAAGTGGTATGGCAACCGAAATGGCAGCCCACGCCGCAACAGGAGAGAACCGACAAAGAGCGGGCAATCGCTCAAGGCTCTGACTGGATTGTCGATGGTGTTTCTGATGTCATCCTGAACGCAGCCGATACTGTCATCTTCCTCGACTACCCACGGAGTCGATGTTTCTGGCGTGCGTTCCGCAGGAATCTGCCCTATCTGTTTCGCTCGCGTCCCGAGTTGCCAGAGCGTTGCCCGGAAATCCTCATCATCCCGAAGCTGTTGAAGATCATCTGGCGCTTTCCGAAATACGTGCGCCCCAAGATAGTCGAGACCTGCACGAGTCGGGGTAAGCGGATGTTCCATATCCGCAGCGATAAGGACCTGAAGGAATTCGTTTCAGAGCTATCCTTGCACTTGCCAATTTCTGGCATCGGGTTGTCGCTTCGCTCCGAATCCAACCTACGTACAGAATCGGCTTTCCGAACTCACAAGACTGAACACAAGATGAAAAAGAAAGGCCCTTCAAAAGAAGCCACCGCCCTGCTGGAGCCCTTCCCCGGTCTCACACTCGAGCACGTCGTCGTCCCCGCCACACAGGAAGAATTCACCACAGCTACCGCCGAGATCAAGGCAGCAGGTGTCGCGGGTTTCGATACGGAATCGAAACCAACCTTCAACGTCGGCGATGTCAGCAAGGGGCCGCACGTCGTGCAGTTCGCGATTACCAACAAGGCTTTCATATTCCAGGTGCATCACGAGGCAGCCCGTCCCTTCCTGGTCGAGCTGCTGCAATCGAAGGACGTACTCAAGGTCGGCTTCGGCCTGAAGTCGGATCACAGCCAGATCCGCGCCAAGTTCGGTACGGGTCTCAATGCCGTGCTCGATCTGGACACAGCCTTCCGCAAGGATGGCTACAGCGGCGACATGGGCGTGCGTGCGGCCATCGGGCTGGTGCTCAACCAGAACTTCCGCAAGTCGAAGTCGATCACGACCACCAACTGGTCGCTGCGCGAGTTATCTCCTGCGCAATTGCTCTATGCTGCCAACGATGCGTATGCGGCGCTGAAAGTGTATGAAGGTTTGTTGATCACGCGGCCGGAACTGCTGGAACGATGAAATGCCATCGCAATATGGGTAGGACGGAACTCCCTGGAGGTTCCGCCGGGTCGGGGCCAAAGCGCTCGACAGGCAATGCCGCCTTTCGGCGGCTGGCGGAACCGCCGAATATTCCAGACGAGGTTCCGCCTTACTCGCGGCCATGAACATCGAGCAGTTGAAGGACTTCTGCCGAAGCCTTGCGGGTGCAACGGAAAGGCTCGTGGCGCCGCCATCGAACGTCCTCGTCTACGCCGTGGGCAACAAAACCTTCGCTTACTTCAAAACCAGCGAGCCCGAGCAATGGCGCTTCAGTTTTCGCGTGACGCCTGAGCGCTTCGTGGAACTGACGGATGTGCCGGGCGTGAAGCCTGCGCGCTACATGGGCCGCTTTCGCTGGGTGACGATTGTGGACGTGGCGAGCTTTCCGGCGGACTATCTCGTCGAGCTGATCCAGTGGTCCCATGAAAACGCCATCAGCAAGCTGTCGCGGGCACAGCGCAAGGCGTTGAACCTGGATCACAAACAGCCCCAGCAATAATCTGCACTGGTTTTCACCCCGGAGTCGACATGTCACCTGCTTGCCGCTTGTTGTTGATCGCACTGTCAGGCGTGGCACTCCCCGCGATGAGCACGGAGCCCGAGACCATCAGCTTTCAGTCGCTCGGCTCGGATACCGTGATTCCCGCGACGCTGCTGAAGCCCGATGGCGCAGGGCCGTTTCCGGCGGTCGTGATCGTGCACGACTGCAGCGGGCTGGGTCCGCGCTCCGGCGGCGCGCCGATGCGCTGGGGCAAGGAGCTAGTGGCGCAAGGCTATGTCGTAGTCATTCCTGATAGCTTCACGCCACGTGGCCTGCCTGACGGCGTGTGCATCATTCCCGGCAGTGAGTCGGCTGTCGCCAGCGGCTATATGCGCGACGGCGATGCAATGGCCGCTCTCAAGTTTCTACGCACCCGGCCCTACGTCGACGGCAAACACGTGGGCCTCATGGGGGGCTCGCACGGTGGCTGGACGACACTGGCCACTATGACGGCCCTCGTTCGCGACAACCCGGCGGTCAAGGATGCCAAGCAGGACGGATTCACCGCGGCAATTGCCTTCTACCCGAACTGCGCCTCGCCGTATGGCAGCTGGGCGGCGAAACGGGAGAACGGCAAGACCGGGCCGATCACGGGTTATGTCGGCACCTACAAACCCTTGAACCCGATACTTGTGCTGGCCGGCGAGAAGGACGACTGGACGCCCGCCGAGCCCTGCCGCCAACTGGTGGAAACCAGTCGCGCCGCGGGCCATGCCATGGACATCATCATCTACCCCGGTGCCTTTCACGCCTTCGACAGCGCCAACCCCGTGCGCTACGACGCCCGGCGCAACAACGCCAATTCGCCGACGGGCAAGGGAGCAACAACAGGAGGCGATGCTGCAGCCTGGGCCGACGCAAGGAAACAGGTTGCCGCGTTTTTCGAACGGCACCTCAAACCGGCGAAATAGGCGCCGGACACCCGGATCAAATATCCGCTTGAAAATGATTGCTACGGAAAAAAGGAGAAGCGAGCGATGAACACGCATCCACTGCAATGCCGCTGCGGCACACTGAAGGGCCATGTCAGCCATCCTGAACGAGTCGCACGCGGGACGTGTTATTGCAAGGACTGCCAGGCCTTCGCACACTTCCTGGGCAGCAGCGCGGAGACGCTGGACGAAGCGGGCGGCACCGACGTGATCGCAACGCGGCCGGGCAACGTCACTTTCACACAGGGGACGGAAGCTCTCGCCTGCATGCGCCTCACGAACAAGGGATTGCTGCGCTGGTATGCGAGCTGCTGCAACACCCCCATCGGCAATACGCCGCCAGACTTGCGCATGTCATTTGTCGGACTGACCCATGACTGTCTGGACGCAGCGGGGCAACCTCTCGACGCTTCTTTCGGCCCGACGACGATGTGGGTGATGACCAAGTCGGCCAAGAGAAAAGTCGACGCGCATGCGCTAAGCACCATCGCCACGATGCTGCGCTTCATGCCCGGCGTGCTGCTCGCGCGCTTTACAGGCGGCTACAAGACGACTCCATTTTTCGATGTGGCCAAGGGAACGCCCATGACGATTCCCCGCGTGCTGACGCGCGAAGAACATCAGCAATTGATGGGCTCTTTGTAGATGTCCGACACCGCATCTGCACAGAACGCAGCAATCTCCATCGTGCCCGTGAGCACACCAGATGAATGGATCGCCTTTCATGCGATTCGACGTGCTGTCCTTTGGGAAGCGCGGGGACGTTCCGACTACGACGAATCTCATCCCGACGATCGCCTGCCCAATCATTACCCCTTATTGCTATACACAGGTGCAATCGCAGCGGGCGTGTTACGTCTGGATATTCTCGAAGACAGGAATACAGCAGCCATACGTCGCCTCGCAGTAATCCCCGTTATGCAGAAGAAAGGGCTGGGAACAAAGCTCATCAAACATGCAGAAGTCCTTGCCGCCGACAGGACCTGCGTCAGAATCATTGCCCGTGTCGCGCGCGACGCACAGAGCTTCTGGGAAAAAAACGGCTATGCCCCAGAGCCAGAAGAAACGCCGGATGCTTCACAAAACCCTCTTTTGTCCAAGCAAGTCACCGCAGCACGTTGATCGAGAGTCAGAAGCACCAACTTTCAGATCGCCCCACGCTGCATGCGTCGGCGCGCTCAGTTACACGATCCGGCTGAACCACAACGTTCCCAGCACCGCCGACAACACGGACAACAGCGCCGCCGCCGCGGAGAAGAAGGCGGTGATCTCCATTTCCTTCGTCTGCAGCACGAAGCGCGAGTTGAGCGACTGGTAGATCTTCTTCAGATCGACCGCGCTGCCCGCGTAGAAGTATTCGCCCTCCGTTTTTTTGGCCACTGTCTTGAGCGTTTCCTCGTCGAGGCGCACGCGCATCGACCAGCCTTCTATGCCGATGGTCTCGCCCTCGACCGTGCCAACGCCTACCGTGTAAACGCGCACGCCGCGCTCGGCGGCCATATTGGCGGCGTCGAGCGGATCGGGGCCGACCGTGCGCTGGCCGTCGGACAGCAGGATGATGGCTGCGGAGGTATAGGAGCCCGGTGGCACGGGTTTGAACTCCTTCTTGTCCGTCCCGGCGTTTCTCCTGCCAAGCGGTGCATTCGCGCCTTCGTTGCTCTCGTTGTGATCGATATTGGGATCAGTGTCGCGGCCGTAGCTCAGCGCGCTGACGTCAATGCCTGCATCCGGGAACAGCGTGGCCAGCGACAGGATGAGGCCGCTACCGATCGCGGTACCGCGTTGTAGCTGGAAGCGGTCGATCGCTTCGAGCAGGTCTTCCCTGTTCTGGGTAGGCGCCTGCACGACCGAGGCCGTGGCGGCGAAGGACACGATGCCGATGCGCGTGCCCGAGGGTTGTTCCTTGACGAAGGCGCGCGCGGCTTCCTGCGCGGCGACGATGCGCGTCGGCTTGACGTCGGGCGCACGCATGCTGCCGGAGACGTCCATGGCAAGGATGATGGTTTTCTGCGCAGAAGGCAGCTGCACGACCGCCGTAGGCCGCGAGATGGCGAAGATCATGAACGCCAGCGCCAGCAGGAACAGCGCCGGCGGAATATGTCTGCGGAATTTACTGCCGACGCCGATGGCGTCCCTAACCATGCTGAGGCTGGCGTAGCGCAGCGCGACTTTCTTCTTTCGCCGCAGCAGGAAGACGTACAGCGCGACCAGTGCGGGGACGAGCAGCAGGAGCCACAGGGCTTCGGGCCACAGGAATTTCATGGGCGTAACTCCGGGGTCGCGTGTTTGAGGTGTGCGGGAAGGCTGCCGCCCGCAGCGAGCTGGCTACGCCGTTTGCGCAGGTCGGCAAAGCGCAGCAAGGCGTCGGCAAGATTGTCGTCGGTGCATAGCTCAAGTGCGTCGACACCCACCTGCGCAAGATTCTCGCGCAGTTCGTGTTCGCGCCGCTCGGCAGCCGCGGCGAAGCGTTTGCGGAAACCTGCATCGTGGGTGTCGACGAAGAGCTGTTCGCCGGTCTCGGCGTCCTGCATGACGACCATGCCAAGGTCAGGCATGTTCATCTCAAGCGGGTCATAGAGACGCACGGCGACGACTTCGTGGCGGCGCACGAGCTCCGCCAGCGGCTTGTCCCAGCCAGGCGTACTGATGAAGTCGGACACCACGAAAACCAGCGAGCGGCGCGGGATGATTTGCGCGGCGCTGCGCAGCAAGGTCTTCAGGTCGGTCGCCCTGGCGGGCTTGGCCTTCGGTCGATTGAGCATGCTGTGCAGGATGTGCAGGATGTGACGCCGCCCCGAGCCCGCCGGGATGACGGTATCGACCTCGCTGCCATAGAGCAGCGCACCTATGCGATTGCCATGGCGCATCAACAGGCGCGCCAGCACGGTGACGAATTCGGCCGAGACCGTGCACTTGTGGGTGTGCAGCGAGCCGAAGTCCACCGAGGGGCTGAGGTCGAGCAGGAACCAGGCGGTGACTTCGCGATCTTCGTGGAAGTCACGCACGTAAGGCGTCTGCAGGCGCGCGGTGACGTTCCAGTCGATGTGGCGCACGTCGTCGTGGTACTGGTACTCGCGCAAGTCGGCGAGGTCCAGGCCGAAGCCGCGGAACAGGGTGCGGTAGTCGCCATGCAGCAGCCCGTCGAGCCGGCGGATGACGGTCCACTCGAGACGCCGCAGGATGGTGTCGGCGCTCTGCGCCGCCTCACCTGGCCCCATAGCTGCGCTCTCAGGCTTTGGCTGGGACGGAGACATGGCTTTCCAGTGGTTTGTCTGGTGCAGGGATTTTCTGCATGACCTTGCGGATGATCTGGTCGGCATCGAGCCCTTCCGACAAGGCCTGGTACGACAGCACGAGACGGTGCCGCAACACGTCGGGCACGACGTCCTGCACGTCCTCCGGCAGCGCATAGTCGCGACCGCGCAGGAAGGCCAGCGCACGTGCGCCCTCGATGAGGTGAATCGTGGCGCGCGGGCTGGCGCCAAAGGAGAGGTACGGCGCCAGATCTGCAAGACCATGGCGTGCCGGATCACGCGTTGCTGACACCAGCCGCACGGCATATTGCATGAGGGCCGGTTCGACGAAGCCAGAGCGACACACCTGCTGCAATTCAGCGAGCTGGCCGGTAGATGCGACGGCGGCGACCAGCGTGGCTGCGCCCGTCACACGTTGCACGATGACGAACTCTTCCTCGTCGCTCGGGTAGCCGACCAGCACCTTCATCATGAAGCGGTCGACCTGCGCCTCCGGCAAGGGATAAGTACCCTCGGTCTCGATGGGATTCTGCGTCGCCATGACGAGGAAAGGCGACGGCACCTTGTGCGTTTCGCCGGCTATCGTGACCTGCCCTTCCTGCATCACTTCGAGCAGGGCGCTCTGCACTTTCGCCGGGGCGCGATTGATTTCGTCGGCCAGCAGCAGATTGGTAAATACCGGCCCGAGCACGGTGGAAAAATCGCCGGTGCGCTGGTTGTAGATACGCGTGCCGACCAGGTCGGCCGGCACCAGATCAGGCGTGAACTGGATGCGCTTGAAATCGCCGCGAATGGTGTTGGCCAGCGTCTTCACGGTCAGCGTCTTGGCGAGACCGGGCATGCCTTCGACGAGCAGGTGGCCTTTGGCGAGAATTGCCACCAGCACGCGTTCGAGGAAGTGATCCTGGCCGACGACGACCTTTTTCACTTCGTACAGGATGCGCTCCATGAGCGACTTCACTTCAGCGTCGATTTCGTTGCTCATGCACTTCGCCTCCCTATGAATGGCCCTGCAAATCAAACGGCTAGAACGGCGACACGCCCACCGCTCCTGCCGCTTCCTCGATCGGTACGGCAAAGCCGAGTCCGACGAAAAAACCTTCGTTCTGAGGATTCAGGATCGCCGTGACAATGCCCACGACCTCGCCGCGCAAATTCACCAACGGCCCACCGGAATTGCCCGGGTTGGCGGCCGCATCAAACTGGATGAGATTGCTGAGCGTGTGTTCGCCTTTCGGTGAGCGGAACTCGCGCTTGAGCCCGGAAATAACGCCCGCCGAGGCCGACGGGCCGAAGCCGAAGGGGAAGCCAACCGCCACGACATCGTCACCGGGCTTAAGATCAGCGGTCGACCTGAGGGTGGCCGCGACCAGATCATCGGGAACGGTCTTGGCCTGCAGCACGGCGAGATCGTGTTGCGGCCGCAAGCCGACGACCATGGCATCGGACTCGCTGCCGTCGGCAAAGACCACGCCGATGCGTTCGTTGCCCGACACGACGTGCAGATTCGTGAGGATGAGTCCCTTATCGACGATCACCACGCCCGTGCCGATGCCGCGCTCGAACTCGCCCTCCTCACCGGTCTTGGGATTCTTGCCGTGGGCGTAACCCCGGACGCGCACCACTGACTGAATGATCTTCGCGTAGGCTCGCGCGGCGTTCGACGGCAGCGGCTTCTTCTCGATCGAGCGTCGCACGGCGATGTCGATATCGCCCTGCGTCAGCACCTGCGGTGCGGGCTTCCAGTGCGCGTGCCCGAACACAGTCAGCAAGGCCGTCACGACACAAAGGACAAACAGGGAAAGAAACTGATGGCGGCGGTGAAGTGACTTGAGGCGCGCGATGCCTCTCTTCATGCGCCCCGGCCGACGCATGGAGGGAGGAGCCTCGGCTGACGGAGCACCTGCGGCTGCGTTTGCAGACATCTCATCGCGGTGCAAATCCGGATCAGCCGCGGACTGCACGGGTCCTGCGGGCGCACGCGTCCGGCTGGAACTACTGTAGAGCGTCACTCGCTTCATGCCGCACCTCCGGATCCCTCACCGACACTCCGATCACTCGGAATCAGCAAGGTTCAATCAGGAAAGACTACGTCCGCTGCTGTCAAAGATGCCCCATCCGCCCGCCGTGAGCAAGCGCAATTCCGCGCATGCCAAGGGGGCAAACCCGAACATGGCGCCGCTGCACCCCGTGTCAGGCCGGGCCAGCTACGACAAGCCCTTAGCAAGCATAGAATCCCGTCGCACGGAATGATCTCTGCATGCCCGAAGATGCCGTAGACATGGAGAACACCATGAAGGCCCGGAATAATCCAATTCCCTGATTCATGTTGCTCGCAGCGTGACAAACTCATCGTTCCCGGGCCAGCCCCAAAAAATCTGACGCAATAAGCGAGCCTGTCGAAATGCCCCGATGCCACAACAGGAGGACGAATGACGCAGTACTTCGGTATTGACTGGCTTGCCATGAGCCTGACCTTCGCAGCCATCTATATGCTGGGAAACAAGAGCAGAAAGGGCTTTATCGCCATGATGCTGGGCAATCTTTGCTGGGCGGCGATCGGCACGTGGGCCCACAGCTACGCCATGATCATTGCCAACATCGGTTTCTTCTCAATGAATGTGCGCGCCTTCGTGAGATGGGTGCCAACCCAGCCTGCGCAAACATGAACGCAAACAGGACGAGATGCGGAGGATGAAAGCCGTGACAGACCCGAAGCGCAACACCATCTGCCCGCTCTGCGGCGGCGCGAACGCCTGCGCGGTGGCGGCAAGCGGCAGTTTTGATGTGCCGTGCTGGTGCCGCACGGCGAAGATCGATCAGGCGGTGCTCGACAGGATTCCCGTCGGGCAGCGAAATGAAGCCTGCATATGCCCGCGTTGTGCCGCGCAGGCTGCACCAGACTCTAGCTCGGGCCCACGTCCTTGAGGAACTTGTGGCGCTCATCGAGATTGCTGATGTTGTCAGCGAGCAAGGCGTAGAAGACCTGCAGACTGGTTGCCTGACGCGCGGCCTTCTTGACCATGACTCCGGCAATCGGGCCAAGGTACCTGGCCAATTGAAGTGAGGCGGTATCAATCGTCTGCTGCGACAGCGGCTCGATGCTGCCTGCCAGCTTCGTGTTGGTGAACACACTGCCGGCCGCACTACCCGATACATTGCCGGCACTGGTCGGCGGCGGCGTAACGCCCAGGCGCGTGAGGCCACTCATGAATTCGCGTCGCGCGCCTTCAGAATCCAGGTTGTTGGCGAGCATGCTGTAAAGCTCGTGCACGTCGGCTGTCGTTGAAGCCGCCTTGCGGACGATGACCCGGGCCAGCGGTCCGATGTGTGCGGCAAGCTGCCGCTCGACATCCTTGAGTGTGTTCTCGTGCCAGCTGGTGATCTTCGACAGCGAGTTCGTCGCCGGCGCACTGGTTGTGTGCGGCTGACCGGGGCGGTTGGCCGCGGCACGCTCAGCCCTGGCACGCATCGCCGCCATGTTTGCCTGCACAGCCTGCGTCGTGAGGATCACCGTCTGGTCAGAGATGGTCATGCTGGCCGGACTCTGGAAAGAGCCTTCGTAGGCGCGCTGGATGGCTTCGCTGAACTGGCGCGCCGTCTGGTAGCGGTCTTTCTGCAACTTGGTCAGCGACTTCGCCGAGACAAGGTCAAACGCGGTTGGCAGTGCCGGGTTAATCGACGATGGCGGCGCCTCGACTTCGTAGCAGACCTTGGAGGCCATGCTTTCCATGGGGCCGACGAAGGGGCGCTGACCCGCAAGCATTTCGTAAAAGATGACCCCCGCCGAAAACACATCGGAGCGGCGATCCGCCATTTCCCCCATGAACTGTTCCGGCGCCATGGAGTTAGGCGTGCCGATGATGGAACCGACAATGGTCAGGTTCGAGGTTTCCAGTCGCGCAATGCCAAAGTCGGTGATCTTGAGTTTGCCGTCGCTGGTGATGAGCAGGTTGGCAGCCTTGATGTCACGATGGATGACGCCCTGCTCGTGCGCGTAATCGAGCGCGGCGAGCAGCTGCAGCATGATGCTGATGATGTCGCCGAGCGGGATCTTCTTGTTGTGCTCGCGCAGGAATTCATTGAGCCCGCAGCCATTGACGTACTCCATGGCGATGAAGGACACATCCTCATCTTCGCCGTAGTCGTAGATCGCCACGATGCCGGGGTGGTTAAGGCGCCCGGCCGCGCGCGCCTCGTTTTTGAAGCGCTCGACCATACCCTCGCCCTGGCCGTCCTCCAGCAAATCCTTGCGGATGGTCTTGAGGGCAACCGTGCGTTCGATGACGGGGTCGACACCCTGGTAGACGGTACCCATGCCGCCCCTGCCAAGAACGCCAGTGATCTCGTACTTGCCCAGTTTCTTGATGTCAGCCATATCAGCTCTTGCCACGGTATTGCCGGACAACGTCAGGAGCATGCAACGGCGGTGTGCGAGCGCGCCGATGGCCGATTTTGCCAAACAAGGGCTCGCGCAGAGCAGTGCTGAAGCACGGCGAGCGAGCCAACGAAGTCAGCGGTGCGCGCAGCCCCCTCTGTTGCATGCTCCTAGCTTTCGAGCATCTTCAGGGCATGCACCAGCGACTTGCGCATGCGGCTGAAGGACTCGGCGAGGGTCGCAATTTCATCGCGGCCACCGACGGCGAACTCTTCGACGTTCATGTCGCCCAGACTGACCTTGTCGGCGAGACCCGCCAGCTTGTTAACAGGGCGCACGACCAGCGTGATCAGCAAGACGTTGAGCAGCAGAAAGACGAAGGCGCCGATGGCAATCAGCAGGCCCATGAAGACCTTGAACGTGTTCCATGCGCGCTGCACCGGCACTTCCATTGGCACCGATACGATCTGCGCGCCGACAACCTCCTGCATGTGCCAGCCGAAACCGTTGGCGCTGCCGTACTTGTCGATCATCGACTTCGGCGCAACATCCGCCGTGCTATGACAGGTCAGGCAACGACCGTCATTGACCTGCAGCGGGCGGGCGAGATACAGATTGCGTCCCGTTGGCGTCTCACGATCACCAATGATTTCCTTGGCGCCGTCCGGTGCGTTGCGGAAGTTGTTGACGATGTCAGCTTCCCAGTCAGTTGCGCGATTGCTGAGGTTGGTCGGGTTAAGTGTGGCTTCCTTGTAGGAGTAATCCGGATACTGTTTGCGCAGCTCGGTGAAGTACGCGTTGGCGGCATAGGCCGATACCGACTGCGGCAGAAATTCATATTTCATCTGTGTATCGAGCAACGGCTTGATTTGCGCACTCGTGTAACCACGCATGGCCAGCGCGCCCTGCATCATGATGCGGGCATTCTGCAGAATCTCGTCGCGCGCATTGCGTCGCAGGACTTCATACGACACATAAGCCGCAATGCTTAGGCCGATGATGAAGACAATGCTCAAGGCAAGATTGAATTTGACGATCAGTTTCACGTGCAGTCCCGTACTTGAATGAGAAGAATTGAATGTGGTGCGGCTAACCTGCAAAAGCAGTTGGCGAGCTCAGTTAACCAGCTTCGGCGGGTGCAGGATCTTGTCCCACTCCGGATGGCTCTTGAGGTTTGCGTCCAGCGACTTGCGGAAAGACACGTCCGAGATACGCGGCTCAAAGCGCTTTACGAAGCCCGTGCGCCAGCCGGGGGCTGCACTCAGCCAATCGGCCACATCTTCATAGCTGACCGGCCCCGTCGCGGTCATCTCGATCTTGCGATCCTTGAAGCGCTCAAGGCGCGCAGGCAGGGCATCCCTGAACGCGCCCGGCATCGCCGCCACGAAAGAGTCGGTGGGTCGTGTCTGCGAGCCCGGCGCCTTGTCCGGTGCGCGCGTCACGAGCTGACCGGCCTTGGCAGACGTCATCCCTGAAGGGCGCCCCTGCTTGTCTGTAATGCCGACGTTCGCCGTGCCGGATTCGATGAATACCTCACCGCCCGCCTTCGCGCCATGAATGATCAGGCTTGCCGTCTTGACGCTGGCGGCCTGCAGCGGGCCGGTGATGCCGTAGCCAGCGCCATCCGCAAGACGTGATTGCACTTTCAGCCAGCCGTCCAGCAACAGAACTTCAGGAGTTCCTGCCTTACCCGCCGGTGACAGCATCAGGCGCGTCGCATCACCCAGCGCGATCACAGTGCCGTCAGAAAACTCGATCAACGTGAATCCGGGCTTCTCGGTTTCGATGATGTCCGCCACGTCCACTGTGGCACCCTGCACACCCGGCAGCAGGGCTACACCGCGAATCACACGTACCTTTCCCTCGATGAAGGTGATCTTGCCTACCGTTTGGGCAAAGACCTGTAGCGGCAAAAACAAGGCGATGACGAGGCAGTAACGAGAAAGCATAGGCACGCAGGTGTGTGATCGGGCGAGGAGCGTTCGCAGCCAGCCTCGCACGATTCAGCCTCGAGCCAGGCCGGCGGGGATGCGAGGACGGCCCATGCTAGGTTCCGGGCACAGAGCTGTCAAACAACTCTTGCGCTAACGCAAGCAAACTTATCGACGGCGCGAAGACTAACTATGCTTGGCACTGAGGACGGCATGAGCCGAACCCCGAACGCGCATCACCCATCAAGGAGATTGCCATGCCTGCCAATGCGAAGAACACCCGCGCAACGCTGATACCCTGCCTGCGCTATCGCGACGCCGTGGCCATGATCGAATGGCTGAGCCGCGCCTTCGGTTTCGAGAAGAACGCCGTCTACCCGAATGCAGATGGAACGATCGCACACGCGCAGTTGAGCTTCGGCAACGGCATGATCATGATCGGTTCTGTCCAGAACCATTCCGACTGGGGACGATTGATCAAGCAGCCCGACGAAATCGGCGATGCCGAAACACAAGCGCCCTATGTGGTCGTCGCCGATGCCGATCTCGTTTATGCGCACGCAAAAGCAGCTGGCGCAACGATTGTCATCGACATCAAGGACGAGGATCATGGCGGCCGCGGCTTCACCTGTCGTGACCCTGAAGGTCACCAGTGGAGTTTCGGCACCTATGATCCATGGCAGCACTGAATACGCTGCCGCACACCTTGAGGGAAAATGCATGAAATATGGTTGGCTGCCCATCCTGGCACTTACCGCAGTCGGCACCGCACTGAGTGCGTGCAGCAGCGCTCCGGGCAAGGAGACACCACACAGAACCATTATTACGCTCGTCGGTGACTCAACCCAGACGACCAACCAGGGTTACGGGCTCGGCTTCTGCGCCAATCTGACGACCGAGATCGAGTGCGTCAATCGCGCCAAGAGCGGTGCCAGCACCAAGACTTATCTGCGCGAAGGCTACTGGAACAAGGCCCTGTCGCCAAAACCGGACTGGATGCTGATTCAGTTCGGCCACAACGACGTGCAAAGTGCGGCGCATACCAATCGCGAGACGGATGTAAAGACCGAGTACCCGGCAAACCTGCGCAACTACATTGCCAGTGCCCGCGAGCAAGGCATTCAGCCCATCCTCGTCACGCCTATCTCGCGCCGCTATTTTGGCGTGGACGGCAAGATCCACTCAGACCTCGTCGAGCATAGCGATATCGTGCGCGCCATCGCGAAGGAGCAGAACGTGCCACTGATCGATCTGCAGCAATTGAGCATCGACAAGCTCGAACAGATCGGTGAAGCGGAAGGCAACAAACTCGGGCTCACCAAGGTCGTGGATGGCCAGACCGTGCCCGACAAGACGCATTTCAATACAGCCGGCTCCCTTGTCTTCGGTCGCATCACCGTCGAGGCCATGGCACGCGCGGTGCCGGAACTGGCTCGCTATGTAAAGCCACAGGCAGCACAGCAGCCGTAGCCAAAGCACTCCCTGAAATGAAAAACGGGCCCAGCAGGGCCCGTTCTCGTTTCAGCTCATCGACAGGCTCAAGCTGCCTGGCGTTCGATCAGCTCGGTGACATTGCCACCAATACTGATCTTGCGTGGCTTCTTGGCTTCCGGCACTTCGCGCACCAGTTCGATATTCAGCAAGCCGTTGTCGAGCGAGGCATCGACGACACGCACATGGTCGGCGAGCTGAAAGCGGTGCTCGAAATCACGTGCGGCGATACCGCGATGCAGATAGGTACGATTGGTGTCGGCTCCTTGCTTGCGGCCGACGATTTTCAGAGTGTCCTCGACGGACTCAATATCCAGCTCGCTGCGTTCGAAGCCAGCGACAGCCATGCTGATGCGGTACTTGTCTTCCGCGACGAGTTCGATGTTGTAGGGTGGATAGCTAGGTTGTGCGTCGCTGCGCAAAGCAGCGTCAGCAAGCTGGGCCAAGCGATCAAAGCCGATGGCAGAACGATACAGGGGGGCAAAATCAAATGTACGCATTTTCGATATCCTCATAGTCAAGCGATAGAAATGTGCAGCCTCGGTTGAGCGCCGTCACAGTTCAAAAATGGGGATATGGAATGGGGTTTCAAGCCCCTTGAAATTGCGCAAAAAGCCCTTATTTCAAGGCCCTTTCGCAATCACAAATCGTCTTCTACAGGTTGCAGAAGGTCAGTTCAAAGGGCACATCCGTCTCGAAAGCCCGTGGCCGCGCGATGAACTCCGGCACCACGAAACGAATGTTGAATGCATATTTGTTGGCGCTGATCTCGGGAATGCAGCTTTCGTCCTTCGTCACGCGCACACGTACCATCTGTGCCGAGCGTCCGCTCATCATCATCTGGAAAGCACCGGCGCGCGCCGTCTGCATTTCAGGACGGCCGCTCTCGCGCAGCAGACGCAGGACGATCGTCAGTGCGTCGCGGATCGGCAGCATCGGCGACAACCAGCCGTGAATGTCCTTGCGGCGGCGCTCCGAGTCGCGATGCAACCAGTAGTGGTAGGAAGGCAGATCAAACTCGCAGACACCACCCGGAATTGCCGCACGCGAGCGGATCGCCATCAGCCACTCGCTCTCGCGGATATGCTGGCCGACTTTCCCCGTCATCGACAGCAACGCGGCGCTGGCCTGTTCGATCTCGTAGAGTGCTCCCGACAGGGCTTCTTCGGAAATCTGCGGATTGTCGCGGAAGGCATACAGCGTCTGGCGTTGGCGTTCGAGTTCCTGCACCAGATCAACCTTGAGGTCGGCACGACCTGCGACTTCGAGAATTTCAAACAGCGACATCAGCGCCGTGTGATGTTCGTAGCCGTTATCGGAAACGCCGAAGTGCTGCGCCTTGTCGAAAAGATCCTCCAGACGCAGCAGCGTACGGATGCGCTCGTTCAGAGGATATTCGTAAGTTATCAACGCACAGGCCTGGACTATGGGTTTTTGTTGGGGTCGCCGGACAGGCCCCGCTTGTAGAGCTGATGCAGGACATCAACCTGTGCTCGCAAGCTATCAAAATCCCCAGCATTGTCAATGATTTCCTGCGCCGCAGCGCGACGTTTCGCACGGCTGGCCTGCGTCGCCATGATGGCGCGAACCTGCATTTCGGTCAGATTGCTGCGCGCCATGACACGTGCAATCTGCACCTCCTCCGGGCAATCGACGACGACGATGCGATCACAGCGCTCGGCCCAATGACCCGACTCGATCAGCAAGGGCACGACGAGGACGACGTAAGGGCCGGTGGCAGTCGCCACTCTCTCAGCGCTAATGCTGCGGATAAGGGGATGGAGAATGCCTTCCAGCCTGGCTTTCTCAGCTGGATCGGAAAATATCAGGGCGCGCATGGCAGCGCGATCGAGCGCACCATCAGCGCCGATACAGACATTGCCAAAAGCTTCGCGCAGCGCTGGGATGGCCGCGCCGCCCGACGCACTCAGCTCATGCGCAATGACATCAGTGTCAACAATACTTGCGCCGTGTTCGCCAAAAAGCGCCGCCGCAGCGCTCTTGCCACTGCCGATACCCCCCGTCAGGCCAATCACCAGCGGCCTGACCTTGGCAGACGCAATGGGCGGCGCAGCGTCGCTCACGGCAACGCTCAGCCTGCTTTGCAGGTATCGCGCACTACCCCGACGATGTCGGCGTTGGCGTCGCGCGCAACACGCTCGATCTGCGCACTGATGCCAATCAGCTCGACGCGTGCGCTGCTGCTGTTTTCACGCGCGGTGACAGTCGCGCCCTTGACGCCTTTTTTCTGCAAGGTCTCAAGCTGGCGTTGGGCGAGCCCTTGGGCGCGGAAGAGGCCAAGCGAAATGGCGAAACGATTTTCGTTGGCATCATTCACGATGAAGAAATCTTCCAGCCCGAGCTCCTTGAGTTCGGCCGCACGACGGTCCGCACCGGCCTTGCCGCCCTGCGGCGGAATGTTGACCCAGTATGAAGACGGCGCTGCCGCTTCCTCGCGCACCGTCAGCTTGGCGTTGGCGCCACGCGCGCGCTGTGCCAATGCCTGGGCCTGGGTTGCGCTCAGATTCTTGAATGCGACGCACACATTGGCCCCCGCATCGACCGCTACCGGCACGATGGCCTCAGGCGCGGAGGCCTCGATTGCTGCCACGATAGGCGCTGATTCCGCCGCAGGAGCGCTTTCCATGGGCTGCTCGGCCAGCGGTGCAGAAAGCTCCGCGCCCGCGGTGCCGGGCGGTTCGGTGCTGGTGCTCAGCACATGCAGTTTTTCCGGAAACACCTGGCTGCCAATACGCTCCGGCTCCGTCGCCCCGAGGAGTGGCGGCTCCAGACCCAGCCAAGGCATCGCGATCACAGCCGCGCAGACGAGGTTAACGGCGACCAGCAGGTAAAGAGTGATGCGCAAGGTTGTCATGGCCGTGATTATCCTTCGTGGTGCGCCAGCTTCCAAGCCTTGTTCTGGGCGCTCCTGCCCCAGGCTGCCGCGCGGCGGTCAGTGCCTACCGGGCGGCCCATTGGATAGAATTCGGACAGAAGCATGACAGAATCCTGTTTTGCCCGACGCCGACCTACCACATGCGCCTACCTGCGCCTTCCTCTTTGTTCAGTATTACCCTCGCAGCGCTGTGCCTTACCGCCAACCCGGCCTCCGTGCAGGCGCAGACCGAAACGCCCTCCCTGCAAGCTGCGCCGCAGGAAGCGGAGCCACCCAGCAAACTCGAAACCATTCTAGGCAATACCCCGGAAAAACAACTGCCGGTGAAGCTATTGCCGCTCTGGGACTTCGGTCTCGGTTTTGGGGGCTTTAGCTTGCCGGACTATCGCGGCTCGGATCACCAGAGCAACTATCTTTTCCCGCTGCCCTATTTCGTTTATCGCGGCGAATTCTTCCGGGCCGATCGCAGTGGCGTGAGTGGTCGGTTTCTCGACACAGACAAGCTCGATCTCGAGCTGAGCATGAGCGGCGGCGCTCCGGTGCGCAGCAACGAGGCGCGGCGGGACATGCCGGACCTGAAACCGACGCTGGAACTGGGCGCACAAGCCATCATCCGCATGATCGGCGATGCGCGTGCGGTCACACGCCTCGATCTGCGTCTGCCGATCCGTCAGACCTTCACCGTGTCAAACAATCCGCATGCCGTCGGCTGGGTGTTCACACCAGCAATCAATCTATCAATCACACCCAAAGGCACCTGGGAATTCGGCGCCCAGACCGGCCCTTACTATGCGAACGCCGCGTACTACCGTTACCTGTACGACGTTCCGGCGGAATACGCGACGCCTACCCGCCCGGCTTACACGACCCAAGGTGGCTATGGCGGCTGGCAGGTCACGACCAGCCTGTCGCGGCGCTTCGAGTCGATGTACGTCGGCGCCTTCATCCGTGCCAGCACCGTCAACGGTGCGGTGTTCGATGGCAGCCCGCTAGTCAAGCGCAAGACCAACGTGATGGCTGGCTTCGGAATTTCGTGGATCTTTGCACACTCCTCCGAGTGGGTGCCCGCAACGGACGATGACTGATCCTTGGCGACAGCGCCGGACAGTTCAGTAACGGCACCCGCTGCTGGCAGCGCGGTACAAGCCTTCCAGCACCAGGCTTGGCAGGACTTCCAGCGGCGCCGCGATACCGTCGCGCAGGGCGGCACCAGCGCCGCCTGCAAGCAACACCGGCGCATCGGCGGGCAGGCTGCTGCGCATACGCGCAATGGCACCGAGCTGCGCATTCAGACAGCCTGAGAAAATCGCGTCCGCCGTATTGCGCGGCACCGCCTCGAAATGTCCCGTGGCAAAGGGCAGGCCCGCCGTACCGCCGGCCAGCGCACGCCGCATCATCTCCAGACCGGGGAGGATGCAACCACCGGCAAAGACACCCTCCTCGGTAATGACATCAACAGTTGTTGCTGTCCCTGCCGCGACAACCAGACAAGCCCCCTGCACCCGCCGCCACGCCGCGACCGCCCCCGCCCAGCGGTCCGCCCCGAGCTGCGAGGGATCGGCATAGCCATTGCGCAAGCCGCAGCATTCGGTCGTCGAACGAAACCACTCAAGGCGCTCAGCCCAGGGGGCGAGTTGCGCAGCAATGAAGGCATTGCTTGCCGCGCCCGCAACACTGGCGATGAGGATGCGTTGCGGCACAAAGCCTGCTGGCAGCACGAGTGGTACGGAAGCATCGCTCGGCACGGCCTCGTGAAACAGCCAGCCGCCGCCGTCATGCCCCGCATATTTGATACGCGTGTTGCCTGCGTCGATGAACAGATACATGACAGCCGTCGTGCAAGGACGCCGAATTGAGATGGTGGGATGTTACGTGGTGAGCCTGCGGATGTGTATCAGGTGCGGTATCTGAAGAGATCAAGCCCGACGGCGCAGCGAGATCTCTCCGCCGAACACGCGCAGCAAACCTTCGTTAGTGTCGACCTCCAGGCGGCCGAGTTCATCAATGCCGCCACAGCGCCCGTGACGCACGAGGCCGCTCTGCTCAATCGACACCTCACTGCCAAGCATCGCGTGATGGAGCATCCACTCGTCGACCAATGCGGCAAAACCCTCGCGCGCAAACACATCAAGCACCACCAGCAACTCGCTCAGAATGACCGCCAGCACGGCTTCGCGCGCCAAGCCATCCCGCACCTCGGCAAGCGCGGCATAGCTGGCACCCAGATGCTCATCCCAGTCGGGGTTGCACCGCAGGTTGAGGCCAATGCCAATGACGGTCGCCATATCACCATGTTTGCCGTGCACCACCTCGACCAGCACACCGCCGAACTTTCGCCCCATCAACCAGATGTCATTGGGCCACTTGAGCGAGAGGTCGGTGACGCCCAGAACCCCCAGAGCACGCACGATGGCGAGGCCCACGCTTAGACTGAGACCTTCAAGCCGCTGCTCACGCGCAAAGCGCCACAGCAGCGAAAAGGTCAGGCTGCTTTCCGGCGCCGACTGCCATTGACGACCACGTCGGCCACGTCCCGCCGTTTGCTGGTCTGCAACCAGCACGGTACCCGCGCCCGAACCGCGTTCGGCACGCGTGAGCAATTGCGTATTGGTGGAGTCGCAGCTGGCGACATGGTCAACGTCGAAGCGACCTGCGTGCGGCCCGAGCAGGTCACGAACGCGGCGCAGATCGAAAGAAACAGTTTTTTGCGGCATGAGAAAACGAGGCAGTAACGTGCATCGGCTTTGATGCATTCGCAGTTTAACGCGCGAGCCAAGCGATTGGTTTCAGCTCAGCGTTACAGCGACTTCTTTAAGGAAACATGCACCACCAAACTGTGCGATTTCTGCGTAGAGCCGTTCGGGCCGCGAAGACAAAGCGACGACAGTGCGGGCGTGTGTCAGAGCTGCGGGAAGAGTTGCGTTGAGCTGCATGACTTGCGGGACAAGGCGTGCGACGCAGTGCGGGGCGGGTTCCCCGCACAAGGAGTGCAACGCAGTACCGCGAGGCATGGGGTTCAACCCGAAGGGTTCGCAAACTTTCCGCAGCTCTGACACACGCCCTTGCACGGCTAGCTGAAGTCGACAAAGGACTGGACGGCTCTACGCGGAAATCTAGTCGTGGTCGTCTTTGCCAGAATCTATTCCCAGCTCCTGAATCTTGCGCGTAATGGTGTTACGCCCAATTCCGAGAAGCTGCGCCGCCTCGACACGCCGCCCGCCCGTCGATGCCAACGCGCGCAAGATCAGCGCCTTCTCGAACTCACGAATCAGCCGGTCATACACCTCGCCCTGCGCATCCGCCAGCAATCGATCGGTCTCATTATTGAGCGCCGCAATCCAGTCCCCTGCCGGAGTCGCACTCGACGCCGACGGGATTGCCTCCCGAATCTCTGATGGCAAATCGGCCACATCGACCATTTGCCCCGGCGCCATCACGGTCAACCAGTGGCAGAGGTTCTCAAGCTGGCGCACATTGCCGGGGAAATCCAGGGTCTGGATGAACTTGACGGCGCCTTCGGCGAGGCGCTTGGGCTCGACACCAAGCTGCTGCGCACTTTGTGCAAGGAAGTGGCGCGCAAGGATTGGCACATCCTCATGACGTTCGCGCAGCGGCGGCAGACGCAGACGAATGACATTGAGGCGGTGAAACAAGTCCTCGCGAAACTGTCCCTCGCGTACACGCTGGTCAAGATTCTGGTGAGTCGCGGCAATCACGCGCACGTTGGCCTTGACCGGCATGTGGCCGCCGACGCGGTAGAAATGATTGTCAGAGAGCACGCGCAACAGACGCGTCTGCAATTCCGCCGGCATATCGCCGATTTCATCGAGGAATAGCGTGCCACCTTCTGCCTGCTCGAATCTGCCACGGCGCTGACCAGTCGCGCCAGTGAACGAGCCACGCTCATGACCGAACAACTCCGACTCCAGCAAGTCCCGCGGAATGGCGGCCGTGTTGATCGCCACGAACGGGCCTTCCTTGCGCGGGCTATGGCGATGCAGTGCACGCGCAACAAGCTCCTTGCCGGTACCCGATTCGCCATTGATGAGCACCGTCGCGTGCGATTGCGAGAGACGCCCGATCGCGCGAAAAACCTCTTGCATGGAGGGCGCCTGGCCGAGGATTTCCGGCAGGCCGGTGACCTCCTCCACCGCGCTGGGGTGATGCTCACTTTCTTCCAAGGCACGGCGCAGCAGATCGAGCGCCTGATCGACATCAAAGGGCTTCGGCAGATATTCGAAGGCCCCTCCCTGAAAGGCGGCAACGGCACTGTCCAGATCGGTATATGCCGTCATGATGATGACGGGTAGTTGCGGGTAGCGTTCCTTGGCCTTTTGCAATAGCACCAGGCCAGATTCGCCAGGCATGTGAATGTCCGACATCAACACTTGCGGCGGTGTTGCATTGGATTCGAGAACGGCCAAAGCCTCGGTCGCTGCAGAAAAACTACGGAAAGCGATGTTCTCGCGTGCCAGGGCTTTTTCAAGCACCCAGCGGATGGATCGGTCGTCGTCAACAATCCAGACAGGATTCATAGGGGCATCCATTCGTGTAGTCAGCGCCGCAGCTTACGCACGGTCGTATTTCAAATTCCCGTTGTGCCGTGAAGGCCTTCGCCTCCTTTTTTGTAACTCAACCAGGATTGGGTTGGGTTAGCGGCAACATGATGGTGAAACAGGTTCTGCCCGGCACGCTCTCCAGATCAATCGTGCCTTGATGCTGTTCGACGAAGCTTTGGGCAATCGACAGTCCGAGACCGGAACCGCCTTCGCGTCCCGACACCAGCGGATAGAAAATCTTGTCGCGGATATCGTCCGGGATACCCGGGCCGTTATCTATCACTTGCAATTCCAGCGCCAATTTATGGCGTCGTTTTGCCAGCGTCACCTGGCGTGCTGCACGCGTGCGCAACGAGATGTCGCCCTTGCCATCCATCGCCTGCGCAGCATTGCGCGCAATATTGAGGACGGACTGTATCAGCTGTTCGCGATCGGCCGTCAGCTGCGGCAAGCTGACGTCATAATCCCGGCGCACGTTAACTTCAGGGAACTCGGCTTGCACGAGGCGCTGAACGCGCTCCAGCACGTCATGAATATTGAGCACCATCGGATGCATCATGCGGTGCGAGTTGAGCAGGCGGTTCATCAAATCCTGCAGGCGATCGGCCTCGGCGATGATGACCTGCGTATATTCACGCCACTCAGGATCATCGAGTTCGCGCTCGAGTAGTTGCGCCGAACCGCGGATACCGCCAAGGGGATTCTTGATTTCATGCGCCAGATTGCGAATCAGCTCACGATTGGCCTGTTGTTGCTCGATCAGGCGCTCTTCGCGAGCGACGCGAAGTTGGGCATCAATCGGGCGGAACTCCAGCAGCAGGCGCGCAGGCGTCAGATCCACCGGCGTGACGGTGCAGTCCAGATGCAGGGAGGTCTGTTGCGGGCGTCGAATGACAACGTTCTGGCCGGTATAGCTCCAGTTGTGAGCCAGGGCACTGTCCAGTGCCGCCTTGATCCCCGCCGCCTCGCCAAGAAGGTTCAGCAAGGCTCTCCCCAGTGCTTGACGATTTCCCACGGCAAACAGGTTCTCGGCAGCCGGATTGATGTAGCAAACGGTCAGCGAGTTATCCACCATGATGATGGCGGACGATAGCAACTCGAGGCCTTGCGTCCGCTCGACAAAATGCGTTCTGGGAAGTTCAAAACTGGGTGGCGTCATATCCCCTCTGTATGAGCAAGAATTGCGCCAAGATGGGGAGCGCTCGAGGGCGAGCGAGAGACCATCGTGCCCCCCGTTGGAGCAGGCGACACACGCGGCCACCCACGCCGTTCCATCCCGCACCCGTGCGGGGCGCGCACAGCCTCATCGCGCTCCGGCGCAGTGCATAGAGGCTTGACTACAGCCTTAGCGGATGTTGTTGATTTCCGTCTTGAGCTTCGCGATGTTGGTCTCGTGTTGCTTGACCTTGTCGCGATAAGGCTGAACCCGGTCGAGGAACCTCTGATAGTTCTTCTCGTCGCCATTGCGCACCGCTTCCTGCTCAGCAAGATCTTTCTGCGCCTTGGCCAGCAGCCCTTCTTCGCTGGATAACTCTTGTTCGAGAATCTTGCGCCTGTCATTGTCGCGATTCTTTTGAGTCCCGTCATCGACGCGCGGGAAAGACGAAGGCGTAGGCGTTGCCGACTTCTTCGCTCCCGGTACGGAACTCACCGGCTGATCACGCGACAGTAATGCGCAGCCCTTTTGACCTGGAGCTGGCTTGTCGTTCGTATAGGTAACACCACCACCATCACCAACGCACTTATAGACGTCAGCCTGCGCGGCGCTGGCTGCGACACCAAACAACAGGACGATCAAAACGCGAGAGAAGTACATGTACCACCCAGAGCAGAGGTTAGGCGCCAAGTGTAGGCGCGGCGCAGGCAAACGCAAAGAAGCCTTCCGATTAACGCACGGCACAGCCACTCGGTAGACAAAAAAAGGACGGGAGATTCCCGTCCTTTTCTTTATTGGCACGGCATGCCGCGCCAGAATCACGTCAAGCCGTGATCAAACCGAGTAGTACATCTCGAATTCGACAGGCGTCGTCGTCATGCGCAGACGGTTCACATCTTCCATCTTCAGGTCGATGTAGGCCGCAATCCAGTCTTCGCTGAACACACCGCCAACCGTCAGGAAGGCGTGATCCTTCTTCAGTGCATCCAGTGCTTCTTCCAGGCTGGCGCAGACGGTCGGGATCAATGCGTCTTCTTCCGGCGGCAGGTCATACAGATTCTTGTCAGCTGGATCTCCAGGATGAATCTTGTTGGCAACGCCATCCAGACCGGCCATCAACAGCGCAGCGAAAGCCAGGTACGGGTTTGCACCCGGATCCGGGAAGCGCGCTTCAACACGGCGAGCCTTGTCGCTGTGAACGAAAGGAATGCGGATCGAAGCCGAACGGTTCTTGGCGGAGTACGCCAGCTTCACCGGCGCTTCGTAGTGCGGCACCAGGCGCTTGTACGAGTTCGTCAACGGGTTGGTGATGGCATTCAGCGCCTTAGCGTGCTTGATGATGCCGCCGATGTAGTACAGCGCGAAGTCGGACAAACCTGCATAGCCGTTACCCGCGAACAGGTTCTTGCCATCTTTCCAGACCGACTGGTGAACGTGCATGCCGGAGCCGTTATCGCCAACGATCGGCTTCGGCATGAAGGTCGCCGTCTTGCCATATTGGTGCGCAACGTTGTGCACGATGTACTTCAGCAACTGGGTCTGGTCAGCGCGGCGAACCAGCGTATTGAATTTGGTGCCGATTTCGTTCTGACCAGCGGTTGCCACTTCGTGATGATGCACTTCGACCGGCAGACCACAGGCTTCCAGCAACAGACACATTTGCGCGCGCATGTCGTTGAACGAATCAACCGGAGGAACCGGGAAGTAACCGCCCTTGACGGAAGGACGATGGCCGGTGTTGCCGCCTTCGAACTTCTGGTCCGACGACCAAGCGCCTTCTTCGGCCGTGATCTTGACGTAGGAGCCGGACATATCGGTCTTCCACTCGACGGCATCGAAGATGAAGAACTCTGGCTCCGGACCGAAGTAGGCCGTATCGCCAATGCCGGAGGACTTCAGATAGGCTTCAGCGCGGTTGGCGATAGAGCGTGGGTCACGATCGTAACCTTTGCCATCGTTTGGTTCGACGACATCGCAGGTCAGTACCAGCGTGGTTTCGTCGAAGAAAGGATCGATGTAGGCGGTATTGGGGTCAGGCATGAGCTGCATGTCGGAAGCCTGGATACCCTTCCAGCCTGCGATGGACGAGCCGTCGAAAGCATGGCCTTCGGTGAACTTGTCTTCGTTGAATGCGCTGATCGGCACGCCGACGTGTTGTTCTTTACCGCGGGTATCCGTGAAACGGAAATCGACGAACTTGACGTCGTTTTCCTTGACCAGATCCATCACGTCTTTGACTGAAGCTGCCATATTGACTGACTCCTAGAGTATTAAACCGAATTGGTGTTGATGTGTTCGCCTTCAATCAGGCGCCGCCTGGGCGCCCGTCGCGGCAGCAGAATAACTTACCGGGGGCGGGTTATCGTCGGGATCAAAAGCACTTTGCATGCCATCACATCGCGCACCGTCGCCCCACTTCGAGCGGCTCGCATTGTGCCATAAGGGCGCAATCTTCCGGCCGCCCCAGAACTGCCTGCAGGCCAAATCGGGGCATGGCCAATGCCCTACATCAGTGCAATGCACCAAAACAATGCACCAATCTTGTGCGCGAGCCGCGCTCATGCGTCGGTTTGTCCTCATTGCCACAGCGGCGCATAATTTAGACCTTCCTGACCAGCCCGAAGAAAGCAGCTCTGCCCGATGGGAAAGCTCACCGACATCCTCAATCTCGCCCATGATCGCGCCCGCCAGCTCAATCTGCCTTATGAAGGCGCGCTGACACCCGGTGAAGCGCAGGCGATATGGGAACTTGCCCCAGGCGCCAAGCTGGTTGATGTGCGCACCCGCGCCGAACTCGACTGGGTCGGGCGCATTCCCAAAGCCATCGAGATCGAATGGAACTCCTGGCCAGGCAATCAGCCCAATCAGAACTTCGTCATGCAGTTGAAGCATCAGGTCGATGCGGAGTCCTTGGTGATGTTCATCTGCCGTAGCGGCGCGCGCTCGCATGCCGCGGCCGTCGCCGCCAACGGTGCGGGCTATTCGGCTTGCTACAACGTACTCGAAGGTTTTGAAGGCGACAAGGATGTGAATAGCCATCGCGGCAACATCGGCGGCTGGCGTCATGCCGGGCTTCCTTGGACCCAATCGTAAGTGCGCCCTGCGCACCGCAGCTATCATTCCAGCCTGTTGAGCCCCCACGCGTGCGCGATGCGCGCCTTACTTGACTACTGAACATCATGCAGACCGCCACAATCAGTTTCGACCGTTTCAACGCCCTCAAGGATGCCGAGGCACACGAGCGCATCCGCACTGCCAAGGCCAAACTCGGCAAGCGCGTCACCTTGCTGGTGCACCACTATCAGCGCGCCGACGTTTACCAGCACCATGATCTGACCGGCGACTCGCTCAAGCTCTCTCGCCTCGCGTCCGAATCGGATGCCGAGTTCATTGTGTTTTGCGGCGTGCATTTCATGGCGGAAGTCGCCGACATCCTGTCCTCGCCTTCGCAGATCGCCATCCTTCCCGATCTGGCTGCGGGCTGCTCGATGGCCGATATGGCAAGCCTCGCCAAGGTCGAACGCAGCTGGCGCGAACTGACCGAAGTGCTCGGCAACTGCGACGAGAAGATCACGCCCGTGACCTACATCAACTCGGCGGCGGACCTGAAGGCCTTCTGCGGCGAGCATGGCGGCATCGTGTGCACCTCTTCGAACGCACCGAAGATTCTCGACTGGAGTTTTGCCCAACGCGAGAAAGTATTGTTCTTCCCCGACCAGCATTTGGGCCGCTGGACCGGCCACAAGATGGGTATTCCACTCGAAGACATGATCGTGTGGGACCCGGATCTGGAATTCGGCGGCCACACACCGGAAGTTATCAGGAAGGCCAGGATACTGCTGTGGAAAGGCCACTGCTCGGTGCACCAGATGTTCCAGCCCGCACACATCATCAAGTGGCGCAACCAGCACCCGGATGGCGTCGTCATCTCGCACCCGGAGTCGTCGTTTGAAGTCTGCAAGCAGTCCGACTATGTCGGCTCGACCGAGTACATTCTCAAAACCGTCAAGGAAGCCGCACCGAACACCAAGTGGCTGGTCGGCACGGAGCTGAACCTCGTCAATCGCCTCGCTGAAGAAGTGAAACACGAAGGCAAGCTGGTGCAGTTCATGTCGCCGACGGTGTGCATGTGTTCGACGATGCAACGCATCGACCCACAACATCTGGCCTGGACGCTGGAAAACCTAGCCGAAGGCAAGGTCGTCAACCAGATCACCGTACCGGCACACGAAGCCCCTCTGGCCAGACTTGCCCTGCAGCGCATGCTCGACGTATCGTGATGTCATGGACATGCCCGCTTCGGCGGGCATTTTTGTATGCTGTCGCATGACACACTCTCGAACCCTCGCGCAGGATCTCCGCATGCTCACACATTCCATAAATGAACTCGCGTTCGGCGACGTCAATGTCATAGATGGTGCGTTGCCGCCTGCTTTACATGAAGAGCTCTCAAGCTTTTTCAGTGAACCGATCTGGTTCTATGGCTGGAAGTCCAATGCAAAAAAAGGACAGGCGCCCAATTCGCACTGGAACGTTTTCTTCGCCGGCAATATCCGCAATGAGAAGCCGGGCAATTGCGAAGCCGAGTTAATGGGCAATGAATTCTTCAAGCCTATCCAGGATCTGTGGCGGATCCTCAAGTCCGGTCCGCTTGCCGGGCACGAGCCTGTACGCGTCTACGCCAACGCTCACACCTACGGCACCGACGGCTATGTACACACTGACTCGGAAGACATCAACTACTACTCGACGATATGCTATATGCATCCAGAGTGGCATCACGACTGGGCTGGCGAGTTGGTGTTCTTCAATCAGGATCGCTCGGACATCACGCGTGCCGTCTTCCCGCGTCCTGGTCGCCTGGTGAGCTTCCACGGCGCCGTGCCACATTGCGCCCGGCCACTGTCGCGTGACTGCAGCGCGCTGCGCATTTCACTGGTCTTCAAGACACGCAAGATTGTGGCAAACAGCGTCGAGGCTGACGAGTGAAAAACCCCGGCATGCTGCCGGGGCAGCGCCTGCCGCGTGACCGCCGATGTCTGGCCGCGATTCATCTACTTCTTGCGCGCAATGCCGACAAGACCGCACACGCTCACGAACGCAGCCTGCTCACCCACCTCACGGGCACTACGCGCCTTCTGCTGCTCTGGGATGCCCCCATCGACACGGTCCGTGCCGGCCTGTGCCATAGCATCTACGGCACCAACGCCTTTCGGACGGCAAGCCTTGCGCGCCATGAACGCGCGTTGCTACAGCAGACCATAGGCCGTCGCGCCGAAGCGCTAGTGTGGTCATTTTCGACCCTGAGGCGCCCGGCGACCCTGCTGCGCGCGCTGCGCCGTGATGCAACGCTGGTGCGCGAACGCTCGGGCCGCACACACCGGATTGAGCTAACAGCCCTGCAACAGCTCTTCATGCTTGAATGCGCCAACCTGCTCGATCAGGGTCTTTCCCTGCCTCGCACGCAGCAACTGCTTCGTCAGGCGCTACGCTGTCCCGGAACGCCTAAAACCATGCTGGACACCCTGAGCGCTCAGCTGCGCCAGACTCGGCTGGCACGCTGCTGGGAAACCCTCAGGCCAGCATCACCCCAGCCCTGACATGCGGCTACTGGCTTGATTTGATTGCAAATCCGGCATCGTAATTGATCTTGTAATCGCCCCACGGTTACTTTCCTTTGTCAGAAAAACACCTACAATCCCCACGGCTCGCTCGCGAGGTCGTGCGGTTGTTGACGACATTGCCAAACGCGCAAAAAACTATAAATTCGGAGACAGAACCATGAAATTCAGACACCTTGCAGGTGTGGTGAGCCTATTTGGCCTCGCCACAGCCGCCAATGCTGCAACGGACTATCCGTCCGGCTACACCAAGTGCGTTCAGAACACGGGCGCGACCTGCACCATGACCGGTACGCACACCGTTGCGCTCGGCAAGTCCGGCGAGTTCGTCTATGCCACCAAGACCGATAGTTTTGCTTGTACGGGCTCAGCTTTCCCGACCAATGGCTTCACGGCTTCGGCATGGTGCTCGGTTGGTCCGACGGCAAGCGCCAGCTCTTCCAGCACAGCCAGTTCAGTCGCCTCCTCCAGCTCGTCCAAGGCGAGCAGTAGTGTGGCTAGTTCAAGCGCAAGTTCCCAATCCAGTGTTGCCAGCTCGAGCGTCGCAAGCTCCGTAGCCAGCAGCATTTCCGCCAATGCCAAGCAGGTCGAGAAGCTCGACCGAGGTGTGATCGTCGTGCCTTCATCGAGTGGGGTGCTCGTGACCTGGCGTCAGCTGGGTACCGATCCCTCGGGCATCACCTTCAACGTCTATCGCGGCAGCACCAAGGTCAACAGCAGCCCGATCAGCGCAACCAACTACCAGGACAGCTCGGGCAGCACCGGCTCGGGCTACTCCGTGCGCCCGATCATCAATGGTGCAGAACAGACAGCGGCCAGCGCGCTGGCGCTTGGCAGCGGCTATCTTTCGATTCCGCTCTCCAGACCGAGCGGCGGTACGACTCCAGATGGCGTGGCTTACACCTATGAGGCCAACGACGGTTCCGCCGCCGACCTTGATGGCGACGGTCAGTACGAAATCATCCTGAAGTGGCAGCCGACCAACTCCAAGGACAACTCGCAATCCGGCTATACCGGCAATACCTTCATCGACGCTTACAAACTCAACGGCACACGTCTGTGGCGCATCGACCTCGGCAAGAACATCCGCGCCGGCGCGCACTACACCTCGATGGTCGTGTACGACCTCGACGGTGACGGCAAGGCCGAAGTGATGCTCAAGACCGCCGACGGCACCAAGGACAGCAAGGGCACGGTCATCGGCTCGAGCAGCGCCGACTACCGCAACAGCTCGGGCTACATCTTGTCCGGCCCTGAATACCTGACGGTGTTCAATGGCGCGACTGGCGCGATCATTACGACTACGGACTACTACCCTGCGCGCGGCACCGTGTCGTCCTGGGGCGACTCCTATGGCAACCGCGTGGACCGCTTTCTGGCTGGTGTGGCCTACGTCGACGGCAAGCGTCCGAGCGCGATCTTCTCGCGTGGCTACTACACGCGTGCCGTAGTCGTGGCCTGGGACTACCGTGACGGCAAGCTCTCCCGCCGCTGGACAGTCGACAGCAATGACTCGGCCAACAGTAAGCTGGCTGGTCAGGGCGCACATTACTTCACGGTGGGTGACGTGAACAATGACGGCAAAGACGACATCATCTACGGTGCGGCCACCATCAATGGCAACGGCTCGCTGATGTACTCCACCAGCCTCGGCCATGGCGACGCCATTCACATGAGCGATCTGGACCCGAACCGCTCTGGCAAGGAAGTGTTCATGGCGCACGAAGACACCAGCGCGGCCTACGGCATGGAAATGCACGATGCCGCCACGGGCAAGATCCTGTGGGGCGTGAAGACGGGCGTCGACACCGGACGCGGCCTGTGCGCGGACATCGACCCTGCCTACCCTGGCTACGAGTGCTGGTCCAGCGTGGGTGGTGTGTATAGCGCCACCGGCGTATCGATCACGAGCAAGCGCCCGAGCATCAATTTCGGCATCTGGTGGGATGGCGATCTGTCGCGCGAACTGCTCGACGGCACGACAATCAGCAAGTGGAGCCCATCCTCGGCCAGCGTGTCGACCTTGGTGAGCGGCGCCAACGCTGCTTCCAACAACGGCACCAAGGCCAATCCGGTACTGTCGGCGGACCTGTTCGGCGACTGGCGTGAAGAAGTGATCTGGCGCAACAGCGACAACAGTGCGCTTCTGATCTACTCCACCGGTATTCCGACTAGCTACAAGTTCACGACCCTGATGCACGATCCGCAATACCGCGCGCAGGTTGCTGGCCAGAACATGGCTTACAACCAGCCTCCACACCCGAGCTTCTTCCTGGGTAACGGCATGGGTTCGGCACCTGCGATACCGGTTTATACGCCTTGATCCGGTGGGTTGATTGATGAGATGACGGGCTGCTTTGGCAGCCCGTTTTTTTTGTTTCTCTCCTGCCATCCTCGCCAAGAGGGTCTGCGCGACGATCTTCGTGTCACACGACACGCTCTTTCACAAACGGGCCGGCGGCCGGGCTCAAGTATCGGGACATATATCCGCAATGAAGTGAACGCTTGCAAGCGTCACCCGTCGTCGCGTGGCTGAAAATCGCGCATCTCCTTCAAGTTCCGGATTAATGCAAGCCCATGTCTGAAGCACGGCCGATGTTCCGACTGTTGCGCTATTTCTCCCTGACGAGCCTCGTATTGATGGTGCTCGCTGCATTGCTGCTGGGCGCTCTCTACCGCGAAATCGCTGTGCGCTCGATGATGCGAATAGGCGAGTCCAGCAATCAGGCGTTGACCCAAGTGCTGTGCAACGCACTGTGGCCACGGCTGGTGCCCTATCTCGCCACCGCCGATAAGCTCCCCGCCGACCAGCTGCGCAATCATCCCGGCCGCGCGGGCATGTCCATCGCCATGCTCACACAACTGCGCAGCCTGTCGGTTGCGAAGATCAAGCTGTTTGACATGCGCGGCCGGACGGTTTTCTCTACTGAAACAAAACAGATCGGCGAAGACGAGAGCGGCGATGAAGGCTTCATTGCCGCAAGAAAAGGCCTCGCAGCCAGCGAGCTGACGCACCGCGATCGGTTCAGCAGCTTTGAACGTGTCATCGAAAACCGTGACCTGCTGTCCACCTACATACCGGTACGCGAGAGCGGACGCATCATCGCTGTCTTCGAAGTCTATGACGACCGCACGCCTTACATCGCCGCCATCCACAAGATGCAGCAGCAGGTCACGATCGGCGTGCTGGGCGTACTGGCCCTACTGTACGGCACGCTTTTCCTCATCGTCCGCCACGGAGCAATCATCATTCGGCGCCAGTATGACGAACGAACCGTTGTCGAAGCCGCCCTACGCGAATCACAGCAGACCCTCGAGCAACGTGTCGCCGAACGCACGGCTGAGCTGGCCCACGCAAATGCCGGGCTCGAAGCCGAGATAGCCCAGCGCCGCCTCGTCGATCAACGCGTCGTATACATGGTGCATCACGACGCCCTCACCGGCTTGCCCAACCGCACCCTGCTCAATGACCGCGTCGGCCGCGACATTGCACGCGCGCGGCGCAGTGGCGCAGAACTGGCCGTACTCTTTCTTGATCTTGACCGCTTCAAGAACATCAATGACTCCCTAGGCCATGAAATCGGCGACGAACTGCTCAAGGCCGTCGCCGCACGTCTCAGGGCTCGTCTGCGCGAAGACGACACCATTGCACGCCTCGGCGGTGATGAATTTGTCATAAGCCTGCCCGACATCACAGGTCCGGCCGAAATCACAACCGTCGCCACCAGCGTGCTACGCGAACTCGCCAAGCCGTACAACATTGCGGGCCACGAACTGCATGTCGACGCCAGCATCGGCATCGCGCTCTATCCACGCGATGGCGACAACGTCGAGACCCTCATGCGCAACGCGGACGCGGCCATGTATCACGCCAAGGAATCCGGCCGCGCCAACTACCAGTTCTTCAATGCACAGATGAACGAGCGTGTGTCGCGCCGCCTGTCCACCGAAAGCAATATGCGCCGAGCTCTGGAGCAGGGTGACTTCACCCTGCACTACCAGCCCCTCATCAATCTAGGCACCGGCCGCATCGACGGAGCAGAGGCCCTGCTGCGCTGGCCGCAGCCTGACAATCACTTCATCTCGCCGTCCGAATTCATTCCCGTTGCTGAAGAGACGGGCCTCATCGTTCCACTCGGCGAATGGGTGCTGCGCACGGCCTGTACCCAGGCCAAGGCCTGGCAGGCACAACAACCCGGTCTGCGCGTCGCGGTAAACCTGTCGGCGCGCCAGTTTCAGCAGAAAGATCTCATCGGCATGATAGAAGGCGTACTCGCCTCCACCGGTCTGGCGCCAGAGCTGCTGGAGCTCGAACTTACCGAGGGCATGCTGATGGACAACGTCGCCGGTACCCTGCTCACGCTCAACCGTCTCAAAAACATGGGCATACGCCTCGCCATCGACGATTTCGGAACAGGCTACTCAAGCCTCTCCTACCTCAAGCGCTTCCCGATCCATACGCTCAAGATCGACCGCAGCTTTGTCCGCGACATCAGCACCGATCCTGATGACGCCGCCATCGTCACCGCCATCATCTTCATGGCACGCAACCTCAAGCTCAAGGTCACTGCCGAAGGCGTGGAAACGGAAGAACAAGCCGACTTTCTGCGCTCGCTGGACTGCGACCTCGTACAAGGCTTCCACTTCGACAAGCCCTTGCCCGCACAGGAGTTTGGCAGTCGCCTGGACGCAAAAAAGCCGCTAGTGCCTTCGCATGTCGCGGCTTGATCACTCATCGGACTGACGCAATCGCTCAGTCGAAACGAATCACTCAAACACCTCGCACTCCGCCAGCGGCTTGCCATTCAGATCCTTGGCCGACAGTAACGGCGTGATGTCCCCCAGGCGCCAATCAACGCCTACGGTCGGATCATTCCAGGCAAGGCTGCGCTCGTACTCTGGCGCGTAGTAGTCAGTGGTCTTGTACAAAAAGTCCGCCGACTCCGACAGCACCACGAAACCATGCGCAAAACCCGGTGGCACCCAGAACTGGCGATGGTTCTCACCGCTGAGCTCAACCGCCTCCCACTGGCCAAAGGTCGGCGATGACTTGCGCATATCCACAGCCACATCAAGCACCAACCCCTGCGTCACACGCACCAGCTTGCCTTGCGGATTCTGAATCTGGTAGTGCAGGCCGCGCAGCACGCCGCGCCCGGAACGCGAGTGATTGTCCTGCACGAAGTTCACGTCCAGCGACGTCTTTTCGCGAAAGGTTTTAGCGTTAAAGCTTTCCATGAAAAAGCCGCGCGCATCACCAAACACCTTGGGTTCAAGAATCAACAGATCCTTGATCGAAGTCGTAATCACGTTCATTACATGAACCCTTCGACGAGCAATCGCGACAGGTATTGGCCGTAACCGCTCTTGCCCAGCAGCTTTGCCGCTGACGCCAGTTCGGCATCGTCGATCCAGCCATTACGCCAGCATATCTCCTCGGGGCAGCAGACCTTCAGGCCTTGACGCTTTTCCAGGGTCTGGATGAACTGACCGGCTTCGATCAGGCTGTCATGTGTGCCCGTATCCAGCCAGGCATCACCCCGCCCCATATGCTGTACATCAAGCTCACCTTGCTCCAGGTAAACGCGGTTCAGATCGGTGATCTCCAGTTCGCCACGTGCAGAGGGCTTGAGGTTCTTCGCGATATCGACAACCTTCTCGTCATAGAAATACAGGCCCGTCACCGCGTAACGGCTGCGCGGCTGCGCCGGTTTCTCCTCAATGCTGATCGCACGGCCGGCCTTATCGAACTCAACCACGCCATAGCGCTCAGGGTCCATGACCGGATAGGCAAAGACCGATGCACCAGAGGTACGCGCATCGGCAGCTCGCAAGCGTTCAGCCAAACCATGCCCGTAAAAAATATTGTCACCAAGCACCAAGGCAGACGGCCCTCCAGCCACGAAATCCGCACCGATAATGAAGGCCTGCGCCAGACCATCCGGACTCGGCTGTACGGCATATTCGAAGCGCACGCCCCAGGCACTGCCATCACCCAACAGTTGCTGGAAACGCGGCGTATCTTGCGGCGTTGAAATGATCAGTATTTCCCGAATGCCCGCCAATAGAAGCGCGCACAGCGGGTAGTAAATCATCGGTTTGTCATATACCGGCACCAGCTGCTTGGACACACCCAAGGTGATCGGGTGCAGCCGCGAACCGGAACCACCGGCGAGAATGATGCCCTTACGAGTCGTCATGATTCACATCCATTGCGTCAATTCATTTTCAGGTTCAGCGGCCATGCGCACTGAACACGCCTTGCTGCGGCCAAGACCTGCGTCCCGCGCTCTCATGGACATGAACGCCTTGGCCCGCGCGGAACTTGCCCCCAGATACCTATAAACCGAGAAACTCCGTCAGCATGCGATCAACCCCGACTTGCCATGCAGGCAACTCCAGCCCGAAGCTCTCGCGCAGCTTGTGCGTGTCCATGCGCGAATTTGCAGGTCGCTTCGCTGGCGTCGGGAAGGCTGATGTCGGCACAGGCTCGACGCTTGCCACAGCTGTCTTGAGCGCCTTGCCGTGCGCCAGCGCAAAGCCGATCACGTGCTGCGCATAGGCGTGCCACGTGGTCACACCCGAAGCGACGAGGTGGTAAGTCCCGGCGAGTTCTGCGCGGACACGCACTGCGCGAATCGCATGTGCGGTCACATCGGCCAGCAGATCGGCCCCGGTCGGTGCGCCGAACTGATCGTTGATGACAGTCAGCTTTTCACGCTCCGCCGCAAGACGCAACATGGTCTTCGCGAAGTTGCCGCCACGCGCCGCATACACCCAGCTCGTCCGGAAGATGAGGTGCTGGCAGCCGCTGGCGATAATCAGTTGCTCACCTTCCAGCTTGGTGCTTCCATAAACACTCAGCGGCCCCTTGGCATCTTCTTCTCGCCAAGGCGCCTCACCACAGCCGTCGAAAACATAGTCAGTGGAGTAATGCACGAGCAGCGCGCCGATACTTGCCGCTTCGCTTGCCAGCACGCCCGGTGCTGTCGCGTTGATGGTGCGCGCCAGCCCGGCTTCGCTCTCAGCCTTATCGACCGCCGTGTGTGCCGCTGCGTTGACGATCACGTCCGGGCGCACCGCACGCACGGTTTCCGCCAGCCCGGCCGGATTGGTGAAGTCGCCGCACATGTCGGTGCTATCAAAGTCCAGCGCCACCAGCTCGCCCAATGGCGCCAGCGCGCGCTGCAACTCCCAGCCGACCTGCCCCCCCTTGCCCAAGAGCAGGATGCGCAATGCTTCTGTCATTTATTTATCCTGGCAAATATTCAAGCCTGACCGTACTGCTTGCCCAGCCATTCGCGGTAGGCACCGCTCTGCACGTTCGCCACCCAGTCCGCGTTGGCGAGATACCACTCCACCGTCTTGCGGATGCCTGTCTCGAAGGTCTCTGCGGGACGCCAGCCCAGCTCGCGCTCGATCTTGCGGGCGTCGATAGCATAGCGCCTGTCGTGACCGGGACGATCCTTCACGTATGTGATCAGGCGCGAATAACTTCCTTCTCTACTCGGTGCGAGTTCGTCCAGCAGGGCAATGATCGTCTTCACGATCTGGATGTTCGGCATCTCGTTCCAACCGCCCACGTTGTACACCTCGCCGACGCGCCCGCCCGCCAGCACGGCGCGAATTGCGCTGCAATGGTCAGTCACGTACAGCCAGTCACGAATCTGCTGGCCATCACCATAAATCGGCAGCGGCTTGCCCGCCAGCGCATTCGCGATCATCAGCGGGATGAGCTTTTCCGGGAAGTGATACGGCCCGTAATTGTTCGAACAATTGCTCGTCGTCACCGGCAATCCGTAGGTGTGATGCCAGGCACGCACCAGGTGATCGCTCGCCGCCTTGCTCGCCGAGTAAGGACTGTTCGGCTCGTAGGGATTGCTCTCCGTAAAAGGCAGGTCCTCAGCCGTCAACGAGCCATACACCTCATCCGTGCTCACGTGGTGGAAGCGAAAGCCAGCCTTCGCATCGCCTTCGAGTGCGCTCCAGTAGGCGCGCGCTGCCTCCAGCAAAGTGAAGGTGCCATCAATATTCGTGCGCATGAACTCACCGGGGCCGTGAATGCTGCGATCCACGTGGCTTTCCGCCGCGAAATGCACAATCGCGCGCGGCTTGTGCGTCGTGAGCAACGAGTCGATCAACGCACGATCGCAGATATCTCCCTGCACGAAGATGTGACGTGCATCGCTCTGCAGGCTTTTCAGATTCGCCAGATTGCCCGCATACGTCAGTTTGTCGAGATTGACGACCGGTTCATCGCTGCTGCGCAACCAGTCAAGTACGAAATTGCTGCCAATGAATCCGGCGCCGCCGGTAACAAGAATAGTCATCAGATCAATCCACTAATTTTCGAAACAGCATCAATGTGCCATCTGCAAATTTCTCTTCGCCATTGCAGCAGCTCTTGCAGAGCCGCGAATAGTACTCCGAGTCCCCTTAAACGCTGCTGACCGGCCCCTGCACTGCCCACAAGTCCCAGCCACAGCAGCCAACATCCACCCGCACTGAATGAATAATGGGCGAGGCAATTAGTGCCCGAAAAAGGGGCTCCTTACGTCCGAGAAGGGCCAAATTATCGCTCACCCCCGAAAGATTGCCGTGCAAGCTCCATGGAGAGAAAGCCTGAGACTGCGGAGCACGCAGGGGTCACGTGCTATCATTTTCATCCTCCGGATTGCGCCAAGTCTTTGTTAAAGCTCGTTTTCTGGCGCGAGCACAGTCACTTCCCGGAAAAGTCGGACCAGAACCCTACTCAGGAAAAGTCTCTCCCGAGAGCGGGTCGGGCGGGCAAAAATGATTCTACGGGGCAAGAATTGCTATTCAGGCCGTGATGGGCAACACGTTTCCTCTCACCCGCTTGGCGTAGCCTTTGCCATGATTGGGGGCGGTCAGCCTTGCGTCGCCCCCAAAAATATCGGCGAATGCCCGGCATAGTCCGGGGCGGCTACGGAAACACGGTTCATGCAACGACTCATCGAGTGTTTGCGGCTTTCGCTACAAGCACTCTTGCAACATCCAACTCATTTGGCTCATTTACCAACTCATTCATGCTTGCCGCTCTGGATCGCTCAGGACATCGTAGCCTCGCTCGGGCGCACTTCCCCTTCTCGCATGCGGCCAAAGCCTTTATCGACCCGATCTCCGTCCTTCTGCGACTATATCGGCGCGCTCTACGTCGTCCTGTCGCTGATCGTCTGCTCACTGAGCTGCCGCAGCTTTTCAACTTGCGCGGTGGCTGCATGAGGGAAAAGCTCCTCGAGCATGATCTGGAGTGCCTGCAAACCCGGTCGATCACGCTCGGCCTGTGCATCATCAAGACGCAGCTGGTGGTCGTGACCGACCACCGCGCCTGCTAATCGCACGCCGTGGTCACGCCCCGCACGATCCTGCATGCCATCGCGACCATCAGCTTGGCGATGGGTGCGCAGATCGCGCTGGCCGATATCTACACCTTCATTGATGACAATGGCGTTCCGAATTTCTCGGACCGCCGGTCCGACCCGCGCGCCAAGCTTTTCTGGCGCGACCCGAATGGCCCCAAGGGCATCTCGATGGACTGGCGTCAGGATGTACTGCGCAAGCCGCCCGCCAGCCTCGCGCCGGACATCGATACCATCGCCCGACGCTACAGCCTGGAACCAGCCCTGCTCGCAGCACTGATCTCGGTCGAGAGCCGCTACAACCCGCGCGCGCGCTCCCCCAAGGGCGCCATGGGACTGACCCAGCTGATGCCGGCCACGGCGCAGCGCTACGGCGTCAAGAACGCGTACGACGCGAAGCAGAACCTGCACGGTGGCGCGCGCTACCTGAGTGATCTGCTCGCCATGTTCGACAACGACGTACATCTGGCGCTGGCGGCCTTCAATGCCGGCGAAGGCGCTGTCATGAAATACGGTCGCAAGATTCCGCCTTACGCCGAAACACAGCGTTACGTGCCGCAGGTGCTGGCGCAACTGAACCTGTTGCGAAAGGATGCTCGCACGAGCGACCCGTAACGCGACGCTGTCGGCGACACCGGCGTTCGCACCAATACCGATGTGGTGTGCCGCCTGAGCGCTCACTGAACCCTCTACCGCCCGCCAGATCCCCGCCTCGTCGCTATCGCGACTCCCCGCGACTTACCGTCAGCGAGACGACTTTATGTGGCTGTCTGCCTCAGGCGGCGGAACGCGGACCGCATCCCCCCGTTTCAAGTCCACGTGCCCGGCAGAACCGGGCGGCTCCAGCGCATCGTGGACCTGTTCCAGACCCGAACCCGGATCTTCACTTCCATCCTGTTCGAGCACATCATCATTGGCCAGTGGGGCCTCACTGGGGTGGGGTGAGGGATTGCGTGGTGTGGTACTCATATCTCCTCCATCGCAGCAAGTCGCGCCGCTTGGTGATGCACGCATGCATCGCAGCGCTCAGATTGCCATTCTTCATCGTGTCCGGGAGGCGAAGTGCTGGGCGGCACCGTTTCGCCATGCCAGCCCGGGCCGCAATTCATGGCCCGTGTCGGCGTCAGGCTGTCGGGTTGGGGCCCTCGCCCGGCGCACTGCCTGTTCCTTTTGTGCTCTCGTCGACACTCAACTCCACTCCCGACTCCACGGGAGCATCCGCCTGTTCTGCACCCCCGGCCGCATCGTCAGGCAGCGTGCCGGAAGCGATGTCGGATTCGCTGGGTCGACGTTTGCGCGGGCGCAAGATAGTCACCATGAAGTCACTCCAGATCAATGCGGGAACGGATTGCGGGAACCAGACAAAGTGCAGATACCGCAAGGCCTGTACGCCTGTAGCGTGCAGAGACCCATGAGTTCAGCGTAGCAGCCTTCCCGCGAATCTTCTTTCACAGGAGTCCGGGCGCAGCCATGAAGCGGCTGGCCACCCGCAAGAGGGTGCGCGCAGAAGCGTGGAGTAAACTGCCTCGTTGCTACCTGCAAACGAGGACTCCGCCATGAGCATCGACCCGACGTTTCGCAAGGAACGTGACTCCTTCGGCGACATCGACGTGCCCGCCGCAAACCTGTGGGGCGCGCAGACCCAGCGTTCGCTGAACTTCTTTCATATCTCCAGCGAGAAGATGCCCGGCGAATTCGTCTGGGCACTCGCCGCCGTCAAGCGCGCCTGCGCGGTGGCCAATCGTGATCTTGGCTTGCTCGACGCGCCCAAGGCCGACGCCATCTCCGCGGCCGCCGACGAGGTACTCAAGGGCGCGCTGGGCAGCGAATTCCCGCTGGCAATCTGGCAGACCGGCTCGGGCACGCAGACCAATATGAACATGAACGAGGTGCTGGCCAATCGCGCGTCGGAACTGCTCGGCGGCGAACGCGGCATGGCGCGCCTGCTGCACCCGAATGACGATGTCAATCACGGCCAGTCGTCCAACGACATCTTCCCGACCGCCATGCACGTGGCCGCCACCTTGGGCATCGCCTGGCAGGTGCTGCCTGCATTACAAAAATTGCGCGACACGCTGGCAGAAAAATCCACAGCGTTTGCCGACATCATCAAGATCGGTCGCACGCACCTGCAGGACGCCACCCCGCTTACGCTCGGACAGGAGTTCTCGGGCTATGTGGCACAGCTCGATCACGCACAGAAGCTGCTCAACGCTACGCTGCCTGCGCTGCGCGAGCTGGCGGTCGGCGGCACCGCCGTCGGTACCGGGCTGAACACGCATGCGGAGTTCGGCGCGCGCGTGTCAGCGGAACTCACGCGACAAACCGGCGAGACCTTCCATAGCGCGGCCAACAAGTTCGCCGCACTCGCCGGGCACGACGCGATGGTCGCTACGCACGGCGCACTGAAGACGCTGGCGACTGCGCTCATGAAGATCGCCAACGATGTGCGCTGGCTGGCTTCCGGCCCGCGCTCCGGCCTCGGCGAACTGCGCATTCCCGAAAACGAACCGGGCAGTTCCATCATGCCAGGCAAGGTCAACCCGACGCAGTGCGAAGCACTCACCATGCTGTGCTGCCAGGTGTTCGGCAATGACGTAGCGATCACCATGGGCGGCGCCTCCGGCAACTTCGAGCTGAATGTCTTCAAACCGCTGATTGCCCACAACTTCCTGCAGAGCGTGCGCCTGCTCGCCGATGGCATGCTCAGTTTCGAAGCGCATTGCGTGCGCGGCATCGAAGCCGACGAAGTGCGCATCGCCGACCTGCTGGCGCGCTCGCTGATGCTAGTCACGGCGCTCGCACCACACATCGGCTACGACAAGGCCGCGCAGATCGCCAAGCATGCTCATCACAGCGGCTCGACCTTGCAGGAGGCTGCACTGGCGCTGGGCTACGTCAGCGCCGAGCAGTATGCCGAATGGGTTGTCGCTGCCGACATGCTGAGCCCTACGGTGCGCTGAGGCTGCGCATGACACCCCGCTCGCCTTGTCACATTCCCGACGTGGCTAACAATGTTGTCCGCATGCTAAGGTAGTTGAGCAGCAACGAAGCAAGGGCGCGGACATGGCAAGCAAGCTGACAAGCAGGCGTGAATTGAGCATCTACGAGGCGCTCAAGATTGATCATGAGCACATCGTGCTGGTGCTGCAGGGTGGCGGCGCGCTCGGCGCCTATCAGGCCGGCGTATTCGAGGAAATTGCCAAATTTCCGCGCGAGCCACACTGGGTTGCCGGGGTTTCGATCGGCGCCATCAATGCAGCGTTGATTGTCGGCAACCCGCCCGCCAAGCGTGTCGAGCGCCTGCGCGAATTCTGGAACCTGGTTTCTTCCACATCCAGCACGCAATGGCCCAGCCTCTTCCCCTGGTGGGAAGGGCACAGCAGTCTCACTCACCAGTTCCATGCCGCAGTTGCCTCGACCTTCGGCGTCGAGGGCTTCTACAAGCCGCGTGTGCCACCTCCCTACCTGCAGCCGGAAGGCACTGACGATGCACTCAGCTTCTACGACACCGCGCCGCTGAAAGCCACGCTGGAGCGACTGGTCGATTTCGACCTCATCAACAGCAAGAAAATGCGCCTGTCCGTTGGGGCCGCGAACGTGCGCACGGGCAACTCGGTCTATTTCGACAACCACTTCCACAAGATCGGCCCCGAGCACATCATGGCCAGCGGCGCCCTGCCGCCCGCCTTTGCACCTGTCATGATCGACGGAGAACCTTACTGGGATGGTGGCATCGTTTCCAACACGCCGCTGCAATACGTGCTCGACAAGCGTGCGGCAGCGAAGATCCTGATCGCCCAGGTAGACCTGTTCAGCGCGCGTGGCGCCCTGCCCACCAACATCGGCAACGTGCTGTCGCGGCACAAGGACATCACCTATTCGAGCCGTACGCGCTTCAACACCGACAAGCTGGCGCAGATCCAGCGCAACAAGAAAACCGTGCTCAAGCTGATCGCCATGCTGCCCGAAGCTGAGCGCAAGAGTGAAGACATCAGGGCACTTGCCGCCGCCAACCAGACCGCGCACATCGACATCGTGCACCTCATCTATCGCCAGAACCGCTTCGAACTCGAGTCGAAGGATTATGAATTTTCGCGCCGTTCGGTACTTGAACACTGGGAATCGGGGCGGCGCGACATGCACCGCACCATCGAGCATCCCGATCTACTCAACAAGTCTGCCGTCGATGACGGCGTCACCGTGTATGACCTGGCCCACGATCACCTGCAACATGGCCAGGGCACAAGTGGTGGCCTGAAGAGCAAGGCATGAAATGAACCGACCACGGCAGGCATATGCCATGCGCCTGCACTCTTGATAGCCAGCCAAGGAGTTTGACCATGTTGCTGAAAGATAAAGTCGCCTTCATCACCGGATCGGCCAGTGGCATCGGCCGCGAGATCGCCGTCGTCTTCGCCCGCGAAGGCGCGAAGATCGTCATCGCCGACCTGAATGCCGAGGCCGCCAAAGCCACAGCAGCCGAGCTGGCCAGGACCGGCACACAAGCCATCGGCGTTGCAGTAGACGTGACCAGCGAAGAGCAGGTCAACGCAGGCGTGCAGGAAGCGGTCTCCGCTTTCGGCGGCATCGACATTCTCATCAGCAATGCCGGCATACAAATCGTGCATCCGATCCAGGACTTCCCGTTCTCCGACTGGAAGAAGATGCTCGCGATTCACCTCGACGGCGCCTTCCTCACCACCCAGGCCTGCATCAAGCACATGTACGCCTCCGGCCGCGGCGGCTCGATCATCTATATGGGCTCCGTGCATTCCAAGGAGGCGTCGCTACTGAAGTCCGCCTACGTCACCGCCAAGCACGGTCTCATCGGCCTCTGCAAAGTCGTCGCCAAGGAAGGCGCAGCCCACAACGTGCGTGCCAATGTCATCTGTCCCGGCTTCGTGCGCACACCACTGGTCGACAAGCAGATCCCCGAGCAAGCGAAGACACTGGGCATTACCGAAGAGCAGGTCATCAGGAACGTAATGCTCAAGGAAACGGTGGACGGTGAATTCACCACGACCGACGATGTGGCACAGGTTGCGCTGATGTTCGCATCATTCCCGAGCAATGCCCTGACTGGTCAGTCGATCGTCGTCAGTCACGGCTGGTTCATGCAATAAGCATTCAAGACTCCACAATAAAAAAGGCCCGGAACTACCGGGCCTTTTCATGCTCACCATCGGGAGTCAATCGGCCTCTATCTTCGCCAGACCTTGCTCCACTTCGTCGACGCTCTGCGGCCGCACCACGCGCGCCAGCTCCTTGCCATCGCGCAGGAACACCAGCGTCGGCCACAGCTTTACCGCAAACGAGCGCCCCAGTCGCCGCCCCGATCCGTCTTCCACCTTGATCTGAAGCACGCCGGCATGCTCGGCAAGCGCAGTCCGGATCAGCGGTTGCGCCGCACGGCAGAAGCCGCACCAGTTGGTACCGAAGTTGAGGACGACAGCACCTGACAAGACGTCCACCTCCTCGCGCGTCGGTGCGGCTTCTGTGTACGGAAAATCATCGGTCATCTTTCTCTCCACCATCAAGGGGTCACGTGCCTCGCGAAACTGGCGCACATCATCGTGACGCAACGCCGCGCAAGAAGCTTGTCCGCATGATGCCAGCGATGGGCATCAACGCGGCGTGCGTCGGGCCGCAATGGCTAACTTTCCAGTGCCACCTCCATCTTGCGAAATCGACGCCAACTCCATAGTTGATTTTGGTGTTTTTTACATATTGTTCATCGACTTACATAGACCATCCCCGGGGAAAATGATTGGCCGTTTCCGCATTGCCGAGCACGAAAAACTCTTACACACTGCCCTCCGCCGCGCACTCGAAAGACCAGAAAACAAACGATACGGGAGGCGCCATGGGAGGCGTTATCGGAGGGCGGGTCCGAGCAATCACCAAAGGAGACAGTCATGACAATTCCGTATCTGAAAGGCGCACTTGCGCTCTCTGCAATCGCCGCGGCCCTGCAGGCCAACGCTGCCGTACCCGGCTATGCCGGCAATGTGACGGGAGGCGGTAGCGCGACGCCCGTTGTCGTCAGCACGATGGCCGCAATGCAATCGGCGGTCGACGCATATTCCGGCACAGGCGGGCTGGTCATCCGCTACGCCGGCACGTTCGACCCGGCGCCCATCCTCGCGAACATCTGCGGTCAGTGGAGCAAGTCCAAGCAGGAGGTCTCGATCTCCGGCAAGAGCAATATCACCATCCTCGGCGCCGATGGTTCGTCCGCCAATTTCGGCATCCGCCTCAAGGGCAGTTCCAGCAACATCATCGTGCGCAATATGACGATCGGGCTGCTTCCCGGCGGCGCTTCGGATGGCGACATCATCGGCATCGAAGGCTCGGCGACCAATGTGTGGATCGACCACAACGAGTTCTATAGCCAGAACTATCACTGCCCCGGCACGCCCGGCGACGACACGACCTTCGACGGCATGATCGACATCAAGTCGGGCGCCAACAACATCACCATCTCGTACAACCTGCTGCGTGACCACCAGAAGGTCAGCCTCGGCGGCTCGAGCGATAGCGACGTATCGACCACGCGTCAGGTGACGTGGGCATACAACATCGTGAAGAACATCCAGGAACGCGCGCCGATGAACCGCGGCGGCAACTATCACATGTACAACAACTACTACACGGGCATTGTTGGCAGCGGGATGAACTCGCGCGTGAACGGCAACATGCTGATCGAGGGCAACTACTTCGAGAACTCCAACAACCCGGTGGTCGCCCGTTACAGCAGCACCATCGGGTACTGGGATCTGCGCAATAACAATATCGGCAGCCCGGCCGACTTCGCCGCCTATGGCATCACCTGGACGGTTGATTCCGACACCAAGAAGAATGCCGATGACTGGCAGACCACGCGCCCCTTCCCGGTCGCGCTGCCCTACACCTACACCGCGTATCCCGGCATCCGCGCCAAGTGCATCGCGCTGGCAACGGCAGGGGCCGGCAAGGGCCTGAAGGAGGCCGCGTCAGTCGCCGGTAGTTGCGGCACCGGATCATCTTCCAGTGCCCCATCAAGCAGCTCTTCATCCAGCGCGCCTCCGAGCAGTTCCTCATCAAGTGCCCCGAGCAGCTCGTCTTCCAGCCGGTCCTCGTCAAGCAGCTCCGCACCCAGTAGCTCCAGCAGTTCGTCGTCTGCCAACGGCGCGAATCTGGCATTGACGGGTACAGCGACAGCCTCGGGCCAATCGGGTAGCTCGCGTACCGCTGCCATGGCCAAGGACGGCAATGTGGCGACACGCTGGGAGGCCAGCAACAGCAGCCCGGGCAGCTGGCTGCGCATCAGCTTCGCTTCGGCCACCTCGGTCAAGAGCGTGACGCTCAGGGAGTATGCAACCCGCATTACCGGACACCGACTGGAATACCTCAGCGGTTCCACCTGGGTGCCGCTCGCCACGGGTGCAACGGTGGGTGCGGCGAAGACATACAACTTCACCGCCGTCAGTACGACCGCCGTACGCCTGTTCGTGACCTCGGCCTCGGGCCAGCCATCGATCAACGAGTTCGAGATTTACTGATCGAGCGCCCCCCGGTGCACGACAAGCGCCCGATGCGGCGCTTGTC
>DATIDV010000027.1:0-72061 GCA_035456105.1 Rhodocyclaceae bacterium | reverse complement strand
TCGCCCAGATCCGTCGTGCGTTCTTGGCCGCCAAGGCGACCGCTGCAATGTTGTGTCCGCGTCGCTTGGCAAGCTTCACCACCCAGTCCTCTGCGTATGCAGCGTTGTTCATCCGCACTTTGAGAACCGCTCGGGCGCCGTGGATGAGTAGCTTTCGCACGTATCCGTTTCCGCGCTTGGTGATGCCCAGCAACATCTGCTTACCGCCACTGCTATGTTCGCGTGGCGTCAGCCCCAGGCAGCAGGAGAATTTGCGAGCGCTCTCAAAACTCTCGCATCGACCGAAGCTGGCGACAACCGCCGTCGCGCTCAAGAGTCCTACGCCGGGGATGCTTTCGATCAGACGACTCGCTGCATTGCCTTTGTGCTGCTGACGAATACGCACCTCCAGCACACGGATGCGCTCTTCAAGCTCCTGTAGCACGTGCATCAATTGCACAATCAGTTCTTTGAGCGTCACGAGTTCTACACCAGCACGCGCTTGCCACGCGGCGATGTCTTGCTTGAGCCGCTTGAAGCCCAGGGGAATGACCTCGCCAAACTCGCAGAGCAAGCCGCGAATCTGATTGCTCAATGCGATGCGTTGTTTCATCCATAGATCGCGCACGCGATGCAGCGCTTGCATCTGCTGGCCTTCAACGCTGCGCACAGCAACTCGGGGAACAGATTGCCGCGTCGCCGCTTCGGCAATCGCCGCCGCATCACGTGCGTCAGTCTTGTTGCCTTGTACGAACGGCTTCACGTGCTGTGGCGCCATCAACTTTACCTGGTGACCCAGGCCCGACAGTGTTCTGGCCCAGTGATGGGCACCTCCACACGCCTCCATCCCGACAAGCGTGGGTGGCAGCCTGGCGAAGTACGCCACAACTTCTGATCGCCCCAATTTCTTGCCGCAGCGCTTACGACCTTCATCGTTCATGCCATGCACCTGAAATACGCTCTTTGCCAGATCCAGCCCGACTACCTTAAGCTCTTCCATGACGCCCCCTTCTGTTTAGTGGTTTCTCGACAACTCCACTTTGGCACTTCGATGCCGTCGCAGGTAGGGGGCGTCCATTTCATTACCCTACTCACTGATCAGCGAAGGAGACTCTCATGGCCAAGGGTTACTGGATCGTACGTGCAGACGTCTCGGATCCCGAACAGTACAAGCTCTATATGGCGGCAAACGCGGCCCCGTTCCGGCAATACGGCGCGCGCTTCCTGGCTCGTGGCGGCCGCTTCGAAAACCCCGAGGGGACAAGCCGCTCACGCAATGTCGTACTCGAATTTCCAAGCTACGAAGCAGCACTGGAATGCTGGAAGTCCCCCGGCTACCAGGCAGCCATCAAGCTGCGCGAAGCGGTCTCCACCTTTGACCTTGTCATCATCGAAGGCTACGAGGGGCTGCAGCCGTAGCAGGCTTCGACCGAGCTCCCGTTGTGCACGCGGATTCGGTCTCAGCCTGCACCGCCTACCGTACTTCCTGTGCAGCGTTCGCACGCTGTGCTTGCAGACCCGACATGACGACGTCGTGCTTACCCGTCATGCTTGGACCAGTTCTCGGACAATGTCTGAGTGAATTGCGTCAGTACGCGCGGGCGAGCGTGGCCACCTCAATACTGCATCCGCAGACCACCTGCCTTTTCCTTTACCCAGTGGATATCCCCGGATTCCGCTTCGCTGCATCCGGGCTACTTGCTGCAAGCAGCATGAAGAATTCATATATAAACACGCAGTTCGACTTCACCTGAGCACAAATCAAAACCGGCCTCGCGGCCGGTTCAACAATCAGGGGTTGACGGGAAGTCCCTCAAAGTCGGATTAGGCAATTCCTGACTGTCTGGCTTGATATTTTCGCGTGATTCGTCGTTCGTATTTTAGCGGCCAGAAGGATTCGGCACGGCTTCTGATTGAGCGTTGATCGGGAAAATTGAGGTTTGCAGGAGGTCGCGCACATAGACGATATCTTCATTTATATCGTGCACATAATCCAGACCGTCTCGATAGCCAGTATACGAAATAACAATAAACAAATTTTGTTTGACCATCCCGACGATTATTTCTGGATAAGAATAAACATGTGTTGGGATGCCGTGATTGGAATCCCATCGAGCTGTCTTGTAAGAGATAAAGTACTTGTTGTGAGCCACACCGTCTTCTTTGTAGAGCCGCCAGTCGTCAGACTTATCTGTAAACAGCGTTTTGTAAGAAAGGTATTTGGCCGAAGCGCCGTCTGATGTCTGACTCTGCCAAAGCTCGATGTGTCTAAATACATCGTAGGTTTTCGAAACAATCTTTGGGCTGCTGAAGACCATGGCGGTTGCGCCTGGTGATTTTTGATATCCGAATCCGCCAGTAATGCCAGCAATATTTCTTTCGACTTCAGGGAAGTGATTGAAATTTTCAATCTTGATAGAGAAAAGAGGAGAAACATCCACGCCTTTGGGCGTGCTTGATGAGTGCAGGTAAGTGCAACCAGGGATCGTAGTCACCCCAGCCATAACAAAGAGAACATTTCTAAGGTTCACTTTTCATCCTTACTCTGTGCAGCGGATATCGTAACTACTCGCACGGTTGGGCCCAATGTAGAAACAAGGGGGCTCCCGACAAGGAGATCCCATTGATTGCCGGGTTAGCCCGAGACTTCACGACCATTGTGCAGCGACTTTATGCCAGAACCTTGGCGTCGCCCCAATCTTCATGCGCCGACCAAGTGAACTACGGGCAGAAGCCCACCTGATGTATGGCGTGGGATCATCGGCAACTACTTCAAACCCCACCCTTGTGCCATATGAATTGCGAACCCCGTGAACGGAGTTTGAGAGCCATCCCTCCACAAGGTGCGAGAACGGTGGTCTTGCTTTCTCATTGGCGCGGTACTGAACGATCTCCTCGTAGACCTCTGGCTCGACTTCAACCCAACAGATAAAGCCCAGCACCGTTTCGCTGTGTCCATGAACCGCCAGTTCGACCTCGCAACGGACAAAACAAAGACCGTCTTCAGTGCGGCCCAAAGATTTTTGCTCTTCAACGATGGCTATGGTTTTTCCATCCGGTGTTTCGGGCAGACGCCACATGAAAAACTGCGGCAGCTTGTCATGCGTCTTTCCGCAATCGATGCAGGTGTACATGGTATGGCTAACGTTGGAGTCAAGGTGGCGGCGTTAGTCGTCCACCTTGAACGACTTGTTGGGCGCCAGCGTCACTGACGCTCCCACGATTCAATTTCACCCACTTGCTCTTTAAACAGCGGATGGACTTCTGGTACTTCCGTAGCTTGCCACTTTTGATAAAGCACTGGGTTGCGCTCCTTCAACTTAGCCTGGAGGTGTGCCCATTCATACGCCACCTGGCCGGATGTGACAGTAAGGGTAACTGTCTTTCGGGAGGGTTTGATTTTGCTTTTATCAAAAGAATAGCCTCGCCTCTCTGCCTCGGCATGAATGGCCTTCAAGTACAGCGAGATGGCCGCTAGCGGAGCGGCGTGGCCCTTAAAACGATCCAGTTGTGGGTGGTTGCGATAACCGCGCGTTTCTCCATGCAGGACTGCCTGAGCCAGAAGAGTTTCGCGCCATAGTGCAACCAAGCCCTGTGGATCCAGATACTTGGGGTGCAATGACCAGAGACGCATGCTCTATGGGACCCAACTTGTAGTAGACGGACCCGTTTGGCCGCCAACGGTCAATAGTATGGACACGAAATATCTTCGTTAAATATTTGATTGGATTGAATCACAAGCCGCGACTGTCCATCTACGCATGCCAATGGTACGGACAGACGAGACGCCGTGAATTTCGTATTGGATGACGCTCTCGACTCACCAGCTCTGCCACCAAGCCGCGGGCTTAAGAATGCAAAGCGTAATAACCAAAGGGCATTGCGCCGGGTGTTTTACGCTCTTACATCTGCCTGGAAATCCGGCGCAATGCGCGGCGCTAATTGACGCCGTACCTCAGCGACTCTCCGCCAGTAGACACTACAGGCCCCCGAGGCACACCCAAAAAAATGACGCGCCCGGCTCCCTTGGCGCGCCATTTCTCAATATTTGAAACCTGCTTCAGCTGATCTTCGCCTTCTTCATCAGCGACTGGATTTCCTTGCCCAGTGATTCCTGTTTGAGGCGATCGGTGATTTCGGCCTTGTAGGACTCGTAACTTCCCACCGGCAGCTCACGCACGCCTTCGACGAGAATCACGTGATAGCCCGCGTCGGTCTTCACCGGCTCGCTTGTGTAAGCGCCGGCAGACAACTTGCGCACGGCGTCAGCGAATGGCGCTGGAAAACCATCGGTCTTGCCGTCGACCTTGATCCAGCCAAGTTCTCCGCCCTCGTCCCTGCTTCCGAGATCCTTCGACTCGGCAGCCAGCTTGTCGAACTTCGTACCGCCGGCAAGCTTGCTGATCACAGCCTTCGCGTCAGCTTCCGAATCGAGCTGGATGTGTCGCACTCTGTATTCGGTACCGCGTTTGGTGTCCGCAATGTGCTTGTACTCGGCACGCAGCGCAGCGTCGGTGAGTGCATGCTTCTTTTCGAAATCATTGACAAAGAGCTGTGCCAGCAAGCCCTGCGTGTTGAATGCGATGCGCGCGTCGATTTGCTCTTTGGGCGCCTTGTCGAACTGCTTCTGCACGGCCTCCAGCATCTCGCGCAGCTGCGCCTGATAAGCGGGGACCTTGTCGAGCTTCAGCGCCTGTGCCTGCTGCGCCATGACCTCGCGCTGGATCAGCTGGCCCTTCACATAGGTGCGGAACTCGGCCTCCTGCGGCTTGCCCTGCAAGCCTTGATCCGCAACCAGAACGTCAAGCATCACTTTGGAGATGGGCTTGCCATTCACAGTCGCGAGCGCCTCCGGCGCGGCATTCGCTGCCAACGCAAAGACGGTGATCGTTGCGCACAAAACGTTCCGTGCATACACGGTCAATCTGGATTTCAAAGTTGTCTCCTGAAAGTGCCGCCTCTTGGGCGGTTTGGAAATGGCGGGTGCTCTTGAAGCCTTACCTGATGGTGATGTGCTTCACCTTCACAGCACGCGCATCATCCGGATTGCAGGCCACTCTGGCAACACGCGGGACTGCGGCTTGACTGGGTCAGCCCTGCGCCTCAATCCGCTCGCGATACACGTTCGCCTGATCTTCGTCGCCGATGCGCTCGAAGTACTCCAGCGCACGCCAGTTGGCAGACTCAATCGCCTCTCCGTCCCTCGCCATGGCCAGTTCGAGATACTGGATACCGCGCGAGTCGTCTGCGTCGAGCATCAGGCAACCGGCAAAATAGGCAGCCTCCGCAGTGCCACCGTGCGCATCAGCGGCAAGACGCAACACCTTGAGTGCAGCAGTCGTGTCGCCCAGCGTGCGATGCGCCATGCCTAGTCGTGTCAGGTCTTCAGCGCTCATGCCATGCAGGTTTTGCTCGCCCAGCTCCGCAATGCAGACACGTGCGCCCTGCACTTCTCCGTGACGCTCCGACCAGCGCTCGCGACTGGCCCGCCACCAGTCCTTGTCGAACCGATTGATGAGATCTGGCAGGCTGCCTTGCAGAAGGACTTGCGCAGCGCTGGCATTGGGAGCTTCAGGCAATTTTGGCTTGTGCTCGAAAGCTTCGAGCCGCTCGCGCAGAGAGGGATGCGTATCGTGCGTGTCGGTACGTTCGCGTAATGCCTCGGCGAGCCAATCAGCGGACTGATTACCCTCGGCACCGAGTTTGATGGCGGTACTCATTCCCGAGAATGGCATGAGCGGCGGTTGCGGCGCGTGATCCACGGCACTCCAGATTTTCGGCCAATAGCTCTCGTCCAGAAAGCGCGCCTGCAGGTTGACTGTGACGAGGGCGTCGGCAGCGTTGTGCGCACCCGCCACTTTTGCTGACATGCGATCGGCATCGAACTCCTGCTGCCGGGCCAGCACGAAGCTGTAGGCCTGGAAGTAGGGGATGTACCAGCGCAGGAAGACGCTGGCCACCTTGTCAATGACGGAGTCCCGCTCGTCGAAGGACTCCAGGATGCGTCCCCACGTAGCACGCAGGCGATATACCCAGGCCCCGATTTTGCCGTGCGCTCCGACAAGATGTCCGAACTCGTGGGCCAGCACTGCCGAGAATTGCGGCACGCTCAGCACCTGCATCATGGGCAGGCCGATGATCAGGCTATTGCGATACCAGCCAAACAGGCCCAGCCGCGGTGTCTGACAAATGGCGGCGTTGATATCGTCGACCAGCAGCACTTCGTGCAATTTCGGCCCGCCGCATTTTTGACGCACTTTCTCGACCAGTTCGAACAGCTTGGGTGCCTGTTCTGGCTTGAGCTTCAGCCCCTGAGGACGATCGAAGCGCACCCACAGCGCGCGTGCGACGAGAAAGCTCAGCGCACCGGAGATGAAGACCAGCTTGGCGCCGACAAAGGAGTGATGGCTGGTTGCCATGCTGATCCCGAAGAGCACGCCCCCAAGCCCCACGGCGAGCAGTCCGAATACGTAGAGATAGCCCAGTGCGGCGAGCGCCGCGGTGCGCCTGCGATATGCGGCAGGCGCCGTATCGGCATCCAGTTCAAGGCGGGCGACGAGTCGCTTGAACTCCTGTTCGGTCATTGCGCTTCCCTGGTGTACGTTATTGTTCTTTCACCCCTGCTATCGCCCGGAAACAATGCGCATGACAAGGAAGTGAATCCCCGCAGGATGATACCCAAGCACCTCCCTCCTTGCTGCAGGTGATCGGAGGGGTTTCGTGACCGCTTACCGCAATGCGGAGTCCTCCGCCAGCAGGCAATCCGCCAGCACGGCCAAGCCCTGCTCCATCTCGGCAGGTGTCGCCAGGCTGTAGTTGAGGCGCATGGTGTTGGTCGGCTTCTGCGCATCGGGATAGAAACTCTCACCCGGCATGAACACCACGCCACGCGCCAGGGTTGCATCCAGCGTGGCACGCGTTGCCTGATGCCTGCGCAATCGCAGCCAGAAGAACAGGCCGCCCTGCGGCACCTCCCAGTCGGCCAGATCGCCGAAATGACGTTCGAGTGCCGCCTGCATCGCGTCGCGGCGCACGCGATAGCCCGCGCGCAACCTCGCCAGGTCTGCATCGCGCTGCGGATGGCGCAGCCAGTTTGCGACCGCAACCTGTGCCGGGCGCTGCGTGTGCAGATCACTGGCCTGCTTGAGGCGCACGAGGTAAGGCATCAGCTGCGGTGAAGCGGCGAGGTAGCCGACGCGCCAGCCTGGCCGCAGTATCTTGGAGAAGCTGCCGAGATAGATCCACGGTGCGCGTTTCAGGCTCGCGCAGATCGGTAGCATCGGATGCGAGACGTCGAGCGACACGCTGCGATACGGATCGTCTTCGATCAGTACGACGTCATGGCGGTCGATCACCTCCGCAATCGCCTTGCGCACCTCCGGCGTATAGCAACAAGCACTTGGATTCTGGAAACTCGGAATGAGGTAGACGCAGCTTGGACGTTGCTCCCGCAGCAGCGCGTCGAGCGCAACCGGGTCGGGACCATTACTACCCAGCTGCAGTGGCAGCACACGCGCACCGAACAGTTCAAACACCTGTGCAGCAAGGTAGCTCGGTGATTCGGTGACGATGGGCGTGCCGTCCTCGATCAGCAACTTGGCGGCGAGGTCCAGCCCCTGCTGCGAGCCCGACAGCGCGAGCACCTGTGACGGCGCAACCGGCAGACCGTTGTGCGTGATCCAGTCGGCCACGGCCTCGCGGAATACCGTCTCGCCCTCGCTGGCGCCGTACTGGTCGAGCGCGGCATCGAGATCGACGCAGTCACGCATGTCGGGCATCAGGTCCGGCGCCGGCAGACCACCGGCGAACGAGATCATGCCAGGCTTGTTGGCAATGGCCAGGATCTCGCGCACCAGCGAAGAGTTGAGACGTTTGATACGCGTGGCGAGACGTGCTGCGGTCGGAGAATGATTCATGTTATCTTTCATCAAGGTCAACAACATTGACCCATAAGGATGAAAATATGGCTGCCCGCAGAAATAATGTCAACGATGTTGACTCAAATATCGATCTGGCAAGTTCAATCTCGGACGAGGCGGCGTTCGCCGCCATCGAGCTATTCCACTTCGCCTTCCGTGCATTCACGGCGCGACCGGATGAGATCCTTGCCGAGCTGGGGCTCGGCCGTGTACATCATCGTGTGCTGTATTTCGTCGGCCGCTCGCCCGGTCTGCGCGTCTCGGATCTGCTCGCAACGCTCGCAGTATCGAAGCAGGCATTGCATGGGCCGCTGCGACAACTCGTCGAGACGGACCTGATCGTGACGAAAGCCGACAGCGAAGACGGCCGCGTCAGGCGTCTGTCCCTGAGCAAAAAAGGCAGTGCGCTCGAACAGCGCCTATCTCGCACGCAGCGCGAAGTGCTGGCGCATGCCTTTGCGGCCAGCGGCGTCAAGGCCGAGGCAGGATGGCGCAAGGTGATGGATCAGATTGCAGCCACTGCTGGCAAAGATGAGGCCAGTTTGCAGGAATGAGCAGCGCGTGTTGATTACGTCACGAGGGAGATGGCTCTTCCGCATGTCGCCGGCATGATTGCGCGAACGCCCACAAAAGAGAATGATGCAGGTGTCGAGTTACTGACCCACAGGAGACAGACATGGCTGGTTCGAAGAAAAAGGACGCTGCATCCGCCACGACCGCGCAAGAGGAACTGGGCAACAAGGAGTATGAGAAGCAGTTGCGCCACCTGCATGTGGAGCTCGTGAAACTGCAGCGCTGGGTCGTGGAGAAAGGCCTTAAGGTCTGCATTGTGTTCGAAGGACGCGATGGTGCAGGCAAGGGCGGCACGATCAAGGCACTGACCGAGCGCGTCAGTCCGCGGGTGTTTCGCGTCATCGCCCTGCCCGCCCCGAATGATCGCGAAAAGAGCCAGATGTACCTGCAACGCTACGTCACGCATTTCCCCGCCGCTGGCGAGATCGTCATCTTCGATCGCAGCTGGTACAACCGCGCCGGCGTTGAGCGTGTGATGGGATTCTGCACCGGCGAGCAAGTCGAGCGCTTCCTGCAGCAGACACCGGCGTTCGAGAATGCCATGGTGGAGTCCGGCATCATCGTGCTGAAGTACTGGCTGGAGGTGAGCCCGGAAGAACAGGAGCGACGTTTGCGTGATCGCATCAACGACGGCCGCAAGACCTGGAAGCAGTCGCCGATGGACATCCTCTCCTACACCAAGTGGGACGAATACACGCAGGCCCGCGATGAGATGTTCAGTGCGACAGACACTGCGTGGGCCCCCTGGTTCGTGGCGCGCTCGGAGGACAAGAAGCGCGTACGTCTTAATGTGCTCAGCCACATACTCAAGCAGATCCCCTACAAGGACTTGCCTGAAAAACCTGTCAAATTTCCCAATCGCAAGATCGGGCAACGCTACAAGGCGGAACACCCTCCGTTCAAGTACGTGCCCGAAAAATTCTGAGGCCGCGTCACATCACGGGCCAGGCAATTTCATGACAAATGCCTGGCCTTGCTTTCCTGTTACCTGAGCAAGGCCCCATGCAGACTCCGCAAACAGAACAAGCAGCACAGGGCTCGCCCTTGCGCGTTGATTTACTCGCGGGGTTAATCGCCGCTGCCGTGGTGCTGCCCAAGGCCATGGCCTATGCCACGGTGGCGGGGCTGCCGATTGCCGTCGGGCTGTATACGGCGCTGGTGCCGATGGTGATCTACGCCCTGCTCGGCAGCTCGCGCGTGCTTAGCGTGAGCTCGACGACGACACTTGCCATCCTGGTCGGCAGTGAGCTGGCGCGTGTTGCGCCGGGTGCTGACCCAGGTGCCTTGCTCACCGCGTCAGCCACACTGAGCGTACTGGTCGGCCTGCTTCTGTTGGCCGCCAGCGTGCTGCGTCTGGGCTTCGTAGCAAACTTCATCTCGACCCCGGTACTGACCGGTTTCAAGGCTGGCATTGGTCTGGTCATCCTGCTTGATCAATTACCCAAGCTGCTCGGCCTGCACATCCACAAGCAAGGTTTTTTCCATGACTTGCTGAGCATCGTAACGATGCTGCCGCAAACCTCGCTGATCACGCTCGCCGTGGCAGCCATCACCCTGGTCGCGCTGCTCGCCATGGAACACAAATGGCCGCATTCCGCCGCGCCTCTGGTTGCGGTCGGCGGCGGTATTGCGGCGGTCTGGTTCCTCGGTCTGCAGTCGCAGGGCGTGTCGGTCGTCGGCGCAATTCCGCAGGGCCTACCTTCGCTGACCCTGCCCGACCTCAGTCTCGTGCAGGAAATGTTTCCGGCCGCGCTGGGCATAGCGCTGATGAGTTTTACTGAAACGATTGCCGTCGGGCGTGCCTTTGCCAATAGCGGTGAGCCTGTCATCAATGCCAATCGCGAGTTGATCGCCACGGGGGCAGCAAACCTCGGCGGAGCCTTCTTCGGTGCAATGGCCGCAGGTGGCGGCACTTCGCAAACCGCCGTGGTGAGAGCTGCCGGTGCGCGCAGCCAGAAAGCCTCGCTGGTGCAGGCCGCTGCGGCCGCTGCCACCATGCTGTTCTTCGCGCCCGTGCTGGGCCTGCTGCCCAATGCCTGCCTCGCTGCGGTAGTCGTGGTGTACTCGGCAGGCCTGATCCAGCCAGCGGAGTTCGTGGCGATACGCCGCGTCCGCAGCATGGAGTTTTACTGGGCTCTGGTGGCCTGTCTCGGCGTGCTGTTCTTCGGCACCTTGCAGGGCATCGTGGTGGCCATCATCGTATCGATGCTGGCCTTGATGAGTCAGGTCACGAATCCGCCGGTCTACGTCATCGGCAAGAAACGGGATGCGGATGTCCTGCGCCCTGTCTCGCCCGAACATCCGGATGACGAGACTTGGCCCGGCCTGCTGATCGTGCGCCCGGAAGGCCGCATCTTCTTTGCCAATGCCCAGGTCATCGCCGAGAAGCTGCAGGCACTGGTAGCCCAGCACAAACCACGCGTGCTCGCCATCGACATGAGTCGCGTGCAGGACATCGAGTACTCTGCTCTGGTCATGCTGATGGAGGGCGAACAGCGTCAGCGGGAGGCAGGACAAATACTATGGCTGGCGGCACTGAACCCGGCCGTGCTGGAGGTGGTGCGGCGCGCCGGTCTGGCAGATCGCCTGGGTCGCGAGCGCATGCTGTTCAACGCACGTGAAGTCATCCGCCACTATCGCGAGCAGTATCCGGAAGTTGAACCCGCTCGCCCTGCTTGAACGCTATGTAAGACGACGGCGGGTCAGGGAAAATTCGGCCCCACATTTACCCGCTTGACGCCACATGCGATTACCGATGCCTTGAATGTCAGGCGCTGCCCGGCCTCATCTGCATGTCTACACCTTGCGGGTCTCGCGTCACCACGCTTTGATTCGTGACTGGCAGTTGGGCGAGCGATTCGATGTAAGAGGCGGCATCGCTCGATATCTTTGGGGATGGAGACGTCACCCAGGGATTAGGCGACGCTTTGGCCGGATCTACCTGTTTCGCTGGCACGCCAACCAAGAGGCTGTCGTTAGGGAAAGAGCGATTCACGACCGAGTTGGCACCAACTCGCACATTGTCCCCGAGCCGTATGCCGCCGTAGATCTTCGCCCCCGGACCGACGTAGCAATTGTCGCCAAGCACAGGTGCGCTACCTGCGTTGGCACCGATGCACGTGCCGGGATGAATACGACAGTTCGCGCCAATCCTGGCCTTGCTATTGACCATCACGTTGCCCCAGTGTGCGAGGGCAAGTCCCGGGCCGAAAACATTCGGCGCGATCGAGACGCCGAGGCGCACGCTGTGCATGATGAAGCGGTAATTGACCCAGGCAATATAGGGTTTCCACAGCAGGCCCGTCTTGCAATTGCGCAGATATTCGAGCCGCCTCAAACGGCGCTGCCATGCCAGAACGGGATACTTCAGGGGATACCAGAATCGCCACTTGTCGATGCGTGGGCGGTGGCTGGCAATGTCGGCCCGCAAGTACTCCTTCAAAGCTTCCTTTGAATCGATCATTCTCGCCTCCTCGATCTTGTGTCTCACCGGCTGTATCGCCGGTTGTGCTGGACACATCACAAGGCCCGCGCCTGCGGCCGAATTGCAAATTTATGTGTCCCGGGTCGGCACTGTAGCGGCAAATCCGCCTCTTTGACACAAATATGGCGACACGGGCGAAATCGGCGTCTGTGCGGCTCCGTCTAGCCAAAAACTGTTACTTCGAGGTGCTTCAAGCCAGGCATGTATCTGGTGCCAAAACGTCACGCCGAACAGGTCCTTCAGCGTGGCGCCAGACCAAGGATCCGCGCGAACCTGCGTGCCGGCACCGAGGCAGAGACGGCCAGGACCAGCACATCAAGTACGCAATAAAAGGCGCCCGCGGCAAGCGGCGGATTGAGCGCGGGCAGCCCCACCCAGGGCACCACCTCCTGCCATCGCCAGTTGCCAATCCGCGTAGCGAAGACTTCCATGACCAGCGCAATGAAAAACATCCAGGCATAGAAACGCCGCGCCCTTCCCCATTTCCAGCAGGCCAGAAACATTGCCCACAGAAAGACACTCAGCGCATCCAGCTGGGCAATAGCGAGAACTATCGACACCAGACCGCTGACAGGGAGGATGCTGTCCAGCAGCCGAGCAGGCACATGCCTGACCGTCTGCAGGCCAAACCAGAACAGCAATACGTGACCGGGCGGCACGAACAAGGGAATATTGTGTAAGCGGTAGTCATACAACCCCCAGACGAGGGACAGGACGACTTCACCGAGGGTCGCGATGATCAGACACGCAACCAGTGCCACACGATGTTGCGGCGTTTCCAGGCTCAGCAGGCTCAGGTAAGAAAGCCAGATTACGCAGCTGACCACTGGCTGCCCCCAAGGGGCACAGAATTGATCTATCAGTGCCCCGCCACCAATCAGGACGGGGATAAGGCAGAGCAAGGCCTTGCGCGCAAAGCCGTGCTCGCCGGCCTCGGCAGCTTCGCTCAAAGATCCGCCTCGACCAGATTACCCTTGGCTTCCATCCACGCGCGACGGCCGGAAGCTTCGCCCTTGCCCATCAGCAGGTCGAACAGCGCGGAGGTCTGACCATTGAGCTCGGCCTCGATGGTGACCGGCAGTACTCGTCGCGTAGCGCGATCCATGGCGGTTTCGCGCAACTGGTCTGCACGCATTTCGCCAAGCCCCTTGAAGCGGCCGAGTTCAAGCTGTTCGGGGCGATAGCCTTCCTTCATCAGGCGATCGCGGAAAGCCGTGAGCTCCTGATCGTCGAGCGCATAGAAACGCCGCGCCGGGCGCTTCTTGCCTTGCGCAGGCACATCGATGCGATACAGCGGTGGCAATGCGATGAACACATGACCGCTCGCGACGAGGCGCGGGAAATGCCGCAGGAATAGCGTGAGCAGCAGCGTCTGGATGTGCGAACCGTCCACGTCCGCGTCGGCCATGATGATGACCTTGCCGTAGCGCAGATTGTTGAGGACCGAATCCGGCGCATCGAACGCGTGCGGATCGACACCGAGTGCCACGGAAATGTCGTGGATTTCGGCATTCGCGAACAGGCGGTTCGGATCGACTTCCCACGAGTTCAGCACCTTGCCGCGCAGCGGCAGGATGGCTTGCGTTTCACGGTCGCGTGCCAGCTTGGCCGAACCGCCTGCCGAATCACCCTCGACGAGATACAACTCATTCTCGGCGATGCTTTCACTCTCGCAATCAGAGAGCTTGCCGGGCAGCACCGCCACGCCACTGCTCTTGCGCTTCTCGACCTTCTGTGCGTCCTTGAGTCTTGACTGCGCCTGCTTGATGGCGATGTCCGCAATCGCCTTCCCAAACTCGCCGTTCTGGTTGAGCCAGGCTTCGAAGGGATGCATGAGCATCGACGAGACAAGCTTTACAGCCTCGCGCGAATTGAGTTTTTCCTTCACCTGTCCCTGGAATTGCGGATCAAGAATGCGCGCCGAGAGCACGAAGCTCATCTTGCCGCAGACGTCGTCCTGCTGGATCTTCACGCCCTTGGGCAGCAGGCTGTGGTGCTCGATGAAGCTCTTCACCGCTTCGAACACGCCTGCGCGCAGACCGGATTCATGCGTGCCGCCATTCACTGTCGGAATCAGGTTCACGTAGCTTTCGCCAAGCTGGTGGCCATCGAACCAGCCGAAGCACCAGGCGGCGCCCTCCCCCGGCGCGAAATCTTCATCCTTGCCGGCATAGGCTTCGCCCGTATAGAGCGGCACCAGCGCTTCGGCCCCGGCCGACATCTCGCGCAGATAGCCCGCCAGACCATCGGCGTAGCGCCATTCCTGACGCGCCATGCTGCCATCGGCTTGTTCGATATCGAGCACCACCTTAACGCCCGGCAACAACACGGCCTTGGAGCGCAGCAGGCGCTCCAGTTCATTGAGCGGCACTTTCGGCGAATCAAAATACTTGCCGTCCGGCCAGACGCGCACACGCGTACCGGTTTGCTTGGCGCAAGGGCCAGCATCGACCAGTTCGCTGATCTCGCGGCCGCCCTTGAGGAATTCGATCTGGTGAATGCGCCCGTCGCGGCGCACTTCGACTTCGACACGTGTGGACAAAGCAGTCGTAACGGCCACGCCCACGCCATGCAGGCCGCCGGAGAATGCGTAGGCCGAGTTGCCGCTGTTCTTGTCGAACTTGCCGCCTGCGTGCAGCACCGTATAGGCCAGCACCACGACCGGCATCTTTTCAACGGGGTGCAGACCAACCGGGATGCCGCGGCCGTCGTCCGTGACGGATACGGAGCCATCGCGGAACAGCGCGACGTGAATGTTCTTGGCAAAGCCGCCAAGGGCCTCATCGGCGGCGTTGTCGATGACTTCCTGCACCATGTGGCAGGGCGAATCGGTGCGGGTGTACATGCCCGGCCGTTCGCGCACGGGCTCCAGACCCTTGAGAACGCGGAAGGAGGATTCGTCGTACTGTGTTTGCTGTGCCATGGATTGGAATACTGAGGGTCACTGAATGAATCGGAAACGCGGGCGCTATTTTTTCATACATCGCCCCTGCCGTCGCCACTATCTCGGCGAGCGGCTGAACCCCTCAGCCACTCCCTGTTGCTCAAGTTTGCGTCCAGACAGCACGTAGACAGGAGAATGGAAAGGACGTCCGCAACCATGAGGCACCATGTCGCCCCCGATCAGCTGCAACTCGGCAAACCCCTCCCGTGGGATGTGTTCGACAGCACCGGGCAATTACTGCTGTGCAAGGGCTACGTCATCAGCCGTGATTCGCAGATGCAGGTCCTGCTGGCACATGGACTCCATGTCAACGAGTCACTGATCCGGGCGAATCCGGAGCGCCCCAGCACAACGGGCTACGACCCTTTCCGCCTATGGGAATACATTCTCGACGAGCTTGGCGTCCTGCTGCGCACTGTACACATCGAGCCCAACTTCCTGACGCAGATGAGCAATCTGGCGCGACTGGTACAGACGCTTGCCGAGCGCAGCCCGGACACGGCGCTGGCCGCCATGATTCTCAGCGAGCAGAAACGCTATCCGATCATCCACAGCCTGCACACGGCCATCCTGTGCGAGCTGATTGCGCGTCGCCTCGGCTGGGACGGTAGTCGCCGCACCAGCCTCTGTTGCGCCGCCATGACCATGAATCTGGCAATGATTGAACTGCAGCAACTGCTCTGCTCACAGCGCCGCGCACCGACGCCGGAGCAGCGTCGCGAGATCAATCGTCATCCTGCGCTCGGCGCGGAGATGCTGCTGAATGCGGGCGTGACCGATGAAGTCTGGCTGACTGCCGTGCGCGATCATCATGAACGAAGAGGCGGTGGCGGCTACCCTTTCGGCATAACAGCACCGAGCGCCGAAGCCCACCTGATTCAAACCTGCGACATCTTCTCCGCCAAGGTCAGCCCGCGTGCGGCACGCGCGCCCATCACCGCGCAGGAAGCTGCGCGCGCACTGTTCGTGCAGCCGGACGGTGGTGGCCAGAATCCCTATGCGGCGACGCTAATCAAGGAAGTCGGGATTTTTCCGCCAGGCACCTGCGTCAATCTCGCCAATGGCGAGACCGGCATCGTCCTGCAGCGCGGTGCAAATGCCAACACACCGCTGGTCGTGAGCCTCGTTAATCAGAATGGCGTGTCATATGTGCGCCCACTGCGACGCGACACTTCGCTGAAGCCCTACGAGGTCAGGTCTGTCGTACCGCGCGACAAGGTGCGCCTACGCTTCCACCCGGAAGTGCTCTGGCGCAACAGCTGATGCCGTGCGGTCTACTGGCGGCACAGATCAGGAAGCAGCTTGTTCCGGCGAAGCCAGCCACAGGCATTTCGCCTTCTTGGCAATATCCTGCAGCACCTTGTCATGCTCAAGCAGTTCGCCTTCGCTGGCACGAAGCACTCGCAAACGTGGCCGCTCCGAGGCTTGCGCCGTACGCTCGCGCAGCTGATCGGCCGTATCCGGTTCGTCCAGACCAATCGTGAGCGTTTCCTGCCCGCGGGTCATGGCCAGATACACCTCGGCCAACAGCTCCGCATCCAGCAAGGCGCCGTGCAGCGTGCGATGCGAGTTGTTGATGGCGTAGCGCTCGCACAGCGCATTGAGCGAGGCCTTCTTGCCCGGGAACATTTCCTTGGCAACCTTGACCGTGTCGACCACGCTCGGGCACAACACATTGAGGCGCGTCAGACCGAGACGTTCCAGCTCCATGTTGAGGAAGCCGACGTCAAAGTTGGCGTTGTGGATGACCAGTTCGGCGCCGCTGACGTAGTCGATGAACTCGGCAGAAATTTTCGAGAACAGCGGTTTGTCGGACAGGAATTCGTCTGACAGGCCGTGAATGCGTTCCGAATCGCCGACCTCGCGCTCCGGATTGAGATAGACGTGATAGTTGCGGCCAGACAGCTTGCGGTTGAGCAACTCGACACAGCCGATTTCAACGACACGGTCACCGCTCCGCCAATCGAGCCCGGTGGTTTCCGTGTCGAGCATGACCTGACGCATCAGGCAGCGCCCTTTGCAGCACTACCCTCTTCCGATTTCTGCACAACAGTTTCCAGGGCGTTGTAGATCGCCACGAATTCGTCAGCGTTCAAGGCTGCCGAGCCGATGAGACCGCCGTCCACGTCGGGCATGCTGAATACGCTCTCCGCGTTACTGGCCTTCAGGCTGCCGCCGTATAGCAGCGTCAGGCGCTTGGCGAAATCGGCATCGCGCTGTGCAATGCGGGCACGCAGGAAAGCGTGCTCGGCCTGAACGATTTCAGGCGTTGCCGCGATGCCCGTGCCGATAGCCCAGCGAGGTTCATACGCGACGATGATTTCGTCGTGGGCCGTACGGATATAGCCAAACGCTGCGTCGAGCTGCCGTCCCAGCACCTCGTGTGTGCGCCCGGAGTCGCGCTCTTCAGCCGTCTCACCCACGCAGATGATGGGCACCAGACCCGAATCGATGGCGGCCAGCGCCTTGCGCCCCATCAGACCATCCGTCTCACCCTGATACGAACGGCGCTCGGAATGGCCGATGATGACGAAATCGCAGCCCAGTTCCTTGAGCATCATCGGCGAGGTTTCACCGGTGTAAGCCCCCTTGAGGTGGTCAGATGCGTTCTGCGCACCGAGCTTGATGCCGGTGTCTGCCACCAGCCCCGCCATCTGCGACACATAAGGCAGTGCCGGGCAAAGCACCATTTCAATCGAGTTCGACAGCACGGGCACGAGTTCCCGGATGCCATCGACCAATTCCTTGTTGGCGGCCAGATTGCCGTGCATTTTCCAGTTGCCTACGAGCCAGCGTTTTCTCATGTTCACTTTTCCTGCAAGTTGCGAATTCGGATGGGGCGGAGTTTACAGGCTCCCGGCGTGATCCGCCTTTTTGAATAACCCTGCCGTCGCGCCGAGTGCGTAACAGGTCACGCCAGAGTTCAGGCCAAATCGCGCCATTCCCGCAGCAAGCCCAGCGCCTGATCGATGCGATCGACTGAATGGACTGTCATGCCGGGGATGGGCTGTTTGGGCGCGTTGGCAGAGGGAATCAGAGCCATGTCGAAGCCCAGCTTTGCAGCCTCCTTCAAGCGCTCCTGGCCACGCGGCGCAGGACGGATTTCGCCTGCCAGACCCACTTCACCAAATATCACCAGCTTGCGCGGTAACGCCCGACTCGTCAGAGAAGAGACAATTGCCAGACACACGGCCAGGTCGGCCGCCGGCTCGGAGATTTTCACGCCGCCCACGGCATTGATGAAAACATCCTGATCCGAGCAGACGGTCCCCGCATGACGGTGCAATACCGCCAGCAACAGGGCGAGCCGATTCTGCTCCAGCCCGACAGAAAGGCGACGCGGGCTCGGACTGTGCGCCGTATCGACCAGCGCCTGGATTTCGACCAGCAAAGGCCGCGTGCCTTCCTGCGTGACCATCACGCAACTGCCGGGCACTGGCTGCGGATGCTGCGAAAGGAAGAGTGCCGAAGGATTGCTGACACCTCGCAGCCCCTTTTCGGTCATGGCAAAGACGCCCAGCTCATTCACAGCGCCGAAGCGATTCTTGATCGCCCGTACGAGACGGAAACTCGAATGCGTGTCGCCTTCGAAATACAGCACCGTATCCACGATGTGCTCAAGCACGCGAGGGCCCGCCAGCGCACCATCCTTGGTGACGTGACCGACGAGGATGATCGTCGTGCCCGTTGACTTGGCATGGCGCGTGAGTTGTGCCGCGCACTCCCGCACCTGAGCCACAGAACCGGGGGCTGACTGCAGCACCTCGGAATACATGGTCTGGATTGAATCGATCACGGCTACGGCAGGTTTTTCATCACGCAGCGTGTTTAGAATTTTCTCCAGCGAAATCTCGGGCAGCAAGGGCAGCTGCGCGCAATCGAGCTGCAGACGAACCGCCCGCATGGCGACCTGCTCGGCCGACTCTTCACCCGTCACATACAACACGGACTGTTTTGGCGAGATGCTTGCCAGGGCCTGCAACAACAAGGTCGACTTGCCGATACCAGGATCGCCGCCAATCAGCACCACCATGCCCGGCACGAGGCCGCCACCGAGCACACGATCGAGCTCATCAACACCCGTCGGCTGGCGCGGCGCTTCACGCGGGTCGATCTCACCAAGCTTCTGTAACTTACCCGTGCTCGCCACCAGCGAAGCAAAACGCCCTGTCGCGGCGGTTTCAGCAACAGCCTCGACCATGGTATTCCAGGCCGCGCAACCGGGGCATTGCCCCTGCCACTTGAGGCTTTGCGCGCCACACTCGGTGCAGGAGAAAACCGATTTCTGCTTAGCCATTCTTGCCGCCTGTGGTGGTCACTACCGGCACACGTGCAGCCAGGGCGCAGAACAGTTCATAACTGATCGTGCCGGCAGCCGTGGCCACTTCGTCCGCCGACAAGCCTTCACCCCACAGGGTTACGCGGGAACCGATGGCAGCATCGGGCAGCGCGCTCAGATCGCAAGCCAGCATATCCATCGACACACGGCCGAGGATGCGCGTGCGCGTGCCATTGACGAGGATGGGCGTACTGGTTGGCGCATGACGCGGATAGCCATCAGCGTAGCCGCAAGCCACGACACCGATACGCATCATGCGGTCAGCCGTGAAGGTGGCGCCATAGCCCACATGCTGACCAGGCTCGAGCGTCTGCACAGCAATAAGCTCACTGGTCAGCGTCATGACGGGTTGCACGCCTATATCCGCCGCCGATTGCAGCGCTGGCATCGGAGACGCGCCATAGAGCATGATGCCGGGCCGCACCCAGGCGCCATGTGTCTGCGGGAAACGCAGCAAGGCGGCCGAGTTACTCGCGCTGAAAGGCAGGCGCGCCCCCTCGATTGCCTCGGAAAAACAGGCCCACTGCGGGGCAATGCTTTCACCCTCGCCGTCGGCACAAGCAAAATGTGTCATGAGCGTGACGCTGCGAACATTGCCGCACGCCCTCAGGCGTGCAAGAGCCAGTGGCATGTCGAGCGGCACAAAGCCCAGCCGGTTCATACCGGTATTGACCTTCAGGAATACATCAAGCGGCTGCGCGAGCACGGCCGCTTCGAGGGCATCCAGCTGTGGCGCTGCGTGCACGACGATGGACAGATTCAGCTTGGCGGCAATATGCAACTCGCTGCCGTCGAAGCAACCTTCCAGCAACAGGATTGGCTGCAGGAAGCCAGCCTCGCGCAGCCAGCTCGCGTCGGCCAGATCGAGCAAGGCAAAACCATCGGCCACATCGCGTACCGCCTCCGCGCAACGCGCCAGACCGTGGCCGTAGGCATTGGCCTTGAGCACACACCAGGCACGCGACTGCGGCGCACGCGCCTTGGCAAACAGGTAGTTATGCCGGAACGCCGCCGTGTCGATCCGGGCGCGAATTGGACGAGCCATGAATCCCTGCGCTCAGGGCTGCGGGTTATTGATGGCGAGCTGGTTGTCCCCAGCGGCGCCCGCAACTACCTCGTTCGACTTGGCATAGTCGCTCAGATGCTGGACCACGAATTCGGCAAAGGTCGAATGCAGGCGCGCGCGGAAGCGATCCTTCGGCACCAGCACGTTGAGCGATGAATACAGACGAGGCTCCAGCGAAATCGCCTTCAAGGTGCCATCACGCAGTTCACGGCTAAGCGAAGCGCGCGAAATGATCCCAAAGCCCATGCCCTCGCGTATCAGTTGCTTGATGACGGCCAGGCTGCCTAGCTCGGCAGTGCGTTCCAGCGACTCAGGCGCCACACCGCCTGCGCGGAAAAACTCTTCCGCAAGACCGCGAATCGCCGCGCCGGGATCGCGATCCACGAAAGGGATAGCTTGCAGCTGCGCCGCACTCAGCGACTTGGCATTGCTCAGCGCGTGCGATGGCGGCATGACGGCCATCAGCTCGTCGCGATAGGCCAGCGTGCATTCCAGATCTGTATCGTTGGTGTCGCGTTCGACGAGACCGACATCGATGTCATGCGCCAGAACCCTGTTCTGGATGCTTTCGGAATTGCCCACAAAAACGCGCGGCACCACGCGCGGGTATTTGTGCTTGAAGGTCGACAACACCTGCGGCAACCAGTAGGCCGCGATGGTCGGGCTGGCACCAATGGTGAGGACGCCGGTGAGCTCGTCCGTCAGCTCGTTGATGCGCGTCTCCATCTCATCGGACAGGCCGAGGATGCGATCAGCATAGGCGAAAACGATTTCACCGGCTGGCGTGAGGGTGACCTTGCCGTGCCCGCGATCCAGCAGGCGCGTGTTGAACTGCTCTTCAAGCTGCTTGACCTGGAAGGTCACCGCAGGCTGAGTCATGAACAATGTTTCCGCCGCGCGGGTGAAAGAACCGTGACGCGACACGGCGTGAAAAACCTGCAATCTACGATCGGCCATAATGCTGCCTCGCAACATAAGTAACTCTTATCGCGAATTGCATCACAAACGTCCGCACATTAAAAGCCCTATCGTATTAACTACCCACGCAGTGGCCCCTATTGTGTCGCGCTGCGGGGTTTTGTTTGGTTCAGCTGCAAACCCCGTGTGGTATAAACGGCGCTTGCTGATGGCCGCAAGGCTGGCCAAACGGCGCATTTATCGTGCGGTCCACACACGCACCACAATCCGCATGCGTACGACAAATCAGATAAATCGCAGCGACAGCCTGACTTAGCCACTGAGTTAGCCGCACAGAGAGACAAAGGTTCCGGATGGGTGCAGGGTTCTACATCGTCATGGCAGCGCAGTTTTTTTCTGCGTTGGCGGACAACGCTTTGCTCATTTGCGCCATCTCCATCCTGGTGGACCTGCAAGCCCCACCCGAATACGCGCCGCTGCTCAAGACCTCCTTCACGCTCTCCTACGTCGTGCTCGCCGCCTTCGTTGGCGCTTTCGCCGACTCGATGCCGAAGTGGCGCGTGATGTATATCAGCAACGCAATCAAGATCTTCGGCTGCGCGATGATGTTGTTCGGCACCCATCCGCTACTTGCCTATGCGGTTGTCGGTCTCGGCGCGGCCGCATACTCGCCTGCCAAGTACGGCATCCTCACCGAGATGCTGCCGCCAGCCAAGCTGGTCGCCGCCAATGGCTGGATTGAAGGCCTGACGGTCGGCGCCATCATCCTTGGCTCACTCCTTGGCGGCATGCTGATCATGCCAAGCTTCACCCACTGGTCGATGAACCTGCACCTTCCCCTCATCACGCATGCAGGCCAGGTCAGCCTGTTGCTGGTAGGCCTGCTCTACATCGTGGCGGCAATTCTCAACCGCTATGTACCGGACACGGGAGTTGTGCATACCTCGCTCAAGCATGACCCGATCTACATGCTGCGCGAGTTCGTCCACTGCACACGTCTGCTATGGCGTGACAAGCTTGGACAGATCTCGCTAGCCGTCACCACGCTGTTCTGGGGTGCAGGCGCCACCCTGCAATTCATCGTTATCGACTGGGCGAGCAAGATGCTCGGCCTGAACCTCTCTCAGGCAACACGTCTGCAAGGCGTGGTTGCAATCGGCGTGGCAATCGGTGCAGTCCTCGCGGCGCGCCTGCTGACCTTGCGGCATTCCATGAAGGTTATCTCCATCGGCATTGCGATGGGCTTGGTGGTGCCCATCATGGTCTTGCTGCCTTACATGCCGCGTATTGATCTGCAGACACCAGCGCTCAACATACTTGGCATGCATCTGCAGTACGACATCCACGTGCGCATGATGAGCGTCATGTTCATGATGGTGCTGCTCGGCGTCTTGTCCGGCCTCTTCGTGGTTCCGATGAATGCGCTGTTGCAACACCGGGGTCACGTGCTGATGGGAGCCGGGCACTCGATTGCAGTACAGAACTTCAACGAGAACCTGAGCATTCTCGTCATGACCTTCCTCTACTTCCTGCTCGGCTGGCTCGGCGTGTCGGTGAATATCACCATCATCGCCTTCGGTCTGTTCGTGGCCGGCATCATGTACCTGATCAAGCTGCGCCACTTGCGCAACCAGACCGAACACGACGATCTGGCGCTACTGGAAGACCACCCGCACTGATCAGCAGCCTTATTTGTCAGCCTGCGCAACGGTGTCGGCTGCGAAGCACATATCCACCCAGGCTTTGGCCTTGTCCGGCAGGTTACGCAGCAGATAAGCCGGGTGGTAAGTCACCACGACTGGAACGTCCCGATAGCGATGCAACTTGCCACGCGCAGAGGCAATGCTCATCTCACCACCAAGCAAGGTTTGCGCAGCTGGCCGCCCCAGCGCTATCAGCAACTTCGGTTTGACGAGTTCAATCTGCCGTTCAAGATAGGGACGACAGGCTGCGATCTCTTCAGGCTCCGGCGTGCGATTGCCTGGTGGACGACACTTCACCGCATTGGCGATGTAAACGTTCTCGCCACGCTTGAGCCCGCTCGCTTCGAGCATTGCATCCAGCAGCTTGCCCGCCTGCCCCACGAATGGTTCGCCGCGCTCATCCTCTTCCGCGCCCGGACCTTCACCGATGAACATCCAGTCAGCTTGTTTGTCGCCCACGCCGAATACCGTTTGCTTGCGTGCCTTGCACAGGCCACAGGCCCGGCACTCGGAGACCCGGCTCGCGAGTTCATCCCACCCAAGGGCGGTCGCTTCACGCGCATCAAACTGCACCTCTGGCGCAAGCGACCGAGCGGCCTGAGCCAGCTCTGGCGATGCCGCAGAAGTTGCCTGATATTCGGTGCGTGCTTCGCGAACAGGCTCACTGACTGGTTCCGGCACAGCTGCCGCAACCGGCTCGCGCAAGCGCCACAGCGGCTTGATCCCCATCTCGGCTAGCGCACGCGTCTTGTCCATGCTCATCCGTAAGCCCTCATAGCCCCAGCCGCATCACAATGGCATCTTCACGCCCATTAGAAGCCGGGTAGTAGGCCTTGCGCTGGCCAATGCGCGCAAAACCCCATTTGTCATACAGCCCCAAGCCCGCCGCATTCGATGCACGCACTTCCAGAAACATCTGTGTGCCACCTGCGCGCAAGGCCACGACACTGAGATGCTCGAGCAGCAGCGACCCGAGACCATTCCGCTGCCGCGTCGGCTCGATACTGATATTCAGAAGATGCGCTTCATCCATGACTAGCATCACCACGGCATAGCCCACCGCCGCGCCATTTATCAGCATGACCCAGCTGCTATATCCGGCCGACAGCGAATCCGCAAAGTTGGTGCGGCTCCACGGAAAGGGGTAGATGCCCTGCTCCGTCTGGCTGACCCAGTCCAGATCCTCTTCGCGCATCGGACGAAACACGGGTGGGACTGCCGCATGAACTTCCGTACTCAAGCCTTGCCCCCTTGCGCCAGCCGTTCGGCCGTCGTCAGCGCCACGCGATTGCGCACGTAGTCAGGGGCAGCGAGTGCTGCGTCCAGCCAAAGCGTAGGCCTGGCCGCAGCCAGGCGAGCCACGCTTGCCGCTTGTGGTACGGCAGCTGCGTCCAGGACGCTGACCCGCGCGCCAAGGCGCGCCGCAAGCTGCGGGGCATAGGCAGCAAACGCAGTACCTATGCCCGACCACTTATCCTCTTCCGGCAGCGGGGCGGCATCGGGCGGCACACATGTGGCGTCAGTCACGCTCTGCAGCGCGCCATGTACGCTGACAAACATCGCCACGTAAACTTCGCTCATGCGTGCATCCATCGCGCAATAGAGCTTCGCAGCTCGATCTGCATACGGGAGAGCCAGGGCTTCGAGCGAACTGATGGCGGCGACAGGCAGATCTCCACCCAACGCCAGTCCCTGAGCCACGCCACACGCCAGGCGAACGCCCGTAAATGCACCCGGCCCACAGCCAAAGGCAAGGACGTCCAGCGCACTGACGAGAGTGCCAGCTTCGGCAAGTAGTTGTCTGATTGCGGGCAGCAGCGCGCCGGAATGGGTGTTGCCGCCAACGGGCAGCGCCCGGCTCAGTACTTCATCGCCACGCAACAAGGCAATCGAGCCATGCTCACAGGAGGTCTCGATAGACAGGATCATGCTCATGGCGGCATTGTACCGTGCGGGCGTATTCGTATCGGCGCGTATCGGCGCGCCAGATGGCAAGCTGCGTGCGCCACGTCGGAATTCTGATCGTCATTTTGGTCTAGTATCGGCCCCAACTTTCCAAGCACCCTGCGCGCCTGTTGCTCTCATGAAAACCGCTTCGACGCCCCCGCAAAAGCCCTGGCGCCCCACGCCCTTTTTGCAGGCATCCCTTGCCGTCCATGGCGGCGCGATTGCACTTGCAGCGCTGGCGCCTACGCTCTGGCCGTGGGCACTGGCCACCGTTGCGCTCGATCACGCATTGGTTACCGCGACAGGCTTGTGGCCACGCTCGACCTGGCTTGGGCCGAACATGCTGCGTCTGCCCGAGGCAGCTGCTCGTCGCGGCGAGGTGTGGATCACCATTGATGACGGCCCCGCCCCATCGGTCACACCGCAGGTACTAAAGATTCTCGAAGCGCACGGCGCTCGCGCAAGCTTCTTTTGCATCGGCAAGCACGTCACGGCCAATGCCACGCTGACGCGAGAAATCGTCGCAGCAGGCCATCACGTAGAGAATCACTCCGAGGGCCACCGGCACAATTTTTCCCTGCTGGGTCCGAAGGCGATGAATGACGAAATCGCACGCGCGCAGGACAGCATCGAGAACGTCACGGGGCGTCGCCCGCACTATTTCCGCGCGCCGGCCGGCTTGCGCAACCCCTTCCTAGACTATGTGCTGCACAAGCAGGGTCTGCAGCTGGCGAGCTGGACACGACGCGGCTTCGATACGCGCGAACCAGACGCAGACGTGGTATTGAGTCGCCTGACCAAGAACCTGGCGGGGGGCGATATTCTCCTGTTGCACGACGCACATGCCGCGCGCAAAGAGGATGGTCGAGCAGTCGTGCTGGATGTATTACCGCGCTTGCTGGAAGAGTTATCGTCGCGAAAGCTTGTCGCAGCGACTGCCTGAAACAAATACCCCGCACACGTGCGGCAAGCCTACTGACCGCGATAGACGTTGCGCCCTGCATCGTGCAACTGACGCCTGAATTCGCGGCGCTCTTCCGGCGTCAGCCGGCGCGTATTCTCGCGCGCCCCCTCACGCGAACTCTCGCGTACGCCTTCGTTATCGCGCAGCAGAGGCGGCATCGGCTGGCGCAACGGATCGCGTCGTTCCGGCGACATTCGATGCATATCCCGCAGCAGATCATCATCACGATAAGGAGTTGGGCCCGGACGGGGCTGCGTGCGCAGCATTTCTTCGCGCAGCGCGCGCAAACGTTCGCGCCGTTCGGCAAAGCGCTCCATGCGACGCTCTATCTCTTCGCGCTCATGGTCGGTGCTGACAGAATCGCTTGCACCGTCGCGGCCGGCGCCAGGCCAGTGCGGGGCATGGTCGCGCGCCTGCAATGGCCCTGAAAAGCCAAGCATGACGATTGCGATGAGAAGAAGGTGCTTCATGTCACGACCCAGTATCACGTTCGGTGGCCTTGCACCGACATGCCAATCATCTGGCATCAGTCCCCACACTTGCCAAACATGTTCCACGCTCACATCTTCGGCCACCGGAGCACCATCTGTGCAAGTCTTTGCCTGCAGCTTGTAAGCAAATGTAAAGATCATGAGGCCTGGCAACAGTTGCTCACACTTGAGCTCCCCGGCGTGTTGCGCCGGGCTGACAGCGCGCACTGTTGCGCATAGGATGCGGGCATGGACAAAGAACGCTTCCGCATCCTCGTCGTCGACGACGACGCCCGCCTGCGCAGCTTGCTTGACCGCTATCTTGCCGAACAGGGTTTCACGGTCAAGGCCGTGGCTGATGCCGCTCAGATGGATCGCGCCATGGCACGCGAGCATCACGATCTGCTGGTGCTCGACCTGATGCTGCCCGGCGAGGACGGTCTGTCGATTTGCCGCCGTCTGCGAGCCAGCGACAATACGCTGCCCATCATCATGCTCACGGCACGTGGTGACGAGGTGGATCGCATCGTCGGACTCGAAGTCGGCGCCGATGATTACCTGCCCAAACCCTTCAACCCGCGCGAACTCGTCGCACGCATTCACGCAGTATTGCGTCGCCGCCCGAAAAATCTGCCCGGCGCCCCGACCGAAGAAGAAACCGTTGTCGAGTTCGGTCAGGTCAGCGTTGACCTCGCCGCGCGTCGTCTCATCCGCAAGGGCGAGGACGTGTCGCTTACAACCGGCGAATTCGCCCTGCTCAAGGTCTTGCTGCAACACCCGCGCCAACCCCTGTCGCGCGACAAGCTCATGGAACTGGCGCGCGGCCGCGAATACGACGTTTTCGATCGCTCCATCGACGTGCAGATTTCACGCCTGCGCAAGCTCGTCGAAGAAGAGGCCGCAAAGCCACGCTACATCCAGACAGTCTGGGGTTTTGGTTATGTCTTCGTGCCTGACGGTGCGCGACACGCCGAGGGCGCGCAGTAGGTGGCAGTCGGTCCGGGTACGCGCTGGAGCGAGCGAGGCATGCGCTTCCCATGGCCGCAGACACTGCTGTGGCGGACCTTTTTGCTAATCGCACTGCTGATGGGGCTCTCGCTGTTTGCCTGGTTCCAGATATACAACCAGTTCGCGATCAAGCCGCGCACGCGCCAGACCTCGCAGATGCTGGTCAGCGTCGTTAATCTCACGCGCGCGGCGCTGCTGGCTTCGGATGCCCGTCAGCAGAGCGCCCTGCTCCGCGACCTGATAAGCATCGAAGGCATTCGCGTATATCCCGCCGAGCCCAGCGATCTTGTCACGCCTGTCGAAGACACCGAACTCATCCGCAACCTCACTCATGAATTGCGTCTACGGCTGGGACCGACAACCCGGCTCGCATCAGCCATCGAAGGCCAGCGCGGCTTCTACATCAGCTTCATCCTCGACCCGGAAGTCCCCGAGGATCAGTACTGGCTGATGATTCCCGCGGAACGCATTTCGCACGGCGGTGTGGCAGGATGGATCGGCTGGGGTATCGCCACCGGTCTGCTATCGCTGATTGGCGCTTACCTGCTGGTGTTCGGCATCACACGCCCGCTCAAGGCGCTGGAGCTTACTGCGCGCAAGGTCGGACAGGGAGAACGACCACCACCGCTGCCGGAAGCAGGCTCGCGTGAAATTGTGGCGGTAGCCAGCGCGTTCAACCAGATGTCCCGCGACCTGACCCAACTCGAGTCGGATCGCGCGCTGATCCTCGCAGGCGTATCGCATGACTTGCGCACGCCTTTGTCACGCCTGAGGCTGGGTATCGAGCTTTCCGGTGCATCAAGCGAGGACGTCACGGCCATGAGTGAAGACATCGAAGAGATGGATCGCATCATCGGACAGTTCCTCGATTTCGCACGTGACGCACAGGCGGAAATCGCCGAGCCTTGCGATCTGCAAGCTTTCATCAACGATATTGCCGAAGCCTATCGGCGTCGTGGCGTGGAAATCGTTCTGCGCAGTGACGCCATTGCGCCGTGTGTGGTCAGAGCGCCGTCCTTGCGGCGTGCCGTCACAAACCTTATCGACAACGCCTGGCGTTACGCTGGCGAGGAGCACCACATTGATCTCGCCCTCACTCAACAAGGGCAGTACATTCAAATCGAAGTCGCCGACCGCGGGCCCGGCATCCCCCCGGATCAGGTAGAGCGCCTCAAGCGCCCCTTCACGCGCCTTGAAGAAGCGCGGAGCAATGCAGGTGGCTCCGGGCTCGGCTTGGCTATCGTGGATCGCATTGCGCGCCTCCACGAGGGCAAACTCGAGCTAACGCCTCGCGCCGGCGGCGGCCTGCTGGCTCGGCTGTCCCTGCTGGCCTGATGCAGCACTCCCCTCGCCTCTGCCGCGCATCGACGCAACCGTGTCCGTCATACCCACTCGACTATAATCTTCAACCATGAAATTCCTCTTCGATCTGCTACCTGTCATCTTTTTCTACGGCACATTCAAATACGCCAAAGCCCATAGCGAATGGGCGGCGCAGGTGGCCACAAACTGGTTGGGCTTCATGGTGTCCGGTGGAGTTGTCGGTCCGCAGGAAGCGCCGACGATACTGGCCACTGTGGTGGTGGTGACGGCCATCGCGCTGCAAGTGGTGTGGCTGAAGGCCCGCAAACAGCCAGTACCGAAAGTCCTGCTGGCAGGTTTGGCGCTTGCCCTCATCTTTGGTGGACTAACCGTCTGGTTCCACAGTCCTACCTTCATCAAGTGGAAGTTCAGCATCTTCTACTGGCTACTCAGCGCCGTTCTGCTGCTCGGACAGCTGGTCTGGAAGCGCAGTCTGCTGAAAACCATGCTTGGCGGTGAACTGGAACTTCCCACCGCGCTGTGGAACAAACTCAATATCGCCTGGATCCTTTTCTTTCTGGGCATGGGCCTGCTCAACATCTATGTGGCCTATAACTTTTCGGAAGACGCCTGGTTCAACTTCAAGATGTTTATCAGCACAGCACTGATGTTCGTATTCATGCTTGGACAGGGTCTGTTCATCTGGCGTCACTTGCCGCATGAAAGCAAGCAAAACTCATGAGCACGCCCCCGACAAACATCGATCACATTCGCGAATGCCTCACTGCATTGTCTCCAACGCTAATTAAGCTCGAAGACGACAGCCAGCGACATGCTGGACACGCGGGCGCCGCGTCCGGCGGTGGGCACTATAATTTGCACATCGTTTCCGCTCATTTCACGGGCCTTAGCCCTATCGCCCGTCACCGGCTTGTCTACGCCGCACTCACACCACTGATGCAGCGCGAAATCCATGCCCTGAGTATCATTGCGCTCGCACCGGACGAAGCCTCGGCACAAAAGCCACTCGGCTGAGCAAAATCCTGGACTGGCAGCAACCCTCTTTCACCCACAAGGAAAGTCGATGAATTTCAAACTCTCACTCCTGGCCGCCACACTAATTGCCACGGCAGCCAGCCTTCCGGCAGTAGCCCAAACCAATAAGAAGCCTGCAGCAGGTGCAGCTACGAGTACGCCCGCACTAGGCGGCAAGGCGCCGGTCGCCGTCGTGAATGGCAGCCCGATCAGCGCCGGCATGGCGGAGTTGCTGGTCAACGAACAACTGGCGCAAGGTCAGCAAAACACCCCAGAGTTACGCAATGCAGTACGTGAGGAACTCATCAAACGCGAACTGCTGGCTCAGGAAGCTCGCAAGCGTGGTCTCGACAAGACTGAGCAGGTAACCTCGCGCGTCGACCTCGCACGTCAAAGCATTCAGTTGGGCCTTTATCTGGACGCCTACATCAAGGAGCATCCGATCTCGGACGCGGCAGTCCGCGCCGAATATGATCGCCAGATCGCCCTTGCCGGTGACAAGGAGTACAAGGTCCGTCACATCCTCGTCGAAAAGGAAGAAGACGCACAGGCCATCATCAAGAAGCTGGCGGCCGGCGGCAAGTTTGAAGTACTGGCCAAGGATTCCAAGGACGCTGGCACCAAAGACAACGGTGGCGACTTGGGCTGGGGCCGCGCGGTCGACTATGCCTCGAATTTTGGCAACATCGTCCCGACCCTCGAAAAAGGTCAATACACCAAGCAGCCTGTGAAAAGCAATTTCGGCTATCACATCATCATGCTTGACGACACGCGCAAGCCGGAACTCCCGGAGTTTGCTGCAGTCAGCGAGAAGGTCAAACAGGCGCTCGTCCAACAAGCTGTGCAGAAACATATCGCAGAACTGTTGACCAAGGCCAAAATTCAGTAACAGGCTACTGCCACGCATGGGGCCCGAATGGGGATCCCATGCGCTTGCTTGACACACTCTCTTGACAGCTGATGGCCACGTGCTCCCCGCACGATCAAGACCTCACCGCTATAATCCCCTTTTTTTAGTTCTGGAGAATTACATGGGCTTTCTGTCCGGCAAGCGAATCCTGATTTGCGGCCTCCTCAGCAACCGCTCGATTGCTTACGGCATTGCCAAGGCCATGCACAGGGAAGGCGCCGAACTGGCTTTCACTTATCAGAATGAGCGCTTCGAAGAGCGTGTTACCAAGATGGCAGCCGAATTCGGTAGCAAGCTCGTCTACGCCTGCGATGTGCAGGAAGACGCACAGATTGACGCCTTGTTCGAGGCACTCCACAAGGACTGGGACGGCCTCGATAGCCTAGTCCACTCGCTGGCCTTTGCTCCCGGAGAGGCACTCGATGGCGACTTTCTGGACGGCCTGAGCCGCAACGCCTTCCGCGTTGCACACGAAGTCAGTAGTTACAGCTTCGCCGCACTGGCCAAGGCCGCGCGCCCGCTGATGAAAGGCCGCAACGGCTCACTGCTGACCCTCTCCTACCTCGGCGCAATACGTACGATGCCCAACTACAACGTTATGGGATTGGCTAAAGCCAGCCTGGAAGCGTCGGTGCGCTACATGGCCACCGCAGTCGGCCCGGAAGGTACGCGCGTCAACGCAGTGTCCGCAGGCCCAATCAAGACACTGGCGGCCTCAGGTATCGGCAGCTTTGGCAAGCTACTGGCCTTCAATGAAAAGAACGCTCCACTGCGCCGCAATGTCACGATCGACGAAGTGGGTAACGTTTGCGCCTTCCTGTGCTCTGACCTTGCGTCCGGCGTGACCGGCGAAGTGACTTATGTCGATGCTGGCTTCAACAACGTGGCAGTCGGTACCACCGACGACATCTGATTACTGAAGTCGTCGGACAAAAAAAAAGCGCTGCCTGGGCAGCGTTTTTTTTGTCCAAAGTTGCAACAGCATGTCGTTGCAACCCATGGTAATTGTCAACTTACTCGGTCTTGCTGGTCAGACGGTCGTAGTAGATTTCAACACCCTGACGCGTACGCAATCCTGCCAAAACACTACGCAGATCCGCTGCGCCATAGAGCTGCGAAAACTGTTGGCTGAACATGCCTACACGCGCGTCGTCGAGTGCAATAGTCGGCTTGTTCACCTGATCGATACGGTAGATCACGTAACCGTCAGCTGTCGTTGCGCCCACATATGCCGGGAATTTCGTGAGGCCCTGAACAAACACGGCCTTACGCGCCTCGTCACCACTCAACTCGTGACGGCGCACGGCATGCGCAGCTGTCCAGGTCGCGGGAACCGACGTTCCCGCAGCCAGCTTGGCCAGACGAGCCTCGCCCTCAGTCTTTGCGAGCTTGCTGCTTTCTTGCAGAATCAAGACCTCTTCAATCTGCGGACGCACATCGACAAGCGGCTTGAGCTTTTTCGGCTGATAGTCCAGAACGCGTACCGACACCAAGGTGCCTTTGCCGAGGTCAAAAGCTTCGGAGTTGTGGCGCTCCTTGAGCGAGTCAGCGGAGAAAATCGCCGCCTGCACTTTAGGGCTGTTCAAGACGCCCCCCGCGGCCACGCCCCCCTTATCGATCCAGTCGCTGCGCTGAATGGTCAGACCGAGTTTCTCAGCAACAGGCTTGAATGTGACTGGCTGCTGAAAAACCAGATCATTGAACTGATCGGTCGACTCGGCGAGGCCCTTCACGCCGGCTTGTTTTTGCAATTCGCTGACAATCTCCGCGTGCGCTTCCTCGAAAGGCTTGACCTTGCCACCGCGCACATCCGTCAGTTCAACGATGTGATAACCAAACTTGCTCTCCACTACCGGACTGACCTCATGCGGTTTGAGCGCGAATGCTGCGGCCTCGAATTCAGGCACCATGGCACCGCGTGCGAAGAAACCCAGATCGCCACCCTGCTCTGCCGAGCCATCAGTTGAGTTCTCCTTGGCCAGACGTGCAAAACTCGCCGGCGCAGCCTTCACTTTAGCCAGCAACTCTTCCGCCTTTTTCTTTGCAGCAGCCTTTTCTTCCGGCTTGGCATCTTCAGCCACACCGATCAGGATGTGGCTGGCACGGCGCTCTTCGGACTGGGCATAGTCCTTCTGATGATCGTCATACCATTTGCGAGCATCCGCGTCGCTGACCTTAACCTTGCTGGCGAGCTCATCTGCATTCAACACCACATACTCAACCTTGGCGCGCTCAGGCGTTTCAAACGCAGCCTTGTTAGCATCGTAATATTTCTGCACAACATCGTCGGCCAGCTTCACGCTCGCCTTAAACGAAGCCGCATCGATCTTCCACTCAGCGACAGTGCGCTGTTCTTCCGACAGCGCAACCCAACGCGCCAGCGTTGCCTTCGAAACAGAAGCGGCCTGCGCGAGCGGCACCATCAACAGGCGTTGCGACATCATGTCGCTCACTCGTTTTTCATACGCCGCCTTGGTCAGGTTATTTGCCTGCAGAACGTATTCAGCCTTCTTCGGTGAAAACTTGCCGTTTTCCTGAAACTCCGGCTCGCGCAGATATGCGTCCTGAATCATCGAGGCAGGAACCGACAGACCCGCACCAGCCGCCGTCAGCTCGATCGCTTTTTCGTTGAGCATTGCGTCCAGCACCTGATCGCGAAACGCAGGTGTACTTGCCACGGCTGGATCGACCTTGTCACCGGCGGCTTCGCGCACCTTGTTCGCCAGCTCGGCCCCGGAAATCTTTGTGCCCCCAATTTTACCTATGACATCCGCATCACCAGGACCATCTTTCAGATAGGACTCCACCCCGAAAAAAGCGAACGGAAGGATAATGACCGCCAGGAATATCTGGACAATTCTGCGATTGTTTCGAACAGCATCAAACATTGTGCACTCGATTCAGGATTCAGATAGATAATGTCGCTTGTTGCACGCGACACCACGATGAAAATGGACATTCAGATACGAAAAAGGCGAACACCCGTTCGCCTTAAGCGTTACAACTTGAGACACCATCCGATCGCTGCTTTGTTATTAAGTTCTGACAGCAATTGATGGTGGGTGCTGAGGGGCTCGAACCCCCGACATTCGCCTTGTAAGGGCGACGCTCTACCAACTGAGCTAAGCACCCTTGTACTTCACCTGCAAATCCAACTACAGAATCCGCCGTCGGGGGCATCAGTTTACAGCATCTTTCAATGCTTTGCCAGGGCGGAACTTTGGCACCTTGGCCGCCTTGATCTTGATCGTTGCACCCGTACGCGGATTACGGCCCGCGCGAGCGGCACGCTTACCCACTGAAAACGTACCAAAGCCAACGAGTGTCACGTCGTTACCTTTCTTAAGAGATTGCTTGATTGCCGCAATTGCAGAGTCAAGCGCGCGGCCAGCAGCGGCCTTGGAGATTTCGGATTGCTTCGCGATTACTTCGATCAGTTCGGATTTGTTCACTTAGACCCCCTTAGTGTTATCAAGTCTTCAACAGACGGCGCCTCGCTATCACCCGTCGATGCATACCCCGATACATCCCCAGCAGGCAGCTGCGCATCGAACATTCGAAAGCCAGCGGGAAATCTTATAACAAGCCCAAAATCCTTGTGTCAAGCGGCTTTGCAGCGAATCATGCTCCACAACAGACAAGTGATGCAAGCGTGCAAAAAAACAGGCGTACTTCGCAGCACGCCTGTTGATCTACATATCAGAAAAACAACGAAATCAATGCGTCACGACACCAGGCACTGCTGCCGCGTCTGCCACGACGGCAACCTCCTGCGGTGTTGCAAGCACTTCCGGCAGAGGGTCCGGTATGCGTTCCAGTGCCAGTTCAAGCACTTGATCAATCCAGCGAACGGGAATGATCTCGAGGCTGTCCTTGATACCTGGCGGCAGTTCTGCCAAGTCCTTGACGTTCTCTTCCGGAATCAGCACACGCTGAATGCCACCGCGCACAGCTGCAAGCAGTTTTTCCTTCAGGCCACCAATCGGCAGAGCCTCTCCACGCAGCGTAATTTCACCTGTCATGGCAATGTCGGCGCACACAGGAATACCCGTCAGGATGGATACCAGCGCGGTCGCTATGCCAATACCTGCGGATGGACCATCCTTTGGTGTTGCACCTTCAGGCAAGTGAATATGGATATCGCTCTTCTGATAGAAATCTTCCTCGATACCCAATTGGCGTGAGCGCTTGCGCACAACCGACAACGCAGCCTGAATGGACTCCTGCATGACTTCGCCGAGCTTGCCCGTCGTCACCACCTTGCCCTTGCCCGGAAGAACGACGGCTTCGATGGTCAGCAATTCGCCGCCCACTTCCGTCCACGCCAGACCAGTTACCTGACCAACCTGATTCTCTTTCTCGGCAACGCCAAAGCTATATCGACGCACACCGAGATATTTGTCCAGATTCTTGGCGTTGACGACGATCTTGCTGTTGCGCGCACGCATGACAAGTGACTTCACCACCTTGCGACATATCTTCGACACCTCGCGCTCTAGGCTACGCACACCTGCTTCACGTGTGTAGTAGCGAATGATGTCGCGCAACGCATCTTCCGTGACAGTCAGCTCGGTTGGCTTCAGGCCGTTGTTCTTGATCTGCTTCGGCAGCAGATAACGCATCGAAATATTTACCTTTTCCTCTTCGGTGTAACCGGAGAGGCGAATGATTTCCATGCGATCGAGCAATGGCGCTGGAATATTCAGCGAGTTGGCCGTCGCGACGAACATGACATCCGAGAGGTCGTATTCGACTTCGATGTAATGGTCGACGAAGGTCGAGTTCTGCTCGGGATCAAGCACTTCAAGCAATGCAGAGCTCGGATCGCCACGGAAGTCCTGTCCCATCTTGTCGACTTCGTCGAGCAGGAAGAGTGGGTTGCGCACGCCAACCTTGGTCATATTCTGCAGGATCTTGCCCGGCATGGAGCCGATGTAAGTCCGACGGTGACCGCGAATCTCGGCCTCATCACGCACGCCACCCAAAGCCATGCGAATGAACTTGCGATTGGTCGACTTGGCAATCGATTGGCCAAGCGAGGTCTTGCCCACACCAGGAGGGCCAACCAAACAGAGGATCGGCGCCTTCAGTTTGTCGACGCGTTGTTGAACCGCAAGATACTCAAGGATGCGTTCCTTGACCTTGTCGAGGCCGAAGTGATCCTTGTCGAGAACTTTCTGGGCCTCGGAAAGATCCTTACTGATGCGTGACTTTTTCTTCCAGGGCAAACCAGTCAGCGTTTCAATGAAATTACGCACGACTGTCGCCTCAGCAGACATTGGCGACATCAGACGCAATTTCTTCAGCTCTGACTGAGCTTTGGCCATGGCTTCCTTGGACAGGCCTGCACTCTTGATCTTCTTTTCGAACTCGTCAAGATCGGCACCGTCCTCGCCCTCACCCAATTCCTTCTGAATGGCCTTGACCTGCTCGTTGAGGTAGTACTCGCGCTGGCTCTTCTCCATCTGCCGTTTGACGCGGCCACGGATGCGCTTTTCAACCTGCAGGATATCGAGTTCAGTTTCAAGTTGAGACAGCAGTCGCTCAAGACGCTGGGCAATATCTAGCAGCTCCAGCACCATCTGCTTCTGCTCAAGCTTGAGCGGCAGATGTGCTGCAATCGTGTCAGCAAGACGCCCGGCTTCGTCGATACCGGCCAATGAAGTCAGTATCTCCGGAGGGATCTTTTTGTTGAGTTTTACGTACTGATCGAACTGGCTGATGATCGCGCGACGCATGGCCTCGATCTCATGGTTCGTCACTTCACCGCTAGGCAGTGGCGTAACGCGCGCCATGAAAACGTTGCGCAGATCATCCACGTCTTCGATGCGGGCGCGCTGCGTACCCTCGACGAGAACCTTGACGGTACCGTCAGGCAGCTTGAGCATCTGGAGGATATTGGCAACGCAGCCAATATCGTAGAGATCTTCAGTCGAAGGCTCGTCCTTCGCCGCAGACTTTTGCGCTACCAACAGGATGCTCTTGCCCGCCTCCATGGCGGTCTCGAGTGCCTTGATGGATTTCGGCCGCCCCACGAAAAGCGGGATGACCATATGTGGGAACACCACTACGTCGCGCAACGGCAACAGCGGTAGTTCAATGACCTCTGGAGGTAGTTCAGGCTTGCTGGACATGGTTGTTCCTTTTAACAGCACCCTGTGGAAATGGGGGCCGACACCCGCGTTTCAAGCTTGTACTGTGCGTGTGTCCGCACCCCGTCAGTTAGACCCTGCTACCTTGGGCTGGTCTTCGTAAATCAGAAGCGGCTGTGCACCGCTTTCGATTACGTTTTCTTCGATCACAACCTTCGAAATGCTTTCCATGCCGGGCAACTCATACATGATGTCCAGCAAGGCTGCTTCGATGATGGAACGCAAACCACGCGCACCCGTCTTGCGCTTCAGCGCCTTTCGCGCAATCGCATGCAAAGCTGCCTGACGCACTTCGAGTTCGACACCTTCCATCGAAAACAATTTCTGGTATTGCTTGACCAGCGCGTTCTTCGGCTCAACGAGAATTTCCATCAGCGCTTCTTCGCTGAGTTCATTTAGCGTCGCCACAACCGGTAGACGACCAATGAACTCAGGAATCAGGCCGTACTTGATCAGATCTTCTGGCTCAACCTGACGCAAAGCGTCAGCCACGCTACCTTCTGCACGGCTCTTCACCTCAGCGCCAAAGCCAATACCCACCTGCTCGGTCCGATTCCGGATGACCTTGTCGAGGCCATCGAACGCGCCACCGCAAATGAACAGGATATTGGTCGTATCAACCTGTACAAAGTCCTGATTCGGATGCTTGCGGCCACCTTGCGGCGGAACAGCAGCCACCGTACCTTCGATAAGCTTGAGCAGCGCCTGCTGCACGCCCTCACCCGATACATCACGAGTGATCGAAGGATTGTCGGATTTGCGCGAAATCTTGTCGATTTCGTCGATGTACACGATTCCCTGTTGCGCGCGCTCTACGTCGTAGTCGCATTTCTGCAGCAATTTCTGAATGATGTTCTCGACGTCTTCACCCACATAACCCGCTTCGGTCAGGGTCGTTGCATCGGCCATCACAAAAGGCACGTTGAGCATGCGGGCGAGCGTCTGCGCCAGCAATGTCTTGCCGGAACCCGTCGGCCCAATCAACAGGATATTGCTTTTGGCGAGCTCGACTTCGTCCGTCTTGGACAGATGACGCAGGCGCTTGTAGTGGTTGTAAACAGCCACCGACAAGCTGCGTTTTGCACTGCTCTGACCAATCACGTACTGGTCGAGCAACTCGCAGATTTCCTTGGGCGAAGGCAAATCACCCTTGTCCATGCGCGCGCCAGCATCACCACCGATTTCATCACGGATGATGTCGTTGCACAGTTCAATGCATTCATCGCAGATGAATACAGAAGGACCGGCGATCAGTTTGCGGACTTCGTGCTGGCTTTTGCCGCAAAACGAGCAGTAGAGCAGCTTGTCACTACCGCTGGACTTTTTTTCGGTCATATTGCGTTCCTTCGTCCTTCTCCTAAGTCCTTAGCTCGCGCGTACAACTGCATCAGACAGACGCTTCGTTGCGGCTTTGAAGAACCTTGTCCACCAAACCATAGGTTTGCGCATCGGTTGCAGACAGAAAATTGTCACGATCAGTATCTTTTTCGATACGTTCGATGCTCTGACCGGTGTGTTCAGCCAACATTTCGTTCAGGCGAGCACGCAGATAGAGAATTTCGCGGGCATGTATCTCAATGTCCGACGCCTGCCCCTGGAAACCTCCCAAGGGCTGGTGGATCATTACCCGCGAATTCGGTAGGCAGAAACGCTTGCCCTTGGCGCCTGCGGACAATAGGAAGGCCCCCATACTCGCAGCCTGACCGATGCAAAGCGTACTGACATCCGGCTTGATGAACTTCATCGTGTCGTAGATGGCCATACCTGCGCTCACCGACCCGCCAGGCGAGTTGATGTAGAAGAAGATGTCCTTGTCAGGATTCTCCGACTCGAGGAACAGGAGTTGCGCCACGATCAGATTGGCTGTCACATCATTGACGGGGCCAACCAGGAATACCACACGCTCTTTGAGCAGGCGCGAGTAGATATCGTAGGCGCGCTCACCACGCCCACTCTGTTCAACGACCATCGGTACGAGACCGAGGCCTTGGGGATTCCAATCACTGCTGTGCTGACCTTGCACGGGTCCGAACTGTGTCATTCCAAATCCCTCAAAACGCGACAATGGTCCCCGATACATTGGGGACACGGGCCAACTATTCAAGCAAAGATCAAGCCGCTTGCTGACTGTTCATCAGCTCATCAAACGTCACACTCTTGTCGGTGACGCGAACCTGCTTGCTGATCCATTCAATCATATTGTCTTCAACGGCGACGTCTTCGACATTGGAGAGACGTTCCGGACTGGCGTAATACCATTTGACCAATTCCTGCGGCTGCTCATAGCTCTGCGCCAATTCTTCCACATGCTTGCGAATCTGCTCAGGCGTAGGTGCCAGACCATTCTTGCTGACCAGCTCGGCCACAACCAGACCTAGCTTGATGCGCTTGGTAGCCTGATCGACGAACCAGCTCGGCTCGACCGGAATCTTCTTCGGGTCCATGCCGCGTTTAGCCATGTCTTCGCGCGCGGCTTCTGCCATACGTTGCGATTCAGATTCGATCAAGGCCTTCGGCACTTCGAAAGTCGCAGCCGTATCCAGTATTTCGAAAGCGCGATCACGCTGTGCAATGCGCACGCGCCGCTTCACTTCGCGCTCGAGGTTACCGCGAATTTCACTGCGCATCTTGGCAACATCACCATCAACGACGCCGAGCGAACGAGCGAACTCCGCGTCGACTTCCGGCAGTGCCGAAGCCTCGACGGACTTCACGAGGATTTCAAACTCGACTTGTTGACCGGCCAGATTCTGTGCGTGGTAATCAGCTGGGAACGTCAGGGGGAAAGTTTTCTTGTCGCCTGCTGAAACACCAACAAGCTGCGTATCGAATTCAGCAAGCATCTGACCGCCACCGACCTGAACAGCAAAATCAGTTGCTTGACCACCATCAAAAACTTCACCGTCCTTACGACCAGTGAAGTCAATCACGACGCGATCGCCTTCAGCAGATGCACGCGTTGTTGGCGAGAACGTTGCACGTTGCTTGCGCAGCACGTCCAGCGTCTTGTCGACTTCCGCGTCGCCAATGCTCAGCACTGGACGTTCCATTTCGAAGCCCCCGAGCTCACCTACGACAACCTCAGGATAGACCTCAAAAGTGGCGCTAAACTCGAATTGTCCTTCTGCAGAATCACTCTTTGGCTCGATGCGCGGATAGCCTGCTACGCGCAGATTCTGCTCGCGCACTTTCTCACCAAATGTGCGCTCAACGGCGTCACCTAGCACTTCGGAACGCACTTGCGGGCCATAAGTTTGCTCGACGATCTTGAAAGGCACCTTTCCGGGGCGGAAACCGGACATCTTCACGGTGCGTGCCATACGGTTCAGGCGCTCTTTCACACCCTTGTCGACTTCGGCCAGAGATACGGCCATTTCAATGCGGCGCTCGAGTGCGCCCAGCGTCGCTTCAATCGTTTGCATCAGGAATTTCCTTGGTCTATCTAGTGTGGGAGCGGTTGTATCGGTGCATTCGGGCGTCGGCTTCAGCACCAATCTGGCGCGACGGACGCGATTCCGTTTGCAGCGGAGACACCACCGGCAATATGAAACGCTAACCCCAGCGAGTTTACCACAATGCCACACCCGCCCTTATTGGCACTAAAGTCGGGCTGATGGCACGCAACATGCATCGGAACCATCGAAGAGTTCCCATTCCGCTCCAGGAAATCATTTTCGAGCGCACGCTGTTTTCCGGCGCTGCGCGTCAGTCGGAGATGTGCAAGGAAAACAATGAGGAGATATTAGTCATCAAGAAGCACCAAGCAAGCGTTGATAAGCACAGCAAAAAGCTGTTCGCTCTAAGCTTGAAGAGCGACAAGCTCAGCCGTTAGTCTGTTAACCGGCAAGAGATTTCTCGTTACATGAAGCGTCGAGGAGGTGTTGCATGAGTATTTTCAGTGCGTACCAGGCCCGCTTTGAGGTCAGCAAGGAAGAGGAATATTCCCTGCAGGAGTACCTCGATATCTGCAAGGGTGACCGGAGCGCTTACGCGACCGCAGCCGAACGGATACTGATGGCGATCGGCGAACCGGAAATGCTCGACACGCGGCTGGATCCGCGTTTGTCGCGCATCTTCTCCAACAAGGTCATGAAGATTTACCCGGCCTTCCGCGAGTTCTACGGGATGGAGGAAGCGATCGAACAGATCGTCTCCTACTTCCGCCACGCGGCACAGGGACTGGAAGAGAAGAAACAGATCCTCTATCTGCTTGGCCCCGTCGGCGGCGGCAAGAGTTCGCTGGCAGAGAAACTCAAACAACTTGTCGAGAAACTTCCTTTCTACGCCGTCAAGGGCTCACCGGTTCATGAGTCACCACTCGGACTGTTTGATCCGGACGAAGACGGGCGGATTTTCGAGGATGACTATGGCATCCCGCGCCGCTATCTCAACACCATCATGTCGCCTTGGGCGGTCAAGCGCCTGAATGAGTTCAATGGCGATGTGACGAAATTCCGCGTCGTGAAGTTACGTCCTTCGTCACTCAAGCAGATGGCAGTCGCCAAAACCGAACCTGGCGACGAGAACAACCAGGACATTTCCTCGCTCGTCGGCAAGGTCGACATCCGCATGCTGGAGCAGTACTCGCAGAACGATCCGGATGCCTATTCCTACTCCGGCGGCCTGTGCCTGGCTAATCGTGGCCTGCTGGAATTCGTCGAGATGTTCAAGGCACCGATCAAGGTCTTGCACCCTCTGCTGACGGCTACGCAGGAAGCCAACTACAAGGGCACGGAAGGCTTCGGCGCGATCCCGTTTGACGGCGTGATTCTCGCGCACTCGAACGAATCCGAATGGCAGTCGTTCAAGAACAACAAGAACAACGAGGCGTTTCTCGATCGGATTTTCACGGTCAAGGTGCCTTACTGCATGCGCGTTTCAGACGAAGTGAAGATCTACGAAAAATTGCTTATTCATAGCTCGCTAACCGAAGCACCGTGCGCACCCGACACACTCAAGATGCTGGCCCAGTTCACAGTACTGTCGCGCATGAAGGAGCCCGAGAATTCGAGCATCTTCAGCAAGATGCGCGTCTATGACGGAGAGAACCTGAAGGACACGGACCCGAAAGCGAAGAGCTACCAGGAGTACCGCGACTACGCCGGTGTCGATGAAGGAATGACTGGCCTCTCGACGCGCTTCGCGTTCAAGGTACTGTCGCGCGTCTTCAACTTCGACCATCGCGAAGTGGCGGCCAATCCGGTACACCTGATGTACGTGCTGGAGCAGCAGATCGAGCAGGAGCAATTCCCGCCTGAAGTTGATCAACGCTATACCGCCTTCATCAAGGAGTATCTGGCGCCCCGCTACGCCGAATTCATTGGCAAGGAAATCCAGACGGCCTACCTCGAATCCTATTCGGAGTACGGCCAGAACATCTTCGATCGCTACGTGACCTACGCGGACTTCTGGATCCAGGATCAGGAGTATCGCGACCCGAACACCGGCGAGATTTTCGATCGCTCTTCGCTCAATGACGAGCTGGAGAAAATCGAAAAGCCTGCCGGCATCAGCAATCCGAAGGACTTCCGCAACGAGGTGGTGAACTTCGTGCTGCGAGCTCGCGCCAAGCACAGTGGCAAGAATCCGAGCTGGACGTCCTACGAAAAGCTGCGTGCGGTCATCGAGAAGAAGATGTTCTCGAACACCGAAGACCTGTTGCCCGTCATCTCGTTCTCGCCGAAATCCAGTGCGGACGAGCAGAAGAAGCATCAGGACTTCGTCAACCGCATGGTCACCAAGGGTTACACGGAAAGCCAGGTGCGTCTGCTCTGCGACTGGTATCTGCGCGTGCGCAAATCGTCATGAGGTTGCGCGCCCGCTAGCTGGAACTCCGTTGCAAGGCTGGCTGTCCGATTCACATCGGCGGCCAGCCACCCTGCCCTCGACAACCGGAAGATCGATCTGGAACCACCATGGTCCGAATCATCGATAGACGCTCAGACAGCAGGAACAAAAGTACGGTCAATCGCCAGCGATTCATGCGCCGCTTCAAGGGGCAGATTCGCAAAGCCGTAGCCGACGCCATTGACGGCCGCTCCATCAAGGATCTGGACAATGGCGAGAATGTCACCATCCCGTCCAAGGACTTGAACGAGCCACACTTCCATCACGGCGACGGCGGCGTGTGGGATCAGGTTTACAGCGGCAACGACCAGTTCGCAACCGGTGACGAAATCAGCCGTCCGCTTGGTGGTGGTTCAGGCGGAGGCGGCAAGGGCGCGAGTGAGGACGGCGAAAGCGAAGACGAGTTCGGCTTCCAGCTGTCACGCGAAGAATTCCTCGATGTGTTCTTCGACGATCTCGCGCTACCGAACCTGATCAAGACACAGCTTGCCAAGATTCCCGAATACAAATCGCATCGCGCGGGTTTCGCGTCCGATGGCGTGCCGACCAATCTCAACCTCGTGCGTTCGATGCGCAGCGCGCTGGGACGTCGTCTCGCGCTGTCCGGGCCGCACAACGCACGGTTGCGGGAGTTGCGCGAGGAAATCGAAGAGCTCGAAGCGAAAACACCACGCGACGAAGACGCCATTCAGTTGCTGAAAGAAGAAGCTCGCTTGCTACGCATCAGGATTGAAGCGATCCCTTTCCTCGACACCTTTGACCTGCGCTACAACAATCGTGTCCGCACCCCCATACCTTCGACCCAGGCAGTGATGTTCTGCCTCATGGACGTCTCCGGCTCGATGGATGAAGACAAGAAGGCCACGGCCAAGCGTTTCTTCATGCTGCTGTATCTTTTCCTGACACGTACCTACGAACACATCGAAGTGGTGTTCATTCGCCACCACACGATTGCCAAGGAAGTGGACGAAGAGAACTTCTTCCACTCGCGCGAATCAGGCGGCACGGTGGTCTCCAGCGCGCTCGACATGATGCGCGACATCGTGCAGGAGCGTTACGGCTCGGGCCAGTGGAACATCTACGGCGCGCAGGCTTCGGACGGCGACAACTGGGAGAACGACTCGCCGCGCTGCAAGGAGCTCTTATCGCAGGCAATCCTGCCTTTCATGCAGTTCTTCGCCTACATCGAGATCACCCCAGGCGAGCCACAGAACCTGTGGCGCGAGTACGAAAAGCTGCTCGGCGTGCATGCCAATTTCGCCATGCAGCGCATCGAAAAATACGCTGACATCTATCCGGTCTTTCGCGAACTCTTCAAGAAGACACTCGTATGAGCACATCCGCCAAGAAGCGCGCAAGGAAGCAGCTCCCCGCTCCGTCGGAGTGGAATTTCGAGCTGATCGACGAGTATCACAAGGAAATTCGCCGCGTCGCCGAGAGCTACGGGCTCGATACCTATCCGAACCAGATCGAACTCATCACGGCCGAGCAGATGATGGACGCCTATGCCTCGGTCGGCATGCCGGTGAACTACAGCCACTGGAGCTTCGGCAAGCAATTCATCGCGACGGAAAAAGGCTACAGACGTGGCCAGATGGGCCTGGCCTACGAGATTGTCATCAACTCCAATCCCTGCATCTCTTACCTCATGGAAGAAAACACCATGACGATGCAGGCGCTGGTGATCGCTCACGCGGCCTATGGCCACAACTCCTTCTTCAAGGGCAACTACCTGTTCCGCACCTGGACGAATGCCGACGCGATCATTGATTACCTGATCTTCGCCAAGAATTTTCTCGCCGAGTGCGAGGAGCGCCACGGCGTCGAAGCCGTTGAATTGCTGCTGGACTCGTGCCACGCCCTGATGAGCGTCGGCGTCGACCGCTACAAGCGCCCACCGAAGCTGTCGCTCGAAAAGGAAAAGATGCGTCAGAAGGAACGCGAGGATTACCTGCAGTCACAGGTCAACGACCTGTGGCGCACCCTGCCCCTGCAGGAAGCGAAAGCCTCGCAGACCGTTGAACGCCGCTTCCCGTCAGAGCCCGAAGAGAATTTGCTGTACTTCGTCGAGAAGAGCGCACCGCTGCTTGAACCCTGGCAGCGCGAAGTCGTACGCATCGTGCGCAAGGTCTCGCAGTACTTCTTCCCGCAGCGCCAGACACAAGTCATGAACGAGGGCTGGGCAACTTACTGGCACTACACGATTCTCAACACGCTGTACGACGAAGGCCTGCTGGCAGACAGCGTCATGCTGGAGTTCCTGCACTCGCACACTAGCGTCGTGATGCAGCCGCCTTATAACGTGCCCTGGCATCGCGGCATCAATCCCTACGCACTCGGCTTTGCGATGTGGACCGACATCCGCCGCATCTGCGAAGAACCTACCGAAGAAGACAGGCGCTGGTTCCCCGACATTGCCGGCTCCAACTGGCGCGAGACTTTCGACTTCGCGATGCGTAATTTCAAGGACGAGAGTTTCGTCGCGCAGTTTCTCTCACCGAAGGTCATTCGCGACTTCCGCATGTTCGCGATTACCGACGACGATGACGAGACGCGCTTGAAAGTGGCCGCCATTCACGATGACGCCGGCTATCAGCGGATTCGCGAGACCCTGTCAGAGCAATACAACATCGGCTCCAAGGAGCCAAACGTGCAGGTATGGAATGTCGATGTGCGGGGCGATCGTTCGCTCACCTTGCGACATCAGTCTTTCAAGCGTCGCCCCTTGGCTGCCAGCGCCGACGAAATGCTCAAGCACGTAGCGCGTCTGTGGGGTTTTACGGTGCGTCTGGAAACGGTCGATGACGATGGCGCAGTGCTGCGCACCCGCGAATGCCGCGTCGAAACACGCATGTCTGCAACGATTTGAGTCTGGCGCATTCCGGTAGTCGCGCAGGACACGAGGAGTGCTGCGCGAACAGGATCAGACGATATAACCCTGCAAGCGGCTTTCGATGATGCGCGGATTGTCTCCGTGGGCGATGCGCACGACACCTTCCATCAGCATTTCCCTGACGGCGACGAGTCGCATGATGTTCGCCTGGATTTTTTTGGCGACGGGCAGGAAGATGAGATTGGCCGAGCCAACGCCGTAGATCGTGGCAACGAATGCAACCGCTATGCCGCTGCCCAGTTTGGAGGGATCGGAGAGGTTTTCCATGACGTGGATGAGACCCATCACCGCGCCGAGAATACCGACCGTGGGCGCATAACCACCGGCCGCTTCCCAGATCTTGGAGGCCTGTTTCATGTCGGTCTCCCAGGTCGTGATTTCCACTTCCATGACTTCGCGTATGTGCTCCGGCTCAACACCGTCGACGAGCAGTTGCACGCCCTTGCGCATGAACGGATCGGTCATGCCTTCCATCTTGTTTTCGAGCGACAGCAGACCTTCTCGGCGAGCGATATTGCTCCAGCCGACAATCTGTTCGATGAGCTCATGCAATGGCGGAACGGGCGGCTTGAAGACCCACATGGAAATGCGCAAACCCGTCACGAAGGTGCGCCACGGGCTCTGCAACATGACGGCACCGATGGTGCCGCCCATGACGATCATGAAAGCCGTTGGCTGGATGAGCGAGTCAAGGTGCCCACCTTCGAGGAGTTGCCCCCCCACGATGGCCACGATTCCAAGCAGCAAACCCGTCAGACTTATGACGTCCATTGTTTCAGTTCAACAGAAATTTTTCGAAAAGACAGCTTAGAGCCCGAAGCGTCGTGAGGTAAGTGCACGACGACTACGCGGCGCTGGCGCGGCGCCCGCCGGTCGCCTGGACGGCGGACTCACGACCACTGGCAATGCGCGAACGCAGACGCGCAATGGCTTGGCTGTGAAGCTGACAGACGCGCGACTCGGACACACCCAGCACTTCGCCGATTTCACGCAGGTTGAGATCCTCTTCGTAGTACAGGCCCATCACCATTTTTTCGCGGTCAGGCAAGTCTTCGATGGCCTTGACGAGCACGTTGCGCATGCTTGCATCTTCGAGCAGATCGAGAGGGTCGCCGCTGGCGCCGACGATATGACGTTCGAGGTAGTCGTCTTCGTCCTCGTCGCCGAAATCTTCGAAGTACACCAGCTGGTAGCCGCGCGCTTCCTGCAGCATCTTCTGGTAGTCAGCGAGCGTCATGCCCAGGGTTTCAGCCAGCTCGCGTTCGGTGGGCTGACGACCATGCTGTTGTTCGAGGCTGTGGACGGCCGTTTCGATGCGGCGCATTTCGCGGCGCAGGCTGCGTGGCAACCAGTCGTTCTCACGCAAGCCATCAAGCATCGCGCCACGAATACGCTGCACGGCGTAAGTCTCGAATTGGGCGCCGAGGCCTTCCTCATAGCGACTGATGGCGTCAAGCAGGCCGATCATGCCGTTTTGAATGATGTCTTCCACCTGCACGCTGGCCGGTAGCTTGGCCATGAGGTGGTAGGCAATGCGTTTGACCAGTGGCGCATAGCGCGTCACAAGCTGGTCTTTGTCCAAGGTTCCCGCTGCGTTATACATGCCGCTCTCTCAATCAGACTCAGTCGGAATTCATTGACACACTCGAAATCAGATACGCCATTCCAATGCGCGCCCTGCCGCGAAGCCGGTTGTGTCCCAGCTCGATAAATTCATTGTGCCCCGCCTACCCACAAGCTGCCCTGCGGAAAAAGAGCGGTGTTCGTGCTCTATTCGGGTTTAGCGGATATCTTCATTGCCACGCCATCGCAGGACCACGGCCAAAGCCCGTGAATGCCGTGGAGGTGACATTTCTCGCCCGGCTCAGCAGTTTCTCTGCAAAGCTCTGGCTGGCACTGCCCGCCGATTTGCCATCGTCGCTCGCCAGACTTAGCGCTTCGCCAAGACAGCTGACGACCTGAAGTTGAACGCCCAGCTGCGTCGCAGCCACCTGGCTGAAGCGCGTAATCAGCGTGCGCGCAGCGGCTTCATCTGCGCCTGCGACACAGATTCCTACCGCGGGCGTGTCGCCCTCCCGCACCAGTCTCTTGAGCGCGGCATAGGCCTGCGTAATGGCGCGCTCCCGCGGCTCGACCACCAGCAGCAAACGCTGTGCGGCGCGCGCGAAGGATGACAGACCGCTCGCGTCACATGGCCGCGCCAGCAACAGCCACTCATCCGAGATGGACTGAAGACGCAGCAGACAGTCCGCGGTGCGCTGCTGCAGGATGCGATCACCGTCGATCTGCCGCGCCAGACGGGCGACCGCCAGCACATGCAAGGAACGGGCGCTGGCTCCTGTCACTGTGCCCGCAACCATGCAGTCATCGAGGCTCACGAGCCCTTCGATAGCCTGCTGCAAATCGAAACGCGGCGAGACGCCGAGACAGTCAGAGAAATTGCCGGAGATCTGCCACTCGTCAAAGGCCAGCACGCGCGGCCCCAAGGCGGCGCGTTGCTCGGCCTGACGGGCCGCCCACAACATCGAGGCCGCGCCACACGGCACTACAGCAAGCACCTCGGGTGGCGCCTGATTGAGCATGGCGCGCAGGCCTGCGGCCTGGTCTCCATGCAGCGTGTCCGTCATGCGCCGCCTGCCCCACGCGAAGCGCCGGGCGCGCGCGTCGCGGCCATCATCAGACCGGTATCTGCGCGGTCCATCTTGTGCGGTGAATCGGCGGCAATCTCGCGCATGGCCCGGTGGATCAGATACATGCGATTGGGCAGGTGCAGGTCTTCCGGCACGCGCTGACCGTTGGCGATGTAGAACAGCGACAACTCGTGGCGCATGGCAACGTCGAGCGCAGGCGCAACAGAAGCCGCTTCGTCGAGCTTGGTGAAGATGCAGCCCGCCAGATCGGGGCCTTCATAGGCGCGCACGACGTCGTCCAGCGTGTCGCCGCGTACGGTCGCATTCAGACACAGCAGACGGCGCACATTGCCGGCGGACGTCAGCATGGCCGATTGCTCGTTGACCATCTTGTCGCGCTGCCCCATGCCGACCGTGTCGATCAACACCATATGCTTTTTGCGTAAGTCCTGCAGGGTCTGACGCAGATCGGCAGCATCGCGCACAACGTGTACCTGCACGCCGAGGATGCGACCGTAGATGCGCAGTTGTTCGTGCGCGCCAATCCGGTAGCCGTCCGTAGTGATCAGGGCCAGCTGGTCGGCGCCGTGACGCACCACACAGCGTGCGGCCAGCTTCGCAGTTGTCGTCGTCTTGCCGACGCCGGTGGGGCCGACCAAGGCGTACACGCCGCCACGGTCGATAATGTCATTGGTATTGTCTTGCACCCGCAGGTCACGGTTGATCATGCGCCGCACTTCGTCGCGCGCATCGTTGATCTGTGCTTCGGCGGCAATGTTCTCGGTGAGGTGACGCGTCAACTGGGCGGAGAAACCGGCCTCCAGCAATTCACTCATCATCTGTGTGCGCGCCGGCGCATTTCGCGAAATTTCGCTCCAGGCAAAACCGGCCAGCTGGCGCTCCAGCATGCCCTTGATGGAGCTGAGTTCCTGCATGAGCTGAGCATTGGTGGCTTCGAGGCTTTGCACACGAGCGTCGTGGTAGACACCCTCGTCAGCGGGCATGTCGCGACGCTCAGGCAACTCCTGACGATCCGGGCGAGCATTGCGTGGCGCAGCAGGACGCTGTGGCTGACCAGAGGCAACAACGCGGCGATCTCCATCCAATGTGACGCGCGGCGGGTTGAAGCTGCGCACCATCTGGTGGCCGCCGGTATCTTCGTCATGCGCTGGCGCGTCGATACCCGTGCGGAACGCCGGTTTCTGACTGGACTGACTGCGCCGTGCCAGTTGAGCGGCAATCTGCTTGCCGATATTGGCGCTGTGCTCATCCTCCTGCGGAAACTCGCTGGCGGCAGACAGGGTACGGGTAGGTGCGGCAGGTGGTGGCGCAGGTTGGCGTGCGGCGCGCACCGTGGCATTGAGCTCACCCATCGACTCGGCAGGCAGAGCGACGATCTCGACGCCACCCGCTACCGCGCGATTGGACAACACGACTGCATCGGCCCCCAGCTCGGACTTCAACGCGAGCAAGGCTTCTCGGGCCGTTTTGCCGAAAAATTTGCGGACACTCACCATGACGCACTTCCCCCAAACTTCCACTGCCAGCACTCGATCATGGCAATGCTCTGTGACTCATCGACATTCCAGTGGGTGGCCAGAAAGCCACCATGCCGTAATGATCTGATTCTTACAGTCAGACCCGTTCCGGCTTGCGCGGGAATAAGGGGGGAATGCCGTGGTTATCCGCGCACCGATGCCGGATGCGGGCGCGCAGTCGCTGCACGCGGCGTCGTGCGAGAGCATCCTGGAGTGCCATCAGAGACGGCTGAGAACGCCTAGCCACCGATCACCGCAGTGACGCGAATGGTGCGCGACTCCGGCACTTCGGAATGCGCGATCACCTTGAGGGAAGGTACGGAGCGCCGCAGGAAGCGCGAGAGCAACCAGCGCAGACCATTCGGCACGAGGAGCACCGGCGTGAGACCCAGATCCTCCTGACGTTGCGCAGCCGCCGCTGTATCTTTGAGCAAGGTATCGGCGAGGCCTGGCTCGATGGCGGCGGAATCTGGCCCACCACTTTGCATCGCTTGTTGCAACAGGCGCTCAAGACTCGGGTCGAGAGCGATGACCTGCATCTCCGTGTTGCCCGGGAACAGCCCCTGCACGATGGCGCGACCCAGCGCAGTACGTACACGGGACGCGAGTTCGGCCGGGTCCTGTGTACGCGAAGCATTCTCGGCGACGGATTCGACGATGCTGCGCATGTCGCGGATATTGACGCCCTCTTCCAGCAAATTCTGCAGGACGCGTTGCATGACGTGCAGCGGCAGCGCCTTGGGTACCAGGTCTTCGACGAGCTTCGGCGCGTCCTTGGCAATATGCTCGAGCAGTTGCTGTGCTTCCTGACGCCCGAGCAGATCTGCCGCGTGCGACAGGATGACGTGATTGATGTGCGTGGCGATCACCGTGCTGGCGTCCACCACGGTGTAACCCAGCGCATGTGCCTGATCGCGCAACGCTGCATCCACCCACACGGCAGGCAGGCCGAATGCGGGGTCCTTCGTCTCGTTGCCGGGCAAGCGGCCCGAGACGCGCCCCGGATTGATGGCCATGAACTGGCCCGGATAGGCTTCGCCCTGCCCGATCTCAACGCCCTTCAGCGTGATGCGATACAGATTCGGGCGCAGCTCGAGGTTGTCGCGGATATGCACCGGCGCAGGCAGGAAGCCGATGTCCTGTGCGAACTTCTTGCGCAGACCACGGATACGCGTCAGCAGCTCGCCGTTCTGGCTCTTGTCCACCATCGGAATCAGGCGATAGCCGACTTCCAGACCCAGCACATCGACTGGCGTCACATCGCTCCAGCTGGCTTCCATTTCTGCCGCATTGGCTGCGACCTGAGTCGCAGGTTTTTCCGCTTCGTCAGCCTTGGCGGTACCAACACGCTTGCCCTGCTTCCAGGCCAGGTAGCCCAAGCCGCTCGCCAGCAACAGGAATACGAGGTTCGGCATGCCCGGAATGAGCCCCAGCAGACCGAGGATGACCGCCGTCAGCACCAATACCTGTGGGTTGTTGAAGAGCTGATTGACGAACTGCGCACCGATATCGCCGTCCTCACCCACGCGCGACACCACCAGACCTGCGGCCACAGAGATGATCAGCGCCGGAATCTGTGCGACCAGCCCGTCACCAATCGTGAGCAGCGTGTAGTCATTGGCGGCGCGACCTATCTCCATATTATGTTGAACGACACCGACGATCAGGCCGCCGATGATGTTGATGGCGAGAATCAGGATGCCGGCCACTGCATCGCCGCGCACGAACTTCGAGGCACCATCCATGGCGCCGTAGAAGTCGGCTTCCTGCGAAATTTCGGAGCGGCGACGTTTGGCCTCCGCGTCGTTAATGAGACCTGCATTGAGATCGGCATCGATCGCCATCTGCTTGCCCGGCATCGCATCCAGCGTGAAGCGTGCGCCCACTTCAGCGATACGCCCTGCACCCTTGGTAATCACCACAAAGTTGATGACGGTAATGATGATGAAGACGACGATACCCACGGCCGTATTGCCACCGACGAGGAAGTGACCGAAAGCCTCGATCACCTTGCCGGCAGCATCCGCCCCGGTGTGGCCTTCCATGAGCACAACACGTGTTGACGCAACGTTAAGCGACAGACGCAGCAGTGTGGTTATGAGCAACACCGTGGGGAAGATCGAGAAATCCAGTGCCTTGCGGTTGTACATGGCCACCAGCAACACGATCATCGAGATGGCAATGTTGAAGGTAAAGAACACGTCGAGTGCGAAGGCCGGCAGCGGCAGCACCATCATCGACAGCACCAGCAGCACCAGGATAGGCGCAGCCAGTTGCCGGATATTGCTCGGCGCGAAGAGCTGTCTTAAATCGAGTGAATTTGTACTGCCGGTGGCCATATTCGGTTTTCCTGGTAACTACGCTTGCTGTTCTGCTTGGGTATGAATCAGTGCCTTGACAGGCACATCAATGCGGCATGACAGATGGATCAACGCCCGGATCCATGCCTTCAGGCACTTCAATGGCTCCCAGCGCGGGCGGCGGCAAGCCCCCCTCAGCAATGAACTGGTTGAGCTGATAGATGTAGGCCATGACTTCCGCGACGGCGGTGTACAGCGCGGCGGGAATCTGTTGATCAAGCTTGGCGTGGTGGAACAACGCACGCGCCAGTGGTGGCGATTCGAGCAAGGGCACGTTGTTTTCCTTCGCCAGATCGCGGATGGTCTGCGCCAGAAAGTCCGCGCCCTTGGCCACGACCGTTGGCGCGCCCATCTTGCCGGACTCGTACTTGAGCGCCACGGCAAAGTGCGTCGGATTGGTCACGACCACATCGGCCTTCGGCACCGCTTCCATCATGCGGCGACGTGCCATCTCCTGCTGACGCTGGCGGATCTTGCCCTTGACCTTGGGATCCCCTTCGGACTCCTTGTGCTCGTCCTTGATCTCCTGCTTGGTCATGCGCAGCTCCTTCCAGTAGTGCCAGAGCTGGTAAGGCACGTCGATGGCGGCGATGAGCGCCAGGCTCGTACACAAGGCAAACGCAGCAAAAATCAGCATTTCCGAAAAACGCTGGAGGCCGACATTGAGCGGCATGTTCATCAGCGCGAGCATCTCGAAGCGGTAATGCCACACGAGGTAGCCCGCCACGCCGAGAATGAAAGTCGACTTGAATACGCCTTTGACGAGTTCGACCAGCCCTGTGATCGACACCAGACGCTTCACGCCACTGATCGGGTTCATGCGCGTGAAATCGAGCTTGAAGGCATCTCCGCTAATGACAAAACCACCCAGCACGATATGCGAGGCAATGCCCGCAATCATGATGACGATCAGCAAAGGAGCGACGGTGATCAGGCCCGCGGAGAACAGATCCAGCAGGGCCTTGCCCATCATGTCCGGCTCGAAAGCCTGCTCGTGGGTCAGCGTGAAGCCCTGGCGCATCACGCCGCCAAGGCGTTGATACATCCAGCCGGACATTGTCCACAAAGCAGCGACACCAACGACCGTCACCAGAAAGGACGACAGCTCCTTCGATCGAGGAACATTGCCCTGCTCCCGCGCCTGCTCGACCTTTCGGCCCGACGCTGGTTCTGTTTTTTCGAGATCGCTATCTTCTGCCATGGCCCCGCTGCAAATCCTGCTCGATGCGGCATACGCCGACGTGCCGAATTATTTGCCGGGGCGGCAAGGACTGCCGGGTGGAGAAAATGCAGAAATGCGGGCTTATTCGGCCAGCACAAAAGCAAACGGCCCCGGAAAACCGGAGCCGTAATTACCTGAAGCCGTGTCAGACAGTGCACCTAGCTGACATATCAGCAGAGATCAGCTGAGACGCGAGGGGCGCTCGCCGCCTTCCGTCAGAGCTACATAGCAGGGTGCCAGCAAGGCATCACAGACTGGATCAGCGGGCTCGCTTTCGAGCGCAGCCTGGGCTGCCACCTGAATTGTCACTGCCGAATCACGACCGGCTTCCCCCATGCGCACAGCATCAAACAAAGCGTTGAGTGCCAGCAACTGCGCAAGAGATTTACTGGCTTCAAGCGACTGCAAAGACGAACGACCCATGACCTGAATTCCGCTCAGTTTCCAACAACCGTCAGAAGAACGACCCGTCCGCTTGGTCTAGTGCGCTTGTCCTTACAAATCAAGGCACTTCAAGAAAAGAGCCGCCTCTTGCGAGGCGGCTTCAAGGAGAGAGTCGATCGTGGAGTAAAATCCCACAAGTTTCTTTACGACGGTACAGACGCGAACTTTAGGAAATTCTCTGGAATTTGCCAAAAATATTTCGCGAGCCTGATTTTTCTTTGAAAAATCAACGCACAGGAAAATCGATCAGGCCTGAACCACCTTGATGATGGCGAGGGAAATGTTGTCACCCATGCCCTGCGCGCGCTTTCTGGCAGCGTCGATCAGGGTGCGCGCTGCGGTACGCGCGTCTTGCTCGTGCAAGATTTTCCCGAGCTCTTCATCAGGGAAATAGGCCCACAGCCCGTCAGAGCAGATGATGAAAGCATCGCCTGCCTGCAGAGCCGGCGTGCCGCCGGTATCAATGCGCGGATCGCGCTCGGCGCCAAGGCAGGACAACAGCAAATTGCGCTGTGGATGCGTCTCGGCTTGCTCCTCGGTAATACGACCCGAGCGCAGCAGTTCTTCGACCAGCGAATGGTCTGGCGTGCGCGCCACGAGCGAGCCGTTGCGGAAGTGATACAGGCGCGAGTCACCGCAATGCGCCCAGTCGGCATGGCCGGGGCGCAACATGAACACGACGGCAGTGCTGTGCGGATCCTGCTCGCTGGTGAAGCGCGTGAGCTTGATGATGACGTGTGCGTCGTCGATGACGCCACGCAGGAATTCGGTAGGCGATTCGCTGGTCGGCGCGTAGTTGGCGAAGTTCTGGCGAGCCTTGAGGATGACCTGCTCAGCAGCCATGGCGCCACCTGAGTGCCCCCCCATACCATCTGCCAGCACCGCCAGCATGCAGCCGGGGCGGCTTGGATGAGGAAAAATAGCCAGTCGATCCTGCTGTTCGGAACGGTCTCCAACGTGCATTGCTGCGCAGCTATCAATGCTGATCGCCATGAATCATCCCGCTAATTTTATTAGGTTTTATGATTTTATCGATTTTGGAAGCAAAACCACGAACTCTCTGACCGGCGCTCAAACTTTCACGCTTCTGTTGTGCACACCGCCTCAATGGCGCGCAGGGCGTGAACTTTACCCCGCACGGCAAATGCCAACGTGGCACAAGTTCACAGTTCTCGCTTACTCCTCGCGATGACAAGAATTTACGCGTTCACCCTGCAAACGCCCTGTGGGATAACGCCCTGAAACCGGCAGCTTATCGGGCAGCGAGGAGCCGCAGAATCCAGGCTGAAATCAGATGGCGGCAATCATCAGCCGCAAAGGCGCCAGCAGCGCAAGAGCCCAGACCAGACTACGCAGGCTGGCGCGATTGGAAATGTAGAGAGCAGCGTAGATAACTCGCGCAACGATGAACCACACGGCCCAGAAATCCAGCGTGGCCTGCGGTACTTGCGCATGAGCCGCCATGAGCACGCCAGCGATGAAGATCGGCAGCGCCTCCCAGCTATTCTGCTGAGCCGCATTGGCACGACGCGGCCAGCCCGCCAGATCCGCCATCCACACGCGCGGCTCGCGGTTGTCGTAGCGCTTGTCGCGAGCCCCACCAGCCTTGGCGGCCACGGTCAGCAGCAAGGGCATGAAGCAGGCAATCACGATACACAGAAAGGCGACGTTCATTGAGTCAGGCTCCGCTCAGGCAGGGTGGAGAACACAGCCTGCTCGTGCCACAGCAGTTGCAGGGTCGTGTTCATGTGATGGTCGTTACCGCTGACCCAGAAGCACTCGCTGCCTGCACTTTGTGGCAACGCCAGCGTCGAGGCGGCAATGAGCTTGCGCTCAAGCTGTGCAGCCACCGCAGCGCCGGTATCGATCAGCTTCACCGCGGGCCCAACCAGTTCCTGGACAAGCGATCGCAAGAAAACGTAGTGGGTGCAGCCCAGCACGACGACATCCGCGTCGGCCTGCACCAGTGGTTGCACATATGAAGTCAGCAGCGCTCGCGTAGCAGGCGTGTCGAGTTCGCCGCGCTCGACGCATTCCATGAGGCCAGGGCACGGCTGCATGACCACTTCGACCTCGTTACCGAAGGTATCGAGCAAGGCCGCAAAGCGCGCACTGGCCAGTGTGCCCACCGTGGCGAGCACGCCCACCACGCCGCTGCGTGTCGCTGCCGTCGCCGGTTTGACCGCAGGCTCCATGCCGATGATGGGCAAGGCAGGCCAGCGCGTACGCAGATAGTCGGCGGCCGCGGCAGTCGCGGTATTGCAGGCAATGACGAGCGCCTTGCAATCATGTTTCAGGAGAAATTCAGCGAGAAACAGCGAACGCTCGCGGATCTCGTCCGGCGAGCGGCTGCCATAGGGTGCGAAGCCAGAATCAGCGCAATAGATCAGGTCTTCGTGCGGCAGCCTGGCGCGAATCTCGCGCAGCACCGACAGGCCGCCGACGCCGGAATCGAAAACACCGATCGGGCGCGGATCAGACATGCATTCCCCTGCCCGGTCGGCGCAACGCCATTAGACGGCCTTGGCCAGCGCCGCGGCTTCGCCGATGTAGCTGGCGGGCGTCATTTCAAGCAGGCGCTTCTTGTCGGCATCCGGGATCGCCAGCTTGCCGACGAACTCTTGCAGCGCGGCCTTGGTGATGCCGGTGCCGCGCGTGAGCTCCTTAAGCTGCTCGTACGGCTTGGGAATGCCGTAGCGGCGCATGACCGTCTGGATCGGCTCGGCCAGCACTTCCCAAGCTGCGTCGAGATCGGCCGCAACGCGCACTGGATCGGACTCAAGCTTGTTGAGACCACGCAGGCAGGACTCCAGGCCCAGCAGTGCATGACCAAAGCCGACGCCCATATTGCGCAGGACGGTGGAGTCCGTCAGGTCGCGCTGCATGCGCGAGATCGGCAGTTTTTCGCTGAAGTGCTTGAGGAGGCTGTTGGCAACACCGAAGTTGCCTTCGGCATTTTCGAAATCAATCGGGTTGACCTTGTGCGGCATCGTCGAGCTGCCGACTTCACCGGCCTTGAGCTTCTGCTTGAAGAAGCCCAGCGAAATGTACATCCAGATGTCGCGGCAGGCGTCGATCAGAATCGTGTCCATGCGTGCGATGGCATCGAACAGTTCAGCCATGCTGTCGTGCGGCTCGATCTGGATCGTGTAGGGATTGAACACCAGACCCAGCGACTCGATGAATTTCTGGTTGAACGCGGGCCAATCAGCGTCCGGGTAAGCCGACAGGTGCGCGTTGTAGTTACCGACTGCGCCATTGAATTTGGCAGTCATTTCGACCGCAGCAATGGCTTTCCGTGTGCGGCGCAAGCGGTAGACAACGTTCGCCATTTCCTTACCCAGCGTGGTCGGGCTGGCGGTCTGGCCGTGCGTGCGCGACAGCATCGCCAGATCAGCGTGCTGATGCGAGAGTTCGACGAAGCGCGCGATCACGCGGTCGACAGCGGGCAGCAACACCGCATCGCGTGCTTCCTTGAGCATCAGCGCATGCGAGGTATTGTTGATGTCTTCCGAGGTGCAGGCGAAGTGGATGAACTCGGAGGCCTTCGACACTTCGGCATTGCTTTCGAAGCGCGCCTTGAGCCAGTACTCCATGGCCTTCACGTCGTGATTGGTTGTCGCCTCGATCGCCTTGATCGCTTCGCCGTCTTCTTCCGAAAAATTGGCGACGACGGCATCCATTTCAGCCAGCGTGGCAGCTGAAAACGGTGCGATTTCGGTGACGTGCGAGGCAGCGGCCAGCGCCTTGAGCCATTCCACTTCCACGCGTACGCGGTTGCGGATCAAGCCGAGTTCGGAGAAATGCGGGCGCAGCGCGTCGCCCTTGGCGGCATAGCGGCCATCGAGCGGTGACAGGGCAGACAGGGTATTGAGCGTAGAAGACATGACAGGACTGCGAAGTGAGGTAAATGAGGAGTTAAGGGCGGATTATAACTTTTGCGAGGCAGGCAGTCCTGCACATCAGCAGTTCATTGAGCGGCAAACGCCACAACGGGCGGATTACAGCTTCCGCTAGAATGTGCCGGCAGGCTTGAAACAGCTCACAAATACAAAAAATACAGAGGACGACAGAATGGCCGAAATACCTATCGACAAAGACTTCTACAATCGCGCCAACGCGCACATCAAGCTCGCCAACGAGCATTGCGACGGCACAATCGGCATCAGCCTGGGGAGCGGCTCATTCATGTTCGCGCTGTCGCGCTTCAATGCCTGGGTACGAGCGACCGATTTCTCATCCGGTGCCGAATTGAAGGCGGGCAGCCAGGAGACTATCGACGCACTGGTCAATCAATATCGCTCAATGCTCGAACAAAACTTCGATGATCACATCAATAACTTCGACCGTCTGATGACGCCGCCGAAGGAGTGATGGAACCTGTTCACGATCTGTCGCGAGAGGCCGTCAGCGGGGTGAAGAGCAGCGCAGAAACCGCAGTGTAGATAACTACATGAGAATTTCGAGCAGCGCATGAGCCCCGATCACGGCCTCGCAGTAAGAGCGGGAGCAGGTTCTCAAACGGCGCGCCGCGGCACGAGATCGTTGTAAAGCTCGATGTAGCGGCGCGCCACTCCGGTAATCGACATTTCACTCTCGACACGCGCACGCGCCGCCTTGCCTCGAACGGCAAGCTGCTCCGGCGCCATGCGGATCACCTTCATCATCCCCGCTGCCAGCTGCGCAGGATCATTCGGCGACACGACCCAACCGGTGTCGGCAACCATCCACGGTGCGTCGCCGACGCGTGTGACCAGGCACGGCACGGCGCAACTCATCGCTTCGGCGACCACATTCGGCAAACCCTCGCTGAGGGAGCTGAGCACGAAAAGATCGAGCGCCTGCATGATGCCCGGCACATCGTCACGCGCACCGAGCATGCGCACCCTGCCCTGCAATGCGGGATGCGCCAGCAGGGGTGCAAGCTCTGCGTTGCCCTGTTCAAGCCCCGCACCAGCCATTACAAAACGCGCTTGCGCATAGTCCTGCGCGACCTCGATCGCCGCGCGCAGAAAACCGGCGTGATCCTTGACCGGGTGAAAACGCCCTACCGTGCCGATGACGAAATTGTCTTGCGCAAGACCAAGCCGGGCGCGCATTTCCTGCCTGCGTCCGGCATCCGGAGCAAAGCGTCGCGTCTCGAAGCCATTCGGCAACACCATCGCTCCGCGCTTGGCATAGCCGCGCGCCACATGCTGTTCGGCGGCACTGTGTGCGACGTAGATCGTGCGCGCTGCGAGGTGTGACAACAGCGCGTCGAGACGGATGACGGCACGCGTGGTCCATGGATCGAGTTCCGGTCGCGCCAGCGTCTGGTGAATGGCACCGAGCACCACTGCGCGCGGCGCGGCCAGACGCGCCACCTGCGCAGCGATATTGCCGTGATACATCCAGCCTTGTATGACATCCGGCTTGAAGTGGCGAATCAGCCGGAACAGCCGCCAAAGCCCCTTCAATGAAGGTTTGGGCGGTCGCATTTCAAGTGCGTGAACGGTGATGCCCACGGCCAGCATGCGCAGGCCAATCTCACCCGTTTCACGCAAAGAGGCCACTTCGCACACGATGCGCTTGGCCTGCAGATGCGGAACCAGGCGCTCCAGCGCCGTCTCCGCCCCACCCACGCCTAACCCTGAGGAAATGAACAGAACGCGCATGCTCAGCGGCCCTCCACCCTTTGCCGTCGGCGCAACGCCAGCCAGCTGCGCCGGAACCACACCATGTGGACGGCCGAGCACAACAACAAGACGCCAAGCAGACGCCCCTCGGCCACTCCAAGCCGCCAGGCCACGAAGGTGGCGACCGTAACGAGAGCCGAGGCCAGCCAGATCAAGCGCACCACCGTCGCGGCAGGCAAACCGATTTCAAGCAGCAGATGGTGCGAGTGACCACGATCGGCCTGCATCGGGTTGCGCCGCTCGGCAAGCCGCCAGAACGCTACCACCACCATATCAATCATCGGCACGGCAAATGGCGCGAGTGCCACCGTGACCGGCACGCGCACGCCACCCGGCGTTAGCGACAGCTTGAACATCAGCCAGCACAGCAGCATGCCGACGCCGAGCGCACCCGCATCGCCGAGAAACACACGCGCACGCGGCTGCCAGGGCAAGCGGGCATTCCACAACAGGAACCCGAGGACAGCCGCGAACAATGCAAAAGCACTGACCGCGAGGTCGGCGCGGCCCACCACATGCGCGGCATACGCCAACCCCAACGCGGCAATGGCCAGACAACCGCCGGCAAGACCATCGAGTCCATCGATCATGTTGATGGCATTGAGCAGCGCCACCACCATCAGCACCGTGATCGGCATTGCCAGCTCGCCGAGCACCCATTGCCCGTGCGCAAACGGCATCGGAATGGAGAACAGTGCAGCCCCCGTCAGCACGATCAACCACCATGCCGCCAGCACCTGCACCACAAGCTTGAGCGAAGCGCGCAGACCGAACATATCGTCGACCACGCCAACGATGAAGAGCAGCAACGCCGGCAGCCATGCTTCCTGCGGCAAGGTCTGGCCGGTCAGCAGGGTCGCCGCCAGCAAGCCCAGCAGAATGCCGATCCCGCCGACCACTGGAATGGCGTTGTCATGGCGTTTGCGTTCGTCCGGCAAATCCAGAAGGCGCAGATGGGGAGCCAGCCGGGCCAGACCGAGGCAGGTCGCAGCGGAGACACAGAAGGCAATGGCAATGAGAAACATGGGTGTAGCAGACATCAGGAATTGGACGCGGCTGAAGGGTTCGATGTTCCGTCGTAGACAGCAAAGGTCAGCGCGGTGATGCAATGATCAGAAAAGCGCTCTTCGACGAACGCACGCCCTGCCTTGCCCATACGCTCGCACAGCTCGGCATCCTGCAACAGGCGCAGGATCGCGTCGGCCAGCGCGTCGGCATCGGCTGGTGGCACCAGCGCCCCCGTCACGCCATCCACCACGACATCGCGACAACCCGGTACGTCGCTCGCCACCAACGGCCGCCCACACGCAGCGGCTTCGAGCAAGGCACGTGGAATGCCCTCCCCCTGTGTGCTGGCCAGCACTGCTACACGACATGCTTGATTCAGCGCCAGTGCATCAGAGCGGTGACCGAGAAACTCGACATAGCCTTCGCTTCGCCAGCGCTGCAGGCTCTCTGCTTCCACACTCTCGGGATTGCCCGGATCCGGTTCACCCGCCAGCAGGAAACGCACTGCAGGCATCTGCGCACGCACCTTGCGTGCGGCCTCGACAAACTCGGCAATGCCCTTGGAGCGCAGCAGCCGCGCCATCATAAGAACCGATACATCCGTCGCATCCGCGGCGGGCACGAAACGCTCGGTATCAACACCGTCACCGGCTATCACATGCACCATGCTCTGCGACAGCACTCCCGCCGCCGCAAGCGTATTGCGGTTGTCGGCATTCTGGAAAATCACCTGCGTACCGCGCAAGGCACGTCGGTAAAGCGCCAGCACGACGGGCCGTATCAAACGCGCCTTCAGCGTATTCGCGAGCAAGGCAAAGCCAAGCCCGGTCACGGAATTCACGATACGCGTCACCCCCACCCGCCGCGCTGCGATCGAGCCGTAGATGACGCACTTGATGGTGAAGTGATGCACGACATCCGGCCGTACATCGCGATACAGCGCCGCCACACGCCGTATGGCGGCCAGCTCGGCCAGCGGATTGATGCCGCTGCGTGACACCGGCAAGGGCTCCCAGCGAAAACCCATCTCGCGCAAGCGCGGCCCATAGACACCGGGCGGACTCAGCAACACCACCTCATCGCCGCGCGCGCGCAAGGCCTTCGCCAGCGAAAGCTTGAAGTTGTAGAGGAACCAGTCGGTGTTGGCAAAGAGCACGACCCTCATTGACTCACCTTTAGCGCACTTCGCAGTCGGGCACGTACCTCATCAAAATCCAGCGCAAGCAGAACGAAACCATACACAAACACGCCGATAACAAAACGCAGCGCGAGACCCATTGCGCCTGCGGGCTGCCAGACCCACAACACGGCGCCCATAGAAGCACTCGCTGCCACTACCGACAAAAACTGGCCAACCGGGAGTTGATGTGGCAGCACATCCCGCCCCATCGCGAAGCTGTAGAACAAACCGACCAGCTGCCCGCACAGCAAGCCCATCGCTGCGCCGCTGATGCCGTATTGCGGGACAGCCCACACCATGACAGCAAGCGACACGAATGCCGATAGCGCAATTCCCGCAGCCAGACGCCAGACCCTCTCCGCGAGCAACATTGGCACGTCGAAATAGAAACTCTTGCTACCGCCTACGACGGAAGCAACAACGAGCAACAAGGGAAAGGATGAAGGCACGCCTGCGTACGTCTGCCCGAAGAGCAGCCCTGCAGCGGGCGCCAACAACAAAGCAAAGCCCACCGCGGCTGGCACGACAAGCGAAATGCCTATCAAGGCATAACGCCACAACAAGCGTCGCGCTTCGTCGGGCTGACCGGCCCCCCATGCCTGCACGATGCGCGGATACCAGGCCGCGCCGAGTCCGCTGCAAATCAACACCAGAGTTTGTTGGGTCAAGTCCGCCAACGCGCTGTAGCGACCAAGATCGGCCAACGGCACGTAACACATCAACAGGTAGCGGTCACCCCACTGCAGGAGATAGCTCAACGAGCACGTGACCACCAAGGGCATGGCGAAAGAAGCGACACGAGGAACAAGAGCGGCATCGAAACCATGAACATAAAACCGCCCCTTCGTGTTCACTGTGATGGATACCGCACATGCCAATGCCATCGCGAGGAGAACGGCCGCCGCACTCGCCGAATACATGATCGCGATTGAGCCGAAAGCAATGACACAAATCGCTTTTGTCAGAAGCAAATAGCCATAGCGCCGCGCCTCCAGCGCCGAATTCGCTCGTTGCGCAGAAAAATCTAGCAATCCCTGCACGGCGGCAAACAATGCAGCCGCAGGCAATGCCCAGGACGTCAACCAGGACACGCCAAGCCATTCAAGTAACAACGCCAGGATGGTCAACGTGATGCCAAGCCCCAGCACCGTACCCTGCAGGGTGGCGAGCACCCGCGGACGTGAGTCGACCTCACCGTAAAGTCGCGCCAAAGTCGTGTTGAGCGGAATCATCAAAACAGTGGATGCGAGTGCAGCGGCAGCCATGCCCAACACGAAATGCGCATATTGCTCCGCGCCGAGGCCACGCACAAACAACGACAGTGCGCACACGGATAACACGCCTGAAACTGCGCGCACGGAGATGTAAGCGACTGAAGCGCGCAAACTCATTTCGCAGCCTGCGCAGAGAGCGATTGGGCAAGATCAATCCACTGCGCCGCAACCCGGTCGACAGCAAACTGCTGCACACGTGCCCGCAATGCAGAGGACAGTAGCTCACGTTTGGCGGGATCGAGATTCAATGTTGATTGGATGCCTTGCGCGAGCGCGGCGACATCGCCAGGCGCAACCAGGCAGTGCGCCAGTTCCTCACCAAGAATCTCGGGAGGGCCATAAGGACAGCGCGTCGCTACCACGAGACAACCCTCTCCCATGGCCTCCATCAGCACGTTTGACCAGCCTTCGTAACGCGAAGCAAGCACGAAGACGGAAGCCCGCCGATAAAAGGGCCTTGGATCTTTTACCCAGCCGGTCAGCACAACTTCGTCTGCCAAACCCCGCCGCGCAATGTCCTCCTCAATCGCATGACGATCTGCTCCTTCCCCAACGACAACCAGTCCGGGGCGTGGCACGGGCAAGGCGGCGTAAGCCGCAATCAACTCCTCCAAGCCCTTCGTGTACCGGTCAAGACGCCCCACTGCCAACAGGTAACCATCACGCCTCCTGCTTGCCAAAGCAGTCGCAACATTCAGCGAATCGGCGTCATCAATTGCAGCGCCCAGGACAAGTGGATTTGGAATATGCCGCAGCCGTTCCCGCGGCAAATGCAGGGCGCATGCCAACTCATTGCGCACACCTTCAGACACGGCGACTACCGCGCCAGGAAATCGATAGAAAACACCGAGCAATACCCGCCGCCAAAGCGGTATCCACTGCGGGTTGTGATGCACGCTGACAACCAGTCGTGACAACCTACCGCTCAGTGCAGCAGCCATCACGCAAGGCATGCCCGCCTCATCCATGAAAGCCATGACTGCATCGGGCCGAAACTGACGCATCTGTCGCGACACACACCGAACCCGACTGACAATATTCCACACCTTGCGTAGTAGGCCGGACTGCACACCAAGACCCGCAAAGCACACGGGAACACCAAAATCGAGCGCCTCACCAGCCTGTTGCCAGGCAAGTACCTGCACCTCATGTGCTGCGTGCCACTCCCGCGACAGAATCGCCGCCACCTGCTCGGCACCGCCACCGAACACAGTAGGAATGACCACCAGAATTCTCATGCGGCGCCCAGAGTGCGGTCAGCAGGCACAGCAAGAATCATCAAATAGGCATGCCCAACCGCGGGTAGCTCAAGGCGGCGCAGGCACACGCGCTCTCCGGAAAACAAGCGCACCAGCCAGCCAATTGCCGAGCTTCGGGCATTTGTGACGGAACTTTCCACCGCATAAAAGGTGGCGTAGCCGACTTCACGCAGCAGTGAAAAAATTGCTGCGCCGCCGCTTTCACCTTCGCTCTTGAGGCTTTCAAAAATGACAAATGGTTTGTCTCGCTGAAGCGTCTCGCCCAGACCGCGCAAGGCACTCAATTCCGCGCCCTCTACATCCAGCTTGATCAGCCCGATGCGGCTCAGGCGCTCGCCCGAAAGCACCTCACCCAGCACCGCATCGCCGCGCCGAACCGGACATTCGATCTGCAGACCATCGGCGCTGCCAGTCGGACCACCCGCAAATGCAAAACCAGACGCGCCTAAATTGCCGCGCTTGTTGGAAAAGAAACTCAACATCCCGTCCTGATCGGCAAACCCCATCGGCAACACACGAATATCCGCGCCGCTCAATGCTGCATTGGCACGCAATACATGCAGAGTCAAAGGATTGGGCTCAACCGCCAGAACAGTGCGAAAGTAGCGCGAGAAAAACAGGGAGTGATTGCCGATATTGGCACCGACATCGAGCGCGATTTCATCGGCAAAGCGTGGCTTGTGAGCAGTAAGGAAATGATCCAGCAAGGGCTGCAACAACTGCCCTTCATGCATGCCAGCCACGAGCATTTCACCGGAAACTTCATCGTCGGGCAGCAACACATGCTGTGGCAAGGCTGCGGCGTCACGCCCGCGCAAAATAAAATCCAGCAAACGGCGACTGACCGCCATGCGCAGCGATGCCAGACCAGTCCGATATTTCACTGAAAGCATTACCTCTGCGCGAAAAGCGCCCACAACGGAATGGGCGGCAGTATACGGGCAAAGCCAGAGCCCCACGCGGCTAGGGTTTCGCTACAACTTAAGAACAGCTACAGGCAACGCCCCTTCGGCGGTAGTTCCCATTTGCGGGACGCATACAATTTCTGCGCGTACTCAATGAACGGACGGCTATGCATCGGCGCAAAAGCCCCACACACAATCTCGTTGATCTGATCAGCGTCAGCCTTGCGTCCCGACAAGGTATAAGCCGTCATGCAGGCCGTAAAGGAGTTGTACTGCGGCTTGATTTTGAGGCTCTCATCGCACACCTGCACGATTTGCGGTACGCGCTGCAGATCCGTCGTGCGCCAGGCCCGCAAGCGCAAGATGGCCGCTTGTGGCGCCATCAATGAAGTAGTACCAATGGAAGCTCCGACCGCATCCAGTTGAGCAGAAGTCTCAACATCCATCACGCTGGTCGCATTGAGCTTCATGTACGCGGACTCCAGCTTTCTGTAGTCACGCCAAGTCGAAGTCAGAATAACCGCACCGATAAGCACCGGAACCAACAACCAGCGGGAATTAAAGCGCAGCGTCGGCAAACGTTCATCGCCAGCGTCAATCACACCGATCGCACACGCCAAAGGCACAAGAAAATAGGTGTACCAGAGCGGGTACTCGACCAAGCTATGAGCGCCAATCACGGCAAGTATGCCCAATCCCCAAAGACTCTCGAGCGTCGGCACCTCTTTCCAGCGTCGCCATAACCAGGCAGCAATCAACCCCAGCGAAATTGCTATGAACACAAGCCCAAACTCGGCCGCAAAATGCAGCACCGTGTTGTGCGCGTTCTCACCAATGCGCACATAGTTCACCGGAGCCAAACCAATGGTCCCGAGCGCGGTTTGCCATGAATACATTCCAGGCCCAACACCTGTTAACGGATGAGCAAGCGCTGTCTTGGCAGCAATTGCCCAGTCAAACATACGTTGTCCGTTCGAACCACCTTCACTTACCCGATCGATCGCCGACGTAACACCTAAGGCCGCTTGCGCACCGCCAAATGCCAGCCAGACCTGCGAGCCAACACTCAAGAGGAAGATCACGGTTGCTCCACCCCACACACGACGACGCTCTGGCAAATCGAGATGCCGCGTATAAAGAACTGCCGCTAAAGGCACAGCCGCCGTATAGAGCCATACCGCTCGCGACACGGACAACGCAGAAAACATACACATCCCGGAAGCCACAATAAGCGCCGCAACTGTGGAAAAGCTCTTGCGCATCCACAAATGAAGGAGTGATACAAGACCTAGCCACAGCAGATCCGCGAAATGATTCTCTTGAGCGATATTGCCGTATGCCGAATTCATCAACTTTGTCATGACCCAACCCGGCGCAGAAAAACCCTTTAGCTGCAGGGCTGCGGCCGCGCACTGCAGACAGGCGCACCCAAGCATGCCCCAGGCACACCAATCAACAATGCGCCCTCTATCTGCGTACTGAGTTAGTTGCTGAATGAACATCACGGATACCAGCGCAAATGCGGCGTAGCTAGCCAAACCAGCACTCGCCGCATCCTCCTCGGGTAAGAACGGTAGCCACAAGCAGATCGCCAACACAGTAAGGAATGCCACTAACGACAGAGAGGAAAGCCGCCAGATAGCGCTGCGTTGTCGCACCAGCGGCAGTGAGGCCAGGACAAGGCCTGCCGCAGCCACGAATTCGTTATAGAAAACAGTCTGCGGATATTTATGCCATGCGAGAACGGAAGCCAGTTGAACCACTAAGAGCAACATTCCTGCTGCAGCAGCAACAGGACCAGCATGGCGATACGATAAAAGCATAACAACCTAAAAAAGACTCAGAGTAAAGATTGTACCGGTAGTTATGAGAGGCAAACGACAGGACCCATATCAACCAACTGCACTTCGAAAACAACACCGCAGATCTCGCCAGCGCAATACGGAGCAAGTTAATTCAAAGAAATGCAAACACTGCAGTTCGACCAGCATTTTTCATAAACATACAACGAGACCTCATTTCCAATCACTCTTGGAGATCTCATCCTGAATAGCCGACGGCAAGGAAAGAGAAATAGCGAAAGAGCGTCCCACAAGGACGCCCTCCTTCCAACAACTCCCTCGCGCATTCCTTATCTTCCGCAGCTCACGCGTTCGAACAGATACCAAGCCCCCGATCGCTCCAGAAGCTGCGTCTTGCATTCGTCGTTTTGAAGAAGATTGGCCGGCAAAGCCGTAAAACTCCTGGCAATGAAATACTTGTATATTCTGCCATCATGATCATGCCAATTAAATTTCCATGGCACCAGATCAAATCCGATTTTCACCTTGGGAAGTGCCGTCTTCTTGAATCTCACGATTTGCGGAGGGAACCATGCGAAATTCATGTCGACCCAACCACCTCGTTCCGCCTGATACCACAAAGGATAGTGCTTATACACAAATCCATTATTCGCGGCCGGGCTAAAGCCGGAAACCACCAGTGACAAAGCGCGCTGATCCGGTTCCATTGAAGACAATAGTTTCTGAATACCCAACGACTCACGTGCAAAATCAAGCTGGCGCTGTGCGTGGATGAACAAGAAGCTCCAACAAGCCAAGAGCATGATCAAAGGACCATAACGCTCCAGCTTCAGACCGTGGGGCGAATCAGCAAGCGATGGCGTGCGAAATATCAGGGCATAAAACGGGAATATGAATAGCGAAAATCGCTGATACAGAATTGACGTTTTGATCGCCACGCTTGGCACAAGAATCCAGATAGCAACGACCACGAAAATCGGAACAAAAACAATCGAATTTTCTGTATTAAGCCTGCGCCTCAGCATGAATGGCGCCAGGAACATGAGAATGGAAAGAGGCATAAAAATATCCCCATCAGAACCATCTCCCCATGGAAAAACCAAGAACTCGGAAAAACGCCCCCAACCCCAACCACCATAAAAATCTGCAAAATCCGGAACAACCTCAACAGAGTCCGTAACGCGTCCTATGACAAAATATGCTCCAGACAGCATCGCAAGAAGGAAATAAGGCCAAGCCCTGAGCGCGACAACACCAATACTGCGTTGGCGCACGATCAGAAACAAGAATCCGATCGCACAACACATCAAGAACAATAATCCATGCGAAAAGAACAGGGCAACCCCGGCCAGAAACAGAAAAATAGACGCACGAGCGCCTGTATCTGTCGCGTATCTCAACGCATACACCAGGAAAAAGACACCAACCGGAGCTGCAACGATAAAAGTAAAAAATCCCCATTTACATACAAAACCCAAAACTCCCGGAATGAACATCCAATCAAGCTGGGCATCCCCCCCGACCTCTTTGCGAAGCCATACGCAAGCTATAAAAAAAGCATAGAAAGACACCGTCAGAAGCACTTTCAATGCAACAACGACCGGCACAAAAAAAGACAGTGGCAGTGCAAGTCCGTAACCAATCAGATACGGCGTCAATAGATTCACATGCACTATATCAACCCAACTCGAACGCCCTAGCAAGAGATCCCGCAGCACGGCAATCTGCCCTGCGTGCTGCGGCAAATCATTCATCGGCGGATAAGCGGCGAGCCAAAATGTCAAACCAGCAAGCGCCACCGTCACAAACAAAACACACCGCCACATTTTTTCTGTATTGCTGCATCCAATAATCTGCATTTGACAAACCATTCCAGATAGTCCTTCAAGCCTCAAAAGATATCATACGGACTCCCAAACGAAGACACGTTTGGGCCATGCAGACCCGACAAATCAAAGAACTGACAGGCGGATGGACGGCAAAAAGACCTATCGCGCCTACATGCACGGATTTTGTGCGGCGACGCTTGTTGTCGATCGCGCCGACCGGAAACTACGAGCCAGGCAAAACATTGCCTCCTCTACGGACATCACCGTTCGCTACGAAGCAGAGAGCCCTCCCTCAACGCCATCACCGCCCAGCAGATCGCTCTCTCTCGCGAGCGACTCAAGGCAGTAACGGCATGCCATAATCGGCTCTCACCCTAATCAGGACATGGAGCCATCACGCAATGCTAAATTGGTTCAGCACCAAAGAAGTCGAGCGATTTGCCGATGATCTTGCCTCAGAATTTCATCGACGCTTTCCTGCCGCAGAAATAGCGCGAGAAGATCCGCAATCGGAAAGTCGCTTAAGAGGCGCAAGGGATTTGATGATGAGCCGCACCCAGGTATTTTCTGAGCGCCATAAGCTTAATATATTCAAGCGAGCCAAGCTCGCAAATACGTTGAAATGGAAATTGCGAGAGCTAAATTATGATGAAAAGACTACGGACTCGCTTGTATACGAGGTGGTTCGCATCGTGACGCTTATCCGGACTTCTCGTTAAGAACACCATCCCGATCATGCTCAATTACCTGATAAAACGATTTCAACGCAAGGCAAACACAAACGTGCCACCGCCACCTCCGATTTCTATTGCGCGGGAATATTTGATTGCCGGTCAATCGACAAAAGCAGTTTCCTTGCTTGAGAATATATTGCATGATGATCCGCGCGACGCAGAAGCACTCAATTTATTAGGCCGTGCGCTTTTTCAGGAAAACCTGATGATCGAGGCCAAAGAGAAGATCAGACAGGCCATTGAGATTACCCCCGATGGCCCAGGCTTTCACTGCAATATGGCAGAAGTACTGGAAGGCATGGGCGACAAGATCGGGGCTGAAAATGCCTATAAAACACAGATCAAGAGAACACCCAAATTCGAGCAAGGCTACATAGCACTATCCAAATTTTATGCCGCCGCAGGGAAAGGCGACGACGTAGTCAAAACGCTGCAAAAAGGCCTACAGGAGATTCCAGATAGCGACAGCGTCAGACTGTTGCTCGCGTACTATCGCAATTACGTTAAAGATGATTTTCGCGGAATGCTTCAAACTCTGGCACCTTTGTTTGAGCGAAATCCAGAACATACGCAGGCTCAATTGTATGCGGCTCGTGCCTATATGGCCCTGTCGGAATACTCCAATTGCGAGCGCTTTCTCCGTGATATCGTAAAACGTGAGCCCGATCACGTTGATGCCTTGATCGGGCTCGGACAACTCATGCTAACGGTCGTCAAGGCGGATGAAGGGGAAGCCTGTCTCAGACTCGCTCTGGGCATTGACCCTGACAACATCCCAGCAGCGGAATTGCTCATCGCGCTATTTCTTGAAACCAATCAGCTTGAGCGGGCAGCAGATCTCATTGCGGTTTTTAGCCATCAATACCCAGACAATCCTAGCTTCTATTGCTACAAGGGTCGTCTGGCCCTGCTCACAGAGAGTTTTGATGAGTGCAAGCTGAATATGCTGCGTGCCCTCGAGATCGATCCGCAATATATTCCGGCTCTTGAATATCTTGCGAATTTGAATCTAAAAATGGGCGATCTGGAGGAAGCCATTACCGGATACAAGACGGCCCTTGCTATCGAACCTCAACGCCCACTGAGCAATTACAACTATGGTCTTGCGCTACTTAGTGCCGGAAAATTCAAGCAAGGGCTCGCACATTATGAATGGAGATTGCAGTTAGCCTATGCAGAAGGAACGCCATTCAAACTCAGGTCCATTTTTTTCGCCCGACTGCAAGGAACGAAGGACATCCCAGGTTGGGATGGAAAAAGTAGCTTGAAAGGAAAGCGTCTGTTGATCTGGGGAGAACAGGGACTAGGCGATCAGATCATGATGCTGCGTTTCCTTCGTCAGCTCAGAGCACTCAAACCCCAGTCTATCCATTTGATGGCGAATAGAGAGATCGAAGCCCTCGCTCAATCAACAGGATTACTTGATGGCACCATCCCCATCGATGAATGGCAAACAGACAAATCAGCGTCTTTCGATTTGAAGTGCTCCTCCATGAGCCTCCCATATCTCCTGAAGGCAGGCCTATCAGATCTGGGCAGGAGCGTCCCATACCTCACCCCCGCGAAAGATCGAGCCGACCGTATGCGCGAGGTGCTCGCGGGTGCGGTTAAATTCAAACACACGGCCGTGAAGGTCGGTTTAGTATGGGCGGGAAATCCAGCCTTGGCTGACGACAAGCTTCGCAGCATTGCTCTGGAGCGCCTCAAACCTTTGCTGGACATTCCCGACATTCAGTGGGTTAGCTTGCAGAAAGGCGCGTGCCAAGACGACATTCGAAACGGGCAATGGCCTTTGCTGGATGTCATGGATCAATGCAAGGATTTCGCTGATACCGCCGCTCTGATCGAATGTCTGGATCTTGTCATCGCAGTGGATACTTCGGTTATCCATCTAGCAGGCGCACTAGGTAAGCAATCGTGGCTATTCAACCGCGCAGGCAGTGAATGGCGGTGGATGCGCAATCGAGAAGACAGCCCTTGGTACCCAACCGTAAAAATTTTCAACCAAGGCAAAAGCGAGCGCTGGGAAGACGTCATCCAACGAATGATTCCAGACCTGGAGCTTCTTGTTCGTAACCACATACAAACGCGCACAAATACCGCATCCTAATCTAGGCCATTGTCTGCTGGTGCAAGATCGATCCTCACTGACTCACTATGAAACTGAACGCCCGACTCACTTCATCGGGCATCTTTAGCCTCACCGGCAAATGCGGTTAGTAGGTGATGCCCGGAGGAGCCGCATGATTCGCTGATCTACCGGCCCGACGCAAATATGCAATTCACGCCACTCAAACCTGTGTGACAAGTGGGGCAGCCCTGAATAGCCCAACGTTACAGACGGGCGCCAAGACAGGCAAGGAAATGCAAAAAGGCCGTGTCACCACGGCCTTTTTTGATCCAGCATCGCGGCGCACCCGCCGCAATAACTTAGCAGATCGGCGGCGTTGCGGTCTTGCAAGAACCAGTAACAGTCCAAGCCACGCCAGAAGAAGCAACGCTTGGCGTAAGGATGTAGCTTTGACCGCTCAGACCACCCGTGGTGACGGCCGTAGCTTGAATAGCACCATTGCTAACGGTGATAGTTGCGACCTTGCCAACAGCAGTCGGTGTGGCAATCGACCAACCTTCGCCCGACGTACCACCGTTACAGCCAGAGGTCGTGGACGTGCCGTTGTTCTGGATGCACAGTGCAACGTCAGTCTTGAAACCATCCGCAATGTTAACGACTTCTGTGAACTTCGCCTT
>DATIDV010000026.1:0-38194 GCA_035456105.1 Rhodocyclaceae bacterium | reverse complement strand
CGTCGAGAACCAGTCGGCCGCTCGCGGGCGAATTGTTGATGCCGATTTCGCTTCGGAAACGGCCAACCTTTCGCGTAGCCAGATCCTGCAACAAGCGGGCACCGCCATGCTGGCGCAAGCGAACAGCTTGCCACAGCAGGTATTAAGTCTGTTGCGTTAATAGCAGAACGCGGGAGCCGGACGCCCCGGCTCCCTCCAGTAATACTAGGAGGCCGTGACATGGCAATCCAACCGCTAGCTTCTAGCGTTACATCTACTACGCCGGTCAGCCCGGCTACAACCGTTTCTCGCGAAACAACTGCCCCCAAAATAGCGGACCAGGCACCCAAGGCTGCCGAAGCGGCAAACCCCGGAGCGCCGAGTCGCAAGGAACTCGACCAGGCCATGAGCGAAGTCAAGAAGGCGCTCGCACCGGTGGCACGGAACCTGCAATTCTCGATTGATGACGAGACCGGACGTTCCGTTGTCAAGATCGTTGATGCCACGACCAATGAGGTTATCCGGCAGTTTCCAAGTGAGGAACTGCTAGCCATCACGCGATCCATCGACAAATTTTCCGGTCTGTTTGTCAAGCAGAAAGCGTGATGTTTTCGCCACGGCGAAATCAGTGTATTGATCAGGAGAAGTAGTCATGGCCACAGGATCTATTACCTCAGCAGGACTTGCCTCGGGTATCGATGTCGAGAGCCTCGTCAGCAAGTTGATGGCAGCTGAACGCACGCCAATCAATCTACTGCAGACAAAAGAAGCGGGCGTCAAGACGCAGCTGTCGGCCTATGGCACCCTCAAAAGCACCTTGTCGTCCCTGCAGGATGCGGCAATTGCCCTGCAGACCCCAGATAAATTTGCCTCGAACACGGCAAATGTTGCCGATGCGGCGATTGCGGCTATCACTGTTGATAGCACCGCCACTGCCGGGAACTATTCGCTCGAAGTGGCCAAGCTTGCTCAGACGGAAAAAATCAGGAGCACTGGCTATGCAAGTGATTCGGCGAAGATTCCGACAGGCACCCTGACGATCGACCTGGGCAACTTCAACGGCACGAAGTTCACCGGCGACTCGAGCCGCAGTGTCTCCGTCACCATCGACTCGAACAACAACACGCTGTCGGGACTACGCGACGCAATCAATAACGCCAACGCTGGTGTTACGGCATCATTGATCAATGACGGGACATCCACGCGTCTCGTTGTGTCTGCGAAAGACACGGGCGCCAACAATGCCTTTCAGCTTTCAGGATTGACCGGGTTCGACTTCAATCCTGCCGCGTCAGGTTCATCGAGCATGCTGTCCACGCAGGTTGCACAAGACGCCGCCTTTACGCTGGACGGCATTGCCATGACGCGCCCTTCCAACACGATCACGGATGCACTCAGCGGCGTCACGCTAAGCCTCAAGGCGACAACCACCACAGCGACGTCGGTGAACGTCGGCAGCGATACCTCATCGATCGTTTCCAAGATCAATAGCTTCGTCACGGCCTACAACAACGCAATAGGCTTGATGAGCAGCCAGTCGAGCTACAACGCTACTACCAAGACGGCCGGCCCTTTGAATGGCGAGTCCTCCGTACGCAGTATCCAGTCCCAGCTGCGCAGCATCATGGGGGGCTCGATTGGCAAAACGGCAGGCATGTCTCGCCTTGCCGATGTCGGAATCCAGCTTGGGGCCGACGGTAAGCTGACGGTCAATAGCGACAAGCTCAGCACGGCACTCAAGGATCCCACCAAAAATGTGGCATCCCTGTTCGTAAGCAATACAAGCACCCCCGGTTTTGCTGCCCAAATTGCCACCCGCGTCCAAGCAATTCTCGGCACCGACGGACTTCTCACCGCACGAACGGATGGTCTAAACAAGAATATCAAAAGTACCGACGACAACATCGCCAGGATGGAGCTTCGTATGACGGCAATTGAAGCGCGTTACCGCGCGCAATTCAACGCCATGGACAGCACTATTGCCGGCCTGACGACGACGGGCAATTTCCTGACGTCGCAACTGTCCAAATTGTTATGACAGGTGCCGTAATACGTAACTGACTGAGATAGCAGACTGAACGCAGTTGCCTGTATCTCGCAAACGCAATACTCCTCGCTAGGAACAACATGTTCGCAACACACTCCGCTGCGGCCTACGCAAAAGTTGGAATCGAGACCAACGTAAGCACCGCCAATCCACACCAGCTCGTACTGATGTTGTTTGACGGTGCCTTACTCGCCATCAATAGCGCGGCGATTTCAATGGCTAATGGCGACGTTGCAGCAAAGGGCAGCTCCATTTCCAAGGCAATCGAAATAGTCACCTTCGGTCTCAAGGCGAGTCTTGATGGCGAATCCGGTGGAGACTTGGCCCTGCGTCTGGGTTCACTCTATGACTATGTCTGCGAGCGGTTGTTCTTTGCCAACTCCAGCAACAGCTCAGCGGCGCTCAACGAGGCCTCCGCCTTGCTGAGCGAATTACGCGAGGCTTGGGCCCAGATCGGGCAGCAGGCTCCGGCACAACAGATTGACCGGGCAGGCTGACATGGGCACGCAGAACAATCTGGCACATTACGAAACCATGTGCCGTCTCACCGGAATGATGGCCGAGGCTGCACGCGAGAATGACTGGGGCCTGCTTGGCTCACTGGAGAAGGAGGTCTCCGTCATTCGTGAACATCTGATCGCTGAAGATGCCAGCGATATGGTCATGGAATTGTCCGAGACCCAGCGCGAGCACAAGCGCGAGTTGATTCTGCGCATGCTGGTCGATGATCGCGAAATCCGCCGCCACACTGAGCCCTGGATGATGAGCGTGCGCGCCCTCCTCGCAGGCACCGCGACTGAACGCAGCGTACGCAAGGCCTACGGCGGCGGACACTGAAGTCTGCACGGCACCTCACGGAGCATCCGGCGCCTGCGCAATTGATTTGCCAGCTTCGCGATGCTTGGCCAGAATCAAAGTGCGCCACAGAGTGAATTGAAAGTGAGCCCGCATTGATTCCCGCCAACCTTGCCTCCCGCCTCAGAGTTCTCGTCGACAGTGAGGTCAAGGCTCCCGCTCCAATTCAGGCGTTACGGGCCGACTTTGCCGAGCTGGAGTTGGGCCAGCGTTTCTCTGCCGTTATCGAAAGCTCACTGCCCGATGGCAGCTTCCGTGCGCTGGTTGCCGGTCGAAACCTCACTCTGCTCATGCCGGAGGGCGCCAGGAACGGCGATGCGCTCGAACTGATAGTCACCGGCAAGCAGGACAGGACGATTACCGCTCGCCTCGCCGATCCTGCAGTAGCGCCAACGTCGACGGCACACGCGAAGCTGAGCCCCGCCGGGCAACTTATCAGCCAGTTGCTCACGGGCCGCCATGCCGACACACGAGCAGCCCCCCTGAACCGCAACGAACCGCTTCTCACCTCTCCGCCAGACAAGGGAGGGAGCAGCCTGACACCGTTGCTACGTCAAGCCGTCAGCGAAAGTGGTCTGTTTTACGAGGCCCATCAAGCCCAGTGGGCAGAAGGTGAAGGCTCGCTGGAGAGTCTGTTGCGCGAACCGCAGGGGCGTCTAAGCATGACGCTTGCGCGGGCGCTGACGGGCTCAGCAACCGTTCAGGGCGCCTTGCCAAGCGGAGCGGACACCCCATCAGATCTGCTCGAGGCAACGCCGGACTCCATGACACATCTGGAGGGAACCCGTAGCGCCGCCATGTCCGCTCAGGGAGTGAGTCAGGGACAAGCTCAGGGACAAGACATGTCAGCCGTGGCAGACCCCGATACAGGAACACGCGCCACACTACCGCCGGGCCACGAAGCCAACGTCCAGCGCGAGGCTGCAGACAAATCTCCAGGGACTAACACCAGTGCGCTGAAGATCGCCGAACAGCTCATGCCACTGGTACATCAGCAGCTGGAAGCCCTGGCAACTCACCAGGCACTGTGGCAAGGCCAAGTGTGGCCGGGCCAGCACATGCAGTGGGAGATTGTTGACCCCGAAGGTGAACCGCACTCGTCTGGCGACCAAGGTGGCGGCAGCGAGTCGCCGCCATGGCAGAGCATCATGCGTTTGAAGATGCCGCGCCTTGGCGATATCGAGGCACAACTCATTGTCACCGCCGCGGGCGTCGCAGTACGTATCAGTGTCGACTCCACACGCACGGCCGCGCAATTGCGTGAAGGGGGTGAAGCGCTGGGTAACGCACTGGAAGCAGCGGGTGTTCCCATGACGGGTTTCGTCGTTCAATCAGGGGACGCACGTGAAGCCCGGCCCTGACACGCACTCACCACGCTCGACAGCAGTCGCTCTTGCCTATCACGCAGGCGAGAGCGCGCCGCAAGTCGTTGCCAAAGGCCAGGGCCTGATCGCGCAGGAGATAATTGCGCGTGCCCGCAGTGCTGGCGTGTACGTGCACGAATCGCCTGAACTGGTATCACTCTTGATGCAGATTAACCTCGATGAGCGCATTCCACCGGCACTCTATGTTGCCATCGCAGAACTGCTCGCCTGGCTCTATCAGATGGAGCAAGGTGGCGCGCCACCGCCCCCACTGGCGCCCGGTGTATAGTCAATCCGAACCTCGCAGAGACCCATTGCATGCCTGAATCCGTACGTCCGGCGACGAAATTCGAGTTACTACGATCCAACGATTTCGAGCAATACCTGTTGCATGAGCGGCGCGAGATCGCCTACGTGCTGCGTCAACTCGCCGCGCGCCGATGCATGACAACCGCATACTTCGGAAGCGGGTCGAGTTTCATCATGACCAGCGTGCTGGCCGTCAGCGATGACGATCGCAGCATTCATCTCGACCTTGGCAACGACGAGGCGATGAATATCGAAGCGGCCAACTCGACAAGCCTGCTGTGCCTCACGCAACTCGACAAGGTTAAGGTGCAATTTTCGGTCGCTCGGCCACGCCTCGAAACATTCGGAAAATATCCGGCACTGCTCGCCGACACCCCGGAAGTTCTGTTGCGCCTGCAACGTCGCGAGTATTACCGCCTGATAGCCCCGGTAGCGCATGCGCTGATCTGTCACATCCCGACCCCCGAACCAAACACACGTGTCGAGGCACGCGTCATCGATATTTCGGGAGGTGGCCTGGCGGTCCTCGTGCCACCCAAGGACATGCAGCTGAGTGTGGACGATAAATACCTGGACTGCCGCCTTGAACTGCCTGACTTCGGTCCGGTCACGGTAAGCCTGCGCGTGCGTAATATCTTTCACGTCACCCACCACAACGGTACGGATTTGGTGCGTGCCGGTTGCCAATTCGAAAATCTGCCAACCCCCATCGCCAACGCCATTCAACGCTACATCCTGCGTGTCGAGCGTGACCGCAAGGCGCGCGAGATTGGTGAATGAGTGCGCGATGTGAATGGACGATGCCTCGGTCACACAGTTTTTTCGACCAATCAGGGGGCAAATTCACGGCCTGAGCGCTTTTGACTGCGCTGCACCAGTGAGCCTTGCTAGAATCGGCCTCCCGCTGGCTCCGACCGATGAACTTTTCCTTGGGCTCGATCCCTCTTCACGCTCCTGGCAACATGCGACTATCACTTCGGCAATTCTCCTTGCGGCCCAATCTGCGTTTCCAGCCTGCGCAACTGCTGGTCGCTTGCGCATGGCTGCTGGCACTTGCCCTTACCGCGTGGATTCTGGCTGGCTGGTATTGGCGCCTGAGCAGCACGCCCGTGCAATCAGCTCGCCCTTCACCCGTCAGCGATCCAGCGGTTGCCGCGCAGGACATTGCCTCGCGCCAGCTGTTTGGCCTGCCTGCCAGCGCCCTGGTGGCCGCCAGCAACGTCCCGCCGCCTAGCCTGGTAGTCATCGGCGTATCGACACGCTGGGGACAACTACCCGGTTTTGCGATCATCAAGGACGGCAATGCGCCCGCAAATTCGTTTGTCGAAGGCGACGAAATTGCCACAGGAATAAAACTCATACACGTGCGCGCAGATGCCATTGAGGTTGATCGCAATGGCGTACGCGAAACAATCGCACTGAACGCGGCTGCGCGGCCGGCAAGCGACGCGCCACCGCAGACTCGTCCCAATCAGCCTGTTGGCACCTCTGCCCCGGCTGCAGACAATTAACCGTACCTACCAGGCAAGACACTGATGCCGTCATTTACTTCCGCCTCACGATTCCGCATGCAGATGCCCCTGTCGATAGTCCTGTCCGCTTGCGTCTGGACGTCCTGCATGCTGGCTTCGTCCAAAAGCGTGGCGCAGGCGAACTCACCCACGCCGCAAGCTGCGGCCTCCGCTACACCGAGCGCCGGCACCCAGAGCAAGGACGTTGTTGAAAGCGGCGAAAACGTATCGCTGAATTTCAATGGCGCAGAGATCGACACGGTAGTACGCGCCATCGGCAAGATTTCCGGCCGTAACTTCATCATCGATCCGCGCGTGAAGGGCACGATCAATATCGTTACCAGCCGCCCCATCCATCGCACACTGGTCTATCCGATACTGCTGTCGGCACTGCGTCTGCAAGGCTTTGCCGTAGTCGAGAGCGGCAATGTTTCAAAGGTCGTACCCGAGGCAGATGCCAAGCTGCATGCCGTGCCCTCCGGCAAGAACGCTGCCCCCACAGCAGGTGGCGACCGCATCGTCTCAGAGGTGTTCCAGATCAGGAATGAATCCGCCGCCCAGCTCGTGCAGGTCATTCGTCCGCTGGTTACGGCAAACAACACGGTCAGCGTGTACCCGGGCAACAACTCGCTGGTCGTGACGGACTATGCCGAAAACATCAATCGCATTCGCCGCATCATCGAGTCCATCGACGTGCCGCAAGGCGATGCACAGGTCATTTCGCTACAGAATGCTTCGGCGGTCGACATGGCCACCATCCTGACCAAGCTGTTCACCGACGCAGCCAATGCGGATGCCAGCCAGCGCGTAAATATCATTGCGGATCCACGTAGCAACACCCTGCTGGTACGCTCTGACAATCGTTCGCGCATTCAAGCTGTGCGCAGCATGATTACGCAGCTTGATCAATCCGGCACGCTCGGCAATCTGCGCATCGTCTATCTGAAGAATGGCGATGCCACGAAGATCGCTCAGTCACTGCGCGCCCTGGCGTCGAACGACTCGGCACAAAGCGGCGCTACGGGTACCCAGCGTCCAGCCACTGCCGGACAGGCCAGCAGTGCAAGCACTGGTGGTGCCGCTGGTGCCGCACCGGCCAGCTTCGGTACCAGCGTCGCCGGTGCGTATGTCTACGCCGACACCTCGACCAACTCGCTGCTCATCAATGCCTCGGACAGCATGTACAACAGCCTGCGCGGCATCATCGAGCAACTCGATCGACGTCCGGCGCAGATCTATGTTGAAGCACTGATTGCGGAAGTCAGCGCGGACCGCGCCAGCGAGTTCGGCATCCAGTGGAACAGCGCTGTGCCCGGCCAAGGCACCAGCGTTTTCGGCGGCACCAATTTCGGCAGCACCGGCCAGAACATTCTGAGTATTTCGCAAAACCCCGGCACCGCTGGCGCGGGTCTGAATCTCGCGGTGGGTGGCGGTACAGTCGTCATTCCCGGCATCGGCGCCATTGTCAATATCGCCGCTCTGGTTCGCGCCCTGGAGCAGGATACGGATAGCAATGTCCTGTCGACACCAAGTCTCGTCACGGTCGATAACGAAGAAGCCAAGATCGTGGTCGGCAAGAACGTGCCCTTCGTCACAGGCAGCTTCACCAATAGCACCATCAACGGGGCCAATCCGTTCCAGACCATCGAGCGCAGGGACGTCGGTCTGACCCTCAAGATCAGGCCGCAGATCACCGAAGGCGGCACCATCCGCATGGTGATCTCGCAGGAGGCGTCCACCGTGCTTTCCGAAAGCCCCACCGTCGGGCCAACCACCAGCAAGCGCTCTCTCGACTCCACCGTCATTGTCGACGATGGCGCCTTCCTAGCACTCGGTGGCCTCGTCGAGGACAGTTACTCCGGCGGCGTGCAAAAGGTGCCCCTGCTCGGCGACATACCGTACCTCGGCGCCCTGTTCCGCTATGACATGCGCAAGCGCAACAAGACCAATCTGGTGATTTTCCTGCGCCCGGTCATTCTGCGTTCGGCGGAAGACTCCAACTCCATCACCGGCAGCCGTTATGACTACATCATTGGTCAGCAGAAGGCCAGTGCAGCAGGTGGCATTGTCGAGCCAGAGCCACGCCAGCCCTCCCTGCCGACCCTGCTCGATAGCAGACTGAAACTTCCCGCGACTGGCACAACGGCAACGGCACCGTCCGTTCCAGACCCAGCGCCTGTAGCGCCTTACAGCAAGCCATGAGCCTCGGCACGCTGCCCTACGCTTTTGCCCGCACCCATGGCGTGCTGCTGCTGTCTGCCGAAGACAGCAGCGCCACGGTACTGGTGCGCGAAGACGTCCAGCCGGAAGCACTGGTCGAAGTACGGCGCATGCTCGGTCTGCCGCTCAAGCTGACCACGGCAACGCGCACCAGTTTCGATGCGCGCCTGTCAGAAGCCTATGGCGAAGGCACACAGAACGCCGCATCGGTGGTAGATGACATTGGCCAGGATGTCGACGTCTCGCGCCTGATGGAAGACATCCCTGTCATCGAGGATCTACTTGAGACGCAGGAAGACGCGCCCATCATCCGCATGATCAATGCGCTGCTGCAGCAGGCGATCCGCGAGCGCGCATCCGATGTGCATATCGAGCCTTTCGAGCGCTACTGCCAGGTGCGCTACCGCCGCGATGGCACGCTGATCGAAATCGCACGGCCGCATCGCGCGCTGCATGCCGCGCTCGTATCGCGCATCAAGGTCATGGCCGAACTCGACATCGCCGAAAAGCGCATGCCGCAGGATGGGCGGATCGGCCTGCGCATCGCCGGACGCGCCATCGACGTACGTGTATCGACCTTGCCTACGCAGCATGGCGAGCGCATCGTTCTTCGCCTGCTCGACAAAAGCGCAAACAATTTCGGGCTGGACACGACCGGCATGGACGTCAGCACGCTGACCTCCTTCCGCCACCTGCTGGCCCAGCCGCACGGCATCGTGCTCGTCACCGGCCCGACCGGCTCGGGTAAATCGACCACGCTGTACGGCGCCCTGCGCGAGATTTCCAGTACCACCCGCAACATCGTCACGGTCGAAGACCCGATCGAATACGACCTGCCTGGCGTTGGCCAGATCCAGGTCAATCCACGCATCGAGCTGACTTTTGCGCGTGCGCTGCGGGCGATCCTGCGGCAGGACCCGGATGTCATCATGATCGGTGAAATCCGCGATCTTGAAACCGCGCAAATCGCCGTGCAGGCCAGCCTGACCGGTCACCTCGTGCTGGCCACGCTGCACACCAACGACGCCACCTCAGCCGTTACGCGCCTGATCGACATGGGTATCGAGCCCTTCCTGCTGGCGTCGAGTCTGCGCGGCGTACTGGCTCAACGCCTCGTACGCTGCCTGTGCTCGAACTGCCGCACACAGCGTCCATCTACACAAACCGATCATGAGTTACTTGGTGTCGCGCCTGGCCAGCCCCTGTACGCGCCTGTCGGCTGCGCGCAATGCTCGCAGACTGGCTACACCGGCCGCACTGGCATTTACGAGCTTCTTGAAGTCCATCCCGAAATCGGCGCGCTGATTCACGACAACCAGCCGGAGAACGTCATCCGCGATACCGGCCTGCGCCACGGCTTGCGCCTGCTGCGTAACGATGGCCAGCGCCTGCTCGCCGATGGCAAGACTTCTCCTGAAGAGCTGCTGCGCGTCACGCGCGACTAAGTACACAACTGAGTACGCAACCAAGTAACCAAGCCTCGACGCCTCCCGAACACCCATGGCCGCATTCTCTTACCAGGCACTCGATCCGCAAGGCAGCGAAAGCAGCGGCACGCTTGAGGCAGACAACGCCCGTCACGCCCGCACAGTGCTGCGCGAGCGTGGCCTGTACCCGACCAGCATCACGCCGCTGGGCGAGAATCAGGCAGGCCAACAACGCCTGCGCGTGAACACCGCCGAGCTGTGTCTGCTGACACGCCAGCTCTCGGCCCTGTTGTCGGCCAAGCTCACCGTTGAACAAGCACTGCTGGCCGTCTCCGAACAGACCGATAAGCCCAGCGCACGTGCGCTGCTGGCCGCCGTGCGCAGCGAAGTCATCTCCGGTTATTCGCTGCGTGCCGCACTGGATCGCTTCGACCATGCCTTCCCGATGATTTACCGCGCCACCGTTTCAGCCGGCGAGAAGTCCGGGCAACTGCCGCATGTCATGGAGATGCTGGCCGACTACCTCGAACAGCAGGACGCGTTGCGTCGCAAGATGCTGCAGGCCCTGCTCTACCCGGCCATCGTGACCTGCGTGGCGATGATGGTCATCATCGGCCTCATGACCTACGTCGTGCCACGCGTCGCCGAAGTCTTTGTGCAATCGCACCAGACCCTGCCGCTGCTCACCCGCCTGCTGATCGGCGCCAGCGACTTCCTGCGCAATTGGGGCCCATGGTTGGTCCTGCTGATCATCGCTGCAATTTTTGCCTTCCGTCATGCCTTGCGTGATGACGCCGTCAAGCGTCGCTGGCATCGCTGGCTGCTCGGTCTGCCAATGCTCGGCCGTCATCTGCGCACGCTGGATACCGCGCGCTTTGCCAGCACGCTGGCGATTCTCGTCAGCGCAGGCGTGCCACTGCTGGCCGGCCTCGACGCAGGCCGTCAGGTCATGAAAAGCCTGCCCCTGAAAGAAGCCGTAGCGGCCGCAGCAGACCGTGTACGTGAAGGCTCCTCGCTCTCCGCAGCAATGAAGCAGGCACGCACCTTTCCACCGCTGCTGGTTCACATGCTGGCCAGCGGTGAGGCGACCGGCGACCTGTCGACCATGCTCTCGCGCTGCGCCAAGCTGCAACAGGCCGAAGTGGAAAACCGCAGCCTGACGCTCACCACATTACTGGAACCGATGTTGCTGCTCGGCATGGGCGGCAGCGTGCTGCTGATCGTACTGGCCGTGATGCAACCCATCATCGAACTCAACTCGCTCGTGAAATAACGCGCGGATCCCCCATAAGAACCTCTGGAGAGATTTCATGAAACTCACACCGCATCCACAGCGCCAACGCAGCCTGGTTCAGCGTGGCTTCACGCTGATCGAAATCATGATCGTCATCGTCATCATGGGCATTCTCGCGGCACTGATCGTGCCGAAGATCATGGACAAGCCCGACGAAGCGCGCATCACGGCGGCACGTCAGGACATCCAGACCATGCTGACCGCACTCAAGCTCTACAAACTCGACAACCGCGCCTACCCAACCAGCGACCAGGGGCTTCAAGCCTTGATCACAGCGCCAAGCGTCGCGCCGCTGCCCCCCAACTGGAAGAAGGGCGGCTACCTCGAACGCCTGCCGAAGGATCCGTGGGGTCAGGACTACCAATACCTGCAACCGGGTCTGCATGGCGACGTAGACGTTTGGAGTCTTGGTGCCGATCATGAGCCGGGTGGCGAAGGTAGCAACGCCGACATCGGCTCGTGGATGTAAGGCCCGGCGGCCGCCTGCATTCGTCATGACCTCAGCAGCACGGCACATCACGGCGCAGCGCGGCTTCACGCTCATCGAAGTCATGGTCGTGCTGGTGATCATCAGCATCACAGTGGCCGTGGTGAGCGTCAACTTCGGTGTGCTGGATCGCCGCAGCACGGCTGACGAAGTCGAACGCCTGCAGCGCGTGCTGCAGTTTGCCGCCGAGCGTGCTGCCGTGCGTGGCAACCCCATCCAGGTGGAGTTCCTTCCCGGTAGCTATCGCTTCAGCCAACTCGACGCTGCCGGCAAATGGCAGTTGTTGTTCGTGCCGCACGAACTGGTTGAGCACGACTGGCTTGCCGGTCTGGCGCCCGCAAAGCTCACAGTCGCGGAGCGCGTTGCCGAGCCGGGTGAAGCGCGCATCGTATTTGGCTCCGAAGCGCCGCGCTTCCGTCTGGATATCTCCACACCCGACGGTTTACGAACCCTGACCGGCAACTCCGCGGGTGAGGTTCTGACCGAAACGCCCGCAGATCAGGCCACAGAGGTGCGCTCATGAAGCGCTACCAGCACGCCTTTACCTTGCTGGAGGTACTCATCGCTCTCGCGATGCTGGCCATCGTGCTGACAGCCGCATTTCGCGGCATCAATCTCGTAGCAACGCAGGCCGCCGAACTCGGTGAGCGTCACATGGCGCAATGGGTCGCACAGAACAGGCTGGCCGAGATACGCATGACCAGCGAGTTCCCCGAAACCGGACCCGGCTCCGGCAAGGTCGAACAAGGCGGCTTCAGCTTTACCTGGCAGACAGATGTACGCCCTACTGACAATCCCCTGTTCCGTCGCATCAACATCAAGGTGCTGAATGCAGACGGCCAGCAACTGGCGAGTCTCATCGGCTTTGCCTCGAAACCATGATGCCCGGTAAACGCCCGTCCTCCGGTCTCACCCTGATCGAGCTGCTGGTCGCGCTTGTCATCCTCGCCGTCCTCGGTCTCATATCATGGCGCGGCATTGACGGAGCCCTGCGCAGTCGCGACCACATCATCGAGATCGAGCACCGCTGGCAGAAGCTGTCGCGCGGCTTCGCGCTGATCGAACACAATCTGCTGCAAACAGCCGAACGCGGCTCGGGTCTGCCGAGCGCAGCGCCAGATTTCAAGCTCGAGAAGCTGCCGGATGGCAGCCAACGCCTGATCTTCTGGCGCATGGACCCGGTGCAGGGCTCACGGCTCAGCGGCTTCCGCCTGGACGACGACAATCTGATGCTGCTGCGCTGGATTCACAACGTCCCGCTCAGCATAGCCTCCGGCAGTTCGTCGAGCGCGTCATCGACACCCTCGTCGAGCGTGAGCCTCGACATGTCCGGCAAATCGTCACCCCCTCCCAGTGCCGACATTGATGCCGAGAGCATTCTTGGCGGCGTCCACAATGTGCGCTGGACGGTGATGACCGCAGACAGGCAATGGCTGGACATCTGGCCTCCCGCTGCCAACGCCGGGCTACCGCGCGGCGTACGTATAGATATGGATATCGACAATGTCGGCCACATACAGCGCGTGTTCGCACTCCGCTAGGCGCAGCTCGCCACGCAGCTTGCAGCGCCAGTGCGGCGCGGCGATCCTCATGGCGATCCTGGCCGTGGCGCTCGTTGCCGCCGTGGCCAGCGCCATCGTCGCCGAGCACGGTGCCGCGATCGAACAGCTGTCCGGGCGTAGCGATCAGGCGCAGGCACGCTGGCTGGCACGCGGCGCAGTCGACTGGGCGCGCAATGTCCTGCAGTTCACGAAGCTTCGCGGGCAACGCGAACTCAAGACCGGCAACGTCGACACCCTGACCGGAAAATGGGGCGAGTGGGCCATCGACGTGCCCCCCACGCCCGTCGACGAAGGCGAACTCAGCGGCAAGATCGAGGAGCAGTCGAGTCGCTTCAATATCAACAAGCTCGTCAACCTCGGCGCGGTGGATGCCTCTCAGCAAGCCATCTTCCTGCGCTTGCTGATCAATGTCGGGCTGTCTGCCAGCACTGCCGATGCCCTGAGCGACGCCATCATCGACTGGCTGGATGTGGACGACACGCCGCGCCCGAGAGGTGCCGAATCTGGCTGGTACGCCTCACGCCAGCAGGTCATCCTGCCACCCCAGGCGCCGCTCCTTTCAATCAATGAATTGCTCGCGGTGCGCGGCATGACACCCGAGCTGCTGGAACGCTTGCGCCCCCATATCGCCGCCCTGCCGTCCGATGCCGATCGCATCAACGTGAACATCGCCACGGCCGAAGTGCTCGCGGCGTACATCGACAAACTTCCTCTCGCGCAGGCAGGCAAACTCGTCCTCGATCGCCAGCAAAGCTATTTCACAACGGTCGCCGACTTTACCGCGCGACTGCCGGCAGGCACCAGCTACAATGCGGCCCAGCTTGACGTGCAGAGCCGCTATTTTCAGGCCACCGGACGGGCGCACTGGGGCGAAGCATCGACCCATATGCAGGTGCTGCTGCGGCGCGACCAGGGCCGGCCCGAAATCATCCGCGAGACGATCCTGTGAATCGCATCCCGTGAGTTCGCCCAACCCCACTCAATCAGCGGCCCGCGCCACGCCTGAGCCCACACCCACCATGCAAGACTGCCCATGACCACGCTGCGCATCCTCATCTCCGACGCCTGGCCCGACCAGGCAGAAGCCCCCTGGGTCGTTCTTGACCAGAACAGGATCGTTTCGTCCGGTCAGTCCGCCCCTGCAAACTGGCCGCGCGCGGCGCGCACCGAAGCGATCCTCACTGGCGCGCAAGTGGGTTGGGCGCAAGCTCGCCTGCCTCAGGCCAAGGCCCGCGAGCAACTGCGCGCCTTGCCGTTTGCCATGGAAGAACAATTGCTGCGCGAGCCCGACAGCCAGCACTTCACGCCGGCTTATCGCGATGGCGAAAACTGGTCAGTGCTGGTCATCGCACGCGAACGCCTCAAGCGCCTGACCGCCCAGTTCGCGGCACTCGGTCGGCCGCTGGATGCCGCCTGGTCAGCCCTCGCCTGCCTGCCGCTGACGCCCGATGGCTGGACGCTGGCTATCGATGCGACGCACTGCCTGCTGCGCACGTCCCCCGCTCGCGCCGTCATCGACGACGCACCACCGCCGGACTCGGGCGCCGATGCGCTGCCGGCCATCATTTCAATGCTGCTGGCGCAAGCCCATGCGCAAGGCAGCCTGCCTGCGCGCATCGTTACCATGGGCGCTGGCAGCGAGATCACCACAGCCCTCGCCGCTCACCAGCTCGAAGTCGTGCCGGAAATGACATGGCCATGGCATAGCGTCCCTGACGATGCAGCCAATCTGCTGCACGGCGAATTCCGGGCCGCCCATGCGCGTGGCGAACTGCTGCGCGGCCTGCGGCCGGCCCTGATCCTCGTTGCGGTGGTGCTCGTCGCTCATCTCGTCCTGGGCATCGGCAGTGCGCTGTTGCGCCAGCACGACCTCAAGGAAATCAAATCACGCATGACGCAACTGGCGCGCACGCAACTGCCGGGTAGAGCCTTGCAGGATCCGGCACTGCAGTTGCATCGAGAGCTGCAGTCACAGCGCCAGCGCCGTGCCCAGCTTGCCGATGACGATGCTCTGGCCTTGCTCAGCGACCTCGCCGTAGCGCTCGGAAGTGACGCAACGGCATCGCTGCAGGCGGTGCACTACGACGGCGGCTCGCTGGTCGTAACGCTCGCCAAACCCCTCGACGTGCCCGCCTTGCAGAGCCGCCTGTCAGCGCGCGGCGTGCAAAGCGCCGTGCGCAATGCCAATGTGCTTGCGCTGCAAAGGAGTGCTTCGTGAAGAACAACAGCAACGCACTGACCCAGGCACGCGTGCAGATCCGCGAAGCCCTGGCGCGACTCAATGCGCGCGAACGCAACATGCTCGTTGTCGGCTCCGCACTGATCGGTCTGACTCTGCTATGGCTGCTGTTCGGCTGGCAGGCCAAAACACATAACGAACTCGACAGCGCCATTCCACGTGCCGGTGCGCAGCTCGCGCGCATGCAGACGGAGTCTGCCGAACTGGCACGCCTGCGCGGCCTGCCGACGCCTGAAGCAGCCAATCTCGCCCAACTCGTCAACACGTTGACGGAGTCCGCTGCCGCACGCGGCCTGACATTGACGGTACGCAACGACGGCAACCAGCTCGTCATCAGCGGCAAGGCCATCAGCTTCGACAAGTGGACGCAGTGGCTGGCCGAGACACAGCGCAGCAACGCGGTGCGCCTTGTCGCCCTCGACGTCACGCAGACACCTGGGGGCCAGCAGATCGAAGCACGGCTGGCTCCGCTGTGAACGGCGCGAAGGGTCCGGCATAGCCATGTCGCGCAAACTCCCGCTGTTCATCATCCTGCTGGTTTTCTCCCTGCTCATTCAGGCCCCTGCCACCGTGTGGGACGACGGCCTGCAGCGCATCAGCAAGGCGCAACTTGCCCTGCTCGACGTCAATGGCAGTCTGTGGAATGGCCAGGCCAATTTTTCCGTGCGCGATACCTCGACCGGGCAACGCATTCCAGTCACGCCAGTCAGCTGGCAATGGCGGCCCCTCGACATGTTGCGTGGGCGAATCGGCTGGGCATTCTCCATTGCAGGCCTGCCGCCCTTCACCCTGGCAGCCTCCCCTACCGGGGTTTCCGCCAACAGCGTCGCCGTGCAACTGCCGGTGCGTCAGGTGCTCGACCAGATTCCCAACGCTGTCGCTCGTGCCGGCTGGCATGGCGACTTCAGCCTTGATGCAAATCAATGGCGTTGTAACTGGAGCGGCGTTTGCGAAGGCCATGCCGAACTTTTCTGGCGCGGAGCTGCCTCTGATCTGTTCCCCGACCGCGCCTTCGGTGACTACCGTCTTGTCGCCGAAGGGGTTGCGGGCAATACCAGCCTGAAGCTCGACACCTTGTCCGGTGAAGTGCGCCTCAACGCCACAGGCCAGATCTCGGCACAGGGCGCGGCGCAGATCCAGGGCTCGGTTGAAGGCGACCCCACTTTCGTCGGCCGCTTGCCAGACGTGGCCGGCCGCTGGGTACAACGCACCGGTGAGCCCGGGCGTATATTGTTCAATTTCAGCAACACCGTCGCCGCGAAATAAGCGGACACACCGACACACCCTTTCGCAGGAGCCGCATCATGGAAAATCGCATGGATACCCGCCAAGCCGTTAACGCCGCCTACACCAAGACCCTCGACACCGAAGGCCTGCGCAAGGAATTCCTCGTTGAAGAGATCTTCACCGCCGACAAGCTGAACATGACCTACAGCCATGTCGACCGCATCGTCTTCGGCGGCATCATGCCGGTCACCACCACCATCAGCCTGCCGGACGACCTCGGCAAGACCTTCGGCACCGCCTACTTCCTCGAGCGCCGCGAGCTGGGCCTGATCAACATCGGCGGCGACGGCATCGTCGAAATCGACGGCGTCTTCCACAACATCGGCAACCAGGAAGCGCTGTACATCGGCAAGGGCGCGAAGAGCGTCAGCTTCAAGAGCGAGAACCGCGACGCACCGGCCAAGTTCTACTACAACAGCTGCCCCGCCCACGCTGCCTACCCGACCAAGAAAATCACCATCGACCAGGCCTCGCCGCAAACCATCGGCGAAGCGCGCACCAGCAACCGCCGCACCATCTACAAATACATCGTGCCCGGCGTCGTCGACTCCTGTCAGCTCGTCATGGGCCTGACCAAGCTCGAAGAAGGCAGCCTGTGGAACACCTTCCCATGCCATACGCATGAACGCCGCATGGAGGTGTACTTCTACTTCGGCATGAACGACGACAGCCTCGTCTTCCACATGTGCGGCGAACCCACCGAAACGCGCCACATCGTCATGCGCAACGAACAAGCCGTCATCAGCCCAAGCTGGTCAATCCACACCGGCGTCGGCACGCAGGCTTACACCTTCATCTGGGGCATGTGTGGTGAGAACCAGACCTTCCCGGATATGGATCATGTGTCGATGGGAACGTTGCGTTGATTTGAACGTAGGTTGGCGCTGAGCGCAGCGGTGCCCAACGCTTGATCACCTATGCGTTGGGCCTCCTGCATCAGCCCAACTAGCTATACAGCAGAATTGCCGTGCAAATAGTTAGTTAGACCGCACAGGAAGCGTGGACACCCTCCTCTACACCCTCAGCGCACTGGCCGTTGGCTTCGCGCTTGGTCGCATTCATCGTGTCCATTCATTTCAGAATGGCGGCGAGGCCCGACTTTCGCGCCTCACACGCAAGCACTTCTGCGCTCCCGACTACCACCTGATGAATCACATCACCCTCCAGTTGGGCGATGGAACAACTCAGATCGACCACGTCCTCGTCTCCAGATTCGGCGTCTTCGTCATTGAAACCAAAGACTACAAGGGCTGGATTTTCGCCAATGCGAAGCAGGCTAGTTGGACTCAAGTCCTCTACAAATCCAAGTTCAAATTTCAAAACCCAATCTTCCAGAATCAACGGCACGTGCGTGCCGTACAAGAACTGCTCGACTTCCTGCCTCCCGACATTGTCAAGTCGGTCGTCATATTTGTCGGTGACGCAGAGTTCAAGACCGAAGTGCCCGGCGGAGTCTTGAGCCTTCCAGGGTTTGTCCGTTACATTCAAGAGCAGACGACCGAAGTCATGTCTCTCAATCGACTTCAATTTTGTGTGGGACGTTTCGAGACAGCGCGCTTGGCCCTCACGGGACAAACAGACATCGAGCACATTCAATACCTAAGGCGGAGGCATGGCGGTGCGGCCTAACTTGGCAATCGACGCGGACGTCCCATCGGCCGACTCTCGCCGCCCTACGGTCCGTCGGTCATTTCTGCGTTAGACAGCATACACATGGACCTTCTTGTTGGTCTCCTGCCATTGGCAATCGCGATAGCAGCTTTTGGTATCTATCTCTGGACCGGTGTCTGGGCGTATCGCGATGCAGAGAGACGCGGCAAGCCACCCGTTCTCGTCGCGTTGCTAGTTCTGCTAGTTTCCTGGCCAATCAGCTTGCTCGTATGGATTGCCCTCCGCCCTGAGGATCGTGGCCCCCCGCCGTTCAACCTAGACGACTATCGCGTACGATAAGCAATGAGCCTTGTAGGGTGTGCAACATCTTTTCGTTGCGCACGCCGCTCGGCCTTTCAATCACAACGGTCAATCTTGAGCCGCCGCACGGTGCACAAACGCCTTCGGCGCTTTCACACCCTACTCACTCAATAAAAACGGCGCACCAAGGTGCGCCATTTTTCTTTTTTCAACCCTACGTAGGGTGGTGCAGGAAGCGTAGCGAGCGGGTCGAGGTTGAGACGAGGAGCGGATACGTACGCTAGTACGTTGAGCACCGGAGTCTCAAGATCGGCCCGCGCAGTAGCTTCATGCACCGCCCGGACTCAGGATTTGAGAGAGATGAGTACTTCGTCCAGCATCTTCTTGGCATCCCCGAACAGCATGCGATTGTTGTCCTTGTAGAAGAGCGGATTGTCGACGCCGGCATAGCCGGAAGCCATCGAACGCTTCATCACGATGGAGGTCTTGGCCTTCCACACCTCCAGCACCGGCATGCCGGCGATGGGGCTGGCAGGATCATCCTGGGCGGCCGGGTTCACGATGTCATTGGCGCCGATAACCATCGCCACGTCGGTGTCCGGGAAGTCCTCGTTGATCTCGTCCATCTCCATCACGATGTCATAAGGCACCTTGGCTTCCGCCAGCAGCACGTTCATGTGCCCCGGCATGCGACCCGCCACCGGGTGAATCGCGAAGCGCACGTTGACGCCTTTCTCGCGCAGGTGCTTGGTGATCTCGAAGACGGTGTGCTGGGCCTGCGCCACGGCCATGCCGTAGCCCGGCACGATGACGACGCTCTTGGCTTCGCGCAGCAGTTCGGCGGTTTCAGCCGCCAGGATCGGATTCACTTCACCCGCCGGTTCAGCCGTAGCACCATCTGCCTTGGGTGCCGGCGTGCCGCCATCGGAGCCAAAACCACCGGCGATCACGCTAAGGAAGTTGCGGTTCATGGCCGAGCACATGATGTAGGAGAGGATCGCGCCCGAGGAGCCGACCAGCGCGCCGGTCACGATCAAGAGGTCATTGCTCAGCATGAAGCCGGTGGCCGCGGCCGCCCAGCCCGAGTAGCTGTTGAGCATCGACACCACGACCGGCATGTCGGCGCCACCGATGGCCATCACCATGTGCACGCCGAAGGCGAGTGCGATCACGGTCATCACGATCAGCGGCAGCATGCCGGCATCAATCGTTTCGGCATGCAGGAATGCGTAGCCGAAATAGAGAACGACCAGCAGACCGATCAGATTGATGAAGTGGCGGCCCGGCATCAGCAGCGGCTTGCCGCCGATCTTGCCCGAGAGCTTGCCGAAGGCGATCACCGAACCGGAGAGCGTCACCGCACCGATGAGGATGCCGACGTAGATCTCGATTTCGTGGATGCTCTTTTCGGCGCCGCTCAGCTCGATGGACGGATCGATGTAGCTGGCGAACCCGACGAGACAGGCGGCCAGGCCGACCATGCTGTGCATGAAGGCCACCAGCTCGGGCATCTGCGTCATCTTCACGACGCGGGCGAGATAGAGGCCGATGGCACCGCCGACGACCATCGCGCCGACAATCCACGGCAGGCCACCCGCCAGCACGCGCGGGCCGAACACCGTGGCCAGCACGGCAATCGCCATGCCGATCATGCCGTAGAGATTGCCGCGTCGCGCGGTTTCCTGGTTGGAGAGCCCGCCCAGGCAGAGGATGAAGAGAATGGTCGCTCCGAGATAGGCGACTGTAGCCAGACTTGCAGACATTCTTCTGTTCTCCTTATTTGCGGAACATCGCAAGCATGCGTTGCGTGACGGCGAAGCCGCCGAACATGTTGATGGTGGCCAGCACGATGGCGCCGAGGGCCAGCCAGCGGATCACTTCGTCAGGGCGTGAAATACCTGCTGACAGCGGCGGCGCGATCTGCACCAGTGCACCGATCGCGATGATGCTGCTCACCGCATTGGTCACGCTCATCAGCGGCGTGTGCAGTGCCGGCTTGACGTTCCACACCACCATGTAGCCGACGAAGCAGGCCAGCACGAAAACCGTGAAGTGGCCGAGGAAGGCCGCCGGCGCATTGGCGCCGATGACCCAGAACAAGGCTGCTGCGATACCAAACACAACGGCCAGCTTCTGATGCGACATCGGCTCGGACGGCTCGCCATGACCGTGTGAGGACTTCTTCGCCACCGGCGCGGCGGCAGCCGGCTTGGCAGCCACGGCGGGCAGCTTGGGCGCCGGTGCCGGCCAAGTGATCGCGCCATCCTTGATCACAGTGAGGCCACGGATGGCATCGTCTTCCATATTGACGTTGATCTGCCCGTCCTTGGTCTTGCACAGTTCTTCGGTAAGGCGGAACAGATTGCTCGCGTAAAGCGTCGAGGACTGCTTGGCCAGACGACTGACCAGATCGGTGTAGCCGATGATGGTCACGCCATGGCGCACCACGGCCTCACCCGGCACCGTCAGCTCGCAGTTGCCGCCCTGCTCGGCGGCCATGTCGACGATCACGCTGCCGGGCTTCATGGTCTGCACCATCTCGGCGGTGATTAGCTTGGGTGCCGGCTTGCCCGGGATTAGCGCGGTGGTGATGATGATGTCCACTTCGCGCGCCTGCTTGGCATACATCTCGCGCTGGGCTTGCTGGAAACCCTCGCTCATGACTTTGGCGTAACCGCCGCCGCCCGAGCCCTCTTCCTCGTAATCGACCTTGACGAACTCGCCACCCAGCGACTTGACCTGATCGGCCACCTCGGCGCGCGTGTCGTTGGCGCGCACGATGGCACCCAGGCCCGCTGCGGTGCCGATTGCCGCCAAGCCCGCCACACCGGCGCCAGCGATGAAAACCTTGGCCGGTGGCACCTTGCCGGCCGCCGTGATCTGGCCATTGAAGAAGCGGCCGAAACCGTTGGCCGCCTCGATGACTGCGCGGTAGCCGGCCACGCCGGCCTGCGAAGTCAGCGCATCCATCTTCTGAGCACGCGAGAGCTGGCGCGGCAGGGCGTCGATGGCCAGCACGGTCACCTTCTTCGCCGCCAGCTTCTGCATCAGCTCCGGGTTCTGTGCCGGCCAGATGAAGGACACGAGTGTGCTGCCCTCGCGCAGCAGGCCCAGCTCTTCTTCGCTCGGGCCGCGTACCTTGAACACGATGTCGGCGCCAGACCACAACTGCGCCGCGCTCGTCGCGATCTCGGCGCCCGCGGCACGGTAGGCGTCATCGCTGCAATTGGCGGCATCCCCCGCCCCGCTTTCGACGACGACCCTGAAGCCCAGCTTGATCAGCTTCTCCACGACCTCGGGGACAGTCGCGACACGCTTCTCTCCCGCAAAGATCTCCCGAGGCACTCCAATGAGCAGTGACATGCGCTGTTCTCCCTAAACGCCCAACTAAGCATCCAACTAGAAATGAAACCCTTTGAAACTTTTTCGTCCTGCCCGGCGCCCGGAGGGCTTCTCCAGCCACCAGCGCAGCGCCGGCATGATCCACGAACCACCGCCATGAGGCCTTGCGACAGATCATTGTTGCGCACGGCGCGCCAGACTCGTTGGCGTCGCACGCCGATAAGGGGCACATTGTGCCGCGACAAGCCGCGGATGCATCATACTCAAACTCGCAGTCCGGCAGGCGGACCGTGCAACCGATCAGACTGTTCCCCCATGCGAAACCGTTTCCGCAAGCGCCCGAAGCCCCGCCCCCTTTCGTCCCAGAATAGCGCCAAGGCCGGCCAGGCCCCGGGCAGCGTCGAGTACGTCGGCGAAATCAAAGTGCGTGAGCCGGCGTTGACGGTTTTCGACTTCGACGACAAGGAACTGGCCGAGGTCACGTTCAAGTCGCTCGAAGAGTCGCGGCAGTACCAGAAGCGGCACAAGAACATCTGGCTGAATGTCTATGGCCTGCACGACCCCGACGTAATGACAGAAATCGGCGCGCGCTTCGGCCTCCACCCGCTGGTGCTCGAAGACATCGTCAATACCGCGCAGCGCCCGAAATTCGAGGACTATGGCAATTACATCTTCGTCGTGCTCAAGACCTTTGCCTACGACGTCGAGCAGACCGATTGCCAGCCCGAGCAGATCAGCCTCGTGCTCGGCAAGGAGTTTGTACTGAGCTTCCAGGAGCGCCCGACCGGCCTGTTCAAACCCATCCGCGAACGCATCCGCCAACGCCACAGCCTGCCTCGCCGTGTCGGGGTGGATGGCGTGATGCACGCGCTGATCGACGCCGTGGTCGACCGCTACTTCGTGATGGTCGAGGCGCTGTCAGAAGCCGTGGAGCAACTCGAAGACGAGTTGATCACCCAGACCCCGCGCGACGCCATGCCGCGCATCAACCACCTCAAGCACGAAACCCTGGAACTGCGTCGCGGCATCTGGCCAACGCGTGAAACGCTGACAGCCGTGCTGCGCGCCGAGGAACACCTGATCAGCCGTGAAACGCTGCCCTACTTCCGCGACATTTACGACCATTGCATACATGTCATCGAACAACTCGACGGCCTGCGCGAACTGATCGGGGGCCTGCTCGACATGCACCTGGCCAGCGTCAGCCACCGCCTCAACAACGAGTTGCGGCTGCTGACCATCGTCACCACCCTGCTGGCGCCCGCCACGCTGATTACGGGCTTCTTCGGCATGAACTTCCAGTACATGCCCTGGCTCAGCAGGAAAGATGGCTGGGAGCTGGCAGTGATCGCCGTGGTGGTTGCCGGAATACTCTTGTTGGGCACCCTGTTGTGGCGGCAGCGACGCTCGCGCAGGGGCTTCTGATAAGAAGATGACAGCCACGCCGATTGCCATACCGCCCCACCTGTGCGTCCTCATCAGTGAGCTTGGCATTGCAGAGGATATGCTGGCTGCCCGTGGGCTCATCGTTTTTGAGGAAGCGGAAGTGCTAGAGCTGGCGGAGCTTGGTGAAGATGGCAGAAGGCATCTTCTTGCTCCACGTGCGACTGCGGCGTGGTTCGCCTTAAAAGAGGCCGCGCTTCAGGATGGCATCGTGCTCTCTATCGTTTCAGCTTTTCGCAGCGTTGCCCGTCAGACAGAAATCGTCCGTTACAAACTCGCTGCGGGCGCGACAATCGACGAAGTGATGAGTGTCTGTGCGGCGCCGGGCTTCAGCGAACACCACACGGGCCGTGCCGTCGACATCACAGCACCAGGTACCGAAGCTCTCAAGGTCGAATTCGATCAGACACCAGCGTTCGCATGGCTGGCAGGGAACGCACAGCGGTTTGGCTTCCATTTGTCGTATCCGCCCGGCAATTCGAAGGGTTATCAATACGAGCCATGGCACTGGTGCTTCCATTGCACCTGATTTCCCTCTCTCGAAGCTAGCAACGCAAATGCGAAACAAGGGTGCAATTCACATTGCACCCTTGTTCAGCAAGTCTCGTCTTCAAGACTTCTCGGTTCCGAATTTGAACGCCAGCGACTGTGACTTGCGATTGAGCGCCACCGAGATCGGCACCTGGCTCGCAACCGGCCCCCACAGCTGACGCGGACCGGGCGAAGCAAACAGATCGTCCAGCGCCCAGGCTTGGCGACGCGCCACGAAATACAGCATGGCTGGCGCATCGACCTCGACCAGCGCCTTCTCGATGACCACCGCTTCCGCGCCATGACGGCGCTCGACATCGAGCAGACCCGCCAGCGGGATCGCCAAAGGCACGCCGCCCGAGAACACATCGCCGACGCTTGCCATGTAACCCGTCTTGCCTGCCAGCACCAACGCACCTGCGGTCAGACCAAGGTTGAGCGTGTAAGCCGCATCGAACAGGGTCGGCGCGCCGCAACGGCCTTCGTAGCCGAAGAAGTGGCATTGCGTGGCGAACGGAATCTTTGTGCCATTGGCATCGGCAATTTCACGCACGCGGCGCTTGGTCATGTCGACCAGCAACTGCTCGGTCGGGATCAGCGACAGTTGCAGATTGCCGTGCGAATCACGCTCGGCCAGCAACATGTCCTGAATGTAGTCCGGCAGCGAAGCGAAGAGCTTCTCATGCTCTGCCGACAGGGACTTGGTGACAAAGGCGCGCTTTTCCGCCGCATCCAGCGAGGCGAGCACAGACTCGTGTTGCGCCATGCCGTCGTTGAGCTCTTCGATGAGCGCCTTCATTTCCGGCACGAATTCGATAAGGCCTTCCGGCACCAGCAGCACGCCATGATTGATGCCCTTCTTCGCGCGCGCCACGACAGTCTGTGCGATCTGCTCGATGATCTCAGCCAGCGATTGTTTCTTCTGCGCGATCTCTTCCGAGATCAGCGTGACGGCAGGCTTGGTCTGTAGCGCCACTTCAAGTGTCACGTGCGATGCGGCGCGGCCCATGAGCTTGATGAAGTGCCAGTATTTCAGCGAGGAGCGCGAATCCTGCAGGATGTTGCCGACCAGCTCGGCATACACACGCGTGGCCGTGTCGAAACCGAAGGAGATCGGCAGCAATTCGCCGAGTTGCAGATCGCCATCGATGGTCTTCGGCACGCCAATGACCTGCACACCGCGGCCATCCGCATGCACGCCTGCAAACAGCTCTTCGGCCAGCACGGCAGCATTAGTGTTGGAGTCATCACCACCGATGATGACGATCGCATCCAGCTCGTGCTTCACACTGACTTCGCGGACTTGCGCGAATTGTTCTGCCGTCTTGATCTTGGTGCGATCGGTGCCGAGGAAATCGAAACCACCGGTATTGCGGATGACAGCAATGTCCGCATCGGTAATCGGCGCCATGCGGCCATTCAGCAAACCCTTAGGACCACCTTTCACGCCCAGTAAGGTATTACCTGCGCCAAGCATCTGCTTGAGGCCTACAACCACGTTGTGACCGCCTGGTGCCGGGCCGCCGGAGAACAGCACAGCCACGCGCTTGCCGCTCACAGCCTTGGCAAGCGGCTGGCCGGCACGCAATACCTGGCCGGCGTTGGCGGCGACGGTGCGCGGGAACAGTTCTGCCACGCGCGCCGCACTGGCCGTGGCAAGGGTTTCACCTGAAGCAACGAACTCGACCGCATGCAGATTGCCCGCGCTGCCAAAGGCGGGAACGATGGGCAATGGCAGGTTGCGCAAGGCTTCTTCGAGCAAGGAGCGATGCTGCTCCGTCTGGGTGAGAGTGTCGGCAAGCGTGGTCATCGGCAAAAGGAACAGGATGAAGGAAAGACGCGGATTATCGCCCGAATGCGCACGCTCGGGAATTGCGCCACGCCAAATCAAGGCTGGCGATGCATGCATCAGCTATTGATGGGCTTGCGGGTCGTGGCGTCGCGTGAACTCCCGATCCTGTCCATATTGGGAGCCAGGCAAACCAGAAAGAAAAGTGCTCGAACGGGTTCGCTCAAAGGCGACGCCCTCTAACTTTCCGTTGTCATTCGCGTTGCGCAGGGATGTGCAACACACCATGAGAAGTACGCGTGGTTGCGGCGCAGCGTGACCTGTTTTCACGAGTCGCTATGATGCGTGCTTGCACCGCATACAAAAAAACGAGGAAGAGACGATGAGCATGCAACAAGCGCAGGAAGTGCAGAGCGAGACCACCGCGGACAAGGACGTGCGCATATCGTCCTCGGGTACGATCTCTCGTACGATCGCCCATTTCGTCCTCATGGCCGTGCCGGTCATGCTCGTGATCGGCATCGTAGTCGCCGTTCTGCCCAGACACTGACCGGGCAAAAACCACCTCCCCGCTTCGCCTCACCCCGGTCAGGGGCGTGGCGAAGCAGGCGCAGGCAAGGTTTCGAGAAAGCCCACCACCTCATCGAGCACGCGGGTACGACGCATCGGCGGCAGGCTCTGCCATACACGCTTGCCGTAAGGCTTGGTGAGCATGCGCGGGTCGCAGATCATCAGCACGCCCTTGTCGCGTTCGCTGCGGATCAGGCGCCCTGCCCCCTGCTTCATGTTGATGACGGCGCGCGGCAGCTGGTATTCCATGAACGGATTGCGCCCCTGCTTCTCCATCCACTCGACGCGCGCCTTGAGGACGGGGTCGTCGGGCGGCGCGAAGGGCATCTTGTCGATGATGACCACCGAGAGCGCATCGCCAGGCACGTCGACGCCCTCCCAGAAACTCTGGCTGGCGACCAGCACGGCATTGCCGAGACGGCGGAAGCGTTCCAGCAATTCAGTGCGCGAGCCCTGCCCCTGCATCAGCAGCGGGAAATCCAGTTTCTCTTTTTCGAAGCGTGACTCGAGCCCGTCACGCACGCGCTGCATGGCGCGCAGCGAGGTGCACAGCACGAAGGTGCGACCCTGCGCGGCACGAATCACCGGGAAGGCCGCGTCGATCACAGCATCCGTGTACGACATGCTGTTGGGATCGGGCATGCCTTCCGGCGCGTAGAGCATGGCCTGCTCGCCATACTCGAACGGGCTACCCCAGACGGCTGTCTCGGGTGGCTGCTCGAGCAGGGACAGGCCGAGCTCGTTGTTGTAGTGCTCAAAGCTTTTGCCGACGGCCAGCGTGGCCGAGGTAAAGATCCAGCTCTTGGCGTTGCCTTCGACCTGCTTCTTGAAAATGTCGGCCACGCGCAGCGGCGTGACGTTAAGCGAGGCGGACTGGCTGAAGACCTCCACCCAGCGGATCAGGTCCGGTTCGATCAGCTTGCGCCAGCGCTCGACGCGATCGGCAATCACCGTCGCACGCTGCCAGCACTTCTCCAGGCCCTCAGAACGCTCGGCCTGCGATTCGGCGAGCTTCAGGAACTCGACGAACTCCGCCTCTAGCGCATCGACGGCCTTGTGGAATTCGATGTTGTCCGTCATCTGCGCATAGCCGAAGCGCGCGTTCTCGCCGCTGATCGACAGTCGCAGATCACGTGCCACTTTCTCCAGCGAACGCGTGGCGTCCTGCAGCGGCATGAAGTCCTTCGCCGCGGCGATGCACTCATGGCGCGTATCGCGCGCCAGATCGAGAATCTGTCCAGTGGACACGCTCTCACCAAAGAACAGGCTGGCGGTTTCCGGCAGCTGGTGCGCCTCGTCGAACACGACCGTATTAAAGGTCGGCAGCAATTCCGCCATGCCTTCGTCGCGCAGCATGATGTCAGCGAAGAACAAGTGGTGATTGACGACGACCACGTCCGCCTCCTGCGCATTGCGCCGCGCCGCCATGACGAAGCAGTCCTTGGCGAACGAGCATTCCTGACCGAGGCAATTCTCGCGCGTCGAGGTCGCGGCGAGCCACACAGTCGCGTCTTCCGGCACCTCGGCGCACTCGGATTTATCGCCGGTCTGCGTGCGTTCCATCCAGCGCGAAATCTGCTGGATGTAGTGCACGTCTTCGCGATTCATGAAGCGCCCGTCAGTCTTCGAATGCTGGATATGATAGTGGCAGGCGTAGTTCTGGCGGCCCTTGAGCAGCGCAATCGACACCGGCACCTTGAGCGCCTTGCGCACCGCTGGCAGGTCACGGTGGAACAGCTGATCCTGCAGCGTTTTGGTGCCAGTCGAGATGATCACCTTTCCGCCCGATAGCAACGCCGGCACGAGGTAGGCATAGGTCTTGCCGGTACCGGTTCCCGCCTCTACGACGAGCACGCGATTACCCTTGATCGCACGCGATATGGCCGCGGCCATTTCAGTCTGCTGTGGACGCGAGCGGAAGCCCGGAATCACGCGCGCAAGCGTGCCGTCTTCGGCGAAATGGATGTCGACAGAATTAACTGCGGGATTGATTTCTTGGGACATGGAGCGGGCTGACAGAAGCTGTGCGATGGTATCACGCGAGCCCCGCGCCTCCTGGCTCGCCCCGCCCTGCCCCGGCACATGCAAAACCCGGAAATACGGCGTCAAAGCACGTTCAGCGTATTTGCCCCTGTGCTTGCACTCGGCTACAGTCCCCAGCACCCCACCCCTCAGTCAGCCCGCATGCCTGAAACAGCCAGTCTCGGTGCATCACTCCCAGCACCCGGCCGCTCACCGGCCAGCAAACACGAACCTGATCGCCGCCTGACGATCAAGGAACTGCTGCGCCTGATGCTTGACGACAAGCTGCTGTCGAACGCCGAGGCCGACGAGATCTTCAACAACCGGCATCTGCACAAGTCAGGCGTGCACCCGCTGGTCATCGTCGCTGACCAGAAGGTCAAATCACCCGAGCCACCGCACAAGCTGCTGCACCTCGAAGCGCTGACCGAATGGCTGGCGGGCAAGCTGGGCATGGAATACATGCACATCGACCCGCTCAAGATTCATTTTTCGTCCGTGACGGAAGTGATGACGAGCGCCTATGCGTCGCGTCTCAGGGTCTTGCCGGTGCTGGTCACCACCGCCGAAGTCGTCATTGCCACGGCCCAGCCCTTCGAGCGCGACTGGGAGCGCGAGCTGCAGCCCATCCTGCGCAAACCGATCCGACGTGTGCTGGCCAACCCGATCGACATCGAGCGCTTCCAGATCGAGTTCTACAACCTCGCGCGCTCGGTCAAGAATGCAGCGGGCGATCAACGTGCCGGCGTCCTCAGCAATTTCGAACAGCTCGTCGACCTCGGTGACAGCAACCGCCAGTTCGATGCGAACGAGCAGCACATCGTGCGCATCGTCGACTGGCTGTGGCAATACGCCTTCGATCAGCGCGCATCGGACATTCACGTCGAGCCACGGCGCGACATCGGCATCGTGCGCTTCCGTATCGACGGCGTGCTGCATCAGGTTTATCAATTGCCGATGACAGTCATCAACGCGATGACCAGCCGCATCAAGATTCTCGGCCGCATGGACGTGGTTGAAAAGCGCCGCCCGCAGGATGGCCGCATCAAGACGCGCACGCCGCAGGGCACGGAAGTCGAACTGCGTTTGTCGACACTGCCCACTGCCTTCGGCGAAAAGCTGGTGATGCGGATTTTCGACCCGGACGTGCTGGTGCGCAGCTTCGCTGAAATGGGTTTCACGGAAGAGGACCAGCAACGCTGGGACTCGATGACCTCTCAGCCCAACGGCATCATCCTCGTCACCGGCCCGACCGGTTCGGGCAAGACGACCACGCTCTACTCCACGCTCAAGCAGCTGGCCACATCGGAAGTAAACGTGTGCACGATTGAAGACCCGATCGAAATGGTCGAGGACGCCTTCAATCAGATGCAGGCTCAGGCCTCGATCAACCTGGGCTTTGCCGACGGTGTGCGCGCGCTGCTGCGGCAGGATCCGGACACCATCATGATCGGCGAAATCCGCGATCTGGAAACGGCCGACATGGCGATCCAGGCCGCATTGACTGGCCACCTCGTGCTATCCACACTGCATACCAACGATGCCCCCTCGGCCATCACGCGCCTGCTGGACATCGGCGTGCCCGCTTATCTCATCAACTCCACCCTGCTCGGTGTGATGGGGCAGCGTCTCGTGCGTACGCTATGCCCGCATTGCCGCAAGCCCTCTGCCGTTGAAGACGTGGACGAGACAAACTGGGGTCACCTCGTCGCGCCGTTCAAATCGGCTGCGCCGACGCATATCCATAAGCCGGTCGGCTGTCTGGAGTGCCGCAACACGGGCTATCACGGTCGTATGGGCATTTACGAAACCCTGTTGATGTCAGCCAGTATTCGCCAGCACGTCATGGCCGGCGCTGATCTTGCACTGATTCGCCAGACGGCTTACCGCGAAGGCATGAAGCCCCTGCGCATCTCCGGCGCCATGAAAGTCGCCAAGGGCATGACCACGCTGGAAGAGGTCATCAAGGTCGCTCCACCGGCATCCGACGACACAACCAATTAAGGGCCCTGCTCGCCCAGCGGTGCCAAGTCAGGGATAATCACGCCCTTCGCCACTCAATGTCTCGCGCGAGATACCACTCTTGACCCAGGTTCCTTCCCCCGCAGCCATCACCAATGCCGCCGATGCGGCTTCTGCATACAAATTGCGCACACCGTGGCGCCGTTTCCTCGCCTGGCTCGACATGTTCTTCGTCGATCACGGCCTGTTCCGCGCGGCCTACAACAATCTGCACGCCCTGCCCGGCGGCCTGTATCGCGCCAGCCAGCCGACGCCGCGTCAGATCCGCAAGTATCAGAAAAAATACGGCATCAAGACCATCGTCAACCTGCGCGGTGCCGACCAGTCCCTGCGCTACGCCCTGCATGAGGACACCTGCCGCGAGCTGGGTATCACCCTCGTCAATCACAAGGGCATCCTGTCGCGCAGTGCGCCCGAGACACAAGCCGTGCTGGCAACGAAAGAGTTGTTCGACCGCATCGAATACCCGGCCCTGATCCACTGCAAGTCCGGCGCCGACCGTGCCGGCTTCGCCAGCGCCTTGTATCGCGTGTTCCGCCTTGGCGAATCGCCCGCCCAGGCAGAGCAAGAGCTGGACTGGCGTTACGGTCACTTCAAGGGATCGAAAACCGGCATTCTCGACTTCGTCCTCGAAGAGTACGAAGCCTTCAATGCGAAACAACCAACGGATTTCGTGACTTGGCTGACGCAGCACTATGAGCGCGATACCGTGAAGGCAAAGTTCAAGGTGCGCGGTTTCGCGGACTTCATCGTCGACAAACTGCTGCGCAGGGAATGACGTGAAAGACTCCTTCCTCCTCTACAAGCGACTCCTCGGCTACATCGGCCCCTACTGGCGCGTCGTAGCCCTGTCGTTCGTCGCCATGGCCATCGCCGCGGCGTGCGCGCCAGCCATGCCGGCACTGCTTCAACCCTTGATCGACAACTTCAGCGCACGCAATGACGTGACCTCCGCATTGCCAGCTACGCTCGCGGGCAGCGGCTTCGTTGATCAGGTGAGCGCCTGGCTGGCCTATTTCCGGCATGCGCTGACCAGTGACGTGCGCCTGATTCCGATCCTGATTTTCGTCGTCGCAGTCGTCAAAGGCATCACCGATTACGTCGCCAGCGTGTCCAGCCAGTGGGTCTCGAACAAGGCCATCCAGGACATCCGGGAAGACGTGTTCCGCCACCAGATGTTGCTGCCCGTCGCGGAGCATCAGAAGCAGACCTCGGGCCGCATGCTGTCGCGTATTTCGTATGACATCGGTCAGGCCGGCAGTGCGCTGTCGACCGCGTGGATTGTCGTCATCCAGGACTCGCTAACCATCGTGTTCCTGTTGATTACCTTGCTGGTGACGGCGTGGGAGCTGACGCTGGTGATTCTTGCCATCGCACCAGTCATCGCCTGGATCATCCGCATGGCCAGCTCGAAGATGCGTAGCTCGAGTCGTGACATGCAGAGCACGATGGCCTCGCTCACCAACGTGGTCGAAGAGTCCATTTCGGGCCTCAAGGAAATCAAGATCTTCGGTACGCAGGCGCACGAGAACGACCGCTTCAAACGCATCGGCAATCAGTTACGCCGTGAAGCCATGCGCGTCGTGCGTGTCTCATCGCTCAACGTGCCGCTGGTGCAGATACTCGCCTCGGGCGCGATTGCCATCGTCATCTTCGTGGCAACCTCGCTGTCGCACAGCCGCGATTTTTCGTCTGGCCAGTTCGTCGCCTACATCACGACCATGGCCCTGCTGTTCGAGCCGATCCGTCGCCTGACGAATGTGAACTCGACGATCCAGCGCGGCCTCGCCGGTGCGCAGAGCATTTTCGAACTGCTTGATACGCCGCCTGAAGTGGACGCAGGCAAGCTGCCTGCGCCAAACATCGGTGGCGCCATTCGCTTCGAGCATGTGGGCTTCCGTTATCCGGGCCAGGAACGTGCGGCCTTGACCGATTTCAATCTCGATGTCGCTGCGGGCGAGACGGTGGCGTTTGTCGGCGCATCCGGTAGCGGCAAGACCACGCTGATGAGCCTCATCGCGCGCTTCTTCGATGCTGACGGAGGCCGCATTCTGATCGACGGAGTCCCCATCGACGCCATGCCGCTCGCCGAGCTGCGCGCACAACTGGCACTGGTCGGCCAGCATGCCGCGCTCTTCGACGACACCATAGGCAACAACATTGCCTACGGTCGCCAGGGTGCAACGCAGGCAGACATCACGGAAGCCGCAGCCCAGGCACACGCACTGGAATTCATCGAGAGCAAACCTGAAGGCTTCGCACTGCGCATCGGCACCAATGGCAATCAGCTCTCCGGCGGCCAGCGCCAGCGTTTGGCAATCGCCCGCGCCTTCCTCAAGAACGCCCCCATCCTGCTGCTCGACGAAGCGACCTCCGCGCTCGACAACGAATCCGAACGTGTGGTGCGTGAAGCACTAGTCGAGCTGCGTCGCAATCGCACCGTGCTGGTCATTGCACATCGACTGACCACCATCCGTGATGCCAATCGCATCGTGGTAATGGAACACGGGCGCATCGTCGAAGTCGGCACGCACACAGAGTTGCTGGCGGCAGATGGCGCCTATGCACGCCTGCTCGCCAGCGGTGAAGAGATCATCGCGGATTGAAAGCACAGGCATCTCGGTAGGCGCCTCAGTGGGCACCTCATTGGGCACAATAGTCGCTTGAATCCGGCTACCTTCAACGCATCCAGGAGACACTCATGATCACCACGCTCAATCATCAAGCCCTGCTGCAAGTTGCCATCGACGAAGCCATGCTGGGTCTGTCCGAAGGTGGCGTGCCCGTTGGCGGTGCGCTGTTCGCTGCGGACGGCAGCCTGTTGGGGCGCGGGCACAATCGCCGTGTGCAGGAAGGTGATCCATCCATCCACGGCGAGACCGATGCCTTCCGCAAAGCCGGTCGCCAGCGCAGCTATCGCGACAAGATCATGGTTACCACGCTGGCGCCCTGCTGGTTCTGCAGCGGCCTGATCCGCCAGTTCAATATCGGCATGGTGATCGTCGGCGAGTCGGTTAACTTTCCGGGCGGCATCGACTGGCTGCGCGAGAACGGCGTGACCGTCATCGACATGGCCTCGAATGAATGCATCGACATGATGTCCGACTACATCATCAACAACCCGGCCGTGTGGAATGAAGACATAGGCGAGGAATGAGCGCACTCAAAAATCTTGTCCGAAAACTTCTGAGGCACGGCAATCAGTTGCCGACCCTGAAACGTCGCGGCCTGGTCGTCGGCGAAAACTTCTACATGCAGGACGGGTGTCTCATCGATGCCTGGCACTGCGGCCACATCTGCATTGGCAACGACGTCACCCTGGGTCCGAACGTCACCATTCTTGCTCACGACGCGAGCACCAAACGAGCACTGGGTCTTGTGCGGATTGCCAAGGTGAGCATCGGTGATCGCGTATTCATCGGTGCCGGCTGCATTGTGTTGCCCGGCGTGAGCATCGGCAGTGATGTGATCGTCGGTGCCGGCAGCGTGATCACGCGCGACATTCCAGACAACTCCGTCGCCACCGGAAACCCTGCATCAGTGATCGGCAGTACTACTGACTACCTTGCGCGCAAGCGCGAGGAGATGGCTGAGGCACCAAACTTCGGCGAGGAATACACGCTGCGCGCCGGGATCAATCCTGAGCGTATTGCCGAGATGAACGCAAAAATGAAAAACGGCGTCGGCTACATCGTTTAGGCACTGTCGGAAACTAGTCCAGCACTTCCACCCTGATCCACACATCCGCATTGTTCGTCGTGCGCCCACTGCGGTATTCGGCCACGCCACGCTGCTCATTGCTGCGCTCGATATTGCTGCCACCTAGCGGCAACCATTCACCCAGACGCCCTTCGATCTGCGTGTTCAAGCTTGATCCCTCGATCACGCCGTAGCGACCTACACGCTGATTCTGCGGCGATATGGTCAGCACCACACGCTCACCTAGCAACTCCGGATGGGCCACAAAGCCGGTACCGACGTCAACGTACTGTGTCGTTTCGCTCAGATAGGCGCCTCCCGGCTGCCGCACCACCTGACGCATGGGAATCGGCATGGAGCGTCCAAGGAAAATAGAAGCATCACCGCCCTCAACCGTCTGCACCTGCTGCATCGCATTGCTCGAACCCATTGTCGTCCCTGCGTTGGCTTGCACATCACCGCTGGCACGAACGCCGTTGGGTCCGACGATTACCCGGCCGCTCGTGATCCCGACATTGGTCCCTTCGGCACTCACGCTTCCACCTTGACGCACCGAGATCATCAGGCGTCGCTGGGGTGTATCCAGCGCGGCCAACGCACGGCGTATCTGTGCGAGATTCTCCGGCGAAGTACGCACGAACAGTTTGCCTGCCGCACCGGAAATGCTTCCCCCGTGCTCGATCAATTGCTGCAGTGTCGGCAGCACCTGTTCAGGCAGCCGATGTTGCAAGGGGATGATCTCGAGGCTTTGTTGGGCCAGGAGATTCATGCTCAATGTAGAGGCGACAAGCAGGGCAATGAAACAAAGCGCTTTCTTCACTTCAGCTCTCCAGTCTTGCAAGCCCGCAATCCGTCACAATTCGGAGCTCACGACTTCCCGACAACGCATCGTTGTCAGTCACGCGGTCAATCAAATTCGAGGAGATCATCATGCTGCGAGTCTGCATTATCGGCGGCAGCGGCCACTACCGCTATGTGCTTGAGGGCCTTGACGAGCACGCCCGGCTGGTCGGTTTCGCACCAGGTTCGGACGGCGAAGATATCAGCAAGCTGGCGGCCGCCATAGCGGACCGCAATATTGATGCCGGTGCCTTCGAGGACTGGCAGTCCATGCTCGACAACTGCCAACCGGATGTCGTCGCCGTCAACTGCCACTTTGGCGATCACGCCGAGATCAATGTCGCGTGCCTGCAGCGTGGCTTGCACGTTTTCTCCGAGAAACCAGTCGCAACGACGCTCGAAGACCTGGCCGCTGTGCGTGAGGCACATCGGGCCAGCGGAAAATGCTTCTCCGCCATGTTCGGCATCCGCTACAAACCCTGGTTCCTTGCAGCCCATGCAGCTGTCAAGTCTGGACGCATTGGCGAGATCCGTCTGATACAGGTGCAGAAGTCCTACAAGCTGGGCACGCGCCCGACCTTCTTTGCGAATCGCAAGACGTACGGCGGCACCATCCCATGGGTGGGAAGTCATGCCATCGACTGGGTGCGCTGGATTTCCGGCGAGGAATTCAAATCGGTGTTTGCCGTCCAATCAAGCCAACACAATCACGACAACGGCCAGCTCGAAGTCAGCGCGCAATGTCAGTTCACGCTCGGCAAGGAAATCTGCGCATCAGTCAGCATCGACTATCTGCGTCCGGCGACTGCCAACTCCCATGATGACGATCGCATTCGCATCGTCGGCACGGAAGGGGTCCTGGAAGTACGCGAAAAGAACGTGCTGCTGATTGACGGCAAAACCGAAGGGGTTCAAGTGCTGGACCTGCCACCCGAGAAATCCATCTTCACGCAGTTTATCGACGAGGTCTGCGGCAGCGGCAAATGCATGATCTCGGCCGACGATGCCTTTGCCATTACGCGCGCGAGCCTCCTGGCGCGCCAGTCAGCCGACGCGGGCAAGCTGATCAGCTTTGGCTGAACCGAGCGTACTCAGAAAACGGGAAGGCTGTTGCAAACACGCAACGCTCGGACAGCCCCAAAACACTTATATGGCATCATTCTCGGCTCGATGGAGTGCGCCTTGGGAGAATCCAGCACTCTTATCAAAACGACAGTTCGGGGAAACAGAATGAAAGTAATAACGATTGCCATCGTGGGTGCGCTGAGCCTGAATCTCGCGCACGCCGAAGTTGGCATCAAGGCCGTCAATAACCAGATTGGCCTCAGCTTTGGCGGCCAGAATATCGACTATGTCGAGGAAGACGGTTCCGGACGCTTTCTGGACTCCGAAAAAGGCTCGCAGCCAGGGCTGAAAGCTCATTACAGCCTGCAGGGGGATCGTCTGGGCATCAAGGATCTCTACTTCAAGGCCTCGTACGCCTACTTTAAAGGTATGGCCGACTACGATGGCTTCCTGCAGTACTCTTCAGGTGCAACGACACCTTACACCGGCGAAACCCATACCAGCAGTACAGATGCACAACTGAAGCTGGGTAAGGGTTTCCAGGTTGGGTTAAGCACACAGCTGACACCTTACGTAGCCTACAACTATCGCGAATGGGAGCGTGATTCCTCGTCGGACCCATACGGCTATCTCGAGATGTATTCGCATGACGCAGTGTCGGTCGGTCTGTTGTCGCAATATGCGTTCACGCCAAAACTGGTCGGCTCGCTGGATTTGAGCGTTGGCTACATGTTCAAGGCCCAGATGGCCATTGAGCATTCTTCGTATTACAAGTTCGATCTTGGCAAGCGTCCGCTGTTCATCCTCGACGTCGGTCTGGACTATGCGATCACGAATGCTTGGCATGTATTCGGTTCGATGCAGTACATGCAGTATCACTACGGCCAGTCGAACACTATTGAAGGGCCCGGTTTCACCGTCTACGAACCGAGCTCCAAGTCGAAGATCCTGCAGCTCTATCTCGGTGCGGCTTACGCGTTCTGATCATTTCCTCCTGACGATGCGGCCCCATAGGTAAACCTAGGGCCCGCATTCACTTCACGCCCTCCTATCCCCGCGAGTTTGCCACCCGAGCGCGGCTCCACCCGAATTCCCATACCCTTTGCGGCAGGACCAAGGCTTGCCTAGGATGAAGTTTCCTTCGGCCGAGGTGAGCGCTATGGGCAATCCAGTCGAACCGCACACCACGCGCAGGCTGCAGGAAGGCAGCTGCCATCCGCTCGGCGCGACGCTGACGCCACAGGGGGTGAATTTCGCGCTCTATTCGCGACACGCGAAGAGCGCCTGGCTGCTGCTCTTCGATAGGCCGGACGGACCTGCGACCGACGTGATTCCGATGGAGGCCTACACGCGCTTCACCTGGCATGTACAGGTGGAAGAGCTCAAGGCCGGCCAGCTCTATGGCTTTAGGGTGGATGGCGACTACGCACCAAGCTACGGCTTCCGCTTCAATCCGCACAAGCTACTGATGGACCCATACGCCCGTGCGCTGTCGGGCAAGTTCCGCAACGCAGACAATCTGCTGCTCGCCTACGACAGCAACTCCGCGGAGCGCGACCTGATCATGGATACGCGCGACAACAGCAGGCTGGTGCCCAAGTCGGTCGTCGTCGACGACCACTTCGACTGGGGCGACGATGCGCCGCCCCGTCACAGGCTCGAACGTCTGGTCATCTACGAGGTGCACGTCAAGGGCTTCACGGCCCACCCATCCTCGGGCGTGAAACACCCGGGCACCTATCTCGGTTTCGTCGAGAAGATTCCATACCTCAAGTCACTGGGCATCAATGCAGTCGAGCTCCTGCCCGTGCACGAGTGCTATGTCGAAGACTTTCTGGTGGGCAAAGGGCTGACCAATTACTGGGGCTACAACACGATAGGTTTCTTTGCGCCGGACAGCGCCTACTCCACGCACAGCAACCCGCAAAGCGCTGCGCACGAATTCAAGACCCTGGTACGCGAGCTGCATAGCGCCGGTATCGAGGTCATTCTCGACGTGGTCTACAACCACTCGGCCGAAGGAAACGAGATGGGGCCGACGGTATGCTTCCGCGGCATCGACAACCCGACCTACTACAGTCTCAGCGGCCCCGGCCCGCAGCCCGGGCGCTATTACAACAACTACACCGGCACGGGCAACAGCCTGAATCTTGGCAATGCGCATGTCATCCGTTTTGTGATGGACTCGCTGCGATACTGGGTCGAGGTTATGCACGTAGACGGCTTCCGTTTCGATCTGGCTGCGGTGCTCGGTCGCAACAGCGGCATGTTCCAGTCATCGGCAACGTTCTTCGATGTCATCGCGCAGGACCCCGTGCTCAGCCGCGTGAAGCTGATTGCCGAGCCCTGGGATATCGGCGCCTACGAAGTCGGGAACTT
>DATIDV010000025.1:0-136465 GCA_035456105.1 Rhodocyclaceae bacterium | reverse complement strand
CAGGAAAATCGGGTCAAGACCGCGGCTCTTCAACAATACCGAATAGTCTTGGCATTCTTCCGGCGGATAGTCGACCAGCAGCACGCCATCAAGGCCCACATCGCGCGCCAGGTCGGCAAAGCGCTCTGCCCCCATGGCTTCGACAGGATTGGCGTAGCCCATCAGTACAACGGGCGTCTTATTATCGGTCTTGCGAAATTCGCGAACGCACTCCAGCACCTGCCGCATGCTGACCTTGTTGGCCAGAGCACGCTCCATGGCACGCTGGATCGTCGGGCCTTCGGCCATCGGGTCCGAAAACGGGACGCCGAGTTCGATGACATCCGCTCCGGCGGCAACCATCTCGCGCATGATCGGCAGCACCGATGCAAGATCAGGATCGCCTGCGGTGAAATAAGGGATCAGCGCCTTGCGGCCTTCGCTTTCGAGACGCTTGAACGCGCTTGCTATACGTGACATTTATGCTTTTCCACTCAAGCAACAGGCCCTCGACAGCAATGCTGCGAGGGCCTGTGCAGATAAATATCGTTCAGAACTGGATGCCGGATTTCTCCGCCACGGTGTGCATGTCCTTGTCACCACGACCTGACAGGTTCACCAGCAGCACCTTGTCGGCAGGCAGGGTCGGCGCCAGTTTCGCGGCATAAGCCAGTGCATGTGAGGATTCCAGCGCAGGAATGATGCCTTCGTAATGACACAGATCATGGAAGGCCTTGAGCGCTTCATCGTCAGTCACGCTGACGTACTGCGCGCGCGTCGTATCCTTGAGCCATGCGTGCTCCGGGCCCACACCCGGATAGTCCAGACCAGCAGAAATCGAATGGGTCTCGATGATCTGGCCGTCTTCATCTTGCAGCAAATAAGTTCGATTGCCATGCAACACGCCTGGCTTGCCCGCCGTCAACGATGCGGCATGCATGCCTGAATCCAGACCATGACCTGCAGCTTCGACACCAACGAGCTTCACGTCAGTATGCGGAATATAAGGATGGAAGATGCCCATGGCATTCGACCCACCACCGATACAGGCAATGACGTAGTCAGGTTGGCGATCGACCAGTGCAGGCATCTGTTCGAGGCATTCCGTGCCAATGATGGACTGGAAGTCGCGCACCATCATAGGATAAGGATGCGGGCCGGCGACCGTGCCGATGATGTAAAAAGTATTGGCAACGTTCGTCACCCAATCGCGCATCGCTTCGTTGAGCGCGTCTTTTAGTGTGCGTGAACCGGAGTTCACCGGCACGACCGTCGCACCGAGCAACTTCATGCGGTAGACATTGGCGGCCTGACGCTTGACGTCTTCTGCACCCATGTATACCACGCACTCCATGCCGTAGCGTGCGGCGACAGTTGCCGTGGCGACGCCATGTTGCCCTGCTCCGGTCTCGGCGATCACGCGTGGCTTGCCCATGCGACGCGCCAACAATGCTTGACCGATGCAGTTATTAACCTTGTGAGCGCCGGTGTGATTCAGGTCTTCGCGCTTGAGGTAGATCTGTGCGCCACCGAGGAGGCCCGACCAACGCTTGGCGTGATAGATCGGGCTCGGGCGACCGACGAAATGCTTGAGTTCATAGGCAAATTCGGCCTGGAATTCCGGGTCGTTCTGGCTGACTGCGTAAGCCGCACGCAATTCTTCCAGCGCAGGGATCAGCGTCTCTGCGACAAAGATGCCGCCATAAGGACCGAAATGCCCGCGGTCATCAGGCAAGTCATAGGGAATGTCACCGATCTGCATTGTTTGCTCCAGCCACTGCTTTCATGAACGCCACAATACGCGCAGCGTCTTTAATTCCCTTGGGGCCCGGCGTGGCTTCAACACCACTGCTCACATCGACAGCCCACGGTTGCGCACGATGGATCGCTTCAGCCACGTTTTGCGCATCGAGTCCGCCAGATAGGATCAATGGCAAGGGCAAGTTCTGCGGGATCAGATCCCAGTCGAAAGTCTTGCCACCACCGCCATAGCCTTCGACCCAAGCATCAAGCAAGATGCCACGGGCGTCCGGAAACGAAGCCGCGTAGTTTAACAGATCGACCCCTGCCTTGACCCGGGCGGCCTTGATATAGGGTAGGCCATACCCATTGCACTGACTGGCCACCTCGTCACCATGAAACTGCAGACTCGTCAGTGGCAAGGCGTCGAGGTGTTGACGAACGTAGCGTTCCTCTGCATTCACGAAGAGACCCGTCACCGTAACAAAAGGTGGCACACGTTGGCACAAGGCTGCAGCACGCTCGATGCTGACGTATCGGGGGCTGGGCGCATAGAAGACGAAGCCAAGCGCATCGGCACCCGCATTGACGGCTGCGTCCAGGTCTTCCTCACGCGTCAGGCCGCAGATCTTGACTCGGGTGCGAGTATTCATGGCGTTTGCAAGACGATTGCGGGGGTTGCGATGATACGTCCCTCGCCGGGCAGATGCCAGCGATCGGGGTAGCTGACCCCACACAGATACAAGCCTGCTGGCGAGAAAGTCGGTGGTGCGAGCTGCCGGTCCTTCATCTTCAGGAGCTCAGCCATCCAGGCACTTTCAGCCTCACCCTTACCGATAAAAATCAGCGCGCCAACCAGATTGCGGATCATGTGATGCAAGAAGCCATTGGCTTCGAAGTCGAACACGATCAGATCACCCACTCTTCGCACGGAAGCCAGGTTCAGGACCCGAACTGGGCTGTTCGCCTGGCACTGGGCAGCACGAAACGCAGAAAAATCATGTTCGCCAAGCAAGTGATGCGCTGCGTCCTGCATGCGTGGCAAGTTCAACGGTGCATGCTGCCAACCCACTTTGCCAGCGAGAATTGCCGGGCGTACCGGACGATTCAGCAGCACGTAACGATAACGACGCGCATACGCAGAAAAGCGGGCGTGAAAGCTGTCATCCACTTCCTGCGCCCACCGTACACAAACAGTACCCGGCAAGTGCGCATTGACACCACGCACCCACGCACTCAATGGACGGGTCATATCCGTGTCGAAATGGGCGATCTGAACAGTGGCATGCACGCCCGTATCGGTGCGGCCTGCACAAGACAGGGCAATCTCGTGTCCTGCTATTTCGGCAATGGCCGTCTGCAATACGTCCTGCACGGTGCGGCCATGCGGCTGCGACTGCCAGCCCTCGAAGCCACTCCCGTCATACTCGATGGACAGAACTATGCGCGACACGTAAATGATCCAGTACAAACCTGCAAGTCAGGCAGAAAAACAAACCGGCCGTCACTAGGACGGCCGGATGAGGTACTAGCTCCACGCGGACCTTACGCAGGGCGCGAGGTCTGCCATTAGGGACTCAGGCAATTCGCGCCAGAATGGCTTGCGCCATCTGCCTCTGTTGATCAGCGCCGTCCGCCATGACTTCTTCCAGCAGTTCTCGCGCTCCTTCAACGTCGCCCATTTCCTCGTAGGCCCTCGCTAACTCCAGCTTGGTGCTCACTTCGTCATGAACATCGATCGAGCCAACAGCGGGCCGTGAAGCAGCCGCAGTATCTACAACCTCAGCTTGCTGCCGCGAAGGTGTTGGTGCGGGCGCCTGGCCAAGTCCTGCATCGGTACGCAGACTGATATCGGACAGATCCATATTGCTGCGGGAAACATTCGTGTCCTCGCCAAGCTCGAAGTCAAAATCGAGCAGACTACTCTCGAAGTTGGTTTTTTCCAGATCAACGACTGACAGAGAGGTGCGGTCCATGGCGCGCTCAATCCCCATGTCCGCGTCGGTTTCACTCAAAGCCTGCATAGCCTGGTCGACCGCAGCTTCCGCTGCCAGGTGCTGCGAGGCAGCGACTGGCGTACTGACAGGTTGTGCACCAAACGGATCCATATCGAGATCGAACTCGAGTGGAGCCGATGCAACAGGCTTGGGCGCCAGAGGTACATCATCCTCTTTGCGAGCCTCGATTTGAGTTTCTGGCTCCTCGCCTTCCGGCAACTCCAGATCCAGATTGAAATCGAGGTTAAGAGGTTCGGGCGATGTCGTGATCAGATCTTCCGGTGGCTCGGGAGCGAGCAGCGGAGCGTCGTTATCGCCGGCTCCTGTAAATTGGGAAATCTCGCCAGGCACGGTCCATGTTGCACGCATCTGTGACACGTTGTTTGTGCCAAAACTCACCCCGATCGGCGCGGCCGGAGCCGGCTCGGGCGCCGGAGCCACAGGCGCAGCCGCCGGCACGACTTCTGGTGGGATGATGACCGTTGTGTTGTTGCTGGAGCCGTAGAGAGGGTTGCCTGGATCGAGGCGAGCCCCCAGCGCTCCCGCCTTAGCCCAGTCATCACCTGCACCGCCAGTTTGCGTAAAGAGATCGGTCGCAATATTTTCGAACTGCTTGACGCTACGACGTTGTGCGTAGATTTCTAGCAACTTTAGATAAATCGCGATACGACTAGGGTCGTTTTTCAGTGCATCCAACAGAATTTCTTCGGCCTGTGCATCACGGCCATAAGCCATGTACACATCAGCCTCTGCGACAGGATCAACACCTTCGTCAGTATCGATGGCAGACAGGCCAGATTGGCTGAAGTCCGTATGCAACACGCTTGTACCGGTGTCCACAGTCTGACCACCCGCATTGCCAAATACGGAATTCGGGCTGGTGGAAACTTCGCTCATCGACGTCATGCCGCTGTTTGCATTACTGCGACGACGGTTGCGCAGCACCACATAACCGGCACCAAGAACAGCCAAGCCCAAGGCGCCAAGCGTGAGAGGATTCGCAAAAATTCCGCTGTCGTCTTCTGCCGCAGGCAACGCTGCGGCGACTACAGGGGCCGGTGCTTGCACGGGAGGCGTCGAAGGTTCTACCGCCGAAGCTGGAGCCGACGCGACGTCCACAATCGGAGCCGACGGCGCCACAGCGGCTTCGGCAGCAGCTTTCTCGGCAGCTATATTCTCTTGAGCGGCCTTTTCCGCAGCGGCCAAGTCAGCCGCAATCTTTTCCTCTGCGGCCAGTTTGTCGGCCTTTGCCTGCTCAGCGGCGGCCAGCTTTTCTGCCTTGGCTTTTTCTGCAGCTGCGGTCTTCTCGGCTTTCTCCGCAGCAGCCTTTTCAGCCTTCGTCATCTTCACCGCGGCCTTGGCCCCTGCTTCAGCCTGCTTCTGCAGATCGGCCAGACTCTGGCTCTTCATCTGCACCAGTTTTTCGAGCTCCTTGACGTTCTTTTCAAGCTCTGCAGTACGCGAATTTGCTTCCTTCAGCGCCTTTTCGCGTGCGGCAACATCTTCCTCCAGTGTCTGAATACGACTTGCAGCCTTGCTGCCATCTGCAGCGCCTGCAGCTTTGTCACCGGGCGCCTTACTGATCTTCAACTGATCCTTGGACTGTGCGGTAGACGCCGCTTTTTCTTCCACCTTCGGAGCCACCTTGCCACTGCCCGTCTGTGTGTTGGCAGCTTCCTTGGCAGGACCCTTCGCAACGGTTGCACCAACCTCCTGCTTAAGTCCTTCGAAGCTTGATGCCTTGACAATGATCTGACGCGCCTCGGCCTTATCAATCGCTGCCGCTTCAGCAGCTGTTGGTACTTTCAGGACTTGGCCGACACGCAGACGATTGATATTGCCGCCACCGAATTCAGACTGATTGTTCTGATACAACGCTGCCATCATCTGATCGCGCGTCACTTCGACAGGTTTCAGGCGCGTCGCAATTGAAGAAGCAGAGTCCCCTTGACGGACGGTGTAGTCACCGGATTTTTCCGTCGAGACGGGAGCTGCGGCTGTGCGCTCCGCTGTGGCTGCTTTGGCAGGTTTGGCGCTGCGTGGAGCTGTCGCAGGTTCAGCCGCACGTGCTGTTTTGGGTGTGGCAGAAGAAGCCTGACCAACAGGAGCCTTTTCACTGCGAATAGCAGGTTCGCTGATTTGCGGCAGCGGTTTTACAGCCGCCGCTTCGGTCGGATCCAGCAGGAAGGTGTACTCGCGCAGAATGCGACCACCACCCCAATTCAGCTCAACAAGCATGTCCACAAACGGCTCGTTGAATGCACGATCAGAGGAGATTTTGACCACCGCACCGCCGCCAGCCCGACGTTCAATGCTCATGCGCACTGCAGTGAGTTCGCCCGCATACTCAATGTTCGCTCTAGCATGTGCTTCCGGCGTGGCCACTTTTGCCGACATTGCCTCCAGCTCATCCGGCGTCGCAGCAATTTCGACTTCTGCACGCAAGGGTTGTCCCAGAGAGCTGAGAACGTTGATGCGCCCTAGTCCTGCGGCACCTGCGCCGCCAGAAATTGACGCAATCATTGCTGCCAAAAGGGTGTTACGAAGTAACGATTTTTTCATAACGCTTCGTGCGGCATAGCCTGAAGGGCAGCCGGGGTTGTGGTTATAGTAAAGTTCAAAATAACATCAATGAGTTATCGCCGCAAGCTCATCCATTACCTGAATACAGCCGACTAAGCCCCTCTATTGTTGTTTTTGTACAAGTCAATATCTAAACCGGCGGAGCGACTTGCTCCGCCTTCATATTCAGCATCAGCGCTCGATCAGGATGCGCAGCATTCGACGCAGTGGTTCTGCGGCTCCCCAAAGCAATTGGTCGCCAACAGTGAATGCTGTCAGATACTCGCCGCCCATCGCCAGCTTGCGCAGCCGACCGACTGGAACATGCAGATGACCGGTCACTGCAGCAGGCGTCAGCTCACGCTCGGTGCGCTCGCGATCGTTCGGAACCACACGCACCCAGTCATTTGCCTTGCCAAGCATTTCAGACACTTCATCCAACGGCACATCCCGGCGCAGCTTGATAGTCATCGCCTGACTGTGGCAACGCATTGCGCCGATGCGCACGCACAAACCATCGATCGGTACGCTGCCCGGCGTACGGAAAGCTGGCTTGCCGAGAATCTTGTTGCACTCTGCCCCGCCCTTCCACTCTTCCTTGCTCTGACCATTCTCGTAAGGCACGTCGATCCATGGGATCAGACTGCCAGCGAGCGCTGTGTTACGGAAGTTCTTGGTCGGGAATTCATCGCTGCGAATGGTCTCGGCAACCTTGCGGTCGATATCGAGAATCGCCGAGGCTGGATCGGCCAACAGATCCGCAACGGAACCATGGATGCGGCCCATCTGCGAAATCAGCTCGCGCATGTTCTGCGCGCCTGCACCCGAAGCAGCCTGATACGTCATGGACGTCGCCCACTCGATCAGGTCGTTTTCGAACAGACCCCCCAATGCCATAAGCATCAGACTGACAGTACAGTTGCCACCGATGTAGTTCTTCACGCCTCGTGACAGACCTTCGTCGATCACTTTGCGATTGACAGGGTCGAGCACGATGATGGCGTCGTCCTTCATACGCAGCGACGAAGCTGCATCAATCCAGTAGCCATTCCAGCCTGTGGCGCGCAATTGCGGGAAGACTTCATTGGTGTAATCCCCGCCCTGGCAGGTCAGCACCACATCCATCTGGCGCAGGTCATCGATCGACTTTGCATCCTTCAATGCCGCCACATTGGTGCCAACATCCGGCCCTTGGCCGCCGACATTGGATGTGGTGAAGAAAACGGGCTCGATGTGCGCGAAATCCTTCTCTTCACGCATGCGTTGCATCAGTACGGAACCGACCATGCCGCGCCAGCCAACAAAACCTACTCGCAATGCACTCACTTGTATTTCCTTTTGAACAAAAGTCCCCGCCCGGGTGATCTTGATCCGCCTGGCCCGCCGCCGGCGGGAACTCGAGCGGAGACACAGGCGAAACTATCCAGTAACGGTTTTAGTCGTTTTGGTGGTGGTAACCGTGGACGTGGCACCACCACCAGCCATTGCGGCGGTGGTTTCATATTGTGCAACGATGTGTGCGTCCAGGATCATCATCAATAATGCTATTCAGGGCGCCGTAACGTGCGTAGCGCCGGACTTGCGGGATTTCGGCCAGCCTTCAGCAAACCGCAATGTCGCAGTCAGACTCGAACTTTAGCGCAGCACGCACTCTACGAAAAGCCTTGTGTGCAAGGGTTTGTCAGTACAACGCAAGTACAGACTAATTTATGGGCTCGCAAATGAAAGCGGGCCGTCCCCGTATTCTATTTTTGTGGATGAAGAAGGTCACCAACTGGTGCCCACAGCATTTGAAGACGACGTAAAACAACAGGCGCCATAAGCCTGCAATCTGAAGAGCTGTTGCAAGGCTGCGTCACGCAACACCATCCAGCCGTATTCAAGAAACAGACTGAGATTCGCCTTGCAGAGGTAGATGAGGTTCAGTGTGGTCAGCCCGAATGCGGGACTCAAACCCTTCAACTAAAACGCAAGGAGTGGTCATTCGGGGAGCGCCTCTGTGAAGAATTTCCGCAAAAAAACGCAAGCGTGTCCACACATCCCGAATGAAGCCATGATTATCTCAAGGCCGACCATCACTCAACGGCCAGCGCCGTTTCTGCGAGCCTCTTCGTAGAGCGGCATCACAACCTGACTCGTTGCACGCAAGTCGGCTTGACGCTCCTCGCTTGGCGGATGTGAAGACAGAATTTTCGGCGGAGCACTGCCGCCCGCCTGCCCCATCTTCTGCCACAGCGTCACCGCTCCGCGCGGATCGAAGCCCGCACGTGCCGCCAACTCCAGCCCCATGCGATCTGCTTCACTCTCCTGCTCGCGTGAGTTAGGCAGAGCGAGTGCGGCCATCGACGCAGAGTTTGCAAGGTCCGGAGGAATATCGATACCCATGAATGCACCGCCGATCAGCAAGCCCATGCTTCCGACCTGCGCTGCAAGCACTCGCGGTTTGCGTTCCAGCGCATGTTCGCGCAAGGCATGTGATATCTCGTGACCAATGACGGCAGCCAGCTCATCGTCAGTCAGTTTGAGCTGATCGATCAAACCGGTGAACACAGCAATCTTGCCGCCGGGCATGCACCAGGCATTGATTTCCTTGCTCTCGATGACATTGACCTCCCAAGCCCAGCTGCGTGCATCAGGGCGGAAGACAACAACTTGAGGGATCAGCCGGTCGGCAATACGGCGCACGCGCTCGGTCTGTGCCTTATCGGGATTGAGCTGATTTTTCTTCTGCGCGTCCTTGACGGTTGTCGTATAGGCCAGCGCAGACTCCTGATTCATCTCAAGCGTACCCTGAGCGTGATCGCCCATGATGGATTGCGTCCGCGTGACACCCACAGCGCCCGGCTGAGTCGTCTGGATGGTCTGGCAGGCCGTCACCAGAAACAGCGCCGCCAGGCTGCTCACGAATCCGAAAATGCGTTGTCCTGATGATTTCGTTGGCATCTGCTCAATCCTCGGGTGAAGGTACGTCTTGCTTGCCATCCGGAGCAAGGCCGGCGATGCGCGGTGCATCGGGCGTGATGTCAGCGTTCTGCGCGCGCTGACGCAAAGCATGGTCGATCAGCACCAGCGCCAGCATGGCTTCGGCAATCGGCGTCGCGCGAATGCCGACGCATGGGTCGTGGCGGCCGGTAGTCATCATCATGATCGGCTCATTGTTCTTGTCGACTGAGCGACGTTCCTGCGGAATGGACGACGTCGGCTTGATCGCCATCGCTACGCGGATGTCCTGACCGGACGAAATGCCACCAAGCACACCACCGGCGTGATTCGACATGAAGCCTGCCGGCGTCAGTTCGTCACCGTGATGGCTGCCGCGTTGCGCCACCGTATCGAAACCGTCGCCGATCTCGACCCCTTTCACAGCATTGATGCTCATCATTGCGTAGGCGATATCAGCATCAAGACGATCATAGACCGGTTCGCCCCAGCCCGGCGGCACATTCGTGGCAATCACTTCGATGCGCGCACCGATGGAGTCGCGCTCGCTGCGAATCTGGTCCATATAGGCTTCAAGCTGCGGCACGATGTCGGCGTTAGGCGCGAAGAAGGCGTTCTCCGTTACATGCGCCCAAGCCACAAACGGAATCTTTATCTCGCCGAGTTGGCTCATCCAGCCGCGAATCACGATGCCGAATTTTTCGCTCAGCCACTTCTTCGCAATCGCCCCCGCAGCAACACGCACGGCCGTTTCACGCGCAGAGGAACGACCACCACCGCGGTAATCACGCACGCCGTACTTGTGTGCGTAAGCGTAGTCCGCATGACCCGGGCGGAAGGTATTCATGATCTTGGAGTAATCGCCGCTGCGCTGATCCTGATTGCGGATCAGCAGTGCAATCGGCGTTCCGGTCGTCTTGCCTTCGAACACGCCAGAAAGAATCTCGACTGTGTCGGGCTCCTTGCGCTGGGTGACGTGACGCGAGGTGCCGGGCTTGCGGCGATCCAGCTCTTGCTGAATGTCGGCCTCGCTGAGCGTCAATCCGGGCGGGCAGCCATCGACGACACAGCCGATGGCTGCACCGTGCGATTCGCCGAAAGAGGTAACGGTAAAGAGCGTGCCGATTGTGCTGCCTGACATGGAGGCGATTCCTAATGACGGGTGATGGGCGCGCGGGCCCAGTAAGACGGCAATTTTAACACGCCGGACAGGCCGGCCTCGAGCAGAGCCACGACGGCACCTGCGCAAAAAAAACAGGGCTCACAAATCGCTTTGTGAGCCCTGGTGTTGTTCACGTCATGCGGGAGAAAGCCCCGTTGCAATAATTACACGAAGAAAGACTCCAGCTGCTCGAAGACGCGATGATCCGCGCCATGGCGCGCAACGGACAGCACGTCTTCAAGCTTGGCAACCTGACTGACCATCTGCGGCAACCGCTCATCTTCGCGCACCAGAAGCCAGATACGGCTTTGCGTGCCGTCGCCAACCGGCATGCACAGGATGCCTTCTACATTGAAAGCACGCCGCGCAAAGAGTCCGGAGACGTGCGACATGACGCCTGGGTGATTGTGCACAGTGAGTTCCAGAACTGCTTTGGCAAAACAACCGCGGTCCGCGGTAGCTTCTTTCACATTCATGGTAGTTGCGATACTCATCTCAGCCTCCGATCATTTCGACGTTGGACTTGCCGGGCGGCACGAAAGGCAGAACTTTCGCCTCCACATCAATTGAACAGTGGATCAGGCAGGGGCCGCGGCGATTGAGCTCTTCGGTCAGAGCTGCACGAGGGTCGTCTGCCTTGTCGAGATCAAGGGCGCCGATGCCGAAGCCCTCGGCGATCTTCACGAAATCCGTACGTGTCTTGTAATTCACCGCGAAGAAGCGTTTGTCATAGAGCATGTCCTGCTGCTGGTACACCATGCCCAGTGTCTGGTTGTTCATCAGGATCACTTTTACGTTTGCCTGCTCATCAGCCATCGTGGCGAACTCCTGGATGTTCATCTTCAGGCTGCCGTCGCCCGAGAAGCACACGACAGTACTTTCCGGTTGCGCAATCGCTGCGCCCAGCGCCGCTGGCATGCCGAAACCCATCGTGCCGAGACCGCCCGAGGTAAGCAACTGGCGCGGACGATTGATCGGATACGCCTGCGCCACCCACATCTGGTGCTGGCCCACATCTGTAGCGATGAAGGCATCGTCGTCGAGCGCTTCCGCAACAGCTGCGATCAGGCCATAGGGACTGCGCGCGTTTTCCACATCTGGCGTCTTGAGTGGATGTGCCTCGCGCAGCTCGTTCATGCGCGCCAACCAAGGCTTGCGCAATTGAACCTGCACGAGCGGCAGCAGGGTTTCCAGTACCTTGCCGACGTCGCCGCAGATGCCCACATGCGGACGCTTGATCTTGCCCAGTTCAGCTGGATCGATGTCGATGTGAATGATGGCCGCATCCGGACAGAATTTCTCGGCCTTGCCGATGGCTCGGTCATCGAAGCGGGCACCAAGCACGATCAGCAGATCGGACTCCTGCAGGATGTAGTTCGTGTAGGCCGCGCCATGCATGCCCAGCATACCCAGCGAGAGTGGATGGTCGGACGGCATGGCGCCGAGCCCCATCAGCGTCATGGTGGTCGGTAGGCCAGCTTGTTCAGCAAGCAGGATGGCTTGCGCTGAAGCGTTGGCATTGATGATGCCGCCGCCGAGATACAGCACAGGCGCTTTGGCCGCATTGATGAGTTCGGCCGCTCGACGCACCTCGTCCGGATCAACCTCCGGTGCCGCAGCGGGGCGGCCAGGTTCCGGCAAGGCTTCGATCTCGATGGAGGCGCTCTGCACGTCCTTGGGAATATCGACCCACACCGGGCCGGGACGGCCGGACTCGGCAAGACGGAAAGCTTCGGGAATCACGTGCAGCAGGTCAGCAACATTGCGCACGAGATAGTTATGTTTCGTAATCGGAATGGAGATGCCGTAGGTATCCACCTCCTGGAAGGCGTCGGTACCAATCATGGCTTGCGGCACTTGGGCGGTGATACACACCAGCGGAATCGAATCGAGCTTGGCGTCAGCAATCGCAGTAACCAGATTCGTCGCACCTGGGCCGCTGGAAGCCATACAAACTGCCGCCTTGCCACTGGCGCGCGCCATGCCCTGGGCGATGAAACCAGCGCCCTGCTCGTGTCGCGCCAGTACGTGGCGGATCGTGTCGCGCTCGGCGAAGGCATCGTACAGCGGCAACGCCGCGCCTCCCGGAATGCCTGCTACCGTGGTGATGCCCTGTTGTTCAAGCAACCTGACAACGAGCTGCGCGCCCGTCAGTTTCATTTTCGTGTGATGCATACCAAGCTCTCCGAGTAACCAAGGCAATGTCCGTGCGCAAAGCGTTGCTTCGCTGCTGGATTATTCGGGCGGGGGATTCTTGATGAGTCAGAAAAGAAAAAACCCCGCCCGGCTTGCGCCGGCGGGGTTGAAATCCTTGAGTCTGACTCGTCCCCGTTACGGCGCGTTGCCGCCTACACCTACTACGCGTACTACAACGACAGATACCGCAACGAGTGCGGTAAGAGCGGGTAGCGTCGAGGAGAAGATGGAGTTCACGAGTAATTAGCCAAACAGAAGTGAGAAACGCGTTTGCATTCAAGCACAGAACTCGACGTCCTGCAAGGAAGACAAGTGGTGCCATCCCATCGGAAGCCGTGGATATTTCACAGCTTTTTCAGTGTTTCCTACAAGGCATGTTGTGTCCGGATGCTTCCAAGCTGCGCTCCCGCTTGCTTTCAGCGATCAAGCCGTTTTCTTCTGCTGTTCATCACGCAAAGCACGACGCAGAATTTTTCCGACGTTGGTTTTTGGCAACTCCTCGCGGAACTCAAATAGGCGCGGCACCTTGTAGCCGGTCAGATTGGCTTTGCAGTGAGCAATCAAGTCTTCGGCGGTTAAAGCCTTGTCCTTGCGTACGACAAATACCTTGACCGCTTCGCCAGAACGCTCGTCTGGCACGCCAATCGCCGCGACTTCGAGTACCCCCGGATGCGTTGCAATCACGTCCTCGACCTCGTTTGGATACACGTTGAAACCCGACACGAGAATCATGTCCTTCTTGCGGTCGACGATGCGGATAAAGCCCTTTTCATCCATGGTGGCGATGTCACCGGTACGCAAGAATCCGTCTGCCGTCATGATCTTGGCGGTTTCATCAGGGTGCTGGTAATAACCCTTCATGACCTGCGGCCCACGTACGCACAACTCTCCTGCCTGATCCAAGCCCAGCTCGTGGCCTTCATCGTCACGGATCGAGATGTCGGTCGAGGGCAGTGGCAAGCCGATGGAATGATTGAAGTGATCGAGATCGATAGGGTTGATACATACCGCGGGCGAAGTCTCAGTCAGCCCGTAGGCCTCGCGTAGCGTGCCTCCGGTGACCTTCTGCCACTTTTCAGCGACAGCCTGCTGTACTGCCATGCCCCCGCCCAATGTACATTTGAGTCCGGAGAAATCCAGCTTTGCGAAGTCCTCGTTGTTCAGAAGCGCGTTAAATAGCGTATTGACGCCCGTGATTACCGAGAAATGGTGCTTGCTCAGCTCTTTGACGAAGCCCGGAATGTCTCGCGGATTGGTGATCAGCACATTGGTCGCGCCGATCTTGACGAAGGTGAGGCAGTTCGCCGTCAGCGAGAAAATGTGATAGAGCGGCAGCGCTGTGATGATCAGCTCGACACCATCATCGATGCGCGGCTTGATCCAGGCATGGGCCTGTTGCAGGTTGGCGATGATGTTGCCGTGCGTAAGCATCGCGCCCTTCGCTACACCGGTAGTACCGCCGGTGTATTGCAGAAACGCGATGTCCTCGTGCGTCACAGGAACTTTGCGCAAGCTATGGCGCGAGCCAGACTGCAAGGCCGCAGCAAAGCGTATGTGGCCAGGCAAGGACCAGGCAGGTACGAGTTTCTTGACGTGACGTACGGCCAGGTCGACAACGGTGCCCTTGAGCCCGCCCAGCATGGCGCCCAAACTGGTAACGACCACGTGCTTGATCTTGGTATTGGCGATGACTGCCGTCAGCGTATGCGCGAAGTTCTCGAGAATCACGATGACTTCGGCACCGGAATCATTGAGCTGATGTTCAAGCTCACGCGGCGTGTACAGCGGATTGCAATTGACGACGGTGTAGCCTGCGCGCAATGCGCCGAACATGCTGATCGGGTATTGCAGCACATTGGGCATCATCAGTGCCACGCGCGTACCCGTAGGCAGATTCAGCGTGGATTGCAGCCAGGCGGCGAACTGACTAGAGAGATGATCGAGCTCGCTATAACTGAGCGATTTGCCCATGTTGATATAGGCAGCTCGATTCGGCCAGCGGGCCGCACTACGTTCGAACAAGTCGCCGAGCGAAGAAAACTCGTCGACATCAACCTCCGCAGGAATTCCCGGCGGGTAGCTTTTCAGCCAAACCTTTTCCACTGTTGTCTCCTCCGTCATCGCGGACGGGTTTTATATTTTTCTACTGCCCTACCGATCAGGGCCTTAATGGCTGAAATACCTGAGAACTGAATTCAACCCGCGGTGGCCTTGCCCTCGCCTGACTTTTCATCATCTTCGGGCCAGTTACGGATGTAGCTCTTGAGCATCTTGTTCTCGAAGTTTTTCTCTTCAAGCATGGCGCGCGCCACGTCATGGAAAGACAAAACACCTTGCAGTACCTCGCCATCCATGACTGGCAGATAGCGCTGGTGGTGCTGAACGATGAGACGTTGCAATTCTTCCACCTCCATATCCGGCGTTGCGACTACCGGCTTGGCCATCATGGCGCCCGCCACCTTGGCTTCACGCCAGTTCATGCCAACACGCTTCAGCGCACTAAGCATCTCGCGGAAGGTCAGCAAGCCGACCATTTTGCCATCTTCAACGACGACCACCGAACCGATATCCAGTTCGGTCATTGTCGTTACGGCCTCCTGCAAGGTGTGCTGTGGGCCCACGGTGTAAAGCACATTACCCTTGACCGCGAGGATTTCACTAACCAGCATTTCCTTCTCCCCTATTCCTCTACATCGCCAGATCAACAGAGCGCCTGATTGACGCGATAGCTACGAATGGTATTGCATGCGAACGATTCAGGGTACCCATAAAGACCGTCACTCACCATCGACGAAAGCGAGCTCAAGCTCACTGCCGTCGGTAAATATCAATAGAGCCTTGACTGGCCGACCCTTTGCAAAAGGCTGCAAGGCACGCCGGTAATCAGCCACTTGTGTGCGGTATTGCACAATTGGAGAGCTGGCAGCGCTGCCGCTCTTGTAATCGAGCACCCAGACTTCATCCTTGAACTCGACCCAGCGATCAATGCGCTTGAGCTCGCCAGCTGCGGCCAGGAAGCTTCCCTCATTCACGGCGCGCAAGTATTGAGCGGGATCGAAGAAGCGCTGCAGCGAAGGACGAGTCAGGATGGACTGCGCGCTACGCAGGATCTCATCGGCAACCTGGGGTAAGGGCAAACCTGATAACGAGGCCTCGAGCCAGGCATGCATTTCTCGCCCGAAAGCCATGCCCTCTTCGCTCTTCGGTGCCTGAACGAGTAGCTTGCGCAACTGCTCGCCTATCTTTGGCACTTGCCGGACAGACGCGCTGGCGCTGGCGCAGACAGGTGCGATGGTCTCCCTGGAGAGCGGAGCTGCGCCCGATACGTTCGGCAGCTTGCCCGCTGAGCCTTGTTCCGCCCCCATCCGCGACATGGCCTCAGCCAGGCGCTTCCATGCCGTTGGCGAATTCTGCGTGCGTGCCGGTTCGATGCCGCTGACGATCAGCACCTGCTCGGCCCGCGTGATCGCCACGTACAACAGATTCAGTTCCTCGCGTTCGGCGGCAAGCTTTTCCGCTTCGAGCAGCGCTGCGCGGCTCGGCCCGGCTTCGCCCAGACGGCCCAGCAACGAAAAGTGCTGCGGCGCGCGCGCGTCTTCCGGCCATTGCATGGCGACACCGTAGCCTTCGCCGCTCTTGGGGGGCGAGTTGGCGTCGATCAGCCACACGATAGGGGCCTCCAGCCCCTTGGCGCCATGAATCGTCATGATGCGCACGCGGCCGCTGTCCGCCTCGCCGCCGGCGGTTGCCACCAGGCCTTCATCGGGCGCTTCCTCGTCTGAACTGGAGAGGCGTCGCAACTCATCGACAAAGCGCGTCAAGCTCGGGTAGCGCCCGGCATCCACGTTCAGCGCCAGTTCCAGCAAGGCTTCGAGGTTGGCATGCACGCCCGGCCACAGTGCGGCTGGCACCGCTGCACGACAGCGCGCGAACCAGTCCGACTCGTGGAAGATGCGGTCGATAAGGTCATGCGCTGGCAGATAGGCCGACGCTTCCATCCATGCAGAGAGCAGACGGGCTGCACGCTGGATGGAGATGTTGCTATCGGAATGATCCGACTTCGCCAGCCGCTGCAGCGCAGGCCACCACACCCCCGGCTCCGCCGAAATCGCCAGCAGATCTTCGTTCGACAAGTTGAACGCTGGCGTACGCAGCGTGTGGGCCAGGCGGATGTTGTCCGCGGGGTCGGCTAGAAAGCGCAATACCGCGAGCAAGTCCTGCGCTTCCAGCGTTGCAAGCAAACCGCCCTGCCCCGGACTCACAAAGGGAATGCCCGCCGCGCGCAAGGCTGCCTCGTAAGTCGCCAGCTGCGTCTTGCGCCGTGTGAGGATCAGCACATCGGCATAGCGCGCAGTGCGCTCGCCATGTTTGCCACGCACCTGCCAGCTACCCACGATCTCGTTGATGCGCGTTGCCAGCAATTCCGCCTCTTCGGCGCGCCGCAAATCCTCTGCGTCAATGCGCGGTTCGGCGAGCGGGTGTCGCATGACCAATTCATCTGCCGCCGCATCTTCCTTTGGCGGCACAGGAATCAGCGGCAACACTTCGATGCGTGCGGGCCACGCATTGCTGTCGCTGCGCTCGGCCGTTTGCTGCGTAAATCCCGGCACATCGGCGAAGACGGCATTCACAACATCGACCACGCCCTGCGCATTGCGGAAGGTATGCGCGTTGCCGATGCGCAGCGCACCAAAATCTCGTTCGAAATATTCTGCCGCCGCCGTGAATAGCTTGGGCTCGGCGCGACGGAAGCGATAGATCGACTGTTTGGGATCGCCGACCAGAAACACGTTCGGGCGCGTCGCCCCCGCCCCGCTGTAACCATCCAGCCAGCCGCGCAGGATTCGCCACTGCAAGGGGTTTGTATCCTGGAACTCGTCGAGCAGGATATGGCGATAACGCGCATCCAGCCGCGCTTGCAGCCAGGCCGCCGTACCTTCCTGCGACAGCAGCGCGTCCACCTCTGCCTCGAGATCGGAGAAGTCCATCACGCGACGCGCGCGCTTCAATTCTTCGAGTTCGCCAAGCAAGGCTTCGCCGACTATCAACGCGTGCCGATTGAATTCGGCGTTGTGTTGATCCTGCAAAGCCCCGAGCGCGTCCTGAAGCGCTCCCGTCAATTCGCCGAAACGCCGCAGCAGGCGCTCGACACCGGCCTCACCCTGTGCAGCCTGATAAGCCTTCACCGGCTTGATCGAACGCGGTTCGCCGGCCTTGGTCAGCAATGCCGTGCGAATCGCTGCGAAGCGCGCCTCGTTGCCAAGAGACTGCATCGCATCCAGCAGATTCTGCGCCATGTCCGTACCGGCCTTGCTGCAGCCCGGCAACCATTGGCAGAATTCGGCGATATCGGCTTCGCGACCTGTGCTGAAGAAGCTGGCAAGCGGGTCGCTACCTACGCCAAATTTCGCGTCCAGCCCGGCCAGCACACCCTCGAAACCGCCCTGCTCGCCCAGCCACACCCGCCACTCGGCGCGGCGCTCGACAAATGCACGCAACAACTTGCGTGCCATCGCTGCACCAACCTCCGCGTAGAGCCACAGCAATGATTGCGCGATGGCGCCATCAGGCGTCCGCGCGCAATCGGCGGCCAGCGCAGCCCAGGCTTCGTCGAGCAAACTGCCTGCCGCCGCATCTAGAGTGCGGCCCGCCAGACCACTGTCCAGCGGCGCGCCGGACAAGAGGCGCGCGAACCAGCCGTGAAAAGTCGTGATGGTGATCGCCGGTTCCGCCTGCAGCAGCATCTCGAAAAGGCCACGTGCGCGTGGCAGCGCAGCTCGCGCAGCCTCCTCAGACAAGCCGCGCTGCACGAGAATCTCCATGGCATTTTCGTCTGGCGCGCTCGCCAGCTCGGCGAGCAAACCACGCAAGCGCTCTTCGATCTCTCGTGCTGCTTTGCGCGTGTAAGTGATCGCCAGAATCTCGCCGGGCTTCACGCCTGCCAGCAGAAGGCGCAGCAGACGTGACGACAGCAACCATGTCTTGCCACTGCCCGCACAGGCTTCGACTGCAACGCTGTGGGCGGGATCAAGGGCAAGGAATCTATCTCGCTGGCGTTCTTCTGCGTTCGCGTTCTCGTTCACGCTCTCGGTCATATTGCCCAGCCCTTCCGGCACAGGCCATTCATCTCGCAATACGCACAGGCCGTTTCCGTGCCCTGTGCCGGCAGGCCCGCGCCGTCGTGCATCGCGTTGAAGCTGTCATCGATGCAGTCTTGCAAGGCGGCAGCGCGCTCTTCGGTATCACCAAGGGGAACGGCCCCCAACTCATCGCCATCGAGTGCAACGTAGGCGGCTTCGGCAACGCGCGTGCCTTGTAGCAGCGTGTAGAAAGCGAGCTGCACGTCGTCGGGATCCTTGATCTGTTTTTTGAGCTGATCGAGGCTGCGCGATTTGTAGTCGAGCAAAGCCTGCGCCGGAGCGCCTTGTTCGTCGCGACCGCTATCGACCCGGTCAATCCGACCGAACAGCAACAGCGTTCGACCCGCGCCAAGTTCGTGTTCGCGCTCCACGGGCAGCTCGCCCGCCTGCCATGACCAGCCATCGGCTTCGCGCTGACGTTGCCAGTCAAGATAGCCTGCGAGCTGCGAGCGCCAGCGCAGGCGCCAGGCGTGATCCTGAAAGTTGCGCGCGACAGCTTCAGCAAAGGCTTCTTCGGTAATGGCTTCGAGCGATGCGATCAACACTTCGTTGCTCTCAACGTCGAGGCGTGGGTGCTGGCTGTGGAAGCGATGCAGGATGCTATGCAGTTGCTCGCCGAAGTCGCGTTTCTCCATGCCCTCAACGAGTTCGTCGGCCTCTGAGAGGCGCAGCACGTAACGCGCGAAGTAGCGATACGGGCAGTCGATAAACGCCTTGAGGCCACTGGCGGAAAGTTTGTCAGGCACCCGCCCGGCTGGTACTGCAGGCGCAGGCAATTGACTCGGTTCGACATCGGCACTGGCCGGACAGGCGCGCGGCTCAGGTCTACCCACCGCGCTTGCTCCAAGCGCCAGACCGAACGTAGCCTCCAGCACGGCCACCTCGGCGGCTGGCATCAACGCCTCGTCGCGACGCAGTCTTTGCCAGGCGATGACAGATGCATCGCTGGCCAGCAGCAGACCGGCGAGGTCTTCCCGTTGCTGGCGACGTTCCATAGCAAGGCTCGGCAAGCCCAGCGCGCGGCGCACGCCTGCATGCGTAAGCCAGCCCGGCACGTTCGGCGGCGCGAGATGTTCGGCGTCGGCGCCGATGACGATGGCCGCCTCGAAGCTGCGCAAACGCGTCGCGGCAAGGTGCGTCATGATGACCGGGCTCTTGATGCTCTCGTCACGGAAGAGTTGCGAGTCCATCTGGCGGTTGAGCCAGGTACGCCAGGCGTTGAAGCGGAAGCGCCCTTCCTCTCCAGCAAGTTCAGCCTGTCGCGTCTCCAGCCATTCAAGCCATTGCATGCCGACCTGATCCTGCTCGAAATGCGGCATCGCGCCGAGCAAATCGAGGCTCTTGCGCAGGCGGCGCAACCACTCGGCAATGCTTGTTGATTGTGTGGGGTTGATGGCAGCGCGCGCCGCAATCAGGCGGTCAAGCAGTGCAAGAGATTCCGGCAGATGTGCCGCCGCTGTGCGCAAGTGATCGAGACCACTGGCGATATGCTTTTCGCGTATCAGGCGATCCAGTGCATCGACGCCCTGCGCGCGTTTGACGGAATCGATGTCGGCGAACAACAGCGGCGCACGCAATAAGTCGATCAGCGCACGATGCCAAGCATCCGACGCAAGCACTTCGAGCCAGGCGTCGACCACGGCAGCGACGCGTGTGGTGACCATCTTCCAGCCTGTTTCGTCCTGCACCAGCACGCCCTCGCGTTCGAGCAGCGCACGTGCGCGCCGCGCGGCAAGACGGTCACACGCCACGAGGGCAATATTGCGCTTGCCCGCGCAGAGCCAGTCCAGCACCTGATCCGCAACGGCTTCGCCGAGATTTTCGAGGCTATCGGCCGCCAGCAAACGCAGGCGCTCACGACTCTGCGTGATGGCTGATGTAACCAAACTAGGCATGCGTTCGCGCAAAGCAGGAGCGTCTTCAGTCAGCGGCCAGGCGCTTCTCAGCACGTCAGCCAGAGCGCCCTCAGCCAAGGCGCGATCAGGCCGCAACAAAAGCACGGGCACACGCGTTGCGGCCACATCAATGAGCGCCTGCAAAGGCCCGGCGTCGCCAGACTCCAGCATCACGATCAGCGGGCCATCAAGATGCGCGATCCATTGCGCAGCGGCCAACAAGCGCCCCGTCGCACGCGATGGCTTGCCTTGCGCTTCGGCGCGCCACAGAGCGTTGACGAGTTTGGCTTCGAAATTGAGGGCTTGCGCGTTGCGCAGTTCGAAGGCTTCTTCGAGACGCTCGAGCAATTCGGCTTCGTCGTCCGGCAAACGCACGGAATGCTCGGTGAGCGTATCGAAGAGTTGCGTCAGCTCGGCCACGACGTCCCACAGCATGCCTTCGTCCAGCCATTCTCGGCCACGCAACAGGCCGTGCAGCAGCAACTGGCGACGCGCATCAGGCATGGCCTCCAGCGCAGCCAGCCACGGCTCGACCATGCCGTTGAGGGTATTGATGCGGGGCAGCAATAGCGTGCCACCAGCGCAGGCAAACAACGCCTCGTTCAGCGGCGCGGCAAGTTTGATATTGGGCAACAGCAGACTGGCGCGCGACAGGTCCGGCACGTCCGGCGCTTGGCGAGCAAAGGCCAGGATGTGCGCTGCAGCGGCAGGCAGAAAGCGCGTGTCAGGTGCTAGCGAATAGGTGGTGATGGCTGGCAAGGTGCGGCTCATGTCCTCATGCTGCCACGCCCGAAAAGAAAAAGGCGCAAGCCTGATGGCTGCGCCTTTTCAGTGCGGGCGAAGAATCGATCAGCGCTCAAGCTTGTCCAGCTTGCCCTTGACCTTGGCCCAGTCGTCTGCGTCTGGTAAAGGATCTTTGCGCGCCACAATGGTGGTCCACTTCTTGGCCAGCTCGGCATTGATCGCGGTGAACTGCTGCTGATCTGCTGGCAGATCGTCCTCGGCATAGATCGCCTCAACCGGGCACTCCGCGACGCACAGCGTGCAGTCGATGCACTCGTCCGGATCGATCACCAGGAAGTTTGGGCCTTCGCGGAAGCAATCAACCGGGCACACGTCCACACAGTCGGTGTATTTGCACTTGATGCAGGACTCGCTCACAACGTAAGTCATTTGATTCTTGCTCCAGTTTGGAGGGGGATTGGTTTGAGCTCAATTATATACCGCAAGCCAGCGCGCTTCAGCAGACACAGCGTGACATGCAAATATGAAAAAACCCCATGCATTGCTGCAAGGGGTTTGGTTGCTGCCTCAATGTCGAGGTCATTCAGCCCGATGGATGCGGTGTCATTTCGCAGCCTTGTCTTTGACCTACTTGTTCTTCTTGTCAGCCTTTTCTGATTTTGCAGCCGATGACTTTGCTTCGCTCTTGCTTGCAGAACTTGCGGTAGCACTGGCAGCTTTCGCCTCCTTGGCGCTTTCCTTCTTCACCGATGCGGCTGCAGAACTGCTGGCCTTTGCCTCCACCTTTTCAGCTTTCGGGGCGGAGGACTTGGCTTCGCTCTTGGCGGGCTTTGCATCTGCCTTGGTTGACGCAGCAGGAACAGTCGTTGCGCCGCTGACGGCGATCTGGCTCTTCAGGTCATCAAAAGTCTTGTCGCCAATGCCCTTGACGTTCTTGATGTCTTCAATCGACTTGAAATTGCCGTTGGCCTTGCGGTAATCAACGATGGCCTTGGCCTTGGTCGGCCCGACGCCTGGCAGGCTGTCAAGCTCTGCTTCGGTGGCTGTGTTGATATTGATGGCGGCGATAGCCAAGCCGATGGAAGCGATCAGGGCGGCAACGGCAAACAGCAGTTTCTTCAGCATTAAGTGACTCCCGAAAATGAAAAGTGAATGCGTGGACGTGTTTTTTTCAATCTGGCGTTTTTCCACTTTTCATATTCGAGCTTGGGGAAACCGCCTTACACGCCCTGCATGAGCTTAACGCAGTATCTCCCCACGCCGGTTGACACGTCGGCGAACGGAAGATCGTAACCGGCACTACGCAGATTGCTGATGTCGGCCTGCGTAAAGCTCTGGTACTTACCCTTGAGCGCTTCGGGGAAGCTGATGTACTCGATCAAGCCCTGCTTCTGCAGTTCTTCCAGCGAGAGTGCTTCCTTGCCAGCGGCAGTGCGACAGCTATTGACCACCGCAACGGCAATGTCATTGAAGCTCTGCGCGCGACCGGTACCGAGATTGAAGACGCCGGAATTTCCCTTCTCGAGGAAAAAGAGATTGGCAGAAACGATGTCATCGACGTGGATGAAGTCGCGCAATTGCCCACCGTTGCCGTAGCCGTCACAGCCCTCGAACAACTTCACTTTGCCTTCGGCCTGATACTGGTTGAAACAGTGAAACGCCACCGAAGCCATGCGGCCTTTGTGCTGCTCGTTCTGGCCATAAACATTGAAGTAGCGGAAGCCGACAACAGGTGAAGCAATGTCAGGCATCGCGCGACGCACGACCTGGTCGAACAGCAGCTTCGAATAGCCATAAACGTTCAGAGGCGCCTCGTACTGAGGCTCTTCCTTGAACGTACTGCTGCCGCCATAGGTCGCAGCCGATGAGGCGTACAAGTAGGGAATCTGTTGATCGGCGCAGTAGTCGAGCAGCGACAGCGAGTATCGATAGTTGTTGTCCATCATGTACTGGCCGTTGTGTTCCATCGTGTCGGAGCAGGCTCCCTGATGCAGGATGGCTTCGATGCCACCATCGAACTCGCCTGATTCTATAGCCGCAAGAAACTCTTTCTTGTCGATGTAATCAGCTATCTCGCATTTCACGATGTTCTTGAACTTGTCACCACGCGTCAGGTTGTCGACCGCGATAATGTTCGACACGCCTCGTGCGTTGAGACCCGCGACGATGTTGGAACCAATGAAGCCGGCGGCGCCGGTAACGACGATATAACGAGCCATGAATGGATACCTCAGGAAAGTCTCTTAGAACTCGGCACGCATCTCGTCGAGCGTGACGGTGGCAGTGCCAAGTTTGCCGACCACAATGCCGGCAGCATGATTTGAAAGGCGCATGGCTGTTGCGAGGTCACAGCCACTGGCAAGCATTACGGCCAGCGTGGCGATGACGGTATCGCCCGCGCCGGAGACGTCGAACACTTCCTGCGCACGCGTACCTTCATGCACCGTACCTTCATCGCGGAACAGAGTCATACCCTCTTCCGAACGCGTCACCAGCAGCGCATCCAGGCCCAACTCCTTTCGCAGCTTTTGAGCGCGGACGGAGAGATCCGCATCGTCCTTCCATCTGCCCACAACCTGACGCAGCTCGGAGCGATTCGGCGTTAACAGATTGGCGCCCTTGTAACGCGAATAGTCTTCACCCTTCGGGTCAACCAGCACCGGCTTGCCTGCGGCACGCGCCAGATCAATCATGTCCTGCACGAGCGCTAGCCCGCCCTTGCCATAGTCGGACAGGATAACGACATCGTGGTTAGCCAGTTCCAGCTTGTAAGCGTCCAGCTTAGCTTTCAAGACACTTTCAGATGGCGTGTTTTCAAAATCGATGCGCAGCAATTGCTGTTGGCGCCCCAGCACACGTAGCTTGATGGTGGTCGACAGGCTTGCATCACTTTGCATCAGCGAACGCACGCCGGCTTCGCTCACCAGACGCCCGAGCGCCACGGCTGCTTCGTCCTCACCAACCACCGACAACAGACTGACTGTTGCCCCCAGCGCCGAGCCGTTACGCGCCACATTGGCAGCGCCGCCAGGACGCTCCTCTGTGCGCTGAACTCGTACAATAGGCACCGGCGCCTCAGGCGAAATGCGCTCGACATCACCAAACCAGTAGCGATCCAGCATGACGTCGCCAACAACGAGTACGCGAGCCTTGCTGGTATCGGGAATGCTCAGTCTATTCATGGCGATTACTTGCGGCCGATACCGTAGTACTCGAGACCCGCGGCACGCGGCAGCTCGGGCGAGAAGATGTTGCGACCATCGATGATCACCGGGCTCTTCAGCTTGGCCTTGATGGTGTCGAACGAGGGGCTGCGGAACTCCTTCCACTCCGTCACGATGATGAGTGCATCGGCACCCTCAAGCGCAGCCATCGGCTGGTCAGCATAAGCCAGGCGCGCTTCATCACCGAAGATGCGTTGGGCTTCGTGCATGGCAACCGGATCGTAGGCCGTGATCGACGCACCACGCTTGAACAGTTCTTCGACAATTACTCGGCTCGGTGCTTCGCGCATATCGTCCGTTTGCGGCTTGAATGCCAATCCCCACAGCGCAAAGCGCTTGTTCGACAGGTCTTCACCGAAGCGCGCAACGATCTTGTCCACCAGCACGTGCTTTTGTCTGTCGTTGGCGGCCTCGACGGCCTGCAGCACCTGCATGGGCTGGCCAACACTATTGGAGGTGCGAATCAGCGCCTGCACGTCCTTTGGAAAGCAGGAGCCTCCGTAACCGCAACCGGCGTACAGGAAGTGCCAGCCGATGCGCGGATCGGAGCCGATGCCCTGACGCACCAGTTCGATGTCTGCGCCGAGCTTTTCAGCCAGCAATGCGAGTTCGTTCATGAAGGAAATGCGCGTTGCCAACATGGCGTTGGCGGCGTACTTGGTCAGCTCGGCTGAGCGGATGTCGACCACCAACAGACGCTCATGGTTGCGCTGGAACGGTGCATACAGGGCTCGCATCAGGTGAATGGCCTGCTCATCCTCGGCACCGACAACGATGCGGTCGGGACGCATAAAGTCTTCGACTGCGGCGCCTTCCTTGAGAAACTCCGGGTTCGACACGACGCTGTATGGCACCTCGACACCGCGTGCCTCGAGCTCTTCCGCAATCGCTGCGCGCACCTTGTCGCCGGTACCGACCGGCACTGTGGACTTGTCGACGACAACCTTGTAGTCAGTCATGTGCTTGCCGATATTGCGGGCCGCTGCTAGCACGTATTTCAGATCGGCCGAACCATCTTCATCAGGCGGTGTGCCGACGGCGATGAACTGGATCGTGCCGTGTGCCACGGCCTGTTCGATGTCGGTCGTGAAATGCAGGCGGCCAGCCGCCACGTTGCGCTTCACCATTTCGAGCAGGCCGGGTTCGAAGATGGGGATGCCACCTTCCTCGAGGATGCGGATCTTTTCCTTGTCCAGGTCCAGGCACAGCACATCGTTACCGACTTCGGCCATACAGGCACCGGAAACAAGACCTACATAGCCAGTTCCAACGACAGTAATTTTCATGATTGTTCCTGCACTATTTCAATGTGTTTTGATGGTGATGCCATACGCCAAAAAGCGTTATGGCGTCAGATCGAATTCTTCGGTGCGACGCGGCGGATAGGACTCCCATTCACCACAGGCAGGGCAACGCCAGTAGAACTGACGGGCCTTGAAACCGCAACGATTGCAGCAATAGCGTGCGACACGTCGCGTATGGCCGTGGATGAGTCCCTTGACCAGTTCCACATCAGTACGCTTGTCTGCGGGTGCCGTGAAAACAGCGGCCTCCAGCAGTTTGTCGAGACCCAGCAAAGTCGGATTGCGTTTGAGTTCGTCACGCACGAGCGCATAAGCTACATGCGCACCCTGATGTTCCATATCCCACTGGAAGACCGACTCCAGCAAGTCCAGCGAGGGATAACGCTCGAGATAGTAGCGTAGCAGCTGGATGCCGGCTTCCGCCTCCCCTGCGCGCCGATATGCCTCCATCATTCTTTCGGCAACCTGTGAGAGGAAGCCGGGATCCATTTGCTCGACACGCCTCCAAGACTCCAAAGCGGCCTTGTCGTCACCCAGCGCGACACGGACATCGCCTTCAAGCATTGCCGCACGCACGCAACGACGATTCACACGCAGGGCTTCACCTGTCTGCTGCAAGGCTTCGTCATAGCGCGAATGCGCCATCGACGTAGCGGCCAGTTCGCAATGGAAATTGGCGATCTCGCATTCCCAGCGATGATCATTGTCGGGCATCTGACAGGCGATTTCGATGGCCTTGTTCCAGTTCTTTTCCTGCTGGTAGATTTCCAGCAAGGCAGGAAAAGCCGTATCACGCCGCGGAGTGTCACGTAGTTGTTCGTAAGCCGCTTCGGCACGGTCCAGCAAGCCAGCCTTGAGGTAGTCCTGGCCCAACTCTTCCAAGGCCTGCAGGCGTTGCTCAACTGTCAGGTCTTCGCGATTAACCAGACTCTGGTGAATGCGGATCGAACGGTCAACTTCACCACGTCTGCGGAACAGGCTACCCAGCGCGAAGTGCAACTCTATCGTCTGTGGGTCAATACGCACCGCCTCGAGGAACGAGTCGATGGCCTTGTCGGGCTGTTCGTTAACCAGAAAATTAAGTCCGCTCAAGTAGGTGCGCGGCAGAGAGCGTGACTCCCGCAGCAAATGGCGGATGTCGATACGGGCCGCAACCCAACCTAATGCAAAGAACAGTGGCCAGGAAAGGAGCCACCAGAATTCGAAATCCATCCAGTCAGACCGAGTCGGGGTACTGCGGTTGAGCGCTTTTCACGACGACGGGTTCACCGCGCAACTTACGCAGGCGACCAATCTCGCGACGCTGGGAAACAAGTGTGGAAAGCACGGCTGTCACGCCCACGACCGCACCGGCCGCAAACATCAGCAACAGCACAAGCACGAGTGGCAATTGCCAGTGCGTGCCCAGAAAAAAATTCACAGTGACCAGCGCATCATTCTTGATTGCGAAACCCAGCAAGAGAACGAAGGCCGATAGCCGCAAAAACCAGACGATTATTCGCATCGGCGGATTATCCAATACCGCAGGGCAAAAAAGAAGGCGGTCATTGACCGCCTTCTGGGCATATAGCTGTGGGCATATCAAAAGACACATGCAACCCACATCAAAATCATTTGCAAACGCACTGCATTGAGTGCATTCACATATCACTTTTCAAGTCGATATCAGATCGACACTTCGCCGCTTTGATCAACGCGTTCGCGCAGCTCCTTGCCCGCCTTGAAATGCGGGACATATTTTTCCGGAACCATCACTTTGTCACCCGACTTGGGGTTACGTCCCACGCGCGGTGGGCGATAGTTCAGGGCGAAGCTACCGAAACCGCGAATCTCGATTCGCTGGCCGCGCGCCAGGCACGCAGCCATCTCGTCGAGAATCACCTTGACGGCGAAATCGGCGTCCCTGGCGCCCAACTGCGGATAACGCGCAGTCAGGCTTTCGATCAATTCCGACTTTGTCATGACGAAGCAATAAACCTTTGGCGGGCCTTATTGCTGTGAAGAACCGAGCTTGGCCTTGAGCAGAGCGCCAAGATTGGTCGTACCGCTCGCTGCGTTGCCGCCGTCCGCTGCAAGCTTCTGCATTGCGTCCGACTGCTCGGCCTGATCCTTGGCCTTGATCGACAGGCTGATCGAACGCGACTTGCGATCGACGTTGATGATCATGGTTTCCAGAGCTTCACCAACCTTCAGCACAGTGCTCAGATCTTCAACACGGTCACGCGAGAACTCGGAGACGCGCAGATAACCTTCAACGTCGTTACCGAGATCGATCACGGCGCCCTTGGCATCCACAGAGGTCACAGTACCGTTCACCAGGCTGTTCTTGTCATGTGTAGCAACAAAGGTGGTGAAAGGATCTCCGTCGAGCTGCTTGACGCCCAGCGAGATGCGTTCCTTCTCGACGTCGATAGCCAGCACAACAGCTTCCAGCTCATCGCCCTTCTTGAAGTTGCGGATAGCTTCTTCGCCAGTCAGCGACCAGGACAGGTCGGACAGGTGAACCAGACCATCGATACCGCCTGGCAGGCCGATGAAGACGCCGAAATCGGTGATCGACTTGATGGCACCCTTCACGCGATCGCCCTTCTTGGCGTTCGCAGCGAAATCGTCCCATGGGTTCGCCTTGCACTGCTTCATGCCCAGCGAGATACGGCGACGGTCTTCGTCGATTTCCAGAATCATCACTTCGACTTCGTCGCCCAACTGGACAACCTTGGTCGGGTGAATGTTCTTGTTGGTCCAGTCCATTTCGGACACGTGCACCAGACCTTCGATACCTTGTTCGACTTCAACGAATGAGCCGTAGTCGGTGATGTTGGTGACCTTGCCAAACAGACGCGTGCCCGATGGGTAACGACGCGAGATGCCTACCCATGGGTCTTCGCCGAGCTGCTTCATGCCCAGCGAGACGCGGTTCTTCTCTTGGTCGAACTTCAGGATCTTTGCAGTGACTTCGTCGCCAACCGTCAGCACTTCGGACGGGTGACGGACGCGGCGCCATGCCAGATCGGTAATGTGCAGCAGACCGTCGATACCACCCAGATCCACGAACGCGCCGTAGTCGGTGATGTTCTTGACGATACCCTTGACCACAGTCCCTTCGGACAGGTTGGCCAGGAGCTTTTCGCGCTCTTCGCCCATGCTCACTTCGAGCACTGCGCGACGCGACACGACCACGTTGTTACGCTTGCGGTCGAGCTTGATAACCTTGAATTCGAATTCCTTGCCTTCGAACGGGGTGGTGTCCTTGACTGGACGCATATCCACCAGCGAACCTGGCAGGAAGGCGCGGATGCCGTTGGTCATGACGGTCAGACCGCCCTTGACCTTGCCGGTAACCAGACCCTTGACGAGCGTGCCTTCGGTGAGGGCTGCGTCGAGGAAGTTCCAGGCGGCAACACGCTTCGCCTTTTCGCGCGACAGGCGCGTTTCGCCAAAGCCGTCTTCGAGCGCTTCGATGGCAACAAGAACGAAATCACCAGGCGTAGCTTCGACTTCACCTGCGTCATTGCGGAACTCGTCGAGCGGAATGTAGCTCTCGGACTTCAGGCCGGCGTTGACGACGACAAAGTTATTGTCGATGCGAACGACTTCAGCGGTAATGACTTCACCTGCGCGCATTTCCTGGCGGGTGAGGCTTTCTTCGAAGAGGGCGGCAAAACTATCTTCGCCGACGTTCTGGTTAGGGGCGACTTCTGAGAATGGCATGTGATTGGACTCGGGATCGTCATGCAAAAAACATGACGCTACTGTTAAGAAGTTGAAATACCCTGCTGCACTCTCACCCGGGGAGGGCTGGAAGCGCAGTCAGGAACCGTCAAACAATTAATGACTACAGACTAGCTCTTGTCGGAAGCGCTGCTGACGAAACGACTTTCAATCAAACGCTTTCTGGCGTGTTCAAGCACGAAAATCACGGCCTGATCAGCTGTCAGCGCGGTCGTATCCAGCAGTACCGCATCCGCACTGGGCTTCAGTGGCGCAACGGCGCGATTCGTATCGCGTTCGTCACGTTCACGGAGGTCCAGCACAAGACGTTCAAGGTTAGCAGACAATCCTTTGTCGATCAACTGCTTATAGCGTCTTTCAGCACGTGCTTCGACGCTGGCGGTCAGGAATATTTTCAGGATGGAGTCAGGAAAGACCACGCTCCCCATGTCGCGGCCATCCGCCACGAGACCAGGTCCCTGACGAAAGCCCTTCTGGCGATCCAGCAAGGCTACACGCACAGCCGGTATGGCTGCCAGCTTCGAAGCCCCGTTGCCGACCTCCTCCTGGCGGAGCAGATCCTTGACGTCTACCCCATCCAGAATGACCTCGTCGCCATCGAACAGCACGTCGAGCCGGTTGGCGATAGCAACAAGCTGTTCTGCGTCATCGAACGCCACACCAGTACGCATGGCCTGCAATGAAACGAGACGATAGATCGAGCCGGAATCGAGGAAGTGCCAGCCCAGCGAGTCGGCGACGCGCGACGCGACCGTGCCTTTGCCCGAGGCGGTCGGTCCATCGATTGCGATTACGGGAACGGTGTGATTCATGCGCCCTGCTCTCTCTACATTACGTCCAGCGTTTCGATGCCCAGCAAACCAAGACCAGTCTTGAGCGTATTTGCGGTCAGATGGCACAAACGCAAGCGGCTATCGCGCACCGCGCCTTCGCTCTTGAGCACCGGACAGGCTTCGTAGAAACGCATGAAATGCGTCGCGAGGTCATACAGGTAACCGCACAGGAAGTGTGGCGCCGCTTCGCGACTGACGGCATTGATGGCGTCTGCAAAGCGCGCCAGCTCAAGCGCCAACAAGCGCTCCGCCGGTTCCTGCAGCACGATTTGGGCGCTGCCATCGGACACGTCAACCTTGCGGAATACGCTCTGGATCCGCGTATAAGCATATTGAAGGTACGGCGCGGTATTGCCTTCGAAGGACAGCATGCTGTCCCAGCTGAACATGTAGTCGCTATTGCGATTTTTAGATAGATCCGCGTATTTCACTGCACCGATACCGACCGCATGCGAAATCGTTTTGCGCTCGACTTCCGGCATGTCCGTGTTCTTCTCGCTGACCAGCGCGAAAGCGCGCTCTTCAGCCTCTTGCAGCAGATCGACCAGCTTCACCGTCGTGCCGCTACGTGTTTTGAAAGGCTTGCCATCGTCACCCAACATCACACCGAAGCCGACATGCTCCAGTTTCGTGGCTTCGCCTGCGTAGCCCGCCTTGCGGCTCAACGCAAATAGCTGCTGGAAGTGCAGCGCTTGCCTGGCATCGACGACATAGAGGATACGGTCTGCATGGAGCGTGCCGACGCGATAGCGCATGGCCGCCAGATCGCTGGTTGCGTACAGGTAGCCGCCATCCTGTTTGCGGACAATGTAGGCCTGCGCTTCGCCTTCCTTGTTCTTGAACTCGTCGAGAAAGACGACCTGCGCGCCCTCGCTCTCGACTGCGAAGCCCTTGGCCTGCAGATCAGCGACAACGACGGATAGATCGCTGTTGTAGAAGCTTTCGCCGCGTACATCTTCACGTGTCAGCGCTACGCCGAGCCGCTCGTACACGGCCTCGCAGTGATGCAGGGAGATGTCGAGGAATTTCTGCCACAGCACGTTCACATGCGCGTCGCCGCCCTGCAGCTTCACGACGTATTCGCGAGCGGTGTTGGCAAACGCTTCGTCTTCGTCAAAGCGTTGCTTGGCACGGCGATAGAAGTCTTCGAGATCGGACAACGCAATCGCTTCGCCACCGTCCTTTTCGGCTTCGATCAGATACGCCGTCAACATGCCGAATTGCGTACCCCAGTCACCCACGTGGTTCTGCGCAATCACCGTATGACCAAGGAAGCGCAGCACGCGTGCCAAAGCGTCGCCAATGATGGTCGAGCGCAAATGGCCGACGTGCATTTCCTTGGCGAGATTCGGCCCTGAATAGTCGATGACAACGCGCTGCGAAGCAGGCTGTGGCACACCCAAGCGCGCATCAGCCAGCGCCTCAGTTGCGAGCGAGGCCAGATATTCGGGCGACAGCGTGATGTTGATGAAACCGGGGCCGGCAATCTCGACCTTGCTGGCAATATCCGAGATATCCAGTGCGGCAACGACCTGTTCGGCCAGCTGGCGCGGATTCATCTTGCGCGCCTTGGCAGCGCCCATTACGCCATTGGCCTGGTAGTCGCCAAACTCAGGGCGACCCGCAGGAGCGACAACGGCTGGTGTATCGGGACAACCAGCGGCCGTCAATGCAGCACGAACGCGGCTGTCGAGAAGTTCTATCAGAGTCTGTTTCATTGATTGTTACGCAGTGACGCCTGCAAAAACGTCGAAATATTCGGGGAAAGTCTTGGCCGTGCACTTCGGATCGTTGATGCGCACCGGCACGCCGCCAAGCGCAACGAGCGAGAAGCACATTGCCATGCGATGGTCGTCGTAGGTATCGATGGAGGCGTTTGGTGTGAGCCTTTCCGGCGCTGTGATACGCAGCCAGTCCTCACCTTCCTCTACCGTCGCACCAACCTTGCGCAGCTCGGTTGCCATGGCGGCGATGCGATCCGTTTCCTTCACACGCCAGCTGGCGATATTGGTCAGACGGCATGGGCCATCGCAGAACAACGCCGCGACGGCGAGTGTCATGGCCGCATCGGGAATGTGATTGAAATCCATATCGTACGCGCGCAGCTTGCCACTTGAAGGCGCCTCGGCTTCGACCCAGTTGTCACCCATCGTCACCTGCGCACCAACCGCTTCGAGTGCCTGCGCGAATGCGACGTCGCCCTGGATGCTGTTGCGGCCCACGCCTTCGACGCGCACCGGCCCGCCACCAATGGCACCCGCAGCCAGGAAATACGAAGCAGACGAGGCATCGCCTTCAACAAAGAGCGTCTTCGGGGAAACATAGCGCTTGCCACCGGGAATGATGAAACGCTGCCAGCCTTCGCGTCTCACTTCGACGCCGAATTGCGCCATCAGGCGCAGCGTGATTTCGATATAAGGCTTGGAGATAAGTTCGCCGATGACTTCGACCGTCGTTTCCACGCCCGTCGTGGGCAGAGCCATGAGCAGCGCAGTGAGGAACTGGCTCGATACATTGCCCTTCACGCGCACTACACCACCGCCGCGAATCTGCGCAGGCTTGATGTCGAGCGGCGGGAAACCGTCATTGGCGAGATAGGTGATATCGGCGCCAAGCTGGCGCAGGCCATCGACCAGATCGCCGATCGGGCGCTCGTGCATGCGTGGCACGCCCGACAGTTTGTAGTGACCACCTGCCAGCGCCAACGCCGCCGTCAAGGGACGGAATGCCGTACCGGCATTTCCCAGAAACAGATCAGCATCCTTATTGGCAAAGCCCTGCGGTGCGCCGGTGACACGGTAGTCACGCTCACCTGTTCTCTCGATGGCAACGCCAAGCTTGGCAAGTGCTTCGAGCATGCGGTCTGTGTCATCGGATGCAAGCAGGTCACGAATGTCCGTTGTACCTTCGGCAAGCGCAGCCAGCAGCAGCGTGCGATTGGAAATGCTTTTCGAGCCTGGCAAACGCACCGTGCCTTGCGCCGACTTCAACGGAGAAAGATCAAGAAATTCCATGACGACCTTCAATCAAGACAGATTCAGGGCAATAAGGCCCTGACAGAATTATTGGCCAGCGGCCCAGGCATTGCGCGCTTCGCTGGCTTCGGCAAACAGCTTTTCCAGACCAGCACCATCGCCCTGGATCAGCAAGGCGCGCAACCAGGCCAGCTCGGCAAGATAGGCCTCCAGTTCGGCCAGCAGGGCCTGGCGATTTGCGACGCAGATGTCACGCCACATTTCGGGATGGCTGCCCGCAATACGCGTGAAATCGCGAAAGCCCGAAGCCGCGTATTTGAACAATTGCTCGGCGTTGGCACGACCCGCCAGATCATGCACGAGGCCGAATGCCAACAGATGCGGCAGGTGGCTCACAGCGGCAAACACGCGGTCGTGCTCCTGCGGGCTCATCTGGAACATCTGCGCGCCACATGCCGCCCAAGCAGCACGTACGGCATCGACGGCCTGAGTTGAGTTCTCGGGTAAAGGCGTCAGCACCACCTTCTTGCCGCAATAGAGCTCGGCGTGTGCGGCCGACGGCCCACTTTTCTCTGCACCTGCAATCGGATGTGCCGGTACAACTCGTTCGATGTGATCGCCAAGATGCGTGTAGATCGCTTCGATGACATCCGCCTTGGTGCTACCGGCGTCGGTCACCAGCGTTTGTGGCTCGAGGTGCGGCGCAAGCGCGGTCATTACCGCATTCATCTGCCCGACCGGCATCGCCAGCAACACCAGGTCGGCGCCTTTCAAGGCCAGCGACCAGTCGGACTGGATTTCGTCGATCAGCCCCAACTGCTTCGCTTCGTCCAGCGAGGCTGCAGTACGGCCCACGCCGACCACGTGTTGCGCCATGCCAGCTGCCTTCAGCGCAGCCGCAAACGAGCCACCGATCAGACCTACACCGGCGACGACGACACGCTGAAAAGGAACTTGCGCCTGACCCACGCTCACGCCTTCAAAGCGGCGGCAAGCGCTTCGAGGAAGCGTGCGTTTTCCGCTTCGGTGGAGATGGTTACGCGCAGCCATTCAGGCATGCCGTAGCCGGCGATCGGCCGCACGATGACGCCCTGTTTGAGCAGGCGCAGATTCACGCCAGCGCCATCGCCAACCTTGAAGGCAATGAAATTGCCAGCCGACGGAATATGCTGCAGGCCGAGTGCATCAAGACCCTTGATGATCTGCGCCATGCCTGTGCGATTGGTTTCGTAGCTGCGTTGCAGGAACTCATCATCACCCAGCGCGGCTTCGGCGGCGGCCAGCGCGAGGCTGTTGGCATTGAACGGCGCACGCACGCGATTCATCATGTCGGCGATATCGGGATGCGCTGCTGCGTAGCCAATGCGCAGACCCGCGAGGCCGTAGATCTTCGAGAACGTGCGCGACAGCACAAGGTTCGGATAGCGCTGCAGCCACGGCACGGCGTCGTAACGCTGCTCGGGCGACATGTATTCGTTGTAGGCCTCGTCGAGAACGACGATGACATCCTGCGGCACGAGCTTGAGGAAAGACTCGATCGCCTCACCCGAGTGGAACGTGCCTGTCGGATTGTTTGGATTGGCGAGGAAAACAACGCGTGTATCCGGCGCAATCGCATCGGCCATCGCAGCCAGATCGTGACCATAGTTGCGCGCAGGTACTTCGATGCAACGTGCACCAATACTCTGGATTGCCAGCGGGTAAACCGCGAATGCATATTGCGAATACACACCGCTCTGGCCGGGCGTCAAGAACGCACGAGAAATAAGCTCAAGCACATCATTGGAGCCATTGCCCAGCACGAAGCTTTCGTGACCCACGCCCAGCCGACGCGATAGCGCCTGTTTCAACGCAAAACCATTGCCATCCGGATAGCGCGCCAGTTCACCGATGGCGGCAGTGACTGCTGTCTGCGCCTTGGGGCTAATGCCAAGTGGATTCTCGTTGGAAGCCAGCTTGAGGATGTGCGCCTCGTTCAGTCCCATTTCGCGCGCAAGCTCGGAAATCGGTTTGCCCGGCACATAGGGAGAAATCGCGCGGATGTATTCGGGCGCAAGTTGTGCGAAAGAAACAGGTGACGAAACCGAGGACATCAATTGCTCCGGAGAAATCAAAGTGCGCTCAGATTGCAGCGACGGGATAAGAGCCCAGCACTTTCAGGAAAGCTGCGCGATTGGACAGCTCGCTCAGTGCCGCGGCTACAGCAGAATCGTTGCGATGGCCTTCGACGTCGACATAGAACACGTATTCCCAGAGACCGGTGCGCGATGGGCGCGACTCGAACTTGGTCATGCTGACGCCCTTGTCAGCGAAGGCCTGCAACAGCGAGTGCACGGCACCCGGCTTGTTCAATGCGGAACAGACGATGGAGGTCTTGTCCTTGCCCGACGGACTGGCGTCGTGGCTGGCGATGACGAGGAAACGCGTCGTGTTGTTCGGGTCGTCTTCGATATTGGCATGCAGTATCGGCAGCGTGTAATGCTGCGAAGCCTTCTCGCCTGCAATGGCGGCAGCTTCCGGATCGGCGGCCGCCATTCGTGCCGCTTCCGCATTGCTGGATACCGGCAAACGCGGAATGCCATGCGCGTGATGCGCCAGCCAGTCGTTGCACTGCGACAGCGACTGCGAGTGCGAATAGATGCGCTTGACCTGCGACAGATCGGTGGCATGCGTCATCAGGTTGTGGCGCACACGCAGGCTCACTTCACCACACACGGACACCTTGGCAGACAACAATAGATCCAGGGTACGGCCGACTGCGCCTTCAGTCGAATTCTCGACCGGCACCACGCCGTATTCCGCTGCGCCCGCTTCGACTGCATGAAAAACATCGTCGATGGTCTGCTGTGGCGCTAGATCTGGCGCCCCGCCGAAATGCTTGCCAGCGGCGGATTCCGAATAGGTACCCTGCGGGCCGAGATAAGCGACCTTCATCGGACGCTCGAGCGCCAGACACCATGACATGATCTCGCGGAAGATGCGTTGCACCGCTTCGTTCGACAGCGGGCCGGGATTGCGCTCGGCAATCGCACGCAATACCTGCGCTTCGCGCTCAGGGCGATACAGCGGGCCGCGCTTGATCTCTCCGACCTTCTGCGCGCAACGCGCACGCTCTGCAAGGCGCTGCAGGATTTCGCCATCGAGGCGATCGATCTCGCCGCGCACGGCGAGCAAGGCTTCGAGCTGTTCGGGCGTCAGTTCAGCGCCGTTGGGAGCAGCGTTATTTTCAGAGTCAGCCATGGCTCTTCTCGAAGTCCTGAAGGAAACTTACCAATGCCTGCACACCTGCCAGCGGCATGGCGTTATAGATCGATGCACGCATTCCGCCGACCGATTTGTGTCCCTTCAATTGCAACAGGCCGCGCGCCTTGGCAGCCGCCAGGAAGGCGTCGTTGAGCGACTCGTCGCGCAAGAAGAACGGCACATTCATCAGTGAGCGGCAGGACTTGTCGACATGGTTCGCATAAAAATCTGTCGCATCCAGCGCCGTGTAAAGCAGTTCGGCTTTAGCGCGATTCTGTACTTCCATCGCAGACACGCCACCTTGACGCTTGAGCCAGTCGAAGATCAGCCCGGCGATGTAGATTGAGTAGGTCGCCGGCGTGTTGTACATCGACTTGTTTTCGGCGACGAGCTTGTAGTGGAAAGCGCCAGGGCACAGGGCATGCGCCTGATCGAGCAAATCATCGCGCACGATCACGACGGTCAAACCAGCCGGGCCGATATTCTTCTGGGCGCCACCATACATGAGACCGAATCTGGATACGTCCATCGGACGCGACAGAATGTGCGAAGAGACATCGACCACCAGCGGCACGTCGGGCGCGCCCAGCTCAGCTATGTCCGGCAAGTCAAAATACTCCACGCCATCAATCGTTTCGTTACCGCAAATATGCAGGTAGGCAGCATCGCTGCGCAGCTTCCAGCTCGCGAACTCGGGGATCGAGGTGTACTTGCCTTGAAGCGCATCGGGCTTGCAACTGCTTGCGGCAATATGGGCATCGCCGTAACGCGCAGCCTCCTTGATCGACTTGGCGGACCAGGAGCCTGTATCAACAAAGTCGACCTTGGGATTTTTGCCTAGCAGATTGAGCGGAACGATGGCGTTCTCGCCAATCGCACCGCCCTGCATGAACAGCACGTGATAAGCAGCCGGGATGCCCATCAGCTCTCGCAGATCGGCTTCCGCCTGTTCGATGATGCTGGTGAACTCTTTGCCGCGATGGCTCATCTCCATCACCGACATGCCACTGCCATGCCAGTCAAGCATCTCTGCGGCAGCTTGGCTCAGGACTTCCTCAGGCAGCGCCGCAGGACCTGGGGCGAAGTTATAAGGCCGCGTCATTCGCTACCCTCGCTTGCACCTTCGTCTGTAGAACCCTCCGCGCGATTCTGATCAGCATCGCCCTCAATTACCTCTTCGTCACTCTCGACGATCTTCTCGATACTCGACAGCTTGGCGCCGTCGTCGAGGTTGATCAGCGTGACGCCTTGCGTCGAACGACCCAGCTCGCGGATGTCCTTTACCGGCGTGCGGATCAATACGCCGTTGTCGGCAATCAGCATGACATGGTCGGTCGGGTCGACCAGCACGGCGGCAACCAGTTTGCCGTTACGCTCGGACGACTGGATCGCGATCATGCCCTTGGTGCCGCGACCATGCAGCGTGTACTCGCCGATGTTGGTTCGCTTGCCGTAGCCGTTTTCGGTTGCCGTCAGCACGCTCTGCGTCTCGCCGTGAGCGACCAGCATGGACAGCACGCGCTGTCCTTCTTCCAGCATCATGCCGCGCACGCCGCGAGCGGTACGACCCATCGGACGCACATCGTTTTCGTTGAAGCGCACTGCTTTGCCGGCTTCCGAGAACAGCATGACATTGCAATCGCCATCGGTGATCGCAACGCCGATCAGGAAGTCGCCATCGTCAAGGCCGACGGCAATGATGCCGGCCTTGCGCGGATTGGCGAAGTCCGTCAGCGGCGTCTTCTTCACGGTGCCCTGTGCGGTTGCCATGAAGATGAAGTGGCCTTCGTCGAATTCCTTGACCGGCAGCACGGCGGTAATCTTTTCACCTTCGACCAGCGGAAAGAGATTGACGATGGGTTTGCCGCGCGCGTTGCGGTTGCCTTCCGGTGCTTCGTAGACCTTGAGCCAGTAAAGACGGCCGCGGCTGGAGAAGCACAGGATGTAGTCGTGCGTATTGGCGACGAAGAGCTGATCGATCCAGTCGTCTTCCTTCGTGGCCGCAGCCTGCTTGCCCCGCCCGCCGCGTTTCTGCGCGCGGTAGTCGGCAAGCGGCTGGCGCTTGAAGTAGCCGGTGTGCGACAGCGTCACGACCATGTCTTCCGGCGTGATCAGGTCTTCAATATTGATGTCCGACGTGCCGAGAATGATTTCGGACTTGCGCGGATCGCCGAACTGGTCGCGGATCGCGGTCAGTTCATCGACGATGATCTGCGTGATGCGAGCCGGCTTCGCCAGGATGTCGAGCAGGTCGGCGATGATGTCCATCACCTCCTTGTACTCGCCGACGATCTTGTCCTGTTCCATATTGGTCAGGCGCTGCAGTTGCATTTCAAGAATGCGCTGCGCCTGCACCTCGGAGAGGCGATAGCCTTGCGCCGACAGACCGAACTCTGCGCCGAGGCCGTCCGGACGCGCATCGGACATCATGGCGCGCGACAGCATTTCCTCGACCAGCGGCGAGCGCCATTCGCGCCCCATCAATTCCTGCTTGGCGATTGCCGGCGTCGGCGCAGCCTTGATCAGCGCGATGATTTCATCGACGTTCGACAACGCAACGGCCAGACCTTCGAGCACGTGGCCGCGTTCGCGCGCCTTGCGCAGCTCGAACACGGTGCGACGCGTGACGACTTCGCGACGATGCGAGACGAAACATTCCAGCATCTGCTTGAGGTTGAGCAGGCGCGGCTTGCCGTCGACCAGCGCGACCATGTTCATGCCGAAGCTGTCCTGCATCTGCGTCTGCTTGAACAGATTGTTCAGCACGACTTCCGCCATCTCGCCACGCTTGAGCTCGATGACGACGCGCATGCCGGATTTGTCCGACTCGTCACGCAGGTCGCTGATGCCTTCGATCTTCTTCTCGCCCACCAGCTCGGCAATCTTCTCGAGCAGGGTGCGCTTGTTAACCTGGTACGGCAGTTCATCGATGATGATGGCCTGCCTGTCATTGCTCTTCGGGATATCTTCGAAGTGCGTGCGCGAACGCATGATGACGCGGCCGCGACCGGTGCGATAACCGTCATGCACGCCCGACAGGCCGTAGATGAGACCCGCCGTCGGGAAGTCCGGCGCTGGAACGATTTTGATCAGCTCTTCGATATCCGTTTCCGGAGTCGGCAGCAGCACCAGACAGGCATTGATGATCTCGGTGAGGTTGTGCGGAGGAATATTGGTCGCCATGCCGACCGCAATGCCCGAGCTGCCGTTGATGAGCAGATTGGGGAGCCGTGTCGGCAACACTGTCGGCTCGAGTTCCTTGCCGTCGTAGTTCGGCTGGAAGTCGACCGTTTCCTTGTCGATGTCGGCCAGCAGGTCAGCCGCAATCTTGTCCAGTCGGCACTCGGTGTAACGCATCGCGGCCGCGTTGTCGCCGTCGATAGAGCCGAAGTTGCCCTGACCATCCACCAAGGTGTAGCGCAGCGAGAAGTCCTGCGCCATGCGCACCAGCGTGTCGTAAATCGACGCGTCACCGTGCGGGTGGTACTTACCCATCACGTCACCGACCACGCGTGCGCACTTCACGTAAGCGCGGTTCCAGGCAAAATTGGATTCATGCATGGCGTAGAGGACACGCCTGTGGACCGGCTTCAGTCCGTCGCGAACATCTGGCAGCGCCCGACCAACGATCACGCTCATCGCGTAATCGAGGTACGAAGTGCGCATCTCTTCCTCAAGACTGATCGGAAGTGTTTCCTTGGCGAATGAATTCATGTGGCACGGGTATCGTAGTATTCGGGCTGCGCGGGACCGGATGTGCGCAGAAGGAGCGTTTCGTCACCCCTCGACAGAGACGGGACAAAACAGGCCAGCAAAGCGCGCAATTGTAGCACGCCGCACCCTCCCCTAGCCCGAGCCCCGAGATCGGCCCAACCAGACTCGAAACAAGCCCACCCAAGCCCATGGAACAAGCCGTTGAACACCTAGATCTTTTGATCGAAGCCCGCTGGATCATTCCTGTCGAGCCCGCCAACACCACGCTTGAGCACCACGCGATCGCCATCCGTGGCGAAGAAATCGTAGCGGTGCTCCCCATCAGCGAAGCGCGCATGCGCTACTGCGCCACGCAGACCGTCAGTCTGCCCGAGCACGTACTGATTCCCGGCCTGATCAATCTGCACACCCATGCACCGATGGTCCTGATGCGCGGCATGGCCGACGATATGCCGCTGATGCGCTGGCTGACCGAAGAAATCTGGCCTGCAGAGAGTGCACACGTATCTGATCGCTTTGTCTTCGACGGCACTTTGGTAGGCGGCGCGGAAATGCTGCGAGGAGGCATTACCTGCGTCGCTGACATGTATTTCTATCCAGATGCCTCGGCGCGCGCCTACGAGCAGCTTGGCATGCGGGCGGTAATCGGCATGACAGTCATCGACGCTCCGACCAACTACGCGACAACTGCAGAGGACTATTTAAGCAAAGGCCTGCAGGTAAGGGACGCTTGGCGCGACCACTCGCGCATCAGCTTCTCGCTTGCGCCGCACGCGCCCTACACCGTATCTGACGCCAGCTGGGAGCGTATCGGCTCCCTGGCAGAAGAACTCGATATCCTGATCCACACACACGTTCAGGAAACCGCTGGCGAAGTTGCCGAAAGCATCGAGAAGCACGGCGCTCGGCCCTTCGAGCGCTTGCGCACACTTGGCTTGTTGGGTCCCAACTTGCTGGTCGCTCACGCCGTGCACATCACGGCGGAAGAGATTTGTCTGCTGGCCGAGAACAATGTCGCGATTGCGCATAATCCGACGTCTAATATGAAACTGGCTAGCGGTGCAGCACCAGTCGCCAACATGCTTGCAGCAGGCATCCGCGTTGGTCTGGGATCTGACGGTGCCGCCAGCAACAACCGGTTGGATATTTTTCAGGAAATGCGCATGGCCAGCCTACTGGCCAAACTCACGACGGGGGATGCTGGCGTGCTACCCGCACATACGGCATTGCAGATGGCAACTATCAACGCAGCGCATGCCCTTGGGATGCAGGACACGATCGGCAGCCTGACTCCAGGCAAGAAAGCCGACGTTGTGGCAGTCGCACTCGACGCCCTGGAAACCGCACCCGTCTTTGATCCAGCCTCCCATTTGACGTATGTCTCAGGGCGGGAGCATGTCACTCACGTCTGGATCGCAGGGCATACCCTAATCAAGGATAAGAGCATGTTGCATAATGACAACAAAGAATTGCTGCACATTTCACGACTGTGGCAGAATTCCTTACAGAACCGACGCCTCTAAGCCAGTCCGGGGTCTGTTTGATATCTCCCTAACCAACAGCACGGTGTATTTTTTTACTTTGCAGTTGGACCCCTAGCGTGGACATCGGAATTCCGGTTTGTCCATTTGTTTGTAATCAGCCTTGCAATGAGGAGCATATGAAAACAACTCACAAATTTCTTCTGGCCGTTCTGGCTGCAACTAGTCTCTGCGGCGTCGCTCACGCACAATCGAAGAGCGGCTTCCTGATCACCGACGGTAAAGGCGATCAGCCCTACATCCTCACCGGCGAAAAAGTTATCGAACGCGACGGGACAGGCAACTGCCTTCGTTCAACGATCTGGAGCAAGCAACTTGCCCTGAACACTAAGCTTGTCAATGCCCCATTCCCTGCTGGCTGCTACTGCGAAGCAGACTACGCGAAGGAAGCAGTGTGCTTGCCACCGCCAGTAGCACCAGCTCCTGCTCCCGCTCCCGCACCAGCTCCTGCACCTGCACCAGCTCCTGCACCAGCAGCCGAGAAGGTTAACATCCCGGCCGACGCTCTCTTCGCTTTCAACAAGGCTGAGATCAGCGAAGGCGGCCAAGAGAAGCTGGCGGCGTTTGCAGACCGCGTCACCAAGCTGACATCGCTGGAAGTTGTTATCGCCGTGGGTCACGCTGACCGTATCGGTTCCGATAGCTACAACCAGGCTCTGTCCGAAAAGCGTGCCAACGCTGTGAAGGACTTCCTCGTCAGCAAGGGCGTTCCGGCTAACCGCGTTTACGTCGAAGGCAAGGGCAAGAGCCAGCCGGTGACGGGCAATGAGTGCCGCAACCTGGGCGCTGAAAACGGCAAGAACAAGAAGTTGGTTGACTGCCTCGGCGCTGACCGTCGCGTTGAGCTCGAAGCTGTCGGCGTGAAGTAAGCGCTGCTTCTCCAAAAAAGCCCTGCTTCGGCAGGGCTTTTTTTTGGATTGCTTTTCCGTGACACTAGGCGACCCCGTTCAACTCTTGAAGCGTCGAGACTTTCCATGATCGAAACAAACTCCGATGACAGCGAAATCGCCAAGTTCAGCGCACTCGCCCATCGCTGGTGGGATCCCGAATCCGAATTCCGCCCCCTGCACGAAATCAACCCTCTGCGCCTGGACTGGATCGATCAACACTGTGTCCTGACGGGCAAGGCAACGATCGATATTGGCTGCGGCGGCGGCATTCTCGCCGAGAGCATGGCCCTGCGTGGGGCACGCGTAACCGGCGCGGACCTGTCCGACAAGGCACTCGCCGTGGCGAAATTGCATCTCCTGGAGAGTGGCGCACAGGTCGAGTATCTCAAGATCGCAGCCGAGAGCATCGCCGAAGAGCGTCCTGCGCATTACGACGTCGTCACCTGCATGGAAATGCTGGAGCACGTGCCGGACCCGGCCAGCACCGTTCGCGCTTGCGCACAGCTGGTAAAGCCGGGGGGCTCCGTATTCTTCTCAACCATCAACCGCAACTTCAAGGCCTACCTGATGGCCATCGTCGGCGCCGAGTACGTCCTCAACATGCTGCCCCGGGGCACTCACGAATATGCGCGCTTCATCAAACCTGCCGAGCTGAGTCGTTTCGCGCGCGAAGCAGGTCTCGATAGCATCGAAATCATCGGCATGCATTACAACCCACTGGACAAGCGTTACAGCCTGGGCCGTGGCACAGACGTCAATTACCTCATGCGTTGTATCAAGAGTGCCTGAGCTGCTGGTGGCAAATCCGATCTATCCGCGCGTTCGCTGTGTCCTGTTCGATCTCGACGGCACGCTCGTCGACACCGCTCCCGATCTGGGCGCAGCGTTGAACCTCACGCGCGCTGAAGATGGCTTGTCAGCCTTGCCGCTCGCACAGCTGCGGCCAGTCACTTCCCAAGGCGTACGCGGCTTGTTGCGTGAGGGCTATGGCATTCATCCCGACAATGAGCGCTACGCAGCGCTCGCCAACCGCGTATTGGCACACTACGCAGCTAATATCTGTGTAGGCAGCGCGCTGTTTTCCGACATGGAAGAGCTGCTTGGCAGACTCAATGCGAACGGCATCAAGTGGGGGATCGTCACCAACAAACACAAGCGCTTCACGACGCCACTCGTTGCAGCACTCGGCTTGACGCAGCGTGCATCGAGCATTGTTTGCGGCGATACGACAGCAAAAGCCAAGCCCGCGCCTGATCCACTCCTGCATGCAGCCTCAGAATCGTGCTTCGCACCAGCTCAATGTGTCTACCTGGGTGACGATGAGCGCGACATCATCGCGGCCAACGCAGCAGGCATGCCTTCATTCGCTGTGCGCTGGGGTTATATCGGGACCGATAAGCCCATTGAAGACTGGGGTGCCGATCACATCATCGACCACCCACTGGATCTCATGGACTACCTGAGCCCCACAGCGTAGAATCAACGGGCTGGGGGCGACCTGGTTTCGACGGGGGTCGCGAAGCAGCTTGGTGCATACCGAGGATCAGTTACCTCGTAAATCCATCTGAAAAGTTCTACTCGCAAACGACGAGCAATTCGCTGTAGCCGCTTAAGGCTGTAGCCACTGCACTGATTGGTCTCTGGGTCAGATGGGGTAAAACCCATGGCAGTGTCATTCACAGGGACTCGTGCTGCATCGGGTTACTTGGTGCGGAGCTAAAAAATAGGTGACTCGCGTCGCGCTGGCCTGTCGATCGGCTATGCGCGGTGTTAAATCAAATAGACCGACTAAGTATGTAGATCCGGTTGTAGAGGACTTTCGGACGCGGGTTCGATTCCCGCCGCCTCCACCATTTAACAGTTTCAAGACGTCCAGCAACATCCAAAAACCCGCCTAAGTGCGGGTTTTTTATTGCCTTTTTCGTCCAGTAGCGTTTAGCATGATTCAACAACAGCCAACGCACCGGCTGGGTAACTTTCTGAGAGTTACCCGGCAACTGGAAAAGTTACCCAGCCATGCTTACCGAAGTCGCCATCCGCAACGCCAAGCCAAGTGACAAGCCGATCAAACTCACGGACGAACGCGGACTCGTTCTGATCGTCACCCCAAGCGGCAGTAAGTGGTGGCGCCTGCGTTATACCTTCGATGGTAAGGAGAAAATGCTTTCCCTTGGCGTCTATCCAGACGTAGGCCTGAAACTAGCACGCGAACGCCGCGACGAAGCCCGAACCCTCATAGCCCGAGGTATTGATCCCAGCGCCAACAAGAAAGCCCAAAAAGCCACCAAGGCCGAAGGCAACTCCAACACCTTTGAGACTATTGCGCGCGAATGGCTGGCGCGCTTTCAGGCAACTTGGGTTCCTACACATGCCGATCGAATTGTGCGCAGATTCGAGCGCGACATCTTCCCCTGGCTGGGCACCACACCCATCGCCAGCATCAAAGCGCCAGACCTGCTGAAAGTCGCCCGTCGCATCGAAGAGCGCGGCTCGCTGGAAACCGCTCACCGTGCCCTGCAAAACTGCGGACAAGTCATGCGTTACGCAGTCGCCACTGGGCGCGCCGAGAGCGACCCGACCCCCAACCTCAAAGGCGCCCTGCCCCCTGTGCGCGAAAAACACCTCGCAGCTATTACTGACCCCAAGAAGGTGGCAGGCCTTCTGCGAGCCATCGACGGTTACGAAGGCAGCTTCGTCACCCGTTGCGCGCTGCGTCTTGCGCCCCTGTTCTTTGTGCGCCCCGGCGAACTACGCAATGCAGAATGGTCTGAAATTGATCTGGACGCAGGACAATGGAATATTCCTGCCGAACGCATGAAGATGCGCGAACCGCATCTGGTTCCACTCTGTACCCAAGCCATGGCGATTCTGCATGAGTTGTACGCACTCACCGGCAGCGGCCGTTTCCTGTTTCCCAGCGCTCGCACCAAAGATCGCCCGATGAGCGACGCCGCCATCAATGCCGCCTTGCGGCGCATGGGCTTTGACTCGGACGAAATGACCGGCCACGGCTTCCGCGCAATGGCCCGCACGATCCTGGATGAAATCTTGGGCGTACGCCCTGACTTCATCGAGCATCAACTGGCCCACGCTGTGCGCGATCCCAACGGCCGCGCTTACAACCGCACTGCCCACCTCGGCGAACGCCGAAAAATGATGCAGCAATGGGCCGACTACTTGGACAAGCTCAAGGGCGGTGCGGAAATCATCAATCTACATTCAGCTGCGTAAAGCCCATGCAGAACCCCGAAAGCATGAATCCGTTTGCTCTGCCACAGCCTGAGTGGCTGGCATGGAAAAACACTACCCATGCTCCCCTCTGGCAAGCCGTTGCCCTCTCTTGTGAAATCGATCCGTCAAGCCTTGCGTTGCCTAGCACGAGCAAATCGCTTTCACCGCTTCTTGGCCACGTTCCTGGGGGCTTCCACGCACGCCTTGATGCCGCACGCAGCGCCATAGCTGCCGAGCGCCTAAAGGTTCGGCAGTTCGTCGACGCCACACACAGCGAAGTCGAACTAGCCGCCTTCGCCAAATGGGCCAGCGCCATCGGTATCGCCTTACCTGCGCAGTTCCCCCAACTCAACACACTGGACGAAGCGCTGCACATCACCGGCTGGCCTTGGGGCCAATACGACACCAAGTTGCTGCGCGTTTTGGCGGAAGCGGCAAACAAGTTCTGGAAGCACTACGACCCCACCGATCCCGGCACGGCTCCCACAAATGCCGAAATCATTTCCTGGCTAACGGGTTCGCGAGGAATCGCCAAACGAACAGCCGAAGTCATGGCGACTATTTTGCGTGCCGACGGACTTGCACCCGGGCCGCGCCCCTAGAGTTACCGCACCCTGCCAAAGCCTTTCCCCACAAGGCTTTCAGGTCATCAGCGCGTAGTTCCCGCAGACCACTGCGCCTTTTCCCCGCAATCTCCCTGCTATCAAATCCGTGTCCATGTTCAACAACGCCCCGAGAGGTGCAACATGGTTCCACACGAAAACATCATCCTTCGCCTGCCCGAAGTTCTCCGCCAGTCCGGCGCATCACGCTCCACGGTTTACCTGCGTATATCGCAAGGCCTCTGGTCCAAGCCTATCAAGCTGGGGCCGCGTGCCGTAGGTTGGCCCGCCAGTGAAGTCTCCACGATCAATGCCGCACGCATTGCGGGGCAATCGGATGCCGACATCCGCGCCCTGGTCACTCAGCTTGAAGCCGCCCGCAAGGCTGCATTTCCGAGTCTGTGAGGCGCGCCATGGAAAGCGAACTGCTCGACAAGGAACTGCGCCCCCAAATCACTGGGCCACCTTCGGGTGGCCTTTTGATTTTCCGAGCACGGCAATTTCATTGGATTGGTTGATTCCGGCGACGGGAGTCGAACCCGCGTCCGACCTTCGTGGCGACCCAAAGGACGTTAACTGCCTGAGCGTTGTGCCACATCCGGATTGACAACCAGCCTGACGGTGAATGGAGATGCTGACATCACCTCCGCAGCAACTCTCGAAGGCATTTAAAGGCTTCTTCGAGTCCGAAAAATCGAACGGCATACTCCTGATTCTCTGACAGAACGGGGTCGGCATTCCCATGGCAACAGATATTGCGTTTGCCCTCGGCGTGCTCGCGCTTCTTGGCAATCGTGTTCCGGTATCCCAGAGGGGATTTCTCGCCGCCGTTGCCGTGATGGACGATCTGGGTGCGATCGTCTTCATCGCCCTCTTCTATGCGGCCACGCCGTCAATGCTTTATCTGGCGGGCGCTTTGGCGGTCTTCGGCGTGCTGGTCGTCATGACCAGGAAACTCAGGGTCATGTCGCTCGTGCCCTATCTGCTGGGTGGTGCGCTGATGTGGTTCTTCATGCTCAAGTCTCATGAGCGTATTGGCGGTCTCAACGAAACTGTGCCTGTTGCCATCGGATTGACGTGGCCGCATATTTTTGGCGCGGGCCTTCTCGGTGGCATCGGTTTCACGATATCCATCTTCATTACCAACCTTGCGTTTCCGACGAGCCCGGAAACGATCAATGCGGCGAAGATGTCCATTCTGCTGGCATCGCAGACAGCGGGCGTGCTGGGTTTTGCGTGGCTGGGAATATTGCCCAAGCCACAGGCTTCTTCCAGCACGCAATAAATCACGTCACAGGTCGCCGTGGGCGGCCCGTGATTTCTCCGCTCAGCGTTTTGTCGCCTTCGCCAATGCTGCAGCAAAAGCGCTGTTAAGAACGGGTTTCTCTTCACGTCTCGGCGCTTGCTGCGGCTTCTCTGCTCTACGTTCTGGTTGCGGTGACCGCGCCGGTTTCGCGGCTTCGTCGGACAGCCGCATGGTCAATGCGATGCGCTTGCGAGCCGCATCCACTTCGACGACTTTTACCTTGACGATATCACCCGCTTTCACTACCTCGGCCGGGTCCTTGATGAAGCGGTTGGCCATGGCGGAAACGTGGACGAGCCCGTCCTGATGCACGCCGATATCGACGAAAGCGCCGAAGTTCGTAACATTGGTGACAACGCCTTCAAGCAACATGCCTGGCTGCAGATCCTTGATCTGCTCGACACTTTCACGGAATGACGCTGTCTTGAACTCGGGTCGTGGATCACGGCCGGGTTTGTCCAGTTCGCGCAGGATGTCCTGCACGGTTGGCAAGCCGAAGCGCTCGTCCGTGTATTTCGTCGGTTCGATGCTCTTGATCAGGCCCGAATCGCCCATCAACTCGCGTGCCTTCTTCTTGACGTCAGCGAGGATGCGTTCGACTACGGGATAGGCCTCGGGGTGCACAGCAGATGCATCGAGCGGATTGTCGCCATTCATCACACGCAGGAAGCCTGCGCATTGTTCGAAGGTCTTGTCGCCAAGTCTCGGCACCTTGCGTAGCGCGCGGCGGCTGGCGAACGCGCCGTTGGTGTCGCGGTATTCGACGATGTTCTGCGCGAGCGTTGTGTTGAGGCCCGAGATGCGCGTCAGCAGCGCAGCGGATGCGGTGTTCACATCGACGCCAACAGCATTCACGCAGTCCTCGACCACCGCATCCAGCGAACGCGCCAGCCGGGCCTGATTCAGATCGTGCTGGTACTGGCCGACGCCGATCGATTTCGGGTCGATCTTTACCAGCTCCGCCAGGGGGTCTTGCAGGCGGCGTGCGATAGAGACTGCGCCACGCAAGCTGACATCGAGTTGCGGGAATTCCTTGGCGGCGAGTGCCGAGGCGGAATACACGGAAGCGCCCGCTTCGGACACGACGATTTTCGTCATTGCCAGCTCGGGACGCAGCTTCATCAGATCGGCAGCAAGCTTGTCCGTTTCACGGCTGGCCGTGCCATTACCGATAGCGATCAGCTGCACATTGTGTTTGCTGGCAAGTGCGGACAGGACATGCAAGGAGCCATCCCAATCCTTGCGCGGTTCGTGCGGGTAGATGGTGGCCGTGTCGAGCAGCTTTCCGGTGACGTCGACGACCGCGACTTTCACGCCGGTGCGGATGCCGGGGTCGAGGCCCATCGTCGCGCGCGGACCTGCAGGCGCAGCCAACAAGAGATCTTTCAGGTTCTTGGCGAAGACGCGAATGCCTTCTTCCTCGGCCTTGTCACGTAACACGCCCATGAGGTCCAGCTCGACGTGCACCTGGAGCTTCACGTTCCAGGTCCAGCGCGCTGTTTCCACCAGCCAGCGATCGGCAGCTCTGCCCTGATCGCGAATGCCGGCATGGGCCATGATGCGACGCTCGCAGGGATTCGGTTCCGGCGTGCGCGAGCCGTCCTCCGGATCGGTATCCAGCGCCAGCTTCACACGCAGCACATCTTCATTGCGCCCCCGGAAAAGCGCCAGCGTGCGATGCGAAGGAATGTTGCCAAGCTTCTCGCGGTAATCGAAGTAGTCGCGGAACTTGCTGGCTTCGCTGTCTGCCTCTTTGTCAGCTGCGACGCGCGACACGACAACGCCGTGCGACTCGACGTATTCGCGCAAGTCCCCTACAAGCGTTGCGCTTTCCGCGAAACGCTCCATCAGGATCTGGCGCGCGCCATCCAGCACCGCCTTGGTATCGGCGTAGCCCGCGTCGACATTGATGTACTGCGCAGCCTGTGTGTCCGGATTTAGCGAAGGATCGCTCAACAGCGCGTCGGCCAGCGGCTCGATACCGGCCTCGCGCGCAATCTGCGCTTTGGTTCGGCGCTTCTGCTTGAAGGGCAGATACAAGTCTTCCAGGCGTTGCTTGGTTTCGGCGTTCAAAACGTCATTGCGCAACTCCGGCGTGAGCTTGCCCTGCTCTTCGATGCTGTCCAGAACTGCGCTGCGACGATCTTCGAGCTCGCGCATATACGCGAGACGCTCTTCCAGCAGGCGCAATTGCGTGTCGTCCAGACCGCCAGTGGCTTCCTTTCGATAACGCGAAATGAACGGAACGGTCGCGCCCTCATCCAGCAGGGCTACTGCGGCTATCACTTGGGAAACTTGCGCGCCAAGTTCGGTGGCAAGACGCTTTTCGATGGTTGGCAACATGAAGGTAGTAAGGCGTGGCAAGAACAGGCGCGGACTATGCCCAAGCGACGGCGCTCAAGCAAGCACGTTAATCCTCTTGCACAGCACTCCTATGGACTACATTACCCTTAGAGGCTAGATAGAGAGGTGCAGCACATGCCGAACTTATCAAGACAGGACCATGATTCTTCACCGGCGCGCGCGCCCGTCCTGATTCATGAGCTGGAAGGCGTGACCATTCTCAGGGCAAAACTGATTGTCGCCGAGGACGGGAAAGACGCCCTGCTGCTGGATACCGATGACGGTACGAGTGTCATCGTGAGTCTTCGCCAGGAAGCGGGGGCTAACGCTTTTCTCGAAGTCAGCGGAGAGAACGTTCTGATGGGCGACTCGCACTGAGCCCGGAAGGCGCTGAATCACGACATCTTCCGGAAGTCCCGCGCAATACGTTCTGCGCAGGAGATTCCAAACCCTGAACGAGCAGCAAATGGAGCCGGATTTTCGGGCTCACGCGGCAAACTGCGACAATACGGCGTCTCCATCACTTCAGCGCTCGTTTCTGCGCCGCTCCAGTTCATGACCCGCCCGCCGCGCCGCATTGCACACCTCGACATGGATGCCTTCTATGCCTCCGTCGAGTTACTGCGCTACCCGGATTTGCGCGGCCAGCCGGTTGTTATTGGCGGGCGGCGCGATCAGCAGCCGGTGCAACTGGCCGATGGCACGCGCCAGTATTCACGACTGCGCGATTATGTCGGTCGGGGCGTGATCACCACCTCTACCTACGAAGCCCGTGCGTTGGGCGTGTTCTCTGCAATGGGCATGATGAAGGCCGCGCAGCTCGCACCGGATGCAGTACTGCTGCCGGTCGACTTTGATGCCTATCGCCATTACTCGCGCTTGTTCAAGGCGGCGGTCGCAAGCATTGCCCCGGAGATTGAAGACCGCGGCATCGACGAGATATACATCGACCTCAGCGAGATCGACGAAGACAGCCTGCCGCTCGCCGAGCGCATCAAGCAGGCCGTGCGCGACGCAACCGGCCTGTCGTGCTCCATCGGCATTACGCCCAACAAGCTGCTGTCGAAGATCTGCTCCGATCTTGAAAAGCCGAATGGCATAACCATCCTCGACATGGAAGACCTGCCGCAACGCATCTGGCCGCTACCGGTGCGCAAGATCAACGGCATCGGCCCGAAGGCCACAGAGAAACTTACTGCGCTGGGCATCAACACGATTGGAGAACTGGCGCAAGCAGATGCGGCCACGCTGCAGGAGCACTTCGGTCGCAGCTATGCCATATGGCTAGTCGAGGTCGCGCACGGCGTTGACGAACGCCCTGTCGTTACCAGCTCCGAGCCGAAATCCATCAGCCGCGAAACGACCTTCGAGCGCGACCTGCATGCACGTCATGATCGCGCCACGCTGAGCGAAATCTTCACCTCGCTGTGCACGCGGCTCGCAGACGACCTGCAGCGCAAGGCTTACGTCAGCCGTACCATCGGTATCAAGCTGCGCTATGAAGATTTTCGCGCCGTCACGCGCGACTTGACCCTTCCCGTCGCCACGGCAGACGCTGCAACGATCCGGCGTGCGGCTGGCGAATGCCTGCGCCGCGTGCCACTCGAAAAGAAGTTGCGACTGATCGGTGTGCGCGCCAGCGCGCTGACTGCCGCGAGTGATGCCGCCGTCGATGAGTCACCACAGGGAGAACTCCCGCTAGGCAACTGACCGAGTGCCATGACGCGGGACGGTGTACTTTCGCTGCGCCGCACAAGCCCTGATCCCGCTGCGCCGCAGCACAAAAAGGGCATACCCCCACATTGCAAACAAATTAAGACAGGTTAGATTTGATACGGATCAGGAAGTCTATGATGCCTTCGTGAGACGCTTTGTCACGCCAAAACGACTGAGGAGCTGCACATGAATTACACCGCCGATCTTGTCCATGAACTGAACACTCTCATTCGTTTCGATCTGGCTACCAGCCAGCAGGGAATCAAGATCCACAAGAACGCAGATCCCACTGTTATTGCTGCCACGCAGCGCCTGTACGAGAAGGGTCTGCTGACCCAACCCGATGGCGGCTACCTCACCGGCCTCGGGCGCGATGCTGCCGAACACGCCCAGGCGCTATTGATGATCCTCACCTCCAAGCCACGCGTACCGATGGGCCGCGAACCCAACTCCACTGCACAGCTGTACTCCTGAGCATTCCTGGCGCGCTGGCTGCGCCAGTTTCACGATTCGCCTCACTTCATTGCCCGACGCCGCAGAGGTACTTGTACCCTGCGGCGTCTTGCTGTCTGCGATGCCTGAACGACGACAATCATGCGTGTGACACATCCCGATTTCTGCAAGGCAGTGTTCGCCTGTTGCGTGTTTGAATGGCATGCTGCGGGTCCGGCACGAATAGAACGGGTAGAGACAGATGAGAACAAACGCAGTCGTATCAACAGGCTTCCAGCTCACGCTAGTCGCGACGCTCTGCATGGCTGGCTGCGCCACCAACGGCCCAGACGAGGCCGCCTTCGCAAAACTCCCGGCTAACGACATTGCCCGCCAGCCCCTGCCCGCCAACGACGGCTGGGCTGCCGACGGTTCAGGCACAAGCGGCGGCGGCGCAGCGCGTGCGGGCGACATCTACACCGTCAGTACCCGCAAACAATTTATCGATGCGATCAAGCGCTCCGGTAACAGCGCAAAGATCATCCGCGTACAAGGCACGATCAATCTCAGCTCCGACGACTCGGGTCGCGAACTGTTCGCGAAAGACTATGCCGATCCGGGCTATGACTTCGAGGCATACACAAAGGCCTATGACCCGAATTCCTGGAACCGTCAGGCGCTCGTCGGCGGCAAGCCGCCCACCGCACACGGTCCATTGCAGGACGCGCAAAGGCGCTCCTATCTGAAGCAGCACAATGTCATTCAGGTGCTGATTCGGTCGAACACCACCATCATCGGCATGGGCGCTGACGCAAAGATCGTCAAGGGCACGCTGTACCTGGACAAGGGCGTTGATAACGTCATCATCCGCAACATCGCCTTTGAAGACGCCTTCGACTACTTCCCGTGGTGGAACGCTGGCGACAGCTATAGCACCAGCCCCAATAGCATCGGCTGTCAGGACAGCTTCGTTGATGACCCTCATGGCCCGCATCGCTGCAATGGTGGCCGCTGGAATTCCGAGTACGACAACATCTCGCTCAAGGGCGCGACACACGTGTGGATCGACCATTGCAGCTTCAGTGATGGCGAGCGTCTCGACAAGCTCTTCCCGCCCAACTACGCCGCCCCCTACAACCAGCCCGAACAGAAGATTGCTCATCACGACGGCCTGCTCGACATCACCAACGAATCGAATTTCGTCACGATTTCAAACAACCACTTCTTCAACCATGACAAATCGATTCTCGTTGGCGGCGGGGACAACCAGCCCGCAGACGCAGGCAAGCTGAAGGTCACGTTCCATCACAACGTCTTCGAGAACCTGCGCCAGCGCCAGCCCCTCATCCGCTACGGACAAGTGCACAGCTATAACAACCTGTTCATCGGCGCGCGCTCGGGCCCGCCCTACACCTTCTCCTATGTCTTCGGTCTCGGTACCTCGGCAAGACTTTTCGCCGAGAACAATGTCTTCGAAGTCGGCGACGGCATCGCTCCAAGTGACCTGCTGTATTACTACAACTACAGCAATACCGCCGCGATGGTGGACAAGGGCTCGCTGTTCAACGGTCAGCCAGTCGAGATCGTTAAGGCCTTTAATGCCAGCAAGCCACAGAAGATTTCGGAGGACGTGGGCTGGGCGCCGACGTTGGTGTCGAAGCTGCTGCCGAGTAGCGAGGTGTCGGCATATGTGAAGACGAATGCCGGGACTGGAAAGCTGTAAGTCAAAGCGTTTGCAGGGTGGATGCATCAACCGAGATGCTTGCCCGCCTCTCGCAAACTCAGCGAAGACAGTTTTCCCTGCATGTCTCGCAGGAAAGCGCGCACGCCCTCGGGGTCATATCGCGCGAAGTCACGCAGCGCCCAGCCGATGGCCTTTCGAATGAAGAAGTCAGGCTCGGGCGCTAGCGCGGTCGCGTAACGGAACAGCCGCGTAACATCCACAGACTCTCGCCACCCAAGCTGATGCAACATGGCGATGCGGCGCACCCACAGATCTTCATCTTCCAGAGCGGCATCCATGCAGGCTTGCGCGTGCACGTCGCTGGCCAGATGCCGCCGGACGACGTCGCCCACAACACCGGCCAGCGCATCGACTGAATCCCACCATGACCGGTCGCGTGCCAGTGCCAGCATGAAAGCAATGGCGCTCGCATCCAGCGTTTTGTGGTGGCGCGCCAACAGGTCAACGGCAACGTACTGGTACTCACGCTGCGGCATCTCCCACAGTGCGCCAGCTATGCCGCACAACGCCTTCGAAGACAAGCCCCTTGCGTTGCGGATCAATTCGCGTGTGGCGAGTCTGCGTACGGGTGTGGCAATGCCAAGAAATTCAAAATGCGCTTTCATGTACGCGCGCATGCCTTCAGCGCGCTGTGCATCTGCGCGGGGTAAAAGCGCTGCAGTGGTGCTATCGCAGAACTGGTGAGCGCTACTTTTCGTTGTCATGTCGTTCGTGAATGTTCGGTCTGAATGTTTGGTCTGTATGGCAGGCTTAGCAAACGCCAGGCTCGGCATGAAAGGAGCGTGGCGCCCCCTGCAGGTTCGCCACGCTCCAGAAGCACATCAATCCTTTACTGCCACCCATATCTCCAACCCGCCCGTCCCCGTGCGCGAATCGAAGTTTTCACCGTAGCGCTCGATGCAAGGCGCATCTGCCGCCTGCAGACCCGACTCGGGCAGCCATTTGTTCCAGATGGTGTTGAGGGAACGGCGAATCGTCGAGACGTGATCGCGATGCGTGAATACCGCGTAGCGCTGCTCGGGGATGCGCAAACGGCTCCAGTCTGCAGGCAGGCCTGAAAAACTGCTGACTTCGACGCCGCTGATGTATTCGAAATTGTCCGCATCATCGAAGTTGCAGCAGACGCCGTAAGCGACCTTGCCTATCTGAGCCGGAATGCCGGCCTCGAGGTATGGCACGAAGCGTTGCCATTGCGCCGGAATAGCAGCGCTCGTTTCACTGTCATAGCGTTGACCAAGCCCGGCAACGAGCATGGGTTTGCTGTTTTCGAAGCGAGGCGCTTCAAGTTGGGTGTTCTGTTCCAAGAGTGTCTGGTTCATTTTGATCGGCTCCATGAGTGCAATATTTTCCAGATGAGCCTGCGCACGAACCGCTTCGGGCGTGGTGCCGAATTGTTCGCGGAAGGCCCGCGTGAATGCCTCATGAGAGCCGTAACCGGCATCCAGTGCGACCGCGAGGATGTCAGGCGCGCCTTGTGACAGGGCACGTGCTGCTTCCGTCAGGCGACGTGCGCGCAAATAACGCGTGATCGGCAGACCGGTTGCAGCGGCGAACGCGCGCGACATCTGAAAGCGTGACAAGCCTGCGATATCTGCGATTTCGTCCAGCGTCAGTTCCGCCGCAAAATGGCTCTCGATAAACCAGAGGGCTTTTTGCGAGGGGTTGCCCGTGCTTGCTGTCGTCATGGAGGGTTCTCTGTTTGGCATGGACATAGATTGCACTTCCAGGACACCCCGCATTTGATCCGTTTTGCAAACCCCGGTCATTTCCCGAACCGGAATTCTGATTGAAGGCATGCCCACTATTGCAAGGATCGAAAAGGGCCCGATGTAAGCATTCTGCAGTTACGCCGGTCTTCATCAGAGAGTGGCAAGGAATCTACGAGGAATCCAGCAATGAGTAAAAGCAACGCACGAACTCTGACGGCAGATACACCCCAGCAGCGCAAGCGCGCCCTGCTCTTCTCGGGCGCTGCGCTGGCGGCAATCTGGTCACTGCGCAAGGCAACGGCGGCCGATACAACGACGGGCACACCGGCCGCCGAGGTGAGCATCGTACCGGTCACGGATGCGGGCGTGATCCAGCCCATCGTGAAACTCGCCAAGGTCGTCAAGACAGAAGCCGAGTGGCGCCAGCAATTGTCCCCCACTGCGTTCACGGTGACGCGCAAGGAAGGGACCGAGCGTGCGTACTCCGGCGCCACCTGGAACAACCACGAAAAGGGGCTGTATCGCTGCGTGTGTTGCGACACTGCGCTGTTCAAATCAGACACCAAGTTCGACTCCGGCACGGGCTGGCCGAGTTTCTGGCAGCCGGTCGCCAAAGAGAACATTACGGAGATCAGCGACCGTACATTCGGCATGCTGCGTACCGCCGTCAGTTGCAAGCGTTGTGACGCGCACCTGGGCCATGTATTCACTGACGGACCGAAACCCACCGGGCTCAGATATTGTATGAATTCAGCCTCGATGCGCTTCGTGAAGATTGCATGATGCGGGGCGCTCCCGAACCCCGGAATAGTTGTTGAATCATTTTTCTGAAAGGCTTCACCATGAGTTTCGATACGCACTTCCAGACCTTCGGAAAACTGCTGCGCGCCATTCCATGCAAGGCCATGCCGATGGCGTTTGCGTCACTACTCGGGCTGACCGCGTGCGGCTTTGTCGGCGCAAAGGAACAGGCCGTCGCCCTGCCCGATCCGACGCTGGACGTGCCAGCCAAAGGCTTGCAGACAGTGGTGTTTGCGGGTGGCTGTTTCTGGGGCGTGCAGGCCGTGTTCCAGCACAGCAAGGGCGTGATGTCCGCGATCTCGGGCTATTCCGGCGGCCCGGCGAACAAGGCCAAATACGAGATGGTCAGCGGCGGCGATACCGGCCATGCGGAAGCGGTGAAGGTCACGTACGACGCGACGAAGATTTCCTATGGTCAGTTGCTGAAGATTTTCATGTCGGTGGTGCACAACCCCACCGAACTGAACCGCCAGGGGCCGGACACCGGCACGCAATATCGCTCAGCGATTTTTTACACGAGCGACGATCAGGAGAAGGTGACGCAGGCCTACTTCGAGCAACTCAAGACGGCGAAAAGTTTCGGCAAACCCATCGTCACGCAGGTGGCACCGCTGAAAGCTTTCTACGACGCCGAGGCCTACCATCAGGATTACGCGACGCTGCACCCCGAGCAGCCCTACATCGCCTACAACGACCTGCCCAAGGTGGCGAATCTGAAGACGATGTTCCCGACGATTTACCGGGACTCCATCAAGCCTTGATCGGATACCTGGCGTTGGGAAAATCGGCCAGATTGCAAACTCTGGTTTCGCCACGCTCTCTCTGCCAAATATTGCACAAATTGTGGTCTCGCGACGTGCTCTAATCGCCTCACAGATGCCCAAAAGCTTTCGCGGGGATCAGCGCAGAGGCGTGGCGCAGACGAAAGATCGTCATGTGTAATGCCTTGCGAGCACCGAACTGTGCGAGCGCAAAAGTTGGAACAAAGCGCAGATACGCTTGCGTGCAAACGCAAGCTTCATAACCCCGCTCCGGCGGGGTTTTTCATTGGCGCCCATTGACGCCCATGGGCAGCTCACCCCGCTAACCTCTTGCTCGCCGCACCAGCCCTTACCCGCGAGGTGGAGAGTGGGCTCTTCTGGCAATCGTGCACAATTTTTCACCGAATTCGTTCTATTTGCGGCGTGTTATCCGGTTTTATCCTTATATCCGGTGGACAGTAAGCGTTTATGCTCATGCCGTGGTCTGGCGTATACAGGGGGGGACGCCGGAGCGAGCACGCGACGCGGCATGCGTGCGAAGTATCAATGGTTATCAATCCCGACCCCGAGGCAATGCCTCACTACGCGGGACAGTACTCATGGATGCGAGCAATACGACAACAAGGGCGGCCACACGCCATGAAAACGACAGGATGAGCTACAAACCGATCATCTATATCGTTGACGACGACGACATCGTTCTGTGGATGTTTCGGGAATTCCTTGAGGGCATCGGCGCCGATTTTCAGACCTTCGGCTCTGCAGAAGCCTTTCTGAAAAGCTATGTGCCAGGCCCCTGTGAATGCCTGATTTCAGACCTGCGCATGCCGGAGATCGGTGGACTGGAAATCCAGCGACAACTACTCGAGAAGGGGGCTTCACTCCCCATCATCTTCGTGTCCGGCTACCCGGAGGTCAGCGCCGCCGTACAGGCCATCAAGCAGGGTGCGTTTGATTTCCTTGAAAAACCCGTCAATGGCAGCCTGCTGCGCGACAAGGTACAGAGCGCTCTGGCACGTAGCCGTGAATTGCACGCCGAACGCCTTGATCGCAGCGCACGCGAAGCCCGCGTCTCTCTGCTCACGCCCAAGGAACGTGAGATCGCCGATCAGGTGGTGCTCGGAAAATCGAGCCGCCAGATTTCCGACGAGCTCGGCATCAGCGTCCGCACTGTCGAAAACCACCGCGCCCGCATCATGGCCAAGCTGCATGTCGATTCGACCATGGATCTGCTCAAGCTATTCATGTAATGGCGGCGAACAGATGCGGGGTAGTTAGGTAATAACACCCTGATCTACTGAGTATTTCTACTCTCCCGGACAGGTGGCCGATTCCCGAGAATTGCTTCATCGTCATCAACGAAGCATTCGCTAACCATGAACCCTCGGCAGCCCAGGCAGATCAGCGACACCGCAATTCGTCCCATCCGCGCCTTGTTTGCGCGTGAGAGCGGCATTCGCCTCTCCCACAACAAACAGAGCCTGGTAGGCAAACGCCTGAACAGCCGTGTGCAACAGCCAGGCCTGAGCGACCTCGATGCCTACGCCGAACTCATTGCAAACGACGAGGCAGGTGCTGAGCGGCGCCATATGGTCGACTCGCTCACTACGCATGAAACCTGTTTCTTCCGCGAACCAAAACATTTTCAGCATCTGGACAGCACGGTTGTTCCGGCCCTGTGCGGCAAACCGGTGCGTGTCTGGTGCGCTGCAGCTTCGACGGGTGAGGAAGCCTGGAGCGTTGCCATGACGCTTGCTGGTGCACTGGGCGGCGGTGCCGGTAGCAGCTCTTGGAGCGTGGTGGGCTCGGACATTTCCGAACGCTCGGTACTCACCGCCGAACGCGGCCTGTACCGCATGGATCGCCTGCAACACATGCCGCCCAATGCGCTTCAAAAATTCTGCCTGCGCGGCACGGATGACTTCGAAGGCTCTATGACGATCAACCGCAAGCTGCGTGAACGCGTCAGCTTCTGCCAGCACAATCTGCTTGATTCGCCTCAGCATCTGGGCAAGTTCGACGTCATCTTCCTGCGCAACGTGCTCATCAATTTCGATCAGGACATGCGCCAGAAGATCGTCTCGCGCGTGCTCGAAGCGCTCAACCCGGGTGGCTGGTTGTACACGGGCCATGCAGATACGGTGGTGGATCTGAGACTTGATCTGGAGACCGTTGCCCCCTCCCTGCATCGCAAGCCGCAGATCAAGGCTTCACACGACCCGATGCCTGTCACACGAGGCATGGCGAATCTGGCAGCACATCTGGTATCTGAGGCCACAAAAGACCTGCGCGCAGCCTGAGATCATGCAGACACCTCCAGTCTCAAGCCCCAAGCCTTTCATCTCTCCAGCGCTTCTTCAGCAAGGCGTACTGGTGGTGGAGGACTCCAATGTGCAACGACAGCTCCTGGTGTCGATCTTCAGGATGATGGGCGTCACCCGAACTCATGAGGCGGGCGATGGTCGCTCGGCGCTGGGGCTGCTGCGCCAGCTTGAGACTTGTCCGGCCATCGTCGTGGTGGACCTCGAAATGCCGGGCATGGACGGCATCGAACTGCTGCAACAACTTGCGGAACAAGGCCTCCAGGCCAGTGTGCTGGTGGTCAGTGGCGCGGCGCCCGCGATTCTTGCCTCCGTTGGCACCATGGCCGAGGCCCTCGGCTTGCAACTACTCGGCACCTTGCAGAAGCCTCTGTCCCTCCCTGCAATATCGAACATGATCACGCGCTTCAACATGCAGCAGCCCCGGTCCGACGGGCACATTAGCAAAGCTCCCAGTGCGACTAGCCCTTCCGTCACCATCGAGACTTTAATTGCTGCGCTCGATGGCCAACGCGTCACGCCGTACTACCAACCCGTTGTCAGCCTCAAGACGGGCAAGGTATTGGGCTTTGAAGCCTTGGCGCGGCTGGTAACGCCAGAGGGTGAACTGATTCTGCCCGGTTGTTTCATTGGTTTGGCTGAAACGCATGGACTCATCGATCGCCTTACGCTGACCGTGCTGGACCAACTCCTGGCCGATCTGGGCTCGTGGCACCGGCGCGGTCTTTACCCCAGCGCGTCATTCAATGTGTCAGCGCGCTCGCTATCGGACCGCAAGTTCGCCAATGAAATCTTGCGCCGGGTGGATGCGGCCGATATTTCGCCGCGCTCGCTGGTAATTGAAGTAACGGAAAGCGCGGTAGTCAGCGACCTCGCCTCGGCCATCGGGGCACTAGGAAGGCTGCGCCTGCGCGGCTTCGGTCTGGCTATCGACGATTACGGCAGCGGGTTTTCGTCCATGCAGCAACTGTCGCGGCTGCCGTTTACAACCTTGAAGATTGACCGCAGCTTCGTCAGTAACGCGCACCAGAAGTGGAATCTGCAGACGATGCTGCAGTCGGCGATTGAAATGGGACACCGGCTGGGGCTTGTAACAGTGGCAGAAGGTGTCGAGACTATGGAAGAAATGATGCTGCTTGAATCCTTGGGTTGCCAGTGCGTGCAGGGTTTCCTGTTCTCCCCGGCCATGGCCGCCGCCGCGGTACCCACCTGGCTGCGGCAGGAAAAGACTCGCATCCGCGCACTCTGCGGCGAGGCAATGTAGAACCGAACGTAAAAGCTTGAGGGAGACAGTCTGAAAATGAACAAGCGCATCCGCTTCGGTATTGTCATCACCGCTCTGGCCATCATCCTGATGATGGTTTTCTGCGCGCTGGCCCTGCGCTCCATGACAGAGGAATACAACCGGAGCGTCGTCAGCCATCTTGAGAACACGCTGGAAAACGTCACGCAACTCGTTGCCCTGATGCAGCAGGACGAAATGTCGCGCGTTCAGGCCATCACGGCCCACCCGAATCACATCGCCCTCGCAGAGCAGATCATTGCTCATCCGGAGAGCGCGAAGACAGCGGAAGACTATGCACGCTGGATCACGCCGATCTTTCGCAGCCGCGGCTTTGAAGGCTATAGCGTCATCGATACGTCCTTCACCATCATTGCCGCCAGCAGCCCAGCCTACGTCGGCCAGCGCGCGTCAGCGCCGGCAACGACGGATGCACTCAAGACCGCCATCAAAACCGGCACTGCCGTCACGCGCCCCATCGCTGCGCCACGCCCGGTCACGCGAGACGGCGTGCAGTTGCCGGTTGGCACCCCTTACCAGCTCGCCTGCGCGCGCATTGACAGCAGCGGCAAACCCATCGGCTTCTTGTGTTTGCGCAGCGATCCGCAACTGCGCATGTTCAAGGTGCTCGAATCCGGGCGCACCGGCAATAGCGGAGAAGCCTATGTCATCGACGCCCAGGGGCGCATCGTTTCACCGAGCCGTTTCGAGGGCGAACTGACGCGTCCGGAAGGTGCGCTGCCGGGTTGGAGCGCCTTCGGCCTGCTCGCCAGAGTGCCGCAGGCCCCATTTTCGCCGCCCTCGCTCGTCACCCCCGTGACTTCGGAAGAGCGCCCGTTGACCCGCATGGCGGCCGAGCTGCTGAAGTACCGATCGGACAAGACGGGCTATCTGGAAAACTATCAGGACTATCGCGGCCGCTCGGTGATCGGCATGGGGCGCTGGCTGAACAACATCGACATGGGTCTCGTCGTTGAAGAGGATCTGTACGAATCCTTCAGATCCTACAACGTATCGCGCAATGCTCTGCTGAGCTTCACGACGGTTGCAATCGGCCTCATTCTCGGGCTCGCCACGCTTGAATTCCGCAGTCAACGCTCGCTCGCCATCAGCGAGCGTCGCTTGCGCGCTTTCAGCGAAAACGTGCCCGTCGGCATGCATCTCAGAAATCTGGATGGCATTTACACGCTAACCAATCCGGTGTTCGAATCGACCATCAAGCGCAGACCTGACGAGATCATCGGCAAGCGCGACGAAGATCTCTATCCACCTGATATGGCGCGCCAGCGCGTCGCCGAGCATGCCGAAGTGATCGGCAGCGGTCGCACCGTCGTGCGCATCAATACCGTAGTGATTGACGGCAAGGAAACCATCTTCCGCGTCATGCGCTTCCCGGTGTATGGGCACGACGATACGACCATCATTGCCGTTGGCTCGATTGCGGTGGCCATTACCGACCAGATTCACGCCCAACGCGAGCTCGAAGAACTGGCGCACACGCTGGAATCGAAGGTCGAAGAGCGCACGCATCAGCTCAGCGAGGCGCGCAAGGAAGCCGAAACGGCAGCCAGGGCCAAGTCGGAATTCCTGGCCAATATGAGTCACGAGATCCGCACGCCGCTCAATGCCATCATCGGCATCTCGCACCTGACTGCACGCCTCAACGACAACCCCAAACTCAGTCACTACCTCCAGCGCATCCGCTCTTCCAGTCAGCATCTGCAGGGAATCGTCAACGACATTCTGGACTTCTCCAAGATCGAAGCGGGCAAGATGATTGCCGAACAGGACAGCTTCTCGCTGGAGGAACTCCTTGAGCACGTGACCAGCCTGGTGTGGGACAAGGCTGATGCAAAGGGCCTGGAGCTGATCGTCGCTATCGAGCGCGGCGTGCCGCGCCAACTTGTCGGCGATTCCATGCGCATCAGCCAGGTGCTGATCAATTTCATCAACAATGCCGTGAAGTTCACCGAGCAGGGCGAGATCGTGCTGCGCGTGCAAACCATGCACGGCACGGGCAACATCGCTGGCACCGAGACGCAGTTGCGCTTCGCGGTGGAAGACAGCGGCATCGGCATCGCCGCGAGAGACCTGCCCTCTCTATTCAAACCCTTTGCTCAGCTCGACAGCTCGATGGCGCGTCGTTTCGAAGGCACCGGCCTCGGGCTCATTATCAGCAAGAAGCTCGCGGAGCTCATGGGTGGCAACGTCACAGTATCGAGCGTACTTGGCAAAGGCAGCACCTTCTCGATGGAGCTGCCGCTGAGGGTTGCGCCGGAAACTGAATCGCTCGTGTTGCCACGCATCGACCTGCGCAACCGCAAGGCACTGGTGATCGACGATAACCAGCACGCCCGGGAGATGATGGTCAGTCTGCTACGGTCCATGTCTTTCGAAGCGGCAGAAGCCTCAGGCGGTCTGGACGGAATCGGCATGGTGAGCGCCGCAGACCGGTCAGGGACGCCGTATGACGTCGTCTTCATCGACTGGAGGATGCCCGGACTCAATGGCACGGAAACCGTCGCTCGCTTACGCAAGATGAGCCTTCAAGGCACCATGCCACAGCTGGTGATGATTGCGCCACCCGGAGAGGGCGTCGGAGTGGGCGCCGGCAATCACATGGTTGATGCCAGTCTGCCCAAGCCAATCTCCCCCTCCGAACTCCTGAATACGCTGATCAGCCTGTTTTCACCCTCGGCGCGGCCCAGGGACAGCAGCCGGATGCACCCGCTTGGTGACTACACCCACCTGCGCGGCAAACATGTGCTGCTGGTTGAAGACAACGAAATCAACCAGGAAGTCGCACTGGATCTGCTGGGCATCGCCGGCATGCACGTCACCGCCGCATCCGACGGGCTGGAAGCGATCCAGCGACTTCACCGGGAGCGCTTCGACATCGTTCTCATGGACATGCAGATGCCCGTGATGAACGGACTTGATGCCACTCGCAGAATCCGCTCGGAAGACGGCTTCAGTCGCCTGCCCATCCTTGCACTGACCGCCAATGCCCTGAGCGGTGATCGCGAACGCTGTATCGAAGCGGGCATGAACGACTACATCACCAAGCCGATCGACCCGGAGCAAATGTACGCCACCATTGCCCGCTGGCTGCCCGCGAATACGACGCTCAGCGCAGCACCCGGCGCCTTGCCAGGACACGATCCTGTGCATGCGGATTCGGATGCGACGGTTGGCTTGGTTACTGCATCGAACGACGCAGCCATCATCGCCGCGCTCAAGGAAATACCCGATCTGGATGTAGACCTCGGCCTGGCACGCATGCTCGGCCGCCATGACCTGTACCTCAAACTGGTCAGACGCGTGGTCGCCGAGCGCGCTGACCTGCCGCAGCAATTCCAGCAAGCGCTCGACAGCGACAACCACGACGAAGCGGGCCGCCTCGTGCACGGCCTGCGCGCCATCGTCGGCATGCTTGGTTCCACGCCACTGCAGGGCGTGTGTGCCGAAGTCGAACAGCTGATCACGCAGAACGCACTGACACAAGTTGCCCTCGACAACTTCGTCAGTCGTTTTACCGCACTGCTTGACGGCCTGCGCGCCTGCCTCGATGAAGCGGCGCCGCTTGCCCCACGCCAACCCGATCCAGAGAACGCAGAAACAGGCGAATGAACCACTCGGTGGTGACCCTTCCGCCCGCAAAACAAGTGGCTACCAGCCCGCCGAAGTCCAGCAGATTGGCCGAGCGCCGACACACATCGACGAGGACGCTTTCGAGAGATTCTGAATACCGGCAAGGGCAGTAGCAGCCGCCAAAACGGGGAATGGAAGACTCGTCCGACGGTATAATCGCGGGCTTGAATCAACCTTGAGGTGGGTCTTCCAACCCGCTTCAGGACGATTCTGAAGATGTCGGGCACCCGCCAGCGGCGGCGCAGCCCGAATTTCACACTCCCCGAGGTATTGACCATGACTTCCATCCGGCAAGACGACCTGATTGAAAGCGTCGCTGGCGCGCTGCAGTACATCAGCTACTACCATCCCGTCGACTACATCACTAACCTGGCACGCGCCTACGAGCTTGAAGAGAGCCCGGCCGCCAAGGACGCGATGGCGCAGATCCTGATCAACTCGCGCATGAGCGCCGAAGGTCATCGCCCGCTGTGTCAGGACACCGGCATCGTTACGGTCTTTCTCAAGGTTGGCATGAATGTGCGCTGGGAAGGCTTTACCGGCTCGCTGGAAGACGCCGTGAATGAAGGCGTGCGTCGCGCCTATAACCACCCGGACAACAAGTTGCGCGCCTCGGTGCTAGCCGACCCTGCCGGCAAGCGGACCAATACCAAGGACAACACGCCCGCTGTCGTGAACGTCAGCATCGTACCCGGCGACAAGCTCGACGTGATCGTCGCTGCCAAGGGCGGCGGCTCGGAAGCCAAGTCCAAATTCGCCATGCTCAATCCGTCCGACTCCATCGTCGATTGGGTCATCAAGACCGTCCCCACCATGGGCGCTGGCTGGTGCCCGCCGGGCATGCTGGGCATCGGCATCGGCGGCACGGCTGAAAAAGCCATGCTGCTGGCCAAGGAAGCGCTGATGGAGCCGATCGATATTCTCGATCTGATCAAGCGTGGCCCGAAGACGCGCGCCGAAGAACTGCGTCTCGAAATCTATGAAAAGGTCAATGCACTTGGCATTGGCGCGCAAGGTCTCGGTGGCCTGACCACCGTGCTCGACGTCAAGGTCAGCGACTTCCCGACGCACGCCGCCAACCTCCCGGTCGCGATGATCCCGAACTGCGCGGCGACACGCCATGCGCATTTCGAGCTCGATGGCAGCGGTCCGGTCTACCTTGATCCACCTTCGCTCGACGACTGGCCACAGCTGACCTACGACACCTCCAAGGGTCGTCGCGTCAATCTCGACACCATCACGCGCGAAGAAGTGAACACCTGGAAGCCGGGCGAAGTGCTGCTGCTTAACGGCAAGATGCTCACCGGTCGCGATGCTGCACACAAGCGCATGACAGAGATGCTCAACAAGGGCGAAGCGCTGCCGGTCGACTTCAAGGGTCGCTTCATTTACTACGTCGGCCCGGTTGATCCTGTGCGCGACGAGGTCGTCGGCCCGGCCGGCCCGACCACCGCGACGCGCATGGACAAGTTCACCGAACAAGTTCTGGCCGAAACCGGGCTGCTTGGCATGATCGGCAAATCAGAGCGCGGCGATGCCGCAATCGACGCCATCAAGAAGCACAAGTCGGTGTACCTGATGGCGGTTGGCGGTGCCGCTTACCTCGTGTCGAAAGCCATCAAGGCTTCGCGCGTTGTCGGCTTTGCCGACCTCGGCATGGAAGCCATCTACGAGTTCGAAGTGAAGGACATGCCGGTGACAGTGGCAGTCGATTCGGGTGGCACATCGGTGCACAAGACCGGACCGAAGGAATGGCAAGCGAAGATCGGCAAGATTCCGGTTGCCGTGCAGTAAGCCAGTTTCAGCCCAACAAAAAGCCGACCCGAGGGTCGGCTTTTTGTTGGCGTGCGATCGGCGTCATACCGCCGTTTGCCAATCACCACATGGCTTCCTGACGGATGAAATACCCATCGACTTCAGAAAAGACGGTTAGCATAACGTCGCTCCCTGAACATGCACATGGAGTTTCAGAACTCAACAAGACGGCAGCAGTGCGCCGAGCAATCGCGCAGAACTTCAACCACGAAAGGCACCGAAATGATACTTGGACAAAAAGTGAAGGATCAGGTTACCGGCTTTGAAGGCATTCTCACCGCACTGGCGGATCACATCACCGGCGAGCGTCGTGCGCTGGTGTCAGCGAAAGCCCTGCAGGATGGGTTCATGTCTGCGTCACGCTGGTTTGACGTGAGGCGCCTGAAAATCGTGGATTCCAGTGTCCTGGTGTTGAAGACAGACGAAGCAGTCAAGTCCACCAAGCGCAAGAAGGCCTAGGTCCGTTCGCTCCGACACCGCCTCTTTGAAGTGGCGGTGTCAGGCAAACAATTACTTCGCGCTACCGAACGACTTCATGATGTCGTCGTTACCCGCATCACTCGCAGGCGCTGACTCTTCCGCCGCTGGCGCGCTTCCCGCAAGTTCCGACGGCACTTCTGCCGGTTGCGAATCATCCTGGATATTGATCTCGACTTTGTCGACATCCACCTCCTGCGTCTTGTCCAGGCCGACATTCACAAGTTGCGGGAACGCAATCACCAAGCAAACCATGATGATCTGAATCAGCACGAAAGGCACGGCACCCCAGTAGATGTCCGTCGTCCTGATAGCCCTCGGCGCAACGGATCGCAGGTAGAACAGTGCGAAACCGAATGGTGGATGCATAAACGAGGTCTGCATGTTGATGCCCAGCAGCACTCCGAACCACACCAGATCGATACCCAGCTTTTCGGCCACGGGCGCCAGCAGCGGCACGACGATGAAGGACAACTCGAAGAAGTCGAGGAAGAAGGCCAGCACGAAGATCAGCACGTTCACGAAGATCAGGAAGCCAAGATGCCCACCGGGCATATTGACCAGCAGATGCTCAACCCACAGATGCCCATCGACGCCGTAGAAAGTCAGGCTGAATACACGTGAGCCAATCAGAATAAAGACCACGAAGGTCGTCAGGCGCGCCGTTGATTCCATGGCCTGACGCAGTTGCGCCAGTGACAGACGCTTGCGCGCCAGCGCCATGAACAGCGCCCCCGAAGCCCCCATCGCGCCGCCCTCGGTCGGCGTTGCGACACCGAGGAAAATCGTACCGAGCACGAGGAAGATCAGGGCCAGCGGCGGAATCAGCACAAAGGTAAAGCGCTCGGCCATACGCGATAGCAGTCCCAGCTTGAAGCTGCTATTGGCCTGCGCACACACATAGGCCACCAACGCCCAGACGCACATGCCGATGACGATGGCCTCGTCGAGCGCAACATGTTCGACGACATCTCGCCGCATGGCCGACATGATCGCGGCAGGCAGTGCGGTATTCATGAAAGCCAGCGCGGCAGCGACAGCAACGGCCACCAGCACGAACAATGAGCGCAGGCCGACATCCCCATTGTCCTCGCGGATGGTGCGCGCTTCGGCAGGCAAGGCTGGCGCCCACTTTGGCCGCACGATCGTCACGCCGATGACATACAAGGTGTAGAGGCCCGTCAGCACCAGACCCGGTACGAAAGCGCCCTTGTACATGTCGCCAACCGAACGACCTAGCTGGTCGGCCATGACGATCAGCACGAGCGACGGTGGAATGATCTGCGCCAGCGTGCCGGATGCGGCGATGACGCCGCTGGCCAGACGCTTGTCGTAGCCATAGCGCAGCATGATGGGCAGCGAGATCAAGCCCATCGAAATCACGGAGGCGGCCACCACCCCGGTCGTTGCGGCCAGCATCGCGCCGACGAAAATCACCGCGAATGCCAGACCGCCGCGAATCGGCCCGAAGAGCTGACCGATCGTGTCGAGCAGATCCTCGGCCATGCCGCTACGTTCGAGTATCAGTCCCATGAAGGTAAAGAAGGGAATCGCCAACATGGTGTCATTGCTCATGACACCCCAGATGCGATCCGGCATGGCCTGGAAGAGCGTGGCCGGCAGCAGATTCAGCTCGATACCGACCAAGCCGAAAATGACACCACAAGCGGCCAGCGAAAACGCCACCGGGTAGCCCAGCAGCAGGAGCAACACCATGGCACCGAACATCAGCGGTGCGATATTCGCGGTCAGGAAGGCAATCATTGGGCACCGCCTTCCGCACTACCTTCATTTGCATCGAGCTTGCGCGTACGGCGGATTTCTTCGGCCAGCGCCTCTTCTTCCGAAGGTCCGTCGACTTGCGTGACTGGCGCCGCGAGGTGGCCGGTCAGGAAACCGACGCGCTTGATGAGTTCTGACAAGCCTTGCAGGATCAGCAAGCCGAAACCGACCGGCACCAGAAGACGCGCAGGCCAGAAAATCAACCCACCTTGATTGGCAGAGACTTCGCCACTCTGCCAGGCCTCGACGAAGACGCCCCAGGAGAACCACGCAATCATTGCTGCAGCGGGCAGCAGGAAAAACAATGTGCCGAGAATGTCGACCCAAGCCGTGCCACGCGCGCCGAGCCGGCTAGTGATGAGGTCGATGCGCACATGCGCATTGCGTAACAGCGCATAGCCAGCGCACAGCAGGAAGATCGCTGAGAACAGGTACCACTGGATTTCCAGCAGGCTGTTCGAACTGGTGTTGAATACCTTGCGCACGATGGCATTGCCCGCGCTGATCAGCGTGACAAGCAATACCAGCCAGATGACCCGGCCAGCAATCCACTCATTGAGCGCATCAACGCCGCGCGAAAACCTCAGAAAAACCGGCATGTTTCACTTCCTCCTTTGACGCCACCCGCGTCCTTGCCGTTGGCTTATCGACACCGACTCTGTGTGTCTCTATGTATCTGGTTTCTATTCTTGTCAGGGCCGGGCATTGCAACGCATGAGGCTTGCAAAGTCCTTACAAGCCCCTCCTCCGGCTGGGCGCAAGGATACTGACATTGCCCGCCCCTGTGTCGCCACTTGAAGCCGCGGGCATGCGCCTGAACTGTTCGGGAAAATCCGTTGGCGTATCATGCGCGAATCCTCCTGTCCGGCCGTTCTGCAATGCATCAGATTCCTGCGCCCAGCCCGTCTTCCGTCCCCCAGACGCGCATCTGCCTGGTCCGCCACGGGGAAACCGACTGGAATGTCGAACGTCGTTTGCAGGGGCACCAGGACATTCCTCTCAATGCCAATGGCCGTGCCCAGGCATTGGCCCTCGCCGAGACACTGGTCGACGCGCAATTCGAAGCAATCTACAGCTCTGACCTCTCCCGCGCGCTGGAAACGGCTGAACAGGTCGCCGACCAACTCGGTCTTGCTGTTATCCAGCTCCCTGCGGTGCGGGAACGAAATTTCGGCATCTTCCAGGGCTTGACGCGACAGGAGGCGGAACTGCGGTTCCCTGATATGCAGGCCAGAGTCACGCGCCGCGAGCCTGACTTCGTCCCGCCCGAAGGCGAGAGCCTGCGCCAGTGTTTCGAGCGCATTGCCACCGTACTCGACGACCTGGCTGACAGGCATATCGGCCAGACCATATTGCTGGTTGCTCACGGAGGCGTGCTCGACGCAGCCCGACGTTACGTCACCGGCATGGCGCTCGATCTGCGTCGCGATTTCGAACTCGGCAACGCAGCGCTGAATTGGCTAGTACGGACAGATGGCGTCTGGGGCCTTGAAGCCTGGGACGATCAGCGCCACCTCGATGGCAGTCTGGACGAGTTGAAAGTTTGATCCGACGGGCTCTTGGGCGCCCATCCATGAGCCCCATTCACGCCGGTTTGAGTTTATTTCATGCCCGATCCAATGGCTTGAACCCCTGTTCACGCGGTATTATTCGCGCCTTAGTTTCCATCTGCGTTTCCCCCAGCGATTCTTCGCCCCACAAGCGGACAAGCCCACATGTTCTCCAAAGCCAATACTCTCTCCAAAGCCGATCCTGAACTTTTTGCCGCCATCACGTCGGAAAACAAGCGCCAGGAAGATCACATCGAGCTGATCGCCTCCGAAAACTACGTCAGCTGTGCTGTGATGGAAGCCCAAGGCTCCCAGCTGACCAACAAGTACGCGGAGGGCTACCCCGGCAAGCGCTACTACGGTGGCTGCGAGTATGTGGACATTGCAGAACAGATCGCCATCGACCGCCTGAAGAAGCTCTTCGGCGCCGAAGCCGCCAACGTCCAGCCGAACTCCGGCTCGCAAGCCAACCAGGCTGTGCTTATGGCATTTGCCAAGCCCGGCGACACCGTTCTGGGCATGAGCCTGGCCGAAGGCGGCCACCTTACGCACGGCATGGCGCTGAACATGTCCGGCAAGTGGTTCAACGCTATCTCGTATGGCCTGACGGACAAGGAAGAGATCGACTACGACCAGATGGAACGTCTGGCCCACGAACACAAGCCACGCATCATCATCGCCGGTGCTTCGGCCTATGCGCTGCGCATCGACTTCGAACGCTTCGCCAAGGTTGCCAAGGCCGTCGGCGCGATCTTCTGGGTCGACATGGCACACTACGCCGGCCTGATCGCTGCAGGCATCTACCCGAATCCGGTACCGCATGCCGACGTGGTCACCTCGACCACCCACAAGACGTTGCGCGGCCCGCGTGGTGGCGTGATCCTGATGAAGGCCGAGCACGAGAAGGCATTGAACTCGGCAATTTTCCCGGGGCTGCAAGGCGGCCCGCTGATGCACGTCATCGCAGCCAAGGCTGTGGCTTTCAAGGAAGCTGCAACCCCTGAATTCCGTCAGTATCAGGAACAGGTTGTCTCCAATGCGCTGGTCATGGCCCGTGTGCTGTCCGAACAACGCGGTCTGCGTATCGTGTCGGGTCGCACCGAAAGCCACGTGTTCCTCGTTGACCTGCGCTCGAAGAACATCAACGGGAAGGAAGCCGAAGCCGCCCTCGGCAAGGCCCACATTACCGTCAACAAGAACGCGATTCCGAAGGACCCTGAAAAACCCTTCGTGACCTCCGGCATCCGCATCGGCAGCCCGGCCATGACCACGCGCGGTTTCACCGAGATCGAAGCTGAACGTGTCGCTCACCTCATCGCCGACGTGCTCGACGCACCGAACGACGAGGCCGTGCTGGCACGTGTGCGTGAAGAAGTCAGCGCACTGTGCAAGAAATTCCCGGTATACGGCGCGTAAGTCTCATCACTACGGGGCAACTTGATGTTGCCCCGTTTCACATCCGGCGACACGATTCATGAAATGTCCTTTCTGCGGCGTACCTTCCACGCAAGTCACCGATACGCGTGAGAACGATGAGGGCGACATCATCCGTCGTCGTCGGCGCTGCGGAGAATGCGACAAACGCTTCACCACCTACGAGCGCATCGAACTCAAGCTGCCGCAAATCGTCAAGAAAAACGGCAGCCGAACGGAGTTCGACCGCGACAAGGTGCTCGCCAGCATGAAGCTGGCACTACGCAAACGCCCCGTCACGGCAGAGAGCGTGGACAGCGCTATCGAACGCATCGAAGGCCGTCTGCTGGCAATGGGCGAACGTGAAATTCCCTCAGACAAAGTCGGCGAACTCGTCATGCGTGAACTCAAGCGTCTCGACAAGATCGCCTACATCCGCTTCGCCTCGGTGTATCGCAATTTCGAGGATGCAGAAGAGTTTGCCGAGGTAATTCGCGAGCTCGCCCCCCACGTCAAACCCAAACCAAAACCTCGCGGCAAGGTCTGAGCGATGCTCGCGCCCGAGGACTACATGCGTCGCGCGCTGGCGCTTGCCGAACGCGGCCTTTACACCACCACTCCGAATCCACGCGTCGGCTGCGTCATCGTCGACGAAGCGGGTGAAATCATCGGCGAAGGCTGGACCCAGCCTGCCGGACAGAACCACGCCGAAATCCAGGCCCTTCTCGACGCGGCCGCGCGCGGAAAATCGGTGATTGGCGCCACCGCCTATGTCACGCTTGAACCCTGCTCCCACTTTGGTCGCACCCCCCCCTGCTGTGATGCGATCTCGAGTGCGGGCATCACTCGCGTTGTCGCAGCACTGGAGGACCCAAACCCTCTCGTCTCCGGCAAAGGCTTCGAACGATTAGCCGCTGCAGGTATCGCGGTCACTTCAGGTCTGCTCCAAGATGAAGCACGTGCAATAAATGAAGGTTTCATATCGCGCATCGTGCGCGGACGACCCTTCGTGCGCCTCAAGATCGCCGCCTCGCTCGACGGCAAGACAGCGCTGGCCAACGGTGTAAGCAAATGGATTACCAGCGAAGCGGCGCGTGCCGACGCGCATCACTGGCGCGCCAGATCATGTGCAATCCTGACCGGCATTGGCACTGTGCTTGCCGACAATCCCTCGATGAATGTGCGTGCCGTCCAAACACCACGTCAGCCACGCCGCATCGTGCTCGACAGCCAGTTGCGCACGCCCGCGGATGCCAGCATCCTGCAAGGCAGCAACACACTGATCGTCACCGCCAGCAATAACGCGAAACGTCGCCATGAATTGGAAACCACCGGCGCGGAAATCCTGCACCTGCCTGCCGAAGATGGGCGCGTGGATATCGTCGCCCTGCTCCCCGTTCTCGGCCAGCAAGGGACGAACGAATTGCTCGTCGAAGCGGGCGCGGAACTGAATGCCGCCTTCATGCAATCGGGACTCGTGGACGAGTACCTGCTCTATCTCGCTCCGACTTTTCTAGGCGATCCTGCGCGCGGCCTCGCCATGCTGCCAGCACTCGAAACGCTCGAAGAGCGCATCGAGCTGCGCTTTCATTCCGTCGAGCAAGTGGGTGAAGATCTGCGCATCCTGGCGCGGCCCACGTAGGGCGGAACGCCTTCGGCGGTTCCGCCAGCCGCCGAAGGCGGCTATACGCAGCGTACATATCAGCCCCAACCCGGCGGAACTCCCCTCGGGATTCCGCCCTACCTAGCGCACACGGCGCACTCCTTGTCCCGGCCATAACGCACTGTGCGCAACTCCATGCCAAGCGCATTGACGAGCAACAGCCGCCCCACCAGAGGCTCACCACAGCCGGTGATCACCTTCAAAGCCTCCGCTGCCTGCATCGTCCCCACGATGCCAGTGATCGGCGCGAAGACCCCCATCACCGCACAACGCGTTTCCTCGACATCTTCGCCGTCAGGAAAGAGGCAGTGGTAACAAGGGTTGTCCGGATTCCGTTTGTCGAAGACGGAGAGCTGCCCATCGAAGCGTACGGCTGCACCCGACACCAGCGGCTTGGCGAATTTCACGCAGGCGCGATTGATGGCATGACGCGTGGCGAAGTTGTCAGTGCAATCGAGCACCACATCCGCTTCGCAGATGTGCGCATCGAGCAAACCACCATCGAGGCGCTGCGGTAGCGCGACAGCAATCGTTTCGGGATTGAGCGCCGCCAGCATGTCGCGTCCGGATTCGGCCTTGAAGCGGCCGACGGAATCGTTGCGATGCATGATCTGACGTTGCAGATTGGTTAGGTCGACCGTATCACCGTCAGCCAGGATGATGGTGCCGACCCCCGCCGATGCGAGATACATGGCGGCTGGTGAGCCGAGGCCGCCAGCGCCGACGATCAGCACCCGGCTTCTGAGAATAGCCTCCTGCCCGGCGATGTCGAGTTCAGGCAGCAGGATGTGGCGGGAGTAACGCAGCAGCTGGTCGTCGTTCATGCCTTGAGTTTACGCGCGACGCCGCGATGCGTGGTCGCCGGAAAGCAAAAAAGGGCCGCTTCTCCCCGCAAGGGTCAAGCGGCCTGCTGGCTCAATCTTCACTCAGTTACGTACTTGGTCAGGCTGCGAGCTTTTGCACAGCCTCGGCACGACGCCGTGCCGGCTTGCGACGCACAGCCCCAGGATCGAATGCACCATCAAGTCCGCGCAAGGCGTCCTTGCGGGCTTTCAGCGCCATCTTGAAAGCGCCTTCCTCACCGTATTTCTTGACGGAGAACTTTACGCGCTTGCGGCGCCCGTCAGGAAGCGGCCAAGAAGCAACCCAGAACCAACGCTGCTTGTCTTCCGGCAAGTCGCGTGTTTCCGAAGCGCAGTAACGGCATACGCCGACAACGCCCGAACGGTTGTTCTTCTTGACGATATTCGAATACTCACGCATCGAAAATGGCGGGTTGTTGGTGATCACTTCATCGCGGTAAGCCTTCGCAGCTGCGAAAGACTTCTGCTTGCCACCGTGCACCCCGTCCGAAAAATGCTTTCGGTGAATAACGCCGCGGCGCTGAATGGTTACAAGCCATCCATGCGTCCGACTGACCTCGTTATCCACACGACTAATTCCATAAACACTGCCTCGGCTCACGTAAATCCTCCAGGAGCTATCCAAGGTTATGGCGGCGATAAGTGATTTTCGGCCATCCCCCATGAAACTTTAGGATCACGACTAACGCCTGTGGAAAGCGTCACGGCAGACGTAAAAGAAAGCTCGGAGCGGTCCGAAAGGAGGCCAAACCCGGTCCCGCGTTCAAGATCACGCGTTAGATACCGGCATGAATTGCATGATTGCTACAGATGGCCACAAGGAAGGCGAACGAGCGTGGACGCAGGCAAGGTCCTATGCACGACAGGACGGTACGGATGGTCGTGGGGTAATTTGGTCGAGCTGCGTTCTCCAAGCCAGGGCTGGCCCGTCCGACGCCATCCAACGCGCAGATGCGGTCGTCTAGTTGTCGACCAATTGCAGATTGAAGCCCACAGACGTGATGTCCGTCGGTCGGCTAGCAGCTGCGCCGCTGCTGGCGATGGCCGCCTCGGACTTGGCCAGCCTGCGTGCGACGGTGGAGACGAGACGCGCGCGAAAATGCTCGAGACACTCTTCGGAGGCCAGCGATAACACGGCGGGGGAAATTTCCAGGTAACGAACCGGCGTCAGACTCACCACCGAGGCGTGTTGAAGATGCTCGACCTCGTCGAGATAAGCCGTCTCGCCAAAAGAATCACCGGCCACCAGTTTCGACACGACACGCCCGCCAATCGACAGCTCGACCTCACCCTCCAGGACGACGCCGAAGCGCTGGTCATTGCTACCTTCCTTCATCAGCTGCGTCAGCGGCTCAACCTTGCGCCACACGGCAAAACGTACCACTTCCCAGATTTCGATGTCATCGAACTCAGTGAAGAACGGCAGCTTGCGTACGGCTGAATACTTGGTCTGATCGGGCGTACGCTCATTCTCGTCGACAATCTTGTAGCGCACCGCCGTCAGATCCTTGGCGAACTCGGCACCGTTCTTGTAGCGAGAGTACAGGTCCTTCTCGAGGGACTTGCGGATCACCACATCCATCGCTTCCGGGACGTCTGGATTCAATTGACTGGCTGATGGCGGATCAGCGTTGATGATTTTGTAAACGAGTTGCGCAGGATTCTTGGCTCGGAACGGCAGGCGGCCGGTCAGCAAGTGAAACAGCACGATGCCCAGCGAATACAGATCGGTCTTCTGATTGAGCGGGTAGCTCTTGATCTGCTCCGGCGACATATAGGCCGGCGAGCCGACGCCCATGATGAAGGTCGAATCCTGGTGACTGTTCTTGGCGATGTTCATTGCCAAGCCAAAGTCAGTGATCTTGACGTTGTCCTCATCGTCGATAAGGATGTTCGCCGGTTTGATGTCGCGATGCACGATACCTTGGCGATAAGCGTAGTCCAGCGCCATGCAGCACTTGAAAACGATGCTGACGGTCCGATGCAGCGGCAGTAGCTTTTCGTAGCTGCAGTACTCCTCCAGCGACTTGCCGCCGAAGTACTCCATGACGATATAGGCCTGATCTTCCTCGATCACGGCCTCAAAAATCTTGATGATATTGGGGTGATCCAGCTTGCCAGCAAGGCCTTCCTCAGCGCGTAGCAGCTTGAGCAAGCGGCGGTTCCACTTGGCTTCGTCCTTGGACTTCTCACGAAACGAGATGTGCTTCAAGGCAATCGGCTGCGGGTAGAACGGGTTCTCGGCCAGATAAACAATGGCGGTCGCACCACGTCCGAGCTCACGGATGATGCGGTACTTGCCGATTTTCTCGGGCATTGTTGCCATTACGTTCTTGAGCGCCAGGAAAAAAAGAAAAAAGTGAAACGCTGGAAGCGAAGCCACGACTTATTCGTCGCAGGCATTTTAAACCGCAGCCGCGGAACAAAACCGGCAAAAATTCTCGCGTGCGGCCTTGAAATAGTGGTGACGGCCCCAATAATCGCTTCCTGAACACAATTTTGAGGATACTTCATGAACAACGCACAGGATTCAGCCATTCCCGAACAGCCGACCAATGGCACAGACCAAGGGGTTGCCGACGAGGTGAATACTGGCGCGACGGCAGCAGAAAACAAAGTTGATACCCTGCCCTCTCTCGAACATCAGTTGCGTGAGCTGGAACTCAAGGCGACAGAGCATCACGATGCCTGGTTGCGTGCCAAGGCCGAAACCGAAAATGTGCGCCGCCGCTCGGCAGAGGACGTCAGCAAGGCCGCCAAGTTCGCCATCGAGCGTTTCGCCAATGAGCTACTGACCGTCAAGGACAGCCTGGAGCAAACGCTCGCCGCAGAGAACGTCTCACTGGAAACGATCCGCGACGGCGTCGAGCTGACCCTGCGCAATCTCGGCAAGGCCTTTGAGAAGAGCGGCCTGCTCGACATCAACCCGGTCGGTGAGAAGTTCGATCCGCACAAGCATCAGGCAATCAGCCAGATCCCTTCAGATCAACCCGCCAATACGGTGGTTCAGGTCTTCCAGAAGGGCTATTCGCTGGAAAGCCGCGTGTTGCGTCCGGCGCTCGTGGCGGTATCAAGCGGAGCGGCTGCCTAGTAAATGCGTCGCGCTTGAATTCCGAGCGAATGCCCCTACTTGCAAGTCATGAATGAATAACGAAGCCCGGCCCCAAGCCGGACTGTTTACGAATCAAGGAGTCTGAACATGGCAAAAATCATCGGTATTGACCTCGGCACGACCAATAGCTGCGTTTCCATCATGGAAGGCGGCCAGCCCAAGGTCATCGAAAACTCGGAAGGTGCTCGCACCACGCCGTCCATCGTTGCCTACATGGAAGACGGAGAAGTGCTCGTCGGCGCACCTGCCAAGCGTCAGGCCGTGACCAACGCCAAGAACACGCTGTACGCGGTCAAGCGCCTGATCGGCCGTCGCTTCGAAGAGAAGGAAGTGCAGAAGGACATCAACATGATGCCTTATGCCATCGTCAAGGCCGACAACGGCGACGCCTGGGTGGAAGTGCGCGGCAAGAAGATGGCGCCTCCCCAGATTTCCGCCGACGTGCTGCGCAAGATGAAGAAGACGGCTGAAGACTACCTCGGTGAAGAAGTCACCGAAGCCGTCATCACCGTGCCGGCCTACTTCAACGACAGCCAGCGTCAGGCGACGAAGGATGCAGGCCGTATCGCCGGTCTGGACGTCAAGCGCATCATCAACGAACCGACGGCTGCTGCCCTCGCCTACGGTCTCGACAAGGTTGGCAAGAAGGATCAGAAGATCGCCGTGTTCGACCTGGGTGGCGGTACGTTCGACATCTCCATCATCGAAATTGCTGACGTCGATGGCGACAAGCAATTCGAAGTGCTCGCCACCAACGGCGACACCTTCCTGGGCGGTGAAGACTTCGACCAGCGCCTGATCGACTACATCGTGGCTGAGTTCAAGAGCCAGCACGGTGTCGACCTCGGCAAGGACGCGATCGCCCTGCAACGTATCAAGGCAGCGGCAGAACGCGCCAAGATCGAACTGTCGAGCGGCCAGCAAACCGAAATCAACGAGCCCTACATCACCATGGTCAATGGCGCACCGTCGCACTTGACGATGAAGATCACCCGCGCCAAGTTCGAACAGCTGGTTGAAGAACTGGTGAATGCAACGATTGAGCCTTGCCGCAAAGCCCTGAAGGACGCAGGCCTGAAGGTCACGGACATCGACGACGTCATCCTCGTCGGCGGTCAGACCCGCATGCCGAAGGTGCAGGAAAAGGTGAAGGAATTCTTCGGCAAGGAAGCCCGCAAGGACGTGAATCCTGACGAAGCTGTTGCCGTCGGCGCTGCGGTTCAGGGCGGCGTGCTGCAGGGCGACGTGAAGGACGTGCTGCTGCTTGACGTGTCACCACTGACTCTGGGTATCGAAACCCTCGGCGGCGTGATGACGCCGATGATCAAGCGCAACACGACGATCCCGACCAAGCACTCACAAGTGTTCTCGACCGCCGATGACAACCAGCCTGCCGTGACCATCAAGGTCTACCAGGGCGAGCGCGAAATGGCCGCTGGCAACAAGATGCTCGGCGAGTTCAACCTCGAAGGCATTCCACCGGCAGCACGCGGCACGCCACAAATCGAAGTGAGCTTCGACGTTGATGCCAACGGCATCCTGCACGTCAAGGCCATGGACAAGGCAACCGGCAAGGAAAACAAGATCACCATCAAGGCCAACTCCGGTCTGTCGGAAGACGAGATCCAGAACATGGTTAACGATGCAGCGGCTCACGCGGAAGATGACAAGCGCCAGCGCGAACTCATCGACGCACGCAACCAGTGCGAGGCTCTGATCCACACGACGCGCAAGGCACTGACCGACCATGGCGACAAGGTCTCCGGCGACGAGAAGGAAAAGATCGAAGCTGCGCTGAAGGAAGCGGAAGAAGCGATCAAGGGCTCGGACAAGGAAGCCATCGAAGCCAAGGCGCAGGCACTCGCCGCTGTCAGCCAAAAGCTGGGTGAGGCCGTGTATGCACAACAAGAAGCCGCAGCCGGTGGGGCCGAACAGACTGCTGCACGCGCTGAAGCCGGCCCTGCCGACGACAATGTCGTCGACGCCGAATTCACGGAAGTGAAGGACGCAAAGTAAGGTAGCGCCGTTCCGTACCTCGTACGGAAACGTGTAGCAGTACGTGTCGGTGGGCATCGGGCGGCAACGTCCGGATGCCCACTGCCGTATGATGGCTGGAAGTGAAGACAGGCCCGACCGGCGCCACCGTCTCTTTGCTCTGGCGTTTTGTGGGAGATTGCATGGCCAGCAAGTCCGTTACAGGTTCAGTAGTGTTTCCACCACGCGGGGACTTCTTCAACACGCTCAAGGCGCGTGTGGATGCGTACTTCCACGAGCATCGCATCGAACCGACAGGCAACTGGAAGCTCTATGCCAAGACCCTCGTTGGCTACGGCCTGATCTTCGCGGGCTACATCAGTCTCGTGTGGTTTGTCGATTCGCTATGGGCTGCACTGGCAGCCGGTTTTGCTCTGGCGCAGGGCTATATCATCGTGGCCTTCAACGTCATGCATGACGGCGCGCACGGCAGCTACTCGAAGCGTCGCTGGGTGAACTGGCTGGCTGGCGCGACGATGGACGTCATCGGCAGCAGCCAGATGCTGTGGAAGCAGAAACACAACCAGCTACATCACACCTACCCGAACATCGACGGCAAGGACGATGACATCACCATCGGTCCGCTGATGCGCCTGTCGCCCAACCAGAAGTGGTACCCATGGCATCGCCTGCAGGCGCTATATGCGCCCGTTCTTTACGCCATGCTGACGATGTACCTGGGCCTGTTCAGCGACTTCCACAAGATCGTCACGAACAAGATCGGCAATACCTCGCTGCAACCGAAAGCGGGCTGGGAGCTGCCATGGTTCTTCACGCACAAACTCGCCTACTTTGGCTACACGCTGGTGCTGCCATCGTTCTTCCACCCGTTCTGGCAAGTGCTGCTTGCCTTTGTCGGCGTGCATGCCGTGTTCGGTCTGGTGCTGTCCTTGGTTTTCCAGCTCGCGCACACGGTTGAAGGTACGGACTTCCCTTTGCCAGCGGAGGGCAGCAATCGCATGCCGAATGAATGGGCAGTACATCAGGTGAACACCACGGCAGACTTCGCACCGCGCAACCAGCTGGCGACGTTCTATATGGGTGGCCTCAACTTCCAGGTCGAGCACCACCTGTTCCATCGCATCAGCCACATTCACTACCCCGCCCTGAGCAGCATCGTGCGCAAGACCTGTGAAGAATTCGCCGTACGCTACCTGTGTTTCCCCAGTGTGCGTGCTGCGGTAGCCGCGCATTTCCGCTTGCTGCACTCGTTGGGTCGGCGTCCCGCATACGTAACATCTGTTTAAAGAAAAAATCCGGAAAGATTCGAGAAGCTGAGCATGGCAAAACGCGATTATTACGAAGCGCTGGGCATTGCCCGGGATGCGTCCGAAGACGACATCAAGAAGGCCTATCGCAAGATGGCCATGAAGTACCACCCTGACCGCAATCCGGACAGCAAGGATGCGGAAGAGAAGTTCAAGGAAATCAAGGAAGCCTACGAAGTCCTGTCGGACGATCAGAAGCGCGGGGCTTACGATCGCTATGGTCATGCCGGCGTGGACCAATCGCACGGCCCGGGCGGCGGCCAGGGCTTCGGCGATTTCGGCGATGCCTTTGGCGGCATCTTCGACGAGATTTTCGGTGGTCGTGGCGGCGGTGGAGGGGGTGGTCAGCGCGTCTATCGCGGTGCCGACCTGCGCTACAACATGGAGATCTCGCTGGAAGAAGCGGCCCGCGGCGTCGAGAAGACCATTCGCATTCCCGTCACGGAATCCTGCGACACCTGCCACGGCTCTGGCGCCAAACCCGGCACGCAACCGAAGACCTGCGGCACCTGCGGTGGCGCCGGTCAGGTACGTATCCAGCAAGGCTTCTTCTCCGTTCAGCAGACCTGTCCGAAGTGCCATGGCTCAGGCCGCGTGGTCACCGACCCTTGCGTGACCTGCCATGGCGCAGGCCGCGTCAAGAAACAGAAAACGCTGGAAGTGAAGGTGCCGGCCGGTATCGACGAAGGCATGCGTTTGCGTCATGGCGGCTTTGGTGAGGCCGGGGTGAATGGCGGCCCGGCGGGCGATCTGTATGTCGAGATCCACATCAAGCGTCATGCCGTGTTCGAGCGCGAAGGCGACGACCTCCATTGTGAGATGCCGATCAGCTTCACCACTGCAGCACTGGGCGGCGAAATCGAAATCCCGACGCTCGATGGCGCAGCCAGCATCAAGATTCCGGCTGAAACGCAAACGGGCAAAGTGTTCCGTCTGCGAGGCAAAGGCATCAAGAATCTGCGCAGCCACATGACAGGTGATTTGCACTGCCACGTCGTTGTGGAAACGCCGGTCAAGCTGACCGAGCGGCAGCGTGAGTTGCTGCGTGAGTTCGACGTGATCAACCGCAGCGAGGGGGATCGCCAGAACCCGCGTGCCAAGGGCTGGATGGACAAGGTGCGCGACTTCTTCGCGGGCTAAAGTCCTCACCAAGGCGCGAACAAAACGCCGAGGGCCGCAAGAAAAGCACTACCAGTGCTTTTCTTGCGGCCCTTGTTTTTCAGCTACGCCTCGTCGCTGTCAGCCGTGGCGTTTCTGGTGTGCCTGCAGCACCTCAAGAAAATCCGTGCCGTAAGCGGCCAGTTTGCGATCGCCCACGCCAGACAATTCGTACATCGCTTCGAGACTCTGCGGCCGCTTTTCCAGCATCTGTTTGAGCGTGGCGTCGCCGAAGATCATGTAGGCCGGCACGTTCTGCTCGTCTGCCAGATCACGTCTGCATTGCCGCAAGGCCGCCCACAGAGTACGTGCCTCGTCGGATTCGAACTCGATTTCGCGCCGCACGCTGGATGCACCGGTTGGCGCAGTCGCGCGTACCTGGCGTGCCATGAAACCGGCCTCGCCACGCAGCACGGGCCGGCAACTCTCCTGCAGGATCAGGCCGCCATGCTCGTTCACACCAATCATGCCGAGCGCCACCATCTGCCGCAGCAGGGAGTTCCACTGCGCGTCCGACACCGTCTTGCCGATGCCGAATGTCGATAGCTGTTGGTGGCCACGCTCGGTCACCTTGGGCGTCTCACGCCCTTGCAGGATGTCGATGAGATGGCCCGCGCCGTAGCGCTGGCCGCTGCGGTAAATCGTCGACAGCATCTGCTGTGCCGGCAGGGCCGCATCGAAAGTCTGCGGCGGCGTCAGGCACATATCGCAGTTGCCGCAGGGTATCGACTCTTCGCCGAAGTAACGCAGCAGCACCTCGCGGCGGCAGGCAGGCGCTTCGCAATAGCCGAGCAAGGCGTCCAGCTTGCGGCGCTCCACACGCTTCACTTCGTCCGGTGCAGTGGATTGCTCGATCATCTCGCGATGCAGCACCATGTCCTGCAATCCATAGGCCATCCAGGCATTCGATGGCAGGCCGTCGCGCCCTGCCCGACCCGTCTCCTGGTAATACGCTTCGAGACTCTTGGGTAGATCGAGATGGGCGACGAAGCGCACATCGGGCTTATCGATGCCCATGCCAAATGCGACTGTCGCCACCATGACGATGCCTTCGCCGCGCACGAACTGGGTCTGATGCGTCTCGCGCACGCTGGAATCCAGCCCGGCGTGATACGGCGTGGCGCGGATGCCTTCGGTCTTGAGCCAGGTCGCAGTCTCTTCGACCTTCTTGCGCGACAGGCAATACACGATGCCGGAATCGCCATCGTGATTGGCACGAATGAAGCGCAGCAGCTGCTTGCGCGGGTTGTCCTTCTCGACCACGGCGTAGCGAATGTTGGGCCGATCGAAACTCGACAGGAACAGGCGCGCATCGTGCAGCGCCAGACGCTCGACAATTTCCTGCCGAGTGGCTGCGTCCGCTGTCGCGGTCAGCGCAATGCGCGGCACCTCGGGAAAGCGTTCGTGCAGGATGGAAAGCTGGATGTACTCAGGCCTAAAATCGTGCCCCCATTGCGACACGCAATGTGCTTCGTCAATGGCAAACAGCGCCAGCCGTGCACGCGTCATGAGATTCTGGAAGCGCGGCGTCAGCAGGCGCTCCGGCGCCACGTACAGCATGTCGAGATTGCCGTTGACGAACGCGCTCTCGACGCTCGCCGCCTCCTCGGCATCCAGCGTCGAATTCAGCAACGCAGCGCGCACGCCGGCCTGGCGCAAGGCCTGCACCTGGTCCTGCATCAGTGCGATCAAGGGCGAGACAACGATGCCGCAACCCTCACGCAGCAAGGCGGGAATCTGGTAGCACAGGGACTTGCCGCCGCCGGTTGGCATGAGAACCAGCGCATCGCCACCACCGACAAGGTGATCCACCACGGCAGCCTGCTCGCCACGAAAAGCCGCATAGCCAAAAACATGGCGCAAGGTGTGCTGCGCCGGCGAAAGCTCTTCGGAAACTGTTTCAGAAATCATATGGCCGCTATTTTGACAGCTGCGGCCAGAGCGTGGGCGAAGATGCAGGCCAATCTGCACGAAGATGGCGCGACGCAACAAAGGATCGGCCAGCAGAGTGCCAAATGTTAAACTGTTCGGCTCGCCGCGGCCCCATTGACTCTCTGAACATTCGCGCGCGGTACATTGGCTCCCCAGATAAAACATTCATGAACGCAACGCTCAAGCGCAACTTCCAGCGAATTGTCGCCTTGCTCTGCAGCGCTGCGCTGGTCGCATGGTTCGTCCACAGCGGCAAGGCCGACAACCTGGCCGTGCTCATGGCACGCGTACAACCACTGCAACTGGCAGGACTCATCGGCGCATTCGTCGTGACCTATCTCTTGCGTGCGGGCCGCGTCTTCGATGAGTTCCGCGTCGATACTCCAGTAACGTTCCCCGGCATCCTGCGCCTGACGCTCGTGCACAACGCCATGGTCAACGTCGTGCCATTCCGCGGTGGCGAGGCAGCCTTTCCCATCTTGCTATCACGCTGGTTTGGTGTACCCACCACGCGCGCCGTGGCGGCTCTGCTGTGGCTGCGTCTGCAGGACGCATTCGTCGTGCTGGCACTCGCTGCCTTCGTCTGGCCAGGATTGCCGCTGTGGCTGCGCGTCGCGTGGATCGCCGCCGTTCTGCTAGCCGCATGGGCCATCCCAGCCTGGGCACGCAATCATCCCGAGCTGCTGCCAGAGCATGGCCGCTTTGCGCGCCTGTCAATCAAGCTGAGGGCAGCGCTCGCCCAATCCACGCGCAGTTCCGGCCGCGCCTGGCTATGGACCTTCGCCAATTGGTCGGTCAAGCTCGCCGCACAGGCCTGGATGCTGGCGCTGTTGCTTGGCGTATCGCTTCAGGCCGGACTGGCGGGTGCCATGGGCCTCGAGCTCGCGGCCGTACAACCGATCCAGGGCGTTGCCGGATTCGGCACCGCCGAGTTTGGCGGCGCGGCACTTCTGCGCGCTCACGGCATAATGCTCGCCGATGGCGTGCAAGCTGCGCTGGTGCTACACCTCTTCGTAATTGCCTGTGCCTTGTGTGCGGGCGCTGCTGCACTGATATTCCTGCCAGACGCCAACAAGAATTTGCCGGCTCAAGAATTATCCCGAGAGCCGACCGAGACCTGACCGAGACTTGATCAAAACAACACCATGACCGATTCGTCTACCGCTTCGCAAGCGCTTGTCCTTCCCCCCGTGCCTTCGAATGTCGAGCTCGCGCTCCATACTTTGCCGGTCCATCGCCTGTCGGTCGTTGTGCCGATGTACAACGAGGCAGAGAGCGTGGCACCGATGGTGGCGCGCGTACATGAAGGCCTGTCCAACTACCCTTGGCCGTGGGAGCTGGTCATCGTCGATGACGGCAGCTCTGACAACACCGTCGATGAACTGCGTGCGGCATCCGCCGAATACGGCCCGCACGTGCGCGTTGTCGAGCTGATGCGTAATTTCAAGCAGACGGCGGCCATGCAGGCGGGCATCGATGCGGCACGCGGTGATGTCATCGTCACGCTGGACGGCGACTTGCAGAACGACCCGATCGACATCCCGCGCATGGTGGCCCGACTGCTGCGCGAGAATCTCGACCTCGTCGCCGGCTGGCGCAAGAACCGTCAGGATGGCCTGTGGCTGCGCAAGATTCCGTCGCGCATTGCCAACCGCCTGATTGCACATATCACCGGCGTGAAGCTCAACGACTATGGTTGCAGCCTCAAGGCCTTCCGCGGCAGCGTCATCAAGAATGTGCGCCTCTATGGCGAAATGCACCGCTTCATTCCAGCCTGGCTGGCAACCGTAACGACGCCGCGCCGCATCTCGGAAGAAGTCGTCGAGCACCACGCACGCCAGTTCGGCCAATCGAAGTACGGTATTTCACGCACTTTCCGCGTGATTCTCGACCTGATCTCGGTCTATTTCTTCATGCGCTTCCGCACGCGACCGGGGCATTTCTTCGGCGGCATGGGTCTTACCTTCGGCAGCTTGGGCATATTCGCCCTGTTGTGGTTGGCCGTCGAGAAATTCGTGTTCGGACACAACATCGCCAATCGTCCCTTGCTGATGGCCGGCTTCTTCTCCCTCATCATGGGCGTGCAGTTCGTGCTGACTGGTGTGCTGTCGGAAACGCTGGCGCGCATCTATTTCGAATCCGGCTCCGCGCGCCAATATGAAGTGCGCGATCCGGACCAGTTCGGCAAGGAAGAGGCCTGGAACAAATCCGCATGATCGGAAAGCCCGCCGAGATTGACCGCAAGCTGGTCTGGTTGATGTTCCTGCTGCCACTGGCAGCATTTCTCTTCAACCTTGGCAGCATCCCGCTCTTCGACGTCGACGAGGGCGCGTTTTCCGAGGCCACGCGCGAGATGTTCGTGCGTCACGACTTCCTGTCGACCTGGCTCAATGGCGCGCCGCGTTTTGACAAGCCGATCCTGATCTACTGGTGCCAGGCGATATTCGTCTGGCTGTTTGGCCCGAACGAATGGGCCTTCCGCCTGCCCTCTGCTCTTGCTGCCTCAGCGTGGTGCTGGGCGGTGGGCATGTTCGCCGGCGAGCAAGGCGCGAAGACCGGCAACGCCAGACACACCGCCATCTTCGGCACCACGGTCGCGGCGACCAGCCTCGGGGTGATCTTCATCGGCCGTGCCGCCACAGCCGACGCCTTGCTCAATATGCTGATCACGTTGAGCCTGTTCGATGGCTGGCGGCATCTGGAATCCGGCAAGCGAGCGCCTCTTCTGCGCAGCTATCTGTGGATCGGCCTCGGCGTACTCACCAAGGGTCCGGTTGCATTGCTTGTCCCTGCCGCCACCACGCTGATCTACTGCCTGAGCTATAGCCGCATGAGCGACTGGACACGTAGCGTGTTCAACCCGATCGGCTGGCTGATCCTGCTGGCGGTGACCGTCCCCTGGTATGCCGCTGCGCTGAGCATTCACGGCCAGGCGTTCATCGACGGCTTCATCCTCAAGCACAACGTCGAGCGCTTCTCTGGCTCACTCGAAGGGCATTCCGGCAGCATCTTCTACTACATCGCCATCGTGCCCGTGCTGCTCCTGCCATGGTTCGCCTGGCTGGTCGCATCACTGCTGAAGATCAAGACCGACATGGGTGATCCACTGCGTCGCTTCCTGTGGATCTGGGCAATCTTCGTCATCGGCTTTTTCTCGCTGTCCGGGACCAAGCTACCGCACTACGCGCTGTATGGCTGCACGCCCTTGTTTGTGCTGATCGCGCTCAATCGCGAAGCCGTGCGTAACGCTCGCGTCGCTGCCCTGCCCGCGCTCATCGTGCTTAGCATTGCCTTCACCCTGCCCTCCATCCTCGGTGACGCGCTCACCAAGGGCTGGATCACGGACCCGTTCTACCTCCTGCAGATCGGCCGTATTACCGAAGTAAACCTGTTTGGTTTCCGCGGCGTGGCTGGACTGGCGCTGGTCGCTGCCGCAATGGCGGTATTCATCCTCCACAATGAGGCATGGAAACGCGCATCTTTCGTCGCCATCATGAGTCTGGTTGCCGTGACGGCGGCTGTCGCGCCACTGATGGGCGAGCTGCTGCAAGGGCCGACCAAGCGTGCAGGCATCGCCGCGCGTGCCTACAAAGAGCCCATGGTGCTGTGGAATTTCCATGCACCGAGTTTCAGTGTCTATCGACAAGGTGTGACACCCACCGAGCAGGCCCAGCCCGGACAGATTGCTCTGACCCGCGCGGACCGGCTCCCGGCTGACGCCAAGGTCGAGGTGCTGCAACGCGAAGGCGGTGTGTTGCTGGTGCGGATGAAGTAACCATGCAGAAGCCGATCAAGCAGCAAGCGCCACGAACAACTGTCAGCCCTCCGTCGCGGACAGGCGTCGGCATGCTGCTCGCATGGTTGAGCATCGTCACGCTTTATCGCATCTGGATACTGCCGCGTCTGGGTATCACGCTGTATGTCGACGAGGCGCAATACTGGACCTGGGCGCAACAGCTCGATTGGGGTTACTTCTCCAAACCCCCGTTCATTGCGTGGCTCATCGCCGCCTCCACAGCCCTGTTCGGCGACGACATGCTTGCGGTCAAGCTGCCTGCCATGCTGCTCTACCCGGCGACGGCCTGGCTGCTCTTCGTGCTCGGCCGCCAGCTCTTCGATGCGCGCACCGGCATGCGCTGTGCCGTCGCTTTTTCATTACTCCCCTTCGTCTCCGGACTCGGGCTGTTCGTATCCACTGATGCGCCGCTGCTGTTTTTCTGGACGCTCGCCATTCTCGCGCTGGTGCGCGCGACATCAATGGATCGCTGGCGCGACTGGCTGCTGTTGGGTGGGGCGCTCGGCTTGGGCACCATGTCGAAGTACACGATGTTGGTCTTCGGGGCATCCGCCCTGCTCTATCTGCTGCTCTCGCCACAGCGCCGCGCACAACTGCGCAATCCGCGCCTGTGGGCAGCCATCGCGCTGGCCGGCGTGTTGATCCTGCCGAACATCCTCTGGAACTGGGGGCACGATTTCCCGACGCTGCGCCATACCGCTGACATTACCCACGTTGAAGGCGTCAACGAGAAGAACGGCAATGTCGGCGAATTCCTGCTCGCGCAACTGCTCTCCCTCGGGCCCGGCATCGCGCTGGCCTTTTTGGCTGCGCTGTACGTGGCATGGCAGCAACGCCGTGATGGTCGCCAGCAGCTGTTGGTGTGCTTCTCTCTGCCGTTGCTGGCGATCGTATTCCTGCAGGCCTTACGCTCGGAAGCGAACGGCAACTGGGCTGCACCGGCCTTTGTCACAGCCACGATGCTGGCAGTTGTCTTTCTTGGTCGCCTGAAATTGCGCTGGTGGATTGCGGCCCTCGCGCTCAATGCCATCATGATGGTAGCGGTCTACCACATGCGCGACATCTACCGGATCGTTGGCAAACCAGTGCCCGCCAACTTCGACATACTCAAGCGTGCACGCGCGTGGGATGTGCTCGCCAGACAGTTGCGCCCGATACTCGCCGAACACCCGGACGCCATGTTGTTGACGGAAAACCGCACGCTGATGGCGCACCTGCTCTATGAGCTGCGCGATCTGCATCTGCAACACGCAGCCTGGAAACCGCAGGCCGCGCCGCAAGACCACTATCAACTGACCGTGCCGCTCGGCACCGAAGACCTGGGGCGCTCCGTCATCCTGGTCACACAAAGTGGCTCGGCCGGCGTGATCGAACGCTTCAGCTCCCACAAGACGCTGGCGCATGTCTCTGTCATCGCAGGGCCGAAGCTGCGTCGTGAAGTGGACGTAATTCTGCTGGAAGGCTTCAGGGGTTATCGTTGATCGGTGCCTGATCGTCGGCGACGCGACGATCCAGCCGATTCATATACCAGGCATAGAAACCGACGATCAGCAGGAAGACGATCAGCGAGCCTTGTGCGGCGAAGTAGAATCCAACCGGGAAACCGAGAAAGCTGAAAGCGTTAAGCTCCGGTGCGTAGAGGCAGGTCAGCAGTGTCACACCGAGCCACAAAAGCAATAACGCAAAGGTCACGCGTCGGGTCTTGCGCCAGTAAGGGCTCGTCCCTGCTCTCACTGCGCGCCCGTCATCGCTACTGCAGCAACCAGCGATTCTGACGCAACCAGTTTTCGCACAATGTCGTCCAGACACTTACCGGCCCGGTCGCGAGGCGTATGCCAAAGCCATGCCCGCCGTCGCGGAAAACATGCAGCTCTGCCTTCACGCCAGCGCGCCGCAACGCCAGGTAATAGCGAATCGAATTTTCCGGCGGCACGGCCGCATCATCGTCCGGCAAAAGGATGAAGGTTTCGGGCGTAGCCGCGCTGACGCACTCATCGCTTGAAAACGCCTTGAGCGTTGCCGCATCGGGGGCAGCATCGGGATCTCCTCCCAACAGATTCTGGCGCGAACCTGCATGCGCAATCCCCATATCCATGGATATCACCGGGTAGCCCAGCACGACGAAATCCGGGCGCGCTGACAGCGCATCGGCGGCATCCACCTGTGCATACACCGCGCGCTCAAATCCAGTTGCCAGTGAGGAAATCACGTGACCGCCGGCAGAGAACCCCATCGCGCCAACGCGCTCCGCGTCGACACCCCACTCTGCCGCATGCTGGCGAACGAGACGCATGGCGCGCTGCGCGTCCTGCAATGGCACATCACGGCCGTTTTCATGCCCCTCGGCTGGCAGGCGATAAACCAGCACGCAGACCGTCACGCCCAGCCCCATCAGCCAGCGCGCGACATCCACGCCTTCCTTGTCCCATACGACGCGCTGATAACCGCCACCCGGCGCGAGCAACACCGCCGCGCCATTCGGCCGCTCAGGGTGAAACACGGCGAGACGCGGACGTAAGACACGCGTGATGGCGCGATCGAAGAATGCCGACGTATCGGGGCTGCGCTCTTCAAGAACTTCGTCGAAGCTCAACGCGGCCGAACCCGGCGCCGCGCCGGGCCAGAGGGAAATTTCAAAATCGGGATTCATGGGCACGAACAAAAAGAAAGAGTGAGATCAAACCCGGTATGCCAGCGTCGTCATAACGCGCGAGGCAAAAGTCATCGCTTTCCTGACGGGTTCGGGCAATTCGGCAGCGCCAAGACTCACCGCCGTGGTGGCATGTGCCATCTCATCGGCTTTCATCTGGTCGAGAATGGCGCGCGAACGCACGTCCTCAGCCGGAATGCGGTCGAGGTGGCTGCCTAGATGCGCCTCCACCTGGCGTTCGGTCTCAGCCAGAAAACCAAGATTCCATTTGTCGCCAGCCAGCCCCGCTGCTACGCCCATGCCGAGCGCGCCAAAGTACCACAGCGGATTAAGCAAACTGGTACGGCCGCCAAGTTCGCTGATACGTTGCGCCGTCCAGGCAAGGTGCTCGGTTTCTTCTTCGGCAGCGTGCTCCAGCGAGCGACGCAGGCCCGCGTCCCGCGAGGTAATCGCTTGGCCCTGATAGAGCGCCTGTGCGCAGATTTCGCCGACGTGATTGACGCGCATCAGCGCAGCGACCTCGCTACGCTGCGCATCGCTCAGATCGGCTTCAGGCAGGAGTTCACCGGGCACCGGCCGTGTCGATTGCGCCGGGGCAGCAAGAGTGCGCAGGATTTTGTCGAACTCGACGATGGCGCGATCAAATGGCATCGCTACCCGCCGACGCTTTATCGAGTTCCGTGTAGCACTGCGGACGCTTGGCCAGATCCCCGTGAAAGAGAATATGGCCCAACTCATTAAGCGCATGACGATAGACGCCACGCTTGAACTCGATTACGTTCTCGAGCGGCACCCAATACTGCGCCCAGCGCCAGGCATCGAATTCGGGATGGCCGCTGGCCCGCAGACTCACATCGCAATCGCGACCGCGCATGCGCAGCAGGAACCAGATCTGTTTCTGACCACGATAAGTGGTACGCCACTCGCGCTTGATCCAGTTTTTCGGCACGTCATAACGCAGCCAGTCACGCGTCCTGCCGAGCACCTGAACATGCTCGGGGGATAAACCGGTCTCTTCGAACAACTCGCGGAACATGGCCTGCTCGGGCGACTCGCCCTGCTTGATACCACCTTGCGGAAACTGCCAGGAATGTTCGCGAATCCGTTTGCCCCAAAAGACCTCATTGCGTGCATTGGCGATGACGATGCCGACATTGGGACGATAACCGTCTCTGTCGAGCATGATGGGCACCTTAATACATTGACTGCTGCCGATTGTTCCACAGTTCCGCTGCCGAGGAAACACGGAACCGTGACGGGGATGCGGTCGAAATGCGCGACTGCTGAAACGGCTGCGGCACACGACCCGCCACATCAATTTCGCGTATGGCCGATGCGTTACAATCGCCGGCTCCAGAACATTCCGAATCGACTGATCTCCAATGCGCGCCACCCAGTTTTTCATCTCCACCCTCAAGGATGCCCCTTCCGATGCAGAGATCGTCAGCCACAAGCTGATGATGCGTGCGGGTCTGATCAAGAAGCTCTCCGCCGGCATCTACAACTACATGCCGATGGGCCTGCGCGTGATCCGCAAGATCGAAGGCATCATCCGCGACGAGATGAACCGCGCCGGCGCCATCGAACTGGCGATGCCGGTCGTGCAGCCAGCCGAGCTATGGCAGGAGACGGGGCGCTTCGACAAGATGGGCGATGAGCTGTTGCGCCTGAAGGACCGCCACGGTCGCGACTTCGTGCTGCAACCCACGGCCGAAGAAGTCGTCACCGACATCGTGCGCCAGGAAATCCGCAGTTATCGCCAGCTGCCGAAAAACCTGTACCAGATCCAGACCAAGTTCCGTGACGAGCGCCGTCCGCGCTTTGGAATCATGCGCGGCCGCGAATTCACGATGAAGGATGCCTACTCCTTCCACGCCAGCTTCGACGACCTGAAGCGCGAGTACCAGAACATGTTCGACACCTATTCGCGCATCTTCACGCGACTGGGTTTGCAGTTCCGCGCAGTGGCCGCCGACACCGGCGCAATTGGCGGCACGGGCTCACATGAATTCCACGTGATCGCCGAAACCGGCGAAGACGCCCTCGCCTACAACCCCGACTCCGACTACGCCGCCAATGTCGAACTGGCCGAAGCACTTGCACCGGCCACGAGTCGCCCTGCCCCCCAAGCGGCACTGACCAAGGTACACACGCCGGGCGCCAAGACTATCGACGAGCTGGCCGCTTTCCTCAAGCTTTCGGCCGCACAGACCGTCAAATCAGTGATTGTCGATGGCGATGAAGGTATCCCGGTCTTGCTCCTGCTGCGCGGTGATCATGAACTGAACGAAGTGAAGACCGGCAAGCTGGCAGGCGTCATGTCGCCCTTGCGCTTCTCTACGCCCGCAACCATCGAACAGGCCTTCGGCGCAGCGCCTGGCTCGCTTGGCCCGATCGGCTTCAAGGGCCGCATCTACATTGACCGCTCTGCCGCCGTGCTGTCCGACTTCGTCATCGGCGCCAACGAGAACGACTACCATTTCACTGGCGCGAACATCGGCCGTGATTTCCCCGAGCCGGAGATTGCCGACATCCGCAACGCCGTTGCAGGTGACCCATCGCCTGACGGCCAAGGCACGCTGGCCATCTGCCGCGGCATCGAAGTCGGCCATATCTTCCAGCTGCGCACAAAGTACTCCGAAGCCATGGGCTGCAAGTTCATTGGCGAGGACGGCAAGGAGCAGGTCATGGAAATGGGCTGCTATGGCGTCGGTGTTACGCGCATCATGGGCGCCGCCATCGAGCAGAATTTCGATGAGCGCGGCATCATCTGGCCAGACAGCATCGCGCCTTTCACTGTCGTGCTCTGCCCGATGGGCTGGAGCCGCTCGGAGGCCGTTCGCGACACGGCCAACAAGCTCTACAGCGAACTGCAAGCTGCGGGCATCGACGTACTGCTGGACGACCGCGACGAGCGTCCAGGCGCCATGTTCGCCGACTGGGAACTGATCGGCGTACCCCACCGCGTGGTGATCGGCGACCGTGGCCTGAAAGAAAATGTGCTTGAATATCAAGGCCGTCGCGATACCGAGGCCACCAAGGTGGCCGTTCCGGATATTGCCGCTTTCGTGAAATCAAAACTCAATACTCAATGAAGCTTTCGCCAACCCGCCTGGCACTCCCGCTCAAAGCCCTGCTAATCTGTTTCGGCGTGGGCTTTGCGGGCTTTGCCATTGCAGGCGGCCAGCAACAGGAAGTACTCGCCGCAAGCGTGCAGGCATCGATGCAGAAGGCGATCAGCGACGCTGCTTCGCCGGAACCGATCTTTGCATCAGAGGATGAAAAACTGCGCTGGCTGACGGAAATGTCGCCACGCCTGGTGAAGCGCCTGCCAGACACACGCGATCGCATTGAATTTCTCAAGACGGTTTATTACGAAGCGCAGCGTGCCGGCCTCGATCCGCAACTGGTTCTGGGTCTCATCGAAGTCGAAAGCGCCTTCCGCAAATACGCCGTGTCCTCGGTCGGCGCGCGCGGCTTCATGCAGGTCATGCCGTTCTGGGTGAAGCAGATCGGCACGAGCGAGCAGAACCTATTCCATCTGCGTACCAACCTGCGCTATGGCTGCACGATCCTGCGTCACTACCTCGACATCGAAAAGGGCGACCTGTATCGCGCCCTCGGCCGCTACAACGGCAGCCTCGGTCGCCCTGAGTACCCAAACATAGTGCGTGCAGCCTGGGAAAAGAAGTGGGCATACAGCAAGCCACAGGCACAAGTCACCCAAGCGCCTCTGGCGACTGTCGCACAGCGCTGATCTACGCCGCACGTCCAGCCCATCCATGCAGCGCAATGGAATAAATGCGTGCAGGCGGTGTTCATAACATGTCACTCACAACCGCAGGAGACACGACCATGCAATACGAAGCCTTCCGTCGCATCCTTGGCAGCACTGTCATCGCCGCATCGCTCTCCGTTCTCGCCGCCTGTAGCAGCATTTCCACCGAAGCTCCAGCCCCCGCAAAAGTAGCTGATGGCGTGTTCACCGACAGCAAGGGCATGACGCTTTACATCTTCGATAAGGACACAGCCCCCGGCAAGAGCACCTGTAACGGCCCATGCGCTACCAATTGGCCGCCACTCATGGCTGGCGATGGCGCTGCCGCTTCGGGCGACTGGAGCGTGGTGACGCGTGACGACGGCAAGAAACAGTGGGCCTACAAGGGCAAGCCGGTTTACACGTGGGCCAAGGATACAAAGCCCGGGGACAAGACCGGTGAAGGCGCAGGCGGCAATACCTGGCACGTTGCCAAGCCTTAGTCGCTATGCATAAATAACAAAGAGCGCCGCGGCGCTCTTTGTCATTTTAGAACCCGCTTGTATTGTCAGCCCAAATTACTCGCTGCCTCGATTCGTAAAGGACGAACCCGCATAATTCTCAAAACGCGTGTACTCACCCACAAAAGTCATGGGCACCGTGCCTGTCGGCCCGTTACGGTGTTTGGCGATGATCAATTCCGCCAAGCCTTTATCTTGCGTGTCTGGGTTGTAAATTTCATCGCGGTAAATAAACATAATGATGTCAGCATCCTGCTCTAGCGCACCAGACTCTCGCAAGTCAGAGGCCATTGGGCGTTTATTAGGGCGATTTTCCAGACTACGATTGAGCTGCGACAACGCCATGATCGGCACCTTCAACTCCTTCGCCAGCCCCTTTACCGAGCGCGAGATTTCCGACAACTCGGCTGCGCGATTGTCGCTTTGATTGAGCGTCGTCATCAGCTGCAGGTAGTCGATGACAATGAGCCCGAGTTTTCCACCGCACTGGCGGTGCAGACGACGTGCGCGTGCGCGTAAGTCGGTCGGGTTCAAGCCGGGCGTTTCGTCTATATAAATGGGCGCCTCATGCAGGCGGCCCAGCGCGTAAGTCAGTTTCTGCCATTCGTCATCATTGAGCTTGCCGGTGCGCAGACGATGCTGATCGAGACGACCGACAGACGAAATAAAACGCATCGCCAGCTGCGTAGCCGGCATTTCCATCGAGAAAATCGCGACTGGCAAACCCGCCTCGAGCGCCACACTCTCCGCGATGTTCAGTGCGAACGAGGTCTTGCCCATACCCGGACGGCCCGCGACGATGATCATGTCGGTTGGTTGCAAGCCGGAAGTCTTGTCATCGAGATCGACCAAGCCGGTCGGCACACCGGTTACCGCGGCCTGGTCTCCACGCGAATACAACTCCTGGATACGTTCGACCACAGTGCCGAGCACCGGCTGAATTGGCGTAAAGCCTTGCGAGCTCTTGCTGCCCTCATCGCGGATATTGAGGATTTTGGATTCAGCCTCATCAAGAATGATGCTGGCATTACGACCTCCAGGCGTCAGCGCGCTGCCTGCAATCTCGTCACCAACCGTCACAAGCTTGCGCAGAATGGCGCGCTCGCGAACGATTTCCGCATAACGTCGTGCATTCGCAGCTGACGGCGTGTTGTTGGCAATCTCACCAAGATAGGCCAACCCACCGATGTGCTGTGATTCATTATTCTTGTCGAGCGCTTCGAAGACAGTGACGATATCCGCCGGTTTGCCCTGCTCGATCAGGATTGCGATCTGTCGAAAGATGCGGCGATGCTCATCGCGATAGAAGTCGACCTCGGATGCCAGATCGGCCACGCGGTCCCAGCAGGAGTTGTCCAGCAGCAGGCCACCAATGAGCGATTGTTCCGCCTCGATCGAATGCGGTGGCAACTTCAACGCTGCGAGCTGCGGGTCTTGTGGTGCGGATTGTTGTCCGCCACGCGGCTGGGCCATCAGATTTGCTCCTGGAGGTGAGCCGGGATTTTACAGGCTGACATGCGGCAAACCCATAAGTCCTGATGTTTGTTTTCACGGACAGCGTGAACAAAAAAAGAGGGCTGCCGAAGCAGCCCCTTTTTCAGCCCTGGTGAAGCGGTGATCAGCCTTCGCTAACGACCGAAACCTTGACCTTGACCGACACATCGGTGTGCAGCGAGATTTCCACGTCGTAGTCACCGATGGTCTTCAGCGCGCCATCAGGCAGACGCACGTCAGCCTTGGCAATCGTGAAGCCCTTCTCGACCAGCGAGGTGGCAATGTCGGCAGTGCTGACGGAGCCGAACAGGCGGCCATCAACACGAGCCTTGCTGATGATTTGCACTTCGGTGCCGTCGAGCTTGGCTGCCACTTCCTGAGCAGCGGCCAGACGTTGTGCAGCAACCTTTTCCAGCTCGGCGCGCTTCACGGCAAATGCTTCGACATTATTTGCCGTTGCGCGCTTTGCCTTGCCTTGCGGGATCAGGAAGTTACGTGCGTAACCGTCTTTGACTTTGACGACTTCGCCCAGATTGCCGAGGTTAACAACCTTCTCAAGCAGAATGATTTGCATGGTCTAGTTCTCCCGGTTACTGGTGCAGGTCGGTGTAAGGCATCAGCGCCAGGAAGCGTGCGCGCTTGATGGCGGTAGACAGCTGACGCTGGTAGCCGGTCTTGGTACCGGTGATACGTGCGGGCATGATCTTGCCGTTTTCGGTGATGAAGTCCTTGAGGATTTCAACATCCTTGTAGTCGATCTCTTCGATCTTTTCTGCCGAGAAGCGGCAGAACTTACGACGCTTGAACAGGCTGCGATTGCCGCCACGTTCATCTTTTTTCTTTGCACCTGGTCTGAAAGCCATTATGTGGTTCCTTCCAACAATTCAAATTTCTGTATGTGTAAAACCGGGTTCTGGTGACGGGCACTGCGTGCTGCAAGAAACCCTTCCAGCAGCATCTCGACTCCCATCGGCATTGCAGCGATCTGCTGCGCCAAGGAACCGATTGCCAGTGCACTCACTTCGCAAGTCACGTTCCGTTCAACATCCAGTTCAATCTGGACCGAACTGTGGCGGATCTTGAAAGCCACCACTGGAACTCTTGCCGGCGTCATGCGAAGCGCGTCGCGCTCCATCAGGCTTCCGGCAATCGTGACGCTGTTGCGAACTCCAGTTTCTCCCGATTCTTCAGTTTGGTTCAGCGCAGGCCTGTTCAGGCAGCGGGCTGAGCGTCAGCTGCACTTCCCTCAGCCGCAACGGGTGCTGGCGAGGTCAATGAACGCGACTTTTCTTCCTTCATCATCGGCGAAGGAGTCACAACAGCCTTCTTCGTCTTGATGGTCAGGTGGCGCAACACTGCGTCATTGAACTTGAAGGCATGTTCCAGCTCATTGAGCGTGTCGCCATCGACTTCGATGTTCATCAGGACGTAATGAGCTTTGTGCACCTTCTCGATCGGGTATGCCAATTGGCGGCGGCCCCAGTCTTCCAGGCGATGGATCTGACCACCCTTGGCGGTCACGAGACCCTTGTAACGCTCGATCATAGCGGGCACTTGCTCGCTCTGATCGGGGTGCACGATGAATACGATTTCGTAATGTCGCATGCGAACTCCTTTACGGTTAATTAAAGCCCCCCGGCATGCGTACCAGTGGAGCAAGGAAAGCCCGCTACTATAGGACGAAACAGAGGTTTCGGCAAGCCATTCAATGGTTTGTGAAGGTTCATCGCCAGCATCTACACTGAAACTGAAGCAAAACCGCTGCGGCGCAACACCTTCGTGTGCTAAAGTCGACGGTTGCCCAAACCCTACAGCCCTCGAAGATCGATTCCATGAGCCGCTCCATTCGTAATATCGCCATCATCGCCCACGTCGATCATGGCAAGACCACCCTGGTCGACCAGCTTCTCCGCCAGTCCGGCACGTTCGCCGCGCACCAGGCGGTGACCGAACGCGTGATGGACAGCAACGATCTCGAAAAAGAGCGTGGCATCACGATTCTGGCGAAGAACTGTGCCATTCAGTATGGCGAGACCCATATCAATATCGTCGACACCCCTGGCCACGCCGACTTCGGCGGTGAGGTTGAGCGCGTTCTGTCGATGGTCGACGGCGTGCTGCTGCTGGTCGATGCCGTCGAAGGTCCGATGCCGCAAACGCGTTTCGTGACGCGCAAGGCGTTGGCACTGGGCCTGAAGCCCATTGTTATCGTGAATAAGATCGACCGCCCGGGCGCACGTCCTGACTGGGTCATCAACCAGACGTTCGACCTGTTCGACAAGCTCGGCGCCACGGAAGAGCAGCTCGACTTCCCGGTTGTTTACGCTTCGGCACTCAATGGCTTCGCAATGCTGGAAGCCGACAAGCCGGGCACGGACATGGTTCCGATCTACGAAGCCATCCTCAAGCACGTGCCACAGCCGTCAGTAGATACAGACGGCCCGCTGCAAGTACAGGTCTGCTCCCTCGACTACTCGACCTATATCGGTCAACTCGGCATCGGCCGTATCAAGCGCGGCAGCATCAAGACCAATCAGGAAGTCGTCGTCATGATGGGCGACGAAATCATTGGCAAATCCAAAGTCGGTCAGATCCTGACGTTCAAGGGCCTCGAGCGCGTCCAGACGGATTACGCCGAAGCCGGCGACATTATTCTGGTCAGCGGCATCGACAAGGTCGGTATCGGCGTGACGATCTGTTCGCCTGAAAAGCCAGAAGGCATGACGCCTATCGCTGTCGACGAGCCGACACTGACCATGAACTTCATGGTGAACAGCTCGCCGCTCGCTGGCCGTGAAGGCAAGTTCGTGACCAGCCGCCAGATCCGCGAACGCCTCGAGAAGGAATTGCTCAAGAACGTCGCACTGCGCGTTGTCTACACCAACGATGCCGATGTCTTCGAGGTTTCGGGCCGTGGTGAATTGCACCTGACGATTCTGCTCGAAACCATGCGTCGTGAAGGCTTCGAGCTGGCCGTCGGCCGCCCACGCGTCGTATTCAAGGAAATCGACGGCGTGAAGTGCGAGCCGTATGAAATGCTGTCGATCGACGTCGAAGAAGAACACCAGGGCGGCGTCATGGAAGAACTGGGCCGCCGCCGCGGCGAACTGCAGGACATGCAGCCGGACGGCAAGGGGCGCGTGCGTCTTGAATACCGCATTCCAGCTCGCGGCCTGATCGGCTTCCAGGGCGAATTCCTTACGCTGACACGCGGCACAGGTCTCGCCAGTCACGTGTTCGACGAATACGGCCCAATGGCTGCACAGATGTCCGAGCGCCGCAATGGCGTACTGATCAGCCAGGACGATGGCGTTGCTGTGGCCTACGCCATCTGGAAACTGCAGGATCGCGGCAAGATGTTCGTCTCGCACAACGACCCGGTATATGAAGGCATCATCATCGGCATCCACTCGCGCGACAACGATCTGGTGGTCAATCCGATCAAGGGCAAGCAGCTCACCAACGTGCGCTCTTCCGGTACCGACGAAGCTGTACGCCTTGTGCCGCCGATCCAGCTCACGCTGGAGTCCGCCATCGAATTCATCGCCGATGATGAACTCGTTGAAATCACACCGAAATCGATCCGACTCCGTAAGCGTTACCTCAAGGAACACGAACGCAAGCGCGCCAACAAGGCTGAGTAAGCCCCGACAACAAGGCTGAGTAAGCCCCGACAACAATGAAAAAGGCCACCGTCAGGTGGCCTTTTTCATTTCCGCAAGCAGCCGTCAAACCCATTCCCTGATTGGCTCCCAGTGCGCGAGATCTTTTTCTACCCGATGCGGCGCCACGTCGAACAAGGTCAGGCCATGTGCCGCGAGCTGCACATAGTTCTGCGTATTGCGCAGACTCGTCAACAGCGGCAAGCCGGTTGATTCGATGAAGCGGTGAAACTGCTCGGCCGAACGTGTGCGCTCATCGACACGCAGACCCACAACAGCAACAGGCAGGTTACGGGCGGCCTTCAATTCGGCCAGCTCTTCAAAGAAAGCCTGGCTTGCCATCAGATCGAACATCGACGGCTGGACCGGCACCAGCACGCGATCGGCAAATTTCACAATGGCTTTGAGTTTCTCGTCATGCAGCCCGGCCGGCGTATCCAAGACAGCATGGGTCGTACCTTTTGGCGGGCGAGCAGGTTTGCCGGGCTCGATTTCCCAAGTCGAGATTGCTGATACAGAGGAAGGACGACGCCGCAGCCAGAAAGCAGTGGATTGCTGGCGATCAACATCGCCAAGCATGACTTTCGCATTTTTTGCCTGCGCCAGCAGGCCTGCGAGATTAGTCGCCAGCGTGCTCTTGCCGGAACCACCCTTTGGATTTGCGACGAGAAAGACCTTCAAGATCACCTCCCCAGTAAAACGCTATCAAGCCCTACGCCAAGTCGTGCCCCCTGCTCCATCTTCAAGCACGATGCCACGCGCCTTCAACTCATCACGAATACGGTCCGACTCGGCGAAATTGCGCGCTTTCTTCGCCTCTTGCCGCTGCAGGATCAAGCCATCGATTTCTGCTGCATCGTCGCCGCTTGCCTCGCCACCTTGCACGAACCGCGCCGGGTCTTGCGTAAGTAAGCCAATGGTATTCCCAAGTCCTTTCAACAAACCGGAAAGAGCTACGGACTTCGTACGATTCACCTCTGCACGCAGTTCGTGCAACACTGCAAATGCCATAGGCGTATTGAAGTCGTCGTCCATGACTTCGCGGAAGCGCGCGGCATGCGGCTCGCTCCAGTCAATCTGCATTGCCGCAGGCGGTACATCTCGCAGCGCCGTGTACAGCGATAGAAGCGCGGCACGCGAATCCAGCAGCAAGTCCCAGGTGTAGTTGATTTCCGAGCGATAGTGCCCGCGCAGCAGGAAGAAACGCACCGTCTCCCCGCCTTGCACCGGATCGAGCTTGGCAAGAATCTCGCGCGTGGTGAAGACATTCCCCAAGGACTTGGACATCTTTTCATTGTCCATATTGAGGAACGCCGCGTGCATCCAGTAGTTCACGAAGGGCTTGCCTGAAGCGCCTTCGCTCTGGGCAATCTCGTTCTCGTGATGCGGAAACTGCAGATCCCACCCACCACCATGGATGTCGATGGTCTCACCGAGCTCCGCCTTGCTCATCGCCGAGCACTCGATGTGCCAGCCTGGACGGCCTTCACCGTAATGCGAATGCCAGTGCGGCTCATGCGGCTTGGCGGCCTTCCACAACACGAAATCGAGTGGATCTCGCTTGTGGCCATCTACAGCGACACGCTCCCCCGCACGCAGATCGTCTATCGACTTGCCTGAAAGCTTGCCGTACCCCTCGAATTCGCGCACAGCGTAATAGACATCACCATTGCTGGCGGGATAAGCCTTGCCCCTGTCGACCAGCCCGCCGATCAGTCCAAGCATGTTGTCGATGTGGTTAGTAGCTCGAGGCTCTGCTGTCGGTCGCAGCATCATCAGGCGATCCGTATCCTCATGCATGGCAGTTACCATGCGCTCGGTCAGAGAGTCGATGGACTCGCCGTTTTTATTTGCACGATCAATAATTTTGTCGTCAACATCGGTGATGTTGCGCACGTATTTAACAGCATAGCCGGTCGTTGATAACCAGCGATAGACCATATCGAAGACGGTCAGCGTACGGGCATTGCCGATGTGGAAAAAGTCGTAAACGGTCAGGCCACAGACATACAGACGGACCTTGCCAGCTTCGATAGGAGTGAAATCCTGTTTTTGGCGGGCCAGCGTGTTGTAGATTTTCAGCATATCTATTTTGTTATGGGGCGCGGCAGACGCTGTACTGCGTCCGGCACCGGAATGCAATGCGTCCGGCGGAAATTCTCCGCGGAATCGTGTAAACGATGGAATGTAAAGTAAAATCCGCCGATTCCGAATCACCCACAAGACTCCCGGAAAAGCTCCCGGACAACCTGAACTGACTCTAACACAATGCGCAGACTGATCGCCCGCTCAGGCCTTGCTTACGCTGTTACCGCTCTTGCTACTGCTGCCCCCCTTCCCCATCTGTCAAAGTTGATCGCTGCTGCGGCCTCCGTCGTAGTACTTGGCAGTACGCCGCTCGCCTTTGGCGCCAGCCTGCAGGAAGCGCAAAACCTGTTGCGCCAAGGGCAACAAACCAAAGCGCTGGACGAGGTCAATGAGCTCGTATCTGCGTCGCCCAAAGATCGCCAGGCACGTTTTTTGAAGGGCGTCATCCTCGCGGAAATGAACCGGTTAGATGAAGCAGCCGCAGTTTTCATCAAATTAACGGAAGAAGCGCCTGAACTGCCTGAGCCCTACAACAATCTTGCCGTGATCTACGCACAGCAAAAGCAATACGACAAGGCACGTACGGCGCTCGAAATGTCGATCCGCACGCATCCAACGTATGCGACCGCTCACGAGAATCTCGGCGACCTGTACACCCAGATGGCGCGTCAGGCTTACGACCGGGCGTTGCAGATCGACTCATCCAATTCCAATGCGCAGACAAAGCTCAAGATGCTGCGCGAGATCATGACCGTCAGCGGCCGCACAACTGCACCGACATCACGGCCGGCTACGGTCGCAAGCACTGCTTCATCGTCCGTCGTGTCAGTGCCAGCACCCGCTTCGGCCAAACCAGCACCGACACTTCCGCCAGCCTCAGCTCCGACCTCACCTGCCGCGAAACCATCACCGGCACCGGAGAAACCGGTTGAAAAACCGGCTGCGAAGGAGAACGAGCAGGCTGAGGTACAGAAGGCAGTCGATAGCTGGGCTTCAGCTTGGTCACGCAAGGACGTAAAGACCTATTTGGCGGCTTATGCAAAGGACTTTGATGTGCCCGGCAACGCCTCACGCAAGAGCTGGGAAGAAGAACGTGAAGCACGTATCGCCAAACCGGGCAACATCAAGGTCGGCGTTACCGATCTGCATGTGCAGATCGAGGGCGAGCAGGCAATGGCGCGCTTTCGTCAGCACTACTCCTCCGCGACGCTCAATACTACGACCAGCAAGACTCTGGTCTTTGTGCAGCGCGGTAACCGTTGGCTGATTCAGCAAGAGCGTGTCGGCCGCTAATGGGACATTGATGCCGTTTTCAGTCAGTCATTTTCTGCGAGGCGCCATTCTGGTCGGCGTATTTGCCAGCAGTTCTGCAGCAGCTCCCGGGAACATCATGGCCGGCGTCTCCGACGCTGGAGCTGACGCGACCATCTCGCTGGTATTGCGCGACATCAACGACAACAAGCTCGATGCGGCGCTCGTCCGGACCGAGAACCTGCTCAAGCTATATCCCAATTTTCGCCTCGCGCATCTGATTCGTGGCGATCTGCTGACCGCCCGTTCGGCGCCCCTGCGTACTTTTGGCGGCGCATCGAACGCACCTGCAGGCCGTATCTCTGATCTCCGCGACGAAGCTGTTGCGCGCATCAAGGGCTACGCCAATCGCCCTCAGCAGGCTGTCGTACCACGTTACTTGCTGCAGATGCCGGAAGATCAAAAGTATGCAGTTGTGGTTGATACACAGCGTTCGCGCCTGTATCTGTACCGGAATGACAAGGGACGTCCGAGCTTCGTTGCGGATTACTACATCACGCAGGGCAAGGAAGGAGCGGAGAAAACCCGCGAGGGTGACAACCGCACGCCTGTAGGCGTTTATCACGTCACGTCGCATCTCCCTCGCGCCAAGCTGGGCGATTTCTATGGTGCCGGTGCTTTCCCGATCAACTACCCCAACGAATGGGATCGCATCAACGGTCGCAACGGCCACGGCATCTGGCTGCACGGCGTGCCTTCTAACACCTACTCACGACCACCGAAGGCATCCGAAGGCTGCGTCGTCCTTACCAATGAGGATCTGACTACAATCTCCAACTTCCTGCAGATTGGCGTCACCCCGGTGATCATCAGCTCCAGCATGGAGTGGTCATCGCTTGATGACTGGGAGGCTGAACGCACGGCACTCAACGCCGAGATGGAGTCGTGGCGCCGGGACTGGGAAAGCCGTGATGTTGAGAAATATTTGCAGCACTATTCGAGCCAGTTCCGCTCAAACGATTCTGACTTTTCTGCTTGGGCAGCGCAGAAGCGCCGCGTAGCCGACAGCAAAACCTGGATCAAGGTCCAGATGCAGGGTCTAAGCATGCTGCGCAACCCCGGCAAGCAGGACATGGTCGTTGTCACTTTCGAGCAGGATTACCGCAGCAATAATCTCAGCAACATTTCCAGCAAGCGCCAGTACTGGATCAAGGAGTCTGGCAAATGGAAAATCATTTACGAGGGAACAGCATGAGTTTTTACAAGGCACTTTTCCGCACCATTGGTTTCGCAGCATTCAGTCTCGTGATCGGCACCGCCCAGGCTGCAGACGCCCCTCGCGTCAAGTTTGAAACTACCCTCGGCAGCTTCACGCTCGAACTGAATCCGGAAAAGGCCCCGAAGAGCGTGGCCAATTTCCTCAAGTACGTCGAAGACAAGCACTATGATGGCACCATTTTCCATCGCGTGATTCCTGGCTTCATGGCACAGGGCGGTGGTTTCACCAAAGACCTGCAGCAGAAGCCAAATCGCGTCGCCATCGAGAACGAGGCGAAGAATGGCCTGCGCAACGTGCCCGGCAGTGTCGCCATGGCACGCACACCGGATCCGCACTCCGCAACCTCGCAGTTCTTCATCAATTACGGTGACAACCGCTTCCTCAACGCACCCGGCCAGGACGGTTGGGGCTACGCCGTTTTCGGCAAGGTGGTTGAAGGCATGGACGTGGTCAACAAGATGGCCACAGTTCCGACCGGGGTGAACAACGGCATGGGCGATGTGCCCACGACACCGATCATCATCACGAGCGCGCGACTGCTTGCCGCCGCATCTGCCCCGGCCGCCACCAAATAATTCTGCGGACGATTTTCGTCGCAACGCTTACTGACTTTTCATCCCTACTGGAGCATCACCATGGTCAAACTGCAAACCCGCTTCGGCGATATCACGCTCGAGCTGTTTCCCGAGCAAGCGCCCGAGACGGTCAAGAATTTCCTGTCCTACGTCGAGTCCGGCCACTATGACGGCACCATTTTCCACCGCGTCATCAACAACTTCATGATCCAGGGTGGCGGCATGAACCCCGACATGAGCCAGAAGCCAACGCAAGGCCAGATCAAGAACGAAGCCAACAACGGCCTCAAGAATGAGATCGGCACCATTGCCATGGCGCGCACCTCTGACCCGCATTCGGCGACAGCGCAGTTCTTCATCAACGTGTCGAACAACGACTTCCTGAACTTCAGCAGCGAGTCGGCACAGGGCTGGGGCTATTGCGTGTTCGGCAAGGTCGTTGACGGCATGGACGTGGTCAACCAGATCAAGGTCGTCAAGACCGGCCGTGGCGGTTTCCATCAGGACGTACCGGCTGAGCCGATCGTCATCGACAAGGCCGAAGTCGTCGGCTGATCCCGTCAGACTGCATCCACGCCAACGCCGACCTTGTGTCGGCGTTGTTTATCCGGACTCCCGAAAATCTCCGTGATTCATTTCATCTCCGATTTGCACCTGAACGAAGACGAGCCTGCGACCGTGCAAGCCTTCTTCGACTTTCTCGCCGGGCCGGCGCGTGCGGGAGAAGCATTGTGGATACTCGGAGACCTCTTCAATTTCTGGGCGGGAGACGATGAGCTCCGCAGCCCGTTCAATGCCAGGATTGCCGAAGCGCTGGCCGATCTTCATGCAGCGGGAACGCGCATCTACCTGCTTGTCGGCAATCGCGACTTCATGCTCGGGAAGAAATTTGCCGAACGTACCGGCATGGAAATCGTGACCGAACCTGTACGGATCGATCTCGGTGGACACGCGACCTTACTGGCACATGGCGACGCGCAATGCACGGATGACATCGCCTATCAGCGATTCCGCAAGAAGGTACGCAGCCCTCTCTGGCAAAAAGTCTTCCTGACGCTGCCGCTCTTCGTACGCCACAGAATCGTGAAAGGCGTCAAGTCGAAGAGCAAGGCTTCAAAGCAAACCAAGGACATGCGCATCATGGACGTCAATGACGATGCCATTGCAGAGAGCTTCCGAGCGAGCGCTACCGAATGGATGATTCACGGCCACACGCATCGTCCTGCGACGCATGCAATAACGGTGGATGGCATCGAGCGCGTGCGCCATGTCCTGCCTGATTGGCACGGCAAAGCTTGCGGTCTGCTCTGGGATGGTCAAAATATGCTGACCTTCGGTCAGGACTGAAGCAATGCCCCATGCAGTAAGAACCGTGCTTTTTCTGGGATACGACCGAACAGAAACGGCACTCATCGCAGCACTGGAAGCCCGCGGCGTTGTCGTCACCCATTGCGCCACAAAGGTGACCGATCTGTCCGGCCATGACCTGATTGTGAGCTTCGGCTACCGGCACATCATCAAACACGAATCCATTTGCCAGGCTGGCGCTCTCATTGTCAACCTGCACGTCGCCTACCTGCCCTACAACCGCGGCGCACATCCCAACTTCTGGGCCTTCATGGACGGCACCCCACATGGCGTCACCATCCATCTGATTGACGAGGGAGTTGATACAGGCCCTATCCTGTTTCAACGACAGATCGAATTCTCCCCGGAAGAAAAAACCTTTGTGGCAACGCATAGGCGCCTCATTCATGAGATCGAAGCGCTTTTTGTTCGCCACCTCGATGACATCCTGTTGCGCCCACTCAAAGCATTCCCACAGATCGGCACAGGCAGTAGCCACAAACAGGCTGATCTACCGTCCGATTTTCCTGGCTGGGATGTGGAAATTATCGAATATCTTCACACACGACGGGGCAGTACGCCTACCGCGCGATAGGGCCGTTACCGCCTGGCCGCCTGCGGCAAAGTCGGCAAGGCGGAGTCCGGCGTCTGCACGAACACCTCACCTGGCTTGATCAGTCCCAACTCGAAGCGCGCGCGCTCTTCAATAGCCTCGTAACCGGATTTGAGATCCTTCACCTCAGCGGCAGCATTGGCATTGCGCTGCTCGAGTTTCTGATTAGCCTCACGCAGCAATTCAAGTTGTGCACGCGAATCCTGCACGCGCCACCAGCCGCCCTTACCCATCCACAGCGGGTACTGCAGGGCAAACAACAAGGCGAGAATAATGAGGATGGGCCAGCGCATGGGACTAAGTGAATGACGGTACGGATGCTTGGCGGCGATGATACCTGAAAGGCCAAATACGGATCGATGCGGCCCGGACAGGACATCAAATCTGACGCCAAAACAAAAGGGCCTGTTCGCTCACGCGAACAGGCCCTTCTTCATTGCAGCAACGCTTACTTCAGGCGCAGATTGTAGAACGCGTCACGGCCGGGGTAGATCGCGGTATCGCCGAGGTCTTCTTCGATACGCAGGATCTGGTTGTACTTGGCAACGCGGTCCGAACGCGACAGCGAACCGGTCTTGATCTGGCCAGCCGACAGGCCGACAGCGATGTCGGCGATTGTGCTGTCTTCGGTTTCGCCTGAGCGATGTGAAATGACAGAGGTATAACCAGCGCGCTTAGCCATTTCGACGGCGGCGAAGGTTTCGGTCAGCGTACCGATCTGGTTGACCTTGATCAGGATCGAGTTGCAGATGCCGCGATCGATGCCTTCCTTGAGGATCTTGGTATTGGTCACGAACAGATCGTCACCCACCAACTGAATCTTCTTGCCGAGGCGGTCGGTCAGCAGCTTCCAGCCATCCCAGTCCTGTTCGGCCATGCCGTCTTCGATGGAGATGATCGGGTACTGGTCAGCCAGCGTAGCCAGGAAGTCGACCTTCTGTGCCGGCGTCAGCGACAGCTTCTCGCCGTGCATTTCGTACTTGCCGTCCTTGAAGTATTCCGAGGCGGCACAGTCCAGACCCAACACCACGTCCTTGCCGGCTTCGTAGCCAGCCTTGGTGATGGCTTCCATGATCATGTCGAGCGCTTCCTTGGCGCCGGAGACGTTCGGTGCGAAACCGCCTTCGTCGCCAACGGTCGTCGGGTAACCCTTCTTATCGACGATCTTCTTCAGCGCGTGGAAGATTTCAGCGCCGCAACGCAGGGCTTCGCGGAAGCTGGTTACGCCGACCGGCAGGATCATGCATTCCTGAAAGTCGAGGCTGTTGTTGGCGTGCGCACCGCCGTTGATGACGTTCATCATCGGCACAGGCAATTGCATCTGGCCCGAACCACCAAAGTAGCGGTACAGCGGCAGGCCTGCTTCTTCAGCTGCGGCGCGCGCGGTTGCCATCGACACGGCCAGCAGCGCGTTGGCGCCCAGACGGCCTTTGTTCTCGGTACCGTCCAGCTCGATCATGGTCTTGTCGATGAAGGCTTGCTCTTCTGCATCCAGACCAATCAGCGTTTCAACGATTTCGGTGTTGACGTTCTCGACGGCCTTGAGCACGCCCTTTCCGAGATAACGCTTGGCATCGCCGTCGCGCAGCTCGATGGCTTCGCGGGTACCGGTGGAGGCTCCGGACGGCACAGCTGCGCGTCCCATGACGCCGGATTCGAGCAGGACATCGGCTTCAACCGTGGGGTTACCACGGGAGTCGAGAATTTCACGGGCAATAACGTCAACAATCGCGCTCATTCTGATTTCCTTTTTTTAGTGATCTAACCGGTAGTGCCTGAAAAGAATGATTCGGGGGATTTCAGACACAAAAACAGGTCAATTTTAACGTTTTTGTGTGACCGCTGCTTGACGGCGGATAAACACTTACTCTAGATCGCCGAAACGTATTTCCGCAATCTCATCTGCCAAGGACACAACTTCGGCATGTGCAGGGTGCTCGAAGTAGGCGTGGAGGTGTTCACGACTCTGGAAAGTAGCAACCAGCAGGTAGTCCCAGGCTTTCTCGTCGGGCGTGGTGTTGAAACCGCACTGCCAATCACAGATCTCTTCGATCTGGCCTGGCAGTAACTGGAAAGCAGCATGCATGGCCTGCGCTGCCGCGCTCTTCGGCGTAATGCCATCAAACAGCTTGAAGAGCACGACGTGCGTGATCATGCGTTGCTCTTGGATGCGGCTTCGGAAAACTCACCCTGACTGTGCGCCAGTGCGGCCTTTACGTAGGCGATGAACAGCGGGTGGCCCTGACGCGGATTGGAGGTGAACTCCGGGTGGAACTGCACGCCCACAAACCACGGGTGAGCGTGTTCGCCGGTCTGTGGCAGCTCCATCATTTCCGGCAGATCTTCGGTCGGCGTTCGCGCCGAGATGATCAGCCCAGCCGCTTCGAGCTTCGGCACATAAGTGTTGTTCACTTCGTAGCGATGACGATGGCGTTCGTTTACCTGTTTGCCATAGATGCTCGCCGCCAGCGTACCAGGCTTGATCGGCACCTTTTGCGCGCCCAGGCGCATCGTGCCACCCAGATTCGAGTTCTCTGAACGCTTCTCGACTTTACCTTCGCGGTCCAGCCATTCGGTGATCAGTGCGACCACGGGATGCTGCGTCTCCGGATCGAACTCGGTGCTGTTGGCACCTTCGAGACCGGCGACGTTACGCGCAAATTCGATGGTCGCCAGCTGCATGCCGAGACAGATGCCGAGATACGGCACCTTGTTCTCGCGCGCATAGCGGATCGCAGCGATCTTGCCCTCCGTGCCACGCACGCCGAAGCCGCCCGGTACGAGAATCGCGTCCATGTCCTTGAGCGCGTCACAGCCCTGGGTGTCGATGTTTTCCGAATCGAGGAAGTGGATCTTGACGTTGCACTGCGTGTGCAGCCCAGCGTGCTTGATGGCTTCGATGAGCGACTTGTAGGACTCGGTCAGGTCGACGTACTTGCCGACGAATGCAACCTTGATTTCGTGCTGCGGATTCTGCAACGCATGCACGATCTTGTTCCACACCTTCAGGTCTGCGGCCTTGGCCAGAATCGCCAGCTTGTGACAGACGATCTCGTCGAGCATCTGGTCATGCAGCATCGCCGGAATCTTGTAGATGGAGTCCGAGTCCATCACTTCGATGACCGCCTCGGTCATGACGTTACAGAACAGCGCAATCTTGGCGCGCTCTTCCATCGGGATCGGGCGATCGCAACGGCACAGCAGCACGTCGGGCTGGATACCGATTTCGCGCAGATCCTTCACCGAATGTTGCGTCGGCTTGGTCTTAAGCTCGCCGGCTGTTGCGATGTAAGGCAACAATGTGAGGTGAATGAAACAGGTATTGGTGCGGCCTTCCTGGATGCCCATCTGGCGGATGGCTTCGAGGAATGGCAGGGACTCGATGTCACCGACCGTACCGCCGACTTCGACGATGGCCACGTCAGCGCCTTCGGCGCCGCGCTTGATGGAGGCCTTGATCTCGTCGGTAATATGCGGAATCACTTGCACCGTCTTGCCGAGGTACTCGCCGCGACGCTCCTTGCGGATCACGGTGTCGTAAATCTGGCCGGTGGTGAAGTTGTTGCGCTTGGACATTTTGGCGCTGGTGAAGCGCTCGTAGTGTCCTAGGTCAAGGTCGGTCTCGGCGCCGTCTTCGGTCACGAAGACTTCGCCGTGCTGGAACGGACTCATCGTGCCGGGGTCGACATTGATGTAAGGGTCCAGCTTGAGGTGGGTAACGCGGATGCCTCGGGATTCGAGAATGGCACCCAGAGATGCGGCTGCAATGCCCTTGCCTAGCGAGGACACAACGCCGCCTGTGACGAATACGTACTTGGTCATGGGATGTCGACTGCGGGAAAAGCGGATGATACCGCAGAGGCGGGGTGCGGCTCAATTGCTGCGTGCTTTCGGGCAGTACGAAAAGCCGCGCGCACGCACTCCCGCAATTGGCCTGCAAGCCAGACGGGCCAAGGCTCCTGGCGCTCACAACAAACACTTACGACTCTTGACAATTGTCAGTGTGCAGCGTTTCGCGAAGCTCGGCATACTCCGCACCATCTCATGAAAACTTGCCCCTCAATGCACCGCACCGAGCGCCCTTCCCCGACTGCATTCCCGCGGCTTGCCCTGATGCTGCTCGGTCTGGCAATCGCCGGTTGCGCCAGCGTCGGGCCGGACTACCAGCGCCCTGCGTCCGACACGCCGACAACCTGGCAGAACGCGAACACCGCCACCAGCCAGACCGACGCCGCACGCCTGACCCAATGGTGGACGCAGCTTGGCGATCCGGCGCTCGACAAACTCATTGAAACCGCGCTGGCCAACAGCCCGAGCATGCAAACCGCACAGGCCCGGCTGCGCGAAGCCCGCGCCCGGCGCAACCTGCAGTCCCTTCAGGATGCGCCGAACGTGTCCGGAGGCCTTTCTGCTTCACGGAACAGCACGCGCGGAGACAACGTAGATGTCAGTTCGCACAACCTGTCGGCCTCCCTCGATGCCAGCTGGGAAATTGACATTTTCGGCGGACAGCGCCGCGCGCTCGAAGCCGCCGACGCCTCGCTGGCCGCAACCGCCGCGGACCTGAATGCCACACGCGTATCGCTCGCCGCGGAAGTCGCCACCGACTACATCGCCTTGCGCACGGATCAGGTCCGCCTCGCCGTCGCGCGCGCCAATCTGGTCAGCCGCGACCAGACCACGCAATTGACGGAATGGCGCAACCAGGCGCGTCTTGTCTCTGGCCTCGAAGTCAATCAGGCACGCAGTAACGCAGAGCAGACGCGATCCACCGTGCCAGCCCTGGTACGTGCCATCGAGGACGACAAGCTGACCCTCGCGCTTCTGCTCGGCCTGTCACGCAAGGATGTCGAAGCGCTGCTGCCCGACGGCAGTCTGCCGACACCTCCCGCAACGATTGCCGTCGGCATTCCCGCCGACACCTTGCGGCAGCGCCCGGACGTCCTGGCCGCCGAGCGCCGCCTTGCCGCACAGACGGCGCAAATCGGCGTTGCCGAAGCCGCGCGCTACCCCAGCCTCAAGCTCTCCGGCAGCATCGGCGCTGAAGCGCTGTCGATTGCCGGTCTGTTGCGTGGTGACATCATCACCAGCAGCATTGCCGGCGGCCTGGCGGCACCGATCTTCGATGCAGGCCGCATAACGCAGAACATCGAGATCCAGTCTGCCATCCAGGAGCAGACCCTGATCGCCTACCGTCAGACCGTCAATCAGGCACTGAACGATGTGGAGAAAGCGCTCAACGCCTGGGTGCGTAGCAGCGAACGTCTGCAGATCCTGCAGGTTGCCGTCGATACGGCACGCGAAGCGGCAAGACTCGCGACGATCCGATTCCAGGCGGGGCAAACCGACCTTCTGACACAGCTCGACACGCAGCGCACTCAGCTCACGCAGGAAGAGTTGCTGGCCGGTGCCCAGGGCGACCGCGCCAATACGTTGATACAACTCTACAAGGCACTTGGTGGTGGCTGGGAGCGCACCCAGACCAGCGATGCACAAAGCACTACGACGAACAGCACACGATAAGTCGCAAGCAATCCACACAACAAAATGACAAACAAGAATCCGGACATCCACGCCATCCTCAACCCCTCGACACGTTCGCCACGACGCCGCTGGTTGCGTTGGGCCGTCATCATCGGCGTCATCATCGCCATCTTCGTTGCAGCAGCGCTGATATGGCGCAGCCAGAACACCGTCGCACCGAAATTCAGGACAGTTGCGGTCGCGCGTGGCGATCTGGTCTCCACGGTCACGGCCACCGGCACACTGCAACCACGCACCAAGGTCGACATCAGCTCGGAGCTCTCCGGCACCATCTCCGAAGTGCTGGTCGACTACAACAGCAAGGTCAAGAAGGGAGAGCCTCTGGCCATCCTCAACACCAGCAAGCTGCGGGACCAGATGGCGCAAACGCGCGCCAACATCCAGAACCTGCAGGCCAAGGTACTGCAGGCGCGCGCTGACGTTGATCAGGCCCGATCGGCGCTCGAACGCCTTGAAAAAGTCGCGCAGCTTTCCAACGGACAACTTCCGGCAGGCAGCGAACTGGATGACGCACGCATCAAGCTGAAGAACACCCAATCCGCGCTGGCCGCCGCCGAAGCCTCGGTCGCGCAGTTCACGGCAGCCCTGCACATCAACGAGACCGATCTCACCAAGGCCACCATCCGCTCGCCGATTGACGGCACAGTCCTCGCGCGCAGCATTGACCCCGGCCAGACTGTCGCCGCCTCGCTGTCGGCACCTGTGCTGTTCACCATTGCGCAAGACCTCAAGCAGATGGACCTGAACGTTGCCGTTGCCGAAGCGGACGTCGGCCAGGTGCATGACGGCATGCCGGCGACCTTCACGGTCGATGCCTGGCCGGGCAAGAAATTCAAGGCCAAGGTGCGCCAGGTTCGCTACGGCTCGAAGACGGTGGACAACGTCGTCAGCTACGAGACCATCCTGCAGGTCAACAATGAGGAGCTAACCCTGCGCCCCGGCATGACGGCCTCGGCCGATCTTGAAGTCGCCGAGCGCAGTGGCGTGCTCTACGTCCCCAATGCCGCGCTGCGCTTCTCGCCCCCACAGGACGCCACGCAAGCTGGCGGCAACAAGAGCATCCTGTCGAGCCTGTTCCCCGCGCCACCCAACCTGCGCAATGCGCGCGGCAAGGAAGTCACGCAGGTCGGTCGCAAGGCCAATGGCGCCCCCGGCCGCATCTGGGTGCTTGAGGAAGGCATGCCGGTGGCGAAGATCGTCACCGTCGGTTTGTCCGATGGCCGCAATACTGAAATCAGCGGCGCGGGCGTGAGTGAAGGGCTCGAAGTCATCATCCGCGCCGAGAGCGGTGGCGGCAAGGGCAGCGCGGGCGGCGATAGACGGGCTCCGAGCAGCAACGCCGCGCACTGAGTCCTCCCACATGAGCTATCTCGAATTCCGCGACATCACCAAGACCTATGGCACGGGCACTGCCGCCGTGCACGCCTTGCGTGGTGTGAGCCTCGGCATTGACAAAGGTGAGTTCGTCGCCGTCATGGGTCCCAGCGGCTCGGGCAAATCAACAGCCATGAACATCCTCGGCTGTCTCGACACACCCAGCACCGGCGCTTACGTTTTCGAAGGCGCGCACGTCGAGACGCTGTCACGCGACCAGCGCGCCCTGTTGCGTCGCCACTATCTCGGCTTTGTCTTCCAGGGCTTCAACCTGCTCAACCGCACTTCGGCGCAGGAAAACGTCGAGCTGCCCCTGCTCTATCGTGGCGTATCACCGAGCGAGCGCCGGCGCATGGCACTTGAAGCGCTGGCCTCGGTCGGACTCACGGGCTGGGAGCATCACACGCCAGCCGAGTTGTCGGGCGGGCAGCAGCAACGTGTCGCCATCGCGCGAGCCATCGCGACGAATCCCAGCGTGCTGCTCGCCGATGAACCGACCGGCAATCTCGACTCCGCACGCAGCGTAGAGATCATGCAGCTGCTCACCCAGCTCAATGAAGAGCGCGGCATCACGATACTTATGGTCACGCATGAACCCGACATGGCCGAATATGCGCGGCGCGTAGTGAAATTCGTCGACGGGTTGGTAGCTTCAGATACGCGCCAGGCGGAAACGACATGAAGAATCTCTTGCCGAAAATGCGCAAAGGACTCAATCCAGACCACCTCATCCCCCAATCTCGTCATTCCCGCGCAGGCGGGAATCCAGCGGCGTTAACCACGCGTGCAAAGCCACTAGATTCCCGCCTTCGCGGGAATGACGGCGAGTTTTGGAGCGAGGTCCAGCCATGATCTGGAACGCCTTCCTCCTCGCCATCCGCGAGATCCGTCGCAACCTCATGCGCGCCTTTCTCACCACGCTCGGCATCGTCATCGGTGTCGCCGCCGTCGTGACCATGGTGACGCTGGGCAATGGCGCGACGCGCTCGATCCAGGAACAGGTCTCCAGCCTCGGCGTCAATCTGCTCATCATGCGACCCAACCGCAGCTTTGGCGCGGGCACGGGCGGTTCATCGCCACCGGACTTCAAGCTCGCCGACGCCGAAGCCATCGAACGCGAGATACCCGGCGTACGAGCCGTCGCACCGAGCGCTTTGCGCGGTGGCAGCGCCGTGTACCTGCAACAGAACTGGACCACGCAGGCCACTGGTGTCACCAACGACTACTTCACCGTCGCTAACTGGGAGATCGCCGACGGCCGCATCTTCACCGAGGCCGAACAGGCCGGTGCGCGCGCCGTGTGCATCATCGGCGACACGCTGCGCACCAAGCTGTTCGCCGGTCACGACCCCGTCGGCCAGAAAATGCGCTTCCGCGCCCTCACCTGCGAAGTGGTCGGCACACTCAAATCCAAGGGCCAGGGCGGCTTCGGCAACGATCAGGACGACGTCATCCTGATGCCGCTCAAGACACTGTTGCGGCGCGTGTGGGGCGCCAGCAGCTCGCAGGAAATCCCGACCATCTACATTTCGGCTAAGGACGGCTACGACACGGATGAAGTGACACAGGACATCACCGCCCTCATGCGCCAGCGCCGCAACCTGCAAAGCACGCAGAGCGACAACTTCCAGCTCATCGACACCAAGCAGATCGCGCAGACCCTTTCCAGCACCACACAGATCCTCACCGCCCTGCTTGGCGCGGTAGCAGCAGTCAGCCTGCTCGTCGGCGGCATTGGCATCATGAACATCATGCTGGTGTCAGTGACCGAGCGCACCCGCGAGATCGGCACGCGTCTGGCCATCGGCGCGCTGGAGCGCGAAGTACTGTGGCAGTTCCTCGTCGAGGCCGTCGTGCTCTCATCGCTCGGCGGCATCATCGGCATTGCCCTCTCGCTGATCGCCTCGATCAGCCTCTCGAATGTCATGAGCCTGCCCTACCAGTTTGACCCCTTCATCAACCTGCTGGCATTCGGCTTCTCGGCGGGGATCGGGGTCTTGTTTGGCTTCATGCCGGCGCAGCGCGCGGCGCGGCTGGATCCGATCGAGGCGTTGCGGCATGAGTAATCTCCCGCAAGACATCGAGGACATTATTGAGCGTCTCTATCGGAACTCAGATGACGCGACCGTAAGATCTCTGTTGGTATATTCGGACAGGTGGATTGCTTGTCTCAGAAACATGGGTGAAGGTTTTGTCACGGTTGACGAGACGGATTTCAACTACGGCCGAGCCATTTTGCAAGACCTTTGGTTAACCTCCGACGCTCGCGTATCGATTCATCGACGAGATATTCAAATCGCACTATTAAGAGACGTAAAGCGATTGGAAGCGGTTCGTTTATCAGTAAGCGTCCTGCGTCCCTACTTCCTGCTAACTTTCCAGGTTTGCGAATTAACGACCGCCGGAGTCGCGCAGCGATTCGCATATTCTCCCGAGTCGGAAGCGCAAAGAGTTTTCGCAGAAAAAATTTCGCAACATATGCTCACGTCCGGGTATGCGTTGCTGACACAAAAACAAGCCGAAACGGTGATCCCTGACATTGAGACGGAGCTCAATCCTCGTGGAACAGTCACTGTAGGCCATTGCCTGATGGGCGATTAGCACACCAGAAATGAAACAGTCCATCGGTCTCACTTCACTGGTCGTGCGCGACTACGACGAAGCCATTGCCTTCTATGTCGGCACTCTCGGCTTCTCCCTGATTGAAGACACGTACATCCCCGAGCAGGACAAGCGCTGGGTGATCGTCGCGCCGCAAGGCGCGACAGAATCGGGTCTGCTGCTGGCGCGTGCATCGACGGATGAACAGGCATCACGCATCGGCAATCAGACCGGCGGCCGGGTGTTTCTCTTCCTTTATACCGATGACTTCTGGCGCGACTATCAGGCGTACAGGGACAAGGGCGTGGTCTTCGTGCGCGAGCCGACGGAGATGAGCTACGGCACGGTCCCAGTATTCCGGGATCTGTATGGCAACCAGTGGGATCTACTACAGCCGAATGACAAGCACAGCCAATCCAAGCTGCCCTGAACTGGCGCAACGCCTCATCAACATCGCACGCCAGTCCGCGTGGTTCATGTCTGCACTCGTTGCAGTGCGCGAGCTCGGTCTGCCGTCGTGGTGCATCGGCGCCGGCGCGGTGCGCAACCTCGTCTGGGATGCGCTGCACGAATCCGCACCTTCTTCGCTTGCGGATGTCGATGTCGCCTATTTCGACGAGACTGCAACGCAGGCACATGAGGAGGAACTGGAGACGAGACTCACTGTGATGCGGCCTCACACGCCGTGGGACGTCAAGAACCAGGCACGCGTGCATGAGTGGTTCGAGGGGCATTTCGGTTATCCGGCGCAGCCCTTGTTGTCGCTCGAGGAGGCCGTCGCTTCGTGGCCGGAGTATGTGACCTGCGTCGGTCTCACATTGAAGGCGGATGACAGTATCGAGGTCATTGCGCCTTACGGGCTGGACGATCTATTCGGCATCGTCGTGCGGCATAACCCGGTGCGCGCCAGCATCGAGACATACCGTCTGCGGGTGGCGCAGAAGCGTTACATGGAGCGCTGGCCGCGCGTGACGGTCGTGCATTGTTGATATGCGTGCCGGGCCGACCTACAGTGATGTAGGTTGAATAAGCGCGTCGGGAGTCTCCCCAAGCATGGCCACTCTCCGGACGACGGCTTCGCGGCCTTGCCCGAGCTACCACATCACCATGGATTGCCAGCCATGATCCGACACATCGCCCTGCTCCGCGCAATCAATGTAGGTGGCCGCATCGTGAAGATGGAGGCGCTGCGGGCGCATTTCGAATCACTGGGTTTTGCCAATGTTGCAACCTATATCGCCAGCGGCAATGTGATCTTCGATGCGGGTGCAAGCGCCGAGGAGGTATTGCGCCGCAAGATCGAGGTGCATCTCGAGTCTGCACTCGGCCATGAGGTTTCGACCTTTCTGCGCACACCTGCCGAACTCGCGGCGATTGCAGCTTTCAAGGACAAGGCCGCAGCCTCTGCCGAAGCGCTGAACGTGGCATTCCTGCATGCGCCGTTGAGCGAGAACGATCTGGACGTGCTCATGGGCCTGCGCACAGACATCGACGACTTCCGTGCGCATGGCCGCGAGGTGTACTGGCTATGCAAGAAGAAGCAAAGCGAGTCGAAATTCTCGAATGCCTTGTTCGAGCGCAAGCTGCGTATTCCTGCAACCTTTCGCGGCATGAATACGGTACGCAAGCTGGTGGAGCTGTATCCGGCGTAGAAGCATCAGCCATGTGGGAGCTCACATCACGCCGCGGGGGCGCCGTGGCGAACTTGCGAGCGAGGATGCATACTCCCGCCATCACGCATCTATTCCCGGTCTTCAAGGACATGCTCATGAATAAATCGATTCTTGCATTGCTGCTCTGCAGCGTGCTGTCCTCGTCAGCGTTTGCCGCCGGCTACAACTTTCTGAAGGGCTCGCCGATCAGCCGCTTCAGCAAGGAGGAGATGAATCTCTTCACTACCACGCTCTACAAAATGCTGGATGAGTCGCCCGACGGCGCAGCCAGTACATGGGGCGATGTGGAAAAAGGCGCCAGCGGGCGCATCGAAATCCTGCCGCAGCCCGCCAACAAACCTGGTTGCCGGGCAACGCTGATTGCCAACAAATACAAAACCCTGAAAGGCGAAGGCCAGTATCTGTTCTGCAAGGACAAGGGCAAGTGGGTGGGCTCGCCAATGGAATGAACTTGCACAGTGAGCGCGCGATACTCGCGCGCTCACACTGATGCTTCGCCTGGAAATAACACAACCTTCCGCTCCAGCCTGCAAGCCGGGCACCTTCCTTCCGCCCGCCCCCTCGACGGCAACGCAAGCCAGTCACCACCGAGCCCGTAGCCCCGTTGCAATGACGAGCCGAGTGCCCCTCGGACACCCTTTGCGTACCCCCTACGCAATCTGGCGTATTTCGCCCAGCAAGACAGCCCCCTACATTTCAATCACCCGGTGCAATCAGCAGCCTGGCATATCGCCTCTTGCCCGGTGCCAGCCAACTTTCTATCAGGGGGTCTACACATCATGCAACGTCGTTCCTTCATCAAAGCCACGGCAATGACCATTGCTCTGGCGACCGCAGGGTTTGCAACCATGACGGCCTCTGCTGCCGACACCATCAAGGTGGGCGTGCTGCACTCGCTGTCAGGCACGATGGCCATCTCCGAAACTGTGCTGAAAGACACCGTGCTGATGGCGATCGACGAGATCAATGCCAAGGGCGGTCTGCTCGGCAAGCAACTCGAGCCCGTCGTGGTCGACCCGGCCTCCAACTGGCCACTGTTCGCCGAAAAGGCCCGCCAGCTGATTTCAAAGGACAAGGTCGCGGTGACTTTCGGCTGTTGGACTTCAGTCTCGCGCAAGTCGGTGCTGCCGGCCTTCGAAGAACTCAACAGCCTGCTCTTCTACCCCGTCCAGTACGAAGGTGAAGAGCTCTCCAAGAACGTTTTCTACACGGGCGCTGCGCCTAACCAGCAAGCCATCCCGGCTGTCGAATACCTGATGAGCAAGGACGGTGGCTCGGCCAAGCGCTTCGTGCTGCTGGGTACCGACTATGTGTACCCACGCACCACCAACAAGATTCTTCGCGCCTTCCTGCATAGCAAGGGCATCAAGGACGAAGACATCATGGAAGAGTACACACCGTTCGGTCACAGCGACTATCAGACCATCATCGCCAACATCAAGAAGTTCGCAGCTGCCGGAAAGAAAACCGCCGTCGTGTCGACGATCAATGGCGACTCCAACGTGCCTTTCTACAAGGAACTGGGCAACCAGGGCCTGAAGGCAACCGACGTGCCAGTCGTGGCGTTCTCGGTGGGTGAAGAAGAGCTGCGCGGCGTCGATGCCAAGCCTCTCGTCGGTCACCTCGCAGCATGGAACTACTTCATGAGCGTCAAGAATCCGACCAATGACGCCTTCATCAAGAAGTGGAGCGAGTACGCCAAGGCCAAGAAGATCCCTGGTCACGCCGAAAAACCGCTGACCAACGATCCAATGGAAGCCACTTACATCGGCGTGAACATGTGGGCACAGGCCGTGACCAAGGCCAAGTCGACGGACACCGACAAGGTGATCGCAGCCATGGCCGGCCAGACCTTCAAGGCACCGGGTGGTTTCACCTCCACGATGGACAAGGAAAACCATCACCTGCACAAGCCGGTGTTCATCGGCGAAGTGAAGGCTGATGGCCAGTTCAAGGTGGTGTGGAAGACACCGGGCCCGGTCGTTGCCGATCCCTGGAGCGATTACATCGCGGAAAACAAGGGCAAGAAGAACGTGCCTGAAAAGAAAAGCACGGAAGTCGCCAAGAAGTAGAGAAGCAAAGAGCCTGAACCCCCGCTGCCACACGGCGGGGGATGGGAGAGACGCGCGGGGCGCTCTCCCAAGCGGGCGCCGTCCCTTGGTCATCCCATTGCGCACAACAGCGCATCACGCTGTCAGCAGACAAAGCCATGACTATCTCAGTACTCAAGTTCCGTACTCGCGCCACGCATGCAGCGGTCGGTTTGCTGGTGCTGCTATTCAGCAGCTTCCTCGCGCCACTCGCCTTCGCCAAGCCTTCTCCCGAACTGATCCTAAAGCTCGCAGTAGGCGACAACGACGCCAAGGTCGAAGCACTCAATGCCATCGCAGGCCAGGCCGACCCGGCCTACCTGCCGGTCCTGAAAGCGCTTGGCGATGAATCGCTGAAAGTGGTCGACAGCAAACAGGTACTGATCGTCGACGGCGAGAAAGTCACCGACGCCATCACCGGTGCGGCACTGAAGGAACTACCCGAAACGGCTGAAGACGTGGTCACGAACAACCGCGTCACGCTGGCATTGCAGAACGCATTCGCCGCGCTGGACCTGACCTCCACCGACCGCAACACGCGTTTTGCTGCCGTCAAAAAACTGCAGGACGCGCCTGACGAAGCCATCGTGCCGCTGCTCGACAAGGCACTCAAGGTCGAGAAGGATCCTAAGATCATCGTCATGCTGCGCCTCACCCAGGCTGCAGCCCAATTGCATAACGCCGACAAGGGCGTGCGCATGGCGGCCATCGACACGCTTGGCGAAAGTGATGATCCGGCGATGAAACAGCTGCTTGCCGGCTTGCTGGAAAAAGAGGGCGACGCTTTCAAGGAGCCCGACGAGACGGTGCGCGTCGCGGCGCAGAAAGGCATCGAGTCGATCGACCAGCGCCTGAAATACGGTGAGTGGCTCGGCGGCGCGTTCACCGGCATCTCGCTCGGCAGCATCCTGCTGCTGGCAGCGCTCGGTCTGGCAATCACTTACGGCCTGATGGGCGTCATCAACATGGCGCATGGCGAGCTGATCATGATCGGCGCCTATGCCACCTACATCACGCAGAACATCATCCGCACACACTTTCCGGGACTCATCGAGTTCTACCCGCTGATCGCTCTGCCGATCGCCTTCTTCGCCTCCGGCCTGGTCGGCGTGCTGATGGAGCGTCTGGTCATCAAGCACCTCTACGGCCGTCCGCTGGAAACGCTGCTGGCGACATGGGGCATCAGCCTGATCCTGATCCAGAGCGTGCGCAGCTTCTTCGGCGCGCAGAACGTGCTCGTCGAAAACCCGCAGTGGCTGTCGGGCGGTGTGCAGGTCATGAGCAACCTGATCCTGCCGTACAACCGCCTCGCCATCATCGCCTTCGCGGCGCTGGTCGTGATGGGCATGACGCTGATCCTCACTCGCACCCGCCTCGGATTGTTCGTGCGCGCCGTGACGCAGAACCGCTCGATGGCGAGTTGCGTCGGCGTGGCCACGCCACGTGTCGACACGGTCGCGTTCGGCCTTGGCGCGGGCATCGCCGGTCTCGCCGGCTGCGCACTGTCGCAGGTCACCAACGTCGGGCCGGATCTCGGTCAGGGCTACATCATCGACTCGTTCATGGTGGTGGTCACCGGCGGCGTGGGTCAGCTCTCCGGCACGATCTACGCTGCGCTGGGTCTCGGCCTCATCAACAAGTTCATCGAAGGCTGGGCCGGTGCCGTGCTCGCCAAGATTGCCGTGCTGGTGTTCATCATCATCTTCATCCAGAAACGTCCGCAGGGTCTGTTCGCAATCAAAGGGAGGTTTGTGGATGCGTAAGACGGACATAGCCCGAAGCATCGTCATTCCCGCGAAGGCGGGAATCCAGCGACGTTGCAGTGCTGCGACATTCCGGGAACAAACCCAACGACACTGGATTCCCGCCTTCGCGGGAATGACGGATAACGGCCGGGCTGAATGACATGAACAAGACACTCACAGAACGCATCTTCGGGCCGAAGGCCTGGGTCATGCTGGCGGTCTTCGCGGCCATCACGCTGATCCTCGTGCCGATCCTCAATCTGGCCGTGCCCGAAGGCAGTGCCCTGCATCTCTCGACCTACTGGGTCACCCTGATCGGCAAGATCATGTGCTACGCCATCGTCGCGCTGGCGATGGATCTGGTGTGGGGTTACACCGGCATCCTCTCGCTCGGTCACGGCATCTTCTTCGCGCTCGGCGGTTATGCCATGGGCATGTACCTGATGCGCGCCATCGGCCGCGAAGGCAACTACCAGAGCGACCTGCCCGACTTCATGGTGTTCCTCAACTGGAAGGAGCTGCCCTGGTACTGGGTCGGCACCGAACACTTCCTGTGGGCGATGCTGCTCGTCGTGTTGATCCCCGGTCTGCTGGCGCTGGTCTTCGGCTACTTCGCCTTCCGTTCGCGCATCAAGGGGGTGTACTTCTCCATCATCACGCAGGCGCTAACCTTCGCCACGATGTTGCTGTTCTTCCGCAATGAAACAGGCTTCGGCGGCAACAACGGCTTCACCGACTTCAAGCGCATCCTGGGTTTCCACATTGCAGCACCTTCGACGCGCATCGTGCTGTTCGGCCTCACCGCGGTGTTCCTGATCGGCTTCCTGCTGCTGGCGCGCTACATCGTCACCAGCAAGCTCGGCCGTGTGCTCGCCGCAATTCGCGATGCGGAAACGCGCGTCATGTTCTCCGGCTACAACCCGCTGCCGTACAAGCTGTTCATCTGGGTCGTGTCGGCGGTGATCTGCGCCATCGCCGGAGCGCTCTTCGTGCCGCAGGTGGGCATCATCAACCCGAGTGAAATGTCGCCGGCCAACTCCATAGAGATCGCCATCTGGGTCGCAGTCGGTGGTCGCGGCAGCCTGATCGGGCCGCTGATCGGTGCCGGCCTCATCAACGGCGTGAAGAGCTGGTTCACGGTGGCCTTCCCCGAATACTGGCTGTACTTCCTCGGCCTGATCTTTGTGCTCGTGACGCTGTACATGCCACGTGGCGTGCTCGGTGAAGCACGCGCCCTGTTGCACAAACGCGGAGAGCGCGCATGAACGCTGCCATGAAAGAAGATCTGACCCAGTCAGGTGCCGGTGCCATTGCGGGCGGTGCGGGCGCAATGCCGAGCGCACTCGGCGCTGGCCGTCTGGTCGATACCAGCCAGCTTGACACCACCAAGGGCGTCATCCTCTATCTGGATGGCATCAGCGTCAGCTTCGATGGTTTCAAGGCCATCAACAACCTGAACCTGAACATCGATAAGGGCGAACTGCGCTGCGTGATCGGGCCGAACGGTGCGGGCAAGACGACCATGATGGACGTCATTACCGGCAAGACACGCCCCACGGCAGGCACGGCTTTCTTCGGCCAGACCATCGACCTGACCAAGCTCAGCGAACCGCAAATTGCGCATGCCGGCATCGGCCGCAAGTTCCAGAAGCCAACCGTCTTCGAGCAACTCAGCGTCTATGAGAATCTTGAGCTGGCGATGAAGGTCGACAAAGGCGTGTGGGCCAGCCTGCGCGCCAGACTCACAGGTGAGCAGCGCGACCGCATCAACGAAAACCTGGAGCTGATCCAGCTCAAGGATCAGGCGCATCGCCCATCCGGCCTGCTTTCGCATGGCCAGAAACAATGGCTCGAAATCGGCATGTTGCTGATGCAGGAACCGCTGCTCCTGCTGCTCGACGAACCAGCCGCCGGCATGACCGACGCCGAGACCGAACGCAGCGGTGAGCTGTTCCTCTCGCTCGCCGGGCAATACACGCTGGTCGTCGTCGAACACGACATGGACTTCATCAAGCAGATCTCCGAAGGCCGCAAGGTCACCTGCCTGCATGAGGGCAGCGTGTTATCCGAAGGTTCGCTGGAGCAGGTGCAGAACGATGAACGGGTGATTGAGGTGTATTTGGGAAGGTGATGAGTGAGGAGTCAGGAGTGAGGAGGAAACCCCACACCGCGACTCACCACAAAATCGCATTTTGACAACAAAGGGTGGCAGACGAAGGTTTTTACTCCTCACTCCTTCCTCCTCACTCCTCACAACATGAAGCGAGCAAAGCGATGCTTGATGTAAATGGCCTCAACCAGTACTACGGCGGCAGCCACACGCTGCGTGGCGTCTCGCTGTCGCTCAAGCAAGGCGAAGTCACCACCCTGCTTGGCCGCAACGGCGTCGGCAAGACGACCCTGCTCAAATGCCTGATGGGTTTGCTGCCGGTTGCGAAAGGCTCCGTCTCGTTCGACGGCAAGAACATTACGAAAGCTGCGGCCTACCAGCGTGCCGCGCTCGGCATGGCCTACGTGCCGCAAGGCCGCGAGATTTTCCCGCGCCTCACGGTGGAAGAAAACATCATCATGGGCCTCGCCAATGGCAAGGCCTCACGCGGCATCCCCGGCTACATCTACGAGATGTTCCCCGTGCTCAAAGACATGCTCAAGCGTCGCGGCGGCGACCTCTCCGGTGGCCAGCAACAACAACTCGCCATCGCGCGCGCACTGACTATGCGGCCCAAGGTGCTCATCCTCGACGAGCCTACCGAAGGCATCCAGCCTTCCATCATCAAGGACATCGGCAATGCGATCCGGAAACTCGCCGAGGGCGGCGATATGGCGATCCTGCTGGTCGAGCAGTACTATGATTTCGCACAGTCACTCGCCGATCAGTATGCCGTCATGGCCCGTGGCGAAATCGTCAAGGCTGGCCCCGGCAGCGAAATGGCGGCGGAGAACGTGCAGAGTCTGGTGGCGATTTGATTTGCCAGCTCACTGCTGCGCCACCATACCCCCTCTTCCGGCCTCCGGCCACCCCGCTGCGCGCCCCACGACTGGCACTGCATTGCCAGTCGGCTTCGCGAGCGTGCGGCATGCCGCACGAAACCCTCGCTGCGCCCCTCATGGGGAGGAAACTGCAAAGATCGCGGCACACGTTGCCGTTCCCTGTCCCTGAGGGAGAGGGTGGCCGGTAAACCGGGAGAGGGGGAAAGCGTAGATCAAGCCGTAGCATCAGTCAGCGCCCAAGCCCCACTGCAAGCGGCATAATCACCCACACCATGAACGCCCCGCTGCCAACCCTTCTCACCGAACACAAACAGGGCTCCAACTGGCAAGCCTCGCTCGCGCTGCGCGTCGAGCGACGCGGCGCTCGCAGCGCCCTCACCCACAATCTGCACCAGGGCCCGCTGCGCGTGCAGAAAGCCCTGCACCCTGAGGGCGATGATGTCTGCCAGGTACTCATCCTGCATCCTCCGGCCGGCATCGCCGGTGGTGATGAGTTACGCATCGATCTCAAGGTTGCCCATGGCGCCCATGCGCAAGTCACCACGCCCGGCGCAGGCAAGTGGTATCGCAGCCTCGGCCCGACTGCTACGCAACGCGTCCATCTCGACATTGCAGAGAATGCGGTGCTGGAATGGCTGCCGCAGGAAGTCATCGTCTTCGACCGCGCCATCGCCGATACGGAAACGATCGTCACGCTGGCGCTGGGCGCGAAGGCCATCGGCTGGGATCTCGTCTGCCTCGGTCGCACCGCAAGCGGAGAGAGATTCAAACAAGGCAGCTATCGTCAGCGCTTCCGCCTGCAACGCCCGGACGGCTCGCCGCTCTGGCGCGAGACGATGCACCTGCAAGGCAGCGATGCAGCGATGTCATCGAAGCTCGGTCTCGCCCACCACACCGTTTTCGGCACCCTATGGCTGGCTGGTATCAAGCCCGATGCGGCACTGCTCGAAGCGCTACGCGGCCTTTCTATCGCACAAGGCACATGCGGTGTATCAGCCCTGCCCGATGTCACTGCCGTACGCCTCGTGTCAAACTCGTCCGAAGCTGCACGCCGATATTTCGAAGCAGTCTGGGCGCTCGCCCGCCAACACATCCTGCAACGCGCGCCCATGCCGCCACGCATCTGGAGAACCTGAACACATGGAACTGACGCCCCGCGAAAAAGACAAGCTGCTGATCTTCACGGCAGGTCTGGTCGCCGAACGCCGCAAGGCGCGCGGCCTCAAACTCAACTACCCGGAAGCAGTCGCCTACATCAGCGCCGCCATCATGGAAGGCGCGCGCGATGGCCGCAGCGTGGCGGATCTCATGAACTACGGCACCACGCTGCTAAGCCGTGACGACGTCATGGATGGCATCGCTGAATTGATCCCGGAGATACAGGTGGAAGCCACCTTCCCCGACGGCACGAAGCTGGTAACTGTTCACCACCCGATTATTTGAGGAACACAACACCGCATCGTCGTCCCGGCGAAAGCCGGGACCCAGTTGCCACACTGTGAGCTGGATCCCGGCTTTCGCCGGGATGACGAAGTGGAAGGATTTGCTCCCGGACAACCCATCAATTTTTGAATGGAGAAACCATGAAAATCAAAACAACGCTCGCGCTGATTGCCCTGCTCCCCGCACTCGCCTTCGCCCACGCCGGCGCCGACGGTGGCTCGCACCACGGCTCGGCTTTCATCGCAGGCCTCGTCCACCCCTTCACCGGTCTCGATCACTTCGTCGCGATGATTGCCGTCGGCGTGTGGAGTGCGCTCGCTTTCCGTGATTCTGCAAAACGCATGTGGGCTGTACCCGTCGCCTTCGCTGCGCTTCTGCTCATCGGCGGCCTGCTGGCTTTCGGTGGTCTGAGTCTCGCAGGTGTCGAACCGATGATCGCCGCTTCGCTGCTCGTACTCGGCGTCATGGTTGCGACGCGGATGAAGTTGCCTGCTGCCGTCGGCGCGGCACTCGTCGGTGGATTCGCGATCTTCCACGGCGTCGCACACGGCAGCGAGCTGCCCGCACAGGCACTGGCCGCGCTCTCCGGCATGGTGATCGGCACGATGACATTGCACATCGCCGGCATGCTGCTGGGGCGCTTCGTGCTGGACCTCAATGTCTGGTTGCCGCGCATAGCAGGCGCTTCAGTCGCCTTGTTGGGCGCCGGCTTGCTTAGCGGCGCTATCTGATGAAGTTCCCTCTCCCCCCGGGGAGAGGGAGGTCCGTCAGGGCCGGGAGAGGGGCAAGCGTCCGCACCTACCCGATCTCGACTAATGAATCAAAGTGAATGGAGTACCACATGATCCCCGGCGAACTCTTCACAGATGACGGCGACATCCAACTCAACGTCGGTCGTCGCACAGCAACGATAGCCGTCGAGAACACCGGCGACCGCCCGATTCAGGTCGGCTCGCACTATCACTTTGCCGAAACCAATGCAGCGCTCAAGTTCGATCGCGAGACCGCACATGGCATGCGACTCAACATCGCCAGTGGCACAGCCGTGCGCTTCGAGCCCGGGCAGAGTCGCACGGTCGAACTGGTCGACTATGCAGGTGATCGCAAGGTGTACGGCTTCAGAGGACTGGTACAAGGCGCGCTGTAATGCCGTCATTCCCGCGCAAGCGGGAATCCAGCGGCGTTCGATGATTCATAAGGCAACAACACAAAGACACTGGATTCCCGCTTGCGCGGGAATAACGGATTGAGAGGGATCGCTTCATGGCAAATATCTCCCGCCGCGCCTACGCGGAAATGTTCGGCCCCACCACCGGTGACCGCGTGCGCCTCGCCGACACCGACCTTCTCGTCGAAGTCGAGAAGGACTTCACACTCTACGGCGAGGAAGTGAAGTTCGGCGGCGGCAAGGTTATCCGTGACGGCATGGGCCAGAGCCAGCGCGTGGCTGCGGAAGTCGCCGATACGGTCATCACCAACGCGCTGATCATCGATCACTGGGGCATAGTCAAGGCTGACATCGGCATCAAGAACGGCCTCATCTCCGGCATCGGCAAGGCGGGCAACCCGGACGTGCAACCCAAGGTCACCATCGCCATCGGCGCTGCGACGGAAGTCATCGCCGGCGAGGGCATGATCGTCACCGCCGGCGGGATCGACACGCACATCCACTTCATCTGCCCGCAGCAGATCGAGGAGGCGCTCATGTCGGGCGTCACCACCATGATCGGCGGCGGTACCGGCCCAGCAACCGGCACCTACGCCACGACCTGCACGCCGGGCCCCTGGCACATCAGGAGCATGCTCAGCGCGGCAGATGCCTTCCCGATGAACCTCGGCTTCCTCGGCAAGGGAAACGTGAGCCTGCCCGATCCGCTACGCGAGCAGGTGGATGCCGGCGTCATTGGCTTGAAACTGCACGAGGACTGGGGCACCACGCCTGCCGCCATCGACAACTGCCTGTCGGTCGCGGAAGAGATGGACATCCAGGTCGCGATCCACTCCGACACGCTCAACGAATCCGGCTTCGTCGAAGACACCGCGGCCGCTTTCAAGGGCCGCACCATCCACACCTTCCACACCGAAGGCGCGGGCGGCGGTCACGCGCCGGACATCGTCAAGCTGGCTGGCATGAAGAATGTGCTGCCCTCCTCCACCAACCCGACGCGCCCCTACACGGTCAATACCATCGACGAGCACCTGGACATGCTGATGGTCTGCCACCACCTCGACCCGAGCATTGCCGAGGACGTGGCCTTCGCCGAATCGCGCATCCGTCGCGAAACGATTGCTGCCGAAGACATCCTGCACGACATCGGCGCGCTGTCGATGTTCTCGTCTGACTCACAAGCCATGGGCCGCGTCGGCGAAGTCATCATCCGCACCTGGCAGACCGCGCACAAGATGCACCAGCAACGCGGCTCGCTGAAGGAGGACAACGCACGCAACAACAACTTCCGCGCCAAGCGTTACATCGCGAAATACACCATCAACCCGGCCATCGCGCACGGCATCGGCCACATCGTCGGCTCCATCGAAGTCGGCAAGCTCGCCGACCTCGTGCTGTGGCGCCCGGCCTTCTTTGGCGTGAAGCCGACCACCATCCTCAAGGGCGGCATGATCGCCGCCGCCGCGATGGGCGACGCCAACGCCTCGATCCCGACCCCACAACCGGTGCACTATCGCCCGATGTTCGGCGCCTTTGCGGGTGGTCTGAAAACATCGCTGACCTTCGTCTCGCAGGCCTCTCTCGACAAGGGCACGCTCAGCGGCCTCGGCCTGCGGAAGCCACTTGAAGCCGTGAAGAACATTCGCGGCGTGCAGAAGACGGACATGGTTCACAACGGCTGGCACGGCAACATCGAAGTCGATCCGGAGACGTATCAGGTTCGGGCGGATGGAGAGTTGCTCACTTGCGAGCCCGCTACCAGCCTGCCGATGGCACAACGGTACTTCTTGTTCTAACCCCCTTGTCGTCATTCCGGCGAAGGCCGGGATCCAGTGCCACGCTTTCTGGATTCCGGCCTTCGCCGGAATGACGGTTCGAAAAAAGGCTTTAGCCCACATGCTCCTGATCGAATTCCTCTACACCGGCGACGCTAGCGCCACCGAACAACTCATCCTCGACTTCGACGCACGCACCAAGAGCCGCCTGCGCACACAACTCGCCTCCGGTGAGGAAGTCGGCATGTTCTTGCCGCGCGGCACGATCCTGCGTGGCGGCGACAAGCTGCAGGGCGCGGATGGCCGCGTCATCTCCGTCGTCTCCGCGCCCGAAGAATTGCTCGAAGCGCGTTGCGGCAGCGCGCGCGATCTGACACGCGCGGCCTATCACCTCGGCAATCGCCACGTCGCCGTCGAAGTCGGTTTCGACGAGCGCGGCGACTGGATCCGCATCCAGACCGACCACGTACTCGAAACCATGCTGGTGGGCCTCGGTGGCGAGGTGCGCAAGCTTTCCGCACCGTTCGAGCCTGAGGCAGGTGCGTATGCACCGGGTCATCACCACTCCGAGCGCGGCGCTACGGAAGCGAAGATTCATGTCATGGGCGGCAACCATGGCTGACTACCGGGCGCGCGTTTGTTGGAAACGCGGTGCTAATGAGTCCTTCGTCGACGAACGATACAGCCGCGCGCATAGCTGGCACTTTGACGGTGGTCTCGAAGTTCCGGCATCTTCCTCACCTCACGTCGTGCCACTCCCTTTTTCCGACGAACATGCGGTGGATCCTGAAGAGGCGTTTGTGGCATCGCTATCGAGCTGCCACATGCTGTTCTTTCTCTCTATGGCTGCAGCCAAAGGGCATGTCGTAGATACCTATGAAGACAATGCTAGCGGGCGGATGTCCAAGAATGAAAATGGAAAGATGTTCGTGAGCGTCGTAACACTGAGGCCGCGTGTCCGCTTCGCTGGCAACGCGCCGGACAGCGATGCCATCGCCAGTCTTCACCATGCCGCGCACGAATCCTGTTTCATCGCGAATTCCGTACGCAGCGAGATTCAGTGTTTGCCCGAGCTTGCGGAAAAATCGAACAAATGACTCCCTCGCTCATCCGCCTCCTCCACCTCGCCAGCCCGGCCCTGCCCGTCGGCGCGTTCTCCTATTCGCAAGGACTGGAATGGGCCGTCGAGAGCGGGTCGATCACGACGGAAGCCGCTGCAAAACAATGGATCAACGACGCATTGCATTTCGCCCTGGCCCGTTGCGAAGCCCCTGCGCTGGTCGCGCTGATGCGCGCGTGGTCAAACGAGGATCGGCCCGAGATCCAACGCCTCAACGCCGAATTCATCGCCACGCGCGAGACCTCCGAAATTCGCGCCGAGACGCTGCAGATGGGTTACTCGTTGGCACGCCTGCTCAAGGATCTGGACGATATGCCAGAGAGCTATCGCGAGACGCTTGGCGAGATGAACGAGATCGCTTTCCCGACGGCCTGGGCCGCTGCCGCTGCAACCTGGCAACTCGGCGAGCACGACGCCGCGACGAGCTATCTGTGGGCGTGGCTGGAGAATCAGGTGATGGCAGCCGTGAAGCTGGTGCCGCTCGGTCAGACAGCAGGCCAGCGCATGCTGGCTGCACTCGCGACAGACCTGCCAGAGTTGGCGCACGAAGCCATCGCACGCGCCGCAAACGACGATTGGGAGAACTTCACACCCGGCATGACGCTGGCGAGCAGCCAGCATGAAACGCAATACACGAGGCTGTTCAGATCGTGACGCACAAACAACAATCGTAGGGTGGGTTCGCGAAGCAACCCACCATTTCATTGGCGCGCGGCGTGGGTTGCGCTGCGCTTCGAACCCACCCTACTTCGTTGGTTACGAGACCATTCAAGAGGACATCATGAGCACCACCGAGGCCATAGCATCACCCAAAGCATCCGTAGCAAACACCAAGGGCCCGCTCCGCGTCGGTATCGGCGGCCCGGTCGGTTCGGGCAAGACCGCGCTGACGTTGGCACTGTGTCTCGCGCTGCGCGACAAGTACAACATCGCCGTCGTCACCAACGACATCTACACGGCGGAAGACGCTCAGTTCCTCGTGCGCAATGAAGCGCTGGCGCCGGATCGCATCCTCGGCGTGGAAACCGGCGGCTGCCCGCACACGGCGATTCGCGAAGATGCGTCGATCAATCTGGAAGCGGTCGATCGCCTCAACCGCGCGTTTCCGGGGCTGGAGATCATTTTTGTGGAGTCAGGTGGCGACAATCTGGCCGCGACGTTTTCGCCGGAGCTCTCCGACCTGACGCTGTATGTCATCGATGTATCCGCCGGCGACAAGATTCCGCGCAAGGGCGGGCCAGGCATCACCAAGAGCGACCTGCTGGTGATCAACAAGATCGATCTGGCGCCAATGGTCGGCGCCTCGCTGGAAGTGATGGATCGTGATTCGAAGAAGATGCGCGGCGCCAAGCCCTTCGTTTTCAGCAACCTGAAGACCGGTCAGGGCCTTGCGGACATCATCGGCTTCATCGAGAAGCAAGGATTGATGCAGGGCTGAAGAAACCCACTCTCCACGTTGTCATTCCCGCCTGCGCGGGAATGACGGCCAAGGCATATGCGCCGTACGCTCAGTCGTCCAGGTCGACGTCTTGGTCCGCCCAGATATTCATCTCGTCAGTGGGTTCGATGTTCTCGACATGCTGACGCTTTCTTTCCGTCTGGCAGGCCATCAGTTGCGCGGCGAGACCCGGCAATGCAGGCAGCGATTCGTCTGCCTTGAGACGGCGCTGAAGCTGAGTGAAGTTGAGTGACTCGGTGGCACGCTGACGACGCTCGAACATGAATACCTCCCGCTTTCCAGACTATGAACATGCGGGCATCACGCCGAAATCAGCTTGCTGGTGGCGTGCTTGCCCTGCATGCGGACAGTTCAGCGGATCGACCGGCCTGGCGCAAGCGAAGCATTTAGTGCTTGGTGATGAATTTCACATTCATCGTTGCGCCGCAGCGGCGGGCGACGTCTTTCTGCGAGGACTGGCCCGCCAAGCCTCAGAAAATACTCCCGGGCGGGGCTACACCCCGCTGATGGCGAGGCGCGCTCTGGCATACAGAATTTGGGAGTGGAACAGAAATTTCGCGAGCCCAAAGACGCAGTCGGAATCGTTCCCACAGATCTACATCTGACTGGAATATCAGAACGTCTGGAGGGGCGGCCTGGCTGCTTCGGCCGGAGACAGTTGAGGTGGAACAGCAGGTGGCAGCATGGCGACCACGGCTTCTGCCGTACGGTGCGGCAGCCACAGGCGCGAATCGATCGATTCGCTGTAGGCGCGGATTTCGTAACCCGCCATGCCTGCTTCACGCGCGTATTCCGCAGCACGGCGCGCCAGCACCAGACGAGCCTCGCCATCTCCGCCGGTGTGGAAGTTCTTCATCCGCAGGCTGTACTGCAGGCGCCCGTCGGGCCAGCGCTTTTCGACTATTTCCCAGTTCGGTGCGAGGGGGTCGACGACGAGGTAGATCAGCACCAGCGCACCTGCCACAAGCATGGCATCCGCATAGGTGACGCTGTAGCTCGACGACAGATGGAACGAGCCTTCAGGCAGAAAGCTGCCATTGAACTCAGGATGATCAAAGCCGCGCGCGGCCAGCTTTTTCGAGAGTTCGCTCTCGGCATCGATCGTACCGCAGCTGCTCAGAAAGCCAGCGATCACAAGCGCCGCAGCGCACCTCTGGAACGCAGCTACGGGAGTCATGACAGGAAGCTGAACAGGCTCAGGTTGGTCGTCTTGACAAAGGTATTGCGCGAAGCCTCCAGATAAGTCTGTTGAAGCTGGAAGTCCGAGATGGCGCTCGCATAGTCAACGCCGATCAGGCGTTCGGTACGGTCAGCGTATTGCAGGGAAAGGTCGTCGGCCATGCTGCCCAGGGAATCGAGTTCGATCTGGTGCGAGCCCGTTTGCGCGCGCAGACGCAGTACGTTTTCCAGGGCGCTGTCGGCCTGCGACATGGTTTCCTGGATGGCGGTGAAATAGCCAGGCCCCGAGCCGCTGGTTTTCAAAGTGGTGATGAAGTCAGAAATCATTTTGAAGGCGTCGGTCGTGCCACTGCTCGGGTTCACCGTAAAGGTGTCGGAGGCAGCCGGGGCACCACTGAGCGTGATCTGTATTTCAGCGGCTGCCGGCGCGGGGGGCAGATCGATGGGGGAGCCCGCCGTGTAGGCACCGCTAGACAGAGGCGCGCCGGTCATGGCCGGGTCCGCCGCGCGATCGAACACGTCGTAGGTCGCCGCCGAGGTAAAACGGATACCGTACTGCCCGCCTGCATAGGTGCCAGTCACACTGGATGACGACACGGTGCCCGTGCCTGTATTGGCAATCGAGGGTTGGGGATTGAAGCTTTGGCCAGAGGCTTTGATGCTCATCAGCAACTCGTTCCCGCTCAGGCTCATGGGAATGTTGCGAGTATTCGAAACATGCACGGTGCGCTGCCCTTGGTCACCCGCGTAGCTGACGCCGGACAGGGAGCCGTTGAAGGGTTTAACGTCGCCCTTGTAGCCCGAGAACAGAAACTCGCCGTTTTCATCAGTCGCATTGGCCATCGACATCAGGCTATCGAACTGTGCCTGCATGTCCGTCGCAATGGTGTCGCGGTCGGCCTGATTGAGCGTTGAGTTGCCGGCCTGAATAGCGCGTTCGCGCACATAGGCAAACAGATCACCCATCGAACCAAGCCTGCTGTCCAGTGAGCTCAGCGCATCGTTGGCCGTCCCTTGTGCTGCCTTCTGCAACTGCACCCTCTGCGCAGCCTGCGAGATTTCCAGCGCGCGTGCCGCGGCAACCGGGTCATCACTCGGTGTCACCACCCGTTTGCCGGTCGACAACTGGTTCTGCAGCTTGAGCAGATCGCCCTGTTGGCGCGTGATGTTGCCGACATTGGTTTCGTATATTTGCGCTGTGCTGATTCTCATGACTTACCTCTTCTTGCTCCCTGCACGCTGCGACCCGGCGCGTGATCAACGCCCGATCGACAACACTTCGTCGAACAGACCCTTGGCGATATTCATGGCCCGCGCTGCAGCCTGGTAGGCCTGCTGATAACGGATCAGATTGGCGGCTTCCTCATCGAGATTCACACCGGACACACTTTGCTGGTTCGACAGAGCCTGTTCGAAGAGGCCTTGCTGGGCCACCATTCCGATCTCGGCATCACGCGACTGGGTGCCCACATCACTGACCAGTTGCGAGTAAGCGTAGCCATAGGTGGCGCTGCCGCCGAGCATGGTCTTGGCGTTTTGCAGCCCCCCCATGGCCAAGGCATTGCGATTGTCGGAAATGCCCTCTGGATTCGTGGTGATGCGAAACACATCACCGTTCGAAGGATCGCCGGTAATCGTGAAAGACAAGGCAGGCGAGCCGATTTCGAAAGTCTTGCCTGCGGCGTCGACTGCCGGGTCGTAGCTATTGTTGGCAGTCAGGCTGCCCCCGCTGCGCACATTCAAAAGCACTGCAGCGCCCGTCGCGTCCACCGCCGAAAACGTCTTGGTCGTGGCGTTGTAGGTCACCGTCACGGCACCGAAATCCGGCTTGCCGTCGGCAAGTGCAGTATCAAAGCCGGCGAGCGATACCACGCTGCCGCTGAGAATCTTTGCCGTTCCGGTATTGCTCATCTCGGCCTCTACCGCAAACGGCGCCGCGGCAGCCATCTTGCGCGTGTCCTGAATGGCCAGTTGGAGGTTGTCGGCAGCTGAGCGTGTCGGCTGGACCAAAAAGGTGTCTCCGTCGGTCGGTGTGCTGCCCATTGCCAGCGAGAAGCCGTAACGCAGGCTCTCGTTCGTGTTGGTCGGGTCGGTCGTCGTGCCATCGGGCGGCGTCGCCCCGCTATACACGGTCACGCCATCGGAATTGCGTCGCAGCGTGTAACCCGTTGCGGCGAAATAGCTCAGCGTGTAGTCCTCATTCTTCAGATCCGCGGCCTGCGTGAATGTTGCTGTCACATTCACTTGCGGCGTGTTGGAGAGCTGCCTGACATCCGGCCTGACGGTGTTGAAATAGGCGCCCCCCAGCTTGCCGTCGAGATCCTGTCCCAGGGCATGCTGGTCATTCATGTTCTTCGAAATGGTGACAGCCAGCCTGCCCAGATCATTCTGGGCGACATCCAGGGCCTCATCGCGAAAGCGGATCAGACCACCAAGGGTACCGCCAGAGATCAGGTCATCCGGTATCCGTATCCGCGACGCCCCCACGGCGGAATAGATTGCCTGTTCCTCGGGATCGTTCGGTGATGGCCCCACCGACAGACCATACGCCGTCTGCCCGACAACCAGAGGCTGACCGGAACCAAAGAACAGATTGATCGAACCGTCTTGCTGGGTCGATACGCTCACGCGCAACTGCTTATTGATCTGACCAATAAGCTGATCACGCAAATCATGCAGATCGTTGGCGGGCACGCCTGCACCGGCGCTCTCCGTGATGCCGATACGGAAATTGAGCTCCGCCACCTGTTTGGCGAGCGAGGATATGGTGTCGGCTGCACCGGAAATTTGCGCTTTCACACCCGTACGAATCTCTGTCAGGCGCTGACTGAGGGAGTGGAAGCGCTCGACCAGCGACGCGCTTGACGAGAGCAGGGACTGACGCGATGGAATGCTCGACGGATTGGTCGACAATTCCTGCATGCCTTTGAAGAAATCATCGATTGCTGGCGACAGCCCCACGGTGTCATCAGCCAGCAGATTATCGATCTGCTTGATTTCCGTGTTGTAGGTCGAGAACTCCGCCCTCGCCGTGCTTGCGGCCATCACCTGCGCAGCCTGAAACTGGCTGTAGATACGCTGCACGGATTCAATCTTTGTACCCTGGCCGAAGAACCCGGCGCCCGAGAACAGCGGGTTCTGCGTCGACTGCACAACACGCTGGCGGTTGTAGCCCTCGGTAGAGGAGTTGGCGATGTTATGGCCAGCCGTCGTCAGCCCTGCCTGTGCGGCATTCAGTGCTGTCAGGCTGATACTCATCAGGCTCATGTGGCTTACTCCTCAACTATTCTGGTGAAGAGATAGCAAGACCTTTGCCAGTTGGATGAGAAGCAGCAAGGACGGGGCTTTAGCCGCAAAGCCTTGTGTTTACTGGCTATGCCGCAGGTGGGAAAGCGGCAAGAGTTGCCGCCCTCCGGGCTGTGGAACCGGCAAATTTGTAGGTCGGGTTAGCGCAGCGTAACCCGACCTACAAATTTGCCGGTTTCACAGCCCG
>DATIDV010000024.1:0-71728 GCA_035456105.1 Rhodocyclaceae bacterium | reverse complement strand
CACCAACCTACAAATGCGCGCCGAAATGATCGTAGCCGCGCGGCAATACCTCACTGCGCGATCCATCCAGCTCCAGCACAACAATGACATTTGACTTGTCAGTCATGGCGCCGATACGTGTCAGTGGCAAACCAAGCTGCTGTGACAGATCCTGCACATACAGGCGCTGCGACAGGGGCGCAGCGAACAGCAACTCGTAGTCATCGCCACCACTGAGCAGCGCTCGCCGCGCCAGCGCCGCATCACTACTCGCAGGAAACAGGGGCGCCAGCGGCAGCAGACCATCCTCGATCAGCGCACCACAATCCGAGCGTTCGAGGATGTGACCAAGATCACCCAACAAGCCATCCGACACATCCAGAATCGCCGTCGCCACACCGCGCAGCGCCAGACCCAACGCGACGCGGGGCTGCGGACGATGCAAGGCGGAGAGGCAAGCTGGGCGCGCCTCTTCAGGCAATACGATCTTGCCAAGCAGGTGCTGTAAGCCCAGCGCAGCGAACCCCGGCGTGCCGGAAATCCATAGATCGTCGCCGGGCCGGGCACCGCTGCGCAACACCGCCTGCCCATGCGGCACTTCGCCGAACACAGTGGCACAGAGGTTGAGCGGGCCGCGCGTGGTGTCGCCACCGATCCAGTCAACACCAAACGCCGCGCAGCAACTGGCAAAACCCTCGGCAAAAGCACCCACCCATTTGTCATCTCGATCGGGCAACGCAAGTGCAAGGGTGATCCAGCGTGGCTCCGCAGCCATCGCCGCCATATCCGAGATATTGACGGCCGCCGTCTTCCAGCCCAGCGCTGCGGGTTCTGCATCGGGAAAGAAGTGCGTGCCGCTAACGAGCATGTCGCTCGACACGACCAGCTGCATGCCGGGCCGGGTGCGCAGCAGCGCGCCGTCGTCGCCCACGCCGAGATCGGTGTGTTGCGTGGCGCGCGAGAAATGGCGGCGGATCAGGTCGAATTCACCGGGCATGGAGGGCCTCGGAAGGGAGAAGCTGCAACAACGAGAACAACCGGGAACCGGCGGCGGGCGCCGCCGGTGAAACCATCAGCGCTTGCCCTTGGCCTTGGCGGCGGCTTCGACTTCCGCCGCACGCAGCTGCGGCGCGAGCTTGTCGAGCACGCCGTTGATGTAGCGATGACCATCGGTACCACCGAAGGATTTGGCCAGCTCGATCGCTTCGTTGATGACAACGCGATAAGGCGTTTCGAGGCGCTCGGCGAGTTCATAGGCGCCGACCAATAGGATGGCGCGTTCAATCGGCGAGATTTCAGCGATCGGCCGATCAAGGTACGGCGTGAAGGCGGCTTCGAGCGCATCGGCACGTTCGGCAGCGCCGCGCAGCAGGACCAGCGCCAGCGGCTTGTCGGCGCGCGGCCAGGCTTCGGACTCCTGCTCGAGGTGATCCTCGATGGACTCCAGCGAGTTGCCGCTCACGCGCCACTGATAGAGGCCCTGCATGGCGACTTCGCGCGCAAGGCGACGCGAGGACTTCTTTGGCTCTTCCGGCATGTCGACCGGGCCTTCACTTCTGACGCCATCATTCATGACTGCAATACCTTGAGGAGATTAGCCATTTCAATGGCAACTACGGCGCATTCCTGGCCCTTGATGTGCATGCGGGCCGCGGCCTGATCGTCGTCCTCCGTCGTCAGCACGCCATTGGCGATGGGCACGCTGGTATCCAGTGTCACACGCGTGATGCCGGCGGCCATTTCGTTGGAGACGACTTCGAAGTGATAGGTGTCGCCACGAATCACCGCACCCAGCGCCACGAGAGCGTCGTAACGGCCGCTGCGCGCCATGGTCTGCAGGGTCAATGGCAGCTCGAGTGCGCCTGGCACGGTCACGACCATCATGTGTTCGGGCGCAACACCGCGGGTCAGCAATTCTGTGACGCAACCACTCAGCAGGTTCTCGCCGACCTCGACATTGAAGCGGGCCAGCACGATACCGACGCGCAGGGATTTGCCATCGAGGCGGGGAGAGACTTCAGGTACGTGTTCAAAACGGGACATGGGGTCTTCCAGTTGTTTATTGTCGGGGCTGCGAGGCTCAGGCCTGTGAGGGCGCTTCGTAGCCAGTCACTTCGAGGCCGAAGCCTGCCATGCTCGGAATGCGCTGCGGTGCGGCCAGCACACGCATCTTGCCGACACCGAGATCGCGCAGGATCTGCGCGCCGATACCGAAGATGCGTGGATCCCACTTGGTCGCCGGGCGCGGCTCGTCGCGCTTCACGCCCAGCGTGGCCAGCATCTCCTCGGGGTTCTCGGCACGACGCAACAGAATCAACGCGCCATGACCGTGTTTGGCGATGCGCGCCAAGGCTGCATCCACAGTATAGGAATGGCGGCAGCTGGCAGGATCGATGAAGTCGAGCACCGAGACAGGTTCATGTACGCGGATCAGGGTCTCGACATCGCGCTGGATGTTGCCGCGATACATGGCCAGGTGCAGCTCGCCAGAAGCACGGTCCTCGAATGCAGCGAGGCGGAACTCACCATGCGGCGTCTGCACGGCCTTGTCAGCGACGCGCTCGACCATGTTCTCGACAGCGGCACGGTAGTGGATCAGGTCGCGGATGGCGCCGATTTTGAGGCCATGTTCCTTGGCGAAAACCAGCAGGTCAGGCAGGCGCGCCATGCTGCCGTCATCATTCATGATCTCGCAGATGACGCCGGCAGGCTCCAGCCCGGCCAGTGAAGCCAGATCGCAACTGGCTTCGGTGTGGCCGGCGCGCACCAGCACGCCGCCCGGCTTGGCCATGATGGGGAAGATATGGCCGGGCTGCACGATGTCGGCAGGCTTGGCGTGCTTGGCCACGGCCGCTGCAACGGTGCGTGCGCGGTCTGCAGCGGAGATGCCGGTGGTCACGCCTTCGGCCGCTTCGATTGAAACGGTGAAAGCAGTAGAGAACTGGCTGCGGTTATCACGCGCCATCTGGTTGATACCCAGCTGACGGCAACGCTCTTCGGTCAGGGTCAGGCAGATCAGGCCACGCGCATGCTTGGCCATGAAATTGATCGTCTCGGCCGAAGCGAACTGCGCGGCGACGACGATATCACCTTCGTTTTCGCGATCTTCATCATCGATGAGAATGACCATGCGACCTTCGCGGATGTCCTCGATGATGTCGCGGATGGGGGAAAGCTCGCTTGGCTGCGAACTGGGTTGCGAACCAGGCTGCGAACTATGCTGAATACTCACTGCGTGTTTTCCTTTGATTCTTTTTGCCACTCAAGCATGCGCTCGACGTAGCGCGCGATCAGATCGATCTCCAGATTGACCTTGCTGCCCGATTTGAGCAGGCGCAGCGTCGTCACGGTGACGGTATGTGGAATGAGGTTGATTGAAAAATCCGTACCGCGCACCCAGTTGACGGTCAGGCTCACACCATTGACCGTAACCGAGCCCTTGCGCGCGATGTAACCGGCCAGCGCCGCCGGGGCGCGGATCACCAGTTCATGGCTTTCGCCCACGGGCTCGAACTTCAACACCTCACCAACGCCATCGACATGACCACTGACGAGATGCCCGCCCAGACGATCAGCCAGCGTCAGCGCCTTTTCGAGATTGACCTCGCCAGGCGCATCGAGACCCACGGTGCAGTTGAGCGTTTCGCGCGACACATCGAACACGAGGCGCGAACCGTCGTTGATGATGGCGGTCAGACACACGCCGTTGTTGGCGATGGAATCGCCAATGGCCACGTCGGCAACGTCCCAACCGTTGACGTTAACAGTGAGCCTGACACCGTCCTGCAAGGGATCGACAGCGACGATATGGCCGGTAGTGGCGATGATGCCGGAGAACATGGGATGGGCTGCCAGATGCTTGGGAAAGCGGCGATTTTACGCGAAACGGCGCTGACCCGCCCTGTAATACCGGCATAAGCTCATGCTCTGGCCTGCAAAAGACCACTTTACAGACAAGGCCATCCGGCGCCGCTCCTGTCTTGGCGCACGACGAAGGCAGCCACGGCGCGTGGTGTAACATCAAACGCCCCCTACTGCGGCCAGACTCATCCGGCCGCAGCGATACGAACCACAGCAGTGAAACGCAACGACGAGGTCGACAATCATGGTGCCGCATCTGACCACCGCTCTGGCAGGCCCGCTTCTCGAACTGGAGCGCCGCTTTCTCGATCATTCCACCGCCATCGAACAATGGTTTCGTAGCCAGTGGCAGGATCACATCCCACCCTTCTACGGCTCGGTGGACCTGCGCAATAGCGGCTACAAACTGGCGCCGGTCGACACGAACCTGTTCCCCGGCGGTTTCAACAACCTGAATCCGCAGTTCCTGCCGCTATGCGTGCAGGCCGCGCAGGTCGCCGTAGAGCGCATCTGTCCGGACGCGCGCAGCGTGCTGCTGATTCCCGAGAATCACACACGCAATATGTTCTACCTGCAGAACGTGGCGCAATTGGTGACCATCCTCGGCCATGCCGGCCTGCGCGTGCGCGTCGGCTCGATGCTGCCGGAAATCACAGCGCCGACACCGGTCGAGCTGCCCAATGGCGAAACGCTATTGCTTGAGCCGCTCGTGCGGCGTAGCCGCAGACTGGGCGTGGACGGTGCCGACCCCTGCGCCATCCTGCTCAACAATGACCTGTCCGCGGGCGTACCGCCCATCCTGCAAGACCTTGAAGGCCAATGGCTGATTCCGCCGCTGCATGCCGGCTGGGCCACACGCCGCAAGACGCAGCACTTCGCCGCCTACGATGAGATCGCCGACTCATTTGGCAAGATGCTGGGCATCGACCCCTGGCTGCTGAATCCGTATTTCGGCAAGTGCACCGAGATCAATTTCCATGAGCGCACGGGAGAGGACTGTCTGGCCAGCCAGGTCGACTTCCTGCTGGCGCGCATCCGCCAGAAATACGCTGAATATGGCGTGACCGAAAAGCCTTTCGTCATCGTCAAGGCCGATGCCGGCACCTACGGCATGGGCGTCATGACGGTGTACGACGCCAGCGAAGTCACCGGCCTCAATCGCAAGCAGCGCAACAAGATGAGTGTTGGCAAGGAAGGCGTGCAGGTCAGTGAAGTCATCATCCAGGAAGGCGTGCACACCGTCGAAACCGTCGACGGCGGTGTCGCCGAACCGGTGGTGTACATGATTGACCACTACGTCGTCGGCGGCTTTTATCGCGTCAACTCCGCGCGAGGCCGCGACGAGAATCTCAACGCCCCCGGCATGCACTTCGAACCGCTGAGTTTCGAGGCCTCCTGTACGGTGCCCGATTGCAAGCAGGAGCCGGATGCGCCGCCGAACAGGTTCTACGCCTATGGTGTGGTCGGCCGACTGGCGCTGCTGGCCGCTTCGCTGGAGATCGAACAGACCGCACCAGGAGTAGACGTCGAGGAGGTGGAGGCATGAAGATCGCCTTCATCGTCGATCCACTGGAGAAGCTCAAAGCCTACAAGGATTCCAGCATTGCGATGATGCGTGCCGCGCAGGCGCGCGGCGATGCGGTCTTCGCCATCCAGCGCGAATCGCTGACGGTCCGTGATGGGGTCGTCAGCGCGGTCGCCGTAGCCTTGCGCATGTCGGCTGACGACGCACACTGGTTCGAAGCGCTGGGTAGCGAGCGGCAGCGCCTCGACGCGTTCGATGCCGTGTTGATGCGCCAGGACCCGCCCTTTGACGCCGAGTACGTGGCGGCCACGTGGCTACTGGAGCGTGCCGTGGCACAGGGAGCGAAGGTCTTCAATGATCCACGTGCCATTCGCGATCACTCCGAGAAAGTCTCGATCGCCGAGTTCCCGCAATTCACGCCGACGACGCTGGTTGCACGCCATGCCGATGACATCAACGCCTTCATCGACGAGCTCGGTGACGTGATTCTCAAGCCGCTCGACGGCATGGGCGGCTCTGGCATCTTCCGCGTGCGCCGCGATGAACCGAATCGCAACGCGATCATCGAGATGCTCACGGCACTCGGCACGCGCAGCATCATGGCGCAGCAATACCTGCCGCAGATTGCCGAAGGCGACAAGCGCGTGCTGCTCATCGGCGGCGAAGTCATGCCTTACAGTCTGGCACGCATCCCGATGGCGGGTGAAACCCGGGGCAATCTCGCAGCTGGCGGCAAGGGAGTGGCGATGCCCCTCACGGCACGCGAGAAGAGCATCGCAGAGCAACTCGCACCGATGCTGTGGACGCGGGGCCTGCTCATCGTCGGCCTCGACATGATTGGCGGCCACCTCACCGAGATCAACGTCACCAGTCCAACCTGCATGGTCGAGATTGCACAACAGACAGGGTTTGACATTGCGCAGTGCGTCATCGAAAAACTGCATGCGGCTGCAATACAAATGTTTCCGATTGTTAAATAGCGCAAAGCTACAAATTCTCACAAGAGGCAACATGTACCAATGGGCAATATCCAATTGCCCACAGACTCACTGCGCATAATCAGGGCATACCGTCAGGGCACAGCAATGTGCCTGCAATTCAGCCCCTTTATGCGCCCAACATTGGCCAAGCCAACCCCTTCAGCCCTGCTTCGCAACAAAGCCTCATCCGGACTCGTGCAAAAGCTGAAGCCCGAATCTGCACCGGGCGCCGGTGAACGTCCGTCCGGTGCGATCGCCACGGCGTGGCGCTGGCTATATCGCCATGGCGGCCAGCGTGTGGTGCTGGTGCTGCTCGGGCTGGCTGTCGTGCTGACTGCCGCAGCACATGTCCTGGAGCGTGAATGGGCCAGCTGGATCGGCCAACGCGCGCCCGCCAGCTGGGTGCAAGCAGCGTCAACGCAGACCATGCAGCGTCTTGATGCGACCGTGCTCAGGCCCAGCAAACTGACTGCCGACAGGCAAACCATCATCAACACGCGCTTTGCCGCCCTGCGCGTGCCAGAGGGCAACGCATCGTTATATGAGCTGGTGTTCCGCCATGGTGGAGCCATGGGCGCCCGGAGCTTCACCCTTGCTGGCGGCCAGATCGTCGTCACCGACGAATGGGTGCAGCAGTTCCACGATGATCGCGCTCTGCTCGCCGAACTGAGCGTACAGCTTGGGCATCTGCAGAATCACGATGCCTTGCGCAGCTCGGTCGATCACTCGCCGCTGCGCATGTTGCTCGCGATTTTTCGCGGCGACGCGCACACCGGTACCCGCATCATGAGCATCAATCAGCCGGTGCTCGAGCACGATCCTCATTGCGAAGCCGAGGCCCGTGCTTTTGCAGAATCGGTCATGCGCGCAAATCCCTGACAATGCAGGAATCCGCCACGCGGATTGGCACTCGTAGCAAGACTCGGCACGTGTCCGCGCGTGCCGCTTGGGAGTGAGCCTGCTTCGGGTAAACCACTGCACAGCTGTGCACAGGACGCGGCATCCTGTAACCAAAAATGCTCGCCGATTGTTCCCGCGCAAGGGCATTCGGATCTGCGAAGTGGTAAATTGTTGGCCATTGGTAGCAACGTGGCGGCACGCCGATGATAGGCATACTTCTGCTGACGCATGGCACACTGGGCGAATCGCTCATTCAATGCTGTTGCCATGTACTCAATCGCCGTCCGGCACAGATCACCCAGCTTGGTGTTTCGGCGCAGGACGATCCACTTGATTTGCTGCCTGCCGCACGTGACTGGTTGCGACAGGTAGACACCGGCGAGGGTGTGATCATCCTCACCGATATTTATGGCGCGACGCCCTCCAATGTCGCGACCAAGCTTCTGGAGCCCGGCCGCGTGGAAGCCATCGCGGGCGTGAGTCTACCGATGCTGCTTCGCGTCTTGACCTATCGGGACAAGAGCGATATTGACACTGTTATCCAGAAGGCCATCACCGGAGGTTGTGATGGCGTGCTCCACATGAAAGGCAGTTAGGACTACCAATGCCGCGCGCCGAAGCTGAAATCTCCAACCGTCTGGGCTTGCATGCCCGCCCCTCTGCCAAGCTCACGCAACTGGCAACCACATTCCGTAGCGAGATCTGGCTTGAACGCCAGGGTCGCCGTGTCAATGCCAAAAGCATCATGGGCGTCATGATGCTGGCCGCCGCGCAAGGCGCCAGACTCACCATTGAAACAGAAGGTGAGGACGGCGACCAGGCGCTGCTGGCCATCGTCGAACTGATTAACAGCCGGTTCGGCGAGCGCGAGTAGAACGTGCCATTTGTCATACATGGCCTGCCCGTCTCACAAGGTATCTCGATCGGCCATGCGCATCTGGTGTCGCACGCGCTGCTGGAGGTCAATCACTTCCAGATAGCCCCGCGGCATGTCGAGGCGGAAGTCGAGCGTCTCGAGGATGCGGCTGCGAAAGTCCGCTTCGAATTGCGTGCCCTGCGCGAAACCTCGACCAGCGCGCAGTCGGAAGTCGCCGCCTTTGTCGACCTACACACCCTGCTGCTGGATGATCCGATGCTGGTGGATTCGGCCATCCGTCTGGTCCGTGAGCGCCGCTGCAACGCCGAGTGGGCGCTGGTGCAACAGATGGAGCAGATCCTCGAGCAGTTCGAGGTCATCGAGGACGCTTACCTGCGCGAGCGCAAGGCCGATGTGGTGCAGGTCGTCGAGCGTCTGATCAAGGTCTTGCTCGGCCACCCCGGTTCTGTGCAGGCCAAGCGTCGTAACGATGGTGCGACCGGCGCCATCGGCTCGGGCCTGAAGGGCGTGGTCGGCACCATCGTCGTCGCGCACGATCTATCCCCTGCGGACACGATTCATTTCAAGAACAACCAGATTGCGGGCTTCGTCACCGACGTGGGCGGTGCGACCTCGCACACGGCCATCGTTGCGCGTGGTCTCGGGATTCCGGCCGTGGTCGGCCTGCGCCATGTGCGCAGCATGGTGCGCGAAGACGACGTTGTCATCATCGATGGCACACGCGGCGTGGTCATCGTCGATCCCGACGAGCGCGTGCTCGAAGAGTACCGCCTGCGTCGCAGTGTCTATGACCTGGAACGCAGCAAGCTCAAACGCCTGCTCACCATGCGTGGTGCCACGCTGGATGGCGCCGTGGTGTCACTGCAGGCCAATATCGAATTGCCCGGTGACGTGGTGCAGGTACGTGCCGTCGATGCTGATGGCGTCGGCCTGTTCCGCACCGAGTTCCTGTTCATGAACCGCGATGTACTGCCCAACGAGGACGAACAGTTCGAGGCCTATCGGTCAGTGGCCAAGGCCATGACCGGCAAGCCGGTGACCATCCGCACGCTGGACATCGGCTCGGACAAGGCGCTCAACGCCGGGGGCCCGCGCGTCGAGGCCAATCCGGCACTGGGCCTGCGCGCCATCCGCTACAGCCTGTCAGAACCGCAGATGTTCCTGACCCAGTTGCGCGCCCTGCTGCGTGCGTCGCATTACGGCAAGGTGCAGATCCTCGTGCCGATGCTGGCCCATGCCCACGAAATCGATGCAACCCTGACGGCCATCGCCGTGGCCAAGGCACAGCTGCGAGCCGAGAAGGTCAAGTTCGATGAAGGCGTACTGGTTGGCGGCATGATCGAAGTGCCCGCGGCTGCGCTATCGCTGGGAGTCTTCGTCAAGCGCCTCGACTTCCTGTCGATCGGTACCAATGACCTGATTCAATACACGCTGGCTATCGATCGCACGGACGAGGCCGTGGCTCACCTTTACGATCCGCTGCACCCTGCCGTGCTGCGCCTGATTTCGCAGACCATCCAGGTCGGTACCAAGGCTGGCCTCTCAGTCTCTGTTTGCGGCGAAATGGCGGGCGATGCGCAATTCACGCGTCTGCTGATCGGCATGGGTCTGCGTACCTTTTCGATGCACCCGTCGCAGATCCTGGAGGTCAAGCAGGAAGTCCTGCGTTCCGACAGCACTGACCTCGGCAACAAGGTTGCCAAGATCCTGCGTCAGGACGAGCCCGAGCGTATCAGCGAGGCCGTGGGCAAGCTGTGATCTTATAAGGCGCCAGCCTTGTGCGCCGCCTCCACGCTCACCCTCACAAGGCTCGCAATCTGCTCAGCGACATCCAGTGAAGTGGTCGAAGCTTTGCCTGACCAGACCAGCTTGCCGCTAGCAACAAGGGTCAGCGTGGTGTCGGACGCATAGCTTGCGACACTACTTGTTTGCGAGTAACCCCCGATCGGTACGACCACGCCGACGCCGGCCGAGCTGTGATAATTCCCCGAGCCCATGCCAAAGCCGAAGGTCGGCCCGGCGCTGCTATTGAACGTCGTCGTCGGGCTCAGGCTGGCCAGCATCACTGCCTGCACGCCAAGGCCCCGCGCCGCAGTGAGCTTGCCGCCATCCTTGTCTGCGCTGAGCGTCAGAGGCTCGGACATTACGGGTGTCACGCCAATCAGCTGCAGTTGCGCGGCAAGCTGGTCCTGGCAGATACGCACAATGGTCTGCTCGGCTGCCTGACAGACAACGAGCACCTTGGCGCCCGCCAGAGGTTGGGCTGCTGCTTGCGGATCGCTCCACTGCGCCTCGAGCCGGCCGGTGGCGCAGCCCGCGAGCAGGCCCGTGCAGGCAAGCGTGAGCAGAGCCGTCCTGGTTGCAATCATGCTGATCTCCGAACGCGGGCATGTGCAGAAGTGCACGCCCTTCCATACGTTTCAGCATATTCCGTTCGCCATCAATAGTCAGTGCCAGTTACCCCGACGGCGGAAAGTGAAATCCGGGGCGGCCGTTCATGGCAATACCGGCCGACGCTCGCCGGCCCGGAACAACCGCTGGCATCTCTCCCCCCCGTTTCTCCCTTGCCGCACAGCGGCGCTCGCGCATAATCGATCCATTCACGCGCGTTTGAATACAGCAATGGCCCAAGACAAGACCCTCTTCGATCTGGTGATAGTGGGTGGCGGCATCAACGGTGCTGGCATCGCCCGTGATGCGGCCGGGCGTGGTCTCAAGGTGCTGCTCGTCGAACGGGAAGACCTGGCGCAACACACCTCTTCGGCCAGCACCAAACTGATCCACGGCGGGCTGCGCTACCTCGAAAACTTCGAATTCAGCCTCGTGCGCAAGGCGCTCGCCGAGCGTGAAGTCCTGCTCAATGCGGCCCCCCACATTACCCGGCCGCTCCGCTTCGTCATGCCGCATGACGACGCCATACGTTCGCGCTGGCTCGTGCGTGCCGGGTTGTTCCTCTACGATCACCTGGCGCGCCGCGATTGCTTGCCAGCCTCGGAGATGCTCGACTTGTCACGCCACCCCGCAGGCACGGTGCTGCAGCCGCAGTGGCGACATGCTTTCGAGTATTCGGATGCCTGGGTCGATGATGCACGCCTGGTGGTACTCAACTGCATCGATGCGGCTGAGCGCGGCGCCACGATCCTGACCCGCACGGCATGCACGCAGGCCATGCGCGATGAAGACGGCTGGCAACTTGTCTTGCGTGATAGCACAGGCGGCGAGACAACCGTTCACGCGCGTGCCCTCGTCAATGCCACCGGGCCATGGGTGGCGAGCTTTCTGCAAGAAACCGGCCTGCGTACGCGGCATCGCGTACGTCTGGTGCGCGGCAGTCATATCGTCGTGCCGCGCCTGTTTGCGCATGACAAGGCCTACATGTTCCAGAACCCGGATAGGCGCATCGTCTTCGCGATTCCCTATGAGCGCGACTTCACACTGATTGGCACAACGGAAAACATGCACGAGACGCGCGCCTCGGCCGTGCACATAAGCGCGGACGAAACGACCTATCTGTGCGCCACGGCAAGCCGCTTCTTTCGTGAGCCGGTTGGGCCCGACGAGGTCGTATGGAGCTATTCCGGTCTGCGTCCACTGCTCGATGACGAGCATGCCGCGCTGTCGCGCAATACACGTGACTATCTTCTCGAGCTCGATGCTGAGGATGCACCGCTACTGTCCGTCTTCGGCGGCAAGATCACGACTTACCGCAAGCTCGCCCAGGAAGCGGTAAGCCGCATACAAGGCCTGCTGGGTCACCACGCGCCAGACTGGACTGCGCACGCGCCCTTGCCAGGCGGCGACATGCCCGACGCCCATTTCGCCGGGTTCGCCAGCACACTGTCGCAAGAGTATCCCGGGATGCCTGCGGCATTGCTCGATCGTCTGACCAAGGCTTACGGCACACGTTGCAGGGATATCCTCGGAGATGCGGCAAGTATTGCAGAGCTCGGAGCGGAAGTATTGCCGGGCCTGTTCGAACATGAGCTGTACTACCTGATCGCGCACGAATGGGCGCGCAGTGCGGAGGACATCCTGTGGCGACGCAGCAAGCTGGGCCTGCATCTTCCCGCAGATGCCCCGCAAGCTCTCAGCGCCTGGCTAGCGCAGCAGGCGCCAGGCCCGGCGTCCTGATGGCAAGTTGCTCACGACAGTCACCACAATCGAAACCCAGTCTCTCCAGCCAGTCACACGCCAAATCGATTGAATAGAAATTCTGTGCAGGCAAGCTGGTCGGCTTCATCGCCTTTTGCTGATCGAGCACGCGCGGCATGAAGCTGCCGCAGAAGACCCGTGCCTCGGCAGCCATGCCGTGCGCCTCCAGCCAGTGGACGACGTTAGCGGCCTCGGCAAAGGTCTCCGGTGTCGCGCCCTCCCACTCGCGATGGTCGGCCAGCAAGGGCCAGCGCCGGGGCTCACCGCAGGCGCGCCAGAACGCCTGCACCTCGTGCGTGAGGCGGCGAGCACCCTCAAGGTTGAACGCTCCCTTCAGGCGCACGACAAAGAGATCGCCGTAACGCCCCAACTCGACCGTGCCGTGCGGGTCTCCAAGCATCATGATCTCCAGTCCGCCCGCATGTAAATCTTCATACCGCCTTGCTCCGATCAGGCTGCATGAAGGCGGGCGCGCCGGCAATCAGGGCGCCCGCTTATAACCGCCATCCGCCGTGAAATCCTGCACGGCGACTCAGTCCGGAAAAAGCCCATTCATGCGACATGGGCGAGGGGCAGCAATGCGGTGAAGCGGTATGTCAGCCTGCCAGCCGCGCGCTGGCATCGTCGCAGATGCCGATGATCAGATCCGCGATGGCGCGCACGCGTGGCGAACGACGCAAGTCTGCATGCAACACCAGCCACAGCTCGCGCGGCGGAGGCGTCGTCGAAGTGGATACGAGCACCAGCTCGGGATCGCTGAGCGCCTCGAAATGCGGGATCAGACCGAGCCCCAGACCGGCCCGCACCGCGCCGTGCACGGCGATCTGGTCATTGCTGCGCAGGGCCATGCGGCGCTTGCCGGCGAACTGCGTCAACCAACGATGATGCGGCAGATGGCTCAGGCGCTCTTCGAAGCCGACGAACTCCCACAGCGCCTCATCACGCGCGGTATAGCCGACACGCGCATACAGACCCATGCCTATCTTGCCAAGGGCGCGCACCACCAGACCGGGCTCCTGCGGGCGGCCGAAGCGCACGGCCAGATCCGCTTCCCGGCGCGACAGGTTCACCGCTCGCAATTCGCCGAAAATTTCGAGCTGGATATTGGGCCAGTGCTCGCGCACGGCGGCGATGTGCGGCACGAGAAACAGACTGGCGAAACTCGGTGGCGCCGAGATGCGTACCGTGCCGCGCAGTGCGCCAGCGCCAATGGCCGCACGTTCGAACGCAAACGACTCTTCCTCCATGCGCTCGGCGAGCGCGGTGAGCTCCTCACCCTCGACCGTCAGTTGCCAGCCACGCGGCAGGCGGTCGAACAGGCGCAGGCCGAGTGTCTGTTCCAGAGTTTCGACGCGACGGCCAACCGTTGAGTGCTCTACCGCCAGCGCACGCGCTGCGCTGGACAGGCTGCCCTCGCGCGCCAATGCAAGGAAGTAGCGCACGTCTTCCCACTGCAGTTTTGAGTCCGATGATTTATGCACAGAAGCTGCCAATTTTTAGGGAATTGTCGTGCAATTTTGCGCGACTTAAGCTGCGTTCCACAAGTCGTGCATCAGGAGATTCATTGTGAGTACGCAAAACCTCTGCGGCCAAAGCGACGCTGAAATTCTCATGCTACGCAAGCCGGAACTACCGACCGTACGGTCTGCATCGAAATAACACCTCGCTGCTTCCCTATCCGCATCACACAGCCGATTCCCTCACTACAGGACCCACCCATGCCGGACACCACAATCAATCTTCCTGCAATCGCACCCGCCCCTACAGCCTCCCTGCCTCCGCGTTATGGCCCGCCGATTCCCCTCCTGATGGCGGCTCGCGTCATGGCTGCAGCCGAGTCAGAAGCCGCCCGCCAGCAGTGGCCGATGGTGATTGCCATCGTCGGCAGCAGTGGTCATCTCGTCATGCTGCATGCAATGGATCATGCACAGCATGGCAGCCTAGCGATTGCACAGGCCAAGGCCGAGACGGCCGTCAATTTCCGGCGCGCGACGAAGCTGGTCGAGGATGCCGTCGCGGGCGGCGGACTGGGCTTGCGCATGTTGTCATTGAACAATGTGTGCGCTGTCGACGGCGGCCTGCCGCTGATCGTGAATGGCGAAGTCGTTGGCGCCATCGGCGTGTCCGGCATGCTGGCCACACAGGATGCGCAAGTGGCGGCGGCAGGCAGTGCCGCGCTATAACGCCGCCTTTGCAGAGGTGTGGCAGTATGCAGATCCCTCTGCCTGCCACACACTGCGCAATGTCCCGGCCAAGCCTCCGACTCCTGTTTTCACACCCCGCCCATTTCCTCTCGCTCGGTCTCGGTAGCGGCCTGTCTCCCTTTGCCCCGGGGACTGTCGGCACCCTGCTGGCCTGGGCACTGTATGCACTGATTCGCCCGCCCTTTTCCGAGGCGGGTTTCGGCGTCTTCCTGCTTGCCGCCTTTGTCGCCGGCTGTCTCTTCGTGCCGATCACCGGGCGTGCGCTCGGCGTAGTGGATCACGGCGGCATCGTCTGGGACGAGTTCGTCGCCATGTGGCTGGTGTTGTGGCTGGCGCCCGCGGGTTTCTGGTGGCAAGTCGTGTGCGTGGTGCTGTTTCGCATTTTCGACATCCTCAAGCCTTGGCCGATACGCATCGCCGATACGCGCTTCAAGAATGGTTTTGGTGTGATGTTCGATGACCTGCTGGCTGCCGCTTACGCGCTGCTATGTCTGGCAATCGCCGTACGCGCCATGGGTCTTGCCTGAATTGCGCAACACGCACATTCACGGCGCAACGACCTTGTCAGGAGCGGGAGTGAGGACACCCCGCCGGTTCTCCGGTGCGCCGTACTGCCATTGAGGCTGCGTGCCGTCCTGCCTCCAGGCAGTCTGCTGCTTTGCTAGTATGCGGACTCGCCAATCACAACACTCTCGCACACGAGAGGAATTCATCGAGACATGATGCTGAAACTGGTCCAGTCACTTGGCAGGCGACTCGGCTCGCCCGCGCGAACAACTGCATTGCCCATCGGGCGCGCGGGCACGCCCTGCAGCCAGCGCGCCTCGATTGCACTCGTCATGCTGTTCTGCACACTTACGGTGACTACGCCACTGCGCGCCATGGATGTCGCCATTCTCGATGCGCCGGTCGACGACATCGACAAGCGCAACGACTACACCAACATCCTGCTGACGGAAATCCTGAAGCGCACAGAACCGAAGTATGGCCCCTTCCGCGTGGCATATGCCCCCAGCTACATGTACCGCGACCGCTTGCTGACCGAGCTCAAGCGTGGCGTGGCTGTGAATGTGACGGCCAAGGCTACACGTCCGGACTGGGAAGACAGCGGGCTGCTGACCCTGCGCATCCCGGTCGACAAAGGCATCTCCGAATACCGCATCGCGCTGATCCGCGCCGGCGACCAGGACAAGTTCAGCCGCATCAACGATGTCGAGGAACTCAAGCGCCTGACGCTGGGCGTCGGCCATGCCTGGTCGACGCGGCAGGTGTTCCAGGCGCTCAACTTCAAGTACGAAGCAGCAGCCGACTGGGAAAGTCTTTACAAAGCGCTCGTCGGCGGGCGCTTCGACTACTTCCCGCGCGCGCTCTCGGAGGTGTTTGTCGAGTATGACGATCGCAAAGCCAGTTATCCGGACATAGCGATCGAGAACTCGCTGCTGCTGTACTTTCCGCTACCGAAGTACTTCTTCGTCTCGCCCCAGGCGCCGCATCTGGCTGCACGCATCGAGGACGGTTTCAGGATGATGATCAAGGACGGCTCCTTCAACAAACTGTTCCTCAAGTATCACCAGCCCCTCATCGACCGCGCCGATTTCTGTTCGCGGCGCATCCTGCGTCTGAACAACCCGCTGCTGTCGAACAAGACCCCGCTGGACAAAACCGAGTACTGGTACGACCCGGACCAGAAGCGATCGGGTCGCAATACAAAGGCAAGCTGCCTGACGCCTGGATCACAGACATCTACCCGCAAGCGCTGATCGCCAGCCTCATGCTCCGATCTCGCCACTACGCTGCCATATGGGAAGCACAATCATGAATGAAGAACTTGTCGCCGCCGCGCGTGACGCTGGCACCTGGCTGCAGGCACGCAACTGGCGGCTGGTCACGGTTGAGTCCTGCACGGGTGGCTTGATCGCAGCGGCCATCACCGAAATTGCCGGCTCAAGCGGCTGGTTCGATCGCGGCTTTGTCACCTATACCGACGATTCAAAACAGGAGCTGGTCGGCGTACAGCAGGAAACCTTGCGCCAGCATGGCGCCGTCAGCGAAGCCACGGTGCGTGAAATGGCTTTCGGCGCGCTGCGTTCAAGCAAGGCGGATGCGGCCATCGCCATTTCCGGTATCGCCGGGCCGGGCGGCGGCAGTGCCCACAAACCTGTCGGCACGGTATGCCTCGCCTGGGCAGTCAAGGAAGACTCACTGGATGGCGTCGAGGCAGTAACGATGCATTTCGACGGCAATCGCTCAGAGGTACGCCTGGCAGCAAGTCTGCTGGCATTGCGCCATTTGCGAGATCTTGCATAGCGCGCACGGAACCGCCATTCGCCGCACAAACATGAAGTGCGCAGAACATCGCGCGCAGCAAACAAAAAGGCCAGGATGTCATCCTGGCCTTTTTGCTTCCGCCGCACAGTGCAGCACGCCTAGAGCAGCACCGGCTCCTGCTCCAGCGTAACGCCGAACTTTTCCTGCACTGCTGCGCTGACGCATTCGGCAAGGCGCATCACCTCTTCACCAGTCGCACCGCCGTGGTTGACCAGCACCAGAGCCTGCTTCTCGTACATGCCGGCACGCCCAAGGCTGCGGCCACGCCACCCGGCCTGCTCGATCAGCCAGCCCGCTGCAAGCTTGATGCTTCCATCATGTTGCGGGTGATAAGGGAGCTTGGGCCAGGTCTCGGTGAGTTCGGCAAAACGCGCGGCACTGACCACCGGATTCTTGAAGAAACTCCCCGCATTCGGCAGCACAGCAGGGTCGGGCAGCTTGCGGCTGCGGATACTGATCACTGCATTGGACACCTGAAGTGCTGTCGGTTCATTCAGGCCCAACGCCTTGAGCTCGTTGGCGACGTCAGCATAGGAGGTGACGGCGTGCCACTGCTTGGGCAGGCGGAAGCTGACGGCCGTGATGATGAAGCGCCCGGCCGCCTGCTGCTTGAACAGACTGTCGCGGTAAGCGAACTGGCAGATATCGCGATCAAGACTGATGATCTGACCGCTACGCAGGTCCACCGCCTCCAGCGCGAAGAAGCGATCGGCCAGCTCGACGCCATAGGCACCGACGTTCTGGATCGGCGCTGCACCCACGGTGCCGGGAATCAGTGACAGATTCTCCAGCCCGGGCCAGCCATGCTCCAGCGTGAAGCGTACGAACTCATGCCAGTTTTCACCGGCACCGGCGCGCACGATCCAGGCATCGTCCAACTCGGTGACAAGAGCACGGCCCGGGATGCGGATGTGCAGGACAAAGGCATCCAGATCGCCACGCAGAACCACGTTGCTGCCGCCACCGAGGACCACAACGCGCTGCCCCTCCAGATCGCCGCGCCGCACGAGCTTGAGCAATTGCTCGGCCGAATGAATTTCGGCATAGCGCTTCGCGCTCGCGGGTAGACGCAGGCTATTCAGGTCGTTCAGCGGTGTATCTTCGAAGACGGGAAGAAGCATGGGCCGTGTGCTGACAGTGGAGGCACAGCAGTCGCTGCGCGGGAAAGCGGTATCAAGGGCGGCATTATCACCCGGCGCATCAGCCCCGGTGCGGGCCGGTCATCGGCTGCGGCCCCGCTGCAGGACAGTTGCAGCCTCAACCGTAGCTGTCGTAGGCCGCAATGGTGTGTGCTTCGGCAAGCGCGGCGGCACGCCACTCCTGCACATGCGGATGCTCCAGCACATGGCGCAGGTAGTCACTTGCGACCGGACTTAACTCGGCTTCGCCAATACCGTAGGTCACGAAACGCATGCACACCGGCGCGTACATGATGTCGGCGATGCTCCATGTGCCGAATAACCAGGGGCCGGCATTGTCTGCGCGCGCGCCGAAGCGCTGGCGGCAGTCCTGCCAGATCGCATCGATGCGCGCGATGTCGGCCAGCACTTCTGGCGTGCGGCCGCGCCCGCTGTAGTCCTTGCGGATATTCATCGACATATGCGTGCGCAGCGCGGTGAAGCTGCTGTGCATCTCCGCACTGACTGCACGCGCGACTGCACGCGCACAGGCATTGGCAGGCCATAAGCTAGGTGCCTGCTCGGCAAAAAACTCGGCAATGGCCAGTGAATCCCAGATCGTCAGCTCACCGACAACGAGGGCAGGTACGCGCCCGGACGGGCTGTGCTGCGCGATGCGCGCGGCCGTATTGGCCTCTTGCAAGGGGATGGACACCGTTTCGAACGGCACGCCGCAGGCCCTGGCGGCAAGCCAGCCGCGCATGGACCATGAGGAATAGTTGTAGTCGCCGATGATCAGCTTCACGTCATCCCCCAAGCTGTCCGCTTACAAGCTGCCGTACAGGCAGGCGTTCAGATTCAAACGGTGCGGTGCGCACTCCGACGGAACTGGTTGAACAGGTTGCGCCAGCCCCGATCATTGCGCAGCCATAGCGGCGCGGCCGTTTCCAGCGCTGTGGCCGTCAGACCAAACGGCATCGGCGCGCCACTTGCAACGCTGTCGCGATGCATCGAGCGCAGATTGTCACGGCTCATCAAGGGGCCCGGCAAGTGCTCCATGCACGCGGCCTGCAACATGGCGAGCGACTCGGGCAGCGGCAGCACGACACTCCAGTGGCGCTGCACACGCACCACGTAGCGCGCCAGCTCTGCCAGCGTGTAGGTGCGCGGCCCCGCCAGCTCGATCACTTCGTTGATGCCGGCGTGATGCTGCAAGGCATGCACGATGGCGCTGACCACGTCTTCGACGAACACCGGCTGGAAACGCGTGTGCGCACCGCCCAATGGCAGCACCGGCAGCCATGAGGCGAACTTCGAAAACAGGTTGAGAAAGTCATCCTCCGGTCCGAAGACCACCGAGGGACGGAAGATCGTCCATTCGATGTCCGGCCCGGCGGCGCGGACGACCGCTTCGCCATCGGCCTTGGAACGCAGGTATTCGGACGGGCCGTGCACGTCGGCGCCGAGCGCACTGAGATGCACGAGGCGCGGCACTTCAGAGAGGCGCGCAGCCGCGACGATGGTGCGCGGCAACTCGACGTGCGCCCGCGCAAAAACAGGGCCATACGGCGCGTCGGACTCGGAATGCAGCACCCCGACCAGATTGACCACCGCATCCACATCGGTCATCAGGCCACACAGCACGCTGGTATCACAACAATCCACTTCGACCACGTCGACGGTCGGCAACAGGCGCAAGGGCGCAGCGTAGCTTGCGCGACGCGTCGGCACGATCACGCGTACACCGAGCCCGGTCAGGCGCTGGGCAAGGCTGCGTCCGATGAAACCCGTACCCCCGATAATCAGAACGGTGCGCAAGGTCATGATGTGGGCGTGCTGTCACGTGAGAATGAGGTATCTCGACCATGGCTCAGCCATTGAGCAAGGTCAAGTGTCATCTGCATATCGGCGCGGCCACGCCGCCGTCCGGTGCGACCCCATACCACTGGTCTGCCACGAACGGCTTGATGCTCAACGCGTCGCAGTGGCCAGTGTTTCGCCCGGCACGATGCCCAATAGCCGCGTCAGCGATATGGGCTGCCCATCCAGCACGAAAGCGTAGGCAACTGCGTTGGCCATCACCTTCTTCACGTAGTCACGCGTTTCGTTAATCGGAATCGTTTCGGCATAAATTGCGCCTTCCAGCGGCCCGCTATCACGCCAGCGTTTGGCACGTCCGGGCCCCGCGTTATACCCCGCCGTGGCCATGACAGGCGAGTTGTACAGACCGTCGAGCACACTACGCAGGTAGGCCGTGCCGATCTGGATGTTGGGCTCCGTCTGGGCGAGATGGCTCACATTGAAACCCAGCATGCCGGCCTTGCTGGCCACCATACGCCCGGTAGCGGGCATGATCTGCATGAGCCCTTGCGCGCCGACCGACGAACGCGCAACCGGATCGAAACGACTCTCCTGCCGCGTCAACCCATATACCCAGTGCAGTTCCAGCCCCTTGGCGCGCGATTCGCGCGCAAAAATGTCGTAGTACGGCGCCAGGTAACGCAGGCTGTAGTCGTGCTGCAGGCGTGTGCGTTCAGCTGCATTGATGGCGCGATCATACAAGCCAATGCGACGTGCATATTCCGAAGTCGCCAGCAAGGCGCGATCATCCGCACCACGCAGGGCCCAGCTCCACTCGCGCAAGGCGGCGCTGCGCTGGTCAATACGGAACAGCGCTATCGCACGCTGCATGGCAAGGTTCTCATCCACCCGCGACATTTCGAGCACGGTGGGTGGCACGGCCGCTTTCGGCCAGTTGATGCTGCGGCCGAGCGCTTCGGCCGACAGGATGCCGTAGAAATTCGGCTCCCCGGCAAAACGCTCATACAGTGCACGCGCCTCCTGCGACTTGTTCTGTTGCGACAGCGCACGACCCTGCCAGTAGATCCATTCCGGCTGATTGCGTTGCGCGGGCGTCATCGAATCCAGCGCGGCCAGCACGCTGCTCCAGTCGCCGGCACGCAGCGCGCTGCGCATCTGCCAGGCCGCCTGGTCATCACTCATCGGCATGCCGGGCGCCAGCTCGCGCGCCGTCGCGTACCACTGCACGGCCTCCGGCATCTGCGCCAGGGCGGCGCCCCAGGCGATCTGTCCGATGGCATAACCGCGTTCGGCTGCGGTATAGCGACTATCTTCAAGCACACGCCAACGCGCCAAGGTGGTCCGCACATCGCTGCGCGCCGCACGCGCGACCGCCGCCAGCACCAGTTCGCGGGCTGCGCGCGAACTTGCGCCACGTGCCGCGGGCGAAGCGAGGTAGTGCAAGGGGTTGTCGAACACACGTCCAAGCGCCGCGATGTCCGGCGTCTCGGCAGCAGGCAGCATGCTGGCGCTCTGGCGTGCGGCAGGCAGCCTGTTGGTCTCGACCATGCGGCGCAGTCGCCACTGCACGTCCTCGTTCGACTTGCGCCCTGCATCGACCAGCGCCTGCAGTGGTACGGCACAGGCGTCCATCACATCATTCCCGCCCGCCAGCGTCAGCCACTGCGCTTCGATCGCCTGCAAGGCGGCATCCGCAGCACCCCCACGTGCCTTCACGGCATGGCACAGCAGTTCCGCATCGGCTTGTTGCACGCGAGGATATTCTTCATTGAAAACCTGCCACTGACCCTCGCGGCCAAGGCGTTTGAGCCAGTCGATGCGCAGGCGCTCGGCGACCACCGAACCGTCGTTCAGCTGCACGAAGTCACGGATCGCCTGCATCGGCAAGGGATCGCCAATACGTGCGATACGCGCTGACAATAGCCAATAGCCGACATAAGACTCGAGTACATGCTTACTCGGCGTGGCGAGCAATTGCTCCAGCCCGGCAGTGTCGCCACGCGCGGCGTACTCAGCCGCTGCAACAATGCGCGCATCGCCACTCCGATCGGGCGCAGCGGGCTGCGCCCACACCAGTGGCGCGGCCAGCAAAGGCAGGCACAGCAGCGGTCGGTACACGATGCGGCGGGTCGCGTACCATCCCCGGGTCAGGTTCTTTGCCGCATTCTTTGCCACACTCTGTGCAGCATTTAGTGCAATTCGCATTTTTTCAGCTTCGTTCCAGCTTTGTTTCAACAACCGATTCAACCCGACTTTTCAAACGCAGACGTCTTACTCTTTCGCGCTGTACAGAACAGTCAGAGCACGACTTGCCACATGGCAATACAGCGCAAAACAAGCGTCGGAGAATAGCACGTGGAATCCATCGATCCAGATCGCAAAAGCCAGCGCCAGCGCATCATTGCGGCCCGCGAGGGACTCCCTGCAGCAAGGCGCGCGCAACTCGAAAGTGCCTTGCTGGGGCACCTGCAGGAATTACTCGATCAGCTCGCGGCACCCACACTGCATGCCACTCAGACCCTGGGCTTCTGCTGGCCGTTCCGTGGCGAGCCCGACTTGCGTCAACTCATCACCATTTGGCTCGCCGCTGATTCTGCACACCGCGCCGCATTGCCCGTCGTCGTCAATCGGGATGCGCCACTCACCTTTCGCGAATGGACGCCTGACAGACCGTTGGCACCCGACCGCCATGGCATTCCAACGCCCATCGACGGCGATGCACTGACACCAGACCTGCTGCTCATTCCCGTTAACGGCTTCGATTCGCGCGGCTTCAGGCTGGGTTACGGCGGTGGCTATTTCGACCGCACGCTGGAGAGCCTCCGCCCCCAGCCGCTGACCATTGGCGTTGGTTTCGAGCTGGGCCGCCTGCCGCGCATTGCCGAAGCGGCGCACGACCGGCCGCTGGACTGGATCGTCACCGAAGCGGGGGCATTCAAGGCTGAGCGCACGACATGAACCTCTTCGAGCATGTCGACAACTACTGCGAGCGCACCGGCCCCTCGCTTTGGTCCGAGCCGTTCAATGCGCTCAGCAACCTAGCCTTCCTGATCGCTGCCATCGTGTTGTGGCGGCAGGCGCGCGGCAAACCGCAGCAGACGGAACTGCGCAGCCTCGCTGCCCTGATCGCCCTCATCGGCATCTGCAGCGGCCTGTTCCATGTATTCGGCGCCGTGTGGGGCATGGTGCTGGATGTGGCCGGCATCGCGCTGTTCATCCTGGTCTACATCCACCGCTATCTGCGCCAGCTGGTGAAGTGGCCTCTGTGGGCCTGCTGGCTCGGCGTCGTGGCGTTCCTTGCCGCAGATCGCGCAATCGCGGCACTCGGCAAGTTCGGTCTGAATGGTTCGGAGGGCTATCTGCTGCCAGGCGCAACGCTGGCTGTCTTCGCCTGGTGGTCGCGAGGGCATGCGCCTGCCAGCACGCGCTGGCTCGGCGCCGCCACACTTGTCTTCGTCGTGTCACTCAGCCTGCGCACACTCGATATGGCCTTATGTGCCAGCTGGCCGCTCGGCACCCACTTCGCGTGGCACGTGCTCAATGCGCTGGTCTTGTATTGCTGCGCGCGCGGCCTCGCAGCGCGCATCTGAACCCGGACGACAAACCAGCGTCTACGCCTGACCCAAACCTCATCGCCCCTCACGAAAGGACTCATCCCATGCGTTACAGGAAATTCGGCAATACCGGCATGTTCGTCTCCGAGCTATGCCTCGGCACCATGACCTTCGGCGGCGAAGACGGCATGTGGGCGCAGATCGGCAAGCTGCAGCAGGATGAAGTCGATGCGCTCGTCGGCCGCTCGCTCGATGCCGGCATCAACTTCATCGACACCGCAGACGTCTATTCCGATGGCCGCTCCGAAATCCTGACGGGTCAGGCGCTGAAGAATCTCAAGGTACCGCGCGAGAACGTCATCGTCGCCACCAAGGTCTTCGGTGAGGCGGGCACCAAGGGCGTCAATTCACGTGGCATGTCGCGCGTGCACATCATGGAAGCGCTGAAAGGCAGCCTCAAGCGGCTGCAGCTTGACCATGTCGACCTCTACCAGATCCACGGCTTCGACGTCGCCACCTCCATCGAGGAAGCCTTGCGCGCGCTCGACACCCTCGTGCAGCAAGGCCACGTGCGCTACATCGGCATCTCCAACTGGGCGGCGTGGCAGATCATGAAAGGCCTCGGTATCTCGGAGCGCCTCGGCCTCGCGCGCTTCGAATCGCTACAGGCCTACTACACCGTTGCCAGCCGCGATCTGGAGCGCGAAATCGTGCCGCTGCTGAACAGCGAGAACGTCGGCCTGATGGTGTGGAGCCCGCTCGCCGGTGGACTGCTCAGCGGTAAGTACGGTCGCGACCGGCAGGCCGAAGAAGGCAGCCGTCGCACACACTTCGATTTCCCGCGCGTCGACAAGGAACATGCCTACGACATCATTGAAGTCATGCGCCCGATTGCGGAGAGCAAGGAAGTGTCCGTCGCGCAGATCGCCATTGCCTGGCTGCTGCACCAGCGTGCTGTCACGAGCGTCATCGTCGGCGCCAAGCGTGTGGAACAGCTCGACGACAATATCGCGGCGACGAATGTGCGACTCAGCGCCGAAGAGCTTGAAAAACTCGACAAGGTCAGCGCGCTGATTCCGGAATATCCGGGCTGGATGCTCGAGCGGCAGGGTGGCTATCGACGTCAGCAGCTGGCGGATTCGCAAGGCACGTAGCGCGCGTCAAACATAAGCCCGGACGGTGGACTGCCGATCCGGGCTAGATCTTTGAGACTTCCACAGACAGCCGTTTCACGAGCCGCACACCATCGAGCTTGCCGTGATACATGTGCGCAATTCTGACTGCCTGCACAAAACCATGATGCTCATAGAATGCCATGCCGTTTGCGTTGTCTATGCGCGCCTCGGCGGTGATGGTGGTGATGCCGGCGACGCGGGCCACCTCCTCCAGCCAGGCCAGCAGGGCACTGCCTACGCCGGCGCGGCGATGGGCGGCGTGCACGGCAAACAATGCAAGGTGCGCACGATCATCACCGTATTTCATGATGCCAAAGCCCGCAAAGCCGCTGCTCCGGCGCACTACCGCAACGTTCACCGTCGGGTCGCGCATCACCCTTGCCACGCGCGCAGCGGTCCAGCCCCAGGGCAGTCCGTACTCGATCTCGGAGCGAGACATGTCCGCGATCACGGCGGCATCTGCCACGCTGGCTAGTCCGATCTGCAGGTTGGTGATCATTTCAGAACGCCTTCCACTTGAGCAGGATGGCTACGACGGCCGGGAGGCCGAAGAGCACTACGAAAATCGGCAACTCCTCCATCGCGCCATAGCCAGCACGATTGACGCCAACCCACATATTGAAGCCGGTGATCACCGCCCACAGCGCAACGAAGGCAGCCGTCACCACGCGCATTGCTTCAGGATAGTTCGCCGAAAAGAGCTTGCCGACCACGAAGCACGCAGCGAGCAACAAAAACCCTGCCAGCAAGAACAAAGCGGTACGCATGGTGACCTCGCCGTGGTGACGAGACGCCCTCAGCCGACGCCCCGATCACAGCCTACAGCCAGCCGGAGGCCTGCATCAAGCTGCGTTTACACGGCTGGCGGGTTCAGTCGCGCAAAGGCATCCTGCCGCTGATAGGGAAAGTGCGGATACGGAGCCGTCACCATGCTGGCGGCATCCAGCCGTGCGACCTGTTCCGTCGTCAGGTTCCAGCCGACGGCGCCAAGGTTCTGACGCAACTGCGCCTCGTTGCGCGCACCGATGATTACCGACGATACCGTCGGGCGTTGCAGCAGCCAGTTGATGGCGATCTGCGGCACCGTCTTTCCGGTCTCGCCAGCGATGGCCTCGAGCACGTCAATCACGCGGTACATCAACTCGTCATCCACTGGCGGGCCGAACTCTGCCGTAGCATGCAGGCGACTGCCTTCAGGTAGCGGCTGACCGCGCCTGATCTTGCCGGTGAGGCGACCCCAGCCGAGCGGACTCCACACCAACGCACCGACGCCCTGATCCTTGGCGAAAGGCATCAAGTCCCATTCGTAGTCGCGACCGAGCAGCGAGTAGTAAACCTGGTGCGCGACGTAGCGCGGCCAGCCATTTTCCTTGGCGATCGCCAGCGATTTCATCACCTGCCAGCCCGAGAAGTTCGACACGCCGACGTAGCGCAGCTTGCCGGCCCTCACCAGCGCATCCAGGGTGGCGAGCACTTCCTCGATGGGCGTGCCGGCGTCGAAGGCGTGCAGTTGCAGCAGGTCGATGTAGTCGGTGCCGAGGCGGCGCAGCGCATCGTCGACGGCGCGGATCAGGCGCGAGCGCGATGAGCCGGCATCGTTCGGCCCGTCGCCCATCGGCAGCGAAGTCTTGGTCGAGATCAGCACGCTGTCACGCCGCCCTTTGATGGCAGCACCGAGCACTTCCTCCGACGCGCCGCCCGAGTACACATCGGCCGTGTCGAACAGATTCACGCCGGCCTCGAGGCAGATGTCGACCAGTCGCCGTGCTTCCTGGGCGTCGCTGGTGCCCCATGCACCGAACAGCGGGCCCGTGCCACCGAAAGTGCCCGTGCCGAAACTGAGTGCCGGTACCTTGAGACCGGATTCGCCTAGACGTCTGTATTCCATTTGAGTTCTCCTGGGTTGATACGAGAGTGAGTGGGTTCAGGCGGGCACGGCCACGGCACGCGGGCGATCCAGCCGCAAGCCCAGAGCCACCACAACGACCGCAGCCAGCGGCAGCAGCGCGGCAACGAGCGGCACGGCACCAAGCCCCGCGCCGCGTTCGATAACCACACCACCGACCCATGCGCCGAGCGCATTGCCGAGATTGAAGGCGGCGATGTTGAAACTCGAAGCCAGGCTCTGGCCCGCGCCCTGCGTTTTCTCCATCACCCACATCTGCAGTGGCGCCACCGTGGCGAAACCTGTTGCGCCGAGCAGGCCGACGAAGGCGATCGCCGTGATCCTGTCGTGCATTGCAAATGTCATGAGACCGAGCACGGCGGTGAGGGCGACCAGCGAGCCGAACACGGTCGCCAGCAAGGCGCGATCCGCGAGGCGGCCGCCAAGCAGATTGCCGACGACGAGACCGCCACCGAACACCAGCAGGATTGGCGAAACAGCGCTGTCGGCGAAGCCGGTGATCTGCGTGAGCATCGGTGCAATATAGGTGAACACCGCGAACACACCACCAAAGCCGAGCACGGTTGTCGCAAGGCCGAGCAGGACCGGGCGACGCGTCATGGCGATCAGGTCGGCGCGCCAGTCGCTCGCTTCGGTCGGTGTCTTGTCCTTCGGCACGGCCACGGCGATGACCGCCAGCGCGGCAATGCCAATCGCGGTCACGGCCCAGAAGGTGGCGCGCCAGCCGAACTGCTGACCGAGCCAGGTACCAAAAGGCACGCCGAGAATGTTCGCGACGGTGAGGCCGGTGAACATCGCAGCAATGGCCGAGGCGCGGCGCTCAGGCGCCACGAGGCCGGTGGCGACCACCGAACCGACGCCGAAGAAAGTGCCATGTGCCAGCGCGGTAAGCACGCGCGCCGCCATCAGCAAGCCATAGTCCGGTGCAATTGCACAGGCTGCATTGCCGAGCGTGAAAATCACCATCAGGCCGATCAGCACGGTCTTGCGCGACCAACGACTGGTCAGCGTGGTGAGCAGCGGCGCGCCGGCGACGACGCCCAGCGCATAACCGGTGATGAGCAGGCCGGCGGCGGCGATGCTGACGTGCAGGTCGGTGCCGATTTCCAGCAGCAGACCCATGATGACGAATTCGGTAACGCCGATACCGAAGGCCCCGACGGTGAGGGCGTAAAGCGCGAGTGGCATGACAACATTCCTGTCCGTTTAGATGGGACGGATGATGCGGCAGCGCACTTCAGTGCGATAGACTGCTGGAAGTCAAATCACTTATGAGTTGAATTCATCATGGCGCGACTCGATGTCAATCGCTCCGGCGAGATGGAAGTGTTCGTGCGTGTCGTCGAACAGAGCGGTTTCTCCGCCGCCGCGCGCGTCTGCGGCATGTCACCCTCGGCCGTCAGCAAGCTGGTGACGCGGCTCGAAGCGCGGCTCGGCACACGTCTCGTCAATCGCTCGACGCGCAAGTTCCAGCTCACGCCGGAAGGCTCGGCCTACTTCGAGCGCGCCACGCGCATCCTCGCCGACATGGACGAGGCCGAACGCATTGCCGCCGCCGGCGAGCGCCCGACCGGCCACATCCGCATCAACACCAGCGCATCGTTCGGCACGCACGTGCTCGCGCCATTGGTGCCGCAATTCCTCGCGCTGTATCCCGAGATCAGTCTGGTCATCGTGCAGACCGACAAGGTGGTCGACCTCATGGACGAGCGCGTCGACGTGGCCGTGCGCGCCGGTCCGATGAAAAGCTCCAGCCTCGTCGCACGCAGACTGGGCAGCTCGCGCATGGTCATCGTCGGCGCGCCGTCCTACCTCCAGCAGCGCGGCACACCAACGAGCATCGCCGAACTCGAATTGCATAATCGCCTGAGCTTCTGCTACGCCCGCACCCTGGAAGGCTGGCCGCTGCTGCAGGATGGCGCGGTGGTGCGCGTGCCCACGGTCGGCAACCTGCAGACCAGCGACGGCGAGGCGCTGCGCACCTACGCCATCAGCGGAGCTGGCCTCGCGCGAATCGCCGAATTCACCGTGCGCGAAGACCTGCGCGCCGGCCTGCTGATACCCGTGCTCGAAGCGTTCAACCCCGGCGACATCGAGGAGTTCCACGCGGTCTACCTTGGCCAGGGCGGGCCGCTGCCGGCACGCGTACGTGCGCTGCTCGACTTCCTCGCGGCGAACGTAAACATGCGTTGAGCGAAAGCTCGCCGCAATTCCGGCGAATCAGGCTGTTGTCATAGCGCAGGCGCCGTCGTTCGCATTGCGGCCACGCTCAGGCAGCCAAGGCCACGCAATGTGGCTTCCACCGCCTCGTCCCACGGCGTATGCGGCTCCGCGCCCAGCGTGGCGAGCAGTCCGCTATTGTCGAGCTGCACCGGCTGCTGCCACAGGTAGCGCACCTCGCGCAGTTCCTTGAGCGTCGGCACGAAGGGCGCAGCCAGCGCCGTCAGCCACCATGGGAAACCGACGATGCGCGGCACCTGACCCGTGTTCGCAGCAACGCAGTCACGAATGCTGGCCAGCATCTGCTCGCCATCCGCATCCCAATGACCGCCGAAGTTGAAGCGCGCAAAATCCGGCAGCGTCTGACGCCGGTTCAGCAAGGCCAGCACCGTCCTGCCGAGATCGGGCAGATAAGCCCACTGGTGACCCACGCCGGGTACGCCGGGGCGCGTGATCTTGCGGATGGCCTGCCCGGGCTTGACCAGGCCCTGCGCGAACCAGCTATTGCCCGTGCGCGGCCCGAAGAAATCACCGGCGCGCACGATCAGCACGCGGCAGTCACCCGCGGTGACCGCTGCCTCCATGCGTTTCTCCATCTCCACACGAATCGCGCCCTTGCGGGTCAGCGGCTGCTGTGGCGCATCGTCGGCAATCAGCGGGAAGGCATCCGGCCCGTAGTTGTAGAGCGTGCCCGGCAGCATGACTGTGGCATGCGCTGTGCGCGCCGCAGCCAGCGTGTTGTCGAGCATCGGCAGCACAAGCTTGTCCCAGTCGCGGTAACCCGGCGGATTCACCGCATGCACGATCACGCTGCAGCCCGCCGCGGCGCGCGCCACGTCCTGCGCCACCATTGCGTCGCCCCTGAGCCAGGTGATGCCCTCGCGTTGCATTTCGTCCGACGCGAGGCCGCGTTGCAGCGCACGCACCTGCCAGCCCGCATCGCGCAGCTGTCGCGCGATTTCGCCGCCGACACCGCCACGTGCGCCGAGGACCAGAGCCGTGTTGTCGTTTGCCATGATTTTTCTCCAGAACCGTTGATGAGGATTCCAGTCTGGCGGCACGGGCATCGAAAAGAAATTGCCTTTCATAGCGATGCAGCTATACATTTTTGCATGACGGAAAATATCAGCTGGGATCTGTACCGGAGCTTTCTGGGCGTGCTGCGCGAGGGCTCGCTGTCCGCAGCGGCACGCGCACTGGGCATTACGCAGCCCACGGTCGGGCGGCACATCGCGGCGCTCGAGGCTTCGCTGAGTCAGGTCTTGTTCATCCGCGCCCCGAGCGGCCTTTTCCCGACCGAAGCAGCGCAAGCCTTGCAACTGCATGCCGTCGAGATGGAAAGCGCCGCTGCGGCATTCGGCCGCACCGCGCAAAGCCAGGGCGAAGGCGTGCAGGGCTGCGTGCGCATCACCGCCAGCGAAGTCATGGCCGTCGAGGTCCTGCCGGCCATCCTCGTGCCGCTGCGCGAGCGCTATCCTGACCTGCGGATCGAACTCGTGCCTTCAAATCAGGTGCAGGACCTCTTGCGACGCGAAGCTGATGTGGCGGTGCGCATGGTGCGGCCGGCCCAGCAGCAATTGCTCGCACAGCGCGTGGGTACCGTGGACATCGGTCTGCATGCCAGCCAGAGTTATCTCGCGCGACATGGCACGCCCGCCAGCCTCGCCGATCTCGGTCAGCACGCTCTGATCGGCTTTGATGTCGAGCCCCCTTTCCTGCGCAAGCTCGACAAACATCTCGGCAATCTGCAACGCGAAGATTTCAGCCTGCGCACCGACAGCGATCTGGCACAACTTGCGCTGATCCGCGCCGGTGCCGGCATCGGCGGCTGCCAGAGTGCGCTGGCCCGTGCCGATGCCAGGCTCATACGCGTACTACCGTCGGCGTTCTCGATCCCGCTCGAAACCTGGGTGACCATGCATGAGGACTTGCGCCACAGCCCGCGCTGCCGCGTGACATTCGACGCGCTGGTTGAAGGGCTCAGGCAATACATTGGCGCGCACCACGAAGAGTCGTCTCAGCGCCGCTGATCTCATTCCGCCGGGACGCTACATCGAGAGCTGACCCCTGCGTCGGGCCTGGCGCCCGTTGGCAGGTCGGCCCCCGCACACGAAATGTTTCATTCTTCGTCCGGTTCACAAGAAACTTTCCGCGGCCGGCGGCTGACTATACTGGGTAGACAGACGCGCATCCCCCGTGCGATTCACAATGACAGGAGAACTCATGAAGACTGTATCGCTTCGAACAAGCATTGCCGTTCTGTGCCTGGGCATGGCCACCGCCGCGTCAGCGCAGTACGCCTATCCCTCCAAAGGCCAGTCGGCCGATCAGCAGAAAAAAGATGACTACGAATGCCGCAGCTGGGCCACGGGCCAGACCGGCCACGACCCGAGCAAGCCGCAGCAACCCGTTGCGGCCGCGCCAGCGCCCGTACCGGCCGGCGGACGCGCGCGTGGTGCCGCCGCCGGTGCCGTGGTCGCCGGCATCGCCGATGAAGACGTAGGCAAGGGTGCCGCAGTCGGCATGGTCGCCGGCGGTGTCGCGCAACGCGGCCAGCGTCGTCAGCAGGCTCGCGCGCAGGACGCACAGAACCAGCAGGCCGCAGCGGCCACGCAACAAGGTAACGCGGCCTTCCAGAATGCCTGGGGCGCCTGCATGGGCGGGCGCGGCTACTCGCTCAAGTAAGCCGCCGCCAGACTCGCATGCAACGGTCAGGGCTGACCGCTGCATGCGTTTTGCTATTCCGCTTTGCTCTTCATTTCCGACCTCGATCACCTCAATCTGCAGGAGGCAATGCCATGCTGAAAAAGCTCGTTCCCCTTATCGCCGGACTGTCCTTGTGCTTGCTATGTTTCAGCGCGCAAGCGCAGACCGATGCCGCCACAAGCGCTGTCTCGGGCGCCGTGGAAAAGCTGCGGGTGCAGATGGTCACACCCGACGAAGCGGCCCTCAAGGCCCTGCTCGCCGACGATCTGAGCTACGGACATTCCGGAGGCAAGATCGACACCAAGGCCAGTTTCGTCGCAGACCTGCTGAGCGGCGCGTCTGACTTCGTGTCCATCGATCTGAGCGAGCAGACCGTGCGCGTCGTTGGCAACACCGCCATCGTGCGTCATACCCTGTCCGCCGCGACCAATGACGGCGGCAAGCCGGGCACGGTCAAGCTCCACATCCTCACCGTGTGGCAAAAACAGGGCAGCGACTGGAAACTGCTCGCTCGCCAGGCCGTACGCATCTGACCGCCTGCATGCCCAGGAGAAAGGAGCCGCTTGCGCGGCTCTTTTTACGTCAAGGCTTGCTGAATAAACACGGCGCGTGAAACACATCCTGAGCGCGCTCAGGCCAACGCCGCGATCCACTGCGTCGCCGTGCGCAGCTTGTCGGCCAGATCGCCGGCGAGATTGGCCAGCAGCTTGATCTTGAACTGCGGATCGCGCGCCGAGATGCTTTCAAGATCGCTGGCGTCGAAGACGATGCAGCTGCTGTCGACGTCGGCGAAGACCGAAGCACTACGCTGGCTGGCGCCGAGCAAGGTCATCTCGCCGAAGACCATGCCTGGGCCCAGCGTCGAGATGCGCTGGTTGGCGCCATCCTCCAGCGGCACGACGACGCTGACCTGCCCCGACTGGATGAAGAAGATGCGGCCGTCGCTGGCCTCGCCGCTGACGAGAATCGGTGCCTTGGCGGCATAGACCTGACGGATGCCGACCCGCTCCAACTCCTGCAGCAGACTCTCCGGCATGTCCTTGAACAGTCTTGCGTCCTGCAGACGGCCCGCGACTTGTGGCATGGCCGCGCGGTCTTCGAGCAAGCGGTTCTCGCACCACTCGACGGCCAGGTCGTTGTCTTCGAAACTCAGGAAACCCAGACCGGCACCGGCCGTCTTGCTCAGCGGCGCCGAGATCTGCGGCCGACCGTGGATGCGCGAGAAGGTCACCGCGATGTCATCGTTGCGGAAGCTGGCACGCGCCTGGTTGAGCAGGCGCGCGGCGCTCTCGGAGATGCCGATCACCTGATGCATGTCGAGAATGAAGCTGTGCGTGTCCGGCGCCAGCGTGAGCATCTGCCGGATCACATACTCGATGCCGTCCACGGCCAGATAGCCGTTCAGGCTGAGGTATTTGATGCGATGCGCGCGCGCCCTGAGCAGCTCGCGCGCCTCGCCGCCGGGCTGGCGCCGCGAGGGCGCGTTGGCGCCGGTGTAGATGCGGCCCAGCGCCATCGACGGGTCGGAGGTCCAGCTGAAGATGTTCAGGCCGATGTCGCGCGACAGGCGCTTGCACACCGCGATACCGCGCACGCTATTGCCCTTCTCGTCGAGGCGCGGCGAGAACACGCCGATGCCGAAGCGCCCGGGCAGTACCGCGACGATGCCGCCGCCGACGCCGCTCTTGGCCGGCATGCCGACTTCATACAGCCAGCTGCCGGCGTAGTCGTACATGCCGCAGGTTGCCATGACGCCGAGGACGCGCTCGACGTACTCGGAGGGCAGGGTGCGCACGCGACTGAGCGGATGCGTGCCGTTATTGGCCAGCGTCGCCGCCATGTAGGCAAGGTCGCGGCAATTGACGAGGATGGAGCATTGGCGGAAGTAGTTTTCCAGCTTCGCCATCGGATCGCCTTCGACGATGTTGAAGTTCTTCAGCATCCAGGAAATCGCGCGGTTGCGATGACCGGTCTCGCTCTCGGAACGACACACCGCTTCGTCGACGCTGATTTCGTGCCCGATGAAGGCGCCCATCGCGGCCTCTATGCGCTGCCACTGTGCATCCGGCGTCTCTCCGGCGACCATGCTGGTGGTCGCAATGGCACCAGCATTGATCATGGGATTGAGCGGCGCCCCGGTCTGGGGATGCAGGCTGATCGAATTGAAGGCATCGCCGCTCGGCTCCACGCCAACCTTGCCGGCCACGTATTCCTGTCCGCGGTCGGCCAGTGCCGCGGCATAGACGAAAGCCTTGGAGATGGACTGGATGGTGAAGCTCGCATCGGTATCGCCCACACAGTAGGCCACGCCATCCATTGTTACGAGGCAGATGCCGAACTGATCCGGATCGACCCGCGCCAGTTCCGGGATATAGCTGGCGAGTTGCCCGCTTCGTTCCTTGGAAAGTTCCTTGTGCAGCGCTTCCAGATAGATCTGTATGGGCGATTTCATGGTCTTGTTCGGGTGGATGAGTGCAGCAGAGCCTGGTTATGCAAAGTTCATGCTAGAGGCAGGCACACAAGCAGGGCGCGCCGGAACAAATTTGTCATCCCGGCGCAAGCCGGGATGACAAATTGAAATCCCAGCGGGCCACCTACTTGGCCCCCATCACCATCAGGTCGCCGCGTTCGCCTTCTGCAAGGCGACGCGCATGCAGCGCCACCAGCGGGTCTTCCGGCCAGGCCTGCGCCAGCGTCCTGAACGATTCGGCAGCGCTTTCTGTGGCGCCCTCCGCCATCAGGCGATACGCCTTGTGATACTCGTCGGCCGGCGCGTAGCGCGCGACACAGCGCTCCGTGACGGGCTCATGCACCTGCAACGGCGCACTCCTGCCCTTGAGCACAAGACGCCCCACCGGCCGCACGCGTGCGGCCGCGCAGCCTGCGAGCGTTTCCGCCGACATGCAGATCGTCGTGCCGAGCTGCTTGTTCACGCTTTCCAGACGCGACGCGGTATTCACCGGATCACCGAGGGCGCGGTAGTCAAAAATCGTCGAGCCGCCAAAGTTGCCGACGATGACCTCGCCGGAGTGAATGCCGATGCGCGTCTTGCCGAAGCCGATGCCCTTGTCGTTGAGTCTGGTGGCATAGCCGGCCGCGAAGGCATCCATCTCCAGTGCGCAGGCCAGCGCACGCGCGCGATGATCCGGCTGCGGCACGGGCGCCGAGAACATGATGGCCACGGAGTCGCCGACGATGCGGTCCAGCGTGCCTTCGTGACGGAAGGCGACGGCAATCATCTCGTCCAGATAATCGTTGAGGAGGGCGACCGCCTCCTGCGGATCGACGCTTTCCATCAGGGCGGTAAAGTTGGTCAGATCGGTAAATACGAAGCTGCAGTCCTGACGCTGGCCACCCAGCGTCATCGCATCCGGGTGCTGAACGAGGAACTCGACGCGATTGGGCGAGACGTAGCGCGAGAACACGGCCTTGATCCAGCGGTGCTCGCGTTCGCTGATGAAGTGATGCATCAGGCTGCCCAGCACGAAGGTGCAGGCAAAGACCAGCGCCGGCGTGACGGTGTTGATCAGCAAGGCATGCGCGCGAAAGGCGTACCAGCCACTGGCCAGCAGCAGGAGCAGCGCAACGGCTGTCGTCAGCGCTGCAATGAAGGCGCGGCCGCGTATCGACAGCCAGGCGATCGCCAGCCCGCCCATGGCAATGACAATCGCCTCGACGGCCAAGGCCCAGGCCGGTCGCTGCAAGCTCTGGCCGGACAGTATCTGCTCCAGCGCCTGCGCATGCGCTTCGATGCCGGGCATGATCCTGCCGAGCGGGCTAAAGCGCAGGTCCATCAGACCCTGCGCCGAACTGCCGATCAGCACGATGTGCCCGTCCAGCATGGCAGCGGGCACCTCTCCGGCAAGGATTTTCCAGGCCGGCAGATAGCGATCGGCAACCCTGTCGGCGTAGTGCACCCAGACTTCACCCTCGGCCGTCGTCGGGACGCGGAAACTGCCGATGCGAATTTCGGCGAGGCCAAGCTCGCGGCCCTCGCTCCTGAGAAAGTAGTTTTTCTCGCCCTGCGCCACACGCAGCAGCTCGGCCACCAGCGTGGGAACCGGCTCGCCGTGCAGGCTCATCACCAGCGGCACGCGGCGCACGATGCCATCGCTGTCGGCCACGAAATTCAGGGCGCCATAGCCTGCAGCGGCGGGTTCCAGTTCAGGTCGGGCAGCGATGACTGCATCGAACGCGTACAGGCTTTTCTCGGCGGGCTCACCAGCATGGATGTAGCGAAACGGACGCCACCGCAGCGCCTGACTAACACCCGGTTCCAGTCGGGCGCTCTTTGAATGCGCCGGCCCGCCTTGCAACGCAAAGCCCAATACCGCTGACGCGCCTGCCAGGCTCCTGGCCAGAACCTGATCATGATCGGGGAGTTTTTGCAGGACCTGGCGCGTGGCCTCAGGCAAGGGCCAGCGTTTCGTCACGCGCTGCGGCGAGGTGCGATCCGGCTCGGCGAGCAGCAGGTCGAAACCGATGGTCGCAACGCCGCTCGCCTTGAGGCGTTCGACGAGTTCGGCGAGCAGGGTCCGCGGCCATGGCCACTGCCCGAGACGGTGCAGGGTCTCCTCGTCGATATCGACGATGCGCACCGGCGCATCGACGTAGGCGCGCGGCGACCAGCGCTGGTACTGGTCGAACAGGTTATTGCGCAAGGTCTGCATCGGCCGGGGGTCGATGACCAGCAGGGTGAGCCCGAGCAGCACGGACACGACGGGCAACAGAACGCCCAGACGCTTCAGCGTAAAGGTCGCCCGCCACCCGATCGAACCCCGCGCACGCGCCAATTCAATCCTCCCTTGTCGTGCGAGCCCCGGATTGCCACCGCCTCCGGCGCGGTTCATCGGCATGCGTTCAAGCCCATTGCATCCACGCAGGACCGGAGCTTGCTTTTACACAGGAGCCACGAACAGATCTCGCACGCCGAGCATGACAGTTTCGCAGGCAGAGATGATCCTTCTCGCGGTATACGCCTCATCCGAAATGCCGAACAGATTTCCGGTTACATCCGTCTATGCTGAAACTCAATCCGTCGACGGGCAACCCACGTCTCTCGCCTTTGCCCGCCCGCGGGAGGCCTGGAGGAAAAGCACATGAGATACCCCATCCTGCTGATCCTGCTGCTCACGGCGCTACTCGTCATACTGGACGCCCGAGCCGACGATTTGCCGATCGGCTACGTCAAGACCCTTGTCGGCGAGGCCTCGATCACCACGGCAGGCACGAAGCTCAAGGCCGATGTCGGCTCGCCCGTGTATCAGGGCAGCCTGCTGCAGACCGGCAGCAAGAGCAGCATGGGCGTCACCTTCAAGGATGAAACCGTCATGTCCTTCGGTGCGGACACCACGTTCTCCGTCGACGAATATCTCTATGCCCCCGCGCAGGGCAAACTCAAGCTCGGCAGCAAGCTGACCAAGGGCAGCCTCAACTACGTCTCCGGCGTGATCGCCAAGCTCAAGCCGGATGCCGTCAGCATCACGACCCCGTCCGGCGTGATCGGCGTGCGCGGCACGCAGTTCCTGGTCAAGGTCGAAGAATGATCGACGCCCGTCTTGAGTGCGGGGCACGCGCTGGCGGGTTGCTTTCGCGTGCAGCGATGCTGATCGTGGGCCTTGCACTGTTCGCCCTCTCCGGCTGCGCCAGCACGCCAAAGTCCTACGTCGTGCTGCTGCCCAGCCCGGATGGCACGGTCGGCAAGGTGATCGTCAGCGGCGCGCGCGGCGAGCAGGTGCTGGACAAGGCAGGTCAGGCGGCGGCCACCGACGGCAGCGCCATCGCCGCGCCACCCGGACAGCCGCAACTCGACAAGGACTTCAGCGCCACGATCGCCGCCCGGCCGAAACTTCCGGTCCGCTATCTGCTGTACTTCAGCACGGGCACAAGCCTGACCAACGACTCGCTGCTCCTGATTCCACAGATCATTGCCGAAGCCACCAGCCGCAGCTCGATTGACATCTCGGTGATTGGCCACACCGACACGGTCATGACAGACGCGTACAACGAACAGCTGTCGCTCGGCCGCGCAAATGCGGTGGTCGAGTTGTTGAAGGCGAAAGGCCTCAACGCAAATGCGCATGTGAGCTCAATCGCCATCGAGTCGCATGGCGAGCGCAACCTGCTGATCCCGACCCCCGACAACACTTTCGAGCCGCGCAACAGACGAGTCGAAGTGTCCATCCGCTAACGACCGCACGGCACGCTGCGCAACAGAAAGTCCCCGAGTTGACCGGAGGTTTCAAGTGCTCGCTCCGGAACTGGCTCTACTGCACTTGCCTCGTGATCAGCCGTTCAGCCGGCCGCGCGTGTCAGGCGTCCTTGCCAGGTATCACGCTCACGCAATCGCTGCGCCAGCATGGACTGGTAGTCCGACGCTCTCACGCTCCAGTCCTCATCATTCGGCAAGAAGCGCTGCGACGGCGGTACCTCGCTGCCAAGGCGCTGCACGCGCACGCTGGTCGGCAAGCGCTCCAGCGTGTCGACCACCCAATCCAGATATTCATCCGGACCCGGCAGCGCGATGCTGCCCGGTGCGCGCTTCCACTGCACGGCCAGCTTGGTGTTGCGCACGATCTGCAATTGATGGAACTTCAAGGCCGCCAGCGGCAGCGCCGCTAGACGCTCGGCCCCGGCACGTACCGTGTCACGCGTCTCGCCCGGCAGGCCCAGCAAGAGATGCCCGGTGACTTGCAGACCGCGCGCCGCTGCACGACGAATCGCATCCTCACTGCACGCGAAGTCGTGCCCGCGCTCGCAACGCACCAGCACATCGTCGTCGCAGGACTCGATGCCGATCTCCAGCTCCACGATGCAGTGCTGCGACAGCTCGGCCAGATAGTCCAGCACCGCATCGGGCAGACAGTCCGGTCGCGTGCCGATCACCAGCCCGGCCACCTGTGGATGCGCCAGCGCCGCCTCGTAACGTTCGCGCAGCACGTCGAGCGGGGCATAAGTGTTCGAGTAAGACTGGAAGTACGCCAGGTAGCGCGAAGTGCGCGGGTAGCGCCGACGCAAGAAGGCGATGCCGGTCTCGAGCTGGGCGCTGAGCGAGGGCGCTTCCGCGAGGTACGAGGGCGTAAAGGCGCGATTGTTGCAGAACGTGCAGCCACCCCGCCCCAGACTGCCATCGCGATTCGGACAGCTGAAGCCCGCATCCAGTGACACCTTCTGCACCCGGCCGCCGTAGGCAGTCTTCACCCAATCGTTCCAGGCGAAATAACGGGCTTTGTTGAAGTGAGCGGGGAGCGTGGCTTGCGACATGGCGGGAGCCTAGCAAGCAAATCGGGCAGTCCAGCCGCCCATCCTCACCCGGCTTGATGAATGTCAATTCCGCGCGACTCGCCAACCCTGATTCCCCGGATCATCAGCGAAGCCACCAGCCGCAGCTCGATTGACGTTTCCGTGATTGCCCCCACCGACGCGGTCATGACATAAGCGTATAACGCCCAACTGGCGCTCAGCCAGGCAAGCGTGGTGGGGCTGTTGAAGGCGAGAGGCCCGAGTGCGAGTGCGAGTGCAAGTGCAAGTGCAAGTGCAAGTGCGAATATGAGTTCAATCGCCATCGAGTCGCATGGCGAGCGCAATCTTTTGATTCCGCCCCCGACGACACCTTCGAACCCCACAACAGGCGGGTCGAGGCATCCATCCGCTAAGCGGCCGCGGCAAGCAGAAACGTCAAGGGCGACCCGGCAATCGCCAGTGCTTGATCAATGCTGGATGCGCTTTACTTCTTCTCGGGAGGCGGTTTGCTGGCCGTGGGCGTGGGTACCACTTTCTTGCTAGCCGCCGCCGCTTTGAGCTCGGCTGTGGTGGCCTTGGAGGGGCGGTCTTTACCCGCGACGTCGATCAAGTCAGCTTTTTTCATGACAAGCTCCTTCGATGTAGAAAGGGATGGTTCTTGCAGCCAATCAACATGAATTGCGCAGAAGTTTCATTCCACGATCCTGATCTGTTCACAGAGCAGCGTGGAGCCCAGAAGAAAGCCATCGCACTCGACCGTGTGCCCGAGATAGCACTCGAGTGTGGCATCGGCAAACGCGGGGCCACCCTTGCGGCGCAGGATGAAGCGGCCCTTTGGCGTCTCGATGAACAGCGCCCGATGTTCGCTCTTGCTGCCTTCGCCATGCATCCCGGCACTGACTTCGCCGCAAAGCTTGCTGACAGGCACGGGACGTGAGCTTTCGGGCGTGGGCATCTCAGCGTTGGTGATAAATGCAGTAGTCGATGATCCGCCCGCCCAGTTCCTTGGCGACCACCGCAACGCGCTGTCCAGCCTGATTCGTGGCCTTGCCGGGATTGTGGATCGTCAGAAAATAGCGTGATGGCGCGCTGGCCAGCTTGCCACTTTTCACAGCTGCTCGGGGAGCGCCCTTGACTGCGTAAGCGACGAAGGCCTGCTCGCGCGGCATGCCGGCTTTCACAGCCAGATTGGCGAGCGCCGACTTCGTCTGCGTCGTCAATTTGCCGACCTTCTGAGACTTCGAAGCGGTTGGTTTCGTCTGCAGCAGAAACTCGCCCGTCTGCTTCATCTTTGCCCGACGTTCGCCGCGTCCGAAACGCTCTGTCTCCTCGGAGGCCGAGACCCCCGCAACCTTGGGCGCGGGTTTGCCGACAACGGGGTGCACGCTCGGATCACCATAGATGCAGAACTGGGCAAGCGTCTTCAGGTCCACGGCGTCCATCTGCGCGCAGCGCTGAATGAACTGTTGCCGCGCCATCAGTGCGGCGCGCCCGACCGATGCGCCTTCCAGGATGTTCAACAGGAAGAACTGGCATATCCAGTCAGCGGCGCCATTCGTGTCGGCCGGCCCGTATGCAATTGTGGTACTACCGAGGTAACCGTATGTCCCCTGCTGCAGATAGCTCTGACAGATCGGCATGGGCAGGCCCAGCGTGACTGAATCGTAAAGCTCGCCACCGTAGCAACATTCCACCGCCGCCACCGAGCCCTCCGCTATGGCGCCTTTCGTCGTAGCCGTAGTCAGTGATACCGGAAATTTCTTGCCCTGCTGTCCATAGAACTCCGGCTGCGCCAAGGCACCATGACAGTTGATGAAATGCGAGCGTGCACCCAGCTTGGTCGCCGGGAACGTCGGACCTTTCGGCGGCGCCAGCATAAGGCCCGTGGCGTTGCCGAAGATGTTGTCGAGACTCAAGGCGGTCGAGCCTTTCCACACCGCAGCAGAGAGCCCGAAGTAGTTCGTGTAATCGCTCGCGCTCCGGCCTTTCCAGTCGGTCGCAGTCTTGAGCAGCGCAAGCAGATGGGAAGGTTCGGTTGCGCCGGTAAGATCCGGCAGCCGGCCGATGACGCGCGTGGGGCCGACAAATCTGGCGGGATCGCGGTCATAGGGCGCATCGCAGGCGTACGGCAGATCGCCCCACGCAATTGCGTCATCATCACCCGCACTGAATGCGGGATTCTTCAAGTCCTGATGGGGCACGACATCCTTCGAGCCGAGAATCATGAGGTAGTCGGGCGACAGGGCCTTGTAGACGGCATCGATCGCCCCTTTGGCCGCGCGGCAGTCGGCGACGTTTACCAGCGGCTTTCCCGCGTACTTCTTCATCTGCACGGCATCGTCCAGATAGACAACGAGCGTCTTGATCCCGCGTGTCTTGTCCTTCGCAACCAGCGCAGTGAGGCCCGCGCGCAACCTGGCAAAACCTGCGGTCTTGTATTTCGCGGTCAATGCTCCACGATGTGTGACGATGACTTTATCTTCCATGGCTCGCCTCCTTGAAGTGCCGAAATGGCAGCGTGACCTGTTCGAAACCCTCCTCCATCGAGTGCGACATACACCTGCTCCCGTTGCAGGTTGATTCAGCCCCACATCGTATTCATATGCAATGAACCGGAAATTGACAATCGAAATGCCATGAAATCCGTCAAACCCCGGCTGGAAACTTTCCGGCCGGGGTCGTGGCGTCCGGGCACAACGACCAGCTGACACTCGCCTGGGCAATGGCGATCCTGTCATCGACCCAGTCGCCCGTGATTCTCACGTCACATGACCGGCAAGCGCAGGAGGATCGCAGCAATGCCAGACACGATTACGAAGAGACCCTGGAGGCCGAAGTCAAAATCATGCTGATGCACAAAAATCTCGGCGCGCTGTGTGAGGAGCAGTGGGGCAATTGCTCGTCATACGCAAGGAACAGTTTGATCTGCTAAAGGCACTCATCGACAAGCAGGCCACCGCCGACAGACATGCGCTACCGCGTACCGAATCGCGCCGCCGAGCGCGCCCTGGCTTTCGCCGCCTCCACTTCGCGATAACGTGGCTCGGCATTCGTCACCAGCGAATCGATCAGCTCACGCGCCGCCGCTGAAACTTTTTCAATCGCACGCTCAAACGCTTCGGCATTGGTTTTCGACGGCGCATTGAAGCCGCTCAGCTTGCGCACGAACTGCAGCGATGCATCGTGGACTTCAAGGTCTGTCGCGGGTGGGTCGAAGTTGAAGAGGGTCTTGATGGTTCGGCACATGGTGATGTCCTTCCGGTGAGACGGGAATATTCTGCACTACCCGCGCAGTCTGGATAAGCGCTACGCACATCCAGTCAATCAGTCCGCCTGCTTTGATGTAGTCACACTAACGCCGCAAAATCGCGAGATCATTGCGGCGCAAGCACTTGCTGCCCCGTCGCTCTCATCCCGTCACGCCACGGGCATTCACCATTCCATAAATCATGCAGAACGCACCAGCATCCACGGTCTCCTTCGCAGCGCTACGCGTGCCGGGTTTCCGCGCCTTCCTCGCCACCTACTTCCTGGCGATGATGGCCGACAACATCGAGCACGTGATCAGCTACTGGATGGCCTACCAGAAGTTCCACTCCGCCGCGCTCGGGGGCTTCGCCGTCGTCTCGCACTGGCTGCCTTTCCTCGTTTTCTCGATCCCCGCCGGTGCATTGGCGGACCGCTTCGACCCGCGCCGCCTCAACCAGATCGGCATGCTGCTGTTCATGACGGCGTCACTCGGCTGGGGCTACTTCTTCGTCACCGACACGCTGCAGATGTGGCAGGCCATGCTGCTGCTGGTCATCCACGGTTGTGCCGGTGTGTTCTGGCAGACATCGAGCCAGATCCTCGTACATGACATCGTCTCGCGCGACATCCTGCCCAGCGCAGTGCGTCTCAACGCCACTGCGCGCACGCTCGGCGTGCTGGTTGGCCCGGCAGTCGGCGGTGCCATCATGCTCACGCTGGGGCCGAAGTACGGCATTTTCCTCAACGCCTGCTTCTACCTGCCCGTCATCCTGTGGATGTGGAAGGCGCCTTACGGGCCGAAATTCCGCAAGGGCTCGCCCGCGCCGCAGCGCGCCGTGCGCGGCTGGGCCGATGTGCGCCAGACCCTGCGCGACATCGCCAACCAGCCCATCCTGCTGTCGATGATCCTGCTCGCCGGTGCCGCCTCCTTCTTCATCGGCAACAGCTACCAGGCGCAGATGCCCAACTTCGCGCAGGACCTCGGCCACGGCGACCCCGGCGTCTCCTACAGCGCGCTGCTGGCGGCGGATGCGGCAGGTGCGCTCACGGCCGGCTTCCTGCTCGAGCGCTTCCAGCTCTTCAAGCCTGCACCGCGCGCCGCCGTGCTGCTCGCCATGGGCTGGTGCCTGTCGCTGGGCTGCTTCGCCATGACCCGCGCCTACCCGCTCGCGCTCGCGCTGCTGTTCTGCGCCGGTATGTGCGAGCTCTCCTACAACAGCATGACGCAGACATTGGTGCAGCTGAACGCACCGGCGGATATCCGCGGCCGCGTCATCGGCGTCTTCAATATGTGCGCCATGGGCATGCGCACCTTCAGCGGCGTCACGGTCGGCCTGGTCGGCACCATCGCTGGCGTGCACTGGTCGCTGGGCCTGTCGGCCATCGTCATGCTGCTGGTGCTGCTCGCCTTGCGACAACGGCTATCACCCACGCCGCTCGGACACTGACACAACCGACGCATACAACAAGGGCCGTCATGAGGCCCCTCGTTTGGCGTCAGGGATATTGGTGCGGCACCGCAGGCTCAGCCGAAACGCAGCTTCATGCCGAGGATGAAGCCGGACAGCACGAAGGTGACGAGGTTGGAGAGGAACAACGGCCAGGACTGGATGAAATAGCCATACACCAACCAGCACCCGATACCCGTGACAAACAGGCTATACATACCTAGTGAGACGCCCGCGGCAGACCGCGTCTTCCACACCAGCCAGGCCTGAGGAGCAAAAGAGATCGTGGTCAGGCAAGCGGATATGTAACCAAGAATTTCTACGTAAATGGTGGGCATGGCGGGTGTCATCCAAGGACGTTATTCTGAAATAATGGTATGTCATTTGGTGTGTCATTGTAAGAATCCCACAAAACGTGATCACGAAAGCGGAGCCATCATGAGCCAACAGATCCTCAAGCCTATCGACTCTTCGCGCATCGACCCTCTGCTGGCGCACCACACGGCCGCACTGGGGGCTGATCGGGAAGACTATCAGGACGCGATTCACCGTCTGATCGACAACCTCATCAACATCCGCGATGAGAGCGGGCAGTTCCTGCTACGCCTGGATGACGGCCGCGTACTCGACACAAAGAGCTGGAACGGCTGGGAGTGGACGCAAGGCGTAGGCCTCTACGGCGTCTACAAGATGTGGGAGATGACCGGTGATCCGAAGGCCATGGAGATCATCACGCAATGGTTCGATGCGCGTCTCGCGGAAGGCACGCCCTCGCGCAACATCAACACGGTCGCGCCCTTCCTGACGCTCGCCTATCTGTACGAGCGCACCGGCAACCGCAGCTTCCTGCCCTACCTCGACGTGTGGGGGCAGTGGCTGTTCGACGGGCTGCCGCGCACCGAGGAAGGCGGCTTCCAGCACGTCACCTACAACCTCGTCAGCCATCAGCAGCTGTGGGATGACACGCTCATGATGTCGGTCGTGCCGCTGGCGAAGATCGGCCAGGTGCTGAACCGGCCGCACTATGTGGAAGAAGCCAAGCGTCAGTTCATGGTGCACATCAAGTACCTCGCCGACCGCAAGAGCGGCCTGTGGTTTCACGGCTGGTCTTTCGAAGGCCGGCACCATTTCGCGAACGCGCTGTGGGCGCGTGGCAACTCGTGGGTCACCATCGTCATTCCCGAGTTCATCGAACTGCTGGACCTGCCGGAGGGTGATGCATTCCGCATGTTCCTGACCTCGGCGCTGGAAGCCCAGATCAAGGCACTGGCGCAATGCCAGGCCCCGTCCGGCCTGTGGCGCACCCTGCTGGACGACCCCACTTCCTACGAGGAAGCCTCGGCCTCAGCAGGTTTCGCCTACGGCATCCTGAAGGCCGTGCGCAAGGGCTACATCTCCAAGGAATACGAGGCCGTCGGTATCAAGGCCGCCAAGGCCGTGCGCGCCAAGATCAACCCTGCCGGTGAGCTGACGCAGGTCAGCTTCGGCACGCCGGTCTTCAACACGCTGCAGGAGTACAAGGACATCCCGCTGACCTCGATGCCTTTCGGCCAGGCGATGGCCCTGCTCGCGCTGGGCGAGTTCATGTACCGCTTCATCTAGGCGCAGGTCGCCAACGGCAGGAACGACGAGCAAGCTCACGACACAAGGACAATCGAGAGGGAGAAGGCATGAGTGGCGTCACACAACCCCGCAAGCCCCGCTGGATCAACTACTGGGGCTGGGGATCGGGCGACATGCTGGGCGGCGGGGCCCAGGCGGTCATCAGCGGCTGGCTGTTTTTCTTCTTCACGACCTTCTGCAATCTCACGGCCGTCGAAGCCGGCCTTATCCTCGGGCTGCCTCGCTTGCTGGAAGCCATCACCTGCCCAACGATCGGCTATGTGTCCGACAACCTGCGCCACACCTGGATCGGCCACAAGATCGGCCGGCGCAGGCTGTTCCTGCTGATCACGCTGCCGCTACTGCCCAGCTTCGCGCTGATCTTCCGCACCGGCCACACCTTCACCTACTACCTGCTGTGCTTCATCTTCTTCGAGCTGCTCTACACCATGTTTCTCATCCCATGGGAGACGCTGGCGGCCGAAATGAGCAAGGACTACACGGAGAAAACACGCTTCGCTGGCGCGCGGCTGATCATCGGTCAGGCGGCCGCGATCGTGGCGTCCTACCTGCCCACGCTGATCATCAACCAGGTCGGCGGCAAGGATTCTCCCGACACCTTTTTCATCATGGCGGCCATCTTTGGCGGGCTCTTCTCGACCGTCGTACTCATCGTGCTATTGACCAGTTGGGAGCGCCCCTACACTGCCGACGAACTGACCCTGCCGCCGGACGACGCGCTGAGCCTGAGCAACATCGTGAATCTGCCCGTCAAGATGTTCCGCGACCTGTTCTCGACCTTGCGCATCCGCGCGTTCCGCCAGCACCTGAGCCTCTATCTGGGCGGCTACATCTCGCAGGACATCTTCAACACGGCCTTTCCGATCTTCCTTGCGACCGTCCTGCTCGGTTCCACGCTGGTGATCTCGCAGCTCATGACGGTGATGTATGTGGCGCAACTTGTGTCCGTCATCTTTGCCATCCAGGTCGTCATCCGCACGGGGCCGATGCCGGCCTACCGCATCGCCATGTCCCTGTTCGGCGTGGCCCTGCTGCTGTATCTGGCGTTCTACCTGCTCCTGCCGCCCGGTGCCGGAACCGTCGTGCAGGGGCTGGACGACAGCATCCTGAACGCGCTCGACCCGACCCGGCCCGGCTTCCGTTTTGCGGTGGTGTTCTGGCTGTTCGTACCGGTGCTGCTCGCAGGCCTGGGACGCGGCACGCTGAACTTCGTCCCGTGGTCGGTTTACAACTACCTGCCCGACATCGACGAGGCCGTGACGGGTCAGCGCCGCGAAGGCATCTTTGCCGGCGTCATGACGCTGGTGCGCAAATTCGCCCAATCCGGCGCCATCGTCGCGGCCGGCTTCGTCATCGATCTGGGCGGCTACGTTTCACCGGCTGGCAATGGCGGTCAGGTCGCCCAGCAGACACCGGAAGCGATCCGCACCATCTGCCTGTTGATGGTGCTCGCCCCTCTGGCGGTGATGGTGCTGGGCATGTACGCCGCGCGCGCTTTCCGTCTCAACGCGCAGACGCATGCGGTGTTGATAAAGGAAGTCGAACGCTTGCGCGGTGGCGCCACGACGCCTGAATCCGAAGAGAGCCGACAGGTCGTCGAAGACCTGACCGGCTGGAAGTACGAAACGCTCTGGGGCCGCGGCCGCTGAGTGCTCCTGCAGCCACGCCGACGACTCCCGGTGCCACACACCACAAGGGCGGAACGCAAGGCGGCTCCGCCAGCCGCCCAGAGGCGGCTTTGCGCAGCATGAGCGCCCCAAGCCGGCGGAAACCTCCTGCAGAGTTCCACCCTGCGCCCGACACACCTCACGCACGCAACAACCTGAAATCAGCGATCCGCCTTGCAGCAGCGGATCGCGATTTCAGCTCTTGCTGCTTACTGGGTCTTCCACGCCTGGCAGGTGTTGTTGAGTGCCGCCCACTGCCGGATGTTGGTGCCGTCAGCCGTGCCGCAATTCTCGACATCGAGCACCTTGCCGCTGTGGCGCGCGGTCAGCGTGAAATACGGCGAGGTGGTGGTCGTCTTTTTCCATTGCTGGTTGGTGCCGCTATTGCAGGCCCACTGCTCCACGTTCGCGCCATCGGCGGTGGATGAACCCGTCACGTCCAGGCACTTGCCGCTGTGCTCGCTGACGATGTTGTAGTAGCCATTGCCGAGATCGACGAGTTGCCAGCCCTGCCATGCGCCGCCGTTGCAGGTGTACTCGCCCACATTGGCACCGTTGTCATAGTTGGGCTGCTGCACGTCGACACACTTGCTGCTGTTCTGGTTCACAAGACGCACGTAGTTGCCGACCGGACTGCCGCTGTAGCCGGCGGCGACGATGTTGGCCTGCACGGCATTGTCCGTTGCATCCGAAGGCTTGCCGGCCGTCATGGCGCCTTCATAGAAATTGCCGGTGGCCACCTTGCTGTTGTCACCACCTATGCCGAGGATGATGGCGCCTTCCAGCTGGAGGGGTTTGTAACCGCTGGTGGTCGGCAGCGAGCCGCTGTAGTCGGTTTTCAGGCTGCCGGATTGCGCATTGCCGTCCTTGATGGCGTAGGTCGATGAATCGTTCTTGACCATGGCGGTGACATAGTTGGTGTTGCGACCCGTGTTGTTCGAGTTCGTGCCGTTGCCGCCAAGGAAGAGGCCGTTCTCAAGGTCGGCCATCACCCAGGGGCCGGAGCCTGAGCAAGCGAACCAGCACAGCCGGCCAAAGTAGACGGCGCCCATGCGACCGTTGCCGTTGTCGAGGTTGTTCGTCTCGGCGTTGCCGTAGTCGAAGCAGCAACCGTCATTCACGTGCGTAGCACTGGTGACCATGTAGGTACCCGCCGATGCGCTGCCCGTCGGGATGCTCGAGGTGGCGTTGCGGCGATAGCCGACGCCTGCCGAGACGTAGAGGCCATACACCGACTTGCCATTGACGGTGACCTTTAGCGAGGTGGCAAGCGCGGTCCGGTCGGCACTGCCGTTGCCGCCTGCGGGTGCAACCGTGAGGTGATTGCCTTTGCCAGACTGGTCGTAGATCGCCTTGATCATGCAGGTGGTGCCTTTGCAAAAGGCGTCTTGCGCGGCAGCGTCGGCGACCCCACCGGCGGCCACCGTCTTGATGTCGGTGGAGGTGCCATCGGATGCGCGCGTGACCTGATAGAGCTTGCCGCTGTAAGCGCCGTACAGGGCGCGCGTCATGGCGTGCGCGGCGACACAGGGCGTACCGCCGGAAGCGTAAATGTCGCAAGGGCCGGTCGCGGCAAAGGCTTGTTGTGCGCCCGCGCTGGTAACGATCAGCAGTGCAAGCAGTCTGGCGAAGCGACTATGCGATACGCATTGCAGGAGTCTGGCGAGCATGGGCGTGCGTTGCCGCAGCCCCGGCACTGGCTTGGTGTGGGTTTTCATTCTCTGTCTCCGATTTATCTGGGCTTATGCCCTTATCTGCCCGCAAGGGTTTGCGGCTTGCGGCACGCCATTTCTTTTGCGAATGCACGTCTGGTGAAACGGCGGCCACGTGAAGCCTAGTAGCTTATCGATGCCATTTCTAATGCATTAAATAGCGTCATTGATGCTTCGATTGGCATCGGCGAGCACCGGCGCCTCGTGCGGGCAATGAACAGAAAGGAGTGACAGCAGGGCAAGCTGGGCCGGGTTCGCAACGCAACGCGCCCTTTTCTTTTTGCTCTGGAGCGCGGGGCATCACCTTTCCACAGACCCGTACGTGGGCGCCCACGTTTGCACGAACGGTCCTTGCGTTGATGACGACACAGGGATTCGACTGCAGCCACGATGTGACCACCACCTCACCACATATTCCCTCGTCATTCCGAAATAAATCACCCTTACGGTGCACCAGAAGATTGTCGGAAATGAATACATTGTTCGTCCAGGAGCCCTGCAAAAAGCGCTGACTGACGCGAAAAATATCGGGCTGACAATATAAATGTGTGCAGCATCATGAAGCTACGCATGTCCGCTGCGTTGATGGCATGAGGCTTGCTGGTAGGGATTCTTTGCACTGGACAACCAAAGGGGCCACAAGTGAGAAAATTACCCATTGCAATCATCATGGCCGGCGTGGCTGTTTTCGGCACAATCGATTCGGCAGTCGCAGCTGCGATCACCAGTGTCAGCCGGAACGTCGTTGCAACGGACAATACGGGCCCCGACAACACTGCCAGCGGAGACTCGGGACCGTTCTCGGCTGACGCGTGGAGATTCAGTCCGGACGGACTTCCTCCCGTGAGCGCAGCGGGTCAGCTTTCCACCATCCGGACGCTCAATCAGGGCGCATCGCTTGTGGTTAATGCCGGAGGTGACCAGGGAGGATGGGCACAGCTCGACGCTCACGTGTTCCGCCCTGGTGGTTCCGCGAGCGCGTCGTTGCTTCTGAATTTCACCGTGGACACCAACGCCAACTGGGATTGGATCGGCGGTGTGGTTCAGGACTCTCCCGGCTACGCCTCGGTCGCGTTCTCGGATGTAACCGCAGGTGATCTGCTCTTCGCGCTCACCGCCTCGGGACCAACGCAGCACCTGGTGGGCTCTCTTCTGGCGGGGCACAAATATCTGTTCAGCATATTTTCCAGCGCTGGGTATGATCCAAATATCGAGGGTGGTGCCGGCTCGCTTGTGGAAGGCCTTTTCAGGGTAGACGAAAATTTCGTGCCCGAGCCTTCGACCTTGACCCTGCTCGGGCTTGTCGTGGCGCTGCTTGGCATGACACGGCGCAAGAAGCGCGCATAGTCCGCGCGGCACGGACTTCATGTCGGAGACCAATGGACTCCGGCTTTCATTCCTGATGCCTGGCATGCGCATGACCAGCTACATGCCAGGCGGAATCTCCTGCGGAGTTCCGCCCATGCCATCGCCCTTAACCGCGGAGCAGGCCAATCTGTTCGCGTTGCATGTTGTCGCAGGCCGCGATGTCTAGCAGACCGAGATAGTGATCGGTGCGGAACAGGCGCGAGCCCGCAAGAAAACGCGCAAGCACGCGCAAACGGCCGGCGCGGTACTCGGCATCGCTGACCCAGTCAAACTCGTGCCGAATGGCTTTGGCATACACATCGTAGGTCGACGGCCGCGCACCGAGGATGGACAGGTCGAGATCCAGGAACAAAGCCGCATCAGGTTCCTCATCAAGCACGCTCACGGCCGCGCTGTGGTTCGCGGTGGCGAGGATGAGCTTTTCGACTCGCACAATGTTCTCTGCTGCCCAGCCCGCATCGCGTAGCTGCCTGGCGGCGAGTTCGGCGGATCGTGCTTCGTTGTCTTGCCGGCGCGTGTCGTAGATGGCGTCGTGGAACCAGATGGCCGCTTCGACGACTTCGTGGTTGTGTACAGGGACAGGTGTGACGCGCAGTTCGCCAAGCAGGGCGTCGATGTGTTGCTGCGTGTGGTAGTGGCGATGTGGCTCGACATAGCGATTGCGCAGTTCGTCGATGAGGCCTTGTGGAAGCATGGCTATGGTCCTTCAACTGTTTGTCTGGTGAAACAGGCTTGGCAAGAGGCGGAACTCCGCAGGAGGTTCCGCCGGGTCAGGGCCGATGCGTGCGCTGCGTGACGCCGCCCTTCAGGCGGCTGGCGGAACCGCCTCTGGCGCTCCTCCCTACGCCCGACACACCTCACGCACACATCCCCGCAACCAGCGATGTGCAAGGTCGCCGTCCATGCGCGGGTGCCACAGCATCGAGACGGTGATCTCCGGCACTTCGAAGGGCAGCTTGAAGCTGTGCATGCCGGCGCGCAGGCTACCGGTATGTCGTTCGGGTACGGTGGCGATGAGATCGGTGGCGCGCGCAAGCGCCAGCGCGGTGGCGAACTCTCCGACAAGGGTGATGACATTCCGCTCCAGCCTGAGCTTGTCCAGCGCGTCATCGACCGGCCCCTTGTCGACACCCCGCCACGACAGCAGCACATGCTCGCCCGCGGCATAGCGCGCTGCCGTGACGCGACGCCCCACGAATGGATGTTCGGCGCGCACGACGCCGACGAAGCGATCGCGGAACAAGGCCTGGGCGCGCAGCTCCGGGCTGGTTGTCGCATTGACGATGCCGGTCTCCAGATCGACGCTGCCGTCGCGCAATGCGGCGCTGGATTTGTCGATCTTCGGCAGGAAGCGCAAACGCACCTGCGGCGCCTCCTGACGCATGTGGGCGATGAGCGCGGGGCCGAAGTTCTCGGCAAAGCCGGCGCGGGTGCGCAGCGTGAAGGTGCGCACGAGCTGCCTGAGGTCGAGTTGTTCGGCTGGGCGCAGCACCGCCTGTGCATCCTGCACGAGCTGGCTGACCTGTTCGCGCAATTCGAGCGCACGCGGCGTCGGCACGAGGCTGCGCCCGGCGCGCACGAGCAGTGGATCACCCGTGGTTTCGCGCAGGCGCGCGAGCGCACGACTCATCGCCGAGCTGGACAGGTGCAGGCGGTGCGCCGCACGCGCCACGCTGCCTTCGGCCAGCAATACGTCGAGGGTGTGGAGCAGATTGAAGTCAGGGGTCGTCATGCCTTGACCATAGCACCGCCTCCCCCGTCACACCTAGCGTCAAACGCAATGATTCATTGCAAGACGCGCGTCTTCCGCCTTGTGTTCCGGGGGACTAGGCTTTGCCAATGAACGCATCGAGACTGGTCGAGAGCCCTGGAGTCGCTTCGCGCGCCCGGGCTACCCACCTCGCCGTCATCCCCGCGAAGGCGAGGACACAGCGGCGTTGGCACTCTGGCACCTGTGTTGCGCCACTGGATTCCCGCCTTCGCGGGAATGACGGATCTGGAGGTATGGGCATGAAAACAAGCAACGCAATGGCGATTGATGGAACAGCAACAGACGGGAATGCCGCCAGCACACGCCGGGCACTCACGAGTCTCTGCGCGGCGATGTTGCTCGCCTCGCTCGGCACGAGTATCGCCAACGTCGGCCTGCCGACTTTCGCGCACGCATTCGATGCCTCATTCCAGGCAGTGCAGTGGATCGTGCTGGCCTACCTGCTGGCGATCACGACGCTGATCGTCGGCGTGGGCCGGCTGGGTGACATGCTCGGACGGCGTCGCGTATTGCTGGTGGGCCTCGCGCTGTTCGCGCTGGCCTCTGCCCTGTGCGGGCTGGCGGGGTCGCTGCCGATGTTGATCGCGGCGCGCGTGGCGCAGGGCCTGGGGGCGGCGGCGATGATGGCGCTGACCCTGGCTTTCGTCGCCGACGCGGTGCCGAAGGAGAAGACCGGCAGCGCGATGGGCCTGCTGGCGACGATGTCGGCCATCGGCACTGCGCTGGGGCCTTCGCTGGGCGGTGCGCTGCTTGTCTTGTCAGACTGGCGTGCGCTGTTCTTCGTGAATGTACCGCTCGGTGTGCTGACCCTGTGGCTCGCCTGGCGCTACCTGCCGCATGATCGTGCGCGGCCGGCTGGCGCACGCACAGGCTTCGATGTGGCCGGCACGCTGGTGCTGGTCCTGACACTCGCTGCCTATGCACTTGCCATGACGCTTGGGCGCGGCCACTTCGGCGCGCTCAACCTGCTGCTGGTGGCGGCCGCCGGGGCGGGTGTGGCCCTGTTCGTAGTCGTCGAGCGTCGCGTGGCGGCGCCCCTGATCCGGCTCGAAATGTTCCGCAACCCGGTACTGCGCACAGGCCTCGTCACGAGCATGCTGGTGATGACGGTGATCATCACCACGCTGGTGGTCGGGCCCTTCTACCTGTCACGCGGGCTGGGGCTGGATGCGGCGACGCTGGGCCTCGTGATGTCCTGCGCGCCGGCGACCGTGGCGCTGTGCGGCGTGCCCTGTGGTCGCCTCGTCGACCGTTTCAGTGCGCAACGCATGGGCCTGCTCGGGCTGGGCGGCATGATTCTCGGCTGCGTGCTCCTCGCCGCATTGCCAACGCGCTGGGGCGTCCCCGCCTACGTGCTGCCGCTGATCCTCATCGCTTTCCATTACGCACTGTTCCAGGCCGCCAACAATACGGCGGTGATGAAGGACGTCTCACCCGAACAACGCGGCGCGACGTCAGGCCTGCTCAATCTCGCGCGCAACCTCGGCCTCATCACCGGCGCCTCGCTGATGGGCGCGGTATTCGCCTTCGCTGCACATGCGGATGACATCATCGTGGGCTCGGCGGACGCGATTGCGGGTGGCATGCGCGTGACGTTTGCAGTGGCTGCCGTTCTGGTGGGTGCGGCGTTTATCGTGGCCCACAAGGGCGGGACGCGAATTGCCAGGGCCTGAACTGCATGACCGTTCGCGAGAGTCCGCGCGAAGCGACGACCTGCCCGGCGTCGCTTCGCTCGTTCGCGCTACGCCATTACCTCACTGCGCCTTCTTGATGGTCCACGCACCCGTGGTCCAGCCCAGATCATCGGGATGAGCCTCCTTCATGGTGCTGTCGAGCAGGCCACCGGGGAAGTAGGCGTCACTGCCAGTGTCCCGGCTTTTTACCTGCACGTCGACAGCGGCCTTGATGAGTTGCGCAGCGCCCTGCTCGGCCGACATCGGTACCTGGGTAAGCCGCAGACGGCCGACTTGTGCGGGGTCCGTGACGTCAGGGCCGTAACCGTCTGAATGGAAGATCGCCATGACATTCACATCCACGCCCAGCGTGTACTTGCAGGTGTGGTAGTCGAGGTAGAGCGCGATGCCGCTGAGGTGCTCGTTCTTGGCGTCGGGGCCCTGATAGAGCACGCTGCCCTTGGCGGTAAGCGTATAGCCGTTGCCGGGGGTGTAGAGCGAATCGTCGAGCACGGCGTCGCCCGTCACGCTTTCGGTCGTCCACATGCCCCAGTCAGGCAGTTGCTGGCGTGACACGAGGATGCCGTGCAGATGACCGGACTGACGCACCTTGACGGTCTCCTCGGAGGTCGCGCCGCTGAACCCGTACTCGGTGAAGTAGGCCTTGGCGTCGAGCCGCGCCGCGGTGCGCATCCACGCGCAGGGCGTGTCTTCGACGACGGTGTCGGAGATCTCGATATTGCTGATGAGGATCTCCAGCCCGCTGGAGAACGGCGGCGCGTACTGGACGGAAACAGCGACCGGGTTACGCGCGGGCTTTGTCGCCGGTGCGGTGTAGGTGGCCGTGCCCAGTGTGGCATCGCTCGACGGCGTGATGCTGCCTGCGGTAGCCGACCAGGAGTTCAGGGCTTGATTGACGCCGACATTGCTGTCGCAAGTGACGATGCGCGAAACTTTTCCATCTTCGCTGAAGGTGTAGTGGCAGTACTTCACTTGCAGCGCAAGGGACTGGCCAACCTTGAGCATGCCCGTCATCGGCAGCAGGCGGGCGCCCGTGATGACGGACCAGTCGCTGAAGTGCGTGGTGCTGACGCTGAGTGTCTTCGTCACGGCATTGCGTTGCGGTGAGTTGTAGACATTCCACACGCCCTGGTCGTCCTGATACGCGACGCTCAGGGCGCCGGCACTGGTGTCGCGCAACGCATCGTCGCCGTACGTAAAGGTGAGCGTCATCGGCAGCGCGCTGTGCAGCCCTTCCGGTTCGATGCGCCAGGCGCGCCCGGCTGCACCATGCGCTTCATTGCTGATCTCGCGGATGCTCACATTAACCGCCTGATCGAAGGCGCCGGCCGGCACGCTGAGGCTGATCGCACCATCGCTGGACGCCAGCGTACCGCCGCTCGCGCCAATGCTGGCCATGACCGGACTGCCGATGACCTTGCCCACCGCCGTCGCTTGCGGCGTGACGCTCGAACTCGCAGACGAAGCTGCGCTTGAGGAAGAACTCGCGGCACTATCCGTCACCGCTGGCTGGCCCGTGGTGCTGCCTGCCCCACTGTTGCCGGCCCCACCGCTGTCGCCGCTGCCGCCGCCACTACAGGCGCACAGTATGAGCGCCCCCAATACTCCCAATACTCTTATCCATCCTGCTTTCATGACCGCCTCCGCATCGCCGTTGCCCAAGGCGCGGAGCGTCTTGCCGCCAGCGCCTGCATGAGCGCACTTTGCCGATACGCGGCTTACGCAGCATCGCCCGATAGGGCCACAGGGCGCAGCCCGCGGAGCCATGCCCACAGGGGCATGGAGCCACTGCCACGCGCGTCATCCCGCACCGGACAAATGAGCAAGCTGTCGGCACGGATGCCGGAGGGTGCGTGTTTTTCCTGAAGGCACGCGAGCCGCGTGCCCTGCGGCATCAATCCGCCAAGGCCTTGCCGGTCTCCAGCAACGACTTGAGATCGCTGATGACCCAGTTCCAGCCTCCGCCGCCATGGCCGTCGTAGTCGCTCGATGTGTTCGCCGCCATGATGGGAGCATTCTCCATCTCATGCGTCACCGTGAGCCGGCAGAAGCCCTCGCCGGTCGGCACGATTTCCCAACTGATGCGCGTGAAGCCCTCCGCCACGTTCTCGTCGGTGAACATGAAGCGCAGTGTGTGTACCAGCTTGTTCGGCCGCGTGGCTTCCGTCACTTCACCATCGAGCACGATGACCGGCAGCCCCATCGCCAGCATCGTATCCGTCGAGCGCACGATGTACTTGCCGCCCGGTTTCAGGTCGTAGTCGACGGGACAGCGATAGCCATATTTCGTCGTCCACTCCGGTTGGGTGATCGCATCCCAGATCGCCTCGGCCGGCGCCTTGATATAGATCTGGTGAATCTGCGTGGTCAGGCTTTCGCTTTTCTTGAAGTTCGGCATGGTTTGCTCTCCAGTGAGGTTTTCAGATCTGCGAGAGCCGACACCTGCTGCTCCCTGAACTTGTCTATCCAGCGGTCATGTATCAAGCGGATCGGCAGCGGGTTGAGGAAGTGCAGCTTCTCGCGCCCCGAGCGGCGCGTCACCACCAGCCCTGCCTCTTCGAGCACACGCAGATGCTTCATCACCCCGAAGCGCGTCATCGCCAGCTCCGCCTCCAGCTCGCCCAGCGTCTGACCATCACGCTGAAAGAGCAGGTCGAGGAGGAAGCGACGAGACGGATCGCCGAGCGCCTTGAACACTTGATCGTCGTTTGACATGGGGAAACTATAGGTGACCAATTTGTCACATGTCAACTCTGGCCGAATTTATTTTCGAGCCCCCTGCTCCGTTGCCGTGACGCGCCAACATCGCAATGTCATGAAGTTGTGGCAAGCTGCGCGAAGCCACGCCCCGCCTTGCTTGAACGACGACCGCGGGTGACTATACTTCGACAGGTGTGCGCACTGCGCGAGAGGTGATGATGCAGACTGTTTCGCTCGAAGAGGCCGTAAGCAGGATTCCGGATGGCGCGTCGCTGATGGTGGGCGGCTTCATGGCGGTCGGCAGTCCGCGGCGCGTGATCGAAGAGCTTGTGCGTCAGGGCAAGCGCGAGCTGACGGTGATCGCCAACGATTCGGCCTCGCCCGGCGCCGGCATCGGTCAGCTGATTTCGGCGCGTCTGGTGCGCAAGCTGGTGGTCAGCCACATCGGTCTCAACCCGGAGACGCAGCAGCAACTGCTGGCGGGGGAGATCGAATGTGAACTGGTGCCGCAGGGCACGCTGATCGAGCGCATCCGAGCTGGCGGCAGCGGGCTTGGCGGCGTGCTGACACCGACCGGTGTCGGCACCGTGGTTGAAGAAGGCAAGCGCAAGATCGAGATCAACGGACGCGAGTTCCTGCTCGAACTGCCGATCCGCGCCGACTTCGCCCTCGTCGGCGCTTTCCTCGCGGACTACCTCGGCAATCTGCAATACGCACTGACTGCCAGAAACTTCAACCCGACAATCGCCATGGCAGCAGACACCGTCATCGTCGAGGCCGAGAACATCGTGCCGACCGGTGTCATCTCGCCCGACCACGTGATCACGCCGGGCGTGCTGGTCGACTACCTCATCGCGAATGGCTGAACAAGGCAGGTGACCGAACATGGACGCACAGGAAATCATTGCCCGGCGGATCGCCCAGGAACTGCGCGACGGCATGCTCGTCAACCTCGGCATCGGCATCCCCACGCAGGTAGCCAATTACGTGCCGGCAGGCATACATGTCTACTTCCAGTCCGAGAACGGCCTCATCGGCACGGGCCCGGTGCCCGAGCCCGGCATGGCCCAGCGCTTCCTCACCGACGCGGGTGGCAAGCCGGTGTCGGCCCTGCCCGGCGCCTGCGCGTTCGATAGCGCAATGTCATTCGCACTGATTCGCGGCGGGCATCTCGACGTCACCGTCCTCGGCGGACTGCAGGTGGACGAAACGGGGCGACTCGCCAACTGGACCATTCCCGGCAAGATGGTGCCCGGCATGGGCGGCGCGATGGACCTCGTCACCGGCGCCAAGCGCGTGGTGGTCGCCATGCAGCACACCGCCAAGGGCAAGGCGAAGATCGTGCGCGAATGCAGCCTGCCACTGACCTCTGCACGCCGCATCGACATCGTGGTCACCGACATGGCGGTGATCGCCTTCGCCGACGGCCGCGCACGCCTGCTGGAAACCGCACCGGGCGTCAGCGTGGCCGACGTGCTCGCCGCCACCGAGGCCACGCTGGACTTGCCGGACACAGTACCGACGATGAGCCTTTAAGGCCTGCAATGGGCCTGCAATGGGCTTGCAGTGCCTCAACAGAAAAAGCCCTCAATCAGAGGGCTTTTTTTCGTACGGGCGTTCGTAACGTCCCCTAGCGAGCGCCTTGCCAGATCTGTCCGGCGACCTGAAGGCGTATCGCGTCACTGCTAGGCAACTCGCCGATGCGCCAGCGCAGAACACGAAGACCTGCAGCCAATAGCATTGTTTCCTTGAGCTTCGCGGCGCCCCCGAGCTTGGCGTCTCTATCAAGTTCAATGACAGCCAGTACACGGCTAGCTTCATCGCAAACAACGAAATCAACGGTCTGGTCGTCAATCAGGCGCAGGCCCTCTTGATTCCTGTCGTCGCGCACTGTGAGCACGCGAGCTAAAGGCACTTGCGGCAGCACCAGGAAGGCGGGGTCGGCCAGCTTGATCCTGTGAAACATGGCCAGCTCATCGTCGGTCATCACATGTGTCGATGAGAAACCTTGCTCGATACTCGCTTTGATGCGTGCGCGCCACCACAGCGCAAGGGCAATGAACGCCAGGCCCGCGACGGCGAACCCGAGCGCAATAAACATCTCAATCTGCATAGCTACAAGGCATAACTTTAGGGGGATTCGCGATTCTGCCCCATTGTCGCCGACCATGCCTGCGACCCTATTCACACTCCGTCGCAATGCCTTGGTTCTGGACGAAATGTCCAACCCGGTGTCATTCCGCATATGCGCAGGCACCGCCGCATGCGCCCACTCGGATCAGCTGATCAATGCAACGCCCGCGACCTCCGGGTTGGGTAGTGGCTGCAGGGCGTCTGGCCCCCGGCGATTCCGCCCGCCGCCGGAGGTGGCTTGATGCAGCGCACGCATCAGCCCCAACCCGGCGGAACCTCTAGCGGAGTTCCGCCCTGCGCCAGCGCGTAGCCCGGATGGGTGGGCCGAAGGCCACGGAATCCTGGGCTCTGCGCGTGGATCCACCATCAGCCCCGGATTACGGCTCGCAGCCTCCCATCCGGGTTGCATTCATTGACCCCGCAACGGGTGGGTGAAGCGTAGGGAGGCGCTCCAAAGGAGATTCCGCCAGCCGCCCCATGGGCGGCCTTACGTAAGGGACGCATCGGTCCTGAATCCGGCGGAACCGCCTGCGGCGTTCCACCCTACGCCAGACAGATCACGCCACGCTCAGCGCCTGCGACACGCCGTCGTAATGACCGATGGACACCATCTCCACCCGTTCAGGCGGCGCCAGCACGCGATCCTTGACGCCTTCACGATAACGCTCGAACGACGACAGCTTCAGCAAGGGGTTCTCCTCGCCTTCCGGCCACACGGCGACGTGCCTGTAGCTCACACCATCGGCCTGCCGCGCCACGCTGTAGCTCAAGCCCTCGGGCCGGTCGCGCCCGATCTGCTCGAACACCTTGGCAATCAATGCCTCGTTCTCCGCCACGCACGCCGGCTTCAGCGTATAGCTGACCATTACGGTTTTCATCTTGCTGCTCATGTCTTTGCTCCTTCAAAAAAAAGGTCAGGGGTGACGGCCATACATCCGGCCGCCGCAGGCAAGGTGCCTACTCATGCAAAGACGAAGCAGAGGAGAGAAACGATGCTGAACGTGTTCAGGAATATTTTTATCGCGCCCCGCATCCTTCGCGCCGCGGCCAGCGTCTACCCTGAATGACAAAGCAACCCGTGCCACGCCCCATGGAAAACCATCCCTACGCCAGCGACCTCCCCGACCCCGACTTCCCCCAGCTCATGATCCAGCTGCGCGCGCGACTCCACCGCTACTGCGCCCGCATGACCGGCTCCGTGCTCGACGGCGAAGACATCGTCCAGGAAACCCTCATCAAGGCCAACGCGCGCTATAACGCGCAGGCCGTTCAGCACGTCGAAGGCTGGCTGTTCCGCATTGCGCACAACACCGCCATGGATTTCCTGCGCAAGCGCGCACGCGATCGCGCACTGTTCGACGAAGACAAAAACGCCTTCATCGACGATGCCGCCGGCATGGCCATCGACCCGCAGGCCAGCGCCGACAGCCGCCACGTCGCCACCGCCGCCCTGCGCACCTTCATGCACCTCGCGCCCGCGCAACGCAGCGCCGTCATCCTCAGCGATGTGCTCGGCTACGAAGCCGAAGAAGCCGCGCAGGTAATGGAAAGCACCGTACCCGCCATCAAGGCCGCCCTGCATCGCGGCCGCACGCGCCTGCGCGAACTCTCCACTCAATCGGAAGGCACTTTGCCGCCACCCGCGCTCTCGCAACACGACCAGGCACTTCTCAGCGCCTATGCAGATCGCTTCAACTCGGGGGACTGGGATGGCCTGCGCGACCTGCTCGCCGACAGCGCACGCCTCGACCTCGTCGCACGCCGCAAGCCATACGACATGAAGCAGGGCGAATACTTCACCAACTACGCCGCCAAGACCCACGACCTGCACATGAGTGTGATCGAGGTCGAAGGCAGGCCGGCGCTATGGATGAACACCGAAGCTCACGAAGGAGTGGGCGCGCCGGGCTATATGGTGTTTGTGGATTTCGATGCCGAGGGGCGTGTGGTGGGGATCAGGGATTTTCGGTATGCGCGGTATGTGGGGGAAGCTTTCTGAAGGCTGCAGCTGGAACATGAAATCACGACGCTTCCAACCTCCGTCACAGCCGGATTCTTCCTGATTGCGACATAGGCTCACGAGTGAGCTCTTATCTCGCCAACTTGACCGCTGCGTTGGCGGCACTTGAGCAATCTGCCGGATGCGCTGAACAGCAACTTTAGACCCCGTTGCGGTCCTGACGCCTTCGCTGGCTGCGGGGTTGCAACGATCTGCGTTTGGTCGCAACGACATGCCATCGGCAAGTCATCGGCCAAAGCGGCCCTTCGCAGCAGAAAAGGAGGATGGCTCTTCTGTTTTGCGAACCGCTGTCCCAGTCACTCAGGGGTGGCCCGCCTCGTACCAGGTGCAGGCCGAGTGAAAGATCCTGACCGCCTCCAATTGGGCGGCGAGGTCTGCGCGGCGCGTAATTTCCTTGAGGGCAATTTCGGTGGCGTTGAAGTTGCAATAGATGTTTTCTTCGAGCGCGAAATGCACCGCCTGGCACAGCGTCTCATCGGAGAGCACCGCCGCATGCTTTTTGAGCGCACGGCTCGGGCACAGTCCCCGATGTGCTGCTCCTTACGGAATCGAGCCCCATGCAAACGTGCGGGACGCCCCTGTCCTGCCCAAAAACAGCAGCGACAATATTTCGTCGGCACTCAGTTCTTCTACAGCGACCCAAGCCAGTGAGATACCCATGATGTGCCCCAGAGTAGATGACGCGCCATTTCACCTGACGAGGCCAGGCTACCCCGCTGGCACGGTCCGTTTGAACGCATGGTTATGCATCGTCGTCGCCGTACGGTTTTTTAGTGCACGGGGCATTCGGCACCTGCGTGTCAAGAGACGAGCGATATTGAATACATCCGGCCATGAATTGCGGCCACTCCGGAACAGCCGGCATGGGATCTGACTTTTCGGGCAGCAAACTCCATAAAGCGGGGTGATGCCAGCACAGCTCTTGCCCCGTACTGTCTCGATGTTTTCGGATGCCGTCGCGAAGCCTGCACACCTCAGAAATGAGTTGTTCTCGCGACATGAGATGAAGATCGTCGTCCATTTGTGTCTCCCTCCGCTGTTGCGATGTCTGGCGTTTGACCTGAGGGGCCATCGCAGCGGCGAAGCCGCGAAGGGGACCCACAAGCGCAGCTTGCGGGCGAGCCCTCTCGATGGAAGGATTTGGTGTCATGTGGGTGGTTGCTGCACAGGCGAGAGAAGATTTGCGTCTCGAGCAATGACCCATTTCCCCGCTTCCTTCTTGAAGATTGTCAGCGTGTGACCAAGACGCTCGATGGGCGGCGAACTATCGGGCGTTACGGCAACGGTCAGTTTTGACCACATAAATGCCCAGCTTCCCAGAACCCTGATCTCTTGGATCTCGCAGCTGCCATCGATTTTCGGGCCATCTGCCCTGGCTTGGGATTTGGATATTTCAGCGAACTCGTCTTTGCGCATGGGTGGCCGCCCAGGCATCAAAAAGACAACATCGTCAGCCACTAGACTCAGGACCGCATCTACATCACCTGCTCTGGTTGCCGTCATCCAGTTGGCTACGAGCTGTCGGATTTGCTCTTCATCGTTGCGCATGAATGCTCCTTAGCTAGCACTCGTTAGCTAGTTATAGCGCCCAACGAGGGTGTAGAAAAACTCGGATTTCCAAAATCCTTATACGGGGCCGTTGCCCCTTCCCGAACTCACGATCGTCGATTCGGAGCTGTTCTGGAGGGGCGATGTCGTGCTCAGTTTTACATTCACGCCAAAAATGAGTTTTTCTACAGCGTTTTGGTGTGAGGGAAGTCGAAAAGAAACTTCATGGAGAACGCACGTCCATCATTCAAACCAATAGTCCAGACTGCCGAGGGACCCTTTGCCGAACTCCCCTTCAAAGCCGCCTTCTCCCCGCAAACCCGTGAGGCCGTCGGTGCCGGACTTCGGGACAACAAACCATGTCGCCCGAATCTTTTCGTCCTCGATGGATTCTGCACCCTGGAGAACAAAGGTTCCTTGTCGATCCCCTAGTCTTCCGACAAATCGCTGCAAGCTCACCATGCTGGCAGACCCGTCACGATGCTTGACCTGCAACGCACGGACAGTTGATGTGCCATCCATATCTCCGGCAAACCTCTCTGTCAGAGTGATCTCTATCAGCGCTGAGCTGTCGCCTACATCGTAAGGCGTAGCTTCGGAGTTCAGAACGTTGATCCGCGCGACAGCGCGGCTTGATTGCTGTGTGCACACTTCTATGGCCCTTTCATGCGTGCGTGAGCTACACCCAGCGCTGAACAGCTTCCGTCGTATCGGCAGGCGTAGTGTTGAAACAAATCTTCGCGTCAGGTGCCATTGCGTGCACCAGATTCACGAGCTTTTCGAATAGCAACAACTGTGGTTCAGCACGAAGCCCCGCACCAAACAGGATGCAGTCAAACTCTCGTTCGCGAAGGTGCCTGGCAGCAGTGACCTCTGCCGTTTCACCAAGATCAACGAGACAACTTTCAACTTCATATCCTTGGCCACTCAATCGCAGCAGTTGAGATTCAATGAATGCTCGGACAAGCTCAGGTGTAATCCCCGGAGTCTCCTTGAAGTCCACCACGGCAGGATCCAGGCCCAAAGCGAGAACACTAGGCATTTCAACATCTCCGTTGTTCGGGCAATATTTGAGCGCTTTGGCTCCCGTCGGTTCCGAATACTCCAAGCCTATCGGCACCCGCCCGACGAGCAAGCTTGACGAATCGAGGGCCTGACGGACTGGCGCCAACGTCCTGCATGGCCCCCACCAGCAGAGGCGTGAAACCTTTCGTTTTTGAATTTCGCACGCTATATTTTTTTCTCGCCTATACCCCGGAGACAGCTATGTCAGGATATATCGCGCAGGTGTTCAGCTTGGGCTACGTCGGCAACAGTGATGACGATAGCGTCTGCTTTGTGAGTGACCAAAAACACGCAAGAGTTTTCAGTCATACGCGGGAAGCGATAGACCTCGTGACCGACGCTGGATGGGATCCGGATGCGTTCCAGATATCGCCGTTTGATGGGTCCTTTGTGCCCCAATCCGAGAAGCCCTTCAGTTCGGCCACTCCTGTAAAAACCCAAAGAAAAAGCCTCTGAGTGGGGGATTTTTTGCGTTGAAGCTAATGAGCGATTCGAGACGCCAGCGATTTTCGAGCGCAGCGGCGGTTCTTCGTACCTGCGCATAAGGGCATGAAAATTGCGCCGTCTTTTTCGGACTCCTGCCATCGGCTTCCATTGGGATTCCTTGCAACGCACTCACAAGATTTTCTTTGAAACATCACGGGCAATCTCAAGACCCCCAATCTTCTCGGCCCCGAAGGTCTAGTTTGCAAACTCAAGGGAGAAGCGAAGTGACTGACATACAAGACTTCAGGCAATTCATGATCCTTCGGAAGGCTGCATCCGATTCATTTGCCGGCGGCGATCCGGCACCGCTTCAGGCTATTTCTGCTACTAAAGATCCAGCCACAATCTTCGGTCCGAACGGCGACTGCGTTCAGGGCGCCACCAAAGTTACTTCAGCGAACAATAAGAGCGCCGAACACTTTGCTCCAGGCGGCAAGAACGAGTTCGAGATCATGCACATGGCCGCAAGCGGAGACTTCGCGTACTGGGTGGGAATTCAACGTTCGGTAGTCAACGTTCGAGGCCATGAGCCAGCCGCGCCTATGGATCTGCGTATTACCGAGATTTTCCGTCGCGAACAAGGCGAATGGAAACTGGTCCATCGGCACGCTGACAAGCTCGCGGCCGCCTGACTCAAGTGTGCAGTCTTCCGCTCAGACCGCTTTGCCGAAATGCACGCATAGCCGAGTCGGCAGATTTCGGAGTGGAGCAATTTGTAGGTCGGGTTAGCCTGTCGGGCGTAACCCGACATGTTCATGCGTTGCAGCCGTCATTGCTATTGCTCGGATGACTGTGGGACGCTGCGTGTCGGGTTAGGCTTTGCTAACCCGACCTACCAAGGCAGATATACGAAGCATTTGGGGTTTCGAACGAGTAGGGCAGGTTGACGAAGCAACCCGCCCTTCGTTCGTCGGCATGCGTGGTGGGTTGCCGCTGCGCTCCCGAACCCACCCTACATCAGGTCCTGCAACGGGAAGCACAGCGATGATGACATACAGATAACGTCTTGCCTTCGTCTCTGCCTCTTTCCCGCTCAACTCGCCCACTCACACCCGCACCACCACCTTCCCGAACGGCCCGCGCGCGAGATGCTCGAACGCAGCGGGCACTTCGTCAAATGCGTATTCGCCGGCAATCACCGGTTGCAGGGCGTTGTGCTGCACGGCGCGTGTGAAGGTTTCGAGCTCGGTACGGCCGCCAACGCTGATGCCCTGAATGAGGCCCTGCGTACGCACCAGGTCCGGGAAGGCGGCGCTGAGTTCGATGCCGTCGAGTACACCAATGACGGCGATGCGGCCGCCCCGGGCGAGCACCTTGAGCGAGCGGCCGAGGTTGGCGCCGCCGACGGTTTCGAGCACATGGTCAACGCCGCGTCCGTCGGTGAGGCGCTGCACCTTGGCTTGCCAGTCGCCATCGCGGGCGACGACGTGGGTCGCGCCGAGCGCCAGGGCTTTGTCATGCTTGTCCACCGAACCGGAAACGACGATGGCATCCGCGCCATGCAGGCGTGCGAGCTGCAGGCCGAACAATGCGACGCCGCCAGTACCGTGGATGAGCACGGTCTGCCCGGCGTGCAGCGCGCCTTCTGCGACAAGTGCGGTCCAGGCGGTGAGGCCGGCGCACGGCAGGGTGGCCGCTTGCACGGCGCTGAGGCCGGCGGGTGCGGCGACGAGCCAGTCTTCATGCAGCACGACGTGGCTGGCGAGTACGCCGGGGCCGGGGCCGCCGAGCGGGAAGGCGGTTGCCGGCATACGGCCGTCGAGCCAGCCGGCGAAGAAGCTGCTGATTACCTTCTCGTCGCCGCGCCAGCGCGCGACGCCCTCACCCGTGACGATGACCGTGCCGGCGAGGTCCGATGCGGGTGCGAAGGGCAGCGGCGGCGTCCAGCCGTATCGGTCTTCGATCAGCAGGTGGTCGCGGTAGTTAAGCGATACGGCATCGACGCGCACCAGAATCTCGTGCGGGCCGGGTGCGGGAATTTGGCGCTCGGCAAGGCACAGGTTGGCGCGGCCGAAGCGTGGGAGTTCCCAGATGCGGGCTGTGGTCTTCATGTCAGGCTCCTCGTTGCGGTAGAAAGTGAATGAAGTCTATTGACGACGAGTACTCCCCAGTGGATCAATTGCGTCCATTCACTGCATCCACAGAGGCACCAATGAGCGAGCGACTGAATGGCATCGAGGTTTTCGTGACGGCCGTGGAAGCCGGAAATTTCGCGCTGGCGGCGGAGCGCTTGCGGCTCACGCGCTCGGCGGTGGCGAAGGGCGTGGCGCGACTCGAGGCGCGGCTCGGTACGCGCCTCTTCCACCGCACCACGCGCATGCAGCGCCTGACGGAAGACGGCCAGGCGTACTACGAGCGCTGTCGCCGCGCGCTGGCCGAGCTGGACGCGGCCGATGCCACCATCGACGCGGGTCGCCAGACGCCTGCGGGGCGCTTGCGAATCACACTGCCGACACTGGTCGGCAATGTGCTGATCGCCCCCTTGCTGCTGGAACTTGCCGCGCAACATGCACAGCTGAGCTTCGAGGTGTCTGCCACGGACCGGCGTGTCGATCTGATCGAGGGCGGCTGGGACCTTGCCGTGCGCTCCGGCGTGCTCGCCGACAGCGCGGTGCTCGCCGCACGCCTGCTCGGTCATCAGTGGATCGGTGCCTTTGCCACGCCGGCCTATCTCGACAAGCATGGCCGGCCTGGCAGCATCGGCGAGCTCTGCGCGCAGATCGGCGCACACCGCTTCATCAGTTACGCGGGCGATAACGGCACGCATGGCTGGCGCTTCTTCGACGCAGACCGCCAGGTTCGGGACGTCGACATGCCAGCGACATTCGCGAGCAATAACATCGAGCTGAACATGCAGGCCGCCAAGGCTGGCCTCGGCATCGCACGCCTGCCGGAGTGGCTGGCGGCTCCGGCGCTCGCGAGCGGCGAACTGTTGCGCGTATTCAATGAGCCAATGCCCTATGGATTTCCACTACATGCGCTGTGGCCGAAGGCACGCGCCATGCCCTTCCGCCTGCGTGTGTTGATCGACGAACTCGCAGCGCGCATTCCTCCACTGCTCTCGCCTGTGAAGTGAGGCGTTGGCTGCTATCGCGCGGGGCCGTGAGCACATCTGAACAGCCTGCAGGAACACGCGTGCGAATGGCGACAACCAATCCAGGCGAAGTATTGTTTTCTGAGCTCGTCAAGATATGCCTTTGTACTGTTTTAAGCATTGTCAAGAAAAGCAATTCGTCAGCGCGCCACTGAAATCCAGCGTAACAGGCGGGTCATTTTTACCCCATTTGCTGCACCTATTGCGCGAAAGGCAGCATTAGCCTTCAGTGCAGGCTGTCGATTATTTTTACGGTCGGCGCTGATCTACCCGATGCGGCGGCCGTTGCGGATTCCATTCTTTGATTTCCAATGCGGCTGCGCCTGAGGATGCATTCAAATGCAATCGGCATCGCACGGTTCTTGCGTTGTGGTCTTGCGTTCAATCCTGTGCTCGCTATCGAGCCCGGCTCCGCATTTCCACAATCGTCAAAATCGCGCTGCCCTTTCGTGTCAGCGCCACCTCTCTGGAGAGACATCATGCGCATGAAACCACTTGTACTAGCCACCTCCCTGTTCCTTGCTCTTTCAAGCTCGGCTCAGGCTGCCGTGATCGTGCAGAACATCCCAGGCCTTGCTCAGGACCTGGGTGACTTCACACCATTCGATATCAATGCACTGGCATTCAATCCAGTGCTCGGAACGCTACAAGGAGTGAGCCTCGAGCTGATCGGTTCGTACATACCCAAGATCGTGAATGACCTCGCGCCTTTCCCGGAAACGGTTGATCTGTCCACCCGGCTATTCGTGTTTGCGAGCAACAGTGCGGCGCCAAGCCAGAATGTGATTCTGGGCGTGCAGACGGACGTTCCGGTCATCGTCTCAGGCACAGACCCCAATTTGACCGGCATTACGACTGGTGCAGAGACGCCAGTAGACGAGCTATTCAATTTCACCGATCTGGCTGCGTTTGAGACTGGCATTCCCGGATCGCAGCTATTGTTTGGATACGGCTTCAGGACCACAGATTTCTTGCCTGGTAGCGGATCGGATCTGACATCGTTTGCCGGCAGCGCCATTCTCACCTACACGTATGCCGCCGCGAATGACGTGCCAGAACCCGCGACAGCATTGATGTCCGCGCTGGGCCTTGCCGGCCTGGCATGGAGCCGGCGCAAGGCGAAGCCTGCTGCCGTGTGACCCCGCCTGATGGCGGCTGGTGGAACCTCCGGATCTTCCGAGATGACGTTCCGCCTTAGAAGCTGTTCACGATCCCCGTAAAACCATCGTCATTCCGGCGAAGGCCGGGATCCAGATCGCACGCCCGGTACTGGATCCCGGCCTTCGCCGGGATGACGAATTTTTTGCAGCGTTTCAAGAAGATTCAGCCGTATTTCACGAGTTTCCAAAGGTCGTGAACAGGCTCTTACGCCGCAAGGAAGCGATTGCGCCCTTCGCGCTTGGCCGTGTACAGCGCATTGTCGGCACGGGCAAGACACTCGTTGAGGGATTCGTTATCGCGCTTCTGTGCGACTCCACCACTGATGGTGACGGCGAGTGAAATGCCTTGCACTTCGATTGGCGCCGCGGCAAAGGCTTCGCGCAGGCGCTCAACGAGGGGGATGGCCATGGGAATGTCTGTCATCGGCAGGAGGATGACAAATTCTTCGCCGCCCCAGCGACACGGCAGGTCTTCGTTGCGAAGCTGCAACCGGACACGGCTGGCAACTTCCCGCAGGACCTGATCGCCTATGACATGGCCATACTGGTCGTTGATGTGCTTGAAGTGGTCGAGGTCGAAGATGATGAGCGAGAGCGGGCTGAAGTGACGGATGGCGGCGCTGATGAGGCGCTCTGCTTCAGCGAGAAAACGGCGCCGGTTGGGCAGGCCGGTGAGCTCGTCTTCATGGGCCATGCGCGCGAGCTTGCGCTCGGCGATCTTCCAGCGCGTGATGTTGATGTGGGCGACGACGACGACGGGTTGGCCATCCATGTCGACGCAGGGGCGTTTTGAGACAAGGCGGAAGCGTTCCTCGCCGGTGGTGGGCATGATGTAGTGCTGCTCCTTGTCGACGATGTCGCCACGCAACACGGCTTCGTCTTCGGCAACGGTGGTGGTGGTCAGTTCGGGGCGCAGCGCGACGGCCGTGGACAGCATGCCGAGCATGGATTCGGGGGTGCGGCCGCGTTCGCTGGCGAAGGCCTCATTCACCAGTACGAGGCGGCCGTTCCTGTCCTTGATGTAGAAGGGGTCGGGAATGACGTCGATGACGCGCTGGATGAATGCCTGGTTACGTTGCCGCAGCAACACTTCGCGTTCGAGCGCCTGATACATTTCACGCTCGGCCTGGCGCCACTTGGTGGTATCGAAGCGGGCGCAGACGATGACGTAGTTGCCCTCGGGATCCTCGCAGCGCCCCTTGGCGATGACGCGGTATTGGTCCTGCCCGGAGGGGCCGTCGCGCGAGTGCTCCTCTTTGTATATGACTTCGCCATCAAGCACCTGCCGGTCTTCGGCGAGACTCACGCGTGTGCGCTCGCTGTCTGGTGCGAGCTTGAAAGAGTGAGAGCCGATCACCGCCTCACGGGCCTCGCCCCATTGCTCGGCCTGGGCGCTATTTACGATGATGACGCGGCTGTCGGCGTCCTTGACGTAGATGGGCATCGGCACGACATCAAGCAGACGCTGGATGAATTGCCGCGTGGCCGCGTGCTGGTTACGCTCTGTAGCTGCCTGGCGACTTGCCTCGCGCAGGTCGGAGTCGTCCCGACGGCGCAGCCAGCAGAGCGGCAGCGTCGCGCCGAAGGCACACACCGGCAGGGCCAGCCAGACCCGCCCGGTCAGCAGCCACACCGCCGCGCCGAGTCCGAACCCGACGATGGCAATGACGAAGCCCTCTTCCAACGCTCTGCGCACAATGCCCCCTACCGCCTTGTTCGCGATTTAACGGGTCCACCTTGGAGGAACTTAACGCACTTCCTGGCAAAAATGATGAAAACGCCATTTTTTATCGTGAAGGGTTTCACGTGCCACGGCGCCTTGCCCGTAACGCTCCGCGGCTACGCGACCTTGCCCACGAAGCGCGTCACGCGTTCGATGACAGCACCATCGCGCAGCAGGCGCGCATGCCCCAGGCCTTCAACTGTTACGTGAAGCGCACCACGCCAGGCATGGGCGGTCAGGCGGCTGTCTTCAAGCGGCACCACGCGGTCATCGTCGGAATGGACGAACAGCGCCGGCTCGGATCGCATCGCAGCCTGCGCCGGCATGGAGATGGCACGCACGTCCACGCCGAAACGTGTGTGCATGAAGTCGAGCATCTGCTCGGTTTGCAGCGCGTCGAGCCCGTCACGCAGGCAGTAGTCGCGGGCGTAGTCGACGGCATGGGCGGGTGCGGCGAGCAGCGCCACGCGCTCGACACGGAATCCTAGCGTCATGGCATGCACAAGAATGGCAGCGCCCAGGGAGTGGCCGATGCCGGCATGGAACACGTGCTGTGCGCCAAGCTCGCGCTGCACATCGAGCAGGGCTTGCGCGCCGAGCGGGATCGAGACACGTTCACCCTCCGATGCGCCATGCGCCGGCAGGTCCAGCGCGAGCACACTGAAGCCCGCCGCGAGAAGCGGCGGCACGAGGCCGGAGAGATCGCCGGGCGAGCCTTCCCAGCCGTGCAGCAGGATGACGCAGGGGCCCTCGCCTGCGATGCGGCCGGCGACCTTGCCGATGGGGCCGTCCGCGACAAAGCGGCGGGCATCAGGCAAGAAAGGCGGCGCAGGTCGATCCGGCCTGCGCGGCGTGAGAAAGGCCCGGGCGACTTGCTCGGGCGTGCGGCGGGGCGTTTGAGACATGCTGCTTCCTGTTTGTTGGGGCGGACATCTGTTCGTAGATTTTCGATCAGTCTGCGCCAGCGCACCGATTGCGGTCATCGCCGGCAAGAATCTCTGGCAAGCCCGCGCCTCAGGCAATGCTCCCCGGCATGCCAAGCAGATAAGCCTGCATGGCTTCGATGGCGTAGCGCACCTTGGCCGGTTGAGCGTCGCGCTGGGGCGTGACGGCCCAGCTGGCGATACCGGGAATCTGCCAGTCGGGTAGAACAAGGACGAGGCGGCCGCTGCGCAAGTCCTCATCCACGTCGGCCCGCACCATGCGCGCAATGCCGAGCCCGGCGACGCATAACTGCTGCAAGCTGAGCTGGTTGTTGCTGGTGATGCGCGGCTCGCAGCGCAATTGCTCTTCGTGGCCGTCAGCGTCGGCCAGGGTGATCTGCAGGCCGGCGTCGCCCTGCGACAAACCTATCCACTGGTGCTGCAAGAGATCGGCTGGCGTCTGCGGTGTGCCGTGCTCCGCGAGGTAGCCCGGTGCCGCGCACAAGACCCTGCCGAGTTCGCACAGGCGGCGCGCGACCCAGGAAGAATCCGGCAGGCGGCCACCGCGCAATGCGAGGTCGATGCGCGCGTCGATGAGGTCGATCAGTTCGTCGGCCACCATGAGGTGCAGATCGAGACCGGGGTTTGCCGCCAGCAAGGGCGCCAGGGCCGGGGCGACATGCCGCGCGAACCCCACCGGCGCAGAGATGCGCAGCTGCCCGAAGGGCGCGTCACGCGTCATGCGCAATTGCTGCTGAGCCTGCTCGGCGGCCGCCACCATGGCCTGACAGTGACGCGCGAAACGCTGGCCGGCATCGGTCAGCGAGAGCTTGCGCGTGGACCGGTGCAACAGCGTCACGCCATAGCTTTGCTCCAGCGCACGCAGATGCTGACTGACGGCGGAGGTGCTCATGCCGAGGCGCCGCCCGGCCGCACTCATCGAGCCCTGCTCGACGACCGCGGCAAACACGGCCATGCGATTGAAGTCGGTCATTGTGAAGCTCAGCTTAAATAAATTGTCTGAATTTAGCGACTGCCGCCGCCTTTGTGAAGCGCCTATTGTTCGGTCAGGTCATTTCAACACAAGGAGCAGGTCATGAAAGTCGCACTGATTGGTGGCACCGGATTCGTAGGTTCAGTCGTTCTCAAGGAGCTCCTGCAACGGGGCCATAAGGTCACGGCACTGGCCCGCAACCCCGGCAAGTACGCCGCGCAGGAGGGCGTGAATGTGGTCGAGGCGGACGTGCTGGATGCGGCGCAGGTCGCCCGCGCCGTGCAAGGGCATGACGCAGTCATCGACGCCTATAACCCGGGCTGGAAAGAGCCGGAAATCTACACGCTGTTCCTGCAGGGTACGGAGGCGATCCTCGCCGGCATCAAGTCGGCCGGCGTCAAACGCGTGCTGGTAGTCGGTGGTGCAGGCAGCCTGTTCGTCGCGCCGGGTGTGCAACTGATCGACACCGCAGGCTTCCCCGAGGCCTACAAGGCGGGAGCCTCGGCCGCACGCGAAGTGCTCAATCGCATTCGCGGCGAGCACAGTCTGGACTGGACCTTTCTCTCGCCCCCTGCGCTGCTGGCGCCGGGTGAGCGCAGCGGCCACTACCGTCTGGGCGGGGAAGAACTGCTCATGAATGGCAAGGAGCCTGCAGGGATTTCCGTGGCAGATCTGGCGGTGGCAATTGTCGATGAGATCGAACAACCACGCCATGTGCAGAAGCGCTTTACAGTCGCGCGTTAGAGGCTGTTCACGATCTCTGTCCAACAGAGCGCAAGCCTTGGCGTAGGAGCGGGCCATG
>DATIDV010000023.1:0-26615 GCA_035456105.1 Rhodocyclaceae bacterium | reverse complement strand
CGCCTGTCTTTTCGACGTCTGCCAGCTGAACGCGCGCACGCTTCCTGCGAAATCCTCACCGCCTTCAGCCGAGGCGCTGCCACCTACAGGCGGCATCCAGCGGATAATCGGGGCATGTCCAGCGCCAGCCCCCGCATCATCCTTTCGACGCTCAACGCGAAATACATCCACGCCTCGCTCGGTCTGCGCTACCTGCTGGCCAATATGGGACGGCACGGTAGTGATGAGTTACGCAAGCAAACCGTCTTGCGCGAATTCACGATTGCGCGCGCTCCGCAGGATGTCGTTGATGCCCTGCTTGCAGAACTTGGCGAAGCCGATGGCCAGCCTCAGGTCATCGGCTTTGGCGTGTACATCTGGAACGCCCTGCAAACCACCGAAGTCGTGCGCCTGCTCAAGCTAGCGCGACCCGCCCTTAAAATCGTGCTGGGCGGCCCCGAGGTGAGCTACGAGTGGGAAGAGCAGGAGATCGTGCGGCTGGCCGATCACCTCATCACCGGCTGGGGTGATGTGAGTTTTCCGAAGCTCTGCCGCGCATTGATTCACGGGCCGCAACCACTCATGAAAGTCATTGCGGGCGAACAGCCGCCGCTCGACGAAATCGTCATGCCTTACGCGGAGTACAGCGATGCCGATCTGGCGCATTGTCTGCTCTACGTCGAGGCTTCGCGGGGCTGTCCGTTCAAATGCGAGTTCTGCCTCAGTTCGCTCGACAAGACCGCATGGGCGTTTGATCTGGATGCCTTCATTGCCGAACTTGATCAGCTCCACAAACGCGGCGCGCGCAACTTCAAGTTTGTGGATCGCACCTTCAACCTCAAGATCGATGCCTCGATCCGCATCCTGCAGTTCTTCCTCGAACGCTTGACGAATGAGCCTGATGAGAATTTGTTCGTACACTTCGAGGTGATCCCGGACCATCTGCCGGATCGCCTCAAGGAAGTCATCGCACTCTTCCCGCCCGGCGTGCTGCAGTTCGAGGTCGGCGTCCAGAGCTTCAACCCGGTCGTTCAGCAAACGATCTCGCGCAGACAGGACAATGCCAGGACGGAAGCCAATCTGCGCTGGCTGATGAACGACAGCCACGCGCATCTGCACACTGATCTGATCTTCGGCCTGCCAGGCGAGACGCTGGAGAGCTTCGCCGAAGGCTTCGACCGCCTGCACGCCATCAAGCCACACGAGATCCAGCTCGGCATCCTCAAGCGCTTGCGCGGCACGCCAATCGCTCGTCATACCGAGTCGTTTGCCATGGTGTACGACCCGCAGCCGCCTTACATCGTGCAGCAGACCGATTCGGTCGATTCAGCCACGATGCAACGCTTCACGCGCCTGGCGCGTTACTGGGATCTTGTCGCCAACTCAGGCCGCTTCAAGCAGAGCCTTGCATTGCTGCTAAACAAGCCATCAGCCTTCAATGCACTCCTCGATTTCACTGACTGGCTGTGGCGAGAGACGGGGAAGACCAATGGCTTATCGCCAGAAATACTGGTCGATGCATTGTTTGCGTATCTCACCGGAATTTGCGGCCAGCCCCCCGACGACGTACGCCAAGCCCTGCTCGCTGACTATCTCGCCAGCGGCGCACGCTCAAACCCGAAGAGCCTGCAGGGCCTGCTCGGCGGACGCCCCGCACCGGTTCCGAAAGCGGCATCAGCGCTCGCAGCACGGCAGGCTCAACACGGCCGCACAGTGCCGGATACAGCCTGATCGTCTGGCGAACACTTCTGCATCATGAATCCGGCCCTCCCGAAGTAGCCGCCCACACTGACCGGGGGCCGGAGGTATGCCCACCCAAAGCTCCAGTAAAGTCGGCAACACTTTCATCCGGTGTGCCCCACCGCTCAGGCGGCTGATTCGGGCTACCGGAAAACGATTGGCTCGTGGCTTATTATAATGGCCGAGTGTTGCCCGGCCAGGAGACTCCGCTCCTTCGCCCTTGATCAACCGAACGCTTCTTCGTAGGAACCCCAACATGAGCAATGCACATCAATTCACCCGGAAAATCAGCCGTCAGATCATGGTGGGGCTGATCGGGATTTCCTTATGCGGTTGCGGTGGTGGATCAAAGGATGAGGACCGCACGCCCAATGCGCCCCCAATCGCTCCTGGCCGTGACACCAATTCGTCCGCAGCTTCCTCCGATACATCGAGTGCCAGCTCCTCCGCCTCTAGCGGGGCCAGTTCAAGCTAGTCGTTTTGAGTCCGCTGCGTCCGCATCTCAACTGTTATCCGTTGCGGACGCCATGCATCCTCGAGATCTCGAGCTTCTCGTTACTCAAATGATGCCTTACGGCAAATACAAGGACCGCCTGCTCGCCGACCTGCCTGGCCCTTATCTCGCTTGGTTTGCGCGCGAGGGATTCCCGAAAGGCCAGCTAGGGCAACTGCTCGCCATCATGTACGAACTCGATCACAACAATCTGCGCATGTTGCTGGACCCGCTACGCAAGCGACCCTCCGCCTGAGCCGCCAGCCGGGTTACAGCGCAGCCTTGCGCTTGAATTCCACGCGCGCCGTGCGCGCGCGCAGCTGACCGCAACCGCCTTCCACATCCTGCCCCGCTGAATTGCGCAGCCGCGAAAGAATGCCGCGTTGATGCAGCATGCCCGCCATGGTGGCGGCGCGCTGCCAGCTCGGCCGCTTGTAGGGCAGATCGGCCACCGTGTTGTAGGGAATGAAATTCATCAGCGCGTATTTGCCGGTGAGCAATCTGATGATGCCTTCGACTTCCTCGTCGCTATCGTTCACGCCCTCCAGCAAGGTCCATTGATACTGGATCGGATAGCCCGTATCGCGGGCGTATTTTTCGCCGAGCTCGACCAACTCTTCAGGGTCGATGCGTGGCGCGCGTGGCAGCAATTGTTCGCGCAAATCGGCACGTGTCGTATGCAGTGACAACGCCAGTGCAGGCTTCACTACTCCCTGTGGCAGCCGCTCGAATGCACGGCGATCACCCACGGTCGAGAACACGATCTGCTTATGGCCAATCTGACCCAGCGTGCCGAGTAGCTCAATGGCTTCGAGCACGTTATCGAGATTGTGCGCCGGCTCGCCCATTCCCATGAAAACGACCTTTTTCACCGACCGCCGCGCACGCGCAAGAATCACCTGCGCCACGATCTCGGCGCTGCCCACCTGACGCAGCAAACCCTCACGGCCGGTCATGCAGAAAGTGCAGCCAACCGCGCAGCCGACCTGCGTCGACACGCACACGCCATCGCGCGGCAAGAGCACACTTTCCACGGTCTGACCGTCGGCCAGTTCGACCAGCAGGCGGGCCGAGCCGTCTTCGGCGGGGTGTTCGGATTTGACGCGCGCCAGCCCATCCAGCTCCGCACTCAAGGCGGGAAGCAACTCGCGCACGCTCTTCGGCAACACATCCTGCACGAGACGTTTCTGCGGCCCTGCGTCCAGTGCTTGCGCACGCAACCAGGCCCTCAGCACACGCTGTTCGTGGCCGGGTTTCGCGCCGTGATCGCGCAGGCGTTTCTGGATGTCTTTGACTAGCATGAGAGCGGGCGATGTTAACAGATGAGGCCTGTTTGGCGCATAGTGCACTCCTCTGACAACAAGCCCCCACGCCAGACATGAGCGAAAATAACTCAGGCAATTCAGGGTCGGAAAAGAAGTACGCCGTCGCGACGACAGCGGTTTCGACGACCATCCGCGAGCGCATCCTGCGCGCCGGCAAGCGCTTTCACGCCAACGACAATATTGCTGCCTTCATCGAACCCGGCGAAATGGAACGCTTGCTCGAAGAAGTCGCAGGCAAGATGCAGGGCGTGCTCGAAAGCTTGGTGATCGACACCGAAAGTGATCACAACACACAGGACACAGCGCGCCGCGTTGCCAAGATGTACCTCACCGAAGTGTTCCGCGGGCGCTACATGCCTCCGCCCACCGTCACCGAATTTCCGAATGCCGAGCGCCTCAACGAGCTGATGATCGTTGGCCCGATCACCGTGCGAAGTGCGTGCAGCCACCATTTTTGCCCGATCATGGGCCGGCTGTGGATCGGCCTGATGCCCAACGAGCACTCCAACCTGATCGGCCTGTCAAAGTACTCACGACTGGCCGAGTGGGTCATGAGCCGCCCGCAGATCCAGGAAGAGGCCATCACGCAGATGGCGGAAGTGCTGATGACCAAGGTCAGCCCCGACGGGCTTGCCGTTGTCATGGAAGCCGATCACTTCTGCATGCACTGGCGCGGCGTGAAGGATTCCGAAACCAAGATGACCAACAGCGTGATGCGCGGCTCATTTCTCAAGGACTCCAGCCTGCGTCGCGAATTTCTATCGCTGATCAAACTGTAAATAGAACCGAGGCCTGCCATGTTAGTCCGCCTGCTTTACGCCAGCCACGCTGCTGCGCCGCTCACCGGCGAGATCGTCGACGCCATTCTCAAACAATCCCGCGAACACAATGCCGCGTTGGGCATCACCGGCATGCTCTGCTACAGCGACGACCTGTTCATGCAGGTCCTCGAAGGCGGTCGAGACGAAGTCAACGACCTCTACAACACCATCGTGCGCGACACGCGCCACGACCACATCCGCATCCTCAGCTACGAAGAGATCAGCGAACGTCGCTTCGGCGGCTGGACCATGGGTCACGTCAACATCGCCAAGGTCAATCCATCGCTACTGCTCAAGTACGCGGAGAAGCCCACGCTCAACCCGCTGACCTGTTCGGGCAAGGCCTCGATGGCGTTGCTGGACGAATTGATTGCGACGGCTTCGGTGCTGACGCGCTGCAGTTAAGCGCTACCGCTCCTGGTCCTATATCGTCCCGGATGGCGCTCGCCCCGTCCGGGACGAATTGCATATCTGCGCGCTCATGGCTCTGCGCCACCCCTTGGCACAAATAACGACAGCATCTCAGACAGCTCCGGCCCAACCCGGCTGAGCTCCTCCAGGTGTGAAGCTGATAGCTCCAGCAAAACGGCTTCGCCTTTTGCCGTAAGCACCAGCAAGGCGCGGCGACCGTCCTGACCATCACTGTCCCGCCGCAGAAAATCCTTCTGCTCGAGCCGATCCACCAGCTCCACCGCGCTGTGATGGCGCACCAGCAACCGTCCGGCAAGGTCGCCGATGGTCACGCCGGTGTTGCCAGGCATGCCCTTGATGGCGAGCAGCGCCTGATGTTGTTGCGGCGTGAGCCCTGCGGCGCGCGCAGCACTCTGGCTGAACTCCAATGAACTCCCCCGGATATCCCAGACCGCCTTCGGCACACGGAGGCAACGGCCCTTTGCCCATCTCCGCTGCCCTTGACCTGACCATGCAGGCTGCGCGATTGCCGCGGGAGCAGACTCCACTCGACCATCGCATCCTGAGGATGTCGCTACTGGCTGCCGTGCTCGGGTTCCTTGCAGCATGCATCGCACGCCTGCTCACAGCGCTGATCGGCCTGCTTACCAATCTCGCTTTCTATGGGCGCATTTCTACCGACTTCGTCTCCCCTGCAAGCAATCATCTGGGCGCCTGGGTGATTCTTGTACCGGTTGCGGGCGGCATCATTGTCGGATTGATGGCGCGCTACGGTTCAAAAGCCATTCGTGGCCACGGCATCCCGGAAGCGATAGAGCAAATCCTCACCAATGACAGCCGCATTCCGCCACGCATGGTTTATCTCAAACCGCTCTCAGCCGCTATCGCCATAGGTACCGGCGGGCCCTTTGGAGCCGAAGGCCCGATCATCGCCACTGGCGGCGCACTCGGTTCGCTGCTAGGCCAACTGCTGCACATCACGCCAACCGAACGCAAGACCCTTCTATCAGCCGCAGCGGCTGCAGGCATGGCAGCCATCTTCGACTCACCCATCGCCGCCGTGGTGTTGGCGGTTGAGCTATTGCTCTTCGAATTCAAGGCACGATCGCTGATCCCCGTGTGTTTCGCCGTCATCGTCGCAACCATCGCACGTGAAGGAACGCTGGGCAGTGCACCAGTCTTTGCCATGCAAACGGTATTGCCGCAGACCGGCGGCGCCTTGCTGCTTTATGTGCTCATCGGGCTTGTCACAGGCGTAGCCAGCGTATGGGTCACGCGTGCCGTGTATGCGGTAGAAGACGCTTTCGACCGATTGCCGATCCACTGGATGTGGTGGCCCGCCGTGGGCGGCATTGCTGTCGGTCTTATCGGCTGGTGGCAGCCGCTCACGCTGGGCGTCGGATACACCAATATCGAAGCGGCCATCGGCGGACAGCTCGCTGTCTCTGCGCTGCTGGTCCTGTGCATTGCGAAGTTTACCTCGTGGGTCATTGCACTCGGCAGTGGCACATCCGGCGGTACGCTTGCACCACTGTTCACCATAGGCGGCGCATTGGGCGCATTGCTGGCACACGCCACCAGCACACTACTGCCAACGGCCCACATCAATGTCGGCGTCGCCGCACTGGTTGGCATGGCGGCAATGTTCGCTGGCGCATCGCGAGCGCTGCTCGCCTCGGTCATCTTCGCCTTCGAGACGACGCATCAGATCGCCGCGCTGGTCCCACTACTGGGCGGCTGCGTCGCAGCCTATCTCGTCTCCAGCCTGAGCATGCGCACGACAATCATGACCGAGAAGATCGCACGGCGCGGTATTCGCGTGCCGAGCGAATACCACGCAGATTTTCTCGACGGTATTCGCGTCGCCAGCGCCTGCTCGCACAATGTCATTTGCATGCACAGAACAGACCTCGTCGGTAACACGCGTCACTGGCTGCAATCTCATCTTCCCGCAGCAGCTCACCAGGGCTACCCGCTGCTTGATGAAGACGGCAGGCTCTGCGGCTTCATTAGCCGGCGCGAGGTACTCGACCCTTCCATCGACGAGGAAGCCACGCTCGCCAGCCTGGTGCGTCGCGCGCCTGCCATCATCACCGGCGCCCACTCATTAAGCGAAGCGGCCGATCACATGGTGCTGGAAGAGGTCGGCCGCCTGATCGTCGTAGACGCTGCAGACGAGGGGCGTGTGCTAGGCATGCTCACCCGGCGCGATCTGCTTGCAGCGCATGGCTAACGCCTGCGCCAACAGCACGAACCAACGCGTCATCTGAACCCATTCCGCACACGCGCCTGACGCATTCCAGCAGGATAGTGTCGCCCCTCCCCGACGACCTTATGAGCGATTGCGAACAGAACAAGAAATGTCATCGCCCTATAAAGGTGACTCCTGCCAACAGGCCATCGAACGATAGCCTGAACAATCGACAAGGCCGCAGGTGTCCGGCCCCGATTGAGGCAATCTTTCTGTATGGCACCACAAGGAGAAACCGAATGAATATCCAGAAAATCGTCATCGTCGGCGCTGCCATCTGCCTGAGTCCGCTCGCCGCATTCGCGCAAGACGCAGCCCCGGGTGGTAGCTCCGGGGATGGTGACCGTCCTACCACTTACACCAGACTCACATTCGCTGATCTGGACAAGAACAAGGATGGCGCCATCAACGAGGCTGAACAAAAAGGTTCGAAGCTGGATGCGGGCCTGTTCAAGAAGATGGATGTGAACGCCGACAAACGTGTGTCCGAGTCCGAATTCGATACCTATCAGGCAGCAAACAAGGGCAATCCACCTCAGCCAGCAGTGAAGTAAGCACGGCGAAGTGATCGCGCTCGAGGCAGACGCATTTTCATGCGTTTGCCTTCGACTGCCGGATGAAACTGGCACCTGATTTCGAGGAGCATTCTGGCGCGCCGCCCATCCGTATCGCGGCCTCCGGCAAAGTTATAAACAATGCCGAACGGAACAAGAAAAAAAAGAACATTGCACTATAAATGTAGATCTAACCCCTGCTGACGGGCCATCAAACGATCGCCCTGACAACCGATGCAGTCGCTGGTGTCCGGCTCCCGGTTGAGGCCCTCCTCCTTTCTGGCACCACAAGGAGAACCCGAATGAATATCTCGAAGATCATCATGGTCGGCGCAGCCCTGTGCCTGACCCCCCTTCCCGCATTCGCGGACGACGACGCCGGCAGTGCCGGCGATGGCGACCGTCCCATCACTTACACCATGCTCACATTCGAAGAGGTGGACAGGAACAGGGATGGCGCCATCAACCAGACCGAGCAGCGCGATTCGACGTTGTCTCCAGGCGTGTTCGTGAAGATGGATAGGAACGCCGACAAGGTCGTTTCTGAAGCCGAGTTTGATGCTTTTCAGGCAACAACATTGGTGGCAATGAAATAAACGTTCAATGTTTGCACACAAGGCAATTATTTTACCCGGGTGATATTGACTTTTATTTTCACCCGGGTAAAACTGGCAACTCAATTTTTATGAGTCCGCCAGCATGAACAACACTGAAATTGCCACCGCCCCTGCCTGGATCGCTTTCGCCGATTCGAAATGCGTCGCCCATGGCACCCCTGCCGCCGTGGCCACCGAAGCCAAGTCCTTCGTGGACGCGCATCCGCAGACCACCGTCTTCATGTTCGACGCTGTGACCAGCGAGCGCATCGACATCGACCTGTGCGCTTCACTGCCCCACGTGCTTCGCTGTGTGCCCAAGCCCGTGACACCGGCCCCGCAAGCAGCCGAACCACACACAGAGCCCCCAAAAACAGCGGGCCGCCCAAAGCTTGGTGTCACCGCACGCGAAGTCACCCTTCTGCCACGTCACTGGGAATGGTTGGCCTCACAGCCGGGCGGCGCTTCCGTGTCATTGCGAAAGCTGGTCGAACACGCCATGCGCGCCAGCCGGGAGACTGACCGCATCCGCCTCGCCCGCGAATCGACCTACCGCTTCATCAGCGCCCTGGCGGGCGACGCGGCAGGATTCGAGGAAGCGTCGCGCGCCTTGTTTGCTGGCAACGACACGGGCTTTCACGAATCCATCGCAAGCTGGCCGAAGGATGTACGCGAGCACGCCTTGAAGCTGGCTGCCGCGGCTACGGAAGCCACGTCATGACAAGGCCGTCGCTATGCCCGGCTCGCCCGGCGTAGCGACTGCGGCGGTTGGCCGAACACCCGCACGAATGCGCGCCGCATGCGCTCTGGATCACTGAAGCCGACATCGCGGGCAATCACTTCAATAGGTTCAGAACCCTCTTCCACGCGGGGTCGCGCAGCTTCGGCACGCAGGCGTTCGACTGCCTTGGCGGGCGTCGCGCCCGTCTCCACAAGGAACGAACGACCAAACTGGCGTGGACTCAGGCAAGCCACCTCGGCCAGCCGCTCCACCGACAGATTCTCGCGCAGGTTCTCGCGCGCATGACGCAAGGCGAGCTGGATGCGGTCCGACGCCGGCTCCATCTCCAGCAAGGTCGAGAACTGAGACTGCCCACCCGGCCTGCGGTGATACACCACCATGTCACGTGCCGTGGTGCGCGCCGCCTCGACGCCGTAGTCTTCCTCGATCATCGCCAGCGCGAGGTCAATCCCCGTCGTCACGCCGGCAGAGGTCCATATCTGCCCGTCATGCACGAAGATGCGGTCGCTATCCACGCGCGTGCGCGGATGCTCGCGTTGCAACTGCGGGCCGACACGCCAGTGCGTCGTCGCGCGGCGGCCGTCGAGCAAACCGGCGCTGGCCAGCATCAATGCCCCGTTGCACACGCTCGCCACGCGCCGTGCGAACTGCGGCGCAGCGGCGATGAAGGCGCGCAATACCGGTGACTCACGCGCCACCCAGGCGCCGGTACCCCCAGACACGATCAGCGTGTCGATATGCGTGGGGATGTCCGGCGGAATGCTGCCGCACGAGATCGGCACGCCGCACGAACTGGGCAGCACCCCGCCCTGCTCCGCAAACACCTCCCAGGTGTAGGCCGGCGCCTCCGGCGTGCTCGTGCGCAGCGTCGCGACCTGGAATGCAGCCAGCGGGCCGGAAAGGTCCAGCAGCTGGAATCCGGGGAAAACGAGAAAAGCAATGTGGCGGCTCATGAATCTCAGTGACTGTATTTGAGGGAAATAAGTCGTTTACGCCACAAGCGTCGCGCGAGACACTGGTGCTGTCAAGTCGTTGTCGAAGCCGTCCATGTCCAGAACTCGTCATCCCGGCGAAGGCCGGGATCCAGTTGGACGCGCGATGCTGGATCCCTGCCTTCGCCGGGATGACGATGCTTTTTTTATCGGAGCAAAAACACCATGAGCTACAGAGTCGCCATCAACGGCTTCGGCCGTATCGGCCGCAACGCACTGCGCGCGTTCTACGAAAGCGGCAAGCACAACAACTTCCAGATCGTCGCCATCAACGATCTGGGCTCGCCGCAGATCAATGCCCACCTCCTCCGCCACGACACCGTGCATGGCCGGTTCAACCGCGAAGTGCATATCGACGGCAACGAGCTCATCGTCGATGGAGACCGCATAACCGTTCTGGCAGAACGCGAACCGGCAAAGCTGCCGTGGGATCAGCTCAAGATCGATCTGGTGCTCGAATGCACGGGCCGCTTCGCCACGCGCGACAAGGCCAAGGCGCACCTGCAGGCCGGCGCGCGCCGCGTCATCATCTCCGCCCCCGGTGGCAAGGAAGTGGATGCCACCATCGTGCTTGGCGTGAATGACGCATTGCTCAAGAGCAGCGACCAGATCATCGCCATCGGCTCCTGCACCACCAACTGCCTCGCCACGCTGGTCAAGCCGTTGCACGACGAGATCGGTCTGGTCAGCGGCCTGATGACGACCATCCACTCTTTCACCAACGACCAGGTGCTCACCGACGTCTATCACGAGGATCCACGCCGCGCGCGCTCCGCTGTCGCTTCGATGATCCCGACGAAGACAGGCGCAGCATCCGCCATCGGACTCGTCATGCCCGAACTCGCGGGCCGTCTCGACGGTTTCTCGATCCGCGTGCCAACCATGGATGTGTGCATGCTCGATCTGAGCTTCATCGCCGCGCGGCCTACATCGGTGGAAGAGATCAATCGCATCATGCTTGCAGCGAGCCGCGAGGGCCGGCTCAAGGGCATCGTGCAATACAACGAAGAACCGCTGGTGTCAGCCGACTTCATTCACAACGACGCCTCCGGCATCTTCGACGCAACACTCACCAAGGTGTTGGGCGACACGCACGTGAAGGTCTACGCCTGGTACGACAACGAGTGGGGGTTCGCGAATCGCTTGCTCGACGTGGCTGGTCTCTTCCTGAGCAAGGCCTGATGTCGACGGCCACCTCACGAGAAGCGCCTCCTGCACAATCCAGTGGATTTGATCACCCGCGCTTGTCTGATCTGATCACGACGCTGTCGCCCAGCGGCCGCATCAAGGTGCTCGGCGTTACGGTCTCCGGCGAGAATCATCACGGCTGTTGGGCCAACTGGCCAACGCTTCGATCTCAATAAGAGTGTCACGTGATGCCAGGGAAGCCACGCCGATGCCCGTCAACGCAGGACGAACTGATCCAAAGTGACGGGCAAGCACCGGCACGAGTTGCGACATGCTGTCCGCGAGTTCGCCGCGAACATACACCCGCAGCTGAAGAACGTCTTCGAGCGAGGAGCCGGCCTCCGCTAGCACGGTGGCCAGGTGCTCGATGGCGCCTTCGGCCTGGCCTTGCAGCGTGTCGTGCCGGACACGCGAGTCACGGTCCCAATCCACCTGGCCCGAGACAAAGACGAGGCGAGATTCCAGGTCCACCTTGGCCTGCGACATCCCGACGGGTGCTCCGTCATACAGGCCCGCGGGATTGATTAGCTTAGTGCTCATATGCTGTCCATTGCTGAGTTGCGATGCTCGGCAGCTTAGGAGCGGCTTGCGCTGCGCACCATGGCGGCGCGCTTGTAGCGGGTACAAGCGGTGCTATCTCGCCGTACCAAACCTGGCCCGCACGTGGTCGAGCACCCAGGTAAGCAGCGGGTCAGACGTTGCAGAAGGATGGTAGGCCGCGACCACCTGGAAGCCTGGCGGATACTTCTCGAGTCGCACCTCGAACAGCCCTTCACAGGGCAGCAGCCGTGACGGCACGAAGGCCACCAGATCGGACTGCCGCAGATACTCCAGCGCCATGAAGAACGAGGGCACTGACGCCACGACGCGGCGGCGCATCCCCTGCTGCTCGAACCAGCTTCCCGCCGAGCCGTCGAAGCTCGGCACGGCAGGAGACACCACGAGGAAGTCATGTGCCACGAGGGCCTCCAAGGGCAGTGCGCCTGGCCCTTCGGTCAGCGACCTGGCAGCGACGCACACATATCTCTCCGTGAAGAGCGCGGTCGACAGCAGGCCTTCGGGCACATAGTCATTCGATGTGAAGGCCACGCCGATTTCACCCTCCTGCATCCGCCGGACCAAGCCGGCGCTTTCGATGTTGGAGATCTTCACCTTGACCAGCGGTGCCGCGCGGCGCAGCTCGCGAATCAGGTCGCCGACGATGATGCGCTGCGCATGGTCGGTGGCGGAGATGCTCAAGGTGCGCTCGATGTCCTCCAGCGGGATCGACGTCGGCATCGGCATCGCGTGGATTAGCGCCAGCAACTGACGCACATGCGGTTGTATCAGCTGGCCATAGGCCGTCGGCGCCATGCCGTGGCCCGTGCGGACGAACAGGGGATCGCCAAGAATCTCCCTGATCCGCTTGAGCTGGAGGCTCACGGCTTGCTGAGAGACGTCGAGCGCCTCAGCCGCAGCCGACACGGTCTTCTGCTCATAGAGGGCGCTGAGCATCCGGAGATGGTTGAGTTCGAGCTTATCGATCATGAAAGTCAAAACCAGGTGGGCCGGCGCCGAACGAAAGGTGTGGCGGGGCCGGTCAGAAGAATTGCAATTGCTGCACAGCATAGCTGTCGTTCGCAGTTGGACGCCGAAGAACCGCACTGGGTCGGTATTAGCCGCTCGCGAGGGCCAGTCACCTGCTCATCTCAGACTAGCCAGATGGTCATCGAGACCAGAATGGGTGCTCACGAAGGACCAGATTCCGCATCGCCGCGTTAGACTTCGGGCATGGCACCTGGACAAGAACGTGGGGACGCAGCATGCAAATCCGCCTGGCGTTGATCGATGAAGCCGAGCGCGTCATTGATCTGTACCGAGAATATAACCGCCCGCCGGACACGCCTCTGTCATCCGAGCAGGCCCGAGCCATATTCACAGCCCTCAGCGCAGTCGGTCACGTCGCCGTGGCTGAAAATGACGGCGCCCTCATCGGCTCATACAGCCTCTACATCTGCCCGAACCTGTCGCGCGGCGGCCGTCCCTTTGGCGTGATCGAGAACGTTATCGTCGCGGCTACATCGCGCCACATGGGCGTAGGCAAGGCCCTCATGAAACACGCCCAGCAAAGTGCCGTGGCAGCCAACTGCTACAAGCTCATGCTCAGCACCGGCTGCATGAGCCAGGAGAACCACCTGTTCTACATGTCCTGCGGCTTCATTGGCGACAAGCTGGGATTCCAGATCCGCTACGACAAGAACTGAACGGGAAAACGCGCTGCCGTTTCAGGATTCCGATTCGCCGCTGGCAGCCTGGCGCGCTTGCCCGCTGCGATGCACTGACGCGTCGCCAAGTCGCATGTCCTCCGGCAAATGCCGATGCTTGCCAGCACCGACCCGCTGCGAGCGATAGATGCCGGTGTGCCCGGAGAAGAGATAGCTGACCACGCAGGCGATGGCAGCGTACATGCCGGCCTCGGCACCAAACAACTCCATCGCCATCAGCGTCGACGCAATGGGCGTATTCGCTGCGCCCGCGAAGACCGCTACGAATCCGACCCCCGCCAATAGCGAGAATGGCATGTGCAGCAGCGGCGCCAAGGCGTTGCCCAGTGTGGCGCCGATGTAGAACAGGGGCGTCACCTCGCCGCCCTTGAAGCCAGCACCCAACGAGGCGACCGTAAAGACTGCTTTCGCCGCGAAGTCATACGGCGCCAGCGGCTGCAGGAAGGCTTCGACAATGGTCGGAATCCCGAGACCAAGGTAGCGGTCTGCCGCGAAAAACCATGCAGCCGCAGCTATGACGCAGCCCCCCAGCAAGGGCCTTAGCGGTGCGTATGCAATGCAGCGCTTCATCCACCCTCCGAGTGCGTGTGTTGCTTCTGCGAAGCCTCTGCCGGTCAAACCAAAGACGGCCCCGGCAATCACCATGGCGGCAATTCCCCATGCCGTCAGCGCCGGCACGGATGCAATGACGTAGTGCGTGTGATGTACGCCCCACAGCAAGCCGATCTGGTCAGCCACGATGGCCGCGATCAGACACGGCAGGATGGCGTCATAACGCAGGCGGCCGATGGCCAGCACTTCAAGCCCGAAAATGGCGCCCGCCACGGGCGTGCCGAACACCGACGCGAAACCGGCACTGATGCCCGCCATGAGGATGATGCGACGATCCTCGTGCTTGAGTTTCAGCGCATGCGTCAGCTGGTCAGCGAGCGCACCACCCATCTGCACGGCCGTGCCCTCGCGCCCCACCGAAGCACCGAACAGATGCGAGACGATGGTGCCACCGAGGACCAATGGCGCCATGCGCAGCGGTACGACTTTCTTCGGATCGTGTATCTCGTCGATCAGCAGATTATTGCCTGCCTCGACCTGCTGACCGAAGCGCAGGTAAAGCCAGCCCACGGCGAAACCCGCGAGAGGCAGCAACAGGATGAGCCAGCGATTCGCCATGCGTGTCGCAGTCGCCCACTCGAGCGAGAACAGGAAAAAGGCTGAAGCAGAACCCGCAAGTGCTGCGACGGCAAGCGCCAGCAGCAGCCACTTACCCATGTAGCGCAGCAGGCCGGGCAGTTCGGAATGAAGGGGATTTGTCACAAGCGTCCAGTCGTGTAAGTGATTGCACAAACCTGGACAAGCGGTGGAGCCAGAATGTGCGCCCGCACCATCCCGCTTGAACAGGAACAATGCAGGCATCATCAGCCCCGTGGGCGGTTAAAGGAGGAATGCCATCTCCGGCGAAGATTGTATCAGCCTTGCAACAGCGGATTTTGCAAAAAAAGAGCCTTCACAAAGGCTCCATGGCGGGCAGGATCAGCCAGAATAGCCGCCTTGCAAAATGTTTCTACAGGTCCAGGAAATGAAGATTGAAAAAGACACCGCCGTCACCCTGATGTTCAAGGTACTCGACGCCAACGGCCGATTGATCGAAGAAAGCAAGAACCCGACGGTCTATCTACATGGTGGTTACGAAAATACGCTGCCAAAGATCGAGGAAGCGCTTGAAGGCAAGGAGCCGGGTTACCAGGTAACGCTGGCGCTGTCTGCTGACGATGCATTCGGTCAGCGCGACGAGACGCTGGTGACGACGATGCCAAAGGCGGAGTTTCCGCCGGGCGTGAAGGTCGGTGGTTTCGTTGAACGTGTGGGCGCGAATGGCGAGCCACGTCACTACAACGTGGTGAAGATCAAGGGTCCGGTGGTGATGCTCGATGGCAATCATCCGCTGGCGGGTCAGGCGCTGCGCTTTGGCTTGAAGGTGGTCGACGTGCGTGCCGCTTCGGCCGAAGAGATTGCACACAAGCACGTGCATGGAGAGCATGGCCATCATCATTGATGTGGCTTGATATTCCGTCCCCAAATGGGTGACGGTGGCCAGGGGCCGAGAGGGGGAAGGATTGGTGACCTTCCCTTTTTTATTTGTGGGCCGTTGCGGAATTTCTCTGGCGTCTTCCTCTTTCTCTCACACGCTGCGCGTCACGCCACCTCCCCCCTCTCTCTCTCCCGGCTCTGACGAGCCACCCCGCTCCCGCCCCACGACTGGCACTGCATTGCCAGTCGACTTCGCAAGCCTGCGGGCATACCGCACGAAACCCTTGCTCCGCCCCGAGGGGCGGGAACTGCCGCGCTTGTGCGTGCTTCAAACGCTTGAGCTCTTTTTCATCGGTTAGGTAGCGCACAAACGACGCTTCGCGCTCCGTTCACAATCGTGCGTACATGCTGCGCCCTGCCTCAGCCACCCGGGCTTTTCAGTTGCCGGCCGCCAAGGCGATTTGGCGCGTCGTTTGCTAGTCTTTTGGAAAAGCGCAGGGCCGCGCTTTCAGGCCCCGAAATCCCACAATGTGGAGGCCTTCATGTTCCAGCTCGCAGCCGCCCTGCCCAGCAGTTTTCTCGAGAAGCGCGTCGAGCGTTTCATCGCTTCATGGCGATCCAGTAGCGGGTTGCCGTGGGCGGTTGAGCTATGGAATGGCAAGAGATTCCGATGGTGCTCCCAGGAGATGTCCACACAACCCAGGGTGACTCTGCGCATCAAGTCACCGAAGGTGCTGATGAAGCTTGCCAACACGGATCTCGACACTCTTGGCCAGGCCTATGCCGAGGGTGAGTTGGATATCGATGGACATATCCGCGATATCTGCACGGTGATCGCAGAGCTCGTGAGCGGCTTCAGCGACGACGCTGCCAGCCGCTTGCGCGCACACCCTGTGCGCCACACACACAAGCTCGACGAAGAATCGATCCGCCATCATTACGACGTGTCGAACGAGTTCTACCAGCAGTGGCTGGATGAGGAGATGGTGTATTCCTGCGCCTATTTCCGTGATGCAGGTGACTCGCTGGAAACCGCGCAACAGCAGAAGATTGATCACATCCTGACGAAAATCCGCCTGAGACCCGGTGAACGTTTACTGGATATCGGTTGTGGCTGGGGCGCACTGATTCTGCGCGCGGCGAAGCATTATGGTGCGCAGTGCACAGGCATCACGCTGTCGCAAAGGCAGTTCGATCTGGCGACGCTACGCATCCGCGAAGCGGGACTGGAAGACCAGTGCCACGTGCTGCTGATGGACTACCGTGACGTGCGAGGCAAGTTCGACAAGATCACCAGCGTAGGCATGTTCGAGCATGTCGGTTTGCAGCATCTGCAAAGCTACTTCCGCAAGATTCACGATCTGCTGGAAGACGGTGGTGTGGTGATGAATCACGGCATCACATCGAGCGATCCGAACTCGGCGGAGACGCCGATGGGTGCCGGCCGTTTCATCGATCGTTATGTCTTCCCCAACGGCGAGTTGCCTCATATCGGCCTGGCGCTGAAGGAGATGGCTGCCGGCGGGCTGGAGGCAACCGACGTGGAAAACCTGCGCATGCACTACGCGATGACGCTGGACCTCTGGACGGATCGCTTCGAAGCGAAGGGGCCGCAGTTGCGCGAGATGGTCGGCGACAAGCGTTATCGCATCTGGCGCGCGTACCTCGCGGGCTGCGCGCATGGCTTCCGCCAGAACTGGATCGCGCTGCACCAGATCGTCGCAGTGAAGGCTGATCAGCCGCTGGTGCAGCCGCTGCCACTGACACGGGCGTACATGTATGCGGCGCAGGCTGGATCGTAGACTAGAACTCCACAGGAGGTTCCGCCGGGCCAGGGCGTTTACGTACGTTACGTAGAGCCGCCTCCTGGCGGCTGGCGGAACCGCCGAAGGCGTTCCGCCTTACGCACTGCATTACGCGTTCCGCATATCTCGGATCTTGAAACTCTCGGAGGTGAGTTCGTCGCGCACGATCTTTCCGTCGTGCACCGTAAGGCATTTGACGAAGGTAAGCGTGCCCTCCTCGCCCGTGTGCAGGTCGTAAATGATCAGCGCCCTGTCACCCTTGCCGTAGGCACCTATCATCTCCAGCTCTGTCACCGAGCCGGCCAGGCGGGTGAGGCGTTCGAGATAACGCTTGGCGCCATAGTTCGGTCCTTCAAAGACAACGTCATCAGCGACGAAGGCTGCTGCGGCATCCATGTCACGACTGGTCCAGGCCTTGGTGAAGGCCAGAGCGACATCGAGCGATGTCGTATCTTGGTGATTCATTTGTGCGTTCCTCGATCTATGTCGTGGGATGAGTCTTAACGCATGTGTGATGCGCTTCTGCGGGTTTCGTCCAGCAAGAGTCGGGCCCGCTATCCCAAAACATGGGCATACCCGTATCAACAGGCAATCTCAGGTGCTCGACATGGATCAAGTCGGGGCCCGCGACGAGCGGTTATACTCACCGCCCCTCGCCACCCGCCTCACGGAAAAAACATGTCCAACATTCCCGCCTGCCCGGTCTGTTCGCTGGAAAACACCTACCCGGATGCAGAGAATTTCGTGTGTGCGGATTGTGGCCACGAGTGGCCCATGGTCGCAGTCGCCGCAACGGAGGAAGTCGATGCCGTGGTCAGGGATTCCAACGGAACAGTGTTACAGGACGGTGACGCCGTGGTGTTGATCAAGGATCTGAAGGTCAAAGGCTCGTCGATCACCCTCAAGCAAGGCACCAAGGTGAAGAGCATCCGCCTCGTCGGCGGCGATCACGAAGTCGACTGCAAGATGGACGCAGGCAGCTTCATGCTCAAGGCCTGCTTTCTGAAAAAGGCGTAAGGGTCACACCTTAGGCGGCTCCGCCTGACAGGCTGGACACCGCCGCAGCTTAGCGTCACCTCACCTCCACTCGTATTCTCGCCTGCGGATCGTCAGGACAATCCTGCTGCATAGCACAACGTCATTCTGGCGCACGTTCTGCCGGTGGCGCACCAGGATCGCGCACCACACACACCTTTCCGCATGCATCCGTAAACGAAAAAGGCCAGCGAGGGATCTCGCTGGCCCAGGTCCTGCATCAGACCGTCTCTTGAGAGACTCTTAACCGGTTTGCTTTGCCTCGGACATACCGATGGCGCTCACCTTCTCCCCTGTTTCATCCGCTGCAACGTCGCCAGCATCGATGCGCATGCCATAGAAGCTGCGCCACACGAACACGAGGTTGAGGCACAGGAAGAGCGTAGCCATCGACCAGGCCAGGCCTTGCTGCCCTTGTGCAACGAGACCGACACCCATCTCCACCGCCAACAAACCGAACAAGGTGGTGAACTTGATGATGGGGTTCATGGCAACAGACGAGGTGTCCTTGAACGGATCGCCCACCGTATCGCCCACCACCGCAGCGGCATGCAGCGCCGTGCCCTTGGCACGCAACTCGGTCTCGACAATCTTCTTGGCGTTGTCCCAAGCGCCACCGGCGTTGGCCATGAACACGGCCTGGTAGAGACCGATGATGGCGATCGAGACGAGGTAACCGATGAAGAAAAACGGATTGACGAAGGCCGCGGCCAAGGTGCCAAAGAACACCGCGAGGAAGATGTTGATGGTGCCCTTCTGCGCATACAGCGTGCAGATTTCAACAACCTTCTTGCTATCCTCTGAGGATGCCTTGGTGACGCCATCGAGCTTCATCGAACGCTTGATGAATTCCACCGCACGGTAGGCGCCGGTCGACACCGCCTGCATGCTGGCGCCGCTGAACCAGAAGATGGTCGCGCCGCCCGAGATGAGACCGAGCAGCAGCGGTGGATGCAGCATGGAGAGCTTGTCGAGATTGCTCGTCAGGCCATTGGTGAGCAGCATGATGATGGAGAACACCATCGTCGTCGCACCCACGACGGCCGTGCCAATCAGCACCGGCTTGGCAGTGGCCTTGAACGTGTTGCCTGCGCCGTCGTTCTCTTCGAGCAGATCCTTGGCGCGGTCGAAGTCAGGGTCGAAACCGAAGTCACGTTTGATCTCGCTCGTGATGTTCGGCAGTTGCTCGATGGTCGAGAGTTCGTACACCGACTGTGCGTTGTCCGTCACCGGGCCATAACTATCGACCGCCAGCGTCACCGGCCCCATGCCGAGGAAGCCGAAGGCCACCAGACCGAACGAGAACACCGCAGCCATGATGGCGGCCTTGGTCGGATCAGGATTGATGATGGCGGCAAGCTCGAATTGCGACACAACATAGGCACCGCCCATCAGCGCGACGATGATCAGGCCGATCCAGAATGCCGAGAAATTACCTGCGGTAAGGCCTGACAGCACGTTGAGACTCGCGCCGCCTTCATTCGATGCCTTGACCACTTCACGCACGTGACGCGAGCCGGTGGAGGTGAACACCTTCACCACTTCGGGAATGATGGCGCCCGCCAGCGTGCCGCAGGTGATGATGGCCGACAGCTGCCACCACAGATCGGAATACACCACGCCGTCGATGGCAATCTTGCCAATCAGCAGGTACGACACGATGAAGGTGAAGGCCAGCGACACGAAGGACGTGATCCACACCAGCGAGGTCAGCGGCGCTTCAAAATCGAAGTGTTTGGCGTTCTCATACTTGGCACGTGCGCGCACGGCATTGACGTAGTACGACAGGCCGGAGGCGATGATCATCACCACGCGCATCACGAAGATCCACACCAGCAACTGAACCTGCACGGCGGCGGTCGGCACGGCCAGCATGATGAAGGTGATCAGCGCCACGCCGGTTACGCCATAGGTCTCGAAACCGTCGGCCGTCGGGCCCACCGAGTCACCGGCATTGTCACCGGCACAGTCGGCAATGACGCCGGGATTGCGTGCGTCGTCTTCGTCGATCTTGAAAACGATCTTCATCAGGTCGGCGCCGATGTCGGCGATCTTGGTGAAGATGCCGCCCGCGATACGCAGTGCTGCGGCACCCAGCGACTCACCGATAGCGAAACCGATGAAGCACTTGCCAGCCAGCGCAGGCGAAACGAACAGCAGGATGGCGAGCATGATGATCAGCTCGGTCGAGATCAGCAGCATGCCGATCGAGATGCCTGACTTAAGCGGAATCGCATAGACCGGAAAGCCCTTGCCCTGCAGCGATGCAAACGCCGTGCGGCTATTGGCAAAGGTATTGATGCGGATGCCGAACCAGGCCACGCCGAAGGAGCCGGCGATACCCACCAGAGAAAACGCGACGATGATGCCCACGTCGCTGGCGCTCATGTGCTGCACCCAGCCAAAGTAGGCCACGATGATGGTCGCCACGAAGGCCTCGAGAATCAGCAGGAACTTGCCCTGCGTGATCATGTAGGTCTTGCAGGTCTCGTAGATCAGCTCGCTGACTTCGAGCATCGAGCGATGCGCGGGCAGGCGGCGGATCTGGTCATAGAAGACTGCGCCGAAGATCAGCCCGCCGACACACACCAGCAAACCGACCGACAACAGTTGCCAGCCCGTCACGCCCCAAAGGAAACTGGCCGTGGCAAGGTCATCGAGCCGCGGCAAAACGAGATTGGCTTCACTGGCATGCGCTGCGGGTGCAACGGCATTCACCACATCGGCAGCGTGTGCCGGTATGGCCATCGTGGTTCCGATCATGATGAGCAGCATCGCCACATACACCATGAAATGCGTCCAACCCGAGCCCTGACGATTCGAGATCCTGTATGACATACAGCTTTTTCCTCCCAAGACATACATGAAAAGTCCCGGCGGAAAATTGTTTCTGGTTTTGCCCCGAATCAAATTCCGATGTGCCGACGTTTTTTCTGTCCTGGCACTACGAAATCTAAAAAACTTTCCGCCCTTTTGCCATTCTTCGCCTCGCTTGCGTAATGGGGGTTGACCTGCCTCAATGTCAGCGCACGCGCGGATTTCGTGCTGTCGTGCACAAATATCACAGCACCGTGAAGATGCATTTCGCATCAATCTACAGACAGTCGGTCTTGTCCTTTTTTAGAGACCGTCAGTGCCGTCGATTATCGAAACACCCGTCACTCCACGTTCGCCCGCATCAGCTCCGCAATCCAGTCCATGAAAACCTTGGCGCGCTTTGGCAGGTGTCGACGGTTGGCGTAGAGCAATGACACAGGCATCGGCTCGGCGGGGTATTGCGGCAAGACCTCCACCACCGCACCCGACTCGACGAGATGCAAGCACCCCGGCATGGGTGCCTGAATGATACCCAGCCCGGCGATACAAGCCGCCTGATAGGCATCTGCGTTGTTGACTGTGATGCTGCCCTGCATGGCGACGGCATGTGTGCGCTCGCCATCGAAGTACTCAAAGCCCGTCGCCTTCGCGCCAAGCGTGCTGACATAGTGAATCAGTCGGTGCTGCGTCAGCTCATCGAGGTTTTGCGGCATGCCGTAACGCGCAACGTAGGCCGGACTGGCGCAGTTGATCTGGCGGAAACGCCCGAGCGGGCGTGCAATCAATGAAGAATCGCCGAGTGCGCCGACACGCACCACGCAATCGAAGCCTTCGCGCACGAGGTCGACACGGCGGTCCGTGCTACTGAGTTCGAGCTCCAGCCGCGGATGCTGCGCGAGAAATTCCGGCAGGTGCGGGATGACGAAGTTGCGCGCAATGCCGCTCGACATGTCCACGCGCAGTCGCCCGCTGATCTGCTCGCCACCCTGGAACATGGTCTGCAACTCTTCCATGTCGGCCAGCATGTCGCGGCAGCGCTCGTAGAAAGCACGCCCGTCCTGCGTCATCTCGACCTTGCGCGTCGTCCGATGCAGGAGCCGTGTCCCGACTTCGCTTTCGAGTTGTTTGACGGCCATGGAGATACTAGCCTTAGGCAGACCCAGGCTGTCCGCCGCCTGCGTGAAACTCGCCATTTCGGCGACGCGCACATAAATGTGCATTTCTTCAAGTGTATTCATGGCTCGCCGGATAGTTCAATATTTATGAACAGTGTAATCAATACACAGGTCTTTGTTGTCGCCAAACACCTCAATAGACTTCACTCATCCCTGCACCGCAGGCCTCTCAACAAGGAAGGAATACAGAGATGAACACCTCGAACACAGACAGCAAGATCGCAATCATCACCGGCGGTAGCCGTGGCCTGGGCCGCAGCGCCGCGCTTCATCTGGCGCAGACAGGCGTCGACGTGATCCTGACTTATCGCAACCAGGAGGCCGAAGCCGCCGCCGTTGTCGCCGAGATTGAAGGCATGGGCCGCAAGGCCGTCGCGCTGAAACTGGATATGGAGAAGAGCGCGACATTCGGCAGCTTCGTCGAAGCGGTGCAGCAGTCGCTGACACACAAATGGCAACGCAGCAGCTTCGATTTCCTGGTCAACAACGCGGGCTTCGGCGGCTACGCTCTCTTCGCCGAAACCACCGAAGAGCAGTTCGATCAACTCATGAACGTGCACTTCAAGGGCGTGTTCTTCCTCACGCAGAAGTTGCTGCCCGTGATTGCCGACGGCGGCCGCATCCTCAACGTCTCGACCGGCCTGACGCGCTTCGCGCTGCCCAACTACTCGGCCTATGCCTCGATGAAGGGTGCGATCGAAGTCCTGACGAAATATCTGGCGAAGGAACTCGGCCCGCGTGGCATCGCCGTGAATGTGCTTGCCCCCGGCGCCATCGCAACCGATTTCGGCGGAGGACAAGTACGCGACAACGCACAACTCAACAGCATGATTGCCGCAGGCACCGCATTAGGCCGCGTAGGCCAACCGGAGGATATCGGTGGAGCAGTGGCTGCCCTGCTCTCTTCGGACAGTCGCTGGCTGAATGCCCAACGCATAGAGGCCTCGGGCGGTCAGTTCATTTGAGAGTAAAAAGACGGCGTTCCAAACCAACGCCGTCATTCCCGCGAAGGCGGGAATGATGGCTATTTTGAAGATGCGGCTAACTTGCCGGACCTCGCTGCGGCTCACGCCGCAGCGACCCCTCCGGCGCGGCACGCAGGTACTGCAAAGGCCAGCTTACGGCGTGCCCTAACTCCTTCGCGGCATGCAGCGGCCAGTACGGGTCGCGCAACAGCTCACGCGCCAGCAGGACGAAGTCGGCCTTGCCACTGCGAATGATCTCGTCGGCCTGCGCAGCCGTCGTGATGAGCCCTACCGCGCCAGTCGCCACTTCCGCCTCATGACGGATGCGTTGTGCGAACGGCACTTGGTAGCCGGGCGCAAGCGGAATATTGGGTTTGGCCAGCATGCCGCCGGAGGATGTGTCGATGAGGTCGGCACCATCGCGCTTCAACAGGCGCACCAGTTCAACGGTTTCGTCGATGTTCCAGCTGCGTTGTTCGCCCTCGGCCCAATCAGTCGCTGAGACGCGCACGAACAGCGGCAGATTCGCCGGCCAGACCTCGCGCACGGCGCGCACCACTTCACGCGTCAGACGCACACGATTCTCGAAGCTTCCGCCGTATTCATCCGTACGCTGATTCGAAATCGGCGACAGGAACTGGTGCAGCAGATAGCCATGCGCGGCATGCACTTCCACCACGTCGAAGCCCGCAACCAGCGCGCGATCAGTCGCAGCAACGAAGTCGCTGATCACCTTGCGGATGCCCACCTGGTCGAGTGCAATGGGCTGCGGATAGCTCTCGCTGAACGGCACAACCGAGGGTGCCACGACCTGCCAGCCACCCTCCGCCACCGGCACGGCGCCCAGCCCTGTTCCCGGCGGCCAGGTGCTTGCCTTGCGCCCCGCATGCGCCAGTTGCACTCCGGCAACCGAGCCTTGCTCATGAATGAAGTGCGTGATCGGCAGCATCGCCTGCACCTGCTCATCGTTCCATATGCCTGCGTCCTGCGGGCTGATGCGCCCTTCGGGCGAGACCGCGCAGGCTTCCGTAATCACCAGACCCACGCCACCGACGGCACGCGTGCCAAGGTGAATCCCGTGCCACGCACTCATCAAGCCATCCTGCGACGAGTACATGCACATCGGCGACACCGCGATGCGATTTGCAAAGGTGACACCACGCAAAGTGAGAGGCGAAAAGAGATGGGTCATGAACTGCTCCGGCAGGGCTGACAGCAGATGAAGGGGCAAACGGATCGGCAGCACGCCACTATATTCCGGCATCGATCGCCGGGCTACCGCTCCATTCAATACGTTCGAACAACGCATGCAAACGCTGGCCACGCGACGGATTCATCTGCTGGACATGCGATACGCGCCCCAGCAGATGCGCCCTGAAATCAGCGCGCGATTCTCGATTCTGCGTAGCGGGACCGTATCGCACACAGTTGGTGAGAGTCGCCTTGAGCAGGTCGTAGTCCTTGCGCGGCACATTCACCTTGTCATTTACAACCAGGCCCGTCACGCGCTGTGCCTGCGCACGCGACATGATCTGCGTCTTGCGCACGTTCGGCGCGAACCCTTCTTCGAGAATGATGGTGTAAGCCATCAACGCGATACGTCGTGCGTGCGGGCGCGACGGCGTTGAACAAGACAGGACAAGATCATCGACGTAACGCGAGTAGCGCGCACCGCACTCCTCTGCCGCACCGGCCATCCGAAGGTCGAGTCGATACGCGCAGAGATTGGCCAACGCTGGCGAAGTGGGCGCACCTTGCGGCAAATGTCGTTGCAGGTATTTTCTTGCGTCCAGCCTGGCATCGCGCGTGGCCTGAACAGAGGCGTATTCGTTCGTCGGCATGGTCCGCAGCACGCCGTGCGAGACGCAGTGCGTGGTGAGGCCCGTCAGGTAGCGCGATACCTCTGCGGGGTAACCCAGCGTGCGAAACAAGGCATGCACGCGCGAAGCCTGGATGCTCGTGAAGAAATCACGCAGGTCCAGCCTGAGCAACGTTTGCGAACCTGCATGCAAGCTTGCATTGCTGACGATGGAGCGGCCCGGCACGCAACCATGCGCAGCCTCGTGCGCAGGAATCAGATCGAGCAAGCCGTGCAGGATCTTGCGCTGTATCGCCAGTAGCCGGCTCTTCGGCGCCTCGATCAAGCGCCAGCCGCCACGCGCCTTGGCGTGCCAGTGGCAATCGTAGTGCAGCAACTTTGGCACAGACGACTTGCTGCCCCAGCCCGCCACATCGGCAAACCAGTCGAGCTCACAGGGCGTGAGCTGCAACCAGCTAGCCAGATCTCCGGCTGTATGTAATGCGGGTAAGGCTCCCTTCAGCGTGCGTGCAAGCGCAGTCGGTGACTGGCCCATGACGGGATGAAACGTGAACCAGGCACGAATCTGCGGCGGCGTGGCCGACTCGAAGGCGAGAGCGAATGCGGGGAATTCGAGAATCCATTGCTGCAGCTTGTCGTGCTGATCGGCCCGCAGCGGCGTGCCGAACTCTTCGAGCGTGGCGCGCGCAAGCTGTTTGAGCCAGGGCCATTTGCGGCCAAGTGCGACGGCACCGCGTGCCTGCAATTCCGCTGCGACGCTTTCTCCATGCAGAAAAGCCCGCGCCAAGGCACGTGCGACCTTGCGCATGTGCAGACTGACGAATGGCTCGGGCAAGTCCTCTTCGTCGTACATGCTTTCTGTTGGCTCACGGAAAATGGAAAGCGGCGCGCCGTCCAGCCTGTCGTGTGACGCATTAGCAACCGGCGCTGAAAGCGCCCGCCGCTCATGCAAAGGAATGCCCTGGTAGAACCCATCCCCGGGGTAGCCCCGGAGTGCTCAGACGACGAATCGCCCGATGCTTGCCTGGACCGGCGCGCCGCCGCAGAGCCTAAGCGGTTTGCATAGCACGGTCAATGAAGCGGCGCCGATCAACCGCCTGCGCGCTTCACCACCCAGTTGTTTTTCTTGAGTCGCTCGACGATCAGATCGCAATGGTCACCCTGTATCTCGATCACGCCATCCTTGACGGTGCCGCCCGTACCGCAAGCAGCCTTGAGCGTCTTGGCCAGCGCCGCGAGCGCGGTCGCGTCAAGTGGCACACCCTTGATCACTGTAACGACCTTACCGCCGCGCCCCTTGCTGTCGCGCGACACACGCACGACACCATCGCCCGCAGGCACAGCGGTGTTCTGCTTGCAGGTGCATTGCGCGACAGGCTGACGGCAGCCGGGGCAAGTCCGGCCGACTTCAGTGGAGTAGACGAGGCCACCGAGTGCCCCGAGTCCGTTTTTCGTATTTGATTTCATTCCGACATTCTAGGGCGTGTTCACATTAGCCAGATATATGCGCATGCGAGTTGCAAGAAGGCGTTGAAGCGCGTGGCCAGTTTTTCGTAGCGTGTTGCCAGCCGACGGAATTGCTTGAGGCGGCAGAAGAAACGCTCAACCAGATTTC